>CAWGHQ010000006.1:0-876290 GCA_963822495.1 uncultured Actinomycetota bacterium | reverse complement strand
CGCCTCGCCAACGCGACCAGCCCCTACCTGCTCCAGCACGCGGAGAATCCCGTCGACTGGTGGGAGTGGGGGCCCGAGGCGTTCGACGAGGCGAAGCGGCGTGCCACCCCGATCCTCCTCAGCATCGGGTACTCCGCCTGTCACTGGTGCCACGTCATGGCGCACGAGTCCTTCGAGGACCAGGCGACCGCGGACTACCTCAACGAGCACTACGTCTGCGTCAAGGTCGACCGCGAGGAGCGGCCCGACGTCGACGCGGTGTACATGACGGCCACGCAGGCGATGACCGGTCACGGGGGCTGGCCGATGACCTGCGTGCTCGACCACGAGGGCACGCCGTTCTTCGCCGGCACCTACTTCCCCGACCGTCCTCGCCACGGCCAGCCGTCGTTCCGACAGGTGCTGGAGGCGCTCGTCGAGGCCTGGCACGACCGGGGCGACGACGTGCGCCGCGCCGCGGACAACGTCCGGGCGCACCTCCAGCAGGCCGTCGGCCTCACTCCTGGGCCGATCGGTCGTCCCGAGCTGGACGCCGCCGTCCAGACCCTGGCCGGCGAGCACGACGCCCGGCACGCCGGCTTCGGCGGGGCGCCGAAGTTCCCGCCGTCGATGGTGCTCGAGGCGCTGCGCCGGGTGGGGGGTGCGCAGGCGACCGCGATGCTCGACGCCACCTGCGAGGCGATGGCGCGGGGCGGTCTCTACGACCAGCTCGGCGGTGGGTTCGCGCGCTACAGCGTGGACGCCGGCTGGGTCGTGCCGCACTTCGAGAAGATGCTCTACGACAACGCGCAGCTGGTCGGCCTCTACGCACGGTGGGGCGGGGTCCTGGGGGAGCGGGTGTCGGCCGAGACGGCCGACTTCCTGCTGCGCGAGCTGCGCACCGAGCAGGGCGGCTTCGCCTCGGCGCTCGACGCCGACTCCGAGGGCGAGGAGGGTCGCTTCTACGTCTGGACCCCCGAGCAGCTCGTCGAGGTGCTCGGGCCCGACGACGGGGCCTGGGCCGCGGGCGCCTTCGAGGTGACCCCGGCCGGCACCTTCGAGCAGGGCAGCTCGGTGCTCCAGCTGCTCACCGACCCCGACGGCCCGGGGGCGGCCCGCCTGGTCGACGTGCGGCGGCGGCTGCTCGCGGCCCGTGCCGAGCGGGTGCGTCCCGCGCGCGACGACAAGGTGGTCGCGGCCTGGAACGGTCTGGCGATCAGCGGGCTGTGCGACGCCGGCCGGCTGCTGGGCCGGGAGGAGTACGTCGACGCGGCCCTGGCCGCGGGCCGGCTGCTCGTCGAGGTCCACCTCGACGGCGCGGGGCGACTGCTGCGGGTCTCGCGCGACGGCGTCGCCGGGCCGCACGCGGGCGTCCTGGAGGACCTCGGGTGCGTCGCCACCGGCTTCCTCGCGCTGGCCTCGGTGACCGGCGACGGCGTCTGGCTGGAGCGGGCCGGTGCGCTGCTCGACGACGCCCTCGCGCGCTTCCGCGCCGACGACGGCGGCTTCCACGACACCGCCGACGACGCCGAGCGGCTCGTCGCCCGACCCCGTGACCCCGGCGACAACGCCAGCCCCGGCGGGCTGTCGTCGGTCCTGCACGCCCTGGTCACCCACCATGCGCTCAGCGGCGAGGGGCGCTACCGCGACGCCGCCGAGGAGGCGCTGGCCGGGGTGGCCACGCTCGCCGCCCGGGCCCCTCGCTTCGCCGGGTGGTCGCTGGCCGCCGCGGCGGCCATGCTCGACGGGCCGCCCGAGGTGGCCGTCGTCGGCGCGCCGGGGGCCGCCCGGGACGCCTTCGAGCGCCTCGCCCGCCGCCACCCCGGGGCGGTCGTGGTCGTGGGCGAGGGCGACCAGGGTGGCGGCGACCAGGGTGGCGGCGACGGCGACGGGGCCACGATCGGCCTGCTGGCCGGCCGGGTCGAGCTGGAGGGCCGTCCGGCCGCCTACGTGTGTCGCGCCATGGTGTGCCGGCGACCGGTCACGACGCCGGAGGACCTGCGCGCCGAGCTGTCCTGAGCGCACCCACCCCGCCGACCTCCGCCCGGCCCAGCCCAGCTCAGCCCAGCCCAGCCGAGCCCAGTCAGCCTCAGCGCAGGGCGTAGGTCGCCAGCGAGACGCCGATGTAGTGCGCGGCGAAGGCCAGGATGGTGAAGCTGTGGAAGATCTCGTGGAAGCCGAACCAGGTCGGGGACGGGTCGGGCCGCTTGAGGCCGTAGACGAGTCCGCCGAGGGTGTAGAGCCCACCCCCGACGACGATCATCACGAAGGCCGCGACGCCGATGCCGGTCCCGAGGCTGAGCGCGCCGGAGAGGAAGGAGGGGATGAAGAAGACCGCCGCCCAGCCCAGGGCGAGGTAGATCGGCACGTAGAGCCAGCGCGGCGCCGAGGTCCAGAACACCCGGAAGAGGACTCCGACGACGGCGCCGGTCCACACCACGATGAGCAGCACCTTCTGCTCGACGCCGTCGAGCAGGATGAGGCTGAAGGGCGTGTAGGAGCCGGCGATCAGCAGGAAGATGTTGGAGTGGTCGATGCGTCGCAGGAGTCGCCACGTCGCGGGCGACCAGGTTCCGCGGTGGTAGATCGCCGAGACCGTGAAGAGCAGCAGCCCGGTGCCGCAGAACAGCGCTGAGCCGATCTTGGTCGTGGTGGTCGGGGACAGCACGACCAGGACGATGCCGGCCGCCAGCGTGAGCGGTGCCGTGCCGAGGTGCAGCCACCCCCGCAGCTTGGGCTTGACCTCCGCGATGGCCTCGCCGACGTGTCCGGCCAGGCTGCCGAGGGCCTGGCGGGCCGAGTCGTCGGCTCGGTCGAGGGCGCGGTTCATGGTCCGAGCGTAGCGGCGCGGTGGAGCCGGTCGAGCACGGTGAGAGCGCGGAGTCGGCAACCTCACTTCACTCCGCACCACGCGTCCCGCGGCTACCATCCGAGGGTGGTCGACTGGAAGCAAGGGGTCCGCCGGGTCCTGTACCCGGCCTACGAGGCGCGGATGCTGCGTCGGATGCCGGCCGAGCTGCCGCAGCACGTCGGGGTCATGCTCGACGGCAACCGGCGCTGGGCGCGAGCCGTCGGACGCGACTCTGCCCACGGGCACCGGGCCGGCGCGGCCAACATCGAGCCGTTGCTCGGGTGGTGCGACGAGGTCGGCATCAAGGTGGTCACCCTGTGGCTCCTCTCGACCGACAACCTGCACCGTCCGGAGTCGGAGCTGAACGACCTGCTGGAGATCATCGGCGAGGCCGTGGACGCGCTCGCGGCACAGCGTCGCTGGCGCCTGCACCCCGTGGGTGCCCTCGACCTGCTGCCGACGGCCACCGCGTCGCGGCTCAAGGCGGCCGCCGAGGCCACCGACGACGTGGACGGCATGCTGGTCAACATCGCGGTCGGCTACGGGGGCCGACGCGAGATCGCCGACGCGGTGCGCTCGCTGCTGCACGAGCACGCGGCCCAGGGCACGACGCTCGAGGAGCTCGCCGGGATCATCGACGTCGAGCACATCGCCGACCACCTCTACACCAAGGGCCAGCCCGACCCGGACCTGGTGATCCGCACCTCCGGCGAGCAGCGGCTCGGCGGCTTCCTGCTCTGGCAGAGCGCCCGGAGCGAGTTCTACTTCTGCGAGGCCTACTGGCCCGAGTTCCGCCGGGTCGACTTCCTGCGCGCGATCCGTGCCTACGGCCGCCGGGAGCGTCGCTACGGGGAGTGAGGCTCGTCCCCCGGCGGTGGGCGTGTCGCGTTCGTGCGACCTCGGCCGGGCGTAGCGTCGTGGGCAGTGGCGGGTGGGGAAGCCCGCCTCATCGGGAGGCTCGCTCGTGAGCAGTCACGACCAGGCAGTGCACCAGGCCCCGGCCTGGCGTGCGCGAGGGCGCCGGCACTCCGGCGCGCGGACCCCGTCCCGGTCCACGAGCGACGAGGGCCGGGGCGTCGGGTGCGCCGCGCTGTCCCACAAGGGGTGAACCGTGATCACGTCCTACCGCGACAGCACGCCTGAGAACCCGTCGGACAGCCCGTCGGCGAGCACCGCCCGCACCTACGTCCTCGACACGAGCGTCCTGCTCGCCGACCCGGGCGCGATCCGCCGGTTCGCCGAGCACGAGGTCGTCCTGCCGGTGGTGGTGATCACCGAGCTCGAGGGCAAGCGTCACCACCCCGAGCTGGGCTACTTCGCGCGGACCGCGCTGCGCCTGCTCGACGAGCTGCGCGTGCTGCACGGCCGCCTCGACGAGCCGGTCCCCGTCGGGGAGGCCGGCGGCACGCTGCGCGTCGAGCTCAACCACACCGACTCCTCGACCCTGCCCTCGGGCTTCCGTCTCGGCGACAACGACACCCGGATCCTGGCCGTGGCGCACAACCTCGCCCAGGAGGGGTCCCGGGTCACGCTGGTCTCCAAGGACCTGCCCCTGCGGATCAAGGCGTCGGTGGTGGGCCTGGAGGCGGAGGAGTACCGCGCCGAGGCCGTCAGCGACTCCGAGACCGGCTACACCGGGATGGCCGAGCTCGACGTGCCGGCCGCCGCTCTCGACGAGCTCTACAGCGACGGCACCGTCGACCTCGACGCCGCCAAGGACCTGCCCTGCCACACCGGGCTGGTGCTGCTCTCCGAGCGCGGCACGGCGCTGGGCCGCGTGGGGCCCGACAAGCAGGTCCACCTCGTCCGCGGCGACCGCGAGGCGTTCGGCATCCACGGACGGTCGGCCGAGCAGCGGATCGCGCTGGAGATGCTGCTCGACCCCGAGGTCGGCATCGTCTCCCTGGGCGGCCGGGCCGGCACCGGCAAGTCGGCGATGGCGCTGTGTGCCGGGCTCGAGGCGGTCCTGGAGCGGCGCCAGCACCAGAAGGTCGTGGTCTTCCGGCCGCTGTTCGCCGTCGGCGGCCAGGAGCTGGGCTACCTGCCCGGCTCGGAGGCCGAGAAGATGGGCCCGTGGGGGCAGGCCGTCTTCGACACCCTCGGTGCGATGACCTCGCGCGACGTCATCGACGAGGTGCTCGAGCGCGGCATGCTGGAGGTCCTCCCGCTGACCCACATCCGCGGCCGGTCCCTGCACGACTCCTTCGTCATCGTCGACGAGGCGCAGTCCTTGGAGCGCAACGTCCTGCTGACGGTGCTCTCGCGGATCGGGGCCAACTCGAAGGTGGTGCTGACCCACGACGTCGCCCAGCGCGACAACCTGCGCGTGGGTCGCCACGACGGCGTCGTGGCGGTCGTGGAGAAGCTCAAGGGGCACCCGCTGTTCGCCCACGTCACGCTGACCCGTTCGGAGCGGTCACCGATCGCCGCCCTGGTGACCGAGATGCTGGAGAACATGACGGTGTGACGGGTGCTGCTGGTGGGGCTCCCGAGGCAGTCGGGAGCCCACCAGTCCTCCACCGGCGTGATCCCCGCCACGTCGGGGGGTGAAGCGGGCGACTCGGTTTGGCATCGTGCCATGGCTCTGGCATCGTCGATCGAGATCTATTCGTGACCTTCGAGGTTGCTGTTCCGATCGCCCTTGAAGCTGTCCTTGTCGCCGAGCCCCGGATGCGAGTCTGTGAGCCAGTCTGTCAAGCACGTCCCCCAGCACCGAGCCGCCCCCGCGGCACCCGGTCGCGCCCGTCCCGTCCTGCGCACCACCGTCGCGCTGTCCGCGCTCGCCGTCCTGGCGACCGGTGCGGCCGTGACCGGCGGCATCTCCGTCGGCACCCTCGGTGAGCCGGTGCAGGCCGCCGGGCCGGCCGCCTTCGCCGCCGCTACGACCGACGTGAGCGAGGGTGCGGACGGCGAGGTCGCCGCCGCCGAGCTGGGTGACCGCGCGCCGAGCGTCAGCCGCTCGGACCGGCGCGACGTCGCCGACCCCGAGAAGGTCGCGGCCCTGGAGGCCGAGGACGCCCCGGCGATGACGGCCACCGAGAGCCTCTCCGACAACGACCCGCGCGACATCGCCCAGGCGCTGCTGCCCGAGTACGGATTCTCCTCGGACCAGTTCAGCTGCCTGGACAGCCTGTGGACCAAGGAGTCCGGCTGGAGCGTCACCGCCGACAACCCGACCTCCTCGGCCTACGGCATCCCCCAGTCGCTGCCCGGCTCCAAGATGGCCACCGTCGGCGCCGACTGGGCCACCAACCCCGAGACCCAGATCCGCTGGGGCCTGGGCTACATCCAAGGCTCCTACGGCAGCCCGTGCGCCGCCTGGGACCACAGCCAGGCCATGAACTGGTACTGACCCGGCCTCAGCGCGCCCGGCCCCGACCCCCCGGGCCGCCGGTCGACAACCCGGAGTCAGGAATCCCCGGTCAGCAGGGGACTCTTAGGGTTGTCGTGGCTTACAAACCACGACAACGCTGGGAATCCCCGGTCAGCCGGGGATTCCCAGCGTCGCCCGGCCTCGCTCAGCGGCGGGGGCCGGTCATCGCCTCGACGTCGAGGGCGGCGTCGAGCTCGGCCTCGCTGACCTCGCCGCGTTCGACGAAGCCCATCGCGACGACGGTCTCGCGGATGGTCGCCCCGTGGGCGAGGGCCTGCTTGGCGACCTTGGCGGCGCTCTCGTAGCCGAGGTGCTTGTTCAGGGGCGTCACGACCGACGGCGAGGACTCGGCGTAGGTGCGCATCCGTTCGGCGTCCGCGGTGATGCCGTCGATGCAGCGCGTGGCCAGGACGCCGCCGGCGTTGGCCAGGAGCCGCACGGACTCCAGGAGGTTGCGGGCGATCACCGGCATCGCGACGTTGAGCTCGAAGGAGCCGCTGGCCCCAGCGACGGTGACCGCGGCGTCGTTGCCGATCACCTGGGCGCAGACCATCAGCGTCGCCTCGGGCAGGACCGGGTTCACCTTGCCGGGCATGATGCTCGACCCCGGCTGGAGGTCGGGCAGGTGGATCTCGGACAGCCCGGTGGTCGGGCCCGAGGACATCCACCGCAGGTCGTTGCAGATCTTGGTCAGGCCGACCGCGATGGTCTTGAGCACGCCGCTGAGCTCGACGAGCGAGTCGCGGGTGCCCTGAGCCTCGAAGTGGTTGCGGGTCTCGGTGAACGGCTCGTCGCTCAGCTCCGACAGCGCCGAGATCGCCTGCCGGGCGAACCCGTCGGGGGTGTTGATGCCGGTCCCGACGGCGGTGCCACCGAGCGGCAGCTCGCGCACCCGCGGCAGCACGGACTCCAGCCGCTCGGCCGCCAGTCGCACCGTGGCGGCGTACCCGCCGAACTCCTGGCCGAGCATGACCGGCGTCGCGTCCATCAGGTGCGTGCGGCCGGACTTCACCAGCCCGGCGAACTCGGTGGCCTTGGCCTCCAGGCTGGTCGCCAGGACGTCGAGCGCCGGCATCAGGTCGGCCGTGACGGCACGGGTGACTGCGACGTGGATCGCGGTGGGGAACGTGTCGTTGCTGGACTGGCTGGCGTTGACCTGGTCGTTGGGGTGGACGTCGGTGCCGCTGCGGGCAGCCAGCGAGGCGATCACCTCGTTGGCGTTCATGTTCGAGCTGGTGCCCGATCCGGTCTGGAAGACGTCGATCGGGAAGTGGGCGTCGTGCCGACCTTCGGCGACCTCCGCGGCGGCGTCGCGCACCGCGGCCGCCTGCGCCGCGGTCAGCACCCCGAGCTCGAGGTTGGCGGCCGCTGCCGCGGACTTCACCAGGGCGAGCCCCTCGATGAGGCGTCGCTCGATCGGGGTCCCGCTGATCGGGAAGTTCTCGACGGCGCGCTGCGTCTGCGCGCGCCACAGGGCCTCGAGCGGCACCTGGACCTCGCCCATCGAGTCGTGCTCCGTGCGGTACTCGGTCGTCTCGCTGCTCATGGGCCCAGGCTAGGTGAGGGTTCGGCTCCTGGGGGCAGCCGGTCGTCGCTAACCTGTGGCCATGAGCTCGTTCTCCCGGTGGCTGGAGGGCCTGAGCACGCTGCAGGTGCTGCTCGTGGTGGTCGCCGTGATCTTCGGGGGCTCACTCCTCGCAGCGTTCGTCGGCGCGCTGCTGGTCCGTTTCGGCATGCGTCGGCCCTCGGTGGTGGAGCGTGCGAGCGGGCTCTCGATCCGGGCGCTCGAGCTGATCAAGCGGCCGCTGACCATCGTCGTGCTCGACGAGGTGGCGGCGGTGATCCAGACCGGCCACTACACCAAGAACATCTCCGAGGCCCTGCGCGAGAACCACGACGAGCTGAAGGCCCTGGTCGCCGACAAGGTGCGCTCGGATCCGAACGTCCGCCTCGTCAAGAGGCTGCCGGGCTACGACCTGATCGTCTCCGAGGTCAGTGAGAGCACGCTGCGGGTGATCATCGAGATGCTCAGCGACCCGCGCATGGACGAGCTCGTCTCGGACCTGCTGCGCAACAACCTCGAGCAGATCAAGCTGGCCGTGCGTCTGCGTCAGCATGAGGAGATCGACGAGCCGAAGCCGGCCGACCCGATCCCGCCAGGTGCCCCACCGAGACGCCCGGACGCAGCCGGCCCGGGCGCCGATCGCGTCGTCGGACGCTGAGGTCCGGGCCTGGTTACACAGGTCGGTGCAGGTCACGGCGTCGTCACGATCGAGGACGTCCCCCAGATCGGGCTATTTCTCCGTTACAGTCCCCTCGTCCGTGTGCGCCGCCTACCGGGGGGTGAAAAGCGGGCACTTTATCGAACCAGGGGGCGATGTGACCGGTCTGCCGTTCGGCGAGTGGCTCTCCCAGAATTCCGCGGAGCTCATCTTCCGCACCCAGCAGCACTTCCTGCTCTCCATCTACTGCGTGGCCATCGCCGCGGTCGTCGGCATGGTCCTCGCGCTGGCGACCTACCGCATCTCCTGGATCGCGAACCTCTCCATCGGCGTCATCGCCGTGGCCTTCACGGTCCCCTCGGTCGCGCTGTTCGGCTTCGTCTACTCCATCACCGGAGACGCGCTGCTGACCTTCATCCCGGTCGTATCGATGTACGGCCTGCTGCCGATCACCCGCAACGCGGTCGTCGGGCTCCAGGCGGCCGACCCCAGCGTGATCGACGCAGCGAAGGGCATGGGAGTCGGGTCGTTCCGCATGCTCTGGCAGATCCGCCTTCCCATCGCCTGGCCCGTCATCCTGGCCGGCCTGCGCGTCTCGACCCAGCTGACCGTCGGCATCCTCACCATCGGCGCCTTCATCGGTGACTTCGGCCTGGGGATCCTCGGGTTCAACGCGATGAACAACCTGGGCTCGGTCAACACCGGCAACCAAGCCCTGGCCTGCATCATCTTCGTGGCCGGCATCGCCCTGGTCTTCGACGCGATCTTCGTCGTGGTCCGTCGCTTCACCACCCCGAGAGGTGCCCGTGTCTGAGCAGACCCTGAACCAGTCCACGAGCGACGCCGGCCCGAGCGAGAGGTCGGCCGCCGCAACCTCTCGAACCGACGCGGGGAGTGCCGATCTCGCTGAAGAGCCTCACCAAGCGCTACCCCGGCACCGACAAGGCCGCCGTCGACAGCGTGAACATGGAGATCCCAGCCGGCGAGATCGTCGTCTTCGTCGGACCGTCGGGCTGCGGCAAGACCACGACGATGCGGATGATCAACCGGATGATTCCGCCCTCCGGCGGCGTCATCGAGATCGACGGCCAGGACATCGCCTCGCTCAACGACACCACGCTGCGGCGCCAGATCGGCTACGTCATCCAGCAGATCGGCCTCATCCCGCACCTGACCATCGCCAGCAACGTCGCGCTGGTGCCCAAGCTGCTGAAGTGGGACAAGGACCGGATCACGGCCCGCGTCGACGAGATGCTCACCGTGGTCGGCCTCGACCCCGAGGTCTACCGCGACCGCTACCCGCGCCAGCTCTCCGGGGGACAGCAGCAGCGTGTCGGGGTCGCCCGGGCGCTCGCCGCGGACCCGCCCATCATGCTGATGGACGAGCCGTTCGGTGCGGTCGACCCGATCACGCGCGGTCGGCTGCAGGACGAGTTCCGCAACCTGCAGCAGACCCTGAAGAAGACGATCGTCTTCGTCACCCACGACTTCGACGAGGCGCTCAAGCTCGGTGACCGGATCGCGGTGCTGCGCGAGGGCTCGCAGATCGCGCAGTACGACACGCCCGAGGCGATCCTGGCCAACCCGGCCGACGAGTTCGTCTCCGGCTTCATCGGTGAGGGGGCGGCGCTCAAGCGCCTGCACTTCGAGCAGGTCTCCTCGCTCGACCTCGACAACGAGCCGACTGCGGGCGGCGACGTCTCGATCTCGCCGACCGACAGCCTCCACCTCGCCCTCGACCTGATGGTCGGCAAGGGCCTCGCGGCGATCCCGGTCGTCGACGGCGGCCGGACCCTTGGTGCCGTCACCGTCTCCGACATCCTCGCCCGGGTCGGACGCAGCGAGAGCAGCACCGCGGACGTGCCCGCTCGCGGGGACGCGTCGTGAGCACGGGCGTCACCGAGCGGGCGGCGCCTCCTGGCGACCCGGACGCCTCCGAGACCGACGAGATGGAGGGCACGGCGAGCGGCGCTCCGGCGGCCCGCCCGAACCCGGTGCTCTCCCCGCGGGACGCCGTCCTGCCGCTGGTCATCGCCGCCGTGCTCGGACTGCTCTACCTCTACGTCGGCGGGCAGGACCTCGACAACATCGAGGTGAACCTGGTCGACGGGTCGACCCTGGTCAGCGCCACCGTCCAGCACGTGTACCTCAGCTTCTCGATCGCCGTCCTGGTGGTCCTGATCGCGGTGCCGCTCGGGGTGCTCGTGACCCGCGAGAAGACCAAGCGGGCCGCCCCCCTCGTCCTGATCGTCGCCAACCTCGGGCAGGCTGCGCCCAGCCTGGGCCTGCTCGCCCTGGTGGGCATCTTCGTGATCGGCTACTGGCCGGTGGTGCTGGTGCTGACCGCCTACGCCGCGCTCGCCGTGCTCCGCAACACGATCGCCGGACTCCAGCAGGTCGACAGGGGCGTCCTCGACGCCGCCAAGGGCATGGGGATGTCGCCGGCGGCGGTGCTGATGCGCGTCGAGCTCCCGCTCGCGGTGCCGATCATCGGTGCCGGCGCTCGGACCGCCCTGATCCTGGCCGTCGCCACGGTGCCGCTGGGGGCCTTCCTCAACGCCGGCGGCCTCGGCCAGAACCTCTTCGGCGCCATCAAGACCGACCGACCCCTCGCGATCCTCACCATCGCGGTGATCATCGCCTGCCTCGCGCTGGTGCTCGACTGGCTCGCCGGGATCCTCCAGCGGTGGGCTACCCCCCGCGGTATCCGCTGACCCCCTGCTCCATCCGTTACCGAACTTTCGCCACGATGAAGGGACACATCATGAAGAACCAGCTGCGGGCCGCTCGAGGCCACCGACGGTTGATCGCTGGGCTCGGCGTCGCCGCCCTCGCCGCCTCGATGGCCGGGTGCGGGCTCGACGAGAGCTCCTCGGTAGGCAACGTCGCGGCCGGGGACTGCGGCGGCCTGACCGCCGCCGGCGACGCCATCGACCCCGAGGGCCTCTCCGGCGTCGGTGTGGTCGCCGGGTCCAAGGACTTCGACGAGCAGCTCGTGCTCGGTGAGCTGACCTCGCAGTACCTCTGCCTGTGGGGTGCCGACAACAGCACCGACCTCAACACCCAGGGCAGCACCCAGGCACGCGAGAAGATCATGGCGGGCAAGAACGACATCATGTGGGAGTACACCGGGACCGGGTGGATCAACTACCTCGGCCACGACAAGCCGATCTTCGACCCCGAGGAGCAGTACCAGGCGGTCAAGGAGGAGGACGTGGAGAACGGCATCTTCTGGGGCCCGTTGTCGCCCTTCAACAACACCTACGCCTACGGCGTGAGGGCGGACTTCGCCGACGAGACCGGCGTCGCCACGCACTCCGACATGGCGGCCTACATCGCCGAGAACCCCGATGCCACGATCTGCAACGAGGCGGAGTACGCCAACCGGCCCGACGGCTACCCCGGCTTCGTGAAGACCTACGGCATCGACGGCGGCGAGGTGAAGACCCTCGGCATCGGCGTCATCTACGCCCAGACCGCCAACGGCAACTGCGACTTCGGCGAGATCTTCACCACCGACGGCCGCATCGCGGCCAACGACCTCGTGGTGCTCGAGGACGACAAGCAGTTCTTCCCGCTCTACAACGGCGTGCCGGTGACCAGCACGGACTTCAACGACGAGAACCCCGAGGTGATGGAGGCCCTGAAGCCGCTGGCCGACACCCTGACCACCGAGGTCATGCAGGACCTCAACACCAGGATCTCGGCCGACGGCGAGTCGGAGTCGGTGATCGCCCACGACTACCTGGTCGAGGCCGGCTTCGCGACGGAGTCCTGACCCGCACGACCCGACCTACCTGCACCCCGCCCCGGCCGGTGCGGTCCTGCCCAGGACCGCACCGGCCGCGGTCGTCCCACAGGGGTGAGACCGGGCTCCGTAGGTTGGATCGGTGATCACTCCAGCACCCGACGACCAGCGCCACTCCGACGACCCTGACGAGGGCGGCGGACAGGTCAGTGAGGTCTCGATGATGGACGAGGCGGAGGCCGACACCCCGATCCAGCCCGACCAGTCGGTCGCCGGCTCCCCGGACGACGAGAGCGGTGCCGTCGACGAGGGCCCCCAGGGCCCCAACGCCAACCCGCACGCCGGCGCCTCGGCCACCTGAACGATCGTCGCGGACCACCGCGCGCGGAGGTGGCCTGCGGCAGAAGCGACCGCGCAGCAGGCATCATGACCAGGTGCGCCCCTCACCTCGACCTCAGACCGTCGCCGCCGCGCTCGCTGCGCTGCTCTCGGCCTCCGTCGTCGTCCTGGCGGTGCTGCTCCTGCTGATCGGTGGTCGCACCGCGCCGGTCTCGGACCCCGCCGAGGCGTCCGCCGCGGCCCCTCGCCCGACCGCGGTCGGGGGGAGCGTCCCGGAGCCGACCGGTGCGCCGTCCCCGGGATCCTCGGTCTCCCCACGACCAGAGCGCGGACCCGACCTGCCCGAGCAGGCCAACATCGTGGTCGTGGTCATGGACGACGTGTCGATGGATCTCGTGCCGACGATGGTCAACCTCGGGCGGCTCGCACGCACGGGGGCGACCTACGAGCGCTCCTACGTCGTCAACAGCCTGTGCTGTCCTTCCCGGGCCGCGATGCTCACCGGTCAGCCGCCCCACCTGACCGGGGTGCTCACGAACACCTCGTCCGGCTACCTCGGGCCCCGGGGCGGTTGGGAGGCCTTCCGGGACAACCAGGGACCCGCCCACTCCTACAACGTGGCGCTGGACGAGGCCGGCTACCAGACCGCCTTCGTGGGCAAGTACCTCAACGAGTACGAGCCCACGGTGGCTGACGGGGTGCTGCAGCCCCCGCCGGCGGTGCCCGGGTGGGACGACTTCGAGGCGGTCTCCGGAGGCGGCTACAACGGCTGGGGCTTCGTGCGCACGACCCCCGCCGCTGACGGTCCCGGGCTGCAGTCCTACCCGGTGCCGGCGTTCTCGGCCTCGGACGAGGTGAAGGACCGCTCCTACGTCGGCACCGTCATCGGTGACCGCGCGGTCAGCCTGGCGCGGACCTACGAACGCAGCGGGAAGCCGTACCTCCTCCACGTCGCGCCGTACGCCGCTCATGCACGGATCGACGACATCTGGCCGGACCAGCCGCTGTTCCCTGCTGCCATGGGCGACCGCCCCCGCCCCGGACAGCCTGGGGGCAACTGCGGTGCGAGGTCGTGCGCGGAGCTCGACGCCGCCGACCTGCCCGGCTACGGGGACTCCGCCGACGCGGCGGGTCCGACCTACCTCCGCCCCGACGGCAGCACGTCGCCGGCGCCGGACTGGCGCACGGACCCGATCACCCTCTCGCGGGAGGAGGCGACGGCGCAGTACCGCGACCGGGCTCGCATGGTGCAGTCCGTCGACCGGATGCTCGGGCGGCTGATGGAGGTGGTCGGGCCTGACACCTACGTCGTGGTGACCTCCGACAACGGCTACCACCTCGGGCAGCTCGGCCTCAACGGCGGCAAGGGCACGCCGTACGCCGCCGACACCCAGGTGCCGCTCGTCGTCGCCGGGCCGGGGATCGAGCCAGGTGCCCGCGGCCAGGTCGTCTCCAGCATCGACCTGGCCTCGACCTTCGAGCAGATCGCGGGCCTCGCCGTCGCGCCGTGGAGGGCCGGACGGAGCCTGCTGCCGAGCCTGCTGGACCGCACCGCTCCCGGTTCGCGCTACGCCTTCTTCGAGCACCGCCAGGGCCCGGTGCTGCCGGGCGAGCCGGACGCGGACCTCGGCAGCGGGTCCCGCCTGGACGCGATCCCCTCCTACCTCGCGGTGCGCAGCGAGCGGGGGCTGCTGGTGCGGGTCGACCTCGACCGTGCCTGGGAGACCACCGACTTCGCATGGGAGCTCTACCGCAGCGACCGGACCAGCGAGGACCGCAACGTCTATGCCAGGGCCCACGACCGGGCGTGGGTCGAGGACCTCCGCTCGCGGCTGCTGGCCTGGCAGGACTGCCAGCCCGACCAGTGCCGCCGTCTGACCCGCTGAGAGCGGTCCAGGCGGGCGGGTCAGGCGGGTCAGGGGGTCAGGGGGGTCAGGCAGCGCTCTCAGGAGGGCGAGTGGACCTCGCCCTGCTCGTCTGCCGACTGCTCGGCCTGGGCCTTGGCCTGTGGGTCCTCGTGGCCGGGGACCCGTCCGGCGCGCGAGAGGTCGATGGTGAGGTTCTCGCCGCTGGCCGGGTCGAAGAGGTGGATCTTCGAGGAGTCCAGCCAGATCTCGGCCTCGTCGCCCTCGGCGATGCCGCTGGCCCCGTCGAGGGAGACCACCAGCTGGGAGCGCATGCCCTCGCCGTCGAGGTCCTTCTCCAGCTCGCTGAGCCGGGCCCGGACGTCGCCCTCGGCCTCGAAGGGGATGTAGGCGTAGGCCTGATTGCCCAGCCACTCCACGACGTCGACGGTCGCGCGGAACGTGGTGCCCCGCTTGGCCTTGTCGGGGTCGACCACGGAGGCGTCCTCGAAGTGCTCGGGACGGATGCCGGCGATCAGGAGACCCTTGCCCTCGCCCTTGCGGGCCAGCTCGGCCGGCACCTCGATCGTGCCGAAGGGAAGCTTGAGACGGCTGCCCTCGACCTCGGCCGGCACGAAGTTCATCGGCGGCGAGCCGATGAAGCCGGCGACGAACAGGTTCCCGGGCTGTTCGTAGAGCTCGCGGGGCGTGGCGAGCTGCTGGAGGACGCCGCGCTTGAGCACGGCGACCCGGTCGCCGAGGGTCATCGCCTCGGTCTGGTCGTGGGTGACGTAGACCGTGGTGATCCCGAGCCGCTTCTGCAGCCGGGCGATCTCGGTGCGCATCTGGCCGCGCAGCTTGGCGTCGAGGTTCGAGAGGGGCTCGTCGAAGAGGAACGCCTCGGCGTCGCGGACGATCGCCCGACCCATCGCGACCCGCTGGCGCTGGCCGCCCGAGAGGTTGCCGGGCTTGCGGTCGAGGTGCTCGTCGAGGTCGAGCGTCGTGGAGGCCGCTCGGACCTTCTCGTCGATCTCGCTCTCGGGCGCCTTGGCCAGGCGCAGCGGGAAGGCGATGTTCTCGTAGACGCTCAGGTGGGGATAGAGCGCGTAGTTCTGGAAGACCATCGCGAGGTTGCGGTCACGGGGAGCCTTGTCGTTGACCCGGGTCCCCCCGATGAGCATGTCGCCGTCGGAGATGTCCTCCAGGCCCACGATCATCCGCAGCAGCGTCGACTTCCCGCAGCCGGAGGGTCCCACGAGGATCATGAACTCCCCGTCGGCGACGTCGATGCTGACGTCGTTGACGGCGGGGAAGCCGTCGCCGTACTTCTTGACGATGTTCTTCATGGTGATGGCAGCCATCAGGAGATCAACCCTTCACTGCGCCGGAGGTGAGCCCGGCGACGATTCGGCGCTGGAACAGCAGGACGATGATGACGATCGGCACGGTGACGACGACGGAGGCCGTCGCCAGCTGGCCGTAGGGCGGGTTGAACGGGTCCGGCCCGACGAAGAAGGACATCTGGGCCGGCACGGTGCGTGAGGAGGTGGTCGAGGTCAGCGAGATGGCCAGGACGAACTCGTTCCAGGCGAAGAAGAACGTGAGGATCGCGGCGGTGAAGACCCCCGGGGCCGCCAGGGGCACGATCACCTTGCGGAAGGCCTGCCAGGAGGTGGCGCCGTCGACCTGGGCGGCCTGCTCCATCTCCCAGGGGATCTCGCGGAAGAAGGCCGACAGCGTCCAGATCGCCAACGGCAGCGTGAAGGACATGTAGGGGATGATCAGCCCGGGCCAGGTGTTGAACAGGTGCAGGGTGCGCCACATGTCGAACAGCGGCCCGACCAGGGCGACCACCGGGAACATCGCGATGGCCAGCGCCAGCGAGAGCACGAGCCGCTTGCCCTTGAACTCGAGACGGGCGATGGCGTAGGCCGCCAGCGTCGCGAAGACCACCGAGAGGAGGGTGGCGATCGAGGCGATGCCGAAGGAGTTCACCAACGCGTGGAGGAAGTCGGGGTTGGCCAGGATCTCCTGGTAGTTGTCGAACGTCGGGTCCTTCGGCAGGAACTGCGCGCTGCCGGCGTTGGTCTCGTCGAGCGACTTGAAGGACAGCGAGAAGATCCACACGATCGGCAGCAGGCACCAGACCATGATCACCGCGAACCCGACCCACACGCCGGGATTGGTCTTCTGCGAGCTCATCAGCTCTCACCCCTCGCCTGGGCCAGGTCGACCCGGAACATCTTCACGATCGCGAACGCCAGCAGCAGCACCGTGAGGAACAGCAGCACCGAGAGGGCCGAGCCCATGCCGAGCTGGAGCTGCTCGATCACCTGCCGATAGGTCAAGAACGATGACGACTCGGTCTCGACCGCCCCTCGGGTCATCACGTAGATGTTGTCGAAGATGCGGAAGGCGTCCAGCGCACGGAACAGCACCGCGACCATGATCGCGGCACGCATGTTGGGCAGGATCACCTTCCACAGCCGCTGCCAGGCGCTGGCGCCGTCGACCCGGGCGGCCTCGATCATGTCCTCGGAGATCTGGGCGAGGCCGGCCAGGAGCAGCAGCGACATGAACGGCGTGGTCTTCCAGATCTCGGAGACCATGATCGCGAACATCGCCGTCCAGTGGCTGCCGAACCAGTTCAGGTCGGGTCCGACGCCGGGCACGAAGCCGAACCAGGAGTTCACCCACCCGTTGTTGATGCTGAAGGCGAACTGCCAGGCGAAGGCCGAGACGACGGTGATGATGCCGTAGGGGATGAGGATCGAGGTCCGCATCAACCCGCGGGCGACCATGATCCGGTGCATCACCATCGCGAAGCCGAAGCCGATGACCAGCTCGACGCCGACGGTGACGACCATGATGATGACGGTGTTCCAGGTGTCCTGCCAGAACAGCGAGTCGCTGAGCACCGTCGTGTAGTTGCCCAGGCCCACGAACTCGCGCTCGTCGGCATTGGTCAGGCGGTACTTGAACAGCGAGAGGTAGAGCGCTCGCAGCATCGGGTAGCTGATCACCAGCAGCATCAGGAACACCGCGGGGGCGACGAGCTTGAGTCCGAGGCGGTTCTCGGCCACGGAACGGTCGCTGGAGTCCGGCTTCTTGCGCCGGTCGGTCGGCTTCGGGGTCGTGGACTCCGTCGACCTGGTCGTGGTGCTCACAGCAACCCCTCGCCGTTGAGGATCTCTTCGATGAACTGCTTGGACTCCGCCGGGGTCTCGCTGTCGACGGAGTTGGGGGAGTGCCAGGTGCTCTGCAGGGCCCCGGAGATGTCGCTCCAGTACGGCGAGACCGAGCGCGGCTCGGCCCGACCGAGGCTGTCCTGCCAGAGCTGGCGCAGGTCGGCCGGGTAGGACTTGACCAGTGCCGGGTACTCGTAGCCGGCCGGGCTGGCCGGCATGTTGCCGGTCAGGTCGGCGTTGAGGCCCTGGTTCTCCGGCTTGACGATGCAGGCAGCGGCCTCCTGGGAGAGGTCGATCTCGTCGGAGTAGCTGCTGACGCCGATGCCGATGCCGCCGTAGGGCGGTCGCGAGGGCTCGCCCTCGACCGTCTGGGGATAGGCGGTGTAGCCGATGTCCTTGGCCACCGCGGGGTCGGAGTCGTCGAAGTTGTGGAAGATGAAGGTCCAGTTGACCATGAAGGCGCCGGTGTCGCTGCCGAAGCTCGCGGCGTCGGTGCCCTCGTTGGAGACCGAGAGGTCCGGCGGCGCGGCCGACGAGCCGGCGATGTCGGAGATGACCTTCGCGGCAGCCAGACCTGCGTCGGAGTCGATGGTGACGTCGGCCTCGGCGCCGGCGTCGGTGTTCTCCACGATGGTCCCGCCCGCACCGGCGACGAGGGCGTTGATCCACACCGCGTAGCCCTCGTACTTGTTGGCCTGGACCGCGACCGTGCCGTCGTTCTCGACGGCGGCGGCGGTGATCTTCTCCCAGCTGACCGGCTGGTCGACGGCGAGGTCGAGTCCGGCCTTCTCGGCGAAGGACTTGCGGTACCAGAGGACCTGGGTGTTGGACCAGAACGGGTAGACGACGATCTCGTCCTCCCAGGTCGCGGCGTCGACCGCACCGGGGAACGACTGCTCGCGCAGCGTGTCCTGGACGTCCGCGTCGATCGGGGCCAGCAGGTCCGCGTTGGCGAACTCCGCGGTGTAGGGCGGGTCGATGCTCATCAGGTCGATCCCGGGGTCCTCGGCCTCGAGGCGCCGGACGAGCTGGATGCGCTGCTGCCCGGCGTCCTGGGGCAGCTGCTGGGTCTCGATGGTGTAGGCGTCGGTGCTGCACGCCTCGGCGACGGCGTCCTGGCCGCCGGCGTCGGGGTTGATGTACCAGGTCAGCGTGGGCTTGCCCGAGTCGCCGCCGCAGGCCGCGAGGCCGCCGGAGGCGGCGAGCGCCAGTGCCACGAGGCCAACCCTTCTCGTGCCTGGCCGTCGTGGTGCTGCCCGCATGAAGCCTCCGAGGTTGTGGTGTAGGTCACGGTCTAACGCATCGTCCCCCGAACCCGCAACCGCCCCGGGGACCCGCGCCGCGATCTGTCACTGATTTGCGACCTCCGCACGGTCGGCGGTGCGGCGCAGGGTCGCCACGAGCGTGCCCCAGAGCTCTTCGGGCAGGTCGTGGCCCATGCCGTCGATGACGATGAGCTCGGCGCCGGGGATCGCGGCAGCAGTCGCCCGGCCGCCAGAGACGTGGACCATCCGGTCGGCGTGACCGTGCACCACCGCGGTCGGGACGCGCAGCCGGTGCAGTGCGGCGGTGCGGTTGGTCTGGGTCAGGACCGCCAGCATCTGGCGCAGGGTGCCGCGGGCGCTCACGCCACGGTCGAAGGTCTCCTCGGCCTGGGCCACGACGTCCTCGTGGGAGCGTTCGAAGCCCGGCGACCCGATCGCCTTCCAGGTGGCCACGCTGGTGGCGACGTAGGCCTCCCGTCCGGCCCCCCGCCGGGCCAGGAGCATCGGCAGCAGCACCGGGCTCTGCCAGCCGACGCTGCGCCGCCCGGTGGTGGCCATGACGCTCACCAGCGAACGCACCCGGGCCGGCCGGTCGGTGGCCAGGGTCTGCGCGATCATGCCGCCCATGGAGACCCCGGCGACGTGCGCGGAGGCCAGGCCGAGGTGGTCCAGGAGTCCGCAGGCGTCGTCGGCCAGGTCGACCAGCGAGTAGGGGGCCTTCGTGGGCGCGCCCACGAAGGCCCGGAGGAGGGCGGTGCGCCCCACGCGGCCGACCGCCCGGCTCGAGCGCCCGACGTCCCGGTTGTCGTAGCGCACGACGTAGAAGCCGGCCCGGGCCAGCTGCTCGCACAGGCCTCGGTACCACCAGGTCATCGGGCCGCCCAGACCCATCACCAGCAGGAGCGGGTCGCCGCCGGGCTCGCCGAAGGTCTGGTAGCACAGCTCGACGTCGCTGCTGACCGGGGCGAAGAGCTCCTCGGAGACCGGCACCGGCTCCGGTTCGCGGGGCACGGCGAACGGCGCAGCGGGCGGTCGGGCGTCGGGTGCGGACGTCGGCGACATGGCGACATCCAACACCCACCGGGGCCTGATTGCGACGAGGTGTCGCGTACATCTCCCTCCGGGCCCCGACGGTCGGTTACGGTGCCGGTGTGACCGGCGTCTCACCCCTGGGGTCCTTCCTGCTGCCGACCGGCTACGCCCGCCCGGGCGTCGCCGCGGTGCTGCGCGAGGGCCGGGTGGTCTCCGAGACCGGGCGGTACGCCTGGGACGCGGTCGGAGCGCGCCGCCGCAACCGGCACGCGGCCTACTGCACCCGCACGCTGCCCCGGGAGGCCGAGCCCGTCGTCCTGGTGCCGGGGTTCCTGGCCGGCGACGCCTCGCTGGCGGTGCTGGGACGGGCGCTGCGCCGCGCCGGGCTGCGCACCTACCGCAGCCACATCCACGCCAACGTGGGGTGCACCCGGGAGGCGGCCGAACGGCTGGAGGGCCGCCTGGAGGAGATCGCGCGCCGGCGCGGAGCCCGGGTCCAGGTGGTCGGCCACAGCCTGGGCGGGATGCTCGCCCGGGGCGTCGCGGCCCGCCGGCCGGACCTGGTCGCCGGCGTCGTGACCATGGGCAGCCCCGTGCTCGCGCCAGGTGCCCACCACCTCGCCCTCTCGGCCAGCGTCGAGCTCCTCGTGCGCCTCAGCGGTGCCGGGCTCGGGGGGCTGATGACCTCCGACTGCGTCGGCGGCGCCTGTGCGCGCCAGAGCTTCGAGGAGAACCGGGCCCCGCTGGCCGCCGAGGTGTCCTACACCGCGCTGTACTCCCGCAGCGACGGGGTCGTGGACTGGCGCGCGTGCCTGGACCCCGGGGCGCGGGTGGTCGAGGTCAGCGCCTCCCACCTGGGCATGGCCGTCGACCCCCGGGTCGCCTCCCGGGTGCTGGAGGCGCTGGCCCGTCACCGGGAGCAGGCACCCCTGGCCGCGATGGCCGGCGGCCACCTCTCAGTGGTGGGCCTCGACCGGGGCGAGAGCGCCTAGCTTGGCCAGCTGGTGCTCGGAGCTGATCTTGCGGATCGTCCCGCTGCGCGAGCGCATGACCAGCGACTCCGTGGTGCAGCCGCCGGCTCGGTAGCGAACGCCGCGCATCAGGTCGCCGTCGGTGATCCCGGTGGCCACGAAGAAGCAGTCGTCGCCGGTGACGAGGTCGTCGGTGGACAGCACGAAGTCCGGGTCGAGGTTGTGGCCGGCGTCGATCGCCTTCTGGCGCTCGGCGTCGTCCTGGGGCCAGAGCCGACCCTGGATGACCCCTCCCATGCACTTCATCGCGGTCGCGGCGATGATGCCCTCGGGCGTGCCGCCGATGCCGAGCAGCAGGTCGATGCCGCTGTCGGGCCGAGCCGCGGAGATCGCGCCGGCGACGTCGCCGTCGACGATGAACTTGATCCGGGCGCCGGTGGCGCGGATCTCCTCGGCCAGGTCGGCGTGGCGGGGACGGTCGAGGACGACCACGGTCACGTCCTCGGGCTGGGAGCCCTTGGCCCGGGCCACGGCGCGGATGTTCTCCGCGACCGGCTTGCGGATGTCGACGACGTCGGCGGCCTCGGGGCCGGTGATCAGCTTCTCCATGTAGAAGACCGCGGACGGGTCGTACATCGAGCCGCGGGGGGAGACGGCGAGGACGGCGACGGCGTTGGACATGCCCTTGGCGGTCAGGGTGGTGCCGTCGATGGGGTCGACGGCGACGTCGCACTCGGGGCCGGTGCCGTCCCCGACCTGCTCGCCGTTGTAGAGCATCGGGGCGTTGTCCTTCTCGCCCTCGCCGATGACCACCGTGCCGCGCATCCCGATCGAGGAGATCATCAGCCGCATCGCCTCGACGGCCACGTCGTCGGCACCGTTCTTGTCGCCGCGCCCGACCCAGCGGCCGGCGGCCATCGCGGCCGACTCGGTCACCCGGACCAGCTCGAGGGCCAGGTTGCGGTCCGGGGTCTGCGGCGCGGGACGGGTCTGCCGGTCCTGGTTCATGCGCGCAGACTAGCCGCCCCGGAGCGGTTCAAGCCTCCGACCTAGGATGACCTCGTGAGTGAGACGGGGCGTCCTGGCCGCTACTCGCGGTCCTTCGACGGGCTGCTGGCCGCCCTCGCCGTCACGGTGGTCGGGGTGGTGGCCTTCGCGGGTCTGCGCAGCCTCACCGACGACTCCGAGCCCTACGAGCCGCCGAGCGTGGACTACCTGGAGACGGTGGCGCAGGCCCAGGACGGCGGGGTCGACGACCTCGTCTACCCGCCGTCGCTGCCGGCGGGCTGGCGGGCCACCGACGTCGACTACAGCCCCGGGGAGGTGCCCTCGTTCGGGGTCTCGGTGCTGACCGAGGGTGGGGCCTACATCGGGCTGCAGCAGGCCGATGCCGATCTCGACGACCTGCTCGACGAGTACGTCGACCCGGACCGTGAGGAGATCGACCCGCTGGTCGTCGAGGGCGGAGTGGCCCCGCGCTGGGCCGGCTCCAGCGACGCCGGGGGCGACACGGCCTACGCCGCGCAGGTCGGCGACCGCCAGGTGGTGGTCTTCGGCTCGGCGTCGCCCGCCGAGCTCGCCGCTGTCGTCACCTCCTTGACCGCGGACCGGCTGCCGACGGGCTGAGGTGCTCTACCCCGGCTGCTCGTCTGCCGCGACGACGGCGTCGAGCCGCTGCCGGGCTCCGTCGAGCCACTCCTGGCACACCGTGGCGAGGTGCTCCCCGCGCTCCCAGAGCGTGAGCGACTCCTCCAGGGTCGTGCCGCCGGCCTCGAGGCGGTTGACCGTCTCGAGCAGCTCAGCCCTGGCCTCCTCGTAGGTCGGTCGGGGCTCCTGCTCCTGCTCGGTCATCGATCCTCCTCGTGCTCGGTGCTGATGGTCTCGATCTCGCCCACCTCGGCGCGCAGCCGTCCGTCGCCGACCCGGATGTGGATGGCCGCACCCTGCACGACCTGGCCGACCGAGGCCACCACGTGCCCGGCGTCGTCCTGGACCACGGCGTAGCCGCGTTCCAGCGTGGCCAGCGGGGACAGCGCGCGAGCCCGGGCGCGGTGGGCCGCGACCTGGTCGTCCGCGCGGTCCAGCGCGTGGCGCAGGGTGCGGCGGGCCCGCCGGCGCAGGGTCGTGAGCTCCTCCTCGCGGACGCCGAGGATGGCGCGCGGGTCGGCCAGGACCGGTCGCGAGGTCAAGGCGGCCAGACCGGTCGCCTCCCGGGTGATCCGGCCGGACAGCGCGGTACGCAGCCGCAGCCGGGTCTGCACGACGCCGGCCAGCTCCTGGGCGACGTCGGGGACGACCAGCTTGGCCGCGTCCGTCGGGGTCGAGGCGCGCACGTCGGCGACCAGGTCGAGCAGCGGCTGGTCCTGCTCGTGGCCGATGGCCGAGACGACCGGGGTGTGCATGCGCGCGACCGCTCGCACCAGCGCCTCGTCGCTGAAGGGCAGCAGGTCCTCGACCGACCCGCCACCGCGGGCCACCACGATGACGTCGACGCTCGCGTCGCGCTCGAGCCGGTCGAGCGCCTCGAGCACCTCGGGGGCGCAGCGCGAGCCCTGCATGGCTGCGTAGACCGGGAGGAGCCCGACGCCCGGCCATCGTCGACGCGCGTTCTCGACGACGTCGCGCTCGGCCGCCGACCCCGGCGCCGTCACGAGGCCGATGCGGCGGGGCAGGAACGGCAGGGCGCGCTTCAGCTCGGGGGCGAAGAGACCCTCGGCGGCGAGCAGCTGACGACGTCGTTCGAGGCGCGCCAGCAGCTCGCCGAGCCCGACCATGCGGATCTCGCGGACCTCGAGGGAGAACGAGCCGTTGGTGGCGTAGTAGGACGGCTTGGCCTGCACCACGACGCTGGCGCCCTCGACCAGCGGCGGATCGAGGCTGTCCACGAGGCGCTTGGGCACCGTGAGACGCACCGAGACGGTGGCCACCGAGTCGCGCAGGGTCATGAAGACGGTCGCGACGCCGGGACGGCGGCTGACCTGGGCGAGCTGGCCCTCCACCCAGACCGGGCCCAGCCGGTCGACCCAGCCGGCGATCGCGGTCGCGACCTGGCGGACCGGCGCGGGCGCCTGGGGCGAGGTCTCCAGTGCCATGCGGGGACCCTAGTGGTCGCCACCCACACCCCAGCCCCCTCAGCCCTGCCGTCGCTCGGGACCGGCGCCCGGACCGGCGCCCGGACCGGCGCCCGGACCGGCGCCCCCGGACCGCCGCCAGCACCCGCCACGCCCGTACGATGGGCCCATGACCACCGACCTCGGCACGCCCGGCGTGCTCTCGCCCGACGAGGCCGAGCGGGCCGTGCTGCTGGCGGCTCCCCGGGGCTACTGCGCCGGCGTCGACCGCGCGGTCGTGACGGTCGAGAAGGCTCTCGACCTGTACGGCTCACCGGTCTACGTGCGCAAGCAGATCGTGCACAACAAGCACGTGGTCGCCGACCTGGAGGCACGCGGAGCGATCTTCGTCGACGAGCTCGACGAGGTGCCCGAGGGCGCCACCGTGGTCTTCTCCGCTCACGGCGTCTCGCCGGCGGTGCACGCCGAGGCCGCGGTCCGCAGCCTCAAGGCGATCGACGCGACCTGCCCGCTGGTGACCAAGGTCCACCACGAGGCCAAGCGCTTCGCCGGGGAGGACTACGACATCCTCCTGATCGGCCACGAGGGGCACGAGGAGGTCGAGGGCACCGCCGGCGAGGCGCCCGAGCACATCCAGCTGGTGCAGAGCCCGGACGACGTGGCCGGCATCGAGGTGCGCGACCCGGCGCGGGTGGCCTGGCTCTCGCAGACCACCTTGTCGGTCGACGAGACCCTCGAGACGGTGGCAGCGATCCGCGAGCGGTTCCCGCTGCTGCTCGACCCCCCGAGCGACGACATCTGCTACGCCACCCAGAACCGCCAGCTGGCCGTCAAGGAGATCTCCGAGGGCTGCGACCTCCTCATCGTGGTCGGCTCGGCGAACTCCTCGAACTCGGTGCGGCTGGTCGAGGTGGCCCTCGAGGCGGGGGCGCGCGCCTCCTACCGCGTCGACGACGTCTCCGAGATCGACGAGGCGTGGCTCGAGGGGGTGCGCACGGTCAGTGTCACCTCCGGCGCGAGCGTGCCGGAGTCGCTGGTCGAGGGCGTCCTGGAGTACCTCGGCGCCCGGGGCTACCCCGATGCGCGTGCGGTGCACAGCGCCGAGGAGTCGTTGATCTTCGCGCTGCCCACCCAGCTGCGGCGCGACCTGAAGGCCGCAGGCAGAGCCTGAGCCGTGGCCCGTTTCGTCGACGTCCACCCCGACAACCCGCAGCCGCGCCTGGTCGCCCAGGTGGTGGCCGCCGTGCGCGACGACGACGCGCTCATCGCCTACCCCACCGACTCGGGCTACGCCCTCGGCTGCCGGATCGGCAACCGCGACGGGCGCGACCGGATCCTGCGGATCCGCGGGCTCGACGATCGGCACCACTTCACGCTCATGTGCCGTGACTTCTCCCAGCTCGGCCAGCTGGTCCACGTCGACAACGCCGCGTTCCGTGCCATCCGCGCGGCCACGCCCGGGCCCTACACCTTCATCCTGCCCGGGACGCCCGAGGTGCCACGCCGGCTGCTGCACCCCAAGAAGCGGACCGTCGGGGTGCGCATCCCGGACCACCCCCTGGTGACCGCGCTGCTCGACGAGCTCGGCGAGCCGATGCTGACCAGCTCGTTGATCCTGCCCGGTGAGACCGAGCCGCGCACCCTGGGCTGGGAGATCAAGGAGGAGCTGGACCACGTCGTCGACATCGTGGTCGAGGCCGGCGAGGTCCGCGCCGAGCCCACCACCGTCGTGGACTACTCCGACGGAGCACCGCAGGTGCAGCGGGTCGGGGCCGGTGACGCCGACCGCTTCGGGTAGCGGGCGGGTCCGGCCTCAGGCCGGGTTGCGGTGGCCGAGCCGGACCGGCTCGTCGTCGGCGGCCGGGACCGGCTCGCTCAGGGCGCTGCCGGCGAGCCGGTCGGGACGGTGCAGCACGCGCTGGCGCACGACCAGCACGCTCAGGCACAACAGGTAGCCGGCCAGCAGCGCGATGCTGTGATGGGCCAGCCCGGTCACCACGGCCTGGACGACGCCGTCCTCGGCGCGCGCGATCACCGAGGTGTCGGAGACTGCCAGCAGCACGCAGATGGTCAGCATCAGCAGGGGCGGCATCACGCCGACGGTGAAGAAGTCACGGGGGCGCACGGCCAGCGCCACCGCCACGCAGACCGCGACGAAGCACAGGTCGAAGAACAGCGACAGGCGCGAGCCCCACCACAGGTCGAGGCTCACGGCGCTCATCGTCAGGGCGGCACCCAGCGCAACCACCTCGTAGCCGGGCTGGCGGCCCTCCTCCCACAGCGTGCGGGCACGCGGTGCGCGGGGGGCAGGCCTCGCCGGGGGGGCCTGGCTCATAGCGCCACCGTACGGTCCCCGGGATCCTCGTGCGACGCGCCGCGCCGGTCGACGGCGCGCAGCCCCACGGCGCGCGGAGCCGGCAGGTCGTCCTGGCTCACCCCGAGCTCGTCGAAGCGCCGCGCCGAGACCAGCACCCGCGTCTCGAGGGAGCCGACCGCGCTGTTGTAGTGGGTCACGGCAGCGTTGAGGCTGCGGCCGACGGAGTCGAGGTGGGTGCTCCAGACGGCCAGGCGCTGGTGCAGCTCGCGGCCCAGGCGGTGCACGTCGCGCGCCTGGTCGCTGAGCGCGGCCTGGCTCCAGCCCAGCGCGACCGTGCGCAGCAGGGCGATCAGGGTCGTCGGGGAGGCCAGGACGACATGGCGCGCGCTGGCGTGCTCGAGCAGGGTCGGGTCGACCTCGAGGGCGGCGGCGAGGAACGACTCGGCCGGCACGAAGAGCACGACGAAGTCGGGGGACCCCGGCAGGGAGCGCCAGTAGGCCTTGGCCGCCAGGGTGTCGACGTGCTGACGTACCTGGCGGGCGTGTCGGCGCAGGTGGTGCGCCCGCGCGGTCGGGCCGGCCCCCTCGGCCCTCTCAGCCCCCTCGGCCCTCTCGGACTCGGCGGCCTGGTCGGCCTCGGTCGCGTCGAGGAACGCATCCAGCGGGACCTTCGCGTCGACCACGATGCTGCGACCACCGGCGAGGCGTACCACGAGGTCGGGCCGACGCGCGCCGAGGTCGGCGCCCTCGGGGTCTCCCGGACTGCTCAGGCGCACCTGCTCCTCGAAGTCGCACCGGTCGACGAGGCCGGCCAGCTCGACGGTGCGGCGCAGGTGCATCTCGCCCCACCGGCCCCGGACCTGGGGCCGGCGCAGGGACGTGGCCAACGAGGACGTCTCGCGGCGCAGGTCGTCGGTGCTCCGCCGCACGTCGTCGACCTGCTGGTGCAGGCGGCCCTGCCAGTCGACCCGGCTGTGCTCGAGGTCGCGCAGGTGGTCGTGGAGCCGCTCGAGGCTCTCGCGCAGCACGGCGGCCTCGCCGGCCTGCTCGCGCGCGGCGGACAGGGCGACGTCCGCGGCGTCGGTGGACGGCTCGCGGAGGTGGCCGCCGCGCAGTCCGAGGGTGTAGCCGGCCACCAGCCCGACGGCCAGGCCGGCCAGGAGTCCGACGAGCAGGAGAGCCACGGAGATGGTCATGCCCCCAGGGTGGAGGAGACCACCGACAGCCGGCGGGAGGCAGGCCGACCCCGCGCACGGAGCCGTGCGGCGTGGTGCGTCAGTCGTCCGTCGGCAGGGCGAGGCCGTGCTCGTCGACCGAGGACAGGACGGCTCCCACGGGCTGCGGCGCGCAGAGGAGCCGGCCCTGCCCGAGTCGGACCCCCCAGCCGTGCAGGAGGGCACGCTGCTCCTCGGACTCGACGCCCTCGGCGACGACGTCGAGGTCCAGGTCGCCCAGCATGCGCACGACGTGGCCCAGCAGCGTGCGCGACTGGTCGTCGTCGCGGGCCGAGACGAGCTCCTGGTCGACCTTGACCCAGCGCCACGACCAGCTGTGCAGCATCGCGAAGCTGGAGTAGCCGCCGCCGAAGTTGTCGATCGCCAGCCCGATGCCGGCCTGGGCGAGCTCACGGGCGAAGACGTCGTGCGAGGGCGTCCAGCGGCCCACGAGGCGCTCGGAGATCTCCAGCACGAGGCGGACGTCGGTGCCCTCGACCTTCGCCGGCAGCGTCGTGACGAGCGCGCCGCCGGGCACCAGCTGCTCGAACTCGACGTTGATGCTCAGCCACAGCGGGGCGCCGGTGCGGCGCGAGACCTCGGCGACGGCGGCGACGGCCTGGTCGGCCACGAGGCCGGTGAGCTCGTCGAGCAGGCGCAGCCTGGAGGCCGCACTGACCAGCAGCAGGGGCGCGAGCGGTCCGACGACGAGGTGGTCGGCCCGCACGAGAGCCTCGTAGCCGACCACCCGACCGGTGTCGAGCAGGACGATGGGCTGGAGGGCGACCTGGATGCGGCCCTGGTCGAGCAGCTCGCGCATCACGGTGCGCTCGTCGTAGAGGCGGGGGGTGTCGGCCGCCGAGCGGGAGTGCTTGGTGGTGCGCATGCCCGTCTCGGCGCGGCGCAGCAGCGCGTCGGGGTCGTCGCCGGGCGTCTCGGAGAGCGCGGCGCCGATGCTGACGTCGACCCGCAGCAGCTGCTCGCCGATCGGGATCGGTGCCTTGACCGCAGCCCGCAGCGCGGCCACGGTGACCGCCAGGTCGCGGTCGTCGCGCACCCGGCGCACGACGCACGCGAACTCGTCGCCGCCGACGCGGCCCACCACGGAGTCGGGCGGCAGGCAGGCCACCAGCCGGTTGCCGATCTCGCGCAGCACGGCGTCGGCGTCGAGGTGGCCGAGGTCCTCGTTGATCTGCTTGAACTTGTCGAGGTCGAGGAACAGCACGCCGAGGCGCTCGTCCGGCTCGCGCTGGCGCGAGGTGGCGGCGAGCAGCTCGGGGAAGGTGCCGTGGCTCCAGAGGCCGGTGAGGTCGTCGGTGAGCGCCTGACGTCGCAGGCGGGCCTCACGGTTGGCGTACCGCGCCGAGGTGGTGGCCATGGTGGTCAGGGCGATCAGCAGGCGGCGCTCGAGGTCCGCCAGCGGGGCGGCGTCGTCGGCTCGCCGGGCCACCAGGAAACGGTTCTCGGAGAAGAAGACCGACAGGGCCGGCGAGGGGCTGGCCGCGTCCTCGACGGTCACGCTCGCCCGGACCGCCTTCTCGGCCCACGCCACCAGGCGCTCCTCGATCCGGTCGGGGGGCCACGGCATCGCGGTGGCGGCCGCCGCGAGGACGTCGATCAGGGCGCGCGACCGGTCGATCACGAGACCTCCAGGTCGACGACCACCGGGGCGTGGTCCGAGGCCCCGGTCCCGGCACGTTCGTCGCGGTCCACGAAGGCGCCGCGCACGCCGGCCGCGAGCGGCGGCGAGGCCATCACGAAGTCGATGCGCATGCCGCGGTTGCGCTCGAAGCGCTGGCGGTAGTAGTCCCAGTAGGTGTAGGACCCCGGGCCGGGGGTATGAGGGCGGACGACGTCGCTCCAGCCGTCCTCGACGAAGCCCGCGAACGCGGCTCGCTCGGGGGCCGAGACGTGGGTGGCGCCGGCGTAGGCGGCGAGGTCGAAGACGTCCTCGTCCTCGGGGGCGATGTTCCAGTCGCCGACCAGCGCCGTCGGCTCGTCGCGCCAGCTGTGAGCGGCTGCGCGCAAGCGTGCGAGCCACTCCAGCTTGTAGACGTAGTGCGGGTCGTCGACCTTGCGGCCGTTGGGCACGTAGAGCGACCAGACCCGCACCCCGCCGCAGGTCGCGCCCAGCGCGCGCGCCTCCGCAGCGGGCGGGTCGCCCCAGGTCGGCATCGCGGCGAAGCCGGTCTCGACGTCGTCCAGTCCGACCCGCGAGAGGATCGCGACCCCGTTCCACTGGTTGGTGCCCGCTGCGGCGACCTCGTAGCCCAGGGCCTGGAGACCCATCAGCGGCAGCTGCTCCTCGCGTGCCTTGGTCTCCTGCAGGGCGAGCACGTCCACCTCATGGCGCGCGCAGAAGGCCTCGACCCGGTCGATGCGAGCGCGGAGCGAGTTCACGTTCCAGGTGGCTAGGCGCACGAGCCGAGCCTAGGCCGTCCGCGTCCGGGCATCGATCACCGGCAGCTGGGCGGTGTGGTCGGCGCTGGGTCCGACGGCCGTGCCGAACTAGGGTGGCCAGCGCTGCTCGCTCCCTGGAGGTTCTCGGTGTCTTCCTCGTCGTCCGTATCGCCCGGGTCTCCCGTGCGGACCCGCGTTCGCGCGGTCGCGCCGGCCCTCGTGGCTGCGCTGGTCGCCCCGGTGCTGGCCGTCGTCGTCCTGGTGGGAGGTCCGGCCGTGGCCGACCCGGCGACGGGTCCGGGCGTCGCCCCCGGGGGCAGCGTCCGAGGCCCTGCCTGGTGGCGACCCGCCCCCGCCGCCCCCGCCGTGCGCGACGGAGGCGGCGACGTCCGCGTCGACCCCGAGCGCGCCTTCGCCTTCCGGGTCGACGCCGCCGGGGCAGCCGCCGCGCTCACCCGCGCGGCCGCCGGGGGAGTCCTGCTGCTGCCCGACCCGCAGGGACGACCGGTGGCCTTCGAGGTCGAGCGCACGCGGGTGTTGGCACCGGCCCTGGCCGCGGCCCACCCCGAGATCGCGACCTACGCCGGCCGCGCCCTCGGCGACGCCCGCCGCACGGTGCGCGTCGACCTCACGCCGATGGGGCTGCACGCCTCGGTGCGCAGCCTGGCCGACGGCCGGACGTGGTACGTCGACCCGACCCTCGACGAGCGGGGTGCCACCGGTCACGTCGCCTACCGCCCGGCCGCACTGCCCGACGACGGCGGCGTCTTCGTCGAGCGCGGGCCCGAGGGCCTCGACGACGCTGCGCGCGTCACCGGAGGCGTGGCCCGGGCGCCGACGGGGGGCCGGGTGACCAAGCGGGTGTACCGGCTCGCGCTGCTCAACGACCCGGCCTACTCCAAGCGGTTCGGCAGCCGCAGCGAGGTGCTGGCCGAGAAGGCGACCCTGGTCAACCGCGTCAACCAGATCTACAGCGACGACCTCGCGATCACGCTGCGCCTGGTCAGGGCCACCGCCCGCCTCGATCTCGCCACCAGGAAGCAGGCCACCCGAGCGAACGGGCCCTGCGGCGCGCAGGCCTGCTTCCGCGCCGGTGAGCTCGGGTCCTGCACGGCCGGACTGCTCGAGGCCAACCAGAGCGCCATCGACCGCATCCTGGGCACGCGGGCCTATGACATCGGGCACCTCGTGCTCGGTAGGGACGGCGGCGGCGTCGCGGGCCTCGGCGTGGTCGGTCGACGCCATCAGAAGGCGCGGGGGTGCACGGGTCTCAGCGACCCCGTCGGCGACGTCTTCTACGTCGACTACGTCGCCCACGAGATGGGCCACCAGTTCAGCGCCAACCACACCTTCGACGGCACCGGCGGCTCGTGCGGGGGCGGCGCGCGCGTCCCGTGGACGTCCGTGGAGCCCGGGTCCGGTTCCTCGGTGATGGGCTACGCCGGCATCTGTGACGCCGACGACCTCCAGCACCACTCCGATCCCTACTTCTCGCAGCGATCGCTGAGCGAGATCTCCGCCTACACCGCCTCGGCCACGCGCCGCGGCGGCGCGACGAGACTCGTCCGCAACCATGCCCCGGTCGTGAGTGCGCCGGCTGACCGGACCATCCCGGCGCTGACACCGTTCACCCTCGAGGCGACAGCGACCGACCGGGACGACCCCACGGGTTCCGGGCTGACCTACCTGTGGGAGCAGGACGACGACGGTGGTCGCTCCGGCGCTCCGCTGGCGCGGGAGCCGCGTACCGACGGTCCCCTGTTCCGGGTCTTCGGCGACGACGCGCTCGTCGACAACGAGGCTGCCGGGGTCTCGCCCTCGCCGGGACAGAACCGGGCGGACGGGGTGGCCGCGCGCACCTTCCCGGACCTGGCGCAGGTGCTCGCCGGCGACACCAACGCCGCGACCGGCGACTGCTCGGACGTCCCAGCAGGGGACGGCCGGCTGGACTGCCTCTCCGAGCTGCTGCCGGTCGCCGCCTACGACCCGCTCGACCCGTTGTCGTTCCGCGTCACCGCCCGCGACGGCGCGACGACGGGCGGGACGGGCTTCGACGACGTCGAGCTCACCGTGGCACGCGACGCGGGCCCCTTCGCGGTGACCTCGCAGAAGGCGGGGAGGACCGTCCCCGGTGGGGGCGAGGGCAACGTGACGTGGGAGGTGAACGGGACAGCCCGAGCGGTGCTGGCCCCCAAGGTGCGGATCCTGCTGTCCACCGACGGTGGAGCCACCTTCGACACCGTGCTCGACGCGGTCACCCCCAACGACGGCGATGCGACGGTGACCTGGCCCGACGTCGGCACGCCGACCGCCCGGATCAAGGTCGAGGCTGTCGGAAACTACTTCTTCGACGTCAACGACGCGGCGTTCGCGATCGACGCCGGCGCGTCGGCCACCGCACCCGCGGCCGACTGACGATCGGCCGATTGGAGCGGGCGCTGCGGGCGCCGTAGAGTCGCCGCCCGTGGCTCTCACCATCGGTATCGTCGGTCTCCCCAACGCGGGCAAGTCGACCCTCTTCAACGCCCTGACCAAGAACGACGTCCTCGCGGCGAACTACCCCTTCGCGACGATCGAGCCGAACGTCGGCGTCGTCGGCGTCCCCGACGACCGGTTGCCGCAGCTGGCAGAGGTCTTCGGCTCGGCCAAGATCCTGCCGGCCACGGTGGAGTTCGTCGACATCGCCGGCATCGTCGCCGGCGCCTCGCAGGGGGAGGGGCTGGGCAACAAGTTCCTCTCCCACATCCGCGAGTCCGCAGCGATCTGCCAGGTGACCCGCGTCTTCCGCGACGAGGACGTGACCCACGTCGACGGCAAGGTCGACCCGGCCAGTGACATCTCCACCATCCAGACCGAGCTCGTCCTCGCCGACCTCCAGACGGTCGAGAAGGCGGTGCCGCGCCTGGAGAAGGAGGCCAAGGGGCGTAAGGAGCTCGCTCCGACGCTCGCCGCAGCGCGGGAGGCGCTGGCCCACCTCGAGGCCGGCACGCCGGTGATCGACACCGACGTGGATGTCTCGCTGCTGCGTGAGCTGTCGCTGATGACGACCAAGCCCTTCCTCTACGTCTTCAACTGCGACGCCGACGAGCTGGGCGACGACCAGCTCAAGCAGCAGATGCGCGACCTCGTGGCCCCCTCGGAGGCGATCTTCCTCGACGCCAAGTTCGAGGCCGAGCTCGTCGAGCTGGGCGACGACGAGGAGGCTCGGGAGATGCTCGCCGAGAGCGGCGTCGACGAGCCCGGCCTCGAGCTCCTGGCCCGCGTCGGGTTCGAGACCCTCGGTCTGCAGACCTACCTCACCGCCGGGCCCAAGGAGTCGCGGGCGTGGACGATCCGCAAGGGCGACACCGCCCCCGAGGCCGCCGGCGTGATCCACACCGACTTCCAGAAGGGCTTCATCAAGGCCGAGATCGTCGGGTTCACGGACCTGATGGCGGCGGGCTCCATGCAGAAGGCCAAGGAGGCCGGCAAGGTGCGCATGGAGGGCAAGGACTACGTCATGGCCGACGGCGACGTCGTGGAGTTCCGCTTCAACGTGTAAACGTGCAGGTCAGAGGTAGTTTAGCCGCCTTCTGCCCTCACAGTGCCCTCACCAGCGCCGAGCACCTCGGCCGCGAGCCGCGCTGACGCGTCCCGGACCCGGCTCTCGGCGTTGGGCCACAAGTGCGCGTACGTCGTCAGAGTGGTCGTGGACCTGGCGTGTCCGAGAGCCCGCTGGACGGCTACCACGTCGCAACCCGAAGCGATCAGCCCGGACGCGTAGAAATGACGAAGGTCGTGCAACCGCACCCCGCTCACTCCGGCCCGTGACAGAGTCGTGCGCCATCGGTGCCCGACGGTGTTCTGGTGCGGCGGAAGCTTGGCGTTGCCTTCGAACAGCCACTCGATGGTCAGGCCGAGCGCCACGTGTTCAGCGAGCATGTCGATCAACGCCTGGGCAGCGTGGATCGTCCGCTCGGAGTTGTACTTCGGCAGCCGGATCTCGACCTCCCCGCCGTTGACCCGCTGCACCTGGCGACGAACATGGATTTCGCGGCGCAGGAAGTCGACGTCGGCGACCTGCAGCGCGGCCGCTTCGCCGAGCCTCAGGCCGGCGAAGGTGCACAGGCCGACGAAGGCGCGGAAGCGCGGGTCGGCGGCTTCGAGGATCTGACGGACCGTCTCCGGTGTCGGGATCGTCATCGCCGCCTCCCGCTTCCGCTGGCGGGGGAGACGCACCCGCCCAGTCGGGTCGCTGGCGATCATCCCGTCGCGGACCGCGGCTCGGAACACCGAGCGGACGTTCACGAACCGGGTCTTGATGGTCCCCGGTGCCAACGGCGCCGATCGCTCGGGGGACGAGACGGTCATCGACTTCACCCACGCTTCGACGTGACTGGGACGGATCTTCCGCAGGTCCATCTCGGCGAAAGTGGCCGAACGCACGGCGAGGGACATCGCCTTGCGCGTGCCGTCGGTCCAGACCTGATCCCGGTCCCAGGACTCGAAGTACCGCAGGAACGTGACCTTGCCCGCCTGCGGGTCGACCCACCGGCCACGGTCAAGCGCGTCGAGCTGCTGCCGGCGCCACTTGATCGCGTCGACCTGCTTGGCGAAGGACCGCTCGTGCTGGTGGCCGGTCTCCGGGTTGCGATAGCGCGCCCGCCAGGAGCTGCCGCGTCTTGTGATCCCCTCTGGCATCGGGACTCCTCTCCAAGACCTCGAGAGTAGGTCCGGGCTGCGACACCGGTCGAGGCAATCCGCGAGTCGCTCGTGGTGCGTTGTGGTTGTTGCCGAGCATCCCGAGTGGCCGACTGCTGCGGGCGTAGCTTCTCCGTGGCCCTACGCGCTTGAGGACGCGCGTCGTCGACCGCGCGGACCGCGGTGCGGATGTTGCCACTCAGGCCTTCCGCGATGATTGCCCCATGCCCGACGTGAAGATTGGTACCGACGACAACCACCTGCTGCTGAGTCAGCTCGACCCGTTGGACGCTCCTCCGCAGTCCCTCGTGGCGGAACTGTGTCTCGATGGGCTCACTGCCTCGGTCATCGTTGTGCACAACTATGCATCCGGCTTCCAGGACTTGGCCGACTTCTTCGAGCAACACGCGCACGACTGGCGCGGCTGGGAAGGGATTCGCGAATGGAACTCCCTAGAAGGTGACCTGAGAATCGAGGCTCGACACGAGTATGGCCACGTTCAGTTGAGGGTCACCGTGCGGAAGGCCTTGGCTGACTGGGGAAACGATGGCTGGGTTGCAACCGGCGACTTGACGATCGACCCCGGCGAACAGTTGACGGGTGTCGCGGCCGACATGAAGGCCTTCGCTAACGGCTAACGGCTAACGGCTAACGGCTCACGAACACTCGCACATCGGCACGACCGGCGGCATAAGACTGCGTCCCAAGAGCTCTGTCTGTCACGATCTCAGATGTGAAACTTCAGCTTGAACAGTTATCTGACGCCTACGAGCAGGCGGAGGCTGACTTCCTTGCGGCAGTTCGAGGCGGCGCCGAACGACCACGGCTTGCGTTGGCAGCCCGGTCGGTAGCGGATGCCGCCGCAAGCTTCAATGCAGAGGCATACCGGCAGCTGCATGCCGGTGTGGAGACGATGTGGATGCCACTGGACAACCTCACCGAACGGACGGAGGTCCTCAAAGAGTTGTGGTCTGACTTGGCGGCCGCCTACGAGGCCTGAGGCCACACATTCGCTTGGAGGCGGCCATAGCGGACGCAGCCGCGATACGTTGCCGGTTGTGTCCGAACGAGTCGAGCCGTATGACCTGCAGCTTGGTGCTCCACTTCGTTGGGAGCCGAACGCCCCCGAGGCGTTTCTGGTGGTGGACGACATGGGCCGAGGTGCCCTGGCCCAGCGTGCACACCCCGACGACCCCGACCACCGCTGTGTCGTGTTGCGATCGGACGTCGTCAGGTACGCGCTCATGAGTCCACCCAACGATGAGGCTCTGAACCAGCACCGGCTCTACGACGCGGGGTTGAGGGGCGTCCTTTGGCTCGGAGTCGTGCGTGACAGCAGTCTGGTCGCAGCACTACGACCCATGTGGAGCCGCGAGGCGGTGTTCGTCCCGCTTCACTACGTCGTCGTCTCCAAGGAATGCGTGGTGGAGGTTCTCGCCGAGAATGTCGACGTGTTCCGCATCGGCGGTAGTCCGCGCCAGGCTGCACCGTCGAGCCTGAGCCCGTAGGCGCTCGGCGGCACCTGCACCCTCATCGGATCCGTACGCACGTCGCCAGTGTCGACCGATCTCCCGGTGCCTGACATCGACAGTGAGTTCTCAGGGTTCGCTGCGCCGGAAACGTCCCCCCGGATTCCGCGAGCGGCGAAGTGCCACACACCTAGTGCATTCCCGGCAGAGATTCGTCCCGACGAATCTCGCTCTGCTCGTCGATCGCGAGGGTCCCCCCGGGTGGAGACCCCGTCCGCGAGCGCGAAAGGCTCGGCCGGAGTGATCGCTGCCGCCCGCTCCGCGCACATAGGTGACTGAAGAACGACCATCAGCTACCGAAGGAGGGCCGTCATGAGCAGCCAAGCGCGAAGTCAGGATCAGCCGGGGCTCTGGGGAGAGTCGAGTCCGTCGTCGAGAGAGAACGTTCCGCAGGTTCGCCGTCCAGCAGCGGCACCGGCAACCAGCCGAACGAGGTCAGCGCCCATGCTGCCGACGCAGCGTCCGTCGAAGCCGATGGACTACAGCGAGCTGTGGACCATCGACGACGTCGCCAACTACCTCGGCGTCCCGAAGCAGACCATCTACTCCTGGCGTCACACGGGGTACGGCCCCAAGGGGTTTCGGGTCGGCAAGCATCTGCGGTGGCGATCTGCGGTCGTCATCGCCTGGACGCTGGGACTGGAGAAGGACGAGTGATTGCGCAGCGACCGTGCGATCGGTGCGGCCGCGCGATCTACGAGGGAGTGCCGCGGCATCCTGGTCGGCCCAAGCGATGGTGCAGCGCCGCGTGCCGTCGAACGGACTTCGCGGAACGGCAGGCAGTCCAACGTGGCATGGAGCCGACCGTTCCCATCGAGCAGCACGTCGACGCGGTGCTCCAGTCGCCGGCAGCCTGTCGGCGGGTGCTGCGCCAGATCGGGGAGTGGGCGGGGGATGGGTCACTCGATGATGCGAAGTGGAGCAGCGTCGTCGACGAGATCACTCGCCTGGTTCCTGGGGTGGCGCCGCCGAGAGGTCCGCGATGAGCAGTCAGTTGGGTCGGCGCCGCACCTGGGAGCGACGCGAGGAGCGCAGCCGTCAGCTGATCCGCCGTGCTCAACGAATCGAGGTGCTGGTCATCCGTGTCCTCAACGCCCTCGCGCAGCGAGGCCGCAGCCCGCAGCCCGATCTGGATGCCGGGCGCGCGCTCTCCGAGCTCCTCGACGTCGAAGGCGTCAGCCCTGCGGAAGTCCTCCGCTTGTGCGGCGGCGAGTTGGACAGGGGCGACCAGGAGCGATTAGAGCTCCTTGTGTGCTCGCAATCTGACGTCCGCCGATCGTCGGAAGAGTCGCCTAGACTTATTAGCATGACCGCGAACCGCGATGAGTTGATCCACCTGATCGAGGGACTGCCCGACGATCAGGTCGAGGTCGTGCTCGCGGACGTGCGGCGCTTGGCGTCAGAGCCCCCGCGGGGCGACTGGCCACCGACGTTCTTCGGTGCCGGTGTTACGAAGGACGGCCGGACCGACATTGCGCGGAACGTCGACGAGTACCTCGCCGAAGGCTTCGGTCGTCGACGCTCGTGATCCTCTGCGACTCGGGTCCACTGATCGCGGCCGCGGCCAGCAACGACGCTGATCACTACGCCAGCACGGAGTTGTTCAGCGGACTGCGGTTGGCCGGGCGACGCCTCCTCGTGCCGCAGACCGTCGTCGCTGAGGTCGGCTACATGCTCGCCGAGTGGGTGAGCACCGAGGTCGAGGCGAAGTTCCTCGACGCGCTCGCCGATGGAGACTTCGAGATCGTCAACCTGACGACTGCGGACTTCGCCCGCATGGCCGAGCTGGTGCGCCGCTATGACGACCTGCCGCTGGGCACGACCGACGCCTCGGTGATCGCACTTGCCGAGAGACTTGGTGTGGTCGAGGTTGCGACGCTCGACCACCGGCACTTCCGTGTCGTGCGTCCCAGTCATGTCGACGCGCTCACCCTGCTCCCGGACGTCGTCTCCTGACCTTGCTCGTCGTCGGTGGGGCCCGCGTCCGACGTACCCCTCCTGCCCTCAATCTGCCCTCACCAGGACGCAAAGCGACCATCAGCTCTGATGGGCGCCGAGGAACGTTTGCGCAGGTCAGCGCCACGATTGGCGAACATCGGTCATCACCGGAAGCGGCCGGATTCGTTCCGCTTCAACGTTTAGCGTCGTGGAGATTCGCTAGTGGCTGTTGAGCATCGCCGACAGTGAAGGCAGCCGCGGTCCGCGCTCGATCCGCAGGAGATTGAACGGGGCTGGTTGCCTTCGCTGGCCGACCCCTTGTCGGCAGGCACGTCTCGAGGTCGGCGCAGCGCTTTGTGAAGGGTCCTCGCCCGACGATCGGGTGCCCCATGGCATCACGTCCGGCGCGACCTTCACCTCAAGTTCCACGAGTACAAGCGCAAGCGACCGACCAGGAACGTCCAGGCGCTCCTCGACCACATCGAGACCGGCGGCGATCCGATCTTCTGGGGTTGGCGAGTGAGCCGTTGACTGTCAATATAATGGAGGATAACCTCAGTTATATGAGAACTGAGGCGCCGCTTCTCGCCCCGGTCTTCCGCTCGGACGGTCAGGCGCGCCTGCTCGCCACCCTGTTGCTCACCGGCGACGAACTGAGCATCACCGATCTGGCCGAGCGGGCCGGCCTGGCCTACCCGACCGTGCACCGCGAGGTCGCGCGCCTGGTGGACGCCGGCATCCTGAGCGAGCGACAGGTGGGCCGCACGAGGCTGATTCGCGCCAACGACGAGAGCCCCCTGGTGGGCCCCTTGCGCGAGATCCTCACGGTCGCGACCGGCCCGGTGGTGATCCTGGCCGAGGAGCTCGGCCGCATCGACGGGATTGAGTCGGCCTTCCTCTACGGCTCCTTCGCTGCACGGATGCTTGGGGATGCCGGTCCGGCACCGCACGACATCGACGTCATGGTGCTCGGTGAGCCTGACGTGGACGCGGTCTACGGGGCGTGCACCCGAGTCGAGGCCGCCGTGCACCGTCCCGTGAACCCGACGATCCTCACCTCTGAGGAGTTCGCCGCGTCTTCCGCCTTCCTGGACAACGTACGTAGCGGCCCGGCCCTCGCCGTCATAGGGGAGCTGCCGTGGCGCTAACTCCGCTCACCCGCGTCCAGCAGGCGACGGTCCTCGCGCTGTGGAGGTGCGGCGGGGCCGGCTCGTCTGGCCGAGAGGCATTCAAGTGTTTCTCATTATTGACTTAATGGATTGAATGACTAAAATGGGAAACATGCCAGCCCCTAGTCCGTACACGAGCCCCGAGCAACAGGCGGACCTCGAACGCCTAGGCGCCCGGCTGCGCGAACGCCGAAAGGCCCTCGGTGTCACGGTAGTCGCCTGTGCCGAAGCTGCTGGCGTTTCGCGTGTCACCCTGCACAGGATCGAGGCAGGCAACCCCTCGGTCACGATCGGCGCCTACGTCAACGTTGCAGCCGCCCTCGGGCTTCACCTCGTCGTCCCGATCGTCGACGCTCCAGCAGCAGAACCGGCGACGATCACGGTCGGCGACTACCCCGGCCTGCGCACGCTGGCCTGGCAGACCGACGCCGGCACCACCATCACCGAGACGGAGGCACTCAACCTCTACGAACGCGGCTGGCGACACCTCAACCAGGAAGCCCTCACCGATCACGAGAAGGCGTTCATCCAGCACCTCGCGGACACCTACAGCAACGGGAGGCTCCTTGTTTAGGCGGCTGCACCACCAACAGGTGGCTGAGGTGCTGTCGATCCTCGACGCACCGCTCCTGGCAGAGCACAACTGCTGGTTCGGAGGCGGCACCGCGATCGTCCTCGCCAACGGTGAGTTCCGCGAATCGGTCGACATCGACTTCCTGGTCTCCGACCAGCAGTCCTACCGCGAGCTGCGCCGGATGGTCAGGGACCACGGGCTCGCCGCTCTGGCTACACGCGAACTGGACCTGGGTCGAACACCCTTTGTTGACGGCTACGGGATCAGGACCTCGGTGCTTGTTGCGGGGGATGCGATCAAGTTCGAGATCATCCATGAAGGACGCGTTGACCTCGACACTCCCGCCTCGGGCGATGAGATCTGTGGGCTACGGATCCTGACGCGAACTGACCAGGTCGCAACCAAGCTGCTCGCCAACGACGACCGCTGGGCAGACACGTCGACGTTCAGCCGCGACCTCATCGACCTGGCCATGATGAAACCCGACACCGCCGCCCTGAAGGCCGGCGCGCGCAAGGCAGTCGATGCGTACGGCAACACGGTCGGCGAGAGCCTCAACAACGCAGTCACCTACCTCCAAGATCGCCCGCAACGTCTCGACGGATACATCCGAGCACTCAAGATCGACGTGCCCCGAGCAGCTGTCTGGCAGAGCATCCGCGACTTGTCCGCAAGGTGCGCGAAGATCGAAGGTCTAGGTCGGGGCTCGGACTAGCCTGACGTCATGCCGGTGAGTCCGCGACGAGTGACCTCAGGGGTCTCCGACCGTCCAGCGGTCCGCAAATAGTCCGCAAGAAGTCACGCGGAGACCGACTCTCGCCGCCGACGTCCAACGGTCCCGTGGCCGCGTTTCCGCAGGTCAGACGGCGTTTCCGGCCTCAGTCAACGGTGACCGTCAACACCCGAAACCCCCGGTTTTCGTTCCCCTTCAACGTGTGACACCCCTACCGCTGCAGGTCAGCGGCTTGCTCCCCTTGTGGGGCATGGGTGGGGCACCCGCTGACCAGGCGTTTTCGACTGCTCGTCGGGTCCGTTCGGCCGCGTCCGGCATCAGGCGACCGTAGGTGAGAGCATCGGAGCCGCGTTGTGACGACCGAGCCGCTCAGCCACCGCCATCCCACTTTCTGGCGTACTCCTGGACCGTCGTGCGATCCGCCGGGTCGACGTCGGCGGCCTTGCAACAGGTCGGCCTCGATCTTGGCCACAGACCGCTGAGCGTCGATCTTCCGACCGAACGACCTCCTGCCCTGACGGCTGATGTCATCGCACCAACGAGCCAACCAGGGCACCTTGTCGTCTCGCCGACGCTTCGCGATGCTCGATACGCCACGCCGCCGGGTCCACGAGGCGGTGACGCGGTCCGGGTCACGAGGCGTGGGCTGCGGTCTACCGGATCCGAGATCCGGTTGGAGGCTCGGGACGAGCGTCCTAGCCGTGGCCCGAATCACCTCTTGTCCGCTCGAAGCATTGATGTGAGGGTGCCAGTGATGGCCGCCCGGGGTCGCCGAATGGCGGACGAGGAGAGGAGAGGCGGATGACGTTCGGGACTGAGGGATATGCACTCGCAGAGGGCGAGGGCGACGGTCTGTGGTTCTTCAACGGTTTGTTTACCGTCAAGGCCGGCGGACCGGAGACGCGCGACGCGTTCACGCTGATCGAGGCGCAGCTGCCGAAGGACATGCAGGTCCCTCCGCACATCCACGAGCGGGAGGACGAGGGCTTCTACGTCCTCGAAGGCGAATTGACCATCGTGTGTGGGGAGAACACCTGGACGGCGGGGCCCGGAACGTTCGCCATGCTGCCGCGCGGCATCCCGCACGCGTTCTCCGTGACGGGGAGCACTCAAGCCCGGATGCTGCAGTTGTCCTCTCCCGCGCAGTTTGAACGGTTTGCCGCCGAGATGGGAGAACCGGCCACGGAGATGGTCGTCCCCCAGCCCAAGGAGATCGACGTCCCGAAGTTGTTGAGTATTGCTCCGAAGTACGGCATCCAGATGCTCCCGCCGCCCGATTAGACCTCAACTCCGTGGTGAGTCGCGGAGCGGCCCGTGGCGGACATTCGCGCCGAACGAGCCGGGCTGTTGGTGTCCGCCAATGCCGCAGGCAACGTGCGCCGCGGCCAACCGGATTTGCCCCCGACTCGTGCCTGCTCATCACGATCTGCCGACGCACCGAGGCAGTGATCCGACGGTCGGAGGCAGCCGGTGACAGCTTTGCTTGCTGGCTCAAGCGCGCCTCCGGCGCGACGTGTGCTCCGTGCTCGCTCACGGTAACCCCCGTGCTCTTGGCCTCCGAGCCCACGCGCACCCGCCCGCTCGCCCTCCGGACGCGACGAGAAGGGCGCCAGGCATGAATGCCCCAACGCCCCACGATCACAGGCCCCATATGCAGCTGGTCAGGCCCCGCAACCCCACTCACCTTCGAGCCGCCGACTCCGCCTTGCCAGCTCGCCCGCCTGGTGAGGCGCACGACGGCGAGGACCGGCGGATCAGGCTCAGGACCGACGACTTCGCGGCGTGCGTGCGCTGAGGACCGGCAAGACACCGCCGAGCCCCGCGCCGGGGCAACCTCGACCGTCACCGTGTCCACTTCCTCACCGCCTACGTAAGCCGGTGTGCAGACCCGGCCGAGGCGGAGGCGCGTCAACTCCGCCCGGGGTGGGCAACCAGAAGATCGCAGGGTCGTGCCGCGACGGCCTACCCCGTCGCTCTGTCGCTCCGTCTGGCCGTCGTTCCGTCGGCCGCAGCGTCGTTCGACCGCTCGGCTTGCACGTTGGTTGGGCAGACGCGGGCATGCTCGTAGCTGACGAGGTGAGCGCTTGCATCGACGGACGCCATACCGCTGGTACACATGCAGGGTGGCAATCGTGGTGAGGCCGGTGACGGAGCAGGATCGGGAGCGGTGGGCGGAGCTCTATCGCAGCTACTGCGTGTTCTACGACGTTCTCGCCCCGGACCTTGACCGCTTGTGGCGTCGGTTGACCGCGGAGGGCGAGCTCGAGTGCTTCGTGGCCGAGCAACAAGCAGAGGTGGTCGGACTGGCACACGTGCGTGCCTTCGGACGGCCGCTGGAGGGTGACACCGCCGGATTCCTCGACGACCTTTTCGTGGACCCGGGCCAGCGCGGGAACGGGGTCGGCGCTGCACTCCTTGACCACGTGCGCTCCCTTGCCGCAGAGCGCGGGTGGGGCGTCGTCACCTGGATCACTGCCGCGGACAATCACCGTGCTCGGCGGCTGTATGACAGGTTGGCCGAGGCGCAACCGTGGGTCACCTATGACATGACTCCGACGCTGCTCTCTGCTACTCGCGCGAAGCCGCCGGGGCCTGCTCAGACTGGCCCGCCGATCGAAGTGGCGTAGTCGACCTGGCAGCCAGCGCGTCCTGCGGCATGGTGGTTGATGGTTGGCGACGTTGACTCGCTTGTTTCCGAGGCTGCCCACCCCGCTTGCCTTCGTCAGGCCGTCACGGTCGCGTCGACGCGGGTAGAGGCGGATCGCCGTGTCGGCGGGCGCTGGGTTCCCCTGCTCTGGCCAACTGGCTCTGCTTCGTCGAGCGGCCTGGTGAGCCACCACGGTGACGAAGGTCGCGAGAGGCTTCGGATCGGGCCTAACGTGTCGACATGCGGGTAGCGATCGTCGGAACAGGCATCGCCGGGTCCGTCTGCGCGCTCCTCCTGGCCCGGCGCGGACACGAGGTTGTCGCGATCGACCGCGACCACGGACCGGTCGCCGGGGAAACATGGGTGCGGCACGGGGTGATGCAGTTCCACCAGCCCCACACCTGGCGAGGTCCGGCCCGCATGGTGCTGGCGCACCAGCTGCCCGACGTGCTTGCCGCAGCAGAGCAGGACGGCGCTCTCTCGATCAACCGGCCCGGGTTACCGGACGCGGCCGCTGTGCTGCTGTGCCGGCGCGACATCCTCGAGCGCCGGCTGTGGGAGGCCGTAGGCAGAGAGGCGGGCGTCACGCGCGTCACGGGGCACGCGGAGCACGTGGTCGTCGAAGCCGAACGAGCTGCGGGAGTGGTCGTCGACGGCGCGACGTACGCGGCGGCGTTGGTCGTCGACGCCGGCGGACGGCTCAGCAAGCTGAGTCTTGCCCATCGCGCAACGCCCGAGGGCGGCACCTGTGGCATGAACTACACCTCACAGCTCTTCCGGCTTCGACCGGACGCTGATCCCGGGCCGGTCAACTCGCCGGTGGGCAGGGTCGCCTTCCATCGCGGTTACCAGCCGATCGTCTTCGTCCACGACAACCGGACGTTCTCCGCGCTGATCATCCGGCCCTCGACTGACAAGGAGCTGGGGCTCCTGCGCGAGAACGCCGCGTTCGCGGCAGCGACTGCGACTATCCCGGGTCTGGCGACCTGGGTGGAGCCGGGTCGTTCGGAGCCGATCGGTCCGGTGCGCACCGGTGGCAACCTCACGAACCTCTACGCCGGCCAACCCGACCTGCCCGGCCTGGTCGCGCTGGGCGACGCGCTGGCGACCACGAACCCCAACGGCGCCCGCGGTGGCTCACTCGGCGCGGAGGGCGCCTTGAAGCTTGCCGACATCCTCGACGTCGGCGACGACCCGGTGGTCTGGCGCGCCGAGATGGACGCGTGGTCGGAGCAGAACGTGCGCCCGTGGTGGGCAGACCACGTGGCGATCGACGTCTCACTGCACCGGCGGTGGGCCGGGGAGCCCCCGGATCCCGATACGTTCATCAGCAGCGATCTGGTGTCCGAGGCGGCGCTCGATCACCCGGAGCTGATGGGCGAGGTCGGTCCCTACTTCGGCATGCTCGCGCTGCCCAGCTCGCTGGACGGTGCTCGCAAGAAGGTGCGCGACCTCATCCGGCAGGGCTGGGCTCCGACCTTCCCGGACGGACCCTCGAGGAACGAGCTCGTCACTGCCATGCGCGCCGTGACGTGATCACAGTAATCCGGCTGCGCTCGCTGGGCCTGCACCGAGATCTCGAATTCGTTGAACGCATGCCGGCCTAGGTGCGTCACGTCGCGGCGAACGCGGTTGCCCGCTGCTCACGAGGGTCGTGGTCAGATACGGCATCGCCGACGACGCCTGTCACGACACGGGCAGGCGCTGCTCGCGGCGTACGGCTCTCGGACGACCAACGTGCCCGGACGGCACGAGGCGCTGGGCCGCTATCTGCGTGCGGTCTTCGACGAGCCGACCGCGGACAGGGCGGCGCGAGAGTTCGACCGCCTGCGACGCGCTCGCAAGCAGTCCGTGAGAGGTCCGGCCGAGACAATGACGGCCGAGGACGCCCAACGGTCCCGCGGACCCGTTTCCGCAGCTCAGAACGTGTTCTCCGACATCGACCGGCGATGCCCGACGACCGCCACGGCTCAGCGTGATCATTCCGCTTCAGCCTCGAGCGTCGCCGGTATCGTCTGAGATGCGGCGAGGGTTGCTGGTTCTTGGGTGGAGCTGGTCCGCCCGGAGCGGAGTCGTTGCCGGGGCTCCAGGCGCCGTGAGCGGTCGCGGCGAGGACGTCGTGAACGTCAGGTAGAGCTACGAGCCGAACGGGAGCCCCGGACGGATCCCATACCCGGGTGTCGTCGGCGGCTCAGGGGGTCCAGGGAAGGTACCAGTACCTGATGATCGAGTTGCCGCCGTTGTCGGCTATCAGCATCAGATCCTCGGTGACGACTGAAAGGTCGTTCGGGTCGCGCATGTAGGTCAGACCCTCGGCGTTGGTGCAGGTGATCGGCGCCACCGTTGGCGCGGTGGTGGTGAGCGTCGACGCCAGACCGTTGGCAGTGATCTGCCAGTGCAGCACCTGGCACGGTCTCGTCGAGGTCTTCGGCACTTGCAGCGCCACCTCGGTGCCGTTGCTGGCGGCAGCAGTGATGGTGAGCTTCGCGGCACCCTTCACCATGCCGACATAGGCGACGGTCGGGTCATAGGGCGTACCCGTGCCGGGGGCGACGTAGGCCTGGTCGGGGTCGCGGCCGGTGGACACCTCGAGGCTGCGGCTGAGGATCTTCTGACCGCCCTTGGTGATCAGGTAGGCCTGCGGGGCGCCCGAGGCATCTGCGGCGGTGACCACGGCCTCGGTGCTGCACTTGGTGATCCGGTTGGTGCCGACGTAGTTCTTGATGTCGTAGATCTTCCAGGGCGACCACGTAGCGGCGGCGGGGTCGGCCAGGTTCGGCTCACTGAGCTCCAACAGGCGCCGGGTGTCGCACGTGATGTCGCGACCGTCAGCGTCGAGGACCCGGTTCTGCACAGCGTCGCCAGTGGCCCCGAGGATCAGGTTCTGGGTCGTGGATCCGTCCTCTGCGGTTCGCACCGGCCCGAGGGCGAGCTCCTCCCAGTCGTTGTTCTGGGCGACATGGGGGTCCAGAGCCCACTCGGGGCGGGCCAGCGCGAAGCTACGCACCTGTTGCACCTTGTGCGTGACCGGGTCCAGACGAATCGCCCACAGCCTTGCCCGCTGGACCTGGCGACACTCGCGCAGCTCGGTCCCGCTCAAGCCGGCGCACGCCGCGAAGACGTCATCGCTCTTCCAGACGTCGCTCGGCGCCCAGTACCAGTTCGGGTACGTCGGGGACGCGACGAGACCGGACAGCTCCGTGGCCTCGGGGGCGACCTTGCTGCTGTGGGCAACGGTGCCGTCATAGGAGGCGGAGGCCGCCTCGGCGGGAACCAGTACCGATGCCAGCATCGTCGCGACGACGACGGCAAGCCGTCTGCGCACGCGCCAGCGTTCCATCTGCCCCACCTGTCCATCCACATGCGGCCGTCCGTCGCGGCGACCGAGACCAAACGTAGACGGGGGTGAGTGGCGGCAAGCCCACAGGGGGGAAGTGTTACCCAATCTTGGACGACGAGGCAGCCGACAACACCTCGCTTACCCGGCGTGCTGGTCGAGCACCTGCCCGCGACTCGTGCACCATCAGGTGCCGCCACGCACCAGCTCGCCGGCTGACCGGGCGTGATGACCGGGCCGGATGACCCGAAACCCTCGCCTGAGCGAGCCGCGAGCCGCGGGTGGTCCTTCGCGATCGAGGATGCGACCAGCACGCCGAGTCATTGCCCGTCGATCAGGAGGTAAGCGTCACCCCGGATCGCGGCACTCTCGAAGACGCACGCAACGGCGACAGCCCGATCTGGATCGGGCTTCCGGCGCCGGCGAACGGCCTCGGCCGTCTGACCCCGCCGGGCTCTGGCCTCGACCCGCTCCAGCGGTCTACCTTGGGGCAACCGACACCTTGCGACAGGGCTGGGTAACGACCGGGAGGTTCGGATGCCCGTCTTCATGGTGGAGCGACAGTTCGCCGATCAGCTGGAGGTCGCCCCGGAGACGGCTGACGCGATCAACCGGATCAACGACGAGGCCGGGGTGCGTTGGCTCAAGTCCTTCTTGTCCTCGGACAAGCGCAAGACCTTCTGCCTGTACGAGGCCGACGACGTCGACGCTATCCGCACCGCTGCCATCCGCGCTGGCCTCCCCGCCGATGCGATCATGGAGCTGTCCGGAACGGTGACCCCGGACGGTTCGTTCGCTCCGATGTAGACCGTGCGTGGTCGGTGTCTAGATCAAGCCGTGCTCGGCGGCGAAGACCGCGGCCTTGGTGCGGTTGGGCGCGGCGGTCTTGACGAGGATGCTGCGCACGTGGTTCGCGGAGGTGTTGGCCGTGATGAAGAGCCGTTCACCGATCTCCCGGTTGGACAGGCCGTCGGCGACGAGGCGGAGCACCTGGACCTCCCTCTCGGTGAGGCCGTTCGGCAGCAGAGCGTCCTCGGGATGCGGAGCCGGGTCGGCGTTGAGGTCCCTGAGCACGCGGCGATGACCGATGTGACGGGCCAGCGCCCGCGCCTCCTCGCCCAGGCGGGTGGCTGACGTCGATGGCCGCCCGTGCCGAGGCAGCTCGCGTCGCCCGTGGTGCCAGCTCCACGCGGCGAGCGTCTCCACCTGGTGGGTGACCGCTCCCATCCGGCGGTCCATCTCGAGGGCGCACTCGAAGTGGTGGTCGGCACTCGGTGCGCCGAGCACCGAGTCGAGCTGCGCCAGGTACCTGTCCGCCGAGCCGAAGGCGGCAGTGTTGGCGCCGGCCATCAGGTTGGTTCCTTCGTACCCGCTGAGCAGGGGCCGGAGCACCTCCGCAGCATCGGCGTCGTCAAGCTTCGCGGCCGCCTCCGAGGCGAACGCCAGCACTCCCGCCCACTGGGCGCCGGCGCGGTAGTCGTTGAGCCGGTGGCTCAGGTGGGTGAGCAGTCGCGCGGCCGGCTCCCACATCTCGAGCTCGGTGTAGAGGGCCAGCAGACCCGGCAGCCAGTGGTCGTCGAGGCTCTCCTCGCCGGTGATGAAGGGTCTGATCTGCTCGAGGCCGCCGGTGACCCGGCGCAGCATGAACTGCTGGACGCCCCACGACCCCTCGGTCGCGCCATCGAACTCTCGGCTGAACTGGTCGTCGAGCCACGCCAGGATGTGCTCGGCGCCCGCGAAGTCGCCGACCGCGTAACGATGGGTGTACCGAGCGCTTCCGGAGACGTACCGGAAGAACGGCTCCCCGCGCGACAGTGCGATCTCGGTCAGATCGCGCTGAGCGCTGGTCCAGGCGGGCTCGTCGCCCACGAGGTAGGCGAAAGCGCCTCGGTGGAATGCGGCCGGTCCGAGGTGGTCGTCGTCGCCGAGGCGTGATCCGATCTCGTGCAGCTCGATGGCGCGAGCCAACAGCTCGGGGGCCAGCCCCGGGGTGAGCCCCTGCCACAGCGTCGCGCTGAGCGCGTGTGCGAGGAGTCCGTCATCCCCGCTGGCACGGGCGAGCTGGAGTGCCTCCTCCCCGAGCTCGCGAGCCCGTCTGCGGTCGCCGGTGAACGAGGCCGCCCGGCCCATGCTGGCCAGGGCACGGATGTTCAAGGGATCGCGCTGTTCCAGTGCGGCGGCACGCCGGGCCTCGCTGAGCATGGCAAGGGACCGCCGACCACTTTCGGACGGTCGCCATGAGGAGTCCTCGTGACCGATGGCAGCCAGCAGCCGCACCCGGGGGTCGCCGTCGGCGCTCAGCTCCTCGTAGATGCCTCGGGCGGTCGGGAAGTGGCCGGCGCGCAGGTGACAGCCAGCCGCGGCGGCGAGCAGCTCGGTCCGCGGCGGTCCCTCGGTGACGTGAAGCTGCGCGGCCCGCTCGTACAGCGTCGCTGCTTCGCTGTGGGCGATGCCGCGGACCGCCTGATGGGCTGCCAGGACCAGGTAGTGGACGGCCTTGTCCCCGTGCCCGAGAGCCCGAGCCTGGACGAAGTGATGAGCAAGCTGCGCCATGAGGCCTGGGTCGTCCTCGTCCGCGCGGGTCTCGAGCGCACGGGCCACGCGCGCGTGCGCCGCCGCGAGATCGGTGGCCGTCATCTGGTCCAGCACCGCCTGGCGAGCCAGGGAATGCACGAACCGGTAGCCGTCGGCGTCGCTGTCGGCCTCGGTAACCGCGGTCAGGAGCCCGGCGCGGACCGTGAGGTCGATCCCTTCCAGGACCGCGCCCGGGCCGAGGTCGCAGGCCTGGACCAGCAGGGTGGGGTCGACGACGTCGCCTGCCACCGCCGCCAGCTCGAGCACCCGTGTGTGAGCCAGGTCGAACGCGGCCAGCCGGCGCGCCAGCGCGTCCTGAACCGATCCTGGCGCCTGGGCTGTCCCGGAGCGGATGGCGGCGAGGCCACCGCGCGAGGCGAGGTCGTACCAGTACTCCTGGAGGAAGAAGGGGTTCCCACCGGTGTGGTCGCGCAGGACCGGTGCGGCCGCCCGGGCCGCACCGAGCGGGACCCCGGCCTCCCGGACGAGGTACTCGACCACGTCCTCGGTGCTCAGCCCGACGAGATCGATCCGGGCGACACCGTCGAGGCGGTGCAGGTCCGCGAGGGCAAAGCTGACCGAGTCGGTGCGGTCCGGCGCCGTGGTGCGGCGGGTCGCCAGGACCAGCAGCTGCTCTCCTGCGGTGGACTCGACGAGGTGGGACAGCATCGCCAGCGTCGGTTCCGGGGCCCAGTGCAGGTCTTCCAGGACGAGCACCGTCGGGTTCTGCTCCGCCGCGGCCAGGAGCACGCGAAGAAAGGCGTCGAAGAGGGTCACCCGAGAGTCGCCGTCGTCCGAGACGAGCCCGGCGGCCGACGGCCAGTGCGGCAGGACCGCCGCGGTCAGGCGCAGGAGCGGGGCCGCGGAGAGTGGGGTGATGTCGCAGAGGGCCTGCGGCGGCACCTGCTCCAGGGCTTGCTCGAGAATCGCGACGAAGGGCCGGTACGGGGTGTTGAACTCCTCGCGACACGAGCCCCGCAGCACGGTGGCACCGTGCGCACGAAGTGTTGCGGCCACCTCGACCGCCAGCCGGGTCTTTCCGACACCGGGCTCGCCGCCCACGAACACGACCTGACGCCGGTCGGCCTCGACGGCTGCCCAGACGGTCTCGAGGCGCTCCATCTCCGCATGGCGCCCCACAAAGGTGGTCCGACTTCGTGGGGGACCCGTCATCGAGCTCTTCGGAGCAGGTTCCATCGTCCATCGACTCTAGCCCGGTCCTGCGCTCATCGAGATAGCCAGATCTGACCCCCTGGCCGTCCTGACCGAGGAGGTCAGATCAGGTCAGGCGCCGTGCTCCTGTGCTCCGTAGCGTCGCTGGCGTTGACACATCCCATCGAGAAGGAGCAGCACCATGGCCACATCGATCAAGGACCTGCCCGTCGAGGTGTCCCAGGGTGACCTGGAGACCAGGTACGTCGAGGAGGGCGACATGGCCATCCGGCACATCCGGGTTCCGGCCGGCACCGACTTCGGCCCCGTCCTGAAGGGTCTTCCGAACGACCGTTGTCCCAGCCCCCACTGGGGGATCGTGCTGGAGGGTTCGGTTCGGCTCGAGCACGCCGACGGAACCGTCGAGACCGCACGTGCGGGCGAGGTCTACTACTGGCCCTCCGGACACACCGCCACCTCCGCCGAGGGGGCCGTCTTCATCGAGATCGGTCCGGTCGCCGCGATGCGTCAGTTCCACGACCATGCCCAGCAGGTGTTCGCCTGACCCAGAGGGCCACCCGCTACCCCGTCCACCGCACACCTCTCGCGAGTAGAACAGGAAGCAGTCATGAGCGGCACTCCGGCACTGACCATCCTCGACACCGTCCGCGGCGACGTCATCACCGCGCAGTCGGCGGAGTACGACGAGGCGCGCTCGGTCTACAACGCCATGATCGACAGGCGACCACTCGCGGTGGTGCGCGCGACGGGTGTCGCGGACGTTCGCACCGCTGTCGACGCGGCTCGCGAGAGCGGGCTCCCACTCGCGCTGCGGAACGGCGCGCACAGCGTCCCGGGGTTCGGGACGGTCGACGACGGCATCGTCCTGGACCTGAGCGCGATGAAGGGGGTTCGCATCGACCCGGTGGAGCGGGTCGCCCGGGTCCAGGGCGGCTGCGACTGGGGTGACTTCGACCATGCCGCGCACAGCTTCGGTCTGGCCACGACGGGCGGGATCATCTCGACCACCGGGGTCGCCGGGCTCACCCTCGGCGGCGGCATCGGCTACCTGGCGCGTGCTCACGGGCTGTCGATCGACAACCTGAGGGCGGCTGATGTCGTCCTCGCCGACGGCAGCTTCGTGACCACCAGTGCGACCGAGCACCCCGATCTGTTCTGGGCGCTGCGCGGCGGCGGCGGAAACTTCGGTGTGGTCACCGAGCTCGAGTTCGACCTGCACCCCGTGGACACCATCTACGGCGGGCCGATGTTCTTCGAGCTCGACGTCGCCGAGGAGCTGTTCGTAACCTATCGCGAGTGGATCGCCGCAGCACCGCGCGAGATGAGCGCCTTCCCCGCATTCCAGATCGCCCCGCCGCTGCCGTTCGTCCCGGCGGACCGCGTCGGCGAACCGTTCGTGCTCGTGGTGTCGTGCTTCAACGGCAGCGACGAGGGCGCCGAAGATCTGCTCAGTGAGCTGCGGGCGGTCGGGACTCCCGTCGCCGAGCACGTCGGCCGGATGCCCTACCCGGCACTGAACAGCGCCTTCGACGGTCTGCTCCCGAAAGGCCTCCAGCACTACTGGAAGGCTGCCTTCCTGCCCGAGCTGACCGACGACGTCATCGCAGCCCACGTCGAGCACGGAGCATGCGTGCCCGCGGTCGAGTCCACGATGCACCTCTACCCGATCGATGGTGCCGTCCACGACGTCGCGGCGGACGCCACCGCGTTCGCCTACCGAGAGGCGAAGTTCGCCCCGGTGATCGCCGGTATGTGGCCCGACCCGGCCGACAACGAGGCCAACATCAGGTGGGTCCGCGACTACCACCAGGCGCTCGAGCCGCACACCAGCGAGGGCGGGTACATCAACTTCATGGCCGGGGACGACCAGACTCGGATCCGTGCCAACTACGGCGCCAACTACGACCGGCTGGCGTCGGTGAAGAAGGGCTACGACCCGGGGAACGTCTTCCGGATCAACCAGAACATCGCCCCGGCCGGGTGACCGGACGCCGCCGCTGAGACCGCTGCATCGAGGAAGCCACCTGTCGGGGATCCGGGAGCGGACCCGGTGACGACAGCCGAGGTCGGTGGCATCCCGTCTGGCAGCGCACCGCGGGCGCGTCCTAGCGGCGGGGCCGTCCCCCGCCTCACGGCCAACAGCCTGTACAGGCAGCACGGCCCGGATCGGCCGAGGGCGCTCAGCACGGGCTGGCCAGACGGGACAGCGGTCGTCCAGGAAGCGGTGGTGCCGGCCGCGGCGAGATTCGGGGGATCGGCACGAGGAGCAGCTCCCGGAGGTCTGCGGCTGTCACCACTCCTACCTCGTGTCCAACGACCCCCCGGAGCCTCACGCGTTCTCGTCGACCAGCGCGTCACGAAGGACCGCGCGTGCCGCCGCGTAACGGCTGCGCGCCGTAGACGGGTTCAGGCCGAGGATCTCGGCGGCCTCCACGATCGTGAAGCCGTCCCAGTGCACGAGCATCACCAGCTCGCGGTGGGCCCGGTGCAGTCGTAGCACGGCGTCGCGCACCGCGTAGGCGCCCTCCGGGGCCGGGGTGGTCGTAGCGACCTGGTGGCGGAGTCGTTCGGTCAGCTGCAGCCGTCGGGACGCGGTTCGCCGATAGTTGCTCAGGGTGTGCGCTGCGATCACGAACAACCACATGCGCTGACGCTCGGAGGACTCCGGCATCGTGGCGATCTTCTTCCAGGCGGTCAGCATCACCTCGCCGTAGAGGTCGGCCGCGTCCTCGGGTGTGGCAGCTCGGCGCACGAGGTAGGCGAGCAGGTCACCCGAGGCGTCCTGGAGCGCGGCACGCGCCGTCACGCGGTCTACAGCGGTCACCGGTCCTCGCTCCTCGCACGACGACGCCAGCGACAGGCCCACGGCCGTCACGGGCAGGTCCTGCCTGACGAGCGCGGCATCCACCCGCCGCCCGACCTCCTGGTAGACCGCCTCGATCTCGTCCTCCTCGACCGTCATCGCCAGACCTGCCGCTGTGGCCGTCGGGCGCAGAACTTCCGCTCGCGTCGCCCGAGCGACCCCCAGGGTCGAGTAGTCGAGGCGCGTGAGGTACCGCTCTGCGGCGGCCTCGACTCGCGCCCGCACCGTATCGCCGACCGGGGCCGCGGGGTCGTCGACCCGTTTGATGCCGAACGCAAGGCTGCAGCGGGCGCCCGTCGAGGTGGTCACGACACCGCCCAACGGGGCCGACTCGAACCACGGGACGACGCCCGCCGCCGCAGCGCCCCCGACGCCGAGCGCTCCGACGACGACCACGCCTCCGATCGCTGCCGCCATCCGGCGCCGTTCCCATCGTGGTCGCGCGGCCCGCTCGGCCTGCGCGATGACGCGGACGAGCTCAGCATCGAGCTCGGGTGACGCGGTGGGTACCGCGGGGGAGGACAGCGCCAGCTGATCGTCGAACGAGTTCATCCCTGCTCCTCAGGCTTGTAGTCCGTTGCTCAGTACATGTACCGAGCACGCCCTTTCGTCCACCGCGCTGCGCACCTGCGCGCGGATGTTGATCCTGGCGCGGCGCTCCGAGCCTTCCTGACAGCTGACCCACCTACCTGGCCCGCTCACGGCAGGCGCGGCAGCGCGTGGTGCGCCCACAGCGGCGCCAGAGGCTCGAGTCAGCCGACGGCCGCGAGAAAGTCCAGGGTGCGCTGCATCAGCAGGCCTGCTGACTCGGCTTGGTAGGAGGGCAGGCTGCGGTCGCTGAAGAGGTGCCGGTCGCCGGGATAGGTGAACAGCGTCGCCAGGTCCGGTCCGAGGACTCGCACGAGCTCGTCGGCCGCTGCTCGATCCTCCAGGAAGAACTCGTCCTCGGCGGCGCCGTGGACCTGCACGGGGACGCCGGACGGCCAGGGTCCGAAGGCGTCGTCCCCGACGACCGGGATGCAGGCCTCGAAGAGCAGTGCGCCTCGCGCGCCGGCGCGGGTCTGGGCCAGCATCTGCGCGCGCGGCACCCCCCACGAGAAGCCGGCGTAGACCAGACCCTCGGGAAGACCGGCCACCGACTCCTCGACCCTCGTCGACATCTCGCCCTCGGCCAGGGAGCGCAGGTAGCCGAACCCGTCCTCGAGGGACCTGAAGGTGTGTCCGTCGAACAGATCCGGGGCGTGCACACGATGTCCCCCCTCGCGGAGGTCCTCGGCGAAGGCCTGGACTCCCGAGGTCAGTCCCTGCACGTGGTGGAAGAGCAGGACCTCTGCCATGGTCGAACACCCCCGTCTGAGACGTCCTGAGTCGATCTGCGGACCCTAGGGTCCCGACACCAACCGGTCAACGTCTCCAGAGGAGATGGTGGACCACGCCGCTGGGGCTGGGCACCTCCTCGCGGTGGAAGCGGTCGTCGAGATCCTCCGGGGACTGCCAGAGCCTGCTGCCGACGCCGAGCTCGATGGGGGACACCGAGACGTGCAGGGTGTCGACGAGGTCGGCGTCGAGGAAGGCACGAACGGTCTGCGCGCCACCTCCGAGTCGGACGTCCCGACCCGCGGCGGCCTCGCGCGCCTGGGCCAGCACGTCGGCGGGGTCACCCCCGACGAAGTGGAAGGTCGTGTCGGCGAGGGTGATCGACGGGCGGGGGTGGTGGGTGTGCACGAAGACAGGCGTGTGGAACGGCGGCTCGTCGCCCCACCAGCCGACCCAGTCGTGATCGGCCCAGGGGCCCCGCTGGGGGCCGAACTTGTTGCGACCCATGATCTCGGCACCGATGTTGCGGCTGTAGTCGCGGACGAGGTAGTCGTCGAGGCCTTGCGAGCCCCCGGGCTCGGTGCGGTTCGGCGAGCTGGCCGTGGCGCCGACCCACGCGAGGAGGTCGCCGGGATCGACGTGGCCGAAGGGCCGCTCCAGGCTCTGCCCCTCGCCGGAGCCGTAGCCGTCGGCCGAGACCCCGAAGTTCTGCACTCGTAGTAGCTGCTGCATTCCCACTCCTCGTCGTGACGGCACCGTCGGGGGGTACGACTCGACGGTAGGGGGAGAATCATCGCTGGCGCCGATGGTGGTCACTGGGTCGCGTGCTCGCCGCGCAGCGTCCGACCATGGCTGCCGGCCGGGGCGAGGGCTTCCCGGGACCGACGTGATCGCGCGGGGGATCAGTACGCGGCCGGCTCGTTCAACAGGCGGGTGGGGGCCGACTGGGTCCTCGGCCGCCCGGACGGTTCCGTCTGGCGGGCACGGATCCAGGTTCGCAGGTCCGCGAGCGGCATGGCGGCTGCGAAGTACCACCCCTGGGCCACGTCGCACCCTGCGTCGACGAGCAGGTCGAGGGCGCAGGCGTCCTCGACGCCCTCGGCCACCATCCGCAGACCCAAGGAGTGCGCGAGGTCGACGCTGGACCGGACGATCGCGGAGTCACGGGCGTCCGTGGCCATGTGGGTGACGAAGGAGCGGTCGAGCTTGAGCTCCTGGACAGGCAGTCGGCGCAGGTAGGCCAGGGAGCAGTGTCCTGTTCCGTAGTCGTCCACGGAGAGCTGGACCCCGTGCGCGTGCAGGCCCTCCAAGGTCAGCTGGGCCTGGACGGGGTCGGACATCACCGTCGTCTCGGTGATCTCCAACGTCAACGCCCTAGCCGGCACGCCGTGCTCGTCCAAGGCCCTCTGCACGTAGTCGGGCAACCCCTGGTCGAGCAGGTCGGCGGCCGACAGGTTGACCGAGACCTCGAGATTCACCCCCTCACCTCGGAGGGCGGCGCAGTCGGTCAACGCAGTGTTGAGCACGATCCGGGTCAGCGCGGGCATCAGCCGGTGGTCCTCGGCCAGCGGCAGGAACACGTCGGGCGCCAGCATTCCTCGCTCGGGGTGCTTCCAGCGAATGAGCGCCTCGGCGGCGTGGAGGTTGCCGGCAAGGTCGACCTTCGGCTGGTAGTGCACGCTCAGCTGGCCAGACCCGATGGCACGGTGCAGGTCCTCGGCGAGTCGCAGTCGGTCGCGGTTGGCGACCGACTGCTCGGCGCGGAAGAGTCGGATGCCGGTTCCGTCCCGCTTCGCTGCGTACATCGCCATGTCGGCACAGCGCAAGATCTCGGCCTGGCTCTCCCCGTGCTCCGGGGCCGCCGCGAGACCGGTGCTCGCCCGCACGTGCACGGCGATCGACCCCTCGAGGTGCACCGGCTCGAGCAGTGCCTCGCGCAGGTGCTCGGCCGCTGCCACGGCTGTGTCCAGGTCTGCGATGTCCGGGAGCAGCACGGCGAACTCATCGCCTCCCAACCGGGCCAGGAGTGCCCCAGGAAGGTGGAGGTCGAGCGCATCGCCCAACCGTTCGGCGACTGATCTCAGCAGGTGGTCGCCGGCGTGATGGCCCAAGGAGTCGTTGACCTCCTTGAACCGGTCCAGGTCGAGGATCGCGACCGCCACCGATCGGCCAGGCCGCCGGGCTTCGAGCGCTCGCTCGGTGTGCTCGTAGAGAGCACGACGGTTGGGCAGACCGGTGAGCTCGTCGGTCATCGCCTGCTGCTTGATCACCGCCATCTCCTGGACCCGCCGAAACGCCAGGACCGTGCGTGCCGCCGACACCAGCAAGGTGGTGGTGGCGAGCAGCACGAGCACTAGCGGGAGCTCGATCCGCGACGACGTCGCCAGGACGAACGTGGCGACCAGGCTGGACGCGCCGGTCACCCACAGCGAGGACATCCCGACGCCGACTGCCGGCCGGAGCTCGCCAGGGGCGCGGGAGACGCCCAGCGCGATGACGGCGACACCCAGCGCCCACAGCAGGTCCAGCGGAGTCCCGACGGTGTAGCCGCCGAATGCGATCCGGTAGGCGTAGATGACGTCGGCGACCGCGAAGGTCACCAGCCCAGCCGCGATGTAGGCGTAGAGCCTCCCCGGGCGCCCGCCCGTGGCAGCGAACACGCCCAGGACCATGGCGATGGTCGCGACGTCGCCGACCGGGTAGGCGGCGGCCACCACGATCTGGAAGGTGCCGCCTTCGAAGGCGCGCGCGAGGGGGAGCACCGCAAGGCCGCCGACGGTGGCAGTGGCGAGCCCCGCGGTCAGCCCGTCGAGCAGCACGCTCCCGCGCAGACCTCCGATGCGAGCACGCATGGAGAGCGCGACAGCGCCTGCGTAGAACGGGTAGATCGACAGGTACGCAGCGTCGGCGAAGGACGGGAACGGCGGCACCTCCAGGTTGACCACCCACAAGACGTAGAGCAGGTTGCCGGCCAGGAAGAAGGTCACAGCCGCGGCGAAGCACCAGGCCCACCCGCGGTCGGAGCGGTCGGCCCATCCGCGGAGCAGCAGCACCAGGATCGGCCAGACGAAGACCAGGTTGCCGACCACCACGTCCCGGAAGAACTCCGAGGCAGGAATCTGGGGCACCGACAGCAGGACGCCGAAGACGGCGAGGGTCAGCGCCTCGAGGACCAGCAGGAGCCGGAGGCGATCTCGCGCGGTCGCGCGAAGCCGTAGCCACGATGGCATCCGTTCTGCTCCTGTCCGTTGCCTGACACCTAGGTATCGGCGCAGCCCGCCCCGACTTGAGGAAACCGCCGAGGTGCGGGCCAAGAACGGCGCACTGGTCCAGCACGGTGGTCGAGGAGGAGGGCGCCCCGCGCCCGACATCCGCAGTTTCACCGGTTCACCGGCGAAACTGCCGCTTCTGCACGGCAGCATCACCGGAGAAGCGCTCGGATAGGTGCAGAACTTCAAGGCCCCGCGGGCGCCACGGAGGGTGGCCCTGTTCTGCTGCGACGGTTGTGACTCATCGCTGCGCTGACCCTTGGAACCCTTCGAGGTGTCATCCGCGAGACCTGGCCGGGCGTGGTGGTGGACCGGTGACCGCCCTGCCCACTGCCTGGCCTGGTCAGAAGCCTGTCCATCCCCTTTGACGGGGAGGTGACCTTTCACAGTGGTGCCGTGCAGTGACTTCCTCAGGGGTTCGACCACCGGTCCGTCGAGATGGCCTCAATTAGTCGGTCGCTGCTCAACCTCTGTGGGGGCTGTGGTGCTTGGAGATCACCAGCCGCTCGGCGTCAGCGGTCAGCACGCGCATCTCCCGCGGCACCCCCTGCGTCGCCCCCTCGCTCAGCGTGATCCGGTCGTCCTCGACCGTCCAGCTGCCCGTGGCCTCCTCGGGGACGTCGGAGGCGCCGAGGCCGGTCTCGGCGAAGGTGCCGTCCGCGCGGAGGTCGAAGGCGAACCGACCCCGAGCGGGCGGGAGAGCGGTGCCCGCGGGACGGAACACCATCTCCTGCTCGGTGTCCTCCTCGCGAGCGTGCACCCAGCGTCCGCTGACCTGGTCGACCCTCACCTGATGCCTACGCCCCCACGAACGACTTGCGCGGGCCGGCCAGGCAGGCGCTCATCCGCGACACCTGGCCCGCGGTGAACATGAACATCGCGGCGTCGTCGACGTAGTCCATGTAGTTCATGAACATGCCGCCGTTCGGCCCGTTGCTGCACGTGATGACGGGGAACGTCGGCTCACCGAAGTTGGGCCCCTCGCAGTTCGGCGTGTCCGGGACGCGGTCACCGCCGCTGCAGTCGAGGGTGTCGCCCCAGATGTGGCGCAGGTTCAGCCAGTGCCCGATCTCATGGGTCAGCGTCCGCCCCTTGTCGAACGGGGCGGCCGCGGTGCCCTCGGTCCCGACGGCGGAGTTCAGGACCACCACGCCGTCCGTCGCCTTCGGGCCGCCGGGAAACTGTGCATAGCCGAGCAGGCCGCCGCCGAGCGAGCAGACCCAGATGTTGAGGTAGGCCGTTGAGGGCCAAGCGGTCGAGCCGCCCTTGCCGGACCGCTTGACGTCGTCGCCGGTGCCGAACGACGTGCGGTCGGTCTGGACGCGCACGATCCCGTCGGTCCGCTTGCCGGCAGGGTCCTTCTTCGCGAGCTGGAAGGCGATCTTCGAGTCGGCGACGAGACCCTTCCACGGGTCGGGGACGTTGGCGGCATCGGCGTTGGTGGCTCGGAAGTCCTGGTTGAGCACGTCGATCTGGCTCTGGACCTGGGCCTTGGTGATGTTCTCCGCAGGCTTGTTGTAGAGCACGTGCACCACCATGGGGATCGTGATCAGCTTGCGAGCCACCCGGTCCGCCTCACCCGAGGTGACGGCGCGAGCGGTGAACTCCTCGGCTCGCTGCTGATTGGTACGGAACGACGGCTGCTCCTCGAGCAGCCTCTCGTACTCCTCCATCGCGGCACACTGACGACGCTTGACGGCCATCGGATCTCCTCTCGATTCGATCGGACCGTTGCACCCCCACAGGCGCCGAGGCCCCTGACGCGACCTTCCTCGGAGGCCCTCGACCTGTCAAGGGATCGCCAGGGGCGAGGTGCTCAGCGGCCCAGGACGAGGAGTGCCTGACGTCCCTGGCTGACGTCCCTGGCTGACGTCCCGGCCGGTCGACCTCAGCCGAGCAGAGGGGAGTCGGTCACGGCCTGGAACGGGTCGAGCTTGCGGACCTCGATGATCTGACCCGTCTGCGGTCCGATCAGCACGTCCAACGCGGCCCGAGCGACCACGGAGGACTCCAGCAGCGAGTCGCTCGGCTCGGTCCCGAAGGCCTTGGTCCGCATCGGGGTCGCCGTCCGCTCCGGGTTCAGGGCGTTGATCCGCACGCCGTCGCCGGCCCACTCGTCGGCCAGCGCCTGGGTCAGGTTGACCACCGCGGCCTTGGCCGAGGAGTAGAGGCTGTAGCCGGCCCGACCGCGGGTGTAGGAGCTCGACGTGAACAGCAGCATCGAGCCCCCGGTCTCCTCGAGGTGGGGGAAGAACTGCTGGGCGATGAACACCGGCGCCAGGTAGTTGACCTCCGTCGCGCTGTAGACCGTCTCCTCCGAGGTCTCGACCAGGGTGCCGCGCGGCAGCACCCCAGCGGCGTTGACGACGAAGTCGATCCGCCCGGAGGATGCGGCGACCTCCTGCGCGGCCGCCGCGACGTCGGTCCGACGCTCGACGTGGGTGTTGGTGCTCGAGCGGCTGTACACGTGCACCACGGCACCCAGGTCGGAGGCCAGCGCGGCGATGTCCGCCCCGATCCCATAGCTTCCCCCGAGCACGACCATCACCTTGCCCGCCAGGATGGCGCGGTAGGCCTCGTCGGTGTGGGTAGCCGGCAGCTCGTGGCTGGTGAGCTGGAAGAGCTTGTCGGCGAGGTAGACGTCGATGGGCTCGGTGACCTTCATGTTGCGTTCGTCGCCCTCGACGATCGCGATCGGCACGTCCGGCAGGTAGCGGAGCACCACCGTGCAGTCGTCGGTGGCGACGAAGGACTCATCGTCCCAGGCGAGGGCGTAGGCCCGCTTCAGCACCGAGGCGCGGAAGCCCTGGGGTGTCTGGCCCCGACGCAGCGTCGTGCGGGGCGGGATGTCCTTGATGGTCCCGTCGGGATGGGCCTCCACGATGGTGTCCGCCGAGGCGATCGCGACGTCGACGGCCTCGTAGGACTGGAGCGCCGCGAGGCAGTCGCTGATGATGCGGGGGGTGACCAGCGGCCGCACGGCGTCGTGCAGCAGCACGTTGCACTCGCGGTCGCCGAGCCACTCCAGGGCCAGGGACGTGGTCTCGTTCCTCGTCCCCGCGCCCTCCAGGATGTCGACCACCTTCTCGTAGCCACCCTCACGAACGATCGCGCGCACGGCGTCGAGGTGGCCGGGGGCCATCAGGATCAGGACCTCGTCGACCAGGGGATGGCTGTGGAGCGCCGCGAGCGAGTGCTCGAGGATCGGTCGACCGGCGATCTTGATCAGCTGCTTCGGCACGCCCAGGCCGATCCGGGTGCCGACCCCGCCGGCCAGCAGCACGGCGACGTTCCGGATCCGGTCACCCGCGGCTCCGGAGGACGCCGTCATCGCTGCGCTCCCGCTGTGCTGGAAAGGATGCCGAGCGCTACGAGGAGGCGGTCGCTCGCGCCCGGTCGGGTCTCGGCCCCGACGAGCTTCGTGCTCTGCCTACGTCGGTCCCGGGACTCGGGCGACTCGCTGACACAGTCGCGGAAGAACTTCTCGAAGTCGCCGACACCCTCCAGGAGCGGCCCGGGGATCAGCTCCGCGTAGTTCTCGACGTTGAGCCCGCGGCTGGCCTCGTACTCCTCGAGGTCGGGGCAGTAGAACCCGACGGGTCGGTCCATCGCCAGGAAGTCGGTCCAGACGCTGCTGTAGTCGGTGATCAGCCCGTGGCTGCGGCCGAGCAGCTGGTAGAGGGTCAGCCCCACGCGGGACAGGTCGTCGCCCGTGATGACGCTCAGGCCGAGCGCGGCGTACCGGTCCGCGTCCAGCGGGTGCGGCTTGACCGCGACGGTGACTCCCTGGGCCGCGGCGACGGCGGCCACCCCGTGGAGCAGCTCGCTCACGGTGCCGGTCTGGGAGAGCTCCTCCGCGTCGGCCCAGTTGCGCACCTGGCCCAGGCGGCGCCCCCGGTACTCCGTGCGGCGGTAGGTCGGCATCCACAGGACCAGCCGCCCGGCAGGGTCCAGCCCCAGCTGCCGCAAGGCCTCGTCGGAGGGTGTCTGCTCGAACTGGTCGATGCGAGGGTTCCCTGTCACCAGCACACCCTGCGGGCTGACCCCGTAGTACAGGGGGCGTTGGCGGCCCCACAGCTCGGTGCCGGCGACCACGTAGGTCGAGCGGATGTTGGCGAAGCGCTTGCTGCGCTTGGGTCCGTCCCCGTGCCAGAGATTGACGAAGGTCTTGTGGCGTGGGGGCGGTGGCGACCCGTAGAGGCCGTGGGTGAAGAACACGTAGCGCGCGGTCAGGTAGGCCAGGTAGGCCCGGGTCGAGTCCTTGCGCACCCGTCGCACGGGGTGCCCGGCCTCGTCGGGGGGAACCAGCCACAGCACCCCGTCGGGGTGGTCGCTGGTGAGCCAGTACACGGGCATCACGCGTGCGAGGGCGCGGACCATCTCCACGGCGTTCCCCTCGTCGTCGGGAGAGCCGGAGACCACGGCGTGCTCGCGCGAGGGGGTGACCCGAAGGAGGAGGCGCAGCAGGACGAGCTTGGCGGTCGCGGCGACCCGGCGGACGTCCACTCAGCCCCCCATGCTGCGGGCCAGGCGGCGCTCGCTGTCGCGCATCAGCAGGCGCATCTGCGCGCCGATCACCGGCAGCTTCACGCGCACGCGGCTCGCGGGCTCGTGCTGCTCGGACAGCTCGCGCAGCCGGCACCACCGCCGGCAGAGCTGGTGGAGGTACCGGAGCTCGAACAGCGGGGGCCGGACGTCACTGCGGTAGTAGCTCTGCAGCAGCCGGTCCTCGAGCTGTCGGCGAACCACTCCGACGGGTCGGGCCACGACCTCCGGCGCCAGCCGGATCATGCCGGAGACCAGCGCCACGAAGCGTACGAGGTCGTCCTCAGGCTGGCCCACGGTCGTGAGCGCCATGTCGAGGCCCACGGTGGAGCCGTCCCTCTCGAGGAGGATGTTCGACGGGCCGAAGTCGCCGTACAGCCACACCTGCGGCGAGGACACCTCGACCTCGGGGAACTGCTCGAGCCGCCGGCGGACGCGGTCGGGCAGGGCGAGTCCCAGGGGGTGGAGCTTCTCCTCGGCCACGGCCAGCACCTGGTGGGCCTCGTGCCGCAGGGAGACCTCGACGGGCGGGAGCGCCTCGAGGGCGTGCACGTGGCGGAGGAAGGTGCCGGCGGCGGCGAGTCCGTCGAGGAGGGTGCGCGGGTGCCGCAGGCTGCCGTAGTGCAGCAGGTCCTTGATGGTCCGACCGTCGACGTGCTCCATCACCAAGGCGTCGACGTCGGGCAGGAAGGCCACGGGTGTCGGCACCCTGAAGGGGACGCCGAGGTCTCGGAAGTGGCTGTCGAGCCGGCCGAGTGCGGCGAACTCGTCCTCGGCGGTGATGGGGTTGTCCACGTCGTCCTGGGCCCACTCGGGGTGGGGCTGCTTGACCACCCAGCGTGCGGGGGGACGTCCGGGCCGCTCACCGCGGACGACGTAGATGCTGGACCGACCGGCCAGTCGCTGCGTCTCGACCGAGAACCTCCAGGCGGGGTCCTGCGAGGTGTCCATCGCCCGGGACAAGGCGTCGAGCACCCCGTGATGCGTGCCCTCGCTGGTGCTCGGTGCCGGCCGCTGCCACTGCCCGCTGGTCATCGCAGGCCGCGCCAGGCCTCGACGGCCACGGTCGTGGCCAGGTCGTCACCGGGGGTGGTCCCGTCCATGACCTGAAGGTCGAAGCGGCCCACCTGCTCCTGGTAGAGCTCGAACATGGAGCGCAGCTCCTCCGGGGTCTGCTCCTGGCGACGCCCGTAGGCGACCTCGGGCCGGACGTTGACGAGGAAGGAGACGTCAGGCTTGGGCGCGATGGCGAGGAACAGGCGCCGCTGGCGTCGGACGTCGATCCCCCGCGAGCGGAGGAAGTGGAGGTCCAGCTTGACGGTGGTGTCCGGAGCGAACCGGTCGAAGATGAGCACCGTGACACCGGGGCGCCGGCGCAGCACCAGGCGCCACAGGTGGAACGCGTTCAAGCCGGCAACGACGTAGACCCAGGCGTGCTGACCGGCGGTGCTGCGCCCGAGCGCGGCCGGCATCAGCGGGTCGCGTGGCTTCTCGCGTCCTGGCCGGGCCCGGTCCAGGAACGGCAACCGGGCGCGGATCTTCCCGGCCGACTTGAAGCCGGCCCACTGCGCCTCGGAGGTGATGCCCAGTGCCCGCAGGTTCTCCTGCAGGTGACCCACCTGGGTGCTCTTGCCCGACCCGTCCAGGCCCGAGAACGTGACGACCGCCGGTCGTAGGCGGCGCGGCCGCCCGCCCAGGAGGAGCCGCCGCTTCGCGGGCAGTGGTCCCGCACCGCGGAGCACGCCGCCCAGGCCGCGGGCGCGGAGCGGGAGAGAGAGGGCTCCCTCGGCCTGGTAGGCCTGACGCAGCAGGCGCAGGGCGCCGAGCATGCCGAGTCCGGGGGCCCGCTGCTCGGCGTGGGCCCAGGCCTCCGGATCGCGCTCGAGGGCGTCGCCGAGCCGGCGGCGGACCTTCTCGGTCATCCGGCCCCGGCGCGTCACGGTGCCGCGCGCGGCCATCAGCAGCACGGTGGCCGGGCTCGGTCGGACCAGGCGCTCGAGCCCGGGGATCGCCTCGGCGTCGTCGAAGAGGGAGGTGGCGTCGTCGATGCTCGTCGCCCAGCGCTCGGTGCTGGACAGCTCGACGGCGTAGGGGGCGGGTGCGCCGAACCTGGCATAGGTGTGGCGCCACGGGATGAAGCCCTGGTCGCGCAGCCACGCCCGGATCCTGGCGTGGTCCTCGGGGGAGGCGAGGAGGTCGAGGTCGCGCCCGCCCGGCGGGAGGGAGCCGACGACGAGCACGGGCCCCTGGGCGACGCGGTCGATGGCGGCAGCGACCTCGGTCGCGACCGCGCGCCGAGTGTCGTCTGGAGGCGTCGCGCCTCCGTCGTGGTCGTCCATCAGCCGCGGATCCGGGCCAGCATCGAGAGCTGCGGGCGCATCGTCGCGTGGGTGGAGATGGACAGCCTTCGACGCACCGTGGTCCACGTCGTCGCGTAGTAGAGCACCGAGATCGCTGCCGAAGACGCGGCCAAGCCCACTACCCCCCACACGCTGGCACACACGACACCGGACACCACACGGGCCCCCACGACGCTCCAGGTGATGATCGCATTATCGCCTTCGTGGCTCGACATTGACAAGGTGGTGCCCGACATCCCGCTGACGGCGTTGAGCATGTAGCCGGTCGCGATGAGGATGAGGGCCGCTGCCGCCCCCTCGAAGCCGCTGCCGAAGACGATACCGAGCACGAGGCCGGGAGCGACCACGAGGGGAATCCACAGGACTCCGCTCACCAGCGTCGTGACGGTCGAGGCCGTCCTGACCAGGGACTCCAGCTCGCGACGTTCCCCGGCGGCCGCCAGCCGTGAGATGGCCGGACTGAAGACGACCTGCAGGGCGCTGGCCGGGATGATCAGCAGTCGGGCGATCCGTTGGGCGGCCACGAACAGCGAGGCGCCGCCCGCCGTGAGCACGGCGGCGGCCAGCCACAGCTCCAAGGTGGAGTTCAGGAAGCCGCCGCTCTGGCTGAAGATGAACCGCCAGTCCCGCTTGAGGACGACACGCAGGTCCTGCAGGCTCCCGCCCGGGCGGACCTCCGCGCGCGAGGTCTGGCGCAGCCTCCGCCAGACCCAGACCAGCGGCAGGGCGTACCCGACGACCGTGCCGAGCATGACGCCGGGCAACCCCGAGTCGGGGGCGAGCCAGGCGACGACCAGCAGCGCCGCCGCCTGGGCGCCGGCCACCAGCGCCCCGCCCGACCGACCCGACAGCAGGCTGGCGGCCTGCAGGTGACCCAGGCCGCGGAGGTAGTTCTGGGAGACGACCTGGTAGCCGGACTCGTAGACGAGGATGCCCGTCAGGACCGCGATCACGGCCGACTCGGTGTTGTTGCCCTGCCAGGCCCACACGACGACAGCGCATCCCACGGAGACCAGCGGCAGCGGGATCCGGAGGACGGCGCGGACTCCCCGGAACAGCTCTGCCAGGGACTCGGAGCTGTCCGCGCGTGCCGCCTCCCGAAGGCCGGATCGATGGACTCCGAGCAGGCCGAACTGTCCGACCAGGGTCGTGGTGGTCGTGAGGACCACGTAGTAGGCGAAGCCCGAGGGACCGAGCAGGCGGGCTGCCACCGCGTTGACGGCGAGGTAGCCCACGACCGCGACGACGTACGACGGGACGAAGTAGCCGAGCGACCGGCGCAACGAGACCGGTCGAGGTCGCTTGACGTCCGTCACCACGGCGCCCGGAACCCGTGCTTCGCCACTTCAGGCCTCATCTCTCGCATCGGTGTCGGCCCTGCACGACGGCGCGATGAGCCGGATCTGGCCACGGGGTGCTCGATACGGCTGATCGGTCGACGTCGCCGGAGACCCTCAGGACAGGTGTCACTCTAGCCCGACGCGATCGCCGGCCGACGGCGTTTGCGGCAGGTGACGACCGAAGACCGCGATCCGGTCCGGGGCATCGCGCTGCGGCGCTCCGCGGGTCATACTCCGCGACAGGTGCGTGGCATCGACGTCGCGCTCGATCGGGAGGTATCTCATGGGAACGCTTCGACACCGGATCGCCGCCACCCTCGGCGGCGCGGCCCTGGCCGCGAGCGCCCTGGTGGCCCTCGGCAGCGGGAGCGCCGGCGCTCTCACCACCGCCGCGGACCCGGCCTCGCGCGCGGTGTCGCCGCCGGGGGCCAACGACTACGGCTGCGAGCCGGACCGCCGCCACCCGCAACCGGTCATCCTGGTCAACGGCACCTTCGAGACCATGGACAAGAACTGGATCACGATGTCGCCCTACCTCGCCGACCAGGGCTACTGCGTCTTCGCCTTCAACTACGGGCACCGGGCGACCGGACCCATCGGCAAGTCGGCCCACCGGCTGCGCACCATCGTGGAGAAGGTCCGCGAGGCCACCGGCAGCCGCCGGGTCGACCTGGTCGGGCACAGCCAGGGTGGAATGATGCCGCGCTACTACCTGAAGTTCCTCGGGGGCGCGAAGCGCGTCGACGACCTCGTCGGCATCGCTCCCTCCAACCACGGCACCTCGATGTCGATGCAGTCGCGTGGCACCTCGCCCTGCCGGGCCTGCGAGCAGCAGGCGGCGGGGTCGAAGTTCCTGAAGCGGCTCAACCGTGGCGGTGACACGGTCCCCGGGCCCGACTACACCGTGATCTCGACGAAGTACGACGAGATCGTCACGCCGTGGCAGACCCAGTACCTCGAGGGACCCAGGGCCCGGACCACCAACACGCTCCTGCAGCACGTGTGCCCGACCGACACCATCGAGCACGACCAGTCGCCCAACGACCCGGTCGCCCAGCAGATCGTGGTCGATGCGCTGCGCGTCCACGGGCCGGCCCGCGAACGCTTCCAGCCCGACTGCGGGGGCGGCGCCTGAGCCGCCGCCGCCGGCACGAGACCGGACCACTCGAGGCTCCTACAACCTCGCGAACGTCCCCCGTTGACGCCGACGCCCCCAAGCCCGGTCCCGAGGTACCCGGGTGCGCCGAGACGGGGGGTGTCGACGTGGTGCCCTTCGCGGCGGCCGTGCGGGTGTGGTTCCGGATCTCGCTGCAGACCTTCGGCGGCCCGGCAGGTCAGATCGCGGTCATGCAGCGCGAGCTGGTCGACGAGCGGCGCTGGATCGGCCAACAGCGTTTCCTGCACGCCCTCGGCTTCTGCACGCTGCTGCCGGGCCCCGAGGCCCAACAGCTCGCGATCTACGTCGGCTGGCTGCTGAACGGGGTCCGCGGCGGGCTGGTCGCGGGCATCCTCTTCGTGCTGCCAGGGGTCGCAGCGCTCCTGGCGCTCTCCGCCGTCTACGTCGTGGCAGGGGAGGCGACGGTCGTGGCAGCCCTCTTCGCCGGTCTCGCGCCGGCGGTGCTCGCGATCGTCGCTCAGGCGGTGGTACGGGTCGGCCGCCGATCCCTCGGCCACCCCGCGCTGATCGGTGTCGCAGTTGCCGCGTTCCTCGCGCTGACCGCGTTCTCGGTGCCCTTTCCCCTCGTCGTCCTTGTCTCCGGCGTCGCGGGGTGGTTCCTGGGCCGCGCGATACCCGGGGTGATGGACCGCGGCGGTGGGCACCAGAGCCCTGACGACGGGCCGCCGCCGCTCATCCGCGACGACGCCCTGCACACCGAGCGGCCGACCCGGGCCCACGCCGCGAAGGTCCTCGGCGTCGGCGTGCTGGCTTGGGGTGTGCCGATGGGCCTGGCAGCCGGGTTGACGGGGACGCAAGCGTCTTCACCGAGCAGGGCCTCTTCTTCTCCGGGGCCGCCCTGGTGACCTTCGGCGGCGCCTACGCCGTCCTGGCCTACGTCGCTCAGCAGGCCGTCGAGGTCTACGGCTGGCTGGCCTCAGGGGAGATGGTCCGCGGCCTCGCCCTGGCCGAGTCCACTCCCGGCCCGCTGGTGATGGTCGTGCAGTTCGTCGCCTTCGTCGGTGCCTACCGCGACCCGGGACTCCTGGACCCCTGGGTGGCGGCGGTCCTGGCCGCGCTGCTGACCACCTGGGTCACCTTCGTGCCGTGCTTCGTGCTCATCTTCCTCGGCGCCCCGCACGTCGAGCGGTTGCGAGGCAACCGGTTGCTCTCGGCGGCCCTGACGGGGATCACTGCCGCGGTCGTCGGCGTGATCGCCCACCTCGCGCTGTTCTTCGCGCTGCACACCCTCTTCTCCGCCACCGGGTCGGTGGACGTCGGACTGATCGGCGTTGACGTGCCGGTGTGGCAGAGCGTCAGACCGGTGGCCGTGCTGCTCACCGGCATCGCCGCCGCCCTGCTGTTCTGGCGTGGATGGTCGGTGCTGCGCACGCTCGGGGCGTGCGCAGCCCTCGGCCTGGTCGCCGGCCTCGCCGGGCTCCCGATGGCCTGATCGCAACCTTCGGCCTACCCGAGCAGGCCGTTCATGGTGTCGATCTCCTTGGACTGCGAGATGACGATCGCGTCGGCGAGGTCGACGGCGGGCTGGTAGCGACCGTCCGCGATCTCGGTCCGGGCCATCTCGACGGCCCCCTCGTGGTGGGCGACCATCAGCTCGAGCCACATCGTCTGGAAGTCGGCGTCGGAGGCCTGGCGCAGCCCGGTCATGTCGTCGGCCGACATCATGCCCGGCATCGAGGAGTCCATCCCCTCCATGCCGTCCATGCCGTCCATGCCGTCCATGCCGCCGCCGGTCTCCGGCACCGGCTCGCTCCAGTCCTCGAGCCAGCCCGTCATGGTCTCGATCTCGGGGGCCTGGGCGGCCCGGATGTCGGCGGCCAGCCGCTGGACGGCCGGGTCGAGGGGTCGCCCCTTGGTCAGCTCGACCATGGTCAGGGCCTGGGCGTGGTGCGGGAGCATCTGCGTGGCGAAGGCCACGTCGGAGTCGGCGTGCTCGGTGGCCGAGGCGTCCGTGCTGCTCGACGAGGAGCTCGTGTCGCCGCCGCAGGCGGTGGCGGCGAGACCGAGGACTCCGGTCAGGGTGAGTGTGGTGATGGCTCGAGTGGTTCGGTTGAGACGCATGTCAGGTTCTCCTGGTGATCGGGGTGAAGGGTCGGCTGCGGTCGCCCCGCGCACCCTCAGGGTGCGGGCGGGGCCGGTGCCGATCAGCACCTGATGACGGAGAACTGCCAGCAAGGTGGCGGCCCTGTGGGCAACCGATCGACGGCCAGGGACCGAGCCGGCCAGGGGCGCCGAGGGAGCCCACGCCAGCGGGGTGGGGAGCGCCGCAGCGCCAGGAGGGCCAGGAGCAGTGCCCCGGCCGAGACCACCATCCACAGGCACAGCATCACCATGTCGTGCGTCTCGTGGCCCAGGTCGCCGCTCGCAGGTGAGCGCTGACGTCGTGCTGACGACAGCGTGCGGCGCCGGCACCCCTGCCTGGGTGCCTCCCTGTGTCGGGCCGGGCCCCATGCCGCTCATCTGCGGGCCGTGCGAGCTGAGTGCGTGCATGCCGATGATGCCGAGGACGAGGGCCACGGCCAGGACGGGCAGGCTCCGGGTCGCGACGCGAGGCCGCCGGCGCGCGGCGGTGCCCGGGCTGCTCACGTCGACGATCCTACGGAGCGGACCCACCGCGGCCTGACCCCGTGCGAGGAGGAGGTGCCTGCGCCGCAGCGAGGCGGGTACTGCGTGGGGGTCATGCTGTGACAGTACCCCCTAGGGGTAAAGGTGCGCGCTAGCCTGCGGGCATGCCACGGGTCGTGCTCATGTGCGGGCCGTCGGGCTCGGGCAAGACGACGTGGGCCCGAGACCTCGAGGCGCAAGGCTGGCTCCGCCTGTCCATCGACCAGGAGGCCTGGCGGCTCGGCCTCACCGAGCACCCGCGCCCGGTCGCCGTGGACGCGGAGATCAGGCGCGACCAGCTGCTCGACCTCGCGGCGGCGCTCGACGCCGGGCGCGACGTCGTCGTCGACCACGCGTCCTTCACCCGCGCCCGCCGCGACGACGTCCGCGCCGTCGATCGCGACCACGGGGCCGAGATCGAGGTGGTCTACCTCGCGGTAGCGCGCGAGGAGGTCCTGCGACGCGTCGCCGCCCGGAACCGTGAGCCGTTGTGCGCCGACCGGGTGCGCCTCGACGCGGCGACGGTCGCGGCGTTCGTCGACGGCTTCGAGGTGCCGGACCCTGCCGAGGAGCCCGACGTGCGGGTCGTGCACGTCAGCGAGGCTCCGGGCGGCGCCATGATGGGGGAGTGCTCCACCGACACCCGCTCCTGAGCCTGGTCACCCTCGGCTACCTCGCCTTCGTGGCCTGGTTGACCCTGACCCCCGACCCGCTGGGCGGCCGGTCCGACCTCCTCGTGAGGGTCGTGGCCAGGCTCCAGCGCCACGAGCGGCTCTCGTGGCTCACCTTCGACCGGTTCGAGCTCGGTGCGAACATCGCGCTGTTCGTACCGGTGGGGTTGTTCCTGCTGCTCCTGGTCGGCACCCGGTGGTGGTGGGTCGCCGTGCTGGCCGGCTTCGCGCTGACCTCCTTCATCGAGACCGCACAGCGATCGATCCCGGGTCGGGTGCCCGACGAGCGCGACGTCCTGGCCAACACCCTCGGCACGGTCGCCGGTGTGCTCGTCGGCGTCGTCCTCACGCTGCCGGCGACGCGGCGGCGTCGGCGCGCGCGGGCCGCCCGAGGTTGAGACTGCTCGAGGAGAGGGGCCCGGGGAGTGCCATCTCGACGCGCGGCGAGCGCCATCTCGACGCGCGACGAGCGCCATCTCGACGGGGACGACCGGTGGAACCAGCCCTCGGCCCTCAGCCGCGTGCGGCCCAGTCCGTCCAGGTCCAGTGGTCCGCGCCGCCCGGGGTCGTCGTGCTCGGGGCGAGGTCCACGTCGGCGAAGTCGAGGTCCTCGGTGAGCACCCGTACGCGCACCGAGCCGTAGTCGCCGCCGGCCAGGCAGGACGACGGCAGCCGGGCCGACCCCGTGTCGTCGCTGGCGTCGTAGACGATCGCGGCGCGCGGGCAGGCGACGGTCTCGCCGTCACGTCGGATCACCCGCGTCGTGTCGAGGCCCTGGGGACGGTGCCGCGAGATGACCGCGACCTTCTGCGCACCCGCACGACGCGGGTCGACGATCAGGACGACGCGGCCCCGGCGGTCCTCGACGAAGGAGATCCGGGACCGCACGGCCGCTTCGGCGTTCCTCAGCTCGATCTGCGTGACGTCGAGGCCGGGCTGGTCGGTGTCACCGGCCGCGTCGTCGGCGGCGGTCTGCTGCGCCGAGGCCGATGGCGCGGCACCCAGGAGGAGGGCGCCCGCCGCGAGGGCGGCCAGGACGGGGGCGAGGTGGCGCGGAGTCCATGGCACGGGAGGAAGCCTAGACCGGTCCAGTGCCGTCCGAAAGAAGCAGCGCGCCGGGAGCGGTCGCCTCGACGGGGGGTTGCGGACGGGCACGCCAGGCACTCGGATGGGGTCCTACCCAGGGAGGAAACATCATGAGTGCCATCAATCAGATCGCGTCCCGCCTTCTCGGCAGCGGCCGTCGAGGCGCCACAAGTCGCCCCACCACCACCAAGAGCCCCACTGGAACCACTGGTAGCAGCACCGACGCGGCCGTGGGTCGTGGTGTCCGCGGGTTGATGGGCAAGCTCCGTCGCTGACGTGATCAGATGCTCCCCGGGGCCTCAACCCAGGCCCCGGGGATGCCGATAGCAACGCTGAGCAAAGAGCGGGGAACAATGTCGCCAAAGCGTGGCGCGGACCGCTCCACCACAGTCAGGATGGACCCATGAAGTCGAAGCACGGCGGCCTCGCCCCCGCGAGCCGTCCCGCCCGTTCGGTCCTCCTCGTCCGTGTCGCCGGCGCTGCCGTCGCCGGCACCCTGGTCACCGTGGCGGCCTCCAACGTCCCCTCCGGTCAGGTCGCCGTCACGGCGACCGCCGACCCCGCCGCCCCCGCAGCGCAGACGCCGTCGGCCTCGCCCGAGGTGCCCTTCGCGCTCCCCGAGAGCGTGCGAGCCGCCTCGCCGCGCCGGGTGCGCGAGGCGTCCTCGGTAGCCAGCCGCAGCATGGGACGCATCGGCTCCACGGCCGACGCCGTCGCCACGACGCACACCGGGGAGATCCCGGCCGCGGCGCTGGCGGCCTACCAGCGGGCCGCGACCGTGATCGAGGAGGCCATGCCGTCCTGCAACCTCTCGTGGGAGCTCGTGGCCGCCCTCGGACGCGTCGAGTCCGACCACGGCCGCTTCGGCGGCAGCGCGCTGAACAGGCGCGGAGTCGCCACCCCCTCCATCATCGGCATCGCCCTCACCGGCGCCGGGGCCACCGCGCGGATCTCCGACAGCGACGCCGGCACCCTCGACGGGGACCGCCGCTTCGACCGGGCGGTCGGCCCGATGCAGTTCCTGCCCAGCACCTGGTCGGTGGTCGGCGTCGACGCCGACGGCGACGGGGAGCGCAACCCGCAGGACATCGACGACGCCGCTCTCGCGGCCGGTGTCTACCTGTGCGGCGACGGTGACGACCTCGGGACCGACCGCGGTCGCCGTGACGCGGTGTACTCCTACAACCACAGCGACGAGTACGTCGACACGGTGCTGGCCCTGATGCGCGCCTACGCCAAGGGTTCCCCCATGAGCTGGACCGCTCCGGGCGGGCCCACCACGGTGCAGGTCGGCGGTGCCCCGGGCACCACGCCCATCGGTACCGGCGGTGCAGCCCTGCTGGCCCACCCCGTCCTGACGCACGCGGTCGGCCAGGCCGCCGAGCCGGTGGCCCTGCAGCTCGCGTCCGAGGCCGGCGTCACCCACCACACCCACACCCAGGCCGGGAGCGGCAACGGTGGAGGCCCGTCCTCGACCGGTGGCGGCGGTTCCACGCCGACCGACGAGCCGACCGACGAACCGACGAACGCCGACCCGGTCACCGAGGAGCCGGTCACCCCGGACCCGGTCACCGATGAGCCGACGGATGAACCGCCGGCGGACAACGCCGACAGCGGCGGGTCGACCTGACCCCGTCGTCGTCGGCGGCGACGACAGCACGCCGGTCCCCGCTCCGACGCCGGCACCCGAGCCGGTCCCGGACTGCGTCGTCGCCTCCACCGACGCCGCCGTCCTGGCCGACGCCGCCGCGACCTGCGTCGACCCGGCGACCGGCGAGACCATGCTGGTGCTGGACTACCTCGCTGCGCTCGCCGCGGCGACCACGCCGGAGCCCTCCGAGAGCGCGACGCCCAGCAACGGCTGAACCGGGCGAGCGCCGCCCCCGGGCGGACGAAGCATGCATGGGCGGCACCCCTAGGGTGCCGCCCATGATGCATCCCTTCGACGAGCAGACCGCTGTCATCGCCGACGGCCCCGGCCGGTGGCGCTGCGAGCTGCACGCGGGGTGGCAGGTCGGCGGGGGACTCAACGGCGGCTACCTGCTCGCGGTGATCGGACGGGCGCTGCGCGAGGCCCTCCCCGGCAAGCCGGACCCCCTGGCGGTGAGCGCCTACTACTGCTCGGCCTCGGTGGCCGGACCGGCCGAGGTCCGCGTCGACGTGCGCCGCGAGGGCGGTTCGACGGCGACCGCCTCGGCCGAGCTCGTCCAGGTCGTCGAGGGTCGGGAGGAGGTGCGGATCGCCGCGCTGGCCACCTACGGCGACCTCGACCGCCTGCCCACGGCGGTGGACACCACGGCGACGCCACCGGCGATGCCGCCCCGCGAGGAGTGCGTGCCCAGCACGGACGCCTCCGCCGGGATGCGCGAGGACGTCCCGTTGATGAGCCGCTTCGACCTGCTGCTGCCCCCCGACCAGGTCGGGTGGGCCGTGGGGGAGCCCAGCGGGCGCGGCGAGCTCGGCGCGTGGTTCCGCCTCGAGGGAGGGCGCGACCCGGACCCGATCTCGTTGCTCGCCGTCGTCGACGCGCTCCCCCCGGTCACCTTCGACCTCGGACTGCCCGGATGGGCGCCGACCCTCGAGCTGACCGTGCACGTGCGCGCCCGGCCCGCGCCGGGCTGGCTGCGGGTGCACCACCGCACCCGCAACGTGGCCGGCGGCATGTTCGAGGAGGACGCGGAGGTCTGGGACGAGGACGGCCGCCTGGTGGCCCAGTCCCGGCAGCTGGCGCGACTGCCCCGACCGGTGCCGACGAGGCCAGCAGCGGTCCGGGGAGCGGCGGCCTCAGACGAGGTGTGAGCGGCGCAGCGCGAGGATCCAGCGTCGGTGAGGGTGCTCGGTCACCGACCACAGCTCGTCGCGCTGGGGCCAGTAGGTGATGTCCTCAGGTCCCATGGGCGTCGACCAGCGTCGCTCGACCAGGGCGCCGGGTCGGCCGGTGTAGATCGACCCCGGCGACCACGGGCCGCGCGAGGACGTCACGACCCAGGTGTCGCCGACCACGACCGCGCCCTGCATCTGTCGCACTCCCTCGAGCAGCTCGGGGCGCGCTCGTGCCGTCCTCACCCAGGGTCGGCAGGCCCGTGGAGGGGTCCAGCTCGAAGCGGGCCAGCCGCCGGGTCTGGCGACCCCGGGCGTACTCACCGACCACCAGCCGGGCCGGCTCGCGGGAGCGGTCCAGCGACAGGAAGGAGTAGCGCAGCGGCTCGACGCCCTCGTCGTGACCGGCGTGGTGGGCGAACCGCACCGGGAGGACGTAGCGGTAGCCGAAGTGCTCGTCGAGAAGGTCGTCGGGCACCCGCAGCAGGTCGGTCAGGCGGCAGGTCCAGAACCCGCGAGCGGTGGCGGCGACATGGAGGTGCGGGCCGACCCAGACCAGTCCGCCGGCGTGCACGCGCAGCGGCGTCGTGGTCGGGACTCCAGCGTTCGTGCCGGGCACCACGAGCAGCACGTGGCGGTAGCGACGCCGGTCCGGGTCCAGGACGCTGACCCGGACGCCGTGTCCGCCGCGCGGGTCACCCGGCTAGCGACTTGGCGTACCACGAGACCACGACCACGTCGTGGCCCTCGACCTGGCCGGAGGGGTCGGCGTCGGCGGAGGTGGTCACGCCCTGGGGCCACCAGCGGGGATCGCTGCGGTCGGCGGCGTCCCAGGTCCAGGCCCGACGCAGACCCGGCAGCGGCAGCGGCAGCGCCGCTCGGCGCGCGCGCCGGTCGAGATCGTCCAGCAGGGTCGCGACGCCGACGCGGCCGCCGCCGCTCCCGGCCCAGTAGGAGGTGAGCGCGTCGATGGCGGCGCTCTGGTCGTGAGCCCGGAGGAGATGCACGCCGGGATCGTCGGGAGAGCGGTCCACGCCTACGAACCTAGTCCGGCCTGGTCCGGCCTAGTCCGGTGAGGTGTCCGGCCGCGCCGGGGAGGAGCCGCGGGTGCGGGTGGCGATCGCGACCCCGACCACCGCGACCAGGAGCCCGCTCAGCTCGCGAGCGTCGAGGGTGTCGCCGAAGACGGCCCACGCCATCAGCGCGGTGACGGGCGGGGCCAGGAAGAAGACGCTCGAGGCCGCGCCGGCTCCTCCGCGGCGCACCACCAGCCCGAGCAGCAGCAGCCCGAGCACCGAGTTGACCACGGCCAGCAGTACCACCCAGCCGATCGCGGCGCCGACGTCGCGGACCGGCCACGGACCCTCGACCAGCAGACCGAGTGCGAACAGGGGTGGGGCCGAGACGCCGAGCTGCAGCGTGGCCGACCACCACGGGTCGACGCCGCCACCCTCCGACCCGCCGACCCAGCGCTGGCCCAGCGTCCCCAGGCTCAGCCCCAGGGTCGCCGTCGCCCCGAGTGCGAAACCGAGCGCACCGCCGGCGCCGGAGAGGTCCCGCCCGAGCACGAGCAGCACGCCGATCACGCCGACCACGAAGCCGAGCACCTGCCAGGCACGGACCCGCTCACCCAGCAGCACCCCGGCCAGCAGCACCGTCAGCACCGGCGAGAGCGAGTGGAGCATCGAGCCGACCGTCGGCCCGAGCCCGGCGTCGAAGGCGAGGTACATGAGGCCGAACTGGACCGCGTTCATCATCAGGCCCACGGCGAGCACCCGCTTGAGCACCGGACGGGTGATCCGCAGCGGCCCACGCAGCACCCGGGCCACCGCCCCGGCCAGCAGGGCGGCCAGCACGAAGCGGTAACCCAGCACCGTGAACGGCGCGGCCGCGGCCACCGCGGCGGGCCCGGCGATGTAGCCCGAGGACCACACGATGACGAACGCGGCCGCCGGCAGCAACGGCACCCGCTCGTGGGTCCCTGCGGTGGCGGGCCGGGTGCCCGCGCCGGTCCTCGCCATACCGGCAGCCTCCCACGGACCGGGGTGCCGGCCGACCAGGGTCCGGCCGACCGGGGCCCGGCTCGACTAGGGTCCGGCCCGTGGAGCGGGGGCTGGTCGTCGGGGCGGCCGTGGTGCGCGACGGGCGCGTGCTCGCCGCCCGTCGCACGTCCCCACCCCAGTGCCGCCGGACGGTGGGAGCTGCCAGGCGGCAAGGTCGAGCCGGGCGAGAGCCCGGCGGCGGCCCTGGTGCGTGAGCTGGACGAGGAGCTCGGTTGCCAGGTCCGGCTCGAGGCCTGGCTCGAGGGACGGAGCCCGGTCGGGGACGGTCTCGAGCTGGCCGTCGCCGTGGTCGTACTGGTCGAGGGTGAGCCCGTCGGCACCGAGCACGACCGGCTGCGGTGGCTGACGCCCGAGGAGCTCGACGACGTCGACTGGCTCGCCGGCGACCGGCCGTTCCTGCCCGCGGTCGCCGCCCGGCTGCGTCGGGTCCTGCAGGGCACCGCCCTCGACGAGGCCGACGCCCGGGCCGTCGCCGCCGAGCTGGCCGCGCTCGGGTACACCGCCGAGGTCGCCCGGGGGCGCCTGGCCGGTGAGGACGACGACGAGGACCACCCGTGGGTCGTCACCACAGACGCGCCCCGTAGCGGTCCTCGAGCCGCTCCTGGAGGCCCGCGACGGGTGGCTCGACGACGCTGGTCCCGCCGGGGCGCCGGCCACCGGTCACCGGCCGCCGCTGCCCCTGCCGACGCTCCCCGTCGCCTCACGCGCGGAGGGCGAGGCGACGCTCACTAGGCTGAGCGGCATGAGCCCCCTGCCCGACCACCGGCTGCTGCTGGTGCACGCCCATCCCGACGACGAGACGATCGGGCAGGGCGCGACCATGGCCCGGTACGTGGCCGAGGGCCGCGGCGTCACGGTGGTCACCTGTACCGGGGGCGAGATGGGCGAGATCCTCGTGCCCGAGCTGGAGCACCTCGCCGACGACCGCGACGGCGGCCTGGCCGAGCACCGGCGCGAGGAGCTGGCGGCGGCGATGGCCGTCCTCGGCGTGACCGACCACCGGTACCTCGGCGGCTTCGGCACCTACCGCGACTCCGGGATGCAGTGGCACCCCGACGGTCACGCCGTCCCGGCCGACGAGACCGACCCGAAGGCCTTCTGGAACGCCGACCTGACCGAGGCCGCGGACCACCTGGTCGCCGTCGTCCGCGAGGTCCGGCCGCAGGTGCTGGTCACCTACGACCCGTTCGGCGGGTACGGGCACCCCGACCACATCCAGGCCCACCGGGTCGCGACCTACGCCGCGGCGCTGGCCGCGGTCCCCTCCTACCGTCGCGACCTGGGTCCGGCCTGGGACATCGCCAAGGTCTACTGGGGCGCGATGTCGGAGAGCCGGATGCGAGCCGGTCTGCGGGAGCTGCGCGAGGCCGGGGACACGACCACCTTCGAGGGCATGGACCCCGACGGGCCCCTGCCGCCGATGGTCATCGCCGACGAGGACCTCTCGGCCGCCGTGGACGCCACGGCCCACGTCGGGCGCAAGATGGAGGCGATGAGGGCCCACGCCACCCAGATCACCGTGGACGGGCCCTTCTTCGCGCTCAGCAACAACCTCGGCGACACCGCCTGGGGTGTTGAGTTCTTCCGGCTGGTCCGGGGTCGAGCAGGCGACCTCGGCACCGAGGGCCTCGAGACGGACCTCTTCGCCGGGGTCCGGACCTGAGCCGTGGCCCGGTCGGGCCGCGCCCTGCTGGGGGTGCTGGCCTCGCTGGTGGGCGGCGCTCTCCTCGGGCTGTGTGCCGCGGCGTTGAGCGCCTGGGTCTGGGGCGTGGTCCTCGGCGCGGCCGCGGCGGCGGCCACCGCCGTCGTCCTGACCCCTGGGTGGCGGTCGCGGCTCCCGTTCTGCCTCGGCTGGGCGGTCGTGGTGCTGCGGCTGTCCGTGCAGCGCGCCGAGGGCGACTACCTCGTCGGGGGCGACCTGCCCGGCTACCTGCTGCTCGGGTTCTCGCTGGTGCTGGCCGTGGGTGGCCTGATCGGCGCCGCGCCGCGCCGGGGCACTCGAGACGAGGGGGCCCGCGGCTTCCTAGGATGAGCCCCGATGAGCTTCTTCGACACCGGTACGACTCCCGCCACCGAGGACGACCTCGGCACCGGATCGCGCGGCGAGCGGGCCGGTGGCCGCGTCGTCCTCGCGGTGCTGGTCCTGCTCGTCCTGCTGGTCGGCGGTGGCTGGGTCCTGGCCTGGTCCGCGGCCGGTGAGAACGTGCCGCGGGGCACGAGCGTGGCCGACGTCGCGATCGGTGGGCGCACCCGCGCCGAGGCCTCGGCCGCGCTCGAGCGAGGACTGGCCGACCGGGTCGCGGCTCCCGTCACGCTGACGATGGGCGAGCGATCCTTCACCGTCGACCCGGCGGAGGCCGGCCTCTCGGTCGACCGCGAGGCCTCCGTGGCGGCGGCCGGCGGCGGCCGTTCGTGGGACCCGCGACGGCTGTGGGACTACTACACCGGCGGGGACGACCTCGACCCCGTCGTCCAGGTCGACGAGGACGCCCTCCAGGCGGCTCTGGTCGACCTGGCGGCCGAGGCCGGCCAGCCGGCGCGCGACGGCGCCGTGCGCCTGGGTGTGGACGGCCCGCAGGTGGTCGAGCCCCGCACCGGCACCACCCTCGAGGCGACGGCCACCCGCGACGCGCTGCTGGCGGCCTACCTCGCACCGGACGCGACCGCGGAGATCACGCCCGTGCCCGTGCTCCCTGCGATCGACGCGAGCGACGTGCGGCGGGTGATGGACCGCTTCGTCAACCCCGCCCTGTCGGGGCCGGTCACACTCGTCCTCGACGGCACCGAGGTGCGGCTCTCCCCGGACCGGTACGTCCGGGCCCTCTCCGTGGTCGCCGAGGACGACCGGCTGGTACCGGCGGTCGACCGGGAGCGCCTGGCCGCGATGGTCGAGCGCAGCGTCGGCGAGCCCGTCCGCCCGCCCCGCGACGCCACCTTCCGGGTCGTCGGGGGCGTGCCCGAGGTCGTGCCGGCACGGGCCGGTCGCAGCTACCCGCCGGCCCGGCTCGCCGACGCCCTGCTCGAGGCGGCGGTGGCGCCCGACGAGGAGCGCAGCGTCTCGGTCCGAGGCCGGCGCGAGGCGGCCGACCTCACCACCCGGGAGGCCCGCCGGCTCGGGGTGCGCGAGGAGGTCTCGCACTTCTCGACCTACTACCCCGACGCCGAGTACCGCAACGTGAACCTGGGCCGCGCGGCCGAGCTCGTCGACGGCACCCTCCTGGAGCCTGGCGACACCTTCTCCCTCAACGACATCGTCGGCGAGCGCACGGTCGCCAACGGCTTCACCGAGGGCTACGTCATCGACGACGGCATCCTGGTCGAGGACCTCGGCGGTGGCGTCTCGCAGCTGGCGACCACGCTGTTCAACGCCATGTACTTCGCCGGGCTCGAGGACGTCGAGCACAAGCCGCACTCGTTCTACATCGACCGCTACCCCGTCGGTCGCGAGGCCACCGTCGCCTTCGGCGTGCTCGACCTGCGCTTCCGCAACGACACCGACCACGGCGTGCTGGTCAGCGCCACGGTGACCCCGAGCAGCGGGGCGACGCAGGGCGAGGTGGACGTGCGGATGTACTCGACCAAGACCTGGGACATCGAGAGCAGGACCTCCGGGCGCTACGACTACACCTCGCCCACGACCCGGGTCCTCGACACCCCGGACTGCTACGCCTACACCGGATCGGGTGGCTTCACGGTCGTCAACCACCGCGACTTCCGCCGTCCGGGCAAGGACCGGGTCGTCCGCACGGAGCGGTTCCGGACGGTCTACACCCCGAGCGACAGCGTGGTCTGCCGCTCCTGAGCCGCCTGAGCCGCCTGCGCCCCGTTGCGCCGACCCGGTCCCCGGACAACCCGGGCCCCCGGGGGCTCAGGGCGCCAGCCGGTGCAGGTCTCGCGGGAAGAGCGTGACCTCGCGGATGTTCTCCGCCCCGACCAGGCGGCTCACCCACCGCTCGAGGCCGATCGCGAAACCGCCGTGGGGCGGGATGCCGCGCCGGAACACCTCGACGTAGGACGCGTAGGGCTCCAGCGGGTAGCCCCGCTCGGCCAGGACCCGCAGGTAGTCCTCGTGCCGGTGCAGCCGCTGCGCCCCGCTGACCAGCTCGGTGCCGCGGAAGATCAGGTCGAAGGAACGCGACCAGTGCGGGTCGTCGGGGTCGGGATGGCTGTAGAAGGCCCGGTGCGCGGTCGGGTACCCCTCGACCACGACCAGGTCGCTGCCGTGCACCTCGAGGGCCCACGCCCCGAGCGCACGCTCGTGGGCCGGCGCGAGGTCCGGCTCGTCGGCCGGGGCGCCGGCGATGCGCAGCGCCTCGGTGAAGTGCACGACCGGGATCTCGTCCGGGACCTTCGGCACCTCGATGCCGAGCAGGGCCACCGCGGGCGCCGCGCGCTCGTGGATGGCTGCGACCATCCCGGCCACGACGTCGCGCAGGCAGGCCACCACGTCCCGGTGGTCCTCGATGAAGCCCAGCTCGACGTCGAGGGAGACGTACTCCGCGAGGTGCCGCACCGTGTCGTGGGGCTCCGCCCGGAAGACCGGACCGACCTCGTAGACGCGCTCGAAGACGCCCACCAGCGTCTGCTTGAAGAACTGCGGGCTCTGCGCGAGGTAGGCCGGGCGGCCGAAGTAGTCGACGGTGAAGACGTTCGCCCCCGACTCCGTGGCCTGGGCGACCAGCTTGGGCGTGTGCACCTCGGTGAACCCGCCGGCGTCCAGGACCGAGCGGAAGCCGTGCAGGCTGGCCGCCGCCAGCTCCCAGCGGGCGCGCTGGGTGGGGTGCCGCCACGCGGTGGCGGCCTGGTCGAGCAGGACCGGCAGCGACGCGTCGAGGCGTGGACGCCAGAGCTCCACCGGTGGGGTGTCCGCGGGCTCGCCGAGCGCTCGGACGCTGGCGTCGGTGACCTCGACCCCGCCCGGTGCCTGCGGGTTGGCCGTCGCGGTGCCGACGACCTCGACCGGGGTCTCCTCCGGTGGGAGGTCCGCGCCGGCCGGCAGGACGACCTGCGCGAGCCCGCTGCGGTCGCGGACCACCAGGAAGCTCACGCGGGCCAGGGCCCGGCGGCGGTGCACCCAGCCGTGCAGCAGGACCGTCGGCCCTCGCGTGGGTCCTGGGGTCGGCACGGTGGCCGGTCCCCCGGGCGGGTCGTCGGGCAGGTCGTCGGGCGCGTTCGGGGAGGACGTGGCGCTCAGGTCCGCGCACAGCGTGCGGGCGGGACGGGTTTCGGGGTAGGACAAGGAGATCACCTCCAGCTCGGCATGACAGCCCTGGAGGTGTGGGCGGGGGCAAGGTCGCGGTGCCACCACACCTTCGCCGGTAGGTGCACCGGCCTCTCGTCGGGTCACCGGACGCGTGGGCACCGGCCACCGGACGAATCCGGCACGAGGGTCGTCACGCCTCACCTGCGCCGCCCGCAGCGTACCCCCGACGAGAGACGTCGCGCCGCCCCTACCATCAGCGGGTGCTGGTCCACCTGCGTCTCACCGTGCCCCCCGCCCTGACCTCCGAGGTGCAGCAGCTGCTGCTGCGCGAGGACAGTGCGACCAACGTCGTGCTGGCGCAGGGAGTCGTCCTGGAGCCCGAGGGCGACCTGCTGGAGTGCGACGTCGCGCGCGAGACGTTCAACGACCTCCTGTCCGAGCTGCACGCCACCGGCCTGGGTGAGCAGGGCGGCATCGTGGCCATCCACCCCGACAGCACGCCCTTCGCGGCGGCGACGCGTATCGAGCAGGCGGCGCCCGGCGACCCCGAGGACGCCGTGGTCTGGTCGGAGGTGCTCGAGGAGGCCGAGGACGGCAGCGTGCCGACCCTCTCCTACCAGTTCTTCCTGGTGTGCGCGGTCATCCTGGCCGCGATCGCCGTCATCACCGACTCCGCGGTGCTGGTGATCGGTGCGATGGTCGTCGGCCCGGAGTTCGGGGCCGTCGGGGCGGCCTGCGTCGGGATCGTCTTCGGCCGTTGGCGTCTGGTCGGCAAGGGCCTTGGCCTGCTGGTCGGCTCCTTCGCCGGCGCCGTGCTCGTGGTCACCCTGTTGGCCCTCGTCGCGCGGATCTTCGGCCTGGTCGCCACGGCCGACATCACCGCTCCCCGGCCGCAGACCGAGTTCATCTGGCACCCCGACGTGTGGTCGTTCGTGGTCGCGCTGGTCGCGGGCACGGTCGGAGCGCTCGCGCTGTCCCTGGGCAAGGCCTCGGCGATGGTCGGAGTGTTCATCTCCGTGACCACCGTCCCGGCCGCCGGCAATCTCGCTCTGGGCCTGGCCATGTGGGAGCTGGGGGAGATCTCCGGGTCGCTGGCCCAGCTCGGCCTCAACCTGGCCGGGATGCTCATCGCCGGCACCCTGCTGCTGGGGTTCCAACGGCTCTTCTGGGAACGCCTGGCCTGTCGCGTCGAGCGAATCTTCGGCGCACTGCGCTGACGTGGGTCGAGGAGGAGGGCGCTCGCGCCCGACATCCGCAGTTTCACCGGTTCACCGGTGAAGCTGCCGCTTCTGCACCGCAGCATCACTGCAGAAGCGCTCGGACAGGTGCAGAACTCACGGCGCCGCGTGCGCCCCGTGCCCGACGTCTCGAAACCGGCAGGCCGGGCTCAGTGCGGGGCGCGCAGGTAGCGCAGCTCGTGGTGGGCGCTCAGGCCCAACCGGCCGTACAGGGCCAGCGCCGCGTGGTTGTCGGTCTCGACATGCAGCCACACCGTGGTGGCGCCCTGGGAGGCGCCCCAGTCGAGCAGCTCGGCCAGGACGGTGCCGGCGAGTCCGCGTCGACGCAGGTCCGGGTCGACCTGGAGCCCGTACAGCCCCAACCAGTCATCGTCGAGCGCGGCCCGTCCGGTCGCCACCGGCTCGTCACCCTCGAGCCTCAGCTCGACCAGGGCGCGGGGCCCGTCCTCCTCGAGACGGACCTCCGCGCCCCCCGCGCCGCCGACCTCGCCGGCCGCTGGAGCCGCACCACCTCGCGCTGCGCGCAGTGCCTGCAGTGCCCGCAGCGCTCGCGCCACCGACCCGACCAGGAAGAGCGAGGCTCCGCCGTCGACCTCGCTCCAGCCGGCCGCTGAGAACGCGAGGTCGGCCGGGCTGCCGACCTCGACCTGGGCCAGGGCGTCGCGCCCGCGGTCGGCGTAGAAGGCCTCGACCCGCTCCGCGGCGCGCCCCAGGGGCAGGCCCGGGTCGCCGAGGGCGAGGCAGGAGTTGGCCCGCTTCAGCAGCCGTCCGACGGGCTCGGTCTCCGAGCGCAGCACCCACGCGCCGAGCGGCTCGGCATGCACGGTCGGCCACAGGACCAGCGCATGACCCTCGGCCTCGCGCGCCCCGACCCGGTGCCGCACCGAGGGCCGCGGCGGGACCGGCTTGCCGGAGACGATCTCGCGCCAGGGGATCCGCACGGCCGGACCGGTCTCGGGCTGCACCACGCACTCCCCGTCCTGCCAGGACACGCACACGCCGAGCAGGTCGGTCATCGCGGGCGCGCCGCTGGGCCCGCTCACGCCGGGCAGGAACCGTCGCACCACGACGCGCAGACCGACGACGTGCGGACCCAGTCCGCGGGCAGGGGTCGGAGGCGGCACCCGGGGATACTAGGCTGAGCGTGCCCGCGGGAACCCCCGGCCAAGCTCGTCATTGGAGGACCTGATGACCTACGTCATCGCCCAGCCGTGCGTCGACCTCAAGGACCGCGCCTGCGTCGACGAGTGTCCCGTCGACTGCATCTACGAGGGCAAGCGGATGCTCTACATCCAGCCCGACGAGTGTGTCGACTGCGGGGCCTGTGAGCCGGTCTGCCCGGTCGAGGCGATCTTCTACGAGGACGACACGCCCGAGAAGTGGAAGGACTACTACGCCGCCAACGTGGACTTCTTCGACGACCTCGGCTCCCCCGGTGGAGCGGCGAAGATGGGTGAGATCGACAAGGACCACCCGATGATCGCCGCCCTCGAGCCGCAGAACCAGGAGGGGTGACCTCCTCGGTCCCGCCCCGCCACCGCCGGGCGGCCGAGCCGCACCCGGGTCTCCTCGCGGCTTCCCGCCTTCCCGTGGGACCGCCTGACGGCCTACGCCGCCACGGCCCGGACCCATCCCGGTGGCATCGTCGACCTCTCCGTGGGCACCCCGGTCGACCCGACGCCCGAGGTCGTGCAGCAGGCGCTGAGAGCGGCAGCAGACTCCCCGGGCTACCCGACGACCACCGGCCTGGAGGCGACTCGCCAGGCCGTCCTGGACTGGCTGGACCGCGACCACGGCGTGACCGGGCTCGGCCTGGACCAGGTGCTGCCGGTGGCCGGCTCCAAGGAGCTCATCGCCCACCTGCCGGGACAGCTCGGGCTCGGGCCCGGTGACCTGGTCGGCTACCCGGCGCTGGCCTACCCGACCTACGAGGTCGGGGCCGTCCTGTGCGGCGCGGAGCCGATGGCCGCCGACAGCCTCACCGCCTTCGGGCCACGCACCCCGGCCCTGCTGTGGCTGAACTCCCCCTCCAACCCCACGGGCCGTGTGCTGGGCGCCGACCACCTGCGCAAGGTGGTCGAGTGGTGCCGTGATCGGGGCACCGTGCTGGTCTCCGACGAGTGCTACCTCGAGTGCGCCTGGGACGCAGAGCCCGTCTCGGTGCTGCACCCCGACATCTGCGGCGGCTCTGCCGAGGGGATCCTCGCCGTCCACTCCCTCTCCAAGCGCTCCAACCTCGCTGGCTACCGGTGCGCGTTCGTGGTCGGCGACGCCGCGCTGGTCGGCGAGCTGCTGGCGGTCCGCAAGAACCTGGGGCTCCAGATGCCCGGACCTCAGCAGCGGGCCATGATCGCTGCGCTCGACGACACCGAGCACGCCCGCCAGCAGCACGCCCGCTACGCCGCGCGGCGCTCGGCGCTGCGCGCGGCGCTGGAGCGCGCAGGGTTCCGCGTCGACCACTCGGAGGCCTCGCTGTACCTGTGGGCCACGCGTGGCGAGGACTGCTGGACCACGGTCGCCTCGCTCGCCGAGCGGGGGGTGCTGGTCGCTCCGGGCGCCTTCTACGGTGCGGCCGGCCACGAGCACGTGCGGGTCGCCTTCACCGCGACCGACGAACGGATCGCGGCCGCGGTCGAACGCCTCGGGGCCTGATCTCCCGGGCCCGCCCGGGTGCGGCACCGCCGTTTATGGTCCTTGATGAAGGTGTCCGTCCATCAGGAAGCATCACGCCCATGATCCCCAGCCCGTACACCCCCGGCACCGTCCCGAGCGTGCTCGTCGGTCGACGTGCGGAGCTGGAGGCGGCCGAGGCCGACCTGGCGGTGATGGCCACCTACGGTCGGTTCCTGGGGCGCGTCCAGGTGCAGACTGGTTCCCGTGGGGTGGGGAAGACCTCGCTGCTCAAGGCGGTCGCCGACTCCGCCGCCGAGGTCGGTGCGGTCGTCGCGTGGGTCACGGCGCGCGGCGACGAGAGCCTGGTGGCCTCGCTCGCCCACGCACTCGACCAGCGACTCGACGCCATCGGGTTGGGGCACGCGCACCGCTCGGCCCTGCGCGACCGACTGCGCACCCTCACCCTCGAGCTCGGGGGCGGGCCGGCCAAGGCCGGCCTCGAGGTCGACCTGAGGCCCGCCGGGCCGCGGTCGGCGGGGGCTGCGTCGGCCGCCCTGGGCGAGCTGGTGACCACCGCGTCCCTGGCCGCCCGCGAGCGCGGTTCGGCGGGGCTCTGCCTGGTCGTCGACGAGATCCAGGCGGCCCCGCGCGCAGACCTGCGCACCCTGGCCTACGCCTGGCAGGAGCTCCAGGCCCAGCAGCCGGAGCCGGCAGCGGTGATGTTCGCCGCCGGGCTGCCCAACACCCCGGACGTGCTCACCGCGGCGGTCACCTTCAGCGAGCGGTTCGCGTTCCGCACGCTGCACCGCCTCGAGGACACCGACGCCCGCGAGGCGCTCGATCGACCCAGCGCCGCGCACGGTGTGACCTGGGACGACGCGCTGCTCGACGACGTCGTCGCGCTTGCCGAGGGCTACCCCTACTTCCTCCAGCTCTACGGCGACGCCCTGTGGCGCCTGGCCCGACCCGCCGCCGGTGACCGGCTCGGGTCCGGGCTCCTCGCCCCCGCCCAGGAGCTGGTCATCGAGGAGATGACCACGATGTTCCGCGCCCGCTGGGCCAAGGCGACGCCGGCCGAGCGCCGGATGCTCGCCGCGATGGCCGGGCTCGGCGGGGGCGAGGAGCCGGTCCGTCGTGGTGAGGTCGCCCGGTCCCTCGGGGTGTCCACCAACGACCTCTCGGTGGCCCGGCGCAGCCTGCTGGACAAGGGCCTGATCGAGGTCGCCTCGCGCGGCACCCTGCGCTTCGCGGTGCCCGGCTTCGGCGCCTTCGTGCGCGCCGAGACCTCCGGCTGAGCCCCGGATGCGGGGCTGAGGCGCTCAGGCGAAGACGTCGACGTGCACGTGGTCGCGGTGCTCGAGGATGCTCCGGTCGCCGGTGCTCGAGGACGGGACGTCGTAGTCGCGCCAGGAGTCGTCGGCACCGCGCCGCCAGATGCGGTCGTCGAAGATCACCGTCTGCACGTCGAGCCGGTCCGACATCGCCACCAGGTAGGACGCGATCGCCCAGCCCCTGGTCTGGTTGGCCTCGGTGACCGGGCGCAGGAAGATGTCGACGGCTCGTCCGGAGTAGTGCGTCGAGCCCGCCATGTGGCCCGAGTCGACGCCCTGGGGGGCGAAGCCACCCAGCGCGAGGTCCTCACCGAAGACGGCCAGCACCTCGCGGCGGATCCGGGCCGCGCGCGGGGTCAGGCCGGTGTCGTCGAGCTCGGCGGTGGTGGTGCTCACCTCGGTGCTGACCTCGCACGCGAAAGCGCCCTGGCTCTGGCCGGTCAAGGCCGAGGCGAGCGTCCGGGCGTCGAGCTCGTGGTCTGCGTAGGCCTCCGGGTAGCCCGAGCGCTGGACCTCCTGGGCCGCCTCGGTGATCTCGAGGCTCTCGTAGCCCTCCACCTCGACGAGCGCGTCGTAGAAGGCGTTCGTGGCATAGACCGGGTCGAGCACCTGCTCCGCGGTCCCCCAGCCCTGGGAAGGGCGTTGCTGGAACAGCCCGAGCGAGTCGCGGTCGCCGAACTCGACGTTGAGCAGGTCCGACTCCTGGTAGGAGGTGGCCAGCGCGATCGAGGCCGCCCGGGCCGGCAGGCCGCGGGCCACGCTGAGGGCGCTGATGAGCGCGGCGTTCTCGGCCTGCTCGACGCTCACGACGACCTCGTGGTCGCCGACGACCGCCCGGCACTCGTCGCCGCCGGGCAGGACCGTGGTGTCGCGCAGCACGCCCCAGCCGACCCCGAAGACGATCGCGACGACGGCCAGGAGGACGAGCGCGCTGCCGAGCCCCTTCTTCACCGACCGCTCCTCATGGTCCCAGTGTCCGGCCCGCGCCAAGGAGGGGCGATCAGTTGTCGTGCAGGGCGCTGTTGAGCGAGATCGCGCCGCTGCGCCACGGGAGCGCCTCGATCGCACCGCTGACCGAGTTGCGTCGGAAGAGCACGTTGTCGGCTCCGGAGAGCTCGATCGCCTTGACCACGCCAGTCACGCCCTCGGCGCCGACGAGGGTGACCTTGGTACCGGCGGTGACGTAGCACCCGGCCTCGACCACGCAGTCGTCGCCCAGCGCGATCCCGAGGCCGGCGTTGGCGCCCAGCAGGCAGCGCTCGCCGACCGAGACGACCTGGGTGCCGCCGCCCGAGAGCGTGCCCATGATCGAGGCCCCGCCGCCGACGTCGGAGCCGTCGCCGACCACGACACCGGCCGAGATCCGGCCCTCGACCATCGAGACGCCCAGGGTGCCGGCGTTGTAGTTGACGAAGCCCTCGTGCATGACGGTGGTGCCCTCGGCGAGGTGGGCGCCGAGGCGGACGCGGTCGGCGTCGGCGATGCGGACCCCGCTCGGGAGCACGTAGTCGACCATCCGGGGGAACTTGTCGACCCCGTGCACGGTGACGTGGCGCCCCGTGGCGCGCAGTCGCGCCCTCGTCGTCTCGAAGCCGTCGACGGCACACGGCCCGGCCGAGGTCCAGACCACGTTGGTCAGCAGGCCGAAGACCCCCTCCATCGACTGCCCGTGCGGCGCGACGAGGCGGTGGGAGAGCAGGTGGAGGCGCAGCCAGACGTCCTCGGTCGAGACCGGCGCGGAGGCGAGGTCCGGGACCTCGACCAGGCGCACCTGCGTGCGGACTCCGCGGGTCTCGTCCTCTCCCTCGAGCGCGGTCAGCTCGACGGGCGCGGCGGTCCCCTCGGGGCGGCCGAGAGCGGGGGAGGGGAACCAGACGTCGAGCACCGTGTCGTCGCCGGTCACGGTCGCGAGGCCGAAGCCCCAGGCTGCGGTCGGTGCAGAGTCGCTCACGGGGGTTGAGCCTAGTCAGCCCAGCCGGTCGAGGACACCGGCCGTCCCCGTCGTCACCGAGGAGGGGTCTGGCTCGTCGAGCCCGTGCAGCACCTCGAACCAGGGTCCGAGCCGGTGCCAGTCGTGGGCCCGCGCGCGCTCCTGCGCCGTGACGCCGTAGGTCTCGGCCAGGGCGTCGGCGAAGGCAGCGGGCGTGCCGTGCAGGGCCCAGGCGAGGTCGAGGGCTGGATCGGCGAGGGCGGCGTCGGTCCAGTCGATCACGCCGGTGACGCAGCACCCGGTGGCGAGCAGGTGCGCCGGACCGAGGTCGCCGTGCACGAGGACCACGGGGGTCGGGGCCGCGCATCGCTCGAGCAGGGCCGCGCCGACCGGTCGCTGCGCCGCGGGGAGCAGGGGGAGGACCTGCGATCGCATCCGCTCCAGCAGCTCGGGCAGGTCGTCGCGCTCGCTCAGACCGGCTCCACCCCAGAGGTCGAACGGCAGGTCGTGCAGCACCCGCAGGAAGGCCCCGACGCGCTCGCCGTCACGGGCGTCGAGGCGGCCCGGCTCGACCGGCTCACCGGGCACCAGGAGGTGCCGCAGCCGCCAGGGCAACGCGTCGCCGGCCGGCACGACCGCCGGCACCGGCACGCTCAGCGGCAGCCGGGCCGAGATGCGAGCCATCAGTCGGGCCTCGACGGCCAGCGCCGCCCGGACCGCGGCCCGCCGGGGGGTCCGCTCGATCCACTCCTCGTCGACCAGCTCGGTGTGGCTGTCCCACCCCTGCTCGGCGACCGGACGACGGCTCACCGGCGTCACTGCCCCGTGCGACCGTCGAGGCACTCGCGCAGCAGGTCGGCGTGCCCGACGTGACGGGCGTACTCCTCGACCAGGTGCACCAGGACGTCGCGCACCTCGATCGTCTCTCCCCGCCAGGACACCGTGGCCCCCATCTCCAGGCCCGCGGCGACCTCCTCGGCGTGGGCGACCTCGCGGCGCCACGCCTGCCAGGCCTCGGCCACCACGGCGTCCTCAGCGACCGCCCCGTCGAAGGCGAGGTCCGGCTCCTCCGCGGTCACGTAGAGCCGGGGCAGGTCCTGGCCCTCGAGACAGCGGCGGGCCCAGCTGTGCTCGACCTGCGCGAGGTGGCGCACCAGGCCGAGCAGGGACATCGTCGACGGCGGTACCGAACGACGGGCCAGCTGGGCGGCGTCGAGGTCCTCGCACTTCATCTCCAGCGTCAGCCGGTAGGCGCGCAGGTAGTCGAGCACGCAGGCCTTCTCGCCCCTCGTCGGGCCGGTGCTCTCGCGCGGATCCGGGCCGTCTGTCGTCCACATGTCGCTCACTGCAGCACCTTCGCGGACCGCTGGGGGAGTGACAACTCGAATACGATCTGCTGGATCGAAAAGAATTTCGATTGTCGTCTCGAAAGGTGAGAAGCAGGCCGGCTGAGCAGGGGGTGGTGTCGGCGGCGAGTGCTTGACTTCTCTCATGACCACCACCGCGAAGAGCAGCAGCTGGGGGCCCCTGTCGCCACCCGCGGGCTGCCGGGCGGTGCGGACGCGGTCGCGGCGATGGCGGCCGCGCGCGACCAGGTGGCGCAGGCGGTCTCGGTCTCCCCGGCCCGGCTGTCCAACCGCGACCTGACCGCGATCGCGACCGAGCTGGCGGCGCTGCAGTCCCAGGTCGAGGCCTGCCGCCTCGCGATCAGCGCCGAGGCGCAGGCGCGCGGAGCGCGAGGACCGGTCGGGGACCGAGCCGATACCGACGCGGCAGCCTGGCTCGGTCGGTTGACCGGTGACCCGGCCGAGGTCCTGCGCGGCGGGCTGTGGATCGCGAAGCTGCTCCAGACGAGGTACGCCACCACCCGCCGGGCCCTCGAGAGCGGACAGCTGCGCCTCTCCCAGGCCAAGGTCATCGTCCGCTCGGCGGAGCGAGCCCCGAAGCGGCTGACGCGCGAGCAGGTCGCCGAGGCGGAGGTCTCCCTCGTCGCCACCGCCACCGGTGAGGGCTCCCGCTCCGGGCGACCGATGACCGCACGACGGCTCCGACAGGAAGCGCGACGGATGTTCGCCGAGGTGCGGGGCGTCACTCCCGACGAGAGCGGCGCCCACGAGGCCGGTGAGATCGAGGCGGAGGAGGACTCCGCCGAGCGCGAGTGCTACCTGTCGCTCAACGACCGCGGCGACGGCACCTACCGCGGCACGTTCGTCGTGCCGGAGCTCCATGGCAGGCTCCTCGAAGCGGCGCTCGAGCGACTCTCCGCGCCGCGTCGCCTGCACCGCGACCAGCACGGCCGCTCGGTCGAGGACGAGTCGCGCAGCGTGATCGGGTCGTCGCGCCCCGAGAACCACGGCCAGGCCTTCTGCGAGCTGCTCGAGCACCTGCCGACCGAGCAGCAGGGCCACGGAGCGGGCAACGCGGCCACCCTGCTGGTCATGGTCGCGCTCGAAGAGCCTGCGTCACGATCTGGGTGCCGCCCACCTCGACACCGGCGTCGCGGTCTCACCCCGCACCGCCCGCCGACTCGCGTGCAACGCCGGCATCCTGCCCGTGGTGCTCGGTGGTCGCTCCGTCCCGCTCGACGTCGGGCTCGAGCAGCGGCTCTACACCCACCGTCAGCGCCAGGTCCTGGCCACGCTGTTCGACTCGTGCGCAGTCCAGGGGTGTGAGCGCCCGTTCGCCTGGTGCGAGCTCCACCACCTCCTGCCCTGGGCGGCCGGAGGACGTACCGACCTCGACAACGCCCTGCCGCTGTGCGGGTTCCACCACCGACGTGCTCACGACGGCAGCTACGACCTCCGCCGACAGGCCGACGGGAGCCACCGCTTCCACCGGCGGCGGTAGGGCGACCAGGCGATGACGGGTCGATGAACGTGACGAGCGACCCTGAGACGGGCGGTCGGGTGCAGGCCCGCCCGGTCTTCGCGCTGCACCGGCACGACCGGCTCGCTGTCGCGGTCGCCGACCACGAGCTCGAGCACGCGAGGTACACCGACGAGCACAAGCAGGTCGTCGACCACGGCTGGTGGGCTCTGGTGGACCGCACCGAGCGGCGCACCGTCCTCGACCTGCACGGTCGTGCGGGGTCCGACGCTATGCCCTGATCCACACCGGTCCACCGGACGACGCCGACCATCCTCTGCACCTGCTGCGGGACCAGCCGGATGGCCGCGCCCAGGGCACCGGTCCTACCTCGGCTTGAGCTGGACTACGCCCGCATCGGCGAGGACGTAGAGGAGGGCGACGAAGGCATCCGGGTCGAGCGTGATCTGCCACCTGGTCACCCGCGGGCCGGGTTCCCACCCGATCCGGGCCTTCCGTGCGGTGACCCCGGAGCGGCAGCGCGCAGTGATCGCCCGGCCGTCACCGCGCACCTGGACGTAGGCGCCCGACCTCGTCTGGACGGTCGGGCCGCCGCCGTCGTCGTTCACCGAGGTCGACTCTGCCCGCGAGGACCCCGTCCTCCCAGTCCAGCCGGCCGGCCGCGAGGCCTCGCCTGCGCCCGGACACGCCGGCGTCGTCCTCCCCGGGGTGCACCTTGGCGAGGTGCCGCTCCAGGTTGCTCGCCCGCAGCGCGGTGCCGCACGAGGGGCACGCCAGCGTTGCCTCCGGCGCCGCCGCCGCCAGGCGTCGGGCGATGTCGATGACCTGGGGCACCGCGTCCTCCGATCCGGGCGCGGACTGAGGCCGAGCGCGTGCCCAGCACCCTAGTGCCGTGGGCTCCCGCGGCATCGGATCCGTGGGATCAGTCGCGCCGGACGGACGGGCTGCCGGGGAGCGTCCGGCGGTGGCCTGACCGATCGCCCCCGACCGGGGTCAGCCGGAGGGGGCGCGCCGATTACCGTCGCGCCATGTCCACGGGAGAGCTGCTGCTGATCATCGGCCCGCCGGCCGTGGGCAAGATGACCGTGGGGCGTGCCTTGTGCGCCCGGAGCGACTTCCGTCTCTTCCACAACCACCACACCATCGAGCCCTTGATCGAGGTCTTCGGCTACGGGACGCCCGCCTTCGACACGCTCAACGTCGAGTTCCGCCGCCGCGTCGTCGAGGAGGCTGCGGCTGCCGGCACGCGTCTGGTCTTCACCTTCGTCTGGGGCGTCGACCTGCCCGGGGACGCGGCTCACGTGCGGGACCTCGTCGCTCCCTACGAGCGGGCCGGCCTACCGATCTCGGTCGTCGAGCTGACCGCCGACCTCGGCACCCGGTTGCACCGCAACGCCACCGAGGCGCGCCTCGATGCGAAGCCGTCGAAACGGGACCTGGCCTGGTCGGAGTCCAACGTGCGCACGATGGATGCGGAGCACCGGATGAACACCGACCCCGACCGGCCCTCGCTGGCCGACGCGTTCCTGGCCGAACGGGCGCACCTTCGCCTGGACAACGTCGACCTCACGCCCGAGGAGGCGGCGGACGTCGTCGCGGGCTGGCTGGAGGGCCGACCTGGTTCGCGGCCGCGCCCGGCCGCGAACTAGGCTGTCGGCACAGGCGTTCGAGCCGTCATCAGCGGCGAGCCTCCGGAGGAACAGCGCCACGGCGCCCAGTAGAACCGGACGGGTGGGCCCGTCACAGCCGCAGGACAAGAGCGGTCGCGCCCCGGCGCGGCAAGCGAGGTGGTACCGCGGCAGACGTCGTCCTCGTACGACGACGACGCCCGCAGGAGAGCCGCCCATGCCTTACCCCAAGGTCTCGCACACCGACCCCGGCAGCACGCCCGTGCCCGGGGTGTCCTCGAGTCCCCGCTTCCCCGAGATCGAGGAGCAGGTGCTGGCCTACTGGGCCGCCGACGGCACCTTCGAGGCCAGCGTCGCCCAGCGCGAGGCCGGTGAGGACGGGGCCAACGAGTTCGTCTTCTACGACGGCCCGCCCTTCGCCAACGGCCTGCCGCACTACGGCCACCTGCTCACCGGCTACGTCAAGGACCTCATCCCCCGCTACCAGACCATGCGCGGACGCCGTGTCGAGCGTCGCTTCGGCTGGGACACCCACGGCCTGCCGGCCGAGCTGGAGGCGATGCGGCTGAACGGGATCAAGACCACCGACGAGATCCTCGAGCTGGGCATCGAGAAGTTCAACGAGGCCTGTCGTGCCTCCGTCATGAAGTACACCGGCGAGTGGCGCGACTACGTCACGCGGCAGGCGCGCTGGGTCGACTTCGACCACGACTACCGCACGATGAACCCCGACTACATGGAGTCGGTGATCTGGGCCTTCGGCCAGCTGTACGAGAAGGGCCTGGTCTACGAGGGGTTCCGCGTCCTGCCCTACTGCTGGAACGACGAGACCCCGCTGTCCAACCACGAGCTGCGGATGGACGAGGACACCTACCGGACCCGTCAGGACCCGGCGGTCACGGTCGGGCTGCGCCTGACCAGCGGTGTGGCGGAGGGCGCGCTGGCCCTGGTGTGGACGACCACGCCGTGGACCCTGCCGGCCAACCTCGCGATCATGGTGGGAGAGGCGATCGACTACGTCGTGGTCTCGGCGCCGGTGCCTGGCCGCGAAGGCGTCACCGAGCGGTACCTGATCGCCGAGGCGCGGCTGCCGGCCTACGCGCGCGAGCTCGGCGACCAGCCCGAGGTGCTGGCTCGTCACACGGGCGCCGAGCTGCTCGGAAGCACCTACACGCCGCCGTTCGACTACTACCTCGGGCACGAGCGTGCCTTCCGGCTGGTGCCGGCCGAGTTCGTCACCACCACCGACGGCGCCGGCCTGGTGCACACCGCGGGCGCGTTCGGAGAGGACGACAAGGTCGTCACCGACCGGGAGGGCATCGAGGCGGTGATGCCGGTCGGCAAGGACGGACGGTTCACCCCGCCGGTGGGGGAGTACGCCGGGATGGTGGTCTTCGACGCGAACCTCCACATCATCGACCACCTCAGGAGTGCCACGCGCGGCGAGCGCGACCGCGGCGCGGTCACCGACGGCACGGTGCTGCTGCGCCGTGAGACCTACGACCACTCCTACCCCCACTGCTGGCGTTGCCGAGAGCCCCTGATCTACAAGGGCGTCTCGTCGTGGTTCGTCGAGGTGACGGCGATCAAGGACCGGATGGTCGACCTCAACCAGCAGATCAACTGGGTCCCCGAGCACGTCAAGGACGGCCAGTTCGGCCGGTGGCTGGAGAACGCCCGGGACTGGTCGATCACCCGCAACCGCTTCTGGGGCAGCCCGGTGCCGGTGTGGAAGAGCGACGACCCGGCCTACCCACGGGTCGACGTCTACGGCTCGTTCGAGCAGCTCGAGCGCGACTTCGGCCGGGTGCCGCGCAACAAGGACGGGGACCGCGACCTGCACCGACCCTTCGTCGACGACCTGACCCGGCCCAACCCGGACGACCCGACCGGGAGGTCCACGATGCGCCGGGTGCCCGACGTGCTCGACGTGTGGTTCGACTCCGGCTCGATGAGCTTCGCCCAGGTCCACTACCCCTTCGAGCAGCAGGACTGGTTCGAGCACCACTTCCCTGGCGACTTCATCGTGGAGTACATGCCCCAGACCCGGGGTTGGTTCTACACGATGCACGTCCTGGCCAGCGGGGTCTTCGACCGGCCCGCGTTCAAGAACTGCATCAGCCACGGCACGGTGCTCGGCTCGGACGGCAGCAAGATGAGCAAGTCGCTGCGCAACTACCCCGACGTGCGGGAGGTCTTCGACCGCGACGGCGCCGACGCCATGCGGTGGTTCCTCATGGCCAGCCCGATCCTGCGCGGTGGCAACCTGGTGGTCACCGAGCAAGGAATCCGTGACGCTGTGCGCCAGGTGCTGATCCCGCTGTGGAACAGCTGGTCCTTCCTGGGTCTCTACGCCAACGCTGCCGGCTACGAGGCGACCCGCCGCACCGACGCGAGCGACCCCCTCGACCGCTACCTCCTGGCCAAGACCCGCCAGTACGTGGGGCAGATGACCGCGACCCTCGACGAGTACTCCGTCGCCGAGGCGTGCGAGGCGACGCGGACCTTCGTCGACGTGCTCACCAACTGGTACATCCGCCGCAGCCGCGAGCGGTTCTGGGGCACTGCCGCGGCCCAGGAGGGAGAACCGGCTGGTCCGGACACCGGGGCGTTCGACACGTTGTGGACGGTCCTGGAGACGGTGTGCCGGGTCACCGCGCCGCTCCTGCCACTGGTCACCGAGGAGGTCTGGCGCGGGCTGACCGGTGGCCGCTCGGTCCACCTCCAGGACTGGCCCGACCTCGACGAGCTCCCGGCCGACGACGCGTTGGTCGCCACCATGGACCAGGTTCGCGAGGTCTGCTCGGTGGCCTCCTCGCTGCGCAAGGCCGCAGGTCTGCGCAACCGGCTGCCGCTGGCCACCCTGACGGTGGTCGTCGCCGACGCCGCGGCCCTGTCCGAGTTCGCCGGCATCACCGCAGACGAGGTCAACGTGAAGACCGTCCGGGTGCTGGCCGCCGACGAGGCCGAGGCAGCGGCCTATGGCGTGGCGCAGCGGCTCACGGTCAACGCCCGGGCGGCGGGGCCGCGCCTCGGTCGCGAGGTCCAGACGGTGATCAGGGCCTCGAAGGCCGGCGACTGGACGATGGCCGAGGACGGCACCGTCACCGCGGGCGGACTGGCCCTGGTCGAGGGGGAGTACAGCGTCGAGACCGTCGCCGGGGCTGCCGAGGACGACACCGTCCTCGCGGTGCTGCCCGGTGGCGGGTTCGTGGTGCTCGACACCGCGGTGACCCCCGAGCTGGCCGCCGAGGGCCTGGCGCGAGACCTCGTGCGCGCGGTCCAGCAGGCCCGTCGGGACGCCGGCCTCGAGGTGTCCGACCGGATCGCCCTGAGGATCGGCGGGTCAGAGGTCGTGCAGGCCGCTGCCGGCGCCTACGAGGCCCTCATCACCTCCGAGACCCTGGCCACCGCCTACCTCGTCGGCGCAGCCGACCAGGGGGCCGTGGTGACGGTGGGCGACGGCGAGCCGGCGACGGTGGCTGTCTCCCGCACCGAGGGTTGAGGAGGAGGGCGCCCCGCGCCCGCCATCCACCGTTTCACCGGTTCACCGGTGAAACGGCCGCTTCTGCACCGCTGCATCACCGCAGAAGCGCTCGGATGGGTGCAGAGCCTCAAGGCGCTGCAGGCGCCACGGCGGTCTCGAGACCGGGTGAGGCGTCCGCGGGCCGATCACCATTTTCCGAGCAACCCAGCGGCCACACCCCGGACGCGCCGTGGCACGGAAGAGCCGACACAGGCATCACTTGAGTCATCCCCAGTCTCAGGGGCAGTCAGCCTTCGTACCAGACTCTCGGTGCGTTCGCCCCTCGACCTCGCGGCGGGGCCGCTTCAGCGACCGAGTCCGGCCTTGTCGACCTTGCGGTGGAAGTGCATGCCGGCGAGGCCGCCGAGCATGGCGCCGACGAGACTGATCACGAGCACCCCGAGGATCGCCACGACCCCTTGCACGCTCAGGTCGCCGATGCTGCTCGGGACCCGGGGGAAGCCGTTGACGTTGTCGAGCACGTTGTACTGCGAGCCGGCCAGCGCGCCGAGAACGCCCACCAGGATCGCGATCAGGATCGCCCAGACCCACACCGCGACGCCTTGGCGCAGCCCGTCGAACCGAGCCATCCGGCCGGCGACGTAACCGCCGGCGTAGTACGACACGAAGACGACGACCAGGATCAGGGCGACGCCGGCCCAACCGATCTCGTCGGCCGTGAAACCGCTGGTGTCCGCGGCCTCCGCGGCGCTCGAGGTGTTCGTGCCCAGCCCGACGCCGGCGCCGATGGCGGCCACGACCGCGGTGAGCAGCACGGCCATGCCGGTGGCGGTCAACCAGCCGAAGAACGCCACGAACGGCTTGATGCCGCCGAACTGCTCCCGCTCGCGGGCGACGACCTCGCGCCGGTCGGGGGTGACGGTCTCGGCGGAGGGCACGCCGTCCGGTGCCGTGCCAGCCACTGTCGGGTCGTGACCGGCGCGCTCGGTGTGGGCGGGGTCGGAGCCGGGGCTCTCGGAGGGTGTCGAGGTCATGGGTGCACCAGCTTTCGTCGGTTGCCGGTCGGGCCGGCGGGGGGATGAATTTCACGCTAGCGGGGCCAGGGCCCGTGATGCGGCCACCCCTCCGCGACGCGCGGGGGTGGGCGGGCAGGATGGGGGCGTGCCCCTCGATCTGACGACCGACGTCGTCACCCTCACCCGCCACCTCGTCGACCTCGAGTCGGTCAGCCGGGGGGAGCAGGCCATCGCCGACGTCGTGGAGACGGCGCTGCGGGCGATGCCCCACCTCAGCGTGACCCGCCACGGGCACACCGTGGTGGCGCGGACCGAGCTCGGTCGCGCCGAGCGGGTCGTGCTGGCCGGCCACCTCGACACCGTGCCGCTCAACGACAACCTGCCCAGCCGTCTCGACGAGGACACCGGTCTGTTGCACGGCCTGGGCACCTGCGACATGAAGGGCGGCGACGCCGTCATCCTGCGGCTGGCGGCCACGGTGCCCGAGCCGGTCCGCGACGTGACGTACGTGCTCTACGAGGCCGAGGAGGTCGACGAGGTCTTCAACGGGCTCCGGCTCCTCACGCAGGTGGAGCCGAGCCTGCTCGAGGCGGACTTCGCGATCCTCATGGAACCCTCGAACGCGGTCGTCGAGGCCGGCTGCCAGGGCACGCTGCGCGTGGACGTCCGGAGCACCGGCGAGCGGGCCCACTCCGCGCGCAGCTGGAAGGGCGTCAACGCGATCCACCGGGCGGCTCCGATCCTCGAGCGGCTCAACGCCTACGAGGCCCGCAGACCGGTGATCGACGGGCTGGAGTACCACGAGGGCCTCAACGCGGTCGCGATCCGTGGCGGGGTCGCCGGCAACGTGCTGCCCGACGAGTGCGTGGTCGAGGTCAACCACCGCTTCGCGCCCGACCGCAGCTCGGAGGAGGCCGAGGCCTTCGTCCGCGACGTCTTCGCCGGCTTCGAGGTGACCCTGACCGACCTCGGCCCGGCCGCGCTGCCCGGGCTCGACCGGCCCGCGGCCCGTGCCTTCGTGGCCGCGGTCGGCGCCGAGGTGAACCCCAAGTTCGGGTGGACCGACGTCGCGCGGTTCAGCGCCCTGGGCATCCCGGCGGTCAACTACGGGCCGGGCGACCCGCTCCTCGCGCACAAGCAGGAGGAGCACGTGCCCGTGGCCCAGATCCGGACCTGCGAGGACCGGTTGCGGGCCTGGCTGAGCCCGGACCGCGAGGGAGAGGACCAGGCGTGAGGCACAAGCAGAAGGGACCCGTCATCCAGCGTCGCGACCAGGTCGACGGCAGCACCACCGACCAGCGGCTGCTGGACTCCCGCGGCGCGACCGACTGGGTGCACACCGACCCGTGGCGGGTCCTGCGGATCCAGGCCGAGTTCGTCGAGGGCTTCGGCGCGCTGGCCGAGCTGGGGCCGGCGGTCGCGGTCTTCGGCTCCGCTCGCACCTCGGCCGCCGATCCGGCCTACACCCAGGGCGAGGACGTGGCCAAGGCCCTGGTCGCGGCCGGCTTCGCGGTGATCACCGGGGGCGGCCCGGGGGCGATGGAGGCCGCCAACAAGGGAGCCAGTGAGGCCGGCGGCGTCTCCGTGGGTCTCGGCATCGAGCTGCCCTTCGAGTCCGGCCTCAACGACTGGGTCGACGTCGGCATCAACTTCCGCTACTTCTTCGCCCGCAAGACCATGTTCATGAAGTACTCGCAGGGCTTCATCGTGCTGCCCGGTGGGCTCGGCACCCTCGACGAGCTCTTCGAGGCCCTGACGCTGGTGCAGACCCGCAAGGTCACGGCGTTCCCCGTGGTCCTGCTCGGCAGCACCTACTGGTCCGGCCTCCTGGCGTGGTTGCGCGAGACCGTCGCCGGCGAGGGCAAGATGTCGCAGGCCGACCTCGACCGGATCATGGTCACCGACGACGTCGACGAGGCCGTCGCGCTCATGGTCGGGGAGCGCACGTGACCTGGGTCCTGGCGATCCTCGGGGTGCTCGCGATGGGCGCGATCGGCCTGGTCGCGGCCGGCCATGGTGGCCCGCTGGCGCCCGTCCACGACGACCGTCCCGACCCCGGGCTGCCCCGCGACCGAGCGTTGACGGGCGAGGACCTGCGGCGGGTGCGGTTCCCTCTGGCGCTGCGCGGCTACCGGATGTCCGAGGTCGACGCACTGCTCGACCGGCTCGCCGAGGAGCGGGACGCGGACTCGCGGGCCGACGACGGCGCGGAGGGACCTCGCGACCCCGGGCCCGGCCGCTCCTAGCGTCCGCGGAAGACCGGCTTCTGCTTGTCGTTGAACGCCGCGACGGCCGCCTCGTGGTCCTCGGTGGCGCCGGTGGCCCTCATCAGACCGGCCTCGTGCTGCAGCGACTCCGCGAGGGTGTGGTCCCCGGCGTAGGTCACCGCGTCGCGGATCGCGGCCAGGGCGAGGGTCGGACCGGCGGCCAGGCGGGCGGCGAGGGCGCGGGTCTCCTCCACGAGCTCCTCCGCTGGGACCACCCGGGTGGCCAGCCCCAACCGGTCGGCCTCCTCGGCACCCAGCGTGCGGGGGAAGTACAGCAGCTCGAGCGCGCGGGCGCGGCCCACCAGACGCTGCAGCGTCCAGCTCATCCCGGTGTCGCAGGAGAGGGCGACGTTGGCGAAGGCTAAGTTGAACCCGGCCGCGTCGGAGAGCACGCGCAGGTCGCAGGCCAGTGCGAGGCTCGCCCCGGCGCCGGCGGCAACGCCGTTGAGCGCGGCTACGACCGGCTTGGGCATCGCCAGGATCGCCGAGACGATCGGGTTGTAGTGCTCCTCGACGGTGGAGAGCCGCTCGCGGCTGCTGCCGCTGCGCAGCAGGCCGATGTGCTCCTTGAGGTCCTGACCGGTGCAGAAGGCCCGGCCGGTGCCGGTCAGCACCACGCAGCGCACCGAGCTCAGGTCGGCCACCTGGCGCAGCGTCTCCAGGAGCAGCACCTTGGTGGCGACGTCGAGGCTGTTCATCGCCTCGGGCCGGTTCAGGGTGACGGTGGCGACGCCGTCGGCGACGTCGAGCAGGACGGGGGCCTCGGTCATGGCCTCAGTCTGTCAGGAGGCCCCGCCGAGGTGGCGGTCGTGACGCGCCGAGGTGGCGGTCGTGACGCGCCGAGGTGGCGAGCGACCCCCGGCCCACCGAGGCTGGGTCGGGGCTGTGCTGCGGGTCACGGCCCCGATAGGGGATAATGGAGATCACGTACCGGCGGACGGTGCGAGGTCTGCGGGGTCCGGACCAGTGGCAGCTTGCTGACGGACGCCCCAGGCGCCACGAATCGAAGAGGAAGAGGTGCCGCATGGCGGCAATGAAGCCGCGGACGGGCGACGGTCCGCTCGAGGTCACCAAGGAGGGGCGCGGCATCGTCATGCGAGTCCCCCTCGAGGGTGGCGGTCGCCTCGTGGTCGAGCTCAATGCCGAGGAGGCCGGCAACCTCGGTGATGCGTTGAAGAACGTCGTCGGGTGACCTCTCCCGGACCTGGGCTCCCGGTGCAGTGCTCGCCGCCCCTGTTCGCACTCAGCGAGCGGGTGGCACACCACCTGCAGGGTGTCGAGGTCGTCGCCGTCCCGGTCCTGGCACCTGCGGGTGACCGGGACGGTGACGGCCCGATCCTCGGACCCGGCGCGGAAGCCCTGTCCGGCGCTCTCGGCGTCGACCTCCTCGACGTCCTCGAGGCCTCTCGGTCGACCGGCGCCACCGGCGAGATCACCTCCCTGGCGGTGCCCGACGGCGGGCCGGAGAACCAGGACCTGCGCCTGGTGCTGCTCGTCGGCATCGGCTCCCAGGGCCCCGACGACCTGCGCCGCGCCGGCGCTGCCCTGGCCCGGGCCGTCCGCGGCCGCGGGACCGTCGCCACCTCGGTGGCCGCCGCGACCGACGAGGCCGGGCTGGAGGCCTTCGTCGTCGGCGCAACGCTCGGCTCCTTCGTCTTCCACTGGCGCTCCACGGGGCCCGCCGACCCACCCGTCCAGAAGATCGTGCTGGCCGGATTGCCGGACGCCGAGCGCAACCGCTCGGCGCTCACCCGAGCCGAGGCCCTCGGCCGCGCAGGCTGGCGCACCCGGACGCTGGCCACCGTGCCGGCCAACCTGAAGAGCCCGCAGTGGTTGGCCGAGCAGGCCGAGCAGGTGGCCCGGGACAGCGGGTTGACCTGCAGGGTCTGGGACGAGGACGCCCTGGCCCGCGAGGGCTTCGGCGGGCTGCTCGACGTGGGCCGCGCCTCCGCTACCCCGCCGCGGCTGGTCCGGCTCGACTACGCCCCGCCGAAGGCCACGCGCCGCACCCCGACCGTGGTCCTGGTCGGCAAGGGGATCACCTTCGACTCCGGCGGCTTGTCCATCAAGCCGGCCGAGAGCATGTCCACGATGAAGCGCGACATGACCGGTGCCGCGGTCGTCCTCTCCACCCTGGCCGCGTTGCGCGACCTCGGCTGCCCGGTGCGCGTGGTCGGGCTGCTCGCCTGCGCCGAGAACGCCGTCTCGGGCGACGCGCTGCGCCCGGGCGACGTCGTGCGCCACTACGGCGGTCGCACCACCGAGATCACCAACACCGACGCCGAGGGGCGCCTGGTGATGGCTGACGCACTGGCCTACGCGGTGGGCGAGATCCGCCCCGACGCCGTCGTCGACGTCGCCACGTTGACCGGTGCCGCCAAGGTCGCCCTCGGTCAGCAGGTCGCGGCCGTCTTCGCCGACGACGACGCCCTCGCCGAAGCCCTCCTCGAGGCCGGCGAGTGCTCCGGGGAGCGCCTGTGGCGGCTGCCCCTGCACGCCGCCTACCAGGCGAAGCTGGCCTCCGAGGTCGCGGACGCCGACAACGCGCCCTCCGGCCCGGGCGCGATCATGGCCGCCCTCTTCCTGCAGCACTTCACCGGCGACGTGCCGTGGGCCCACCTCGACATCGCCCCCGTCGGCGACGTGCCGGAGGACGCCCACGAGTGGACCGCCGGGCCCTCGGGCTTCGGTGCACGGGTGCTGCTGACCTGGCTGTGCGGCACGGAGCCGTTGCGGGGAGTCGGCGCCACGTCCCGCTGACGGCGACGGGGTGTGGGGTCAGCGGGGTGCGGCTCTGCGAGAGGCGCTCAGCCCTCGCCGGGCCAGATCTTGGTGGCCAGCAACAGCCCGTCGCCGACCGGCAGCAGCACCGGACGCAGGCTCTCGTGGTCGGAAACCGTCGTGAGGAGGTCGCGCACGGCGGTCGTCTCGGCGTCGCGCTGCGAGCCGTCGGGGACCTGGCCGTGCCACAGCGCACTGTCGAAGGCCACGACGCCGCCGGGGCGCAGCAGCCGCAGGGCCTCGGCGAGGTAGGCCGAGCTCTCGCGCGGGTCGGCGGAGCAGAAGACCAGGTCGTAGTGGCCGTCGGTGAGGCGCGGCAGCACCTCGAGGGCCGCGCCCGCGATCGTGCGCACCCGCGGTGCGACGTGACCGGCCTCGCTGAAGGCGATCCGCGCGAGACGCTGGTGCTCGGCCTCGACGTCGACGGTGGTCAGCACGCCGTCGGCACGCATCCCCCGCAGCAGCCACAGCCCCGAGACGCCGGCGCCCGTGCCGATCTCCACGACCGCCCGGGCCTCGATCGCGGAGGCCACGAAGCGCAGGGCCGCTCCGCCACCGGGGCTGATCGCGCGGGCACCGACCTCGGCGGCACGGACCCGGGCCGCGGCGAGGGCGTCGTCCTCGGTCACGTAGGCCTCGGCGTAGGACCAGCTGGCGGGCGAGATCGGGGTGCTGATGGCGTCCTCCTGGTGACGTTCCCGCGCGGCGCGCGGACGAGCACGCCCACCGTAGCGGCAGGAGTGCGTGCGCGTGCCTGCCCCACCCGCCCCACGCGCGTCCGCCCCCGGTCCGTCCGGACCGACGCGCGGGCGGGGGCCCTCGTCGGACTCCGTCCGGGACAGCCACGAGGCTCTCAGGACCATCTCAGCCCGACCTCCTACCGTGAGCACGACGAGCCTTCCCAGCGATCGAGCCCGGCCCCAGGAGCCCTGATGGACACGACCTACGACGAGCACGGCGAGACGCCCGCCGCGCCCACCTGGGACGAGGTCGTCGAGCGCTACTCGGACCGGGTCTACCGGCTGGCCCACCGCCTGACCGGCAACCGTCCCGACGCCGAGGACCTCACCCAGGAGGTCTTCGTCCGGGTCTTCCGCTCGCTGGACTCCTACACGCCGGGCACCTTCGAGGGCTGGTTGCACCGGATCACCACCAACCTCTTCCTCGACCAGGCCCGGCGCAAGCAGCGGATCCGCTTCGACGCCCTGACCGACGCCCGCGCCGACGCGCTGTCCAGCCCGCTCCCCGAGCCGGGGGCCGCCTACGCCGACCGGACCTTCGACGACGACGTCGAGCGGGCGCTGGCCACGCTGGCCCCCGACCTGCGCGCCGCCGTCGTGCTCTGCGACGTCGAGGGCCTCACCTACGAGGAGATCGCCGCGATCCTCGACGCCAAGCTCGGCACGGTGCGCTCCCGCATCCACCGTGGGCGCGCCCAGCTGCGCGCCGCCCTGGCCCACCGGGCGCCCGACGGTGGCCGACGGCGCTACTCCGGGCCGGCCACCGGACCGCTGGCCGTCGTGCCGAGGCCGGCGACGTGATCGGCCACCTCGGCAGCCGGGTCAGCCTGCTGCTCGACGGTCGCCTCGGCGCGGCGGAGAGCGAGCGGGCGTGGTCGCACGTGCGCACGTGCGAGCCCTGCCGGGACCTCGTCGAACGGGAGGGAGCCCTCAAGCGGCGTCTCTCGCACCTGAGCACCGGGACGGCTCCCGCGGGGTTGAAGGGCCACCTCAAGGCCTCGTTGCCCTGCGGGGCACCCTTCGTGGAGGTGTCCGCCGCGGCGACGTCGCCACGGCGCGCTGCCGGCATCGTCACCGTCGGCGGCGGCGCGGTGGGGGCAGCGGTGCTCGGCGTCCTCGTCCTGGGGGTCTCCCCGGCGGACGCGCCGTCGATCCAGCGGCGCACGCCGGTCACCCAGCTCGGGCCGTCCGCGCCGGCTCCGGTCGGAGGCTTCACCCCGGCCTCCGCCCCGGGCCCCTCGCCGCGTCGCTGACCCACGGAGGGTCTGCCGGCGACTCCGTCCCCGGCCGTTGCTGCACGCTGGTTGGGCGGACAGGGGATGATGGGCCGGTGACCGACCAGCCCGAAGACCCGGACGCTCCGCGCGGCGAGCCGACCCAGCCCCTGGGCCTCGGTCCGCGCCCCGAGCCGTCCGACGAGGCCGGGTGGGTGCCGCCCGCCGGTGCCGCCTCGCCAGGGCCCCCGCCCTACGCCGGCCCGGGGCCCTACGCGACCCCGCCGGCGGGCCCGCAGCAGTACGCGCAGGAGTACGCGCAGCAGTACGCCGGCCCGACGTCGTATGCCCCTGTGGCCCCTCCGGCCCGTCCTGCGCGCGCTCGGATGAGCGGGTGGGTGTGGCCGACCGTGGCCGCGCTCGCCCTGGTGATCGGCCTGCTGGGCGGTGTCGTCGGCGCCATCGGTTACCTCGAGCTGCGTGACACCGGCTCCACCGGCAGCGTGCCCGGCGGGCTCGCCGATGTCGACACCGAGACGCAGGCTCCGATCCCGGCCGACGAGGGCTCGGTCGCCGCCGTCGCCCAGGAGCTGCTGCCGAGCACGGTCCAGATCTCCGCAGAGTTCGAGGGCCAGGCCAACGGCGCCACGGGCTCGGGGTTCCTGCTGGACCGTCAGGGCCATGTCGTGACCAACAACCACGTCGTCGCCGACGCCGCGGAGAACGAGGGACCGATCGAGATCGTCGACGACAAGGGGAACCGCTTCGAGGCCGAGATCGTCGGCCGCAGCTCGGTCTACGACCTCGCGGTGCTCTACGTCCCGGGGGTGCGCGGGAGGCGTCCGGCCGCGCTGGGCCAGTCCACGGCGCTGCACGTCGGCGACGGCGTCGTGGCGATCGGCTCCCCGCTCGGGCTGAGCTCGACGGTGACCTCGGGCATCGTCAGCGCCCTGCAGCGGCCGGTCACCACCGGTGAGACCGCCGACGACTCCTCCTACATCAACGCCGTCCAGACCGACGCCGCGATCAACCCCGGCAACTCGGGCGGCCCGCTGGTCAACCTGCGCGGTCAGGTGGTCGGAGTGAACTCGGCCATCGCGACCAGCGGCGGCAGCACCTTCAGCGGCGAGGCCGGCAACATCGGGGTCGGGTTCGCGATCCCGATCGAGCAGGTCAAGGTCACCGCCGACCAGATCCTGCGCACCGGCGAGTCGCGCTACCCGGTGATCGGCGCGGAGGTGCAGACCGGCGGCGTCGAGGGCGACGGGGCCGAGGTGAGCAAGATCGTCGATGGCAGCCCCGCCCAGGAGGCCGGCCTCGAGGCCGGTGACCTGGTGGTGGCCATCGACGGCGAGCGCGTCACCGACGGCATCACGCTGATCGTCTCGATCCGCTCCCACCAGCCCGGCGAGGACGTCGAGCTCACGGTGCGCCGCGACGGCGGGGACCAGCAGGTGGTGGTCGTGTCGCTCGGCTCCGAGACGGGCTGAGGATCAGCGCTCGCCCTGCTCGGCGTCGAGGAAGGGATGCGTGGCCACGAAGTCCTCGGCCTGCTTGTACATCGCCGCGATGTACTCCTCGAGCCGGTCGGCCTCGACGCGCCACTGGCCGCGACCACCGATCTTGATCGCGGGCAGGTCGCCACGCCGGACGAGGGCGTAGACCTGGGCGCTGGAGGTGTTGAGCACCTCTGCGACGTCGGCCAGGGTGAGGAAGCGGGGCGTGGCGGCCATGGCCCCATGCTCCCACCTCGCCACGCGGCCCGATGCTGCCCGCCCCGCACGCCCTGTGGAGAACTACTGACGGGATGCGCTCGGGTGGGCATGATGTCGAGGTGGCTCCAGACCCCGGCCCCGCACACCGTCCGCAGCTGGCCTCGACCTCCTCGCCGACCCCGGCGCAGCGTTCGGGGCGGCCCGGCTGGCGCGACCCGCGCCTGTGGACCGGCGTGCTGGTGGTCGCGGCCTCTGTCGTGCTCGGCGTCCGCGTCGTCGCTGGTCTCGACGACACGGTCCAGGTCTGGGCGGTGACCGACGACCTCGGTCCGGGTGTGCAGGTCGGCGCCGAGGACCTGACGGCGACCCGGGTGCGCTTCGCCGACGAGGCCGACCTCGGCCGCTACCTGCCCGTCGAGACCGAGCTGCCGTCCGGGGCGACGCTGACCCGTGGCCTCGGAGCCGGAGAGCTGCTCCCGCGCTCCGCGCTCGGTGACCCCGACCGTGACGGCACCGTCCGCATCGCCCTCGGCGTCGACGACGTCGGGGTCCCCGCCGGCGTCGGGGCCGGCTCGGTGATCGACGTGTACCTGCTCGGCGGCGGTTCCTCGCCGGGGTCGCCGGAGGTCGGGTCCGCCCGGCAGCGCCGCGACCGGCTCGTCCTCGACGACGCCACGGTGCTCTCCTCGACCCTCGAGCAGGGCTTCGGCTCCGGCGGTCGCCGCAAGCTCGAGCTGGCCGTGCCAGCCCCGGACGCCCCGCGGTACTTCTCCCTCGTCGCCGGAGCCACCGAGCCGGTGCTCGGCGTGGCCCTCCAACGGTGAGACCGTGATCGTCGTCCTGGTCGTCGCCTCCGGCGCAGCCTGGGAGTCCGAGGCGCTGCGCCGGTTGGGCGAGGACCCGGCCACCGTGGTGCTCAAGCGCTGCGTCGACGTCGACGACCTCCTCGCCACCGCCGCGGCCGGACAGGCCCAGGCCGCGGTCCTGGGTCTCGACTCGCCGGGCCTGGACCCCGCAGCCGTCGACCACCTGGGTCGGCACGGCGTCCGCCCGGTCGCGGTGCTGGCCGGCCCCGTCGACGACGCCGCCCGGCTGCGCGCGGGGCGGCTGGGCCTGCGCGACCTGGTCACCGACCGCGACCTCGCCGGGCTGGCTGCGGCGGTGGGGGCAGCCGTGGGAAGAGCCGCGGGTGCCGCCGCGGAGACGACCGACGGGCCGACCGACCCCGTCGAGGGGGACCGTGCCTGCGGGCCCGGTAGCGGCGCCCGCCGTCGGCGGTCGGGTGCTGGTGGTCTGGGGCCCTCCCGGCGCACCGGGTCGCAGCACGGTCGCCGTCGGCCTGGCCGCCGAGATCGCCCGTCGCCGACACCGCACGATCCTGGTCGACGCCGACCCGCACGCCGCCAGCGTGGCCCAGCAGCTCGGCATCCTGGACGAGGTCTCCGGTCTGCTCGCCGCCGTGCGTCTGGCGGCGGCGGGCCGGCTGGAGGACGAGCTCGCGAGCGTGCAGCGAGGCCTGGGTCAGTGGCTCTCCGTGGTCACCGGCCTGCCGCGTCCCGACCGGTGGAGCGAGCTACGGCCCGGAGCCGTGGGGACGCTGCTGGCCGCGGCCCGTGAGCACGGCCACGTCGTCGTCGACACGGGTGCCGGCCTGGAGCAGGAGCCGGTCCCCGACTACGGGCTGCGTCCCGGGCGCAACACCTCGACCCTCGAGTCGCTCGACGTCGCGGACGAGGTGGTGGTCGTCGGGTCGGCCGACCCGGTCGGGCTGGCCCGGCTGGCGCGCGGGCTGGTCGACCTGCGGGAGGTGCTCGGACCGCGGGTGGTCCGGGTCGTCGTCAACCGGATGCGCCCGAGCCTGGGCTGGTCGGAGCGCGAGGTCGCCGAGATGGTGCACGGCTTCGACCGGATCGCCTCGCTGCACTTCCTGCCCGACGACCAGCCCGCCACCGACCGGGCCCTGGTGACCGGGCGGACCCTCGTCGAGGTGGGCGACGGCGCCCTCGCGCGAGCGGTGGCCGGCGTGGCCGACGCCGTGGTGCCGCCGGGCGACCCGTGGGCGCGACCCGTCGCTGGACGCGCTCGGCGCACCTCGAGGTGAGCGACGACCCGTCGGGGGTCGTGCTCCTCGACGTCGACGAGCCCAGGGTGGTCGAGCCGGAGGGTCAGGTGGTGGTCCCGGGGGTGAAGGCGAGCCCGTCGACCTCGACCATCGGCCCGGTCCCGGTGCCGTCCTCGGGAGGCCGGACCCCGCCGCTGGTCCTGGACCGCAGGCGGTGGCCGACCCCAGCAGGGCCAGCAGGCCCAGGAGACCCCAGCAGGACGGACGCGCGCCAGGGTGGTCCTCCCGCGGGAGATCGCGGTGCGCCGGGGGTCGGCCGGTGCAGGCGGGTGGGGCCGGACCGGGGGCCTCTGCCAGAATCCCATGACGACCAAGCCGGAGCGCTTCGGTGCCGGTCGCAGGCACCTGGGCAGGTGGACGGTCGAAGGCGGGAGGACGAGCGATGGTGCAGCGGCTGCGGCCACGGGACCTGGCGCTCCTGGTCGAGGAGAGCCTCGACGCTCCCCGCCACAACGTCACCGTCGACATCTTCGAGCCGGGTTCGTCCGGCTTCGACTACGACAGGTTCCTGGCTCTGGTGCGCGACCGGATCGCCTTCGTGCCGCGGTTCCGGCAGCGGGTGCAGGGGGTACCGGGCGGCCTGGCCAACCCGGTCTGGCTCGACGACCCCGCCTTCGACCTGCAGTTCCACGTCCGTCGCTCCGCGCTGCCGCGCCCCGGCACGCGCCAGCAGCTGCGCGAGCTCGTGGCGCGGATCGCGTCGCGCCCGCTGGACCGCAGCAGACCGCTCTGGGAGATCTACTTCGTGGAGGGCCTCGAGGGCGGCCAGGTCGCGGTGCTGACCAAGAGCCACCAGGCGCTCGTCGACGGTGTCGAGACCGTCGACCTCGGGCAGGTGCTCCTCGACGGCCGGCGCAACCCGGTGACCTTCGAGAGCGACGAGTGGCACGCACGCCGGCGGCCCTCCGCGGCCGGGCTGCTCACCGCCGCGGTCCGCGAGAACCTCACCCGTCCCGAGACCCTCCTGGACACTGCTCGGAGCGCCTCCGGCCGGGCCCTGCTGGCCGCGGAGGTGGCCGGTCGGCGGACCCGAGGCGTCGTCGGTGCCCTGACCGGGCGCGGGCCCGAGCACGCCACCGCGCTCCAGGGTCCGCTGTCCCAGCAGCGGCGGGTGGTCACCGTCGACACCCGTCTGGCCGACTACCGCGCCGTGCGCGACGCGCACGGCGGCACCGTCAACGACGTCGTCCTGGCCACGGTGGCCGGTGGTCTGCGCGCCTGGCTGATGACCCGCGCGGAGTCCCTCGGCGGCCTGCGGCAGGTACGCGCGGTGGTCCCGGTCGCGGTGATCGACGACGAGCTGGAGGCGACGTCCCTGGGCAGTCAGGTCACCGTCCACGAGGTGGACCTGCCGGTGGGCGAGCCCAGCGCGCTGGTCCGTCTGCACCAGGTCTCCTACGCCTTCCAGGCGCACGCCGCCACCGGCAAGAGCGTGGCCGCCGACCGTCTGGCCGGCATGGCCGGCTTCGCCCCCGCCACGTTCCACGCCATCGGGTCGCGGGTGGCGGCCGAGCGGGCGCGCAGCGGGTTCGCGCTCAGCGTGACCAACGTCCCCGGGCCGCAGGCGCCGCTCTACGCCGCCGGGGCCAGGATGGTCGCCTCCTACCCGGTGCCGCCGCTGCTGCCGCTGCACCGCCTGGCCATCGGCGTCACCTCCTACGACGGCCAGGTCTGCTACGGGATCACCGCCGACCGGGACTCCCTGCCCGACGCGGACGTGCTCGGCAGCTGCATCGCCGACGCGTTGGTCGAGCTGGTCGACGCCTCGACCGGTGCGCGCCCGCGGGTGGGCCGGGGTCGCCGCTCCAGCCCGAGCGGTCCGGGCTCGGCGACCTGACGTGCGCGTCTACGTCCCCCTGACGCTGGAGGAGCTGGCGGACCACCACCGCTCCGGCGAGGTCCCGGCCGGGCAGGACCGGGTGCTGGCAGCCGCGGAGGACGAGGAGTCGGAGTACGCCGCGCTGATCGCGGCAGGAGAGACCTCGGCCGCCCTCCACGACGCCCGGGGCACTCCCGGGGGACGTCGCGTCGTGCTCGTCGCCGAGGTCGGTGAGGGCCGTGAGGACGAGCCGATCCGGCTGCGCCGGGTCGTGGCAGTCCACGCCGACAGCGCCCCGGGGGCTGCCCCCGACGACGACCTCGCCTGGTTCGCCGTCCAGGAGGTGCCGGCCCTGCTCGAGGGAGCCTCCTGAGGCACCTCGGGCCGGCGGGGGACGTTTCGACAACTCTCGGCATGCAGTGACACGATCGGTGGATGGACGCCACGACGCACCCGCCGGCCCCCGTCAACGAGCCGACGCTGACCTACGCGCCGGGCACCGGCGAGCGCGACGCCCTGCTCGCCGAGCTCGAGCGGCTCGAGGCCACCCAGAGCGACCTGTCGCCCCACATCGGCGGCGAGGTCCGCGCGGGCGGGGGCGCCGAGATCCCCGTCGTGCAGCCGCACGACCACCAGCACGTGCTCGGCACCATCCGCAACGCCACCGCCCAGGACGCCAGGGCCGCCGTCGCGGCCGCGGGGGAGGCGGCCCCCGACTGGCGACGGATGCCCCTCGACGCACGCTGCGCGGTCATCTTGAAGGCCGCGGACCTGCTGGCCGGACCGTGGCGCCAGCGGATCAACGCAGCGACCATGCTGGGCCAGAGCAAGACCGCCCAGCAGGCCGAGATCGACAGCGCCTGCGAGCTCATCGACTTCTGGCGCTTCAACGTGCACTTCGCCAAGCAGGTCGTCACCGACCAGCCGATCGCCAACAGCCCCGGACTGTGGAACCGCACCGACCACCGTCCGCTCGAGGGCTTCGTCTACGCGATCAGCCCGTTCAACTTCACCGCCATCGCGGGCAACCTGCCCACGGCGCCGGCGCTGATGGGGAACACGGTCGTCTGGAAGCCCTCCCCGACCCAGCAGCTGGCGGCGTCGTTGACGATGGAGCTCCTCGAGGAGGCCGGGATGCCGCCGGGCGTGATCAACATGCTGCCCGGGGACGGGCTCGAGGTCTCCGAGGTCGCTCTGGCGCACCCTGACCTCGCCGGCATCCACTTCACCGGTTCGACGCCGACCTTCCAGCACCTGTGGCGCACCGTCGGGGAGAACATCTCCGGCTACCGCTCCTACCCCCGGATCGTGGGGGAGACCGGTGGCAAGGACTTCATCGTCGCCCACCCCTCCGCCGACCCCGCCGTGCTGCGGGTGGCCATGCTGCGCGGTGCCTTCGAGTACCAGGGCCAGAAGTGCTCGGCCGCCTCGCGGGCCTACGTGCCGCGTTCGGTGTGGGAGCAGATGGGCGACCAGCTGATCGCCGACACCGACGCCCTCTCGATGGGTGACGTCACCGACCTGTCGCACTTCATGGGTGCGGTGATCGACGACCGTGCCTTCGCCAAGCACGCGCAGGCGATCGCGGCGGGCGCAGAGCGCCTCCGCGCTGACCGTGGTCGCGGGCGGGCAGTGCGACGACTCCGCCGGGTACTTCGTGCGCCCCACCATCATCACCTCCACGGACCCGACCGACGAGATCTTCACGACCGAGTACTTCGGACCGATCCTGGCGGTGCACGTCTACGAGGACGCGGACTTCGAGCAGGTCGTGCGCGGCATGGAGTCCTCAGCGCCGTACGCCCTGACCGGTGCCGTCATCGCCCAGGACCGCCGAGCGGTCGAGTGGGTCCAGGACGAGCTGCGCTTCGCCGCCGGCAACTTCTACGTCAACGACAAGCCGACCGGTGCCGTGGTGGGCCAGCAGCCGTTCGGTGGCGCGCGCGCCTCCGGCACCAACGACAAGGCCGGATCGCCGCAGAACCTGCTGCGCTGGACCTCGCCGCGCTCGATCAAGGAGAACTTCGTCCCTCCGACCGTGCACGGCTACCCCCACATGGGCTGAGCGGTGCTCGCAGCGGTGGGGACGGTGGTGGGGACGTCGGTGGTGCCGGCGCACCTCGGCGCGCTGCACCCGGTCGAGCAGGCGCTGACCCTGCTGCTGGCCTTCGGACCGTTCGTGGTCCTCGGCGTCGTCGTGGTCCTGCGTCGTCGCGAGGTTGCCGAGGAGCCCGTCGAGGACCCGGCCCGCGACCCTGCTCAGCGGGAGAGGTAGTCGCGTCCCACGCGGTTCTCGGTCTTGAGCGCCTTGAGCAGCATGTCGGCCACCAGCCCCTCGACCTTGCCGCCGACCACCGGGATCCTGACCTTCACGCTGAGGTCGACCGTCTCGGTCGTGGTGCCGCCGGACTCGACGAGCCGGATGGTGCCGACCATCTCGCCGGGCTTGCCGGGGATGGCGACGCTGAGGTCGGCCTCCTCGGCGGAGGTCCACTGCTCCTCCTGGAGGATGCGGATCGTGTCGCCGACGATCCGCTTGGCGAACGCGGGGAGGTGCGTGGCGGCCTGCTGCTGGTCGACCGTCACCTGCTTGGGTCCGGCCCCCTGCGGCTCGATGGTGATCTCCTGGGAGAGCACGTGCTGGGCCTGGCACACCTCGGTGCGGAAGGCCGGGTCGCCGAGCATGGCAGCGACGCGCTCGAGGGGGGCGTCGTAGGTGAGGTCGTGGAGGATCTGCTTGGTCATGGCGCACATCATGGCCCAGGCCGGGCGCGCCCGCCGCGCTAGGTTCTCCCGATGACCCCGTCGCCGGAGCCTTCACGCGAGTCCTTCGTCGCCTTCGGGGAGCAGGGTGCCCAGCTGACCTACGGCAGCTACCTGCACCTGCCCGCCCTCCTGGGCGCCCAGCACCTGGAGTCCGACCCGCCGGCCCACGACGAGCTGCTCTTCATCACCATCCACCAGGTCTACGAGCTGTGGTTCCAGCAGCTGCTCCACGAGGTCGACGCCGTGCGTGACGCCCTGCTGGGCGCCGACCCCGACCGTGTGTGGTTCGCCCAGCACCTGCTGGCCCGCGTCCACTCCATCGAGCGGGTTCTCGTCTCGCAGGTCGACGTGCTGGAGACGATGACGCCTCAGGACTTCCTGGAGTTCCGGCAGCGCCTGGCGCCGGCCAGCGGGTTCCAGTCGGTGCAGTTCCGTGAGCTGGAGTTCCTCTCCGGCGCCAAGGACGCGGCCTACGTCGAGCGCTTCCGAGGAATCACCCCCGACGAGCGGTCCCGCCTCGAGCGCCGACTCGCCGAGCCGAGCCTCTGGGAGGCCTACCTGGCGACCCTGGCCGCACAGGGGCTGGCGACCGAGGACGACGACGCGGTGCTCGCCTCGCTGCGCACCATCGCCCGCGACCGGGCTCGTCACGGGGCGCTGTGGGCCGTCGCCGAGGCCCTGCTCCAGCACGACGAGCTGGCCGCGGCCTGGCGGGCGCGACACGTGGTGATGGTGGAGCGGATGATCGGCGCCCGCTCCGGCACGGGCGGGTCGAGCGGTGCGGCCTACCTGCAGAGCCGGCTGCCGCTGCGCTACTACCCGCTGCTGTGGGAGCTGCGCAGCAACCTGTGACCACCCCGGACGGGACCGCTCGGCGCGCGAGGTGGCTCCCAGCCTCCGGTGGGGCCTAACCTCGGGGGGTGTCAACGGCGACGCGCGATCTCGACAAGCAGAACCTCCTCGACCGGGCCACCGACGTGGCCCGGCACGGCAAGGGCAGCGCGGGCCCCCCGCGCGAGGGGGTCGGCGGGCTCCTGCGCAGCTACTACCGCCACGTCGCGGCCGAGGACATCCTCGACCGGGGCGAGACCGACGTGTACGGCGCCTTCGCCTCGCACTACCGCCTGGCCGGGCAGCGCCCCCAGGGGACCGCCCAGGTCCGGGTGCTCACCCCGACGCCCGGCGAGCACGGCTGGTCGGCCGCGGGCCACACCGTCGTCGAGGTCGTCGTCGACGACATGCCCTTCCTGGTGGACTCGCTGACCATGGAGCTCTCGCGCCAGCTGCGCGAGGTCCACCTCGTCGTCCACCCGGCCTACGACGTGGTGCGCGACGTCACCGGTGCGCTGCAGGAGGTCAACCGTGGTCGCCGACGGCGGGGTCGAGGCGAGCGCCGAGGCGGTCCGCGAGTCCTGGATGCACGTGGAGGTCGACCGGCTGCACGAGGGGGACGACCCCGCCGTGGTGGTCGAGCACGTCCAGCGGGTGCTGCGCGACGTCCGCGAGGCGGTCGAGGACTGGGACAAGATGCACGACCGCATCGCCTCCATCGCCCAGGAGCTCGCCGACGAGCCCCCCGCCGACGTCGACGGCGAGGAGGTGCGCCAGGCCCGCGAGCTGCTCACCTGGCTGGCCGAGGAGCACTTCACCTTCCTCGGCTACCGCGAGTACGACCTCGAGCGCGCGCAGCTCGAGGGCGGGCCGGGCCAGAGCGCCGAGGAGGACGTGCTGCGGGCCCGTCCCGGCACGGGTCTGGGCCTGCTCCGCGACGACCAGGACGTCTCCGGGGGGTTCGCCCGGCTGCCGGAGGCGGTCAAGGCGAAGGCGCGCGAGCGGACCGTCCTGGTGCTGGCGAAGGCGAACTCGCGGGCCACGGTCCACCGCCCGGCCTACCTGGACTACGTCGGGGTGAAGTCCTTCGACGAGGCCGGCGAGGTGGTCGGCGAGCGACGCTTCATCGGGCTCTTCTCCAGTGCGGCCTACACCGAGTCGCTGCTGCGCATCCCCCTGCTGCGCGAGAAGGCGCACGCGGTGCTGCGCCGCAGCGGCTTCGACGGGCGCAGCCACGCCGGCAAGGCCCTCATGGACACGCTGGAGACCTACCCCCGCGACGAGCTGTTCCACACCAGCGTCGAGGAGCTGGCGCCGATGGTGGAGGCCGCGATGCACGCCCGAGAGCGGCGCGCCCTGCGGATGTTCGTGCGCCGTGACACCTACGGCCGCTACGTCTCGGTGATCGTCTACCTGCCGCGCGAGCGGTACAACACCGCCGTACGACAGAAGTTCGCGGAGCTCCTCCAGAACCACCTCGGCGCCGACTCGGTCGAGTTCACCGTCCGGATCAACGAGTCGACCACCGCCCGGGTGCACTTCGTGGTGCACATGGCGCCGGGCGAGACCATCCCGGAGATCGAGACCGGCGAGCTGGAGCGCCGGCTGGCCGAGGCCTCCCGCTCGTGGCGTGACGACTTCGCTGCGGCCGTGCTGACCGAGTACGGGGAGGAGGCCGGCTCCCGGCTGGGCCGCCGCTACGCCGACGCGTGGCCCGAGGCCTACAAGGAGGACTTCTCCGCGCGCACCGCCTCGATCGACCTCGGCCGGCTCGAGGCCATCCCCGGCGAGGCCGGCCTCGACCTGGCGCTCTACGAGGAGCTCGACGCCGGGCGCGGCGAGGCGAGGCTCAAGATCTTCCGGATCGGGTCCCCCCTCTCGCTCTCGCACGTGCTGCCGACCCTGTCCTCGATGGGCGTCGAGGTCGTCGACGAACGGCCCTACGAGCTGGCCGGGCTCGATCGCCGCTCGCACGTCTACGAGTTCGGGCTGCGCTACGGCACGGCACTGCCCGAGGGTGCTCGCACGCTGTTCCAGGACGCGGTGCGCGCGGTGTGGGACGACCGCAACGAGATCGACGGGTTCAACGCCCTGGTGCTCGGGGCCGGGCTCACCTGGCGCCAGGCGACGGTGCTGCGCGCCTACGCGAAGTACATGCGTCAGGGCCAGACGCCCTTCGCCCTCGACTACATCGAGGAGGCGCTGGCCTCCAACCCCGTGATCTCGCGACTGCTCGTCGAGCTCTTCGAGGCCCGCTTCGACCCGGCCCTCGGCGGCCCCGACGCCGAGGAGCGGACCCGGCGCACCACGCGGCTGGTCGAGCAGGTCACCACCTCGCTCGACGGCGTCGCCAGCCTCGACCAGGACCGGATCCTGCGGTCCTACCTCAGCCACGTCCGCGCGACGTTGCGCACGACCTACTTCCAGACCGACGACGCCGGCCTCCCGGGGGCCTCGATCGCGTTGAAGCTCTCGCCCGCCGATGTGCCCGACCTGCCCGAGCCCCGCCCCCGGTTCGAGATCTTCGTGTGGTCGCCCCGGGTCGAGGGCGTGCACCTGCGCTTCGGCCCGGTCGCCCGCGGCGGCCTGCGCTGGTCCGACCGCCGTGACGACTTCCGCACCGAGGTGCTCGGCCTGGTCAAGGCGCAGATGGTCAAGAACACCGTGATCGTGCCGGTGGGCGCGAAGGGCGGGTTCTTCGCCAAGCAGCTGCCCGACCCGGCGGACCGCGAGGCCTGGCAGGCCGAGGGCGTCGCCGCCTACCGCACCTTCATCTCCGGCCTGCTCGACCTCACCGACAACCGCGTCGAGGGCGAGACGGTCCCCCCGAGGGCCGTGGTGTGCCACGACAGCGAGGACTCCTACCTCGTCGTGGCCGCCGACAAGGGCACCGCCACCTTCTCCGACATCGCCAACGCCATCGCCACCGAGCGCGGGTTCTGGCTCGGCGACGCCTTCGCCAGCGGGGGCTCGGTCGGTTACGACCACAAGGCCATGGGGATCACCGCCCGCGGCGCCTGGGTCTCGGTCCAGCGCCACTTCCGGGAGCGGGGCATCGACTGCCAGGTCGAGGACTTCACCTGCGTCGGCGTCGGGGACATGTCGGGCGACGTCTTCGGCAACGGCATGCTGTGCTCGCCGCACACCCGGCTGGTGGCCGCCTTCGACCACCGCCACATCTTCCTCGACCCCGACCCGGACGCAGCGGCGTCCTTCGCCGAGCGGCAGCGGCTCTTCGCGCTGCCGCGCTCCTCGTGGGCCGACTACGACACCGCCGTGCTCTCCGAGGGAGGCGGGATCTTCTCGCGCAGCCTCAAGTCGGTGCCGCTCAACGAGCCGGTGCGCCGTGCGCTGGGCATCGAGGACGGCGTGAGCGCGCTGACGCCGACCGAGCTGATGCGAGCCGTCCTGGCCGCCCCGGTGGACCTGCTGTGGAACGGTGGGATCGGTACCTACGTCAAGGCCACCCACGAGACCCATGCCGACGCAGGCGACAAGGCCAACGACGCGATCCGCGTCGACGGGAGCCGGGTCCGCGCAGCCTGCGTCGGCGAGGGCGGCAACCTCGGGCTGACCCAGGCCGGGCGCATCGAGTACGCCCAGCGCGGCGGGAGCGCGGGCGAGGGTGGGCGCATCAACACCGACTTCATCGACAACTCCGCCGGCGTGGACACCTCCGACCACGAGGTCAACCTCAAGATCCTGCTCGACAAGGTGGTCGCAGCGGGTGAGCTCACCGTGACGCAGCGCAACCGCACGCTCGCCCAGATGACCGACGAGGTCGCGGCTCTGGTGCTGCGCGACAACGTCGAGCAGAACGTCGCCCTGGCCAACGCCGTGGCCCACGCCCCCTCCCTGCTGCACGTGCACGAGACCTGGATCAAGCGGCTCGAGGCCCGCGGGACCATGGACCGCGAGCTCGAGGGCCTGCCCACGCGGGCTGAGGTCCGCCGCCGTCTCGAGCGCCGGGAGGGGCTCAGCGTGCCCGAGCTCGCGGTCCTGATGTCGTGGACCAAGATCGTGCTCGAGCAGGAGCTGCTCGACTCCGACGTCCCCGACGACCCCTACTTCGAGATCGACCTGCGGGAGTACTTCCCGACCAGGATCCGTGACGACCTCGCCGGCGCGGTGCGCGAGCACCCGCTGCGCCGCGAGATCATCGTGACGCAGGCCGTCAACGAGCTCGTCAACGTCGCCGGCATGACCTACTGGCCGCGGCTCGAGGCCGAGACCGGCGCGGCACCGGCCGACCTGGTGCGGGCGAACTTCGTGGCCCGCGAGATCTTCGCCTCGCGCGCCCTGCGTGACGACATCGCCGCGTTCGACAACCAGCTCGACGCCGCCGTGCAGACCCGGATGCGCGTGGAGATGCGGACGCTGGTCGAGCGGGCCTCGCGCTGGCTGCTCTCCCACCGCCGGCCGCCGCTGCCGACGGCCTCGACGGTGGAGATGTTCGCCGCGCCCGTCCAGCGCACCCTGGCCGAGCTGCCCGAGCTGCTCGTCGGGGCCGAACGGGCCGGCTTCGAGGCGCGGCGCGACGAGCTGATCGAGACCGGCGTCGAGGAGTCGCTGGCCACCCGGGTCGCCGTGCTGCCACCGGCCTACCTGCTGATGGACGTGATCGAGGTCGCCGAGCGCGAGGGGCTCGACGCGGAGCAGGTGGCGCGGGTGCACTTCATGCTCGCCGAGCGTCTCGGCCTCTCGGCGGTGCTGCAGCGGATCCTCACGCTGCCGCGACGCGACCAGTGGCAGACGATGGCGCGTGCTGCGCTGCGCGACGACCTCCACGCCGTGCATGCCGAGCTGACCACCGAGGTGCTCGCCGTCAGCGACCCCGAGGAGCCCGCCGAGTCTCGGGTCGCCACCTGGGAGGGCAAGCAGGCCGCCATGGTGCGCAAGGCGACGGCGACCCTGCGCGAGATCTGTGCCGACGAGGACGCCGACCTGGCGCGGACGTCGGTCGCCCTGCGAGTGGTCCGGGGCCTGCGCGCCACCGGTTGACCTCGGCTCGGTGACGTCTCGAGTCGAGGTGGCAGGCGTTGCGAGTCGAGGTGGCAGGCGTTGGAGGGCGCCCGCGCCGGACGTCTCGAAACCGAGTGAGTGTGCCGGGGTCTGTTGCGGGGTCTCGAGACGCTCGCTTCTCAATCTCCGTGGTGGCGCTGCGCTCGCTCGTCAACCTCGGTGGTCGAGCGGGTGAGAAACGGATTCGACCCTGTCGGCGGCGAGAACTAAACTCCCGTTGACGATGTCAACCAAAACGCCAGGGCCCCACCCCGACACCCAGCCCCCCGCCGGCGTCCACTCGTTGTGGGCGCTGCGCGGCTACCTGCGTCCCCATGCGGTCGCCCTGTCGATCATGGCCGGCACCTCGTTGGCCGCCGTCGGGCTCTCGATCACGATCCCCCTGGTCACCAAGGCGATCATCGACGGCCCGGTCACCGACCGCGACGTCAGCCTGGTGCTGCCGCTCGGTCTGCTCGCCCTGGGCCTCGGCGTGCTCGAGGCGCTGCTGGTCTTCTGGCGACGCTGGGTGCAGTCCAACGCCGTGCTCGGCATCGAGACCAGCATGCGACACGACCTCTACGAGCGGCTCCAGCAGCTGCCGATGTCCTTCCACAGCAGGTGGCAGTCGGGTCAGCTGCTCTCCCGGGCCACCACCGACCTGTCGGCGCTGCGGCGCTTCAGCGGCTTCGGGATGCTCTTCCTGGTCATCAACATCCTGCAGCTGGTCGTGGTCACCGCCGTCCTCCTGAGCATGTACTGGCCGCTCGGGCTGGTCGTGGCCGCCACAGCGGTGCCGATCGTGTGGCTCTCGATGCGCTTCGAGAAGCGCTACGTCGTCGTCTCACGTCGCGTCCAGGACGAGCAGGGCGACCTGGCCACCCTGGCGGAGGAGGGCGCGGTCGGCGTGCGCGTCATCAAGTCCTTCGGTCGCAGCGAGCACGTCTCGCGCCAGTACGAGGACGCCGCGACCACGCTGCTCGACACGAGCATGGACAAGGTCCGCCTCTCGGCGAAGTTCTGGACCTTCCTGGAGGGCATCCCGAACCTCGCGGTGGTCGTCGTGCTCCTGCTGGGTGCCATCGGCGTCGGCAATGGCCGACTCTCCCCGGGCGAGCTGGTCGCGTTCATCACCCTGATGCTCTCGCTGGTCTGGCCGGTCTCCTCCCTGGGCGTCATCCTCGCGATGGCGCAGGAGGCCATGACCTCGGCGGCACGGATCCTCGAGATCTTCGACACCGAGCCCGACATCGTCGGGGGAGACCTCGAGATCGCCGAGCCGCGCGGCCACCTGCGGCTCGAGCACGTCGACTTCGCCTTCCCCGACGCCCCCGACGAGCTGGTCCTGCGCGACGTCAATCTCGACCTCGCCCCCGGCGAGACCATCGCGCTGGTCGGCGCCACGGGGTCGGGCAAGACCACGCTGACCGCCCTCGTGCCTCGCCTGTACGACGTGACCGCCGGTCGCGTCACCCTCGACGGTGTCGACGTCCGCGACCTCGACCTGGAGCACCTGCGCACCCTGGTCGCCACCGCGTTCGAGGACCCGACCCTGTTCTCCATGAGCGCGCGCGAGAACCTGACGCTGGGTCGCTCCGGGGCCAGCGACGCCGAGATCGCCGAGGCGATCGACATCGCCCAGGCCGGTTTCGTGCACGAGCTGCCCTGGGGGCTCGACACCCGCATCGGCGAGCAGGGCATGGCCCTCTCCGGTGGTCAACGCCAACGCCTCGCCCTCGCCCGGGCCGTGCTGGCCCAGCCACGCGTGCTCGTGCTGGACGACACGCTCTCCGCGCTCGACGTCCACACCGAGCAGCTCGTCGAGGAGGCGCTGAGCCGGGTGCTCGGCGCCACCACGGGCCTCGTGGTCGCGCACCGCGCCTCGACCGTGCTGCTGGCCGACCGGGTCGCGCTGCTCCAGGACGGCACGATCACCCATGTCGGCGACCACCGCGAGCTGCTCCGGACCGTCCCGGCCTACCGCGAGCTGCTCGCTGCCGACTCCGACCTCGAGGCCGTGGGCGCATGACCCAGGCTGCCCCGGGACGCCCCGGCCCGCAGGACGACCTCGCCCTGGAGGAGAAGGAGTCCCGGGCCAACCTCGACTGGCGCGGGGTCGCGCACGTCGACGACGACGAGGCCGCCGAGCGCGACCGCTCCGGGCACTTCTCCGGCGGCGCAGGGGAGCTGTTGCGCGAGCTGCTCACCCCGTACAAGAGGCTGCTGTGGGTCCTCGTGGCCATCGTGGTGGTCGAGAACGCCGCCCGGCTCGCCATCCCGTACCTGGTCAAGGTCGGCATCGACTCCGGCATCCCGCCCATCCGTGCCACCGGCGACACCGGTCCGCTGGTGGTCGTCGTCGGGTTCGTGCTGCTGGCCACGATCGTCCAGGCCATCGCCCGCAACATCTTCCTGGTGCGCTCGGGCAGCGTCGGTCAGCTGGTCCTCTTCGAGCTGCGGCGTCGCGTCTTCCGCCACTTCCAGGCCCTCAGCCCGGCCTTCCACGACTCCTACACCTCCGGGCGCGTCATCTCGCGCCAGACCTCCGACGTCGATGCGATCTACGAGATGCTCGAGACCGGCTTCGACGGACTGGTCAAGGCCGCGCTCACCCTGGTCGGCACGGCCGGGCTGCTGCTGTTCCTCGACCTCAAGCTCGGCGCGGTGGCACTGCTGTGCGGGCCGTTCCTGTTCTGGCTGACCAACTGGTTCCGGAAGTCCTCGGCGAGCAGCTACCGCCGCACCCGCGAGAAGGTCGCTCTGGTCATCGTCCACTTCGTGGAGTCGATGGGAGGCATCCGCGCGGTCCAGGCCTTCCGCCGCGAGGACCGCAACCAGGAGATCTTCGACGACGTCAACGACCAGTACCGGCGCGCGAGCCTCCACGCCTTCCGGCTCGTCGCCGTGTTCATGCCCGGCATCAAGCTCGTCGGCAACCTCACCATCGGGGTGGTGCTCCTCTACGGCGGCTACCTGGCCTACGACGGCCAGGTCAGCGTCGGCGTCCTCGCGGCCTTCCTGCTCTACCTGCGGCAGTTCTTCGAGCCCATGATGGAGATCTCGCAGTTCTACAACACCTTCCAGTCCGCCTCGGCGGCTCTCGACAAGCTCGCCGGGGTGCTGCGCGAGGAGCCCGGGGTCCCGGAGCCGGCCCACCCGGTCGCGTTGGGCGCGTCCCGGGGCGAGGTGCGCTTCGAGCACGTCGGCTTCGCCTACGTCGACGGGCGTCCGGTGCTGCCCGACCTCGACGTCGTGGTGCCCTCGGGTCAGACGTTCGCGCTGGTCGGCACGACCGGCGCCGGCAAGACCACCCTGGCCAAGCTGGCGACCCGCTTCTACGACCCGACCGCCGGCCGGGTCCTGCTCGACGGGCTGGACCTGCGCACGCTGACCTCCGACGACCTGCGCCGCAACGTGGTGATGGTGACGCAGGAGAACTACCTGTTCTCGGGCACCATCGCCGACAACATCCGCTTCGGACGCCCGGACGCGACCCTGGAGGAGGTCCTGACGGCCACCCGGGCGCTGGGCGCCCACGACTTCATCGCCGCGCTGCCCGAGGGCTACGAGACCCACGTGGCCAACCGCGGCGGTCGGCTCAGCGCCGGACAGCGTCAGCTGGTCGCCTTCGCGCGCGCCTTCCTGGCCGACCCCGCCGTCCTCATCCTCGACGAGGCGACGTCCTCGCTCGACGTGCCCTCGGAGCGACTGGTCCAGCAGGCGCTGCGCACGGTGCTGGCCGGACGGACGGCCCTGATCATCGCCCACCGGCTCTCCACCGTCGAGATCGCCGACCGGGTCCTGGTGATGGAGCACGGGCGCATCGTCGAGGACGGCTCACCGAGCGACCTCGTCGCGACCGGTGACGGTCGCTTCTCCGACCTCCACCAGGCCTGGCAGGACTCGCTGTCCTGAGCCGCCGGTCCGAGCGCCGCCTGCGGGGGTAGGTTCTCCGCTCGTGACCTCCCTGCCGCCGCCCGACGTGGCCGAGACCGCCCGCCTCGTCGCCGCCGGCGACCGGACTGCCCGGGAGGTGGTCGACGAGGCCCTGTCCCGGATCGCCGTCGGTGACCCCGGCCTCAACGCCTTCTCGGTGGTCCTGGCCGACCGGGCGCGCGCCGAGGCGGACGGCCTCGACGAGGAGGCGGGGGCCGGTGGCGCCCGCGGGCCGCTGCACGGGGTACCGGTGGCGATCAAGGAGGAGCTCGCGGTGGCCGGCTGCGTGACCACCTTCGGCGGCGAGGCCAACACGACGCCTGCTCCGGCCGACGCCGAGGTGGTGCGCCGCCTGCGGGCGGCCGGCGCCGTGGTGGTCGGCAAGACCACGATGCCGGAGTTCGGCGCCTTCCCCTACACCGAGTCGGCCTCGCGCGGTCTGAGTCGCAACCCCTGGGACCCGACCCGCACCCCCGGTGGGTCCAGTGGCGGTACCGCGGCGGCCGTCGCCTCGGGCATGGTCCCGTTCGGGCTGGGGGGCGACGGCGGTGGCTCGATCAGGATCCCCGCCGCCTGCTGCGGGCTCTTCGGCCTCAAGCCGCAGCGGGGCCGGGTCAGCACCGCGCCCGAGCCCCACCTCTGGTGGGCGCTGGGCACCGTCGGCCCGCTGACCCGCACGGTGCGCGACAGCGCGCTGGTCTACGACGTCATCCGCGGCAGCACCACCACCGACCGCTACCGCGCCGGCGAGACCGGGTCCTTCCTCGAGGCGGTTCAGCGGGCGCCCGGTCGGCTCCGGGTCGGCTGGTCGGTGCGCCCGGTCGCGCGCGGCGTGCGGCCCGACCCCGTGCACGTGCAGGTCGTCGAGGAGACCGCACGGCTGCTGCGCGACCTCGGCCACGACGTGCGCGAGATCGACCCGCGCTACCCCGACCCGACGGCCGCGTTCGTCCCCCAGTTCTTCGCCGGGATCCGGGCGGAGGCCGAGCACGTCGAGCATCGCGAGCGCCTCGAGCGCCGCACGCGGGAGACCTGCGCCCTGGGCGCCTGGGTCACTCCACGGGTTCGCGAGTGGGCGCTGCGGCACACCGAGGAGGTCTCGCGGCGCGCCAACCGGATCTTCGAGGGCTCCCGCGCGATCGACGTGCTGCTGACCCCGGCCATGGCGCACCGACCGCCGCGGGTCGGTGTCCTCGACGGACGGGGCACGGTGGCCTCCTCGCTTCTCTCCCTGCCGGCGATCGCCTACGCCGCGCTGTGGAACGTGGCCGGCAACCCAGCGGCCCACGTGCCGCGCGGCCTGGCGCCGGACGGCCTTCCGGTCGGCGTGCAGGTCGTCGGTCCGGTCGACGGCGAGCCGGTGCTGCTCTCGCTGGCCGCGCAGCTGGAGGAGGCCTCGGCCTGGCCGCTCCACGCCGGGGTCTGAGCCTCAGCTGGCCTTCTTGGCCGTCTTCTTGGCGGGGCTCTTCTTGGTGGACTTCGTGGTCGCAGCCTTCTTCGTGCTCCCGGAGCTCTTCTTGCTCGCGGCAGCCTTCTGGGACGCAGCCTTCTGGAACGCAGCCTTCTTGGGCGCGGTCTTCTTCGAAGTGGACTTGTCCGTGGCCGCGCCGCTGGTCTCGGCGGGCTCCTCCCCGCGCGAGGTGCGGGCGGCATCGACGGAGCGCTGGAGGGCGGCGAGCAGGTCGACGACCTCCCCGGACGACTTCGTCGAGGTCGGGGTGCGCTGGATCTCACCCCCCTCGATCTTGGTGCGCACGAGGTCCTGCACCGCGGCCGCGTAGTCGTCCTCGAGCTCGGAGGCGTCGAAGTCACCGGCCAGCGTCTCGACCAGCATCGAGGCCATCGCGACCTCGGAGTCCTTCACCTCGCCGGCCTCGACGGAGAAGTCGGGCGTGCGCACCTCGTCGGGCCACATCATCGTCTGCAGGACGATGACGTCGTCGCGCACGCGTAGCACCGCGATCGTCGTGCGCTGGCGCAGGGCGACGGTGACCACGGCCATCCGGTCGGCGTCGACGAGGGCCTGGCGCAGCAGGGCGTAGGGCTTCGCGCCGGTCTTCTCCGGCTCGAGGTAGTAGGACTTCTCGAGCAGCAACGGGTCGATCTGCTCGCGAGGCACGAACTTCTCGACCGAGATCTCGCGCGACGACGTCGAGGGCAGCCCGGCGAGGTCGTCCTCGTCGAGGATGACCATCTCGCCGTCCTCGGTCTCGTAGCCCTTGGCGATGTCGGCGTAGGCGACCTCCTCGCCGTCGATCGAGCAGACCCGTTGGTAGCGGATGCGACCGCCGTCCTTGGCATGCACCTGACGGAAGGAGACGTCGTGGCTCTCCGTGGCGGCGTACAGCTTGACGGGCACGCTGACCAGCCCGAACGAGACCGCGCCCTTCCAGATAGCCCTCATGTGACAAGTTTGGCCCTATGCGCCCCATGCTCGCCACCCGCGGGGTCAGCGTGCCGACCGGGCCGGGGTGGTCCCACGAGGTCAAGTGGGACGGCGTGCGGGTGCTGGCCGCCGTCCTGGACGACGGCAGCGTCCGGCTGACCAGCCGCAACGAGAACAACGTGAGCGCGGCCTGGCCCGAGCTGGCCACCTCGCCGCTGCCGGGGCGGAGCCTGGTCGTCGACGGCGAGGTGATCGCGCTCAACGAGCGAGGGCTGCCCGACTTCCGCACCCTGGCCGAACGCATGCACGTGCGGCGCGCGAGCACGGCCGCCGCGCTGGCGGAGCGGGTGCCGGCGACGTTCATGGTCTTCGACCTCCTGCGACTCGACGGCGAGGACCTCCTCGCGCAGCCGCTGGAACGCCGCCGCGAGCTGCTCGTCGGCCTCGACGGCCTGGGCGCGAGCGGCTGGCAGGTGCCCGGGTCCTACGACGACGGCCCCATGCTGCACGCGGCGACGCTCGAGCAGGGGCTCGAGGGCATCGTCTCGAAGCGGCTCTCCTCGCCCTACACCGTCGGGGCACGCAGTCCGCACTGGCTGAAGTTCGCCCATCGCCACCGGGGCTCCTACGTGATCGGCGGCTGGCGCCCGCAGGAGGGCACCGCCGGTGGCACCGAGCGACTGGCGGCCCTGCTGGTGGGGGAGCCCGGACCTGACGGACTCGCCTACCGTGGCCGGGTGGGCAGCGGGATCGGGGAGCGGCAGAGCCGGCAGCTCTCGTCGCTCGTGGCCGGGCTCGCTGCCGACGAGAGCCCCTTCGCCGGACCCGTGCCCCGTGAGGACGCCCGGGGCACCCACTGGGTCGACCCGGTGCTGGTGGTCGACGTCGACACCCACGGCGCCGGCTACGAACGACTGCGTCAGCCCTCCTTCCAGGGCGTGCGCACGGACCTGAGCGCGCAGGACCTGTGAGCCCGCCTCGAGCGCCCGGAGCGCGAGGAGGTGCTGGTCGAGGTGGAGGGCCGCACCCTGCGCATCAGCAGCCTCGACAAGGTCCTCTACCCCCGCACGGGCACCACCAAGGGCGAGGTCCTGCACTACTACGCCCAGGTCGCGCCGGTGATGCTCCCGCACCTGCGCGACCGGCCCGTCACCCGGATCCGGTGGCCGCACGGCGTCGAGGGGCCGAGCTTCTTCGAGAAGAACGCGCCCGCGGGGACCCCGTCGTGGGTGCGCACCGTCGAGGTGCCCACGACTGGCTCGCGCGGGGCGTCCCGGCACGGCGACACGCTCCGCTTCCCGGTCGTCGACGACCTGGCGACCCTGACGTGGCTGGTGAACCTGGCCGCCCTGGAGCTCCACGTCCACCAGTGGGGCGTCGCGCGCAACGGGCGTCCTCGGCACGCGGACCGACTCGTCATCGACCTCGACCCCGGGGAGCCGGCCGGTCTGACCGAGTGCTGCCAGGTGGCGCTGCGGGTGCGCGAGGCCCTGACCGAGCGAGGCCTCGCGGCGCGCCCGGTGCTCAGCGGGAGCAAGGGGCTGCACCTGTACGCGGACCTCCCGCGGCGACGGGCCAGCGACGAGGTCACGGCGGTCGCCAAGGACGTGGCCGAGACCCTCCAGAGCCGGCACCCCCGCCTGGTCACTGCGACGATGACCAAGAGCCGCCGGTCCGGCAAGGTCTTCCTCGACTGGTCGCAGAACGCGGCCTCGAAGACGACGGTCGCGCCGTACTCGCTGCGCGGACGCGAGCGGCCGCGGGTGGCCGCGCCGGTGACCTGGGCGGAGGTCGCCGCGGGCGCCGAGGACCCCGAGGGTCTCGAGCAGCTCTCGCCCGCCCAGGTGCTGGACCGTGTCGCCGACCACGGCGACCTGTTCGCCCCCGACCGGGCCCCCGACTGACCTGTCGGCGGTGCTCGGGTTCACCCCGACGGGTTGTTCTTTCTCTTCCTGCGCGGCTTGTTACCCTTTGTGGGCTGGCTGTGTGTCGGCCGTGGCGGCAGCGACGCCGTGCTCGGCCTAGGGTGTCCTCGAGTCCGCTCCTGGGGGGAGCGTGGGCTTGCGGACCGCGGCCCAGCGGACCGTGACGCACGCGGGACCGGGACCACCGGTCCGCGCCAGACGCAGGCGGAGGCCGACCACCCGTGGAGCTCGCTCCGACCCCCCGACGAAGCCGGTGGTCCCCTGCCGCGTGGAGTGTCGTGGTGCTGCTCGTCCTGGCCCCGGTCACCGTGCTCGCTCTCGTCCCGACGGCCTTCGGGATGGAGCGGTACCTCATGTCGGGCGACGGGATGTCCGGCGCGGTGGGCCGCGGTGCGGTGCTCTTCGAGCAACGGACCCCCCTGCGCGACGTCGAGGTCGACGACGTGGTGACCTTCGCGGCGGAGGACGCCGAGCAGGCGGCCGGGCAGGGCTACGAGGGGGGTTCGGCGCTGGTGACCCGGCGGGTGGTGGCCGTCGCGGACGACCGTGTCGTGACCGCCTCCGACGAGGCCGACCCGTCGCGCCCGGACCTGAGCCTGCGCTACGACGACCAGTCCACCATCGCCCGGGTCCTCTTCGTCGTCCCGCTCGTCGGCTACCCGTTCCTCGGCATGATGGCCGACCCCGGCTGGGGACTCCTGCTGATCGCGCTCGGCGTCGGGCTGGGCGCCGCGAGCGCGTGTGCACGGGGCCGCAGCCAGGGCTCCGCCGGACGGCGGCCCGACCCCGCCAGCGTGTAACTCCCCTCGGCAGCCCCACGAGCCGGTAACGTGACCGAGCATGAGCGCAGCCCGGGTCCTCGTCGTCGAGGACGAGGAGGACATCGCGTTCCCCTTGGTCCGGACGCTCGAGCGTGAGGGTTACGACGTCGTCTGGGTCGACGGCGGCGAGAAGGCCCTGGCCGAGCTGCGCAAACAGTCGCCGGCGGTCGTCATCCTCGACCTCGGACTGCCCGACATGGACGGACTCGAGGTGTGCCGGCGAGCACGTGAGCTGGCCTTCACCGGCGCCATCATGATCGTCACCGCCCGGGCGGGCGAGCTCGACCGGGTGGTGGGGCTCGACTACGGCGCAGACGACTACCTCGCCAAGCCCTTCGGGCTCGCCGAGCTGCAGGCCCGGGTGCGCGCCCTGCTGCGCCGCACCCAGGGGGCGCCGCCGCCGGTCACGACCAGCGTCGACGGCCTGCGGATGGACCTCGGCGCCCGCCGGGTCTTCTACGGCGAGGACGAGGTGACCCTGACCGGCAAGGAGTTCGACGTGCTCGGCGTCCTGCTGACCAACCGCGACAAGGTGGTCTCCCGCGACAAGCTGATGGCCGACGTCTGGGACGAGAACTGGTACGGGTCGACCAAGACCCTCGACGTGACCATCGGTCGGCTCCGGCAGAAGCTGGAGCACGTCGGGGTCCCCGACCGTGTCATCGCCGTTCGAGGCGTGGGTTTCCGCCTCGAGGGCCGCGGTCAGGATGTCTAGGCGACTCGTCCTCGGCTTCGTCCTCGTCTCGCTGCTCCTCATGGCGGTGCTCGGTGTCGTGCGCAGCTTCACGCTGGCCTCCGAGCTGCGCCAGCGTCAGAGCCAGCAGGTCGCGCAGCGGGCCGAGGTGCTCGCTGCCGTGGTCGAGGAGCGACGTGACTCCGGTCAGCCGGTCGACCGGGCGTTCCTGTCGACCCTGGTCACGGCCGACGGCGCCGTGACCTACGACGTGCCGGGCCGGCCCCAGGTGGTGGCCCTGGGCAACCAGACCGACGACCGGCGCGACGCCGATGCGGTCACCGCGACGCGCCAGCTCGATCCGGGCACGCTGACGGTCTTCGAGGACGACCTGCCCTGGTACGAGATCCTCGTCCTGCGGGGCAGCTCGCTGGTGGTGCTGCTGGTGCTGATCACCGTGACGGCGGGACTCGCGGGCTACGTGGTCGCGCAGGTGCTCTCGGCCCCGTTCACCAGGCTCGCCGCGGCAGCCGCCATGCTCGGCCGGGGCCGCTTCGACCTCGACCTGCCCAGCACGAGGATCCCGGAGGCGCAGGCCGTCTCGGCGGCGCTCGCCGCGAGCGCGACGGCCCTGCGCGACCGGCTGGCGCGCGAGCAGCAGTTCTCGGTGCACGCCTCGCACGTCCTGCGCACGCCGCTGACCAGCCTGCGCCTGCACCTCGACGAGCTCGACGGCCAGGACCTCGGCCCGGACGCGCGGGCGGCGACCGAGCGCTGCCTGCGCTCGGTCGACCGCCTCGACCAGGTCGCTGCCGACCTGGTGGACATCACGCGCCGCGGCGCCCTGATGGCGGGCGCCGAGATCCCGTTGCGCGAGCTGGCGACGTCCTCGGCCCAGCACTGGGCCGACGTGCTCATCGGCGAGGGCCGTGGCTTCTCCGCGGCCGTCGACGGCGACCTCGACCTGCCGCTGACGCCCGGGCCGGTGGAGTACGTCCTCGACGTGCTCCTGGAGGAGTCGCAGCACCTGGGCGAGGACGAGGTGCGCCTGGTCTTCCAGGGCGACCGCGACGTGCTGCGCATCGAGGTCACGGGGGCCGGCCAGCACACGGCCGTCCCGGCGTTCGAGGGTTCACGCCTCGAGCAGGCGCAGTCGCTCGTACGGTCACTGGGCGGTCACATGGAGGAGCTGCCCGAGGGCGTAGGGGTCCGGGTCCTCATCCCTCCGCGCTGACCCCCCGCCGAGATGGCGCTCGCCGCGCGTCGAGATGGCGCCTGCCGCGCGTCGAGGTGCCGCTTGCCGCGCGTCGAGATGGCGCTCGCCGGGCGTCGACGGGCGGTGACTTCGGGTGACTTCTGTCAACTCCAGGACGCCGTTCACCTTCGTGGCCCATAGTGGGGCGAGATGTTGTCCGCTTCCGCGTCCGCGGATCGAACGTTGCCGTGCGCAGGGGGTGGCCCGACGTGGTGAGAGAGGTCCGCTCGGAGACCGTCGACGCAGTGCGCGACCACCTGACCGGGTTGGCGCCACGTCAGTTCCTCACCGACCGGCTCCGCCAGCCGCGCGAGACGGACCTCGTCCTCCTGCACGTCGACCTCGACAACTTCAAGGACGTCAACGACCAGCTCGGCCACGACGCCGGCGACAAGGTGCTGGCTGCCTTCGCCCAACGCCTCCAGGCCGCGGCCGACGACGGCGATCTCGTCGTGCGTCTCGGCGGCGACGAGTTCGCCGTGCTGACCACCAGCTCCGGGACCGAGCCGCGCGCACTCGGCGAGCGCCTGGTCCGCGTGGCGGCGGAGCCCTACGCGGTCCTCGTGGCCGACCACGCGGGTCGCGAGCGCGAGCACCTCGTTACGCTGGGAGCCAGCGTCGGGATCGCCCGGACCGCACGGCGAGACACCACGCAGGCGGCGCTCGGCTCCGCCGACTCCTTGCTGACCCGGGCCGACCTCGCGCTGGGCCGGGCCAAGCTGCTCGGCCGCGGCCGGGTCGAGTACTTCGAGAGCCGGATGGCCGACGACCGCGCGGACGCCGCGGTGATGGCCCGGCGCCGCACGATGGAGCGGCGACTGCGCTCGGCCATCGCCGAGGAGACGCTCGCCCTGCACTACCAGCCGATCATCAACCTGCTCACCGGGGCGGTGACCGGCGTCGAGGCGCTGGCGCGGTGGACCGACGACGAGCTCGGCGTGGTGCGGCCCGACATCTTCATCGAGCTGGCCGAGACGACCGGGCTGATCATCGACCTGGGTCGGTGGGTCCTGCACGAGGCCTGTGCGGCCGGCGCCGCCGCGGGCTCGGAGACCATGATGTCGGTCAACGTGTCGCCGGTGCAGCTGCGGGAGCCGTCGTTCATCGACGTCGTGCGGGGCGCTCTCGACCTCAGCGGGCTGCCGGCGCACCTGCTGTGCCTGGAGGTCACCGAGACGGCCGCGATCACCGACCTCGACGAGGTCGTCTCGCGGCTGCGCGAGCTGCGTGGGCTCGGTGTGAAGCTGGCCCTCGACGACTTCGGCACCGGGCACTCCTCCCTGACGCTGCTGCGGTGGCTGCCCCTGCACACCGTCAAGGTCGACGCCTCCCTGGTGCACCGCGTCGCCGAGGACGCGGGGGACGCGGTGCTCGTCCGCCTCCTCGTCGAGGCCTCGCACAGCCTGGGCCTGCGCGTGTGCGCGGAGGGCATCGAGTCCGAGGAGCAGGCCAGCCAGCTGCTGGCACTGGGCTGCGACTCGGCGCAGGGCTACCTCTTCGGCCGTCCCGCGGTCGTGGTCGCACCCGCCGGGAAGGACCAGGTGCCCGCCTGCGCCGACCGGGGCCCGGCGCGACTGGCCCTGCGGGGCAGTGACGACCTGGTGATCGTCGTGGACCGTGACGACCGCATCTCCTTCGCCTCCGTGACCTGCTACGCCGTGCTGGGCGTGACCCCGCAGCAGCTCGTCGGACTGACGGCGCAGCAGGTCCTGGGTCCGCTGGCGACCGGGCAGCGCACCCTCCGGCTGCGGCACAGCGACGGCGGTGACCGCTGGGTCCGCGGCAAGATCCAGGAGCTGGTCGAGCCCGACGGCTCGGTGCGCGAGACCCTCTGCGTGCTCACCGACGTGACGCAGTCGGTCCAGCGGGACGAGCTGCTGCGCGGGGCCTTCGAGTCGGCACCCATCGGCATCGCGCTGAGCGACCTCGACGGGCGGCTGCTGCGGGTCAATCCGCCTCTGGCTCAGCTGCTGGGCCGGCCCGTCGAGGAGCTGTTGCGGCTGCGCGTGCGCGACATCACCCACCCCGACGACCTCGCCGCGGACGCGGCGAACCTGAACGAGGCCCGGCGCGGTGACCGGCGGAACCAGCAGGTCCACAAGCGCTACCTGCACGCCGACGGCAGCGCGGTGCGGGTCGTCGTGGACGCCGCCATCACCCGCGACCCCGACGGCGCCGCCCTTGCCGTGGTCGCCTACGTCCAGCAGGAGCCGGACGTCGGGTGAGCGGCGTCGTCAGTCGACGCAGAGGCAGAACGGGTGACCCGCGGGGTCGAGGAAGACCCGGAAGGACGTGCCGGGCTGGTGCTCGCACAGGGTCGCACCGAGGTCGAGCACGGCCGACTCGCCGGCGTCGAGGTCGTCGACCATCACGTCGAGGTGCACCTGCTGCGGCCGGTCCTGGCTCGGCCACGCAGGTGCTGCGTAGTCCGCGACCTGCTGGAAGCAGATGCACTGGTTCTCCGCGCGGATCTCGGCCCAGTCGCCGTCGTCACTGACCTCCCAGCCGAGCAGCGCAGCGTAGAAGCGGGCGAGGGCGCCTGCGTCAGGACAGTCGAGGACGAAGCTGGGGTACCGGGCGATGGCCATACCGCACGCTAGCCCGCCCAGGTGCCGCGGTCTCTGCTCGCGGCGTGAGGTGATGGGACTCGAGTCGGCTCGTCGCCGTCACCACGACCTGGATCCATGCCCGTCCAGGTTTATCGACGAATCGCGCCGCGACCTTGCCTGGTCGACGCGGGCCCGTCACGTCTTCAGCGTGACGCGAACGGCGTGCGGGGCCGGGCCGAGTCGGGGTCCGAGACCACGACCAGCGCAGTCTGATCGGACGAGTCGGGCCGGCGTCCGACGTCCGACGTCCGACGTCCGACGTCGAGGAGAGTTGCACAGACGGGCGACCTTCTCGGTTGCGGCCGCTCAGGCGCGCACGAGATGAGACTCTTCTGCTCGTGACTTGGCGAGCTGACATCAGCGGCGCACCTCGCGAGATGGGCGGGGATGGGCGAACCCGCGATGACCGCGGCGTCGGACTCCCGGCGATGCCTGCGCGTGGTGGCCTCCTCTCGGCCCTGGTCGCGGTCATGCTTCTGCTGTTCGGGTGCGGGGGGAGCGCGGACGAGACGCCCGCCGGTTCCCGCTCCTCGGCCGGATCCGATCCGAGCCCCTATGTAGGGCCCCGAGACGTGGTCGTGGCGTTCTACGCCGATGCTGCCGAGCTCAACTGTGAGGGCGCTGCGCAGTCCGCGATCTTCCGCGGAGGAGACGGCCAGGCGCGCCAGTTCGTGAGCGACTGCGCGGGCTCGGACGACCTCACCTGGGCGCAGGGCGTCGAGATCGGTCAGCCCACCCCCGCCTCCGACCGCGATCTCAAGGACGCCAGAGAGGTCTGGCCTGACGCCGCCGACCTGGTCACCATCCCGGTTGCCGAGGGGACGTCGCCGGGCTCGCCGAGCGACGCCTACGTGGTCGAGATCAACGGGGCCTGGCGCCTCGTCTTCGACTGACCCCGCGGCGCCGGTGGGTGTCGGCGTCCTCACCATCCTCGGGTGCGCAGAGGACCTCTCGGAACGCCGAGAACGCCGAGAACGCCACGATGATCGCTCGCACGACCGGGCATGCCCCGCGGTCGAGGTACTCACGAGTGGAGTCTCAGCGGTCCGCTCGGGGCGGTCTGTCAGGTGTAGTCGACGAACGGGTTGAGGATCTGACGCCTCCAGAGGTGCGCACGTTCGAGCGTGGTCAGACCAGCAGCGTCGGCGGCCTCTGTCCACTGGGACAGGATCGTGGACTTCGTGTGGTCGATGATGTCGGTGGCGTCGGCCCGAGTCAGCTGGTACTCGGCGGCAGCATCCCGGCACACCTGCAGCCTGCTCTCCCGCGCGCCAGTCGAGGAGATCGCCATCGCCTGGTCGGCGGTCTCGCCGCTGCGTGGTTGCGGCGTCAGGTCGTACGCGGGCGTCAGGCGCAGCTGGTGGCCGTCCCAGAACGCGGCGTGATTGCGGGCGTGGTCGTCGATGTTGCCGATGCAGATGTTGAACACGATCCGGCTGAACAGGTCGCGCAGCGCAGCCTGTGGCTGAGCGAACTCCGCACGGATGCGGTTGGCCAGCTCCCAGTAGGTGGCGTAGTGCCCGAGCTGCTCGTGCAGGCCGAGGATGGTGAGCGCGGAGACCATCAGCCTGCGCTGCCCGGCCACTCCGGTGCGGTCGAAGCGCTCCATGAGCAGCACGTCACGCCCCGCGACGTCGATCACTCGGGAGTCGGGGACCTCGAAGAGCCCGACGCGGCGACCCAGCTCCATGCCGATCGCCTCGGCCTTGATCCACGGGTGGGTCTCGCCGGGTCGGCCGAACTTCGCGATCAGGTGCCTGCCGTCCTCCTCCACGAGCGCCTTGGGGTGGGCGCCGCCGATGCTGGTGCCGTTGGTCAGTGCCTCGGCCAGCTCGGGCGGCAGGGGTTCGCCCTTCTCGAGGCCCTCCGCGGCCAGCAACATGTCCTCCAGCGATGCGGTGTTGACGCGGGGAACGTACTCGGCGGCGCTGGCCTGGAAGTCCAGACCGCCGATCCGGTTGGTGCCGGAGTCGAGCAGGTAGGTGAGCTGGTCCAGATCGCGGGTGTCGGCGTTGGGTCCGCGGGTCCCGGTGCGGCGCGCCAAGATGACGCGCTGGCCCCAGGAGTCGGGCCCGGCGTCGCGGAGGCAGCCGGCGATCTCGAGCCCGGGCAGCGGCTCCTGCCGCCCGGGACGTAGCGGCAGCTCGGGCAGGTACAGCGAGATCGCGTCCGGGCGGGCCCGGTAGCTGGTGCCGTAGGTGAAGGTGATCGTGGACCGGAGGTCGTTGACCAGCCCGCCGGACCGGGTGGTCCGCACGTCCAGACGGCCGGCGATGACCGGCTCGGCGGCGCCGGGTAGCCAGACCCAGACGAACGCCTGTCGCGGCGGTGGGCCAGGGTCGCGACGCTCGCGGCTGGTGGTTGCGGAACCGGCTGGCGCGGGACGGTCCCCGTCAGAAGTCGTCATCGACGGGCTCGTGGCGTCGGGTAGACGCGGCTCGGGATCAGCGCGAGGGTCTCGCGGCCCTGACGAGCAAGACGGGACAGCTCGGGGCCCTCGACACCGAACAGCGCGATGCCGAGCATGGTCGCGGCCTCGAAGACGATGCCGATCGCGGTCGAGGGGGAGCCGTTCTCCAGACGGGAGACGGTTCGTGCGGACACGCCGATCCGCTCGCCGAGCTCGGCCGCGGTCCAGCCGCGCTCGCGCCGAGCCAACGCAATCTGGTTGCCGAGAACCTGGACGGCGTCCTGTGTCGCTGGCGCGTGAGAGCGAGCCTGCTTTACCATCTCCGTCCACCTCAAGTGAGACATCAAACGTCACTAGATAGTAGGTAATGTAGTTTGATGGCGTGCTGGTAGCAACTAGTTGTGCCTGTTGCGGAGCCCAGGTGCATGGTGGGTGCTCGACAAGATGCGCATGGTTGGGGTGGTCCCTAGCGCGGGAAGCCCTAGCAAACTCCAGGGCATGGAAGACCACACGCCGTCCTCGCACGAGCGCCCCACCTCCTCCACACCGCTGTCGGCTCTGGCCGACGGCGCAGTTCGCAAGGTCGGCGCCTGGACCGTCGGGCTCAGCCGTGACGCGCCGTTCGCGGTCTCCTCGCGGTGCCGCCACCAGCTCGGCGACCTCTCGAAGGGGTCGGTCGACGCGAACGGCTGCCTGGTGTGCCCCTGGCACGGCGCCCGGTACGACGTCGAGGACGGCACGATGGTGCAGGGTCCTCGCGGCTTCTTCGGCTACCACGGCCCCAGCCCCGGATACCGCACGATCGTGAAGGCCTACGCCCGGTTCTTGCCGCTGCGCCGGCGAGCAACCGTCGTCCGGGACGGCCGTGTCGAGGTCGCCACCGACAGGTCCTCCTCGTGAGGGTCGTCGTCACCGGCGCCACCGGCAACGTCGGCACCGCCTTGGTCGAGCACCTGCTCACCGAGCACGACGACTGGGACGTCGTCGGAGTCGCTCGGCGTGTGCCCGGCCCCGACGAACCCCGCGGCGAGCACGGGCACCGGTTGTCGTGGGCGCGGCTGGACCTCAGCGACGACGCCTGCCGCCCGGCGCTACGGACCGCGTTGCGTGGTGCCGACGCCGTCGTGCACCTGGCCTGGGGCTTCCAGCCCTCGCACGACCCCGACTACCTCGAGGAGCTCGGCGTCGGCGGCACCCGCCGGCTGCTGGAGTCGGCTCAGCAGGAGGGCGTGGGTCACCTGGTCCACATGTCGTCGGTCGGTGCCTACTCCGCCAAGGTCGACAACGTCCCGGTCGACGAGTCCTACCCCACCGGCGGCATCGGGTCGTCGATGTACAGCCGGCACAAGGCTGCGGCCGAGCGGCTTCTCGACGAGCACGAGGCGCGGGACCGCTCCCGCGGCTCTGCACTCAAGATCGCCCGCCTGCGGCCGGGGATCGTCGGGCAACGCCTCGCCGGTAGCGCTCTGCTGCGCTACGGCCTTCCGGGGATCCTCCCGGGCCGGGCCGTCACCCTTCTCCCGGTGCTCCCGCTCGACCGGTCGCTGCTCGTGCCGATGATCCACGCCGCCGACCTGGCCGACGCCGTCGACCGGGTGCTCCGAACGGAGGCGACGGGCGCCTTCAACCTGGCGGCCGCACCCCCACTGACGCCCGAGCACGTCGCCGCGGCGCTGGGTGCCAGGCACGTTCACGTCCCCGGCACCCTGCTGCGGAGCGCGGTGAGCGCGACCTGGCAGGCCCGCCTGCAGCCATTGGACCCCGGATGGATCGACCTGGCGTTGAACGTGCCGCTCCTGGACACCACTCGGGCGCGCACCGCGCTCGGGTGGTCACCGTCCCACGCCGCCGACGCGACCCTGGCCGAGACCGTGGCCGGGATGCGCGACTCGGCATCCGGGCCCTCGCCGGTGCTGCGGCCCCGCAGCGTGGTCCGCAACCTGCGCGAACGAATCACGCACGGAGCGATCTCGGCCCGCCGACAGCCCTGACCCCGCCGCGTCCCACCACACCTCACCCCGGCCGATTCGCCACGGATCACCATGTCGGGCGCTGATGCAGACGTGTCGTTCTGGTCGAGTCACCTCCCGGGGCGCGCCACCACGGCCACGGTCATCTCGACCACGATCGGCGGCGCCTGGCCAGTGGCTGAGATCCTCATGTCCCACACCTGATCCCAAGGTCGCGGGTCGGCACCGGCCGGACGCGTTGGCCGGACGCGTCGGCGCGTCAGGGGGCGGGCAGTCGCCAGGAGCAGACACCGGGCCCCTCGCAGGGAGGAGAGTGCGCGGCGATCAGGTAGGCCGTGCCGGACGGCCCGCTCCGAGCGCCCCTCGTGCGTCGGAGGCCCCACGGAGGCCACGGACGACAGCCTCGAGTACCGACCTTGCCACGCGCGAAAGCACGAGGGCGAGCGTGACCGGTTTCGAGTTCGCGGAACTGTCACTCCTGTCTCCTGGATCACGTCTGTCACGGGTTGTCCACAGATCGCGGCGTGACTCTTCCGTGGTCGACACCGTGGCCCGTAACGTCCCGAGCGTTGCGGCACGCCACCCACTCGGGAGGGGACTCGATGGCGCTGACCCAGGAACGCGCGCACCTCGGACTCGTCGACGAGCTCGACGAGCAGGTGCGGGTCCTGGTGCGGCGCGAGGGCGTCGACCCGCAGCGTGATGCCGACGTGGTGCGGGGTCTGGCCGAGACGGTGGTGCGGGACCACGACCAGCGCAGCCTGACCGGACGGGTCGCGCCGGTGGCCGACGTCGAGGCGATGGTCGGTGAGCTGTTGGCGCGGATCTCAGGCTTCGGCCCGCTCCAGGGCTTCCTCGAGGATCCCGAGGTCGAGGAGATCTGGATCAACGACCCGAGCCGGGTGTTCGTGGCTCGGCGCGGGCGCCACGAGCTGACCAACGTGATGCTCTCGAGCGCGCAGGTCGCCGAGCTGGTCGAGCGGATGTTGAAGAGCTCGGGTCGCCGGATCGACCTGTCCCGCCCGTTCGTCGATGCGATGCTGCCCGAGGGGCACCGTCTCCACGTGGTCCTGGAGGGCATCAGTCGAGGCTTCTCTGCGGTCAACATCCGCAAGTTCGTGCTGCGTGCCGCCCGTCTGGAGGACCTGGTCGAGCTGGGCACCTTGTCCACCGCTGCGGCGGCCTTCCTCGAGGCCTCGGTGCGCGCCGGGCTCAACATCCTCGTCGCTGGCGCCACGCAGGCGGGTAAGACGACGCTGTTGAACTGCCTCGCCTCCTCGATCCCCGGTGGCGACCGGGTGATCTCTGCGGAGGAGGTCTTCGAGCTGCGGTTCCCGCACCCCGACTGGGTGCCGATGCAGACCCGGCAGTCCGGGCTCGAGGGCACTGGTGAGGTGCGTCTGCGCGACCTGGTCAAGGAGGCGCTGCGGATGCGCCCGAATCGGATCATCGTCGGAGAGGTCCGCTCCGAGGAGTGCCTCGACCTCCTGCTGGCGCTGAACTCGGGCCTTCCCGGCATGTGCACCCTGCACGCCAACAGTGCCCGGGAGGCGCTGGTCAAGGTCTGCACGCTGCCCCTGTTGGCGGGGGAGAACATCTCGGCCCGGTTCGTGGTGCCCACGGTGGCCTCCTCGATCGACCTGGTGGTCCACCTCGGTGTCGACCAGCGTGGCGTGCGCCGCGTCAACGAGATCGTCGGGGTGCCGGGCCGGGTGGAGAACGACGTCATCGAGACCACCACGATCTTCGCCCGCGAGGACGGTGAGCTCCGTCGGGCGGCTGGGATGCCGCCGCGCACCGAGCTCTACGCCCGCGCCGGGCTCGACGTCCACGACGTCCTGGCCGGGCGATGACATGGGCGCGCTGCTGGGGCTCGGCCTGGGCGTCGGACTGCTGCTGATCTGGTCGGCCTTCGCGCTGCCGCGTCGCGCGCACCGTCCGGAGCGTCGGGAGGGCGCGCTGGTCCGGCTCCTGGCGCGGGCCGGGTTGGGGGACGTCTCGCAGCCGTCGTTCGTGGCCCTGTGCGGTGCGGGCGCGTTGGTGACGGGGTTCGTCGTGCAGGCGCTCACCGGTACGACGCCGGTGGCCGTCGTCTTCGCCGCCATGGGTGCCTACGCGCCGGTCGCGCTGGTCGCTGGGCGGGCGCGGCGACGCCAGCGTGACTTCGCCGAGGTCTGGCCGGAGGCGGTCGACAACCTCGCCTCCGCCGTGCGCGCGGGGATGTCGCTGCCCGACGCCCTGGCGGCGTTGTCGGTGCGCGGACCCGAGCCGTTGCGGGACGCTTTCGCGGCCTTCGCCCTCGACTACCAGGTCACCGGACGTTTCGTGGACTGCCTGGACCGGCTCAAGGCGCGCCTCTCGGACCCGGTCGGCGACCGGGTCGTGGAGGGTCTCCGGGTCGCGCGAGAGGTCGGCGGGGGAGAGCTGGGACGGCTGCTGCGCAACCTGTCCTCCTACCTGCGCGACGACCTCCGCACCCGCTCGGAGCTCGAGGCGCGCCAGTCCTGGGCGGTCAACGGTGCCCGGGTGGCCGTCGCCGCGCCGTGGGTGGTGCTGCTGCTGATGTCGGGTCAGCCCGAGGTGATCGCGCGGTTCTCCTCCCCGGCCGGCACCGCGATCCTGGTGGTCGGCGCGGCCGCCTGCGTCCTGGCCTACCGGCTGATGATGCGCATCGGCCGGTTGCCCCTCGAGCGGCGGATCCTGGCATGAGCGCGACGACTTGGGGTGTGCTCAGTGGCGGCGGTCTGGGCCTGGGGCTGGTGATCGTCGTCGCCCGCGCCCTGACCCTGCGCCGCACCCAGGTCGCGGTCCGGGTCCTGCCCTACGTGCGCGACGTCCCCGGGATCGGTGCGATCGCGGGACTGCGCCCCGCCGCGGCTCCGACCTCGGTGCTCACCGCGGTGCTCGGTCCGAGCCTGCGCCGAGCAGCCGAGACGACCGACCGGGTGCTGGGTGGTGCGACCTCCGTGCGCCGTCGCCTGACCCGGGCCGGCTCCGAGACGACCCTGGCGGACTTCCGGGTCGAGCAGGTCCTGTGGGGCCTGGGCGGCTTCGCCGTCGCCGCGGCCTACGGGGTGGTGGTGGCCGTCACCGGCTCACGCAACCCGCTCGTCTCGCTCGTGCTGTGCCTGGTGGCCTTCCTCGCCGGTGTGCTCGCGCGCGATCAGCACCTCTCCCGCCAGGTGCAGGCCCGCGAGCGCCGCATCCTCACCGAGCTGCCGGCCGTGGCCGAGCTCCTCGCCCTCGCCGTGGCTGCCGGCGAGGGACCGGTCGCCGCCCTGGACCGCGTGGTGCGTCGCTCGGGCGGCGAGCTGACCCGCGACCTCGCCCGCGTCCTGGGCGCGGTCCGGACCGGCGAGCCGGTCTCGAGCGCGTTCGACGCCCTGGCCGCGGCCAGCGGCCTGGCCAGCGTCTCGCGGTTCGCTCAGGGCGTGGCCGTCGCCGTCGAGCGTGGCACCCCTCTGGCCGATGTGCTGCACGCCCAGGCCGCCGACGTCCGGGAGGCCGGTCGGCGCGAGCTGATCGAGGCGGCCTCACGCAAGGAGATCCTGATGATGGCCCCGGTGGTGTTCCTGGTCCTGCCGGTCACGGTGGTCTTCGCCTTCTGGCCCGGCTATGTCGGGCTCTCCCTCACGACCTGACCGACCCACCGCCGCTAGTGAAGGGATTGACCGATGGACGACCTCCGCAACCGCTCGGGCCTCTGGCTGGTCCGGCTCCATCTCGCGCTGATCGCTCCGGACCGAGGGCCCACGGGAGACGCAGGTGGGCGCGCCCGTGACGACCGCGGTGACGTGCCGGGCTGGGTGATGATCACGGTGATGTCGGCCGGGATCGTGGCCATCCTCACGCCGCTGGCCGGTGAGGAGCTCAAGGGGATGCTGCAGAGCGCGCTCAACTCGGTGAAGTAGTGCACCGCTCGCCTCGGCGGTCCGGCCGCGACGAGCGCGGTGCGGCCGTCGTCGACTTCGTGCTCGTCCTGGTGATCCTGCTGCCGATGGTCCTCGGGGTGATGCAGGTGGCGCTGGTGCTGCTCGTGCGCAACACGCTGGCCGCAGCCGCCTCCGAGGGCGCCCGCCTCGCTGCCACCGCGGACCACGGTCCCGCCGACGGCGTCGCGCTGACCCGCGACCAGATCGCCGGCGCGATCGCGGCCCGCTACGCCTGCGAGGTCGCCGTGCGGCCCACCACCATCGGTGGCGCGCCCGCCGTCGAGGTGGTCGTGCACGCCACCGTCCCAGCACTCGGCCTGGGCGGGCCGGGAGTCGACCTGACCGTCTCGGGGCGAGCCGTCGAGGAGCCGCCGACATGACCGCGCTCCGGGTCATGGCGGCGGCCGCGGGGCGCCGACGTGGCGAGGACGGCAGCGCCATCGTCGAGGTCGTCTGGCTCGGCACGCTGCTCCTGCTGCCCCTGCTGTGGATCGTGGTGGCCGTGGGCGAGGTCCAGGCCGGCGCGTTCGGCACCAGCGCCGCCGCCCGCGCCGCCGGACGCGCCTACTCCCTCGCACCCGACGACCAGGCCGGCCGCTCCCGGGCCTACGCGGCGGCCAGGCAGGCGCTGGCCGACCAGGGACTGGGCGAGGCGCCGCTGGACCTCGACGTGACCTGCACCCCCGAGCCGGCCGACTGCCACACCGCCACCTCGGTGATCACCGTGCGGGTGGCCACCCGGGTCGCCCTGCCGCTCCTGCCGGACCTCTTCGACGCGGGTCGTCCGAGCTTCGCCCTCGACGCCACCCACACCGTCCCGATCGGGCAGTACCAGGAGACCCGATGACCAGCCGAGGCTCGTGCGTGCCACGGCACGAGCACGGGGACGCGACGATCGGGGTCAGACCACGGTGCTCATCATCGGCCTCGCGCTGGTCGTGGCCCTGGTGATCGCGGTCGCCCTCGACTCCACCGCCGCCTACGTCCAGCGCCAGGGCCTCGACAACCTCGCCGACGGTGCCGCACTGCAGGGCGCCGACCTCGCCGCGTCCGGCACCGAGGTCTACACCGAGGGCGTCCCGCTCCAGGGCCGCCTCGAGCTGACCGCCACCGCCGCCCGCCAGGGAGTCGGCGCCTACCTGGCCTCTGTGAACGCCGCCGCCCGCTACCCCGGCCTGACCTGGAGCGTCGAGGTCGACGCCACCGACGTCACCGTGCGCCTCAGCGCCCCGGTCGACCTCCCGCTGTCGTTCCCCGGCGCCCCAGAGGCGTCCCGCGTGGGCTCCACCGGCACGGCCGCTGTCGACCCCGACACCTGAGCTGGTCTGCGGGACAACCACCCCCGGGGGGACGGGCTCGGAGTGCCGTCGCACAGAGCGCCCCGGCAGGGATCTGCCCGCTCGGCTGCACGGAGGGAGCCAGGTGCGTCCGTGCTACTTTTCGCCACGCGCTCAGCACCAAGCAGGTGGGGAGCGATCACTCCGAGCTCCAGGAGCCTCATGCCCTCCGTCCTCAGCCTGCCCGTGGCCGCTGTCGTCGTCCTGTCCGCGTTGGCCGCTGGATCAGCATCGCCGGCGGCGGCTGTCGCGGACCCCACGTGCCATGGCAAGACGGCGACGATACGTGGGCACTGCCCAGGGAGACTCGCTGGTAGGGACTTCCGGCCCCGACGTCATCGTGGCTCGCGGCGGTCAGAATGACATCTACGGCCGGGGTGGCGCGGACACGATCTGCAGTGGCAACAGCAACGACATCATCTATGCCGGTCGTGGCAGGGACACCGTCTTCAGCGGAGCCAACGGCGACCGGATCGTGGGGGGGAGCGGCAACGACCGCCTCCACGGCCAGGGCGGCCCAGACGAGATCGACGGCGGCAACGGCGACGACCTGCTCACGGGGCAGGGCAGCTGGGACCGGCTGACGGGAGGTTTGGGGGCCGATCGGATCGACGGCGGAGGAACGCTCGACGACATCGTCTCCTACGAGGAGCCCGGTCGCTCGGTCGGAGTGGTCATCGACTTACGTGCGAGCGGCGCCAACGACGGATCCGAGGAGGACGGTCCGGTGGGTCAGCGCGACGCTGTCCGCGGTGTCGAGAACGTCGTCGGCACCTTCGCGGCCGACACGATCCTCGGCAACTCCGCGCCTAACCGCTTGGACGGTCAGGGCGGATCGGATGACTACCTCAGCCGGGGCGGCGACGACGCCATCCTCGCACTGGACGGCGAGACGGACCGGATGGACTGTGGCGCGGGAGACGACGCGGCCTCCGTCGACACCATCGACGCCGTCATCAACTGCGAGCAGATCGCTCAGCGATCCGCAACCAACTGACCCCTCGATCGGCTGGTCCACGGCGAGGCTGACCTACCCGGTCCGCCTGGCCACAGACGCTCCCCGGCGGTCTGTTCTGCCATCGACCTCGACGGGTCAGGACCTGAACCGGTCCCAACCCGCCGTGGGCCTCACATGCTGCGCGTCACCGGCTGATCGGCCCGTTCGGCCCGTCACCCTGGGTGCCTCGGCTGGCGGCCGACTCCGGCTCCACCACGCCGGTCTGGCCCGAGATGTACTGCACCGAGGTGGTCAGATCGTAGTACTGACTGGCCGCGGGTCCGGTGGTCGACTCGATCAGGGAGACCGTCACCTTGCGGCGGCCGGCGCGGATCGGAACCACGAACGAGGCTGTCTGGCGCTGGTCGGACCAACCGTCGACGTCGCCGGCGTCCCAGTCGAAGCCACGCCGCCGGTAGTCGCGGCCGTTGATGTCGACGTCACCCACGATGTAGTTCGTGCCCTCCATCGCATCCAGCTCGGCCTCCACGGTGATCACCGCCGTCCCGCGACGAGGCGCGTCGAAGGAGACCGAGCTGACCCTGCGGTCATCGTTCTCGGGGTCGAAGAGTGGCACCGCACCACGGGTGCTCGGGCTGGAGACAGTGATCGACGTCGGCACCGCGCGCGGACGCAGGTCGCGCGGCTTGATCGAGTCATCGATGATCTGCGGGGAGCCCACCGAGTCGCGCCCCACATTCGCTGCGATCGCTGCCCCTCCACCTCCGATCGCGACGGCCAGGGCCAGGGTGGAAGCGACATAGGGGTAGGACAGACGTGCACGCATCGTTGAGCCTTCCGATTGATTCAAGTGTCAACGGAGGGTAGGGCCCGTTGGTAGGTAGGACATGACAAGAACTGACCATTGACACGCGCTGGCAGTTCAACTGCCCCGCCGATGGCGTCACCGGTCGGCGAGGTTCCCGGTGACGGGGTGCAGCGTGCGATGCACCCATGTTCGCGCGCCTCGGCGGACCACGACCCCTTCGGCGCCACCCACCTCATCGCGCTCCTCGGCGCGCCGGTCGACCTGCCGCCGTCGACTCCCGCTCCCTGAGGGGCCCATCGGCCCTGGCGCCGGACGACGGCGCCGTGGTTGGGTGCAGTCCCATCGTGTCCGAGGAGGGCCCGTCATGAGAAGAGTGCCAGCACGAGCCGCCGCAGCTGCCGCGGCGATGGCGGTCCCGTTCCTAGCGGTGGTGGTCACGCCCGTCGCGCAGGCTCTCGAGTACACCTGCGACGGGCAGACGGCCACGATCGTCGGCACGGACGACGCGGACACCCTGGTCGGGACCGACGCCGCCGACGTCATCGTGGGCCTCGGCGGCAAGGACGTGATCGACGGCCTCGGCGGGGACGACCGGCTGTGCGGCGGTCGGGGCGTCGACACGATCGACGCCGGGCCCGGCGACGACACCGTCTACGGCGGAGCCGACGGCTTCGCGGTGTCCATCGAGGGCGACTTCGTCGAGGGAGGCCCGGGCGACGACGAGCTGCACGGCGGGCTCGACCCCGCCGAGAGCGGCGGTGAGCAGAAGCACGAGGACATCGTCATCTATGCGCACGCGCCGCACGGAGTGCGGATCAACCTCGACGAGCCCGACGTCACCGGCGACGGGCACGACACCATCGACGGCTTCTACTCGGTGATCGGCAGCGAGCACGACGACGTGATCGTCGCCGGCGCCGAGACCGACGTCGTCCACGCCCTGGGTGGCGCCGACACGGTCACCGTCGACTCCGAGGAGGGGGAGGTCTCCGGCGGTGGGGGCGACGACGTGATGCGGGGCGGCTACTACACCTACGGCAACGCCGGCGACGACGACATCAGGTTCGCGCTGCGGCAGGCCAACGCGGGCCAGGGCGACGACCTGGTGGTCGGGACCCAGCAGCGCGACATCATCCGCGGAGGGCCCGGCAACGACGTGCTGCGCGGTCGCGGAGGCAACGACTACCTGGCCGGCGAGGAGGGCCGCGACCGGCTCGTCGGGGGTCGTCGGAACGACCGGCTGGAGGGTGGGTCGCACGCCGACCGGCTCAGCGGCGGGGTCGGTGCCGACGTCCTCGAGCCCGGCGACACCACCGGCCGCGGCCGGCACGCGCCGGTGGCCGACGACCGGGTGCGCGGCGGAGCGGGCCGCGACACCGTGATCTTCCCGGAGGTGTTCGGTGCCGCGGGGGTGCGGGTCGACCTCGCCGCGGGACTGGCCACCCGGGTCGGCCGGGACCGTCTGCAGAGCATCGAGAACGCCTCCGGCGGTCCGAGAGGTGACGACCTGCTCGGCGACGGGCACCGCAACTTCCTCCTCGGCCTCGGCGGTGACGACCACCTGGTCGGCCGAGGCGGCAGACGGGACTTCACGAACGGCGGGGACGGCACCGACCGGTGCGAGGCCGAGGTCAAGGTCGACTGCGAGCGGTAGGACGTGGCGTCGTCAGCGCGCCAGCCGCGCAGCAGCGGATGCGAGGTCGTCGACTCCGCGCGCCAGCTCGTCGGGCCGGTCCGTGGCGAGGTCGAGGTGGAAGCCGTACAGGGCGCTGTCGACCAGGGTGACGACCCGGCCCGCCCGGGCCGGGGCGGCGCCGCTGCGCACGAGGAACCGCTCCAGCGCCTCGGCCCACCGGGCGTTGCCGGCCCGCGCGACGCTGCGGTAGGGCTCGGTGCCCAGGAGCCCGGAGGCGGCCGCCTGGCAGTAGATGTCGAGGCAGCCGGACAGCGGCGGGTCGCGGTAGGCGTGCCACAGCCCGTTGATCGCGGCCCGGACACCGTCGGCGGCCGGCATCGCGTCGACGGCGACCACGGCTCGGTCGATGGTGCGCTCGACCACGGCGCTGACCAGGGCGTCGCGGTCACCGAAGTGGTAGATCAGCATCCGGTCGCTCGACCCGATCGCGGCCGCCACCGGTCGCAGGGTCAGCCCGATCAGCCCGTGCTCGAGCACGTGGTCGGTCACCAGCTCGAGCTGCTCCTCACGACGACTCACCCCACGACTGTAGCGGGTGCTACAGTCGAAGCGTAGCGACCGCTACATTCACCGGGATCGAACGGACCACGCCATGCTCGTCGCCTCGCTGCTCCTCGCGCTCGCCATCGCCCTGGAGGTGGTCGCGACCGTCGTCCTGCCGCGGGCCGACGGCTTCACCGACCCGGGGTGGAGCCTGGTGGTGCTCGCCGGCTACGCCGCGGCGATCTGGCTGCTCTCGGTGGTGGTGCGCACCCTGCCGGTCTCGGTCACCTATGCGGTGTGGGCCGGGGTCGGCACCGCCGCGGTGGCCGTGATCGCCGCGGTGTTCCTCGGCGAGGACCTCGGCTGGGTCAAGGGCATCTCCCTGGCCCTCATCGTGGCCGGCGTGCTCGGCCTGAACCTCGCCGGCACCCACTGACCCCTCCTCCCCCCGCCCGTCCGGTCGCCCCGGGAGGGAAGCTCCACCCCACGAGGCCGGGTAGCGTCGCTCCCGTGACGCCACCCGAGGACCCCGAGCCCGCCGGCCGCGCCGATCGACACGCCGATCGACCCGCCCCCAGGCCCCGGCGGATCCTGGTCACCGGCGCCCGGGGGTACGTGGGCTCGCGACTGGTGCCGCTGCTGCTCCGCGCCGGTCACGACGTGGTCGCCACCGCGAGCAGTCCGCCCCGCCCCGGCGCCTTCCCCTGGTCCGACGACGTCGAGTGGCGCGTGATGGAGGCCACCGACCCGTCCTCGGTGCGACGGGCCGTGCGGGGCGTCGACGCCGTCTGCTACCTGATCCACGCGCTCTCCCACGGCGACTTCGACGACCGCGACCGGGTCGCCGCCCACGCCATGCGCGACGCGGTGGACGAGGCCGGCGTCGAGCGGGTGGTCTACCTCTCGGGGCTGGTGCCCGACATCGCGCGCAGCGGGCTCTCGCGCCACCTCTCCTCGCGCCTGGAGGTCGAGGAGATCCTCGCCACCGCGTCGTGCTCCACGCTCTCGATGCGCGCCGGCGTCGTGGTCGGGGCGGGGTCGACGTCCTTCGAGATCATCCGCCAGGTCGCCTCCCTCCTGCTCGTGCAGCCCGTCCCCACCTGGATGGACCACGAGGTCCAGCCGATCGCCGTCACCGACGTGCTGACGCTGCTCGTCCATGCGCTGGGCCACGACGACCCCGAGGGCGTGGTCGACGTCGGCGGCCCCGACGTGGTGCGCTACCCCGACCTGCTGGCCCGCTTCAGCGCCGCCGCCCACCTGCTGCGCTGGCAGGTGCCGGCCCCGCTCGTGCCGAGCCTGCTGGTCTCGACCGTAGCGCCCCTGCTGCTCGGCGCTCCGCGCTCCACGGTGGCCTCCCTGGTGGAGAGCCTGCGCCACGACATGGTGTGCGCGCCCGAGCGGCACTGGGCCCTGCCCGGCGCCTCGACGCCGCTGGCGGTCGCCCTGCGCCAGTCGCTGGACGGCACCGAGCGGGCCGAGGCACTCCTGGCCAGCGACCCCTCCTGGACCGACCGGCGACTGCTGGTCGAGCGCCTCACCGGACTGCGACTGCCGGTGCCGGCCGTGCTGCGCGCCTCCTCGGCGACCGCCCTGAACCCGCTGAGCGTCCTGGCGCACGTCCTGGGCTGACGCGGCCCCGCTGTGGCGCGGGTAGAGTCGATCGTTGTGGCAGGCCCCGACTTCGAGACCCAGATCAAGAACCTCAACGCGACGATGCGCACGATCGAGCAGGCGCTCGACATCGACGAGATGCGCAAGGAGGTCGTCGAGCTCGGCATCCAGGTCGGCGCGCCCGACCTGTGGGACGACCAGACCAACGCCACCCGCGTGACCGGGCGCCTCTCGCACCTCCAGGCGCAGGTCGACAAGTTCGACGAGCTGACCTCGAGCATCGAGGACATCGGCATCCTGGTCGAGCTCGGCCAGGAGGAGGGCGACGCCGACTCGATGGCCGAGGCCGAGCGCGAGCTGACCCGGGTCCGGGACGCGGTCGATTCCCTCGAGGTCCGCACGCTGCTGGCCGGTGAGTACGACATCCGCGAGGCGCTGGTGACGATCCGCTCGGGCGCCGGGGGAGTCGACGCCGCCGACTTCGCCGAGATGCTGATGCGGATGTACACCCGCTGGGCCGAGCACAACAAGTACGGCGTCGAGGTCTTCGACACCTCCTACGCCGAGGAGGCCGGCCTCAAGTCGGCCACGTTCGCGATCCGCGCGCCCTACGCCTACGGCACCCTCTCGGTCGAGGCCGGCACGCACCGCCTGGTGCGGATCAGTCCCTTCGACAACCAGGGCCGCCGTCAGACCAGCTTCGCCGCGGTCGAGGTGGTGCCCGTGCTCGAGCAGACCGACGAGATCGAGGTGCCCGACGAGGAGATCCGCGTCGACGTCTACCGCTCCGGCGGGCCGGGCGGCCAGTCGGTCAACACCACCGACTCCGCCGTGCGCCTGACCCACCTGCCCACCGGCACGGTCGTGTCGTGCCAGAACGAGAAGAGCCAGCTGCAGAACAAGGCCAGCGCGATGGTCGTGCTCAAGGCCAAGCTGCTGGCGCGCAAGAAGGCCGAGGAGAAGGCCCACCTCGACGGGATGCGCGGCGACGTGCAGGCCAGCTGGGGCGACCAGATGCGCAACTACGTGCTCAACCCCTACCAGGTCGTCAAGGACCTGCGCACCGGCTTCGAGTCCGGCAACCCGCAGTCGGTCTTCGACGGGGAGATCGACGGCTTCCTCGAGGCCGGCATCCGCTGGCGCCGCGGCACCTCGGTGCCGGCCGAGGCCTGAGCCGGGCCCGACCTCGCTCGGTCAGGACCCGGCGGCGGCCAGCACCGCCGGGCACCAGGTCGAGGCGCGGGTGGCGAGGGTCTGTGCCGCTTCGGCCGCTTCGGGACCGTCGGCCCCGCCCGTCGGGACGGGTGCGCCGACCTGGCAGGTCAGCCACGCGTCACCGAAGAGGCCGGTGAAGGTGCGGGTGAGCTCGCCAACGCCCCGGCACTGGACCGCAACGGAGGGGGTGCCGAAGCTCGGCGCGTCGGCCAGCAGCGAGCAGCCCTCGCGCCGAGGTGCTGCGGCGACCAGGTCGCGGGCCTCGTCGAGGGTGACCGGCGGGGCGAAGACCCAGGCCCGGGCGGTCTGCGAGGACGCCGTCCGCCAGGAGCAGCCGTACTCGTGGGACACGTCGCTGAGGCCGGGCTCGAGCCGGGCCCGCTGACCGTTGGCCCAGGTCCGGGCACGAGCCTGGTCGTCGCTGTCCGCGCCGACCGCGCCCAGGACCGCGGCCGGGTCGACGTCGGCGCAGAACGACCCGCGCACGAGGCTGATCGTCGAGGTGTCGACCTCGGCCAGCGGGGTGGCCACCGCCGACGGGCTCGGCGACGCGGCCGGGGCGGCGTCGTCCCCACCCCGCAGGCCCCAGAGCACGACCGCGGCGACGAGCCCGAGCGTCACCACCCCGGCCACGGCCAGCAGCACCAGCCGGGTGGGACGAGCAGGACGGGGTCTGGACACCCGGCTCAGCCTACGAAAGGACCGGCTGCACCGCGCCCGCGGCCTCGGCGTCCCGCCCTCGGCTGGACCCCTGCCGTAGTCTCGACCGACGTGATTCGATTCGAGAAGGTCACCAAGACCTACCCCGGCCCGGGCGCCCCCGCCCTCGACGGCGTGACCGTCGACATCGACAAGGGCGAGTTCGTCTTCCTGGTGGGCGCCTCGGGCTCCGGGAAGTCCACCGCGCTGCGCCTGGTGCTGCGCGAGACGCGGCCCACCTCGGGCCGCGTCTACGTCGCCGGCAAGGAGATCAACCGGCTGGCCGGGTGGAAGGTCCCGCGGCTGCGCCGCCAGATCGGCACCGTCTTCCAGGACTTCCGGCTGCTGCAGAACAAGAACGTCTCCGAGAACGTCGCCTTCGCCCTCCAGGTGATCGGCCGGTCACGCAGCGAGATCCGCCGGGTGGTGCCCGAGACCCTCGAGCTGGTCGGGCTCGCCGACAAGGGCGACCGCATGCCCGACGAGCTCTCCGGCGGCGAGCAGCAGCGGGTCGCGATCGCGCGGGCCTTCGTGAACCACCCCATGATCCTCATCGCCGACGAGCCCACCGGCAACCTCGACCCGACGAGCTCGGTGGAGATCATCAAGCTCCTCGAGCGGATCAACGAGGCCGGCACCACGGTGGTGATGGCCACCCACGACTCCGGGGTCGTGGACCAGATGCGCAAGCGCGTCATCGAGCTCGGCGGCGGCCGGCTCCTGCGCGACCAGCTGGACGGCGGGTACGGCGCCGCCGTCTGAGCCGCACCCCGCCGACCCTCTCGACCAGCACCACCGGACCACCAGGAGCCACCACCCGCCATGCAGCTGCGCTACATCTTCACCGAGCTCCGTCAGGGGCTGCGTCGCAACGTCTCGATGCACATCGCGGTGGTCCTGACCCTCTTCGTGTCGCTGACCCTCGTCGGTCTCGGCGCCCTGCTGGCCCAGCAGGCCGACCGGGCGACCGAGCAGTGGGGCAACCAGCTGCAGATCACCGTCTACCTGTGCCGCGACGGTGACGAGAACCCCGCCTGTCGTTCCGAGGTCACCGACCCCCAGCGCGCGCTGATCGAGCAGACGGTGGCCGGCAACCCCGAGGTCGCCGGCTCCTCGCTCGAGACCAAGGCCGAGGCGTTCGAGAAGGTCAAGAACCTCTACGGCGACGACACGTTCTCGGGGCCCAACCCGCTGCTGACCGAGGCCGACATGGCGGAGTCGATCCGGGTCACGCTGGTCGACCCCAACGAGTTCGCGGGGATCACCAGTGCCGTCGCCGGGCTGGACGGGGTCTCCCAGGTCCAGGACCTGCGCGACTCCGTGGGCCCGATCCTCGACTCGATCGACGCCCTCAAGATCGCCGCCTGGGGCACGGCCGCCTTCCTCGTCGTCGCCGCCCTGCTGCTGGTGGCCAACACGATCCGCCTGGCGGCCTTCGCGCGGCGCAAGGAGATCGGCATCATGCGCCTGGTCGGCGCCTCCACCCTCTACATCGCCCTGCCCTTCCTGATGGAGGCGCTGGTGACCGCGGTCATCGGGGTGGGCCTGGCCGCAGGCGCCCTGGCCGGGTTCATGAAGTTCGGCATCATCGACCGAGCCAGCCAGGGCCTGACCTTCATCCCGTGGATCGGGTGGAACGAGTGGGTCTTCTCGGTGATCGTCGTCGCCGCGCTCGGGCCGGCACTGACGCTGGTCCCGACACTCCTGCTGACCCGCAAATACGTCAAAGTCTGACGCCCGCGGGCTAGCGTCGGGACCTCCTTCCCCGAATGCTCGAAGGTGGACCCGTGCGCTCCTTCCCCAGCGCTCCACGTCGCCGTGCGGCGGTGGCCTGCGCGGCCACCCTGCTGTGCGGCCTCAGCACGCTCGCGGTCGCACCCGCCCGGGCCGACCGCGACCTCCAGGGTCGCCAGCAGCAGCTGCAGGAGCGTGTCGCGCACGTCCAGAACGGCATCGACGACGCCTCCGACGCGGCCGCTCGCGCCGCCGCCCGACTCGACCGGGCCCAGGCCCGGCTTGCGGACGCCCGCAACCGTCTCGAGGACCTGCGTGCTCGCGTCACCGAGGCCGTGGAACGCAACCAGGAGCTCCAGGAGCAGCTGCGGCTCTCGCGTCAGCAGCTCACGAACGCCCGCGCCAGCCTCGCCGCCGGACAGGCCGCCGTGGGCGAGACCCGCGACGACGCCGCCGCGACGATCACCTCGATCTACGAGGGGACCGGTGACCCCGGTCTGCGCACGCTCTCCTCGTTCCTCTCGGCCGGGACGCTGGAGGACATCGAGCGGGAGCAGCAGACCGAGGACCTGATCGTCGACGAGCAGACCTCGGCCTACGACGCCGTCCAGAGCGCCGAGGCCAGCCTGGTGGCCAGCGAGACCGCCGTCCAGGAGGCCACGGCGACGGTCGCGACGCGCAAGGCCGAGGCCCAGGACGTGGTCGAGACCCTGCGGACCCTGCGCGCCAGCGCGGTCGCGGCCCGCAACACCGTGCGGGGCAGCGTCGAGGCGAGCCGCTCGGCCCGTCAGGACGCGCTGGCCGCCCGGGCCCGCGACCAGGCCGCCCTGGCAGACCTGCGTCAGCGCGAGGAGAAGGTCCGTCAGCAGATCCTGGCCGCGGCCCGCGCCGCCGCCCGCGCCGACCAGGGCTACACCGGCGCCACCGACGCGCTGCTCGACTACCCGGCCTCCGGTTCGGTGACCTCGCCGTTCGGCTACCGCGAGCACCCGATCTACCACTACTGGGGCCTGCACGACGGCGTCGACCTCGGCGTCGCCTGCGGCCAGCCGCTGATGGCGGTGGCCGACGGCACCGTCATCTCGCAGTACTACTCCGAGGTCTACGGCAACCGCCTGTACCTGTCGCTGGGCAACGTCAACGGCAAGAACCTCACGGCGGTCTACAACCACGCGTCGAGCTACACCCTCGGCGTCGGCGACACCGTCTCGCGCGGGGCCACGCTGGGCTTCGTCGGCGACACCGGGTGGTCCACGGGCTGCCACCTGCACTTCACGGTGCTCGAGAACGGCGTGGCCGTCGACCCGATGAGGTACCTCTGACCCGAGGCTGAGGCAGCCGCGGCAGCGACCGGCGTCCGGGCCGAACCCGATTGACCGGGCCTGGGAGACTGGCACCATGCCCAAGGAGACCGGACGCAAGATCGTCGCGCAGAACAAGAAGGCGCGGCACGACTACCTCATCGAGGACGTCTTCGAGGCCGGCATGGTCCTGCAGGGCACCGAGGTGAAGTCGCTGCGGATGGGCCGCGCCTCCCTCGTGGACGGCTTCGTCGACATCGACGCCAACGAGGCCTGGCTGCACGGTGTCCACATCCCCGAGTACACCCAGGGCACCTGGACCAACCACGCCGCCCGCCGCAAGCGCAAGCTGCTGCTGAACCGGGTCGAGATCGACAAGATCGAGCGGCGGGTCCACGAGAAGGGGCTCACGGTGATCCCGCTGGCGCTCTACTTCCTCGACGGACGCGCGAAGGTCGAGATCGGTCTGGCCAAGGGCAAGAAGACCTGGGACAAGCGCCACGCCCTCGCCGAGCGGCAGGCGGACCGCGAGAAGGAGCAGGCCCTGGGCCGTCGGCTCAAGGGCATGGACTAGCCACGGACGTGGACGACGCGTCGCCCGAGCGGACCCGGCGAGCCCTGCAGAACCCCGACGTCGCCGCGGTCCGGGCCTTCTGGACGACCCTGGGGCTGCCGGGCCTCTTCGACGTCCACACCCACTTCCTGCCCCCGGCCATCCAGCGGGCGGTCTACGCCGTCTTCGACCAGGCCGGGCCCAAGATCGGTCGGGCCTGGCCGATCCGCTACCGCCAGGACGTCGCGGACCGGGTCGCCCTCCTGCGGGCGATGGGGGTGCGGCGGTTCCCGACGCTGCCCTACGCGCACAAGCCGGGCGTCGCGGCCTTCCTCAACGGTTGGGCGCGCGACTTCGCCGGGCAGGTGCCCGAGAGCCTGTGGTCGGCGACCTTCTACCCCGAGCCGGAGGCGGGCGGCTACGTCGCCGAGCTGGTCGGGGCCGGGGTCGAGGTGTTCAAGGTCCACGTGCAGGTCGGCGAGTTCGACCTCGACGACCCCCTGCTCGACGCCGTGTGGGCGACGCTGGAGGACGCCGGCACACCGGTAGTCGTGCACGTCGGCTCCGGGCCGGTGGCCAACGCCTTCACCGGCCCCGATCCGTTGCGCGCCGTGCTCGAGCGGTTCCCCCGGCTGGTCGTGGTCGTCGCCCACCTGGGAGCGCCCGAGTACGCCGCCTTCCTGAGCCTCGCGGAGCGCTTCACCGCGGTGCGCCTGGACACCACCATGGTCTTCACCGACTTCTTCGACGACGCCGCCGGGCACTTTCCCGACGCCCTCGTGCCGCGGTTGCGCGACCTCGGCGACCGGGTCCTGCTCGGCAGCGACTTCCCGACGATCCCCTACCCCTACGTCCACCAGCTCGAGGGCCTGGCCGCCCTCGACCTCGGCGACGACTGGCTGCGCGGGGTCTGCTGGCACAACGCCGACAGTCTCTTCGGTGACAGTCGCCGCTGAGGGTCAGGTGCGTCCCAGGGCGCGTCTCAGGTCGCGGCCCGCGCTTGCCGACCGGCGGGAGAACGCGGGCACACTTGCCCCATGAGCGAGCGCGAGCCGAGCACCTGGCAGGACGTCACGACCGAGCGCCTCGCCCTGGCCGACCTGCTCGACGGGCTCAGCCCGCAGCAGTGGGAGACGCCGAGCCTGTGTCCGGCCTGGACCGTCCACGGCGTGCTGGCCCACCTCGTCACGGTCATGGAGCCCGGCACGCTGCGCCGGTTCCTGCCCGCGATCCTGCGGGCGGGGGGTCGTCCGCACCGGGCCAGCGAGGCCGTCGTCGCCTCCCGCGTGCGTCAGGAGTCGGGTCCAGCGCTGGTCGCGGCGCTGCGGGAGCACGCCGGCAGCAGGTTCGCGCCGCCCGGTCTGGGTCTGCGGGCACCACTGACCGACACGCTGGTGCACCGTCTCGACATCGCGGTGCCCCTCGGCCTGAGCGTGCAGCGACCGGTCGAGCCGTGGCACGACGCGCTCGACTTCCTGCTCAGCCCGTCGGGCCGCGCCGGCCTCGGTGCAGCCCGCGGTCTGCCCCGGCTGACCTACTCGGCCACCGACCTCGACTGGTCGCACGGCACCGGCGCCGAGGTCAGCGGCCCGGCGCACGCTCTGGCGCTGTCGATCTCCGGTCGCCCCGCCCTGCTGGACGATCTCCGGGGCCCGGGCCTGCCGCAGCTGCGCTCCTGGCTCGGCGCGTGAGCACGAGCCTCGGCGAGACCGGGTAGAGTGGCCCTACAACTCAAGAGGGGCTGATCGGTTTCGACTTGGGACGTTAGTTCCAGGGGAAGCGGGTCGAGGAGCCAACGTCATCTCGTAAACGATCGTTGGGAACCAATAACTGCCGACTCTAAGCGCAGTTCCTTCGCTCTCGCTGCCTGAGCAGTGATCGAAGCGTCAGACCGGGCATCCGTCTCCGTCCCGGACCCTGGCGTCATCTAGGAGACTTGCTGATCATCTGCTGTCAGGGCGGTTGATCGGGACTCAAACCTGACTGGGCCTGTCGACGACGTGTTCGTGCGAGCGTCGGGGCCGAGAAAACGACAGCACGGACTGCACCCGGAGAAGACCTGGTTCGACGCTCGAGGACGCGGGTTCGATTCCCGCCAGCTCCACCACGCACCAGCCCTCTTGAACGAGAGCCGCCCCGACACCGTCGGAGCGGCTCTCGTGCTGTCCCGGCGGCCGAGGAGGGAGCGAGCCCACGGTGGTCGAGCAGCGTGCGAGCCTCGAAACCCCCAGCTCTTCGACAGGCAGGACAGAGGCGTTCACCCGGGCGCGGGACTCACGAGGCGGAGGCGAGGTCCAGCAGCACCGAGGGCAGCTGGAAGACCTCGGTCTTGTCCATCACCACGACCTGGTTCTCGGCGGCGGCGTCGCGGTCGATGGTCGGCACGAAGGCCGTGAACAGCACGATGGGGGTCAGGTCTCCGACGGCGCGCCGGTGCTGGGCCACCTCGATGCCCGAGACCGGCGGCATGTTCTGGTCCAGCACCATCACGTCGAAGTGCTCGGAGGCGAGCACGTCGAGGGCCTGCTGGCCGTTCACCGTCGTGGTGACCGTCCAGCCCCGGCGGCCCAGCAGCGCGGCGACCATGAACCGGATGTCCTCGTCGTCCTCGGCGAGCAGCACGTCCACGTCAGCTCCCGATGGCTAGGCGCGGACCGAGCGCCCAGTCGCTACGGTCCGTGACCGACCCTACGAGATCGCCTTCCCGCGCGCGAGCAGGCACCCGCGCAACCCGCCACCCGCGCTCGGCTCCGGCGTCCTCACCAGGCCCCCCCGGAGGGCTGTGGCACCCGTCACTCGTCCGGGCCTACGCTGGGGTCAGGCTCCTTCCCCCTGACGCGATGAGAGGTCTCCGTGACCAACCTTGCCCAAGCCCTGACCGACACTGCCGCCGAGCACGGTGGGCGTCCGGCCATCAAGCTCGACGACCTGGTCGTGGACTACGACACGCTCCTCGACGGTTCGCAGCGGGTGGCGGCCCTGCTCAAGGACCGCGGAGTCGGTCCGGGGGACCGGGTGGGCCTGGTGCTGCCGAACGTCCCGCCGTTCCCGGTGCTCTTCTACGGTGCGGTCGCCGCCGGCGCCGTGGTGGTGCCGATGAACCCGCTGCTCAAGGCGCGCGAGGTGACCTACTACCTCGAGGACTCCGGTGCCTCCATCGTCTTCGCCTGGCACCAGATGGCCGAGGAGGCCGGCAAGGCCGCCGAGGAGGTCGGGATCGAGTGCATCAGCATCGACCCCGAGACCTTCACCGAGCTGCTCGGCGGCTTCGAGCCCGGCGCCGAGGTGGTCGACCGCGACGACGAGGAGACCGTGGTCCTGCTCTACACCTCCGGCACGACCGGACAGCCCAAGGGCGCCGAGCTGACCCACGGCAACATGCGCAGCAACGCCGCCGTGAGCGCCGAGACCCTCGTCGAGCTGGGCCCCGAGGACGTCGTGATGGGCTGCCTGCCCCTCTTCCACTGCTTCGGGCTGACCTGCGGCCTCAACGCCGCGGTCCGCAGCGGCGCCTGCCTGACCCTGGTGCCGCGCTTCGACGCGACGAAGGCCCTCGAGGTGATCGGCCGCGACGGCGTCACCGTCTTCGAGGGCGTCCCCACGATGTACTCCGGGCTGCTCAACGCCCCGGATGCCGAGAGCTACGACGTCTCGAGCCTGCGCACGTGCATCTCGGGAGGCTCGGCGATGCCGGTCGAGGTCATGAGGAACTTCGAGAAGACCTTCGACTGCATGGTGCTCGAGGGCTACGGCCTCTCCGAGACCTCTCCGGTCGCCTCGTTCAACCAGCCCGACATCGAGCGCAAGCCCGGCTCGATCGGCGTCGAGGTGCGCGGGGTGCAGATGAAGCTGGTCGACGACGACGGCAACGACTCCCCCGAGGGCGAGAACGGTGAGATCGCCATCAAGGGCGAGAACGTGATGAAGGGCTACTGGAACCGCCCCGAGGCCACCGAGGAGTCCATCCGCGACGGGTGGTTCCTCACCGGCGACGTCGCCCGCAAGGACGAGGACGGCTACTACTTCATCGTGGACCGCAAGAAGGACCTCATCATCCGGGGCGGCTACAACGTCTACCCCCGCGAGGTGGAGGAGGTCCTCTACGAGCACGAGGCGGTCGCCGAGGTGGCCGTGATCGGCATGGCCCACGACGACCTCGGCGAGGAGGTCGGCGCGGCCGTGGCCCTCAAGCAGGGTCAGAGCGTCTCGGAGGAGGACCTCCAGGCGTTCGCCAAGAAGGGCCTGGCCGCCTACAAGTACCCGCAGACGCGTCTGGCTGGTCGACGAGCTGCCGAAGGGACCGACCGGCAAGATCCTGCGTCGCGAGGTCCACGTGCCCGAGGAGCGACGCATGAGTGCCACCACCGCCCCCGGAGACGCCGGCACCACCGGCCGCGCCGAGGAGGACGTGACCTCGTCCTCGGCACTCGCCACGCCGCTCGACCTGCTGCTGGCCGATGCCGGGACGAGCGTGGTGCGCCGCTTCGTGCCCGGGATGTCCGGCATCAAGTTCACCGCCGGGCTGGCCCGACGGCCCCAGCGCGTGGTCAAGCGCGCCGCGGGCCTGACCGCTGAGCTGGCCAAGGTGGGGCTCGGGCGTTCCGAGCTCGCACCCGCCGAGAAGGACCGGCGCTTCGCCGAGGAGGCGTGGGTCAAGAACCCGCTGTTCAAGCGGACCCTCCAGGGCTACCTCGCCTTCGGCGGCACGCTGCGCGGACTCGTCGACGACGCCGAGCTCGACTGGGGCGACCACCACCGGATCAGCTTCATCGTCGACAACCTCGTCGAGGCGCTGGCGCCGACCAACTCACCGCTGACCAACCCCAAGGTCCTCAAGCGCACGCTCGACACCGGTGGTGGCAACCTGCTCGCGGGCGGCCGACGCTTCGTGCGTGACTTCGCCACCGCACCGCGGGTTCCCTCGATGGTCGACGCCGACGCCTTCCAGGTGGGCCAGGACATCGGTGTGACGCCCGGGGCGGTCGTGCTCCGCACGGACGTCTTCGAGCTGATCCAGTACACCCCGCAGACGCCGACGGTGCACGAGATCCCGTTCCTGATCGTTCCGCCGACGATCAACAAGTACTACATCATCGACCTCGCCGAGCAGCGCAGCATGGTCGAGCACCTCGTCAAGAGCGGCCTGCAGGTCTACTGCATCTCCTGGCGCAACCCCGACGCCCGGCACGCCGAGTGGGACCTCGACACCTACGGTGCAGCGATCCTCGAGGCGATGGACGCCTGCGAGCAGATCTCGCGCCAGGAGAAGACCTCCCTGCTCGGCATCTGCTCCGGCGGGATGATCCTCTCGATGGTGATGGCTCACCTCGCCGACACCGGTCGTCTCGACCGGGTGGCCGCCTACAGCCTCATGGTCACGGTGCTCGACCAGGAGCGGGCCGGGGTGACCAGCGCCCTGCTCTCGCACAAGGCGGCAGCGGCGTCCACGCAGGCCTCGAAGGAGAAGGGCTACCTCGACGGGCGGGTCCTGGCGGAGGTGTTCGCCTGGCTGCGGCCCAACGACCTGATCTGGAACTACTGGGTCAACAACTACCTGATGGGCCACGCCCCGAAGGCCTTCGACATCTTGTTCTGGAACGCCGACCCGGTGCGGATGAGTGCCGGCATGCATCGCGACTTCATGGACCTGGCCATCCGCAACGCGTTGGTCGACCCCGGGCGAGTCCACGATGCTCGGGAGCCCGGTCGACCTGTCGACGATCACCACCGACACCTACGTCGTGGCCGGCATCGCCGACCACCTGTGCAAGTGGGAGTCGTGCTACCAGACCACGCAGCTCTTCGGTGGCGACGTCAAGTTCGTGCTGTCGACGAGCGGTCACATCGCCGCCATGGTCAACCCGCCCGGCAATCCCAAGGCGAGCTTCCGTACCCGCACCGACAACCCCCCGGAGGCGCAGGACTGGTTGGCGGGCGCGACCACGGTCAAGGGCAGCTGGTGGGACGACTACGCCGGCTGGCTGGGTGAGCGTTGCGGACCCGAGCGCAACAAGCCCCGCAAGCTCGGGTCGGCGGCGCACGAGCCCCTCGCCGACGCGCCGGGCACCTACGTCCATGACCGCTGAGACGCTGATGGCCGAACGCGAGCAGGCGGCTCCCGACATCGTCCGCAACGTCACGGTGCGAAGCGTCACCGCCCGCGTCTCGGTGCGTCCGGGGGTCGGCGGACGGGTCAGCGACCCGCCGCTGCTGCTGTGCAACGGGATCGGGCTCAGCCTCGAAGGCCTCCAACCCTTCGTGGACCAGCTCGATCCCGAGCGGGGCGTCGTCCGCTTCGACGTGCCCGGCGTCGGCGGCAGCGCGCTCCCGCCGTTCCCGTACCCGATCGCAGGACTGGCCTCATGGGTCGCCGCCCTGATGACCAAGCTCGGGCACAAGCGCTTCGACGTCCTCGGCATCTCCTGGGGCGGGGGGCTGGCCCAGCAGCTCGCCCTGCAGTCGCGGCGTCGGGTCCGGCGGGTCGTGCTCGTCGCGACGGGCACCGGCTTCCTCATGGTCCCCGCCCGGCCGGAGGTCCTCAAGATCATGTCGACGCCGAGGCGGCACCGCGACCCGGCCTACGCCGCCCGGGTCGCTGGGACGATCTACGGGGGCAGCATGCGCGGCAACCCCGCGCGCGGGGCCAAGCTGCTCCACGCCGCGACCCGGTCCGGGCCCAAGCGCGGCTACTACTACCAGCTGCTGGCGATGACCGGTTGGACGAGCCTGCCCTTCCTGGGCCTGATCCGGCAACCGACGCTGGTGCTCGGCGGCGACGACGACCCGATCATCCCGGTCGCGAACCCGCGGCTCCAGGCCCGACTGATCCCCCGCGCACGCCTGCACGTCTACCGCGGTGGCCACCTCGGTCTGATCACCGACGCCCGGGTGCTCGCGCCCCTGATCGACTCCTTCCTCGACGAGAGCGACGCCGATGCCTGAGCCCACCGACCTGCGCGAGCTGACCCTCGACGACTCGCCCTTCTCGGACTTCCTCGGCTTCGAGCTGCTCCTCGCCGAGGAGGACCGCGAGCTGCTCAGCTCGGTGCGGGCCTTCATGACCCGCGAGGTCGAGCCGGTCATCAACGAGCACTGGACCCGGGCCTCGTTCCCCCACGAGCTCGTGCCCGGCCTGGCCGCGCTCGGCATCGCCGGCCTGGCCTACGACGGTCCCGGGTGTCCGGCACGCGGTGCGCTGGTCGACGGCATGGTCGCGATGGAGCTGGCGCGGGTGGACCCCTCGATCGGGACCTTCATGGGCGTCCACGGCGGGCTGGCCATGGGCTCGGTGATGATCGCCGGGTCCCCCGAGCAGCGCGAGCGGTGGCTGCCGGCGATGGCGCGGATGGAGCTGATCGGCGCCTTCGGGCTGACCGAGCCCGACGTCGGCTCTGCGATCTCGGCGGGCCTGGCCACGAGCGCCAAGCGCGACGGTGACGGGTGGGTGCTCAACGGGGAGAAGAAGTGGATCGGCAACGCCGCCTTCGCCGATCTCGTCGTCATCTGGGCCCGCGACGAGGACGACGGCCAGGTGAAGGGGTTCGTCGTCGAGAAGGGCACCGAGGGCATGACCTTCGACAAGCAGGAGGACAAGATCGCCCTGCGCGTGGTGCAGAACGCCGAGATCCACCTGCGCGACGTCCGGGTGCCCGAGGAGAACCGCCTCCAGCAGGCCGAGAGCTTCCGCACGACCGCCGACGTGCTCCGGGTGACCCGGATGGGCGTGGCCTGGCAGGCCGCCGGCTGCGCGCGAGGCGCCTTCGAGCACGCCCTGCGCTACACCAAGGCCCGCGAGCAGTTCGGCCGCCCGATCGCCTCGTTCCAGCTGGTCCAGGACCTGCTGGTCAAGATGCTCGCCAACGTCACGGCGGCCACCGCGATGAACGCGCGCGCCTCCCAGCTCCAGGACGCCGGCCTGCTCCGCGACGAGCACGCCTCGCTGTGCAAGGCGCACTCGACGGTGCGCATGCGCGAGACCGTCGGCTGGGCCCGCGAGGTGCTCGGTGGCAACGGGATCCTGCTCGAGCACCACGTGGGCCGCTTCGTCGCCGACGCCGAGGCGATCTACTCCTACGAGGGCACCCGCGAGATGAACACGCTCATCGTGGGGCGCGCGATCACCGGTGAGAGCGCCTTCGTCTGAGCCGAGCTGCGCCGACCGGAGACGGCAGCGGCCCTCAGAGCGCGGTGAGGCGCTCCTCCATGCTCGCGGCGACCTTGTCGGCGAGGATCTTCAGGGCGGCCGGCAGCAGCGGGGTGGCCAGCTTCGCGGCACCCTGGGGCGCGAAGTCGGCGTGGTAGGTCACCGCGGTGCCGCCCGTGGGGGTGTCGGCGAAGGTGATGGTGTCGCGCAGCTGGAGCGAGCCGGCGTCGCCGGTCATCACGAAGCGCTCCTGCTCGACGTGCTCGACGACGGTGTAGTCGACCTCCTGCTCGCTGCCGAGCATCGAGGAGACGTTGTGGTAGGTCGTGCCGACCCCGCCGTCGCCGCTCGTGCGCACCGTGGAGACCGTCGGCGGGTCCCACTCCTCGCTGTTGCGGAAGTCGCTCAGGTAGCGCCAGACCTTCTCGCGGGGCTGGTTGACGGTCACGGTGCGCTCGACGTCAGGCACAGGGATGCTCCTGGGGCTAGGGGACGGTGCTGCCGACTGTGCCACTGACCGAGGCACCCGCAAGGGTGGCGGCCCGGCGCGCCTACGGTGGTTCCGATGACCTCCGCCGACGGCTACACCCGCTGCGACCAGGGCCACGACCACTGGGGTCGCGCCGGGGCCGCGGGACTGCTGGTGCGCCACCGCGACGCGGCCGGGACGACCCGCTTCCTGCTCCAGCACCGCGCGCCGGGGACCCATCACGGCGACACCTGGGGCATCCCCGGTGGCGCCCTGGCCTGGGAGGAGAGCGCCGTGGAGGGTGCGTGGCGTGAGGCCACCGAAGAGCTCGGCCCGCTGCCCGACGACCTCGAGGTGACCGCGGCGCACGTCGACGACCACGGTGGCTGGGCCTACACGACCGTGCTGGTCACGACCCCGCGGCGGTTCGAGACCGTCGCGGCCACCTGGGAGACGGGCGAGGGCGGTGCCCGGTGGTGCACCCGCAGCGAGCTCGAAGCCCTGCCGCTGCACCCTGGCTTCGCCCACACCGCACCGCTCGTGCTGGGGGGGGTGAGCCCCGACCCCGACCGGCCCCGGTAGGCAGGGCACATGGCCCTCGTCTCCTGCTCCTCCTTCGCCCACGTCCGGCTCACCGTCTCCGACATCGAGCGCTCGCGGGAGTTCTACGACCGCGTCTTCGGGTGGGACGCGGCCATCGACACCTCCTCGCTGGTAGGCGAGCCCGGGGTGACCGAGGACCCGGAGCGGTTCTACGGCGGCGTCGTCTACGCGATGCCGGGCGGCACGCTGCTCGGGCTGCGTCCGGTCGCCCCCGAGGAGCAGGGCTTCGACTCCACCCGCACCGGGCTGGACCACCTCAGCTTCCTCCTCGACTCCCGCGACGACCTGGTCGCTGCCCACCAGGCGCTCGAGGAGGCTGGTGTCACCCACGGGGAGATCATCGACCTGGAGGCGGCCGGTCTGTCGATCCTGTCCTTCCAGGACCCCGACGACATCAACCTCGAGCTGACCGCGCCGCTGTCCTGAGCGCACCCGGCCGGAACGCTCCTGCCGGTGCCTAGTGCAACGGCTGGAGCGGGTGGACGGCCACCTCGCCGGCCAACGAAGGACCGAGCACCTCGAAGGCGCGCGCGACGTGGGGCGTGCCGAGGTGCTGGTCGAGGTCGTCCTGGCTGCGCCACTCCTCGACGGTCACGAAGAGCCCCGGGGTCGCCCCCGACTCGAACGCGGCGTAGGCCAGGCAGCCCTCCTCGGCGAGGGTCGCCGCCACGAGCTCGGCGAGCGCGGCGTGCGCCTGCTCGGTCGCGTCGGCCTGGAGCGGGATGGTGGCCACGACGTGCAACGTGGGCGAGGAGCTCATGGACCCGGACCCTACGGTGTGACGGAGTTCACCGCGAGGCTTCCCACGGAGCCCTCTGGTGTGGTGTCGTCACCCCCATGACTTCTCGGACCCGCGCCCGCACGCTGCGCACGACCCTGGCCGTCCTCGCCCCGCTCGCCCTCTCCGTCGGCCTCCTCGCCCCGGGTGCCGCCGCGAGCGCCGCGGAACGCCCCTCGCAGCCCGACCGCCGGTCCGCGGACGTGGCCGCCGCCGACCGGCGCGCCGACATCCCCCAGATCTTCGGCCACCGCGGGGCGGCCGGCTACCGACCCGAGCACACGCTGGCCTCCTACCGGCTGGCCATCAACCTCGGGGCCGACTACGTCGAGCCTGACCTCGTGCCGACCAAGGACGGCGTCCTGGTCGCCCGCCACGAGAGCTACATCAACGAGACGACCGACGTCGAGGACCACCCGGAGTTCGCCGACCGGGAGACGACCAAGACCATCGACGGCGTCGAGTACACCGGGTGGTTCACCGAGGACTTCACCCTCGCCGAGCTGCGGACCCTGCGCGCGACCGAGCGGCTCCCTGACGTCCGCCCCGAGAACACCCGTTACGACGGCGAGTTCCGCGTGCCGACCTTCGACCGGGTGCTGGCCCTGGTCAAGCGCATGGAGAAGCGCACCGGTCGCGTGATCGGGGTGGCGCCCGAGACCAAGCACCCGACCTACTTCCGCTCGATCGGGCTGGCCACCGACACCCCGATGCTGCGCGACCTGCGCGAGGCCGGGATGGCCCACGCAGAACCGGCAGACCAAGGTGCTCATCCAGTCCTTCGAGATCAGCAACCTGCGCTCTCTCGACGAGCGCACCGACCTGCCGCTCGAGCAGCTGCTCAGCAAGACCGGCGCGCCGGCCGACCAGGTCGCGCAGGACACCGGCTACACCTACGCCGACATGACCACGCCGCGCGGACTGCGCAGGATCGCGCGCTACGCCGAGTGGGTGGGCCCCGACAAGGACATGGTCCTGCCCCGCAACGAGGCCGGAGCGACCACCGAGCCGAGCGACCTGGTGCCGGACGCGCACGAGGCCGGGCTCGAGGTGGTGATCTACACGCTGCGCGACGAGAACCAGTTCATGGCCACGAACTTCCGGCGTGGCACCGACCCGAACGCCGACGGTGACGTCTTCGCCGAGATCGAGGCCTTCCTCGACGCCGGCGTCGACGGGCTCTTCGCGGACTACGCCGACTCGGCCGTCTACGCCCGCCACCGCTGGCTCGCCGCCCAGTAGCCCAGCCTGCGCGCCGGGTGCCCGGCCGCTGTCCCGTTGCCCACCTTGGAGGACCTGTCCCGTGCCACTGCTCGCCCGACCCCTGCTCGCCCCGAACCCTGCTGCCGCTGGCGGCACTGACCCTGGGCGGCCTCGTGGTCGCCGCCGGACCGGCCTCGGCGCTGCAGCCGGCGTCCGCGACGGCCTCCTCGGGCCCGTCCGCCGCGGCGTGCACCGGCACCGAGGCGGCACGGGTGCGTCAAGGCGCCAAGCGCAGCGAGCCGCGGCTCTACCGGGACGCTCACGCCTACGGCATGATCCCCGACGAGCCGACCCTCGCCGCCGGCTCGGTGGAGGTCGAGACCGTCTTCCACGTCATCACCGACGCCCGCCAGAGCGCCGCCGAGCGCGCCCGCAGCAGCAGATGATCGACGACCAGATCGACGTGCTGAACGACGCCTACGCCGGACGGACCGCCGCCGACGCCGCTGACAGCCCGTTCCGGTTCTCGCTGGCGGCGACCACGTTCACCGTGAACCCGGCCTGGCACGGCGTACCCGGCAAGAGCGAGAAGGAGATGAAGCGCGCCCTGCAGGTCGGCGACTCCGAGACCCTCAACGTCTACAGCACCGACCTCGGCGGGGGGCTGCTCGGCTACGCCTACTTCCCGAAGGGCTACAACCCGGGTCAGGACTACCTCGACGGCGTCGTCATCCTCGACGAGTCGATGCCCGGCGGCACGGCCGACCCGTACGCCGAGGGCGACACCCTGACCCACGAGGTCGGTCACTGGCTCCAGCTGGAGCACACCTTCGCCGGCGCCTGCTCGGCGCGCGGCGACGGCGTCGCAGACACCCCGCGGGAGGCCGTCCCGCAGTTCGGGTGCCCCGAGGGCGCCGACACGTGCACCGCTCCCGGCCTCGACCCGGTCCACAACTTCATGGACTACTCGGTCGACGACTGCATGGACATGTTCACCCCCGGGCAGGCGGCACGGATGAGCGATGCCTGGCTGGCCTTCCGCGCCGGCGGCGAGGGCTGAGCGAGTCCGGCGGGGCGGCCCCCGGCTGCGTCTTCTGCGAGGTCGTCGCCGGCGTCGCGCCGGCCGACGTCGTCCTGGACGAGCCGTCGTTCGTGGCCTTCCTGGACCGTCGCCCCGTCTTCAAGGGCCACCTGCTGCTGGTGCCGCGCCGGCACGTGGTGACCCTGCCCGACCTGCCGGCTCCTCTGCGCGACGGCTTCCTCGAGGCAGCCCAGCGGCTCGCCACCGCCGTCGTGAAGGGCCTGGGAGCACAAGGCAGCTTCGTGGCCGTCAACAACACCGTCAGCCAGTCGGTGCCCCACCTGCACCTGCACGTGGTGCCTCGCACCAAGGGCGACGGCCTGCGCGGCTTCTTCTGGCCGCGCACCCGCTACGACGGCGGCGAGCCCGCCCGCTACGCCGCCCGGTTGCGTGAGGCGCTCGACGGGGCGCCCCCGGGTGGGGTCTAGGGTCGGGCGCGGACAGCTCGAACCCGCCGGTAACAAAGGAGATCACCATGGGACGATTCGACGGACGGGTCGCCGTCATCACCGGCGCCGCCCGCGGCATCGGCTTCGGCACCGCCACCCGGTTCGCCGAGGAGGGCGCCTCGGTCGCCGTGGTCGACCTCGACGAGACCGCCGCCGGCGAGGCCGCCGACCGGCTGCCCGTCGTGGGGGGTGCCCGCGCGATCGGCATCGCCGCCGACGTCAGCGACGGGCCCTCGGTCGAGGCGGCCGTGGACCGTGTCGTCGCCGAGCTCGGCGGGATCCACATCCTGGTCAACAACGCCGGCATCACCCGGGACAACCTGCTGTTCAAGATGAGCGAGGACGACTGGGACCTCGTCATGAACGTGCACCTCAAGGGCGCCTTCTTGATGACCAAGGCGGCTCAGCAGCACTTCGTGGCGCAGAAGTACGGCAAGGTCGTGTGCCTGTCCAGCGTCTCGGCCTACGGCAACCGGGGTCAGGCCAACTACTCCGCCGCCAAGATGGGCATCCAGGGCTTCGTGCGCACCCTCGGGATCGAGCTGGGTCGTTACGGCATCAACGCCAACGCCGTCGCTCCCGGCTTCATCGCCTCCGAGATGACCGACGCCACCGCGGCGCGCGTCGGGATGAGCGTGGAGGACTTCCGGGCTGCAGCCGCCGACCGCAACCCGGTCAAGCGGGTCGGCTTCCCCGAGGACATCGCGGCCGCCGTGACGTTCCTGTGCAGCGACGAGTCGTCCTACATCACCGGCCAGACCCTGCTCGTCGACGGCGGGGCCAAGCTCGTCAGCTGAACCCGGGCCCCGGGGCGGGCGCGCCTGCGCCCGGCCCGGCCGCCGCGCGGGGAGAATGATCCTCACCCAGCCTGTGCGGTGCCACCGCCAGCGCCCCGGACGAACGATCGGATCCCCTCGTGCTGGCCCACCTCCCGTCGACCCGCCGCCGTCGCTGCTCGCTGCTCGCGCTGGCACTGGTCGGCGGCCTCCTTCTCGGCGGCTGCAGCGACGATGAGCCCTCGGCGGCGCAGGCCGAGGCTGCGGCGATCGCCGAGGGGGAGCGGATCGAGCAGCTGCAGACCTGGCCGCTGACCGGGCTCAAGGTCGAGAAGGGCACTGCCGAGAAGGACCACCCCGTCATCGTGGTGAAGATCGACAACACCGACTCCAGTGCGCCCCAGATCGGCCTCTCGCAGGCCGACCTGGTCATCGAGGAGCTGGTCGAGGGTGGGGTCACCCGCCTGGCGACGTTCTTCTACCAGCAGATCCCCGGCAAGGTCGGACCTGTGCGGTCGATGCGGGCCAGCGACATCGGGATCGTCTCGCCGGTCGAGGCCGACGTCGTCACCTCGGGCGCCGCCCCGGTGACCCTCGACCGGATCACCAAGGCCGGGATCCGCTACTTCAGCGAAGGTGCGCCCGGTTTCTTCCGCGACGCCGCCCGGTCGGCGCCCTACGACCTCTTCACCGACCTCTCCACCACCGTCAAGGAGACCGAGGGTCAGCTCGGGCGACCCGACGACTACTTCGACTGGGGCGCCGAGAGCAGCCTGCCGAAGGGCAGGCCGGCCTCGTCGTTCGCTGCGGTCTTCTCGGCCGGGCACACCACGTCGTGGCGCTTCGTCGACGGCGGGTACGTCATCGACGGCTCGAACGCTGCCGAGGGCGACCAGTTCCCGGCCGACTCCGGTGCTCGTCCTGCGCGTGGAGGTCGGCGACGCCGGCTACCTCGACCCGGCCGGCAACCCCGTGCCCGAGACGACCTTCGAGGGCTCCGGCGCCGCGACCTTGTTCCACGACGGGCAGATGGTGAGTGCGACGTGGTCCAAGAAGGGCCTGGACCAGCCGCTGGAGCTCACCACGGGCACCGGCAAGGCGGTCGAGGACCTCCAGGTCCCCGCGGGGCACCTCTGGGTCGAGCTGTTGCCCCGGGTGGGCGCGAGCCTCACCGTGGCGGCCCGGTAGCCGGCCCCCACCCTCGCCGGTGACCGACGGGGGGTGAGGAGGCTGCGCCACACTGGGGCCATGAGCCCGTCGCGCCCGGCACCCGCTGGCGCCACGATGCCGCCGCCGGCAGCCGGGATGTTGCTGGTGGCCACACCGGAGCTGGCCGACCCGACCTTCGCCGCCACGGTGGTGCTGCTCATCGAGGTCGAGGCCGGCGGGGCGCTGGGCGTCGTCCTCAACCGGCCCTCGCCCGTGCCGGTCGACGAGGTCCTCGGCGACTGGGCCGGGCTCGTGGCCGAGCCCGAGCTGCTCTTCCAGGGTGGCCCGGTGGGCGCCGACGGCGCGCTGGCGCTGGCGCTGCTGCACGCCCCCGGTGGTGCCGAGGGCGCCGACCGCTCCGTGTGCGAGGACCCGGTCGGCTTCCGGGAGGTGGTCGGCGGGCTGGGTCTGGTCGACCTCGACACCCCGGTCGAGCTCCTGGTCGACGTGGTGGCCCGCCTGCGCATCTTCGCCGGCTACGCCGGGTGGGGCGCCGCCCAGCTCGAGGCCGAGATCGCCGAGGGCAGCTGGTACGTGGTCCCCGGCGAGCCCGGCGACGCGTTCCACGGCGAGACCGACGGCCTGCGGCGCGAGGTGCTGCGGCGCCAACCGGGCGAGCTGGCGTGGTACTCCACGCGCCCCGCCGACCCGCTCCTCAACTAGGGCCCGCGCCGAGACCTGACCTAGGATCACCCGGTGACCACCACCGGATTCTCGACCGAGAGCGACGTCCGTGAGGACCGTCGCACCGTCCCTACCGACGCAGGTGACCACGAGCGCTTCTCCCACTTCGTGGAGAAGGAGAAGCTCACCGAGGCCATGGTGCTGGGGACGCCCGTGATCGCGCTGTGCGGCAAGGTCTGGGTGCCCAGCCGGGACCCGCAGAAGTACCCGACGTGCCCGGAGTGCCAGGAGGTCTGGGACTCGATGAAGGACGACGAGGGTCCCGAGGCGTGAGGGGCGGCGACGCCCCCACCGCCTCCAGCCCGTCCCGCACGGCGCCTCGGCCTCCGGCCTGGCCCGAGCGTGCGGCCTGGGGCACGGCGCCGTCCCTGCGGGCCTGGCAGAGCGCGGCGCTGAGCGACTACCTGACGCGGATGCCGCGGGACTTCCTCACGGTCGCCACGCCCGGCGCCGGGAAGACGACCTTCGCCCTCTCGGTGGCCGCCGAGCTCATCGGCCGCCGCATCGTCGACCGGGTCGTCGTGGTCGCCCCCACCGAGCACCTCAAGCTGCAGTGGGCCCAGGCGGCGGCCGCGGCCGGGATACCTCTCGACCCGACCTACTCCGCGGGCAAGGGACGGATCGCCAGCGACTTCGTGGGCGTCGCGGTCACCTACGCCGGGGTCGCGGTGAACCCGCTCGCGCTGCGGGTGCGCGTCGAGCGGTTCAAGACCCTCGTCATCCTCGACGAGATCCACCACGCCGGCGACGCCCTCACCTGGGGCGAGGGCGTCCGGGAGGCCTTCGACCCGGCCACCCGCCGCCTCTCCCTGACCGGGACCCCCTTCCGTTCCGACGTCAACCCGATCCCGTTCGTGACCTACGCCCCGGGGCCGGACGGCGTCCCGCGCTCGGTGGCCGACCACAGCTACGGCTACGCCGAGGCGCTGAGCGACCACGTCGTACGACCCGTGCTGTTCCTGGCCTACTCCGGGGAGATGTCGTGGCGCACGCGCGCCGGCGACGAGGTCGCTGCCCGCCTGGGCGAGCCGCTGACCAAGGACCTGACCAGCCAGGCGCTGCGCACCGCGCTCGACCCGGCCGGGTCCTGGGTGCCCTCGGTGCTCGCCGCGGCCGACAAGCGGCTCTCCGAGGTCCGCCGCCACGTCCCCGACGCCGGCGGCATGGTGATCGCCACCGACCAGGAGTCGGCTCGGGCCTACGCCCGCACGCTGCGCGCGATCAGCGGTGAGGCGCCGACCGTCGTGCTCTCCGACGAGAAGGCCGCCTCGAAGAAGATCGCAGCCTTCACCACGGACGGCTCGCGGTGGATGGTCGCGGTGCGCATGGTCTCCGAGGGCGTCGACGTGCCCCGGCTCGCCGTGGGGGTGTGGGCCACCACCACGGCCACGCCGTTGTTCTTCGCCCAGGCCGTGGGGCGCTTCGTGCGGGCCCGGGGTCGTGGCGAGAGCGCCTCGGTCTTCCTGCCGTCGGTGCCGACGCTGCTCTCCTTCGCCTCGGAGATGGAGCTCGAGCGCGACCACGTGCTGGGGCGCCGGATCACCGACGAGGACGACCTGCTCGCCGCCGCCCAGCAGGGCGAGCAGGCCTCCTCGGAGCTGCTCGACGACGGGCTGCCCTTCGAGGCCCTCGGCTCCGAGGCCCGCTTCGACCACGCGCTCTACGAGGGCGCCACCTTCGGCCACGAGGGCGAGGTCCAGGTCGGCTCGGAGGAGGAGATGGACTTCCTCGGGATCCCGGGCCTGCTCGAGCCGGGTCAGATGCGCGAGCTGCTCCAGACCCGCCAGAGCGAGCGGCGCCACACCCGGTCGGCCCGCGCCGACCCCGGCGTCGCCGAGACGGTGCGCGAGGCCTCGACCCACGAGCAGCTCGCCCTGCTGCGCCGCGAGCTCAACGGGCTGGTCGGCGCCTGGCACCACCGCACCAACCAGCCGCACGGCGTGGTCCACGCCGCGTTGCGCAAGGAGTGCGGCGGCCCGGCAGCGGCGATCGCCAACGGCGACCAGCTCCAGGAGCGCATCGACCGCGTCCGGACCTGGGCGGCCCGCCGCTCCTCGTGAGCCTCGCCTCGCCGGCGATCAGGCTGGACGGGCCCCCGGGCCGGGGCGGGCGGTGATCGCGCGGGGGTCGTCGAGCACGTGGCCGTGCTCGCAGGTCGGTGCCAGCGTGAGGACCCCGCCGCAGTCGCGGTGGACGAACTCGACCGGCGGACCGTCCTCGTCGGCGAGGTGGCGATCGCCCCAGGCGGCGACGGCCACCATCACCGGGAGGAGGTCGAGGCCCTTGGGCGTCAACCGGTACTCGTGGCGCACCCGCCCGCCGGCCTGGGAGCGGTAGGGCTCGCGGCGCAGGACGTCGTGGGCGACCAGGACCGCGAGGCGGTCGGTGAGGACCTGGCGCGAGATGCCGGCGTGGGTGGCGATGTCGTCGAAGCGACGTACGCCGTTGGCCACCTCGCGCAGCACGACCAGGGTCCACCGCTCGCCCAGGATCGTCATCGCTCGACCCAGGGTGCAGTTCCGCGTCGAGAAGGCCAGGGCTCGCGGGGAGGTCGCTCATCGCGACATCTCAGGTCTTGTCGACAGACCCAGCCAGGACGCCCGATGCTGGGTCCATGGCAGAGACTCAGCCCGGGGTGCCAGGCGCGCCCGACCTCGCGGGCCTGGACGGCATGCAGCAGCTGCAGGCGATGATGGACGGCGTCCTCCCGCCCGCGCCGATCGCGGCCACCCTCGGCCTCGTCGACTTCGCGGGCGAGCGCGGGGCGATCTCGGTTGCCCTGGTGCCCGAGCGCCGTCACTACAGCCCGCTCGGGACCGTCCACGGGGGCGTCCTGTCGACGATGCTCGACACCGCGGCCGGCTGCTCGGTGCACTCGACGCTCGGCCCGGGAGAGGGGTACACCTCCCTTGACCTCACCGTGAAGTTCCTGCGCGCGGTCACCGTCGACTCCGGCCGGCTCGTGGCCCACGCGACCTCGACCTGCATGATCTTCAGCTGAGGCCGCTCGCCTCACCGGTCCGCGCCAGTGGGCGGACCCGGTGCGGCACCAGGGTCGCCAGCGCCACCACGGTTGCGGAGCGGACCACGCCGTCGAGCGAGACGACCCGGTCGATGACCCGCTGCAGGTCGGGGTTGGAGCGGGAGACCACGCGGCACCACAGGTCGCCGGCCCCCGTGATCGTGCAGACCTCGAGCACCTCGGGGATCGCGGCGAGCCGCTCGGCGACGTCGTCGTGACCGCCGGCCTGGCTGATCTCGAGGGTGAGGAACGCGCTGACCGGGAAGCCGAGGGCCGCCGGCGACAGGTCCGGGCCCCAGCCGGTGACGACCCCCGAGGCCACGAGCTTGTCGAGCCGGGCCTGCACGGTGCCCCGGGCGACCCCCAGCCGGCGCGACGCCTCGAGCACGCCCACCCGGGGTTCGGCGGCGAACAGGTCGATCAGGTTGCGGTCCAGGTCGTCCATGAGGCCTCCGTCGATGAGCAGGTTGTCCAGCCCTGGGCGCGAGGGTTGCACATCCTGCCTGGTCGCGTCACCGTGAGGTCATGACGCTGACCCCGGACGAGCTCAAGGCCGACCTGACCCTCGAGCAGCTGCGCGACCTGGTGGGGCTGGTCGAGTACGACGCGAGCCGGGACCCGTTCCCGGTGACGGCGATGGACGCCGTGGGCTTCGTGGTCGGCAACGCCACCCAGGCGGCGGCCTACTACCAGCTCGCGCTCGGCATGGACCTCGAGGCCTACCGCGGCCCCGAGACCGGCAGCCGCGAGGAGAAGTCCTTCGTGCTGCGCTCGGGCAGCGCCCGGTTCGTGCTCACCGGCGGCGTCACGCCCGACAGTCCGTTGCTCGACCACCACCGCCGCCACGGCGACGGCGTCGTCGACCTGGCCCTCGAGGTGCCCGACGTCGACCGGTGCATCGCGCACGCCCGGTCGGTCGGTGCCACGGTCCTCGTCGAGCCGCACGACGAGAGCGACGAGCACGGGACGGTGCGGCTGGCGGCGATCGCCACCTACGGCGAGACCCGGCACACCCTGGTCGACCGGAGCCGCTACAGCGGGCCCTACCTCCCCGGCTACGTCGCGCGCAGCAGCACCCTCGTGCGACCCGCGGATGCGCCGAAGCGGCTCTTCCAGGCGGTGGACCACTGCGTGGGCAACGTCGAGCTCGGCCGGATGGACGAGTGGGTCGACTTCTACCGCCGCGTCATGGGCTTCACGAACATGGCCGAGTTCATCGGTGACGACATCGCCACCGACTACTCGGCGCTGATGAGCAAGGTCGTCGCCTCCGGCAACCACCGGGTCAAGTTCCCCCTCAACGAGCCCGCGATCGCCAAGAAGCGCTCGCAGATCGACGAGTACCTCGAGTTCTACGGCAGCGCCGGTTGCCAGCACATCGCCCTCGCGACCGGTGACATCCTCGCGACCGTCGACCGGATGCGGGCCGTGGGCGTGGAGTTCCTCGAGACCCCGGACTCCTACTACGACGACCCGGACCTGCGGGAGCGGATCGGCCAGGTGCGGGTGCCGATCGAGCAGCTGAAGACCCGCGGGATCCTCGTCGACCGTGACGAGGACGGCTACCTGCTGCAGATCTTCACCAAGCCCGCCGGAGACCGACCCACGGTCTTCTACGAGCTCATCGAGCGGCACGGCTCCCTCGGCTTCGGCAAGGGCAACTTCAAGGCCCTGTTCCAGGCGATCGAGCGGGAGCAGGAGCTGCGGGGCAACCTGTAGGCACTGCCGGTCGCGGCGTCGGTGCGGTTGACTGGACGACGTGGCGGCCTACGTGGTGTTCCTGCGGGCGATCAACCTCGGCGCGCGGCGCCAGTTCCGCAAGGACGACATCGTCCGGGTCACGCAGGCGGCGGGGTTCACCGACGTCGCGACCCACATCAACACCGGCAACGTCCGGGTCGGCACCCGCCTGCGCTCGCGGGAGCGGGTCGAGTCGACGCTCGAGGCGGCCTATCTGGCCGACCGTGGGTTCGAGGTGCCGAGCCTGGCGTTCACTCCCGACGAGCTGCGCGACGTCGTCGCGCACGGCGAGACCCTGCTCGCCGCCGAGCAGGAGCGGCGCGGACCGGCGTGGGCCGGCAAGGCCTACGTCTCCCTGCTGCGCGAGGAGCCCGACGCGTCGGCGGCCGCCGCCCTCGAGGCCTGCAGCACCGAGGCCGAGACGGCCGTGGTGCGCGGCCGTGCGGCGTACCTGATGATGGAGCGCTACGGCGAGGCCCGCCTGACCAACGTCGCCGTCGAGCGCCACGCCGGCGTCGCGACCAGCCGCGGCCTCGCGGTGCTCGCCGCCGTGGTGGGGAAGTGGTGCTGACCCTCGCGCCGGCCTCGGCTGTAACGCGGAGTTACTTCGCCTGGTACGCCCGCGCGACACGGGACTGGAGGAAGTAACTCCGCGTTACATCCCGGTCGGCCGGAACCGTCCACAGGCGCGGCCCCAGCGCAGCCCTCCACACTGGGACTCCCGGGAGCCCGGGCGGCGTGGCCTCGGTGGGAGGACTGGGGCATGGACGACGACCCCACCGGCATGAACGACGACCTGAGCGCGCTGATGGGCTCGCAGCACGGGCTGGTGCTGCGCCGCCAGGCCTACGACGCGGGGCTCTCCCCGGCCCAGGTCGATCGCCGCCGGCGACAGGGCGACTGGGTCGCCGTCCGTCAGGGCGTCTACGCCGGGGCGGCGCTGTGGGAGTCGCTGGACCCGTTCGTCGGACGCCCGCGGCTCCGGGTTCTCGCCGCCAGCCTGGCGATGAAGGCGCCGCACGTGCTCAGCCACGACTCCGCCGCGCTGATGCTGGGCATGCCCGTCCTGCTGGGCGAGCCCGAGCTGGTGCACGTGACGCGGTGGCTGGTGCTCGGCGGTCGCACCACGACGGGTGTCAAGCACCACCGCGCACCGATGGCGCCGTGCCAGATCGAGGAGGTCGACGACATCCCCGTGCTGGACGCCGCGCGGACCGCGGTTGACATCGCGCGCGAGCACGGCGAACGGCACGGGCTCGTCGCCTGCGACTCGGCACTACGTCGCGGGGTGCCCCGCGCCGGCCTCTGGGCGGCGGTGGCACCCATGGTCTGCTGGCCCGGCGTCACCGTGGTCCGTCGCTGCATCGAGCTGGCCGACGCCGGCGCCGAGAGCGTCGGCGAGTCGTTGCTGCGGCTGATGGTGCTCGGCCTGGGGATCGGCGAGGTGCAGACCCAGTTCGGCCTGCGGGGCCACGGCCGGGACGGCTGGTGCGACCTGCGGGTGGGCCGCCACGTCTTCGAGTTCGACGGGCGGGTGAAGTACCGCCCGGTCGAGGACGGCGGCCTGGCCCGGAGGCCGCCGGAGGAGGTGCTCTGGCGCGAGAAGCTGCGTCAGGACTGGCTCACCGGCTTCCGCCTCGGGACCAGTCGGGTGACCTGGGCCGACCTCACGCCGCGCCAGTGGCGGGCCACCGAGCGCCGCCTGCTGCAGGAGTACACCTCCACCCACGACGCGCTGGGCGTCTCGATCGCCGACCTCGCGCCCTTCGTGATCCGTCGTGAGGGTGGCGTCGGGCTGTAACGCGGAGTTACTTCGCCTGATGCGGGTCTGCGCGGCCGCACTGGACGAAGTAACTCCGCGTTACAGCCGGGTCCGCGCTGCTGCTGCCCGCTACTGCCCGCCCGGCCCGGCCCGGGTCAGCAGACGATGACGAGCGAGAAGTCGCTGTCGGTGAGGTTGCCGGCGGTGTCCCGGGTCTCGACGTAGACCCCGCGCGGGTTGGCGCCGTCGGTGGCCAGGGAGATGAAGCCGGTGGCGCCGAAGCCTGTGGAGTCGTCGGTCAGGCTGCCGGTGTAGACGCACGTGTGGACCTTGCGCACGAACCGCACGCGGTAGGTGCCCGTGCCGGCGTCGACGACCTTCTTCGCGCCACGACCGCGCACCAGGTGGCGGTGCCGGTGACCTGGGCGCTGAGCATCTGGACCGGCGACCGCAGGCCGCTGGTCGGCGCACGGCCGCTGGTCGACGCGCCGCCCGCGTTGTTGCCGGCGTCCGAGGCCGCGGCCCAGGTGATGCCGCCGGTGAGCGCGGTGGCCGTGACGGCGGCGGCCGCGGTGAGCTTCAAGGAGGTGCTTCGCGTGGTCATGAGCATGTCCCGTCGTGGAGAAGGTGGACCTCCACCGTCGCGGGCTCGCCCCCGACGCGCCATGGCCCGCCCGGACCATTGCGGGCCGCCCGGGGGTGACCGGCCCGGCCCGATCGGGCCATCGCGCGTCACCCCGGTGGTCGGGCAGCGCGCACCGTCGGCGCTCGGAGGTGTGCCACCATGGGCATGTGTCCGCTGCCAGTCCGGTCGAGGTCGAGCCGACCCAGGCACCCGACGACCTCATCCTCCCGCAGACGCCCTGGGTGACGATCGTGTGGAACGACCCGGTCAACCTGATGTCCTACGTCGCCTACGTCTTCCGCAAGCACTTCGGCTACCCGAAGGAGAAGGCGGAGGAGCTGATGATGGAGGTCCACGAGGACGGCCGGTCGGTGGTCAGCAGCGGCAGCCGCGAGGAGATGGAGCGCGACGTGCAGGCCATGCACGAGTACGGCTTGTGGGCGACGCTGTCGAAGGAGGACTAGGCGGTGAGGAGCCCACGATGACCGGTTTCGCGCGCCACCGGCGCAGCCGACGCGTGATCGCCACGTTCACCGGCTTCGAGGCCGACCTGCTGCGCTCCCTGGCCGGGCAGCTGGTCGAGCTGCTGCGCAACGAGGCGGCCGTGCCCGACGAGGGCCGCGACCCCCTCGAGGCGCTGATGGACTTCGGCGGCCCGACCACGCCCCCCGACGACCCGGTCCTGCTGCGGCTGTTCCCGACGGCCTACCTCGAGGACGAGGAGTCGGCCGCGGAGTTCCGCCGCTTCACCGAGGGCGGGCTGCGCGACGCCAAGGCGCGGGCCGCCGGGCTGGTGATCGACACCCTGGAGGACGCCGGACTGCCTGAGCAGCTCAGCCGAGGACGGCCTGATGATCGACGTCGAGCTCGAGGAGCCCGAGGCCGAGACCTGGCTCCGGTCCTTCACCGACGTCCGGCTCGCCCTGGCCACCCGCCTCGGGATCGAGGACGGGGACGAGCACGTGTGGGCGGCGCTGCCCGACGAGGACCCGCGGACCCAGGCCCACGACATCTACGAGTGGGTCGGCTACCTCCAGGAGACCCTCGTCCACTCCCTGGTCGAGGGCTGAGCGGCAGGAAGGTCCCGCGTGGAGCGTCGACACCTGGAGTACTTCCTCGCCGTCGCCGAGGCCGGCAGCTTCACCCGGGCCGCGGACCGGCTCACGATCGCGCAACCCTCGCTCTCGCACGCCGTCCGCTCGCTCGAGCGTGAGCTGGGTGCCCGGCTCTTCGAGCGCGGTGGACGCGGCGTCCGGCTGACCGCGGCCGGCGAGGCGCTCGTCGTGCCGGCCCGCACCACGCTGCGCTCCTTCTCGCTCGCCGCCGGCGCCGTGCGCGGCGTGAGCGACACCGGCTCCGGCCAGGTCCGGCTGATGACCAACGCGCTGTGGGCGATGGACCCGCTCGTGGCCATGATCGGCGCGTTCCGGCGGGTACGGCCGGCCGTACGCGTGATCGTCACCGACCCCGTCCACCGCAGCGACGTGCTGAGCGCGGTGCGCACGGGCGAGGTGGACCTCGGCCTCGTCGCCGGCACCCCGCCGGGCGGCCCGCTGAGCAGCCGGTGGGTCCACGACCAGGAGCTCGTGGCCGTCGTGCCGCGCGGCGTGCCCAAGCTGCGTTCGCCGGCTGCGGTGGGGGACCTGGTGCCGCTCGGGCTGGTCTCGACGCCACGCGGCAGCGCCCTGCGGGGGTACCTGGCCGACCTGCTCGCCGAGGCCGGCCTGGTCGACGAGGTGGCCGTCGAGACCTCGCACCTGGCTGCGGTGGTCCCCCTCGTGGCGGCCGGCGCCGGGGTCGCCGTCCTCCCCACCGGGCTGGCCGCCGAGGGTGCCGGTGGCGGCACCGACCTGGTGCCGTTGGCCGGGTCCCCCCGCACGCCGGTCCACTTCGTGTGGCGCACCGACGGCCTCGCGGAGGCCGCGGCGCACTTCCTGGAGGTGGCCACCGGCCCGCACGTCGAGTGGTCCTAGCCCATGCCTCTCGAGATCCACCCATAGGAGATGTCTATGAAGACGAGAGGCAATGCGCCTAGCCGAGCGTCGATCTCCGTCGAGCCATAGACGTAACCTCTGAGAGAGGGTCGCCCGGCCCGCCAGAGGAGCCCTCCGTGCCAGCCCCCGCCCACAGCCAGAGCCACAGCCACAGCCACAGCCACGCCGGGGCGTGCGGCGGCCTGGACCACCACACCGGCGACTACACGCCCCAGCAGCGTGCCGACCTCGACCGCGTGCTCGGCCTCAACGACCGCCTGGCCGGCGCGATCGACGCCTGCATCGACACCGGCGACGTGCTCGAGCACCTCGACCCGGACCCGCTGCGCTACATGTGGGTCGACGAGGGCCAGGGCCGGGTCGCTGCCACGGTGGCCGAGGCGGAGGTGCTGCTCGCCGCGGCGCCACCGCTGCCGGGCCACCACCGGGTCGGCACCCACGTCGTGCCCGGCAGCCGCTACGCCGCCCGACCCACGCTCGCGCCGGGGGTCGTGGCCTGGACCGAGTGGGTACCGGGTCGGGGCGAGGTCGTGCGCGCCGTCGTCGCAGAGCCCGGAGCGGACCCGGAAGGGGTCCCCGACCAGGAGCCGGCCACGATCTCCGGCGAGGTCGCCGACGTCGTCCGCCCGCGCGCCGCGACCACGGCCGACGGCACGGTGTGGGTCGTGTGGGCCTCGCGCCCGATCGAGGGCGCCGAGGGCACCCGGGTGTGGGCGGCCGCCCACCGTGACGGCGTCTGGGGCGAGCCCGAGCAGGTCGGCCTCGGGGAGACGCCCGCCTTCAACGCCGAGCTCGCGGCGCACGCCGACGGCTCGCTCGAGCTGGTCTGGCAGGGCAGGGTCGAGGGCCGCTTCGGCGTGCAGGCCCGTCGCCGCGGGCCCGGCCGCGACGGCACCTGGGGACCGGCGACCCTGGTGACCGAGGGCGTCGTGGACAACGTCTGGGACCCGACGGTCGTCGCCCTCGCCGGCGGTGCGGCCGCCTACGCGTGGTCGGAGTACCGGGCGGGCGCCTACCGCGTGGTGGTGCGCCGGCGCGACGCCGCCGGCACGCTGGAGCCCGGCGTCGACGTCACCTCGGGCACCGACTACGCCCTCCACCCGAGCCTGGCGGTGACCGCCGACGGCCAGCTCTGGTGCGCCTTCGACGTCATCACGGTCGCCGGCCACGGCGGCAGCGGACCGACCCGCCTGCGCCCCGCGACCGAGCTCGGCTCCGACCCGGCCGAGGTCTCCGGCATGCGGACGGCGGGTGAGTCGGTGCCCCCCGAGCTGCTCCCCGAGGTCAGTGCCTCCCTCCGGGTGGTCAGCGTCTCGGCCGACGGGGTCCGCAGCGCCCCCGGCGAGCTGGCGCCCCGCCTCGACGTGGTCCCGTCCGGCATGCCCCAGCTCGTCGCCACCGACGACGGCGGCCTCGTGGTGGCCTACCGCACCCACCGGCGCCTGCCGCTGATGACCTACTACTGGGAGGTCGCCGTGCAGTCGCTGGGCCCCGACGGCTGGGCGCCCCCGACGACGCTGCGGGGCAGCGACGGCACGCTGGAGGAGGTCGGTGCCGCCGCCGTTGCGGGCGGGGTGCGGATCGCGGTGCAGACCGACGCACGCCTGGCGCGGGCGCTGCAGTGGACCGAGGGCTTCGGCGGACGCGAGTGCCCCTACCTGCTCGAGCACCACGGCTCCGTGGTCTGGCACGGCATCCACGGCGTGGGCACCATCGCCACCGCGGTGGTGCCGACGCTCGGGCCCGTGCCGACCGCGGCGGCCCTGGCGGCCACCGCGCCGGCGGCGTCGACCGTGGTCGCAGACGACCGCCGCGAGGCGCGACGCTGGGTCGGCGAGGCCGACGCGGAGCGCTACGTCGCGGAGGTCGGCGACGACACGTGGACGCTCTACTGGGGGGACCTGCACCGGCACTCCCTGGTCAGCAGGTGCACCGCGGGGGACGAGCCGTCCCTCGAGGACTTCTACCGCTACGCCTGGGACGTGTGCGAGTACGACTTCTGGGCCGTCACCGACCACGCCGAGAACTCCAGCGAGCACCAGTGGTGGTCGCTGCAGAAGATCGCCGACCTGTTCCACGTCCCGGGTCGCTTCGTGCCCCTGTACGGCTTCGAGTGGACCTCGGCCGACACCGGCCACCAGAACGTGATCTACGGCGACGTCGCCCGCGGGGCCCCGATCTTCTCGGCCTTCGCCGAGGGCACCACCACGCCGCGCGGACTCTGGGACGCCCTGGACGAGCACCCCGAGGCGCCTGCCGTGACCATCCCGCACCACCCCGGCGCGGCGATGGTCCACCACGACTGGGACTACCGCGACGACCGCTACGGCCGTCTCGTCGAGGTCTTCCAGGCCTGCCGTGGCAGCTACGAGAGCGACGGCTGCTTCCGCCAGTACGCCGACGGCACCCGCCAGGGCACCTTCATGATCGACGGGCTCCGGGCCGGTCACAGGTTCGGGCTGATCGCCTCCTCCGACCACGGGCACGGCGCGAGCTACGTCGGGGCGTTCGCCTCGTCGCTGTCCCGCGGCGACGTCTTCGAGGCGCTGCACGAGCGGCGCACCTTCGCCGCCACCACCCGCGGCGTCCTGGTCGACCTGCGCGCCGGCGCCGACGGCGAGGTGTTCATGGGTCAGGAGGCTCCGGCCGGCACCCGCCCCCGACTCCTCGTCCACGCCGCCGGGTACGCCGACCTCGCTCGCGTCGAGGTGATCCGTGACGGCGACGTCGTCCACACCCTCGCGCCCGACCTGCTCGCGGCCGCCGCGGTCCCGGCGGACTGGTTGGCGGTGCCGCTGCGCATCGAGTGGGGAGGCGCTGCGGCCAGCACCCGGTGGGACGGCCGCCTGGTCGTCGAGGGACCCGGGGGCGCCGGCGTGGTCTCGACGCCTTGGTGGAGTCCCGACGTCGTCGCGCACGACCCGTCGTGCATCGCGTGGGCCTCGACCACGCACAGCTTCGGCGAGCCCTACGGGGCCCAGCGAGGCGGGGTCGAGCTGAGCGTCGTCGGTCCCGCGGACGCCCGGGTGACCGTGACCTTCGACACCTTCGGGGGTGGCACGACCCTGTCTCTGGGAGACCTCGCAGCCGCCCTCGCCGACCCCGCACGAGGCGCCCACGACCTGTCGGCCCCCGACGGCCACGCCCGTCTGCAGCACGGCATGGGCGCTCTCACCTCGCTCGGCGTCCGTGCCGTCGACCTGGCCTGGGAGGACGATCCGGACGGGTCCGAGCACTTCTACTACGTGCGGGTCGTGCAGGTCGACGGCGAGGCCGCCTGGTCGTCCCCGCTCTGGCTCCCGGCGACCCGCTGAGCCCGCGATGGTGGCTAGGCTGACCCGGTGCTGAGCATCGACCAGGCGACCCACGACGCGATCGTGGCCCACGCCAAGCGCGACCATCCCGACGAGGCCTGCGGGGTCGTGGCCGGCCCCGAGGGCAGCGACCGCCCCGAACGCCTCGTGGAGATGGTCAACGCCGCCGGCAGCCCGACCTTCTACGAGTTCGACTCCACCGACCTGCTGCGGCTCTACCGGGACATGGACGACCGCGACGAGGAGCCGGTGGTGATCTACCACTCCCACACCGCCACCGAGGCCTACCCGAGCCGCACCGACATCGGTCTCGCGCAGGAGCCGAACGCCCACTACGTGCTGGTCAGCACCCGCGACCACGGGAATAACGACGGCCCTGTGGAGTTCAGGTCCTACAGAATCGTCGACGGGGACGTGAGCGAGGAAGAGGTCGCCGTGGTCCCCACCCCCAGCACCACCCGAGGAGAGTCCTAGACATGGCCATCGAGGTCCGCATCCCGACCATCCTGCGCACCTACACCGACGGCGAGAAGGCCGTGGACGGTGCCGGCGCCAGCCTGAGCGCGCTGATCGACGACCTGGAGGACCGGCACCCCGGCATCAAGAGCCGCCTCGTCGAGGACAAGAACGGGCAGGACGACCTGCGCCGGTTCATCAACATCTACGTCAACGACGAGGACGTGCGGTTCCTCGGCGGTCTCGGCGCCGAGCTCTCCGACGGCGACCAGGTCGTCGTGCTCCCTGCCGTCGCCGGCGGCTGAGCACCCCCCTCGGCATGCGGTTCGACTCCCTCCTCGCCTCCGTCGGCAACACCCCCCTCGTGGGTCTGCCGGGCCTCTCGCCGTCCCCGGACGTGCGGCTGTGGGCCAAGCTCGAGGACCGCAACCCCACCGGCTCGGTCAAGGACCGGCCGGCGCTGCGGATGATCGAGGAGGCCGAGAAGGACGGGAGCCTGCGCCCCGGCTGCACGATCCTCGAGCCGACCTCGGGCAACACCGGCATCTCGCTGGCGATGGCGGCCCAGCTGAAGGGCTACCGGATCGTGTGCGTGATGCCGGAGAACACCTCCGAGGAGCGCCGCCAGCTGTTGCGGATGTGGGGCGCCGAGATCATCTCGAGCCCGGCCGCGGGCGGCTCCAACGAGGCCGTCCGGGTGGCCAAGCAGGTCGCCGAGGAGCACCCCGACTGGGTGATGCTCTACCAGTACGGCAACCCCGCCAACGCCCTCGCGCACCAGGAGGGCACCGGTCCCGAGATCCTCGCCGACCTGCCCTCGGTGACGCACTTCGTCGCCGGGCTGGGCACGACCGGCACGCTGATGGGCGTGGGCCGCTACTTCCGCACCGCCAAGCCCGACGTGCGCATCGTGGCCGCCGAGCCCCGCTACGGCGAGCTGGTCTACGGCTTGCGCAACCTCGACGAGGGCTTCGTGCCCGAGCTCTACGACGCCGACCTCATCGACTCCCGCTTCTCGGTCGGCCCGCGCGACGCCGTGCGCCGGGTCCGCGAGCTGCTCGAGGTCGAGGGGATCTTCGCCGGGATCTCGACCGGCGCCATCCTGCACGCCGCGCTCGGCCAGGCCACCAAGGCGATCAAGGCCGGTGAGCGCGCCGACATCGCCTTCATCGTGTGCGACGGCGGCTGGAAGTACCTCTCCACCGGGGCCTACGAGGGCACCATCGACGAGGCCGAGGACCGCCTCGAGGGGCAGCTGTGGGCCTGAGCGCGGGCGGCGTCAGCGAGATGGCCGGCCCGGTCCGCGAGATCGTGGTCTTCAGCGGCAGCGCCCACCCGTCGCTGGCCCGTGCCATCTGCGAGGGGCTCGACGTCGAGCTGTCCGAGGTCGAGATGACCCGGTTCAGCAACGACTGCCTCCAGGCCCAGCTGCAGGCCAACTGCCGCCAGCGCGACGTCTACCTCGTCCAGCCGCTGGTGCCGCCGACCCAGGAGCACCTGATGGAGCTGCTCTTGATGATCGACGCCGCCCGCGGTGCCTCGGCCGCCCAGATCACGGCCGTGATCCCGTACTACTCCTACGCCCGCTCGGACAAGAAGGACGCCTCCCGGATCAGCCTGGGGGGCCGCCTCGTGGCCGACCTGCTCTCCGCGGCCGGCGTCGACCGGGTGCTCACCATGACCCTGCACGCCCCCCAGGTGCACGGCTTCTTCTCCGTGCCGGTCGACCACCTGACCGCGCTCGGCGTCATCGCCGAGCACTTCGGTGGACGCGACCTGACCGACCACGTCGTGGTCTCACCCGACTTCGGCAACGCCAAGACCGCCACCCAGCTGGCCCGGCTGCTCGGCCTGCCCGTGGCGGCCGGCAGCAAGAAGCGCCTCGCCGACGACCGCGTGGTCATCGATGCCGTCGTCGGCGACGTCGCGGGCAGGACCGCGATCGTGCTCGACGACGAGATCGCCACCGGAGGCTCGATCGTCGAGCTGCTCGACCGGCTCGCCGAGCAGGGCTGCGTGAAGGCCGCCGTCGCCTGCACCCACGGGCTGTTCGTCGGCAAGGCCCTCGAGCGCCTGCGCGACCACCCGATGATCACCGAGGTCGTCACCACCGACACCGTGCCGCCGCCGGCCGACTGGCCGGCGCTGTCGGTGCGCTCGGTGGCCGATCTGTTCGCCGAGGCGATCGCACGGGTGCACGCCGGGGAGTCGGTCAGCAGCCTCTTCGACGGCGTCGACCCCTCCCACGGCCCGCCGCAGCCGCGTCTGTTCGGCTGAGCAGCACGCACGGATCTCGACGACGACCCGACGGTCGACCGGCTCGAGGGCACCGACGGCCTCAGGCACACGGGCGGCGCGTGTACCCACGCAGCGTCAGTAGACGTCGAGGTCCTGCTGGTGGTCCAGGCGACTGCCGCTGACCGCAGGCAGGCCCAGCAGGTCGAGCGCGAGGTTGGCGAGGTCGCCGTTGCGCACCGGCTGACGCTCGGCGTGGTAGCTGGTGCGGCGCTCGCCGGGGTCGCGGTAGTCGGGGTTGCGCCGGTACAGGTCGCCGGCGGGGATGCCGGGGCCCCACACGGTGAACGGGATCCGGTAGTTCGCCAGCCGGGTCGGGTCGTGGTGGTCCGCACCGCGACCGCCGTGGTCGGCGGTGAGGACGACGACCGTGCCGTCGAGGGAGTCGTGGGTGCGGATCGTGCGCAGCAACCGGCCGACCAGGCCGTCGATGCGACTGACGGCGTCGAGGTAGGCGGGACCCATGAACCCGTGTGCGTGCCCGGCGACGTCGGCGGCGCCGAGGTGCACGAAGGTCAGGTCGCGTGATCGCGCGACGAGGTCGTGCCGGGCCGCCCTGACGAGCGCGCGGTCCTTGCCCTCCTTGATGGTCGAGCGCCCGAGGGCGTCGGGCCACGAGCGCGCGAAGAGCGAGAGCTTCGTCTTGGTCGAGAACAGCGCACTGGTGCCGCCGCCCTGGTGCACGGCAGTGAACAGCGACCCGACGGCGTGCCCGGCGGCGTCCTGCACGGTGCGGGGCTCGAGGCGGTCGTCGTTCCAGGTGACGCCGTGGCCGTGGTGGTCGGGGTCGACGCGGCGGCCGGTGACCATGCCGGTGTGATTGGGCAGGGTGTCGGTGAGCTCGCGGCTGGTGCGCGCGTTGAGCGTGTGCGCTCCGCCACGCACGAGGCGGTTCAGGTTCGGGGCACGCTCGCTGCCCAGGCGGCGCAGCGCGTCGGGGTTCAGCGCGTCGACGGAGACGGCGAGCACGTGCTCGACCTTGGGCGGCGGAGCGACCCGGTGCCCGGTCGACGCGGCCACCGAGCGCGCAGCCGGTGCGGCAGAGGGCGAGGGGCTGGACGCGGCGTCCGGTGAGGCGGCCGACGAGCAGGCGGCGACCGGCCCGGCGAGCAGGCCGACCAGCACGAGGGGGAGCAGGCGGCGAGAGCGCATAGGTGCCAGCGTAGTCGTGCGCCGCGCCTGCCCGGTGGGTGCGCGCTGGACTCCGTGTGCCTAGCATCGGCGCTGTGCCCCCGCGTCCCCGCCGCTCCGAGGCCGAGCTCGACGCGGTGCGGGAGGCGCCGATCGGCATCTTCGACTCGGGGTTCGGAGGTCTGACCGTCGCCCGGTCGGTGATCGACCAGCTGCCGCACGAGTCGCTGGTCTACCTCGGCGACACCGCCCGCCAGCCCTACGGCACCAAGCGGATCGCCGAGGTCCGCGAGTACGCGCTGGAGTGCCTGGACCACCTCGTGGACCAGGGCGTCAAGGCGCTGGTGATCGCGTGCAACTCCGCCAGCGCCGCGATGCTCCGTGACGCCCGCGAGCGCTACGACGTCCCGGTGGTCGAGGTGATCTACCCGGCCGCTCGCCGAGCCGTCGCCGCGACCCGGAGCGGCCGGATCGGCGTGATCTGCACCCAGGCCACCGCCGAGTCGCTGGCCTACGACGACGCCTTCGCGGCCGCGCCCCACCTCGAGCTGCTCACCCGCAGCTGCCCGCGCTTCGTGGACTTCGTGGAGGCCGGGATCACCGGGGGGCCGGACCTGCTCAGGGTCGCCCACGAGTACCTCGACCCGCTGAGCGAGGCCGGCGTCGACACCGTCATCCTGGGCTGCACGCACTACCCGCTGCTGTCCGCGGTGATCTCCTACGTGATGGGCGCGGAGGTCTCGCTCGTCTCGAGTGCCGAGGAGTGTGCCCAGGACGTGTACCGGATGCTGGCCGACTCCGGGTTGATGCGTGTCTCCGGCGACCCGACCTACCGGTTCTGGACCACCGGCTCCCCCGAGGAGTTCGAGACGATCGGACGACGCTTCCTGGGCCCGGAGCTGGTCGCGGCGGTCCAGCACGCCGGTGGCCCGGCCGTGGTCGGCGGTCGTCGATGAGGCTGACGGTGATCGGCTGCGCCGGCTCCTACCCCGGCCCGGGCAGCCCGGCGAGCTGCTACCTCCTCGAGGCCGACGGCGTCGACCCCGGCGCGGGCGGTCAGGCCGCCGGGCCACGGCCCTGGCGGGTGCTGGTGGACCTGGGCAGCGGCGCCCTCGGCGCGCTGCACCACTACGTCGACCCGCTGACCATCGACGCGGTCCTGCTCAGCCACCTGCACGCCGACCACTGCCTGGACCTGTGCGGCTACTACGTGATGCGCAAGTACCACCCGACCGGACCGCAGGCCCGGCTCCCGGTGTGGGGTCCCTCCGACACCGCGGGCCGGATGGCGCGCGCCTACGACCTGCCCGAGGACCCTGGCATGAACGGCGAGTTCGACTTCCGCCCCTACGAGGGCACGTTCTCCCTCGGTCCGTTCGTCATCGAGCCGGTGCCGGTCGAGCACCCCGTCGAGGCCTACGGTCTGCGGATCACCGCCGACGGCCACACCCTGGGCTACTCCGGTGACACCGCCCCCTGCGAGGGGCTGGACCAGGTGGCGTTCGGCGTCGACCTGCTGCTGGTCGAGGCCTCGTTCCGCACCGGCGACGACAACCCGCCCGGCGTCCACCTCACCGGTGCCGACTGCGGCGACGTCGCGGTGCGGGTGGGGGTCGACCGGCTGGTGCTGACCCACGTGCCGCCGTGGTTCGACGGCGAGGAGATGCTCGCGGAGGCCCGCGCCGTGCACCAGGGCCGCGTCGAGCTGGCCCGGCCGGGGGAGACCTACACCCTCGGCTAGAGGTCGCACAGAAGTCGGGGTCCGCCCCGCGTGCCCGATGCCTGCGGGGGCATCGACGGTCCACAATGGACGCCATGATCACGGTGGAGCACCTGAGCAAGCGGTACGGCGCGTTCACCGCGGTCGACGACGTCAGCTTCGAGGCCCGGCCGGGCCGGGTGACGGGGTTCCTGGGTCCCAACGGTGCCGGGAAGACCACGACGATGCGGATCATGGTCGGCCTCACCCCGGCGACGTCGGGCGGCGTGCGCGTCGGCGGGCTCGCCTACGCCGACATCCCCAACCCCGGGCGCCACGTCGGGGTGCTGCTGGACGCCTCGGCCCAGCACGCCGGGCGCACCGGCCGCGAGGTCCTCACGATCGGGGCCCGCACCATGGGGCTGCCGGACTCCCGGATCGACGAGATGCTCGCGATGGTCTCGCTGAGCGTCGCGGAGTCCAAGCGACGGGTGCGCAACTACTCCCTCGGGATGCGCCAGCGTCTCGGCATCGCCCACGCCCTGCTGGGCGACCCGTCGGTGCTGATCCTCGACGAGCCGGCCAACGGTCTCGACCCTGCCGGCATCCGCTGGATGCGCGGCCTGCTGCAGGGTTACGCCGAGCGGGGTGGCACCGTGCTGCTCTCGAGCCACCTGCTGCACGAGGTGGAGCAGATCGCGGACGAGATGATCCTCATCGGCCGGGGCCGGATCGTGGCCCAGGGCGACAAGCGGACGCTGCTGTCCGGGCAGACCAGCAGCACGTTGGTGACCTCCGAGGACGACGCCGCGCTCAGCGCAGCGCTCGCCCGAGCGGGTCACCGCACGACCGCGGCGGGGGAGGGGATGCGGGTGGCCTGCGAGCCGGCCCAGGTCGGCCGAGCCGCCCTGGAGGCCGGTGTCGTCCTGACCGACCTCCGTTCCGGCGCCGCCGGCCTGGAGGACCTGTTCCTCGAGCTGACCGGTGACACCCAGCGCGAGGGCCACGTCCCCGCCCCGACCGACCAGGAGAGCGCCCGATGAGCAGCCCGCAGACCCTCCCACCTCGCCCCGGCCTGCTCGACGTCAGCGGCACCCCGCGGGTCCGGTTCTCCCGGCTGGTCTCGGTCGAGCTGCGCAAGGCGCTCGACACGCGCGCGGGCCGGTGGTTCACCGCCTCGATCCTGCTGCTGTGCCTCGTGGTGGTGCTGATCTTCGCCTTCGCCGCGCCCGAGGGCAGTACGGCCTACAGCGACGTGCTCGGCGTCTCCGGGGCGGTGCTCGGCTACTTCCTGCCCGTGCTGCTGATCTTGATGGTCACCAGCGAGTGGAGCCAGCGCACCGGCCTGACCACCTTCACCCTGGAGCCCCACCGCGGACGGGTGGTCGGTGCCAAGCTCTGCGCCGGCCTGGTGCTCGGCGCCGGCCTCATCGTGGTCGCGGCCCTCGTCGCGGCCCTCGGGACCCTCATCGGCGGAGGGGAGTGGTCGCTGACTGCGGACGTGGTGGTCAAGGGCTTCCTCGTGGCCAACCTGATCGGCATCCTGACCGGCTTCGCGATCGGCATGCTGCTGATGAACAGCGCAGCAGCGATCGTCGTGTACTTCATCTACTCCCTGGTACTGCCGATCGCGGTGGGCATCCTCTCGGCCTTCCAGCAGTGGTTCGCCGACCTGGCGCCGTGGGTGGAGTTCAACACCGCCCAGGGGCTGCTCTTCCAGGACGAGGGCCCGCCGAGCGGGGAGGTGGTCGCCCAGCTCCTCGTCTCCGGGACCATCTGGCTGGTGATCCCCTTCGGGATCGGGCTGCTGCGGCTGCTGCGGGCCGAGCCCAAGTAGCACCCGTCGGACCGGGGCCGAGGCACCAGTAGCGTGCGGGCCATGACCTCCACGCGCGCAGACGGACGAGCCGACGACGAGCTCCGACCGGTCACCATCACCCGACACTGGCTCGACCACGCCGCCGGCTCGGTGCTCGTCGAGTTCGGCCGCACCCGCGTGCTGTGCGCCGCGTCGGCCTCCGAGGGCGTCCCGCGCTGGCGCAAGGGCAGCGGCCTGGGCTGGGTGACCGCCGAGTACGCCATGCTCCCGGCCGCGACCAACACGCGCTCGGCGCGGGAGTCGGTCAAGGGACGCATCGGCGGAAGGACCCACGAGATCAGCCGCCTGGTGGGCCGCAGCCTGCGGGCCGTCGTCGACTACCAGGCGCTCGGGGAGAACACGATCCAGCTCGACTGCGACGTCCTCCAGGCCGACGGAGGCACCCGCACGGCTGCGATCACCGGCGCCTACGTGGCGCTGGCCGACGCCGTCGCGCACCTGCGCTCGACCGGGGCGCTCTCGGGCGAGCCGCTCACCGGCTCCGTCGCCGCGATCAGCGTCGGCATCATCGACGGGCGGCCCCGGCTCGACCTGCCCTACGAGGAGGACGTGCGCGCCGAGACCGACATGAACGTCGTGATGACGGGGTCGGGCTCCTTCGTCGAGGTCCAGGGCACCGCCGAGGGAGCGCCCTTCGACCGGGCCGAGCTGGACGCCCTCCTCGGCCTGGCCGAGAAGGGGTGCGCCGACCTGACGGCGATGCAGCGCGAGGCCCTGCGGTGACCACCCGGGTGCTGCTGGCCTCGCGCAACACCAGGAAGCTGGCCGAGATGCAGCGCATCCTCGGAGCGGTCGTGCCCGGCCTCGAGATCGTCGGCCCGGAGGCCGTGCCGGACTACGCCGAGCCGGTCGAGGACGCCCCGACCTTCGCCGGCAACGCGATGCTCAAGGCCCGCGCCGGGGCGTGCGCCTCGGGGCTGGCCACCCTGGCCGACGACAGCGGCCTGTGCGTCGACGCCCTCGGCGGCATGCCCGGCGTGCTCTCCGCGCGGTGGTCGGGCCGGCGCGACGGCCCGCGCGAGGAGATCGACCAGCGCAACAACACGCTGCTGCTCGACCAGCTCACCGACGTGCCCGACGAGCGTCGCCGCGCCCACTTCGTCTGCGCGGTCGCGCTGTGCCTCGAGGACGGCGACGAGATCGTCGTCGAGGGCACGATGGCCGGCAGGATCGTGCGCGCGACCCGCGGGGAGGGCGGGTTCGGCTACGACGCGCTCTTCGAGGCCGATGCCGAGCCCGGACGCACGACCGCCGAGCTCACCCGGGCCGAGAAGGACCGCATCTCCCACCGTGGCGACGCCCTGCGGCGCGTGGCCCCCCTGGTCCGCGACGTGCTGGCATGAGCGGGTACCTGCTGCGGCGCCCGCTCTCGCGGTTGCTGCTCGCGCTGGTGGGCTGGCGCGCGGTCGGCGAGGTGCCGCGCAAGGGGGTGCTGGTCGGGGCGCCGCACACCTCGAACTGGGACTGGGTGCTCACGCTGATGCTGGCCTGGGAGAGCCGGGTGCGGATCCGGCTGCTGGTCAAGCAGGAGCTCTTCGTCGGTCCGCTGGGCTGGCTGCTGCGCTCGACGGGCTCGGTGCCGCTGGACCGCGCCGACCCGGCGGGGACGATCCGCCGGATGGTCGAGGACGCCGCGACGGACGAGACCTTCCTGCTCGGCCTGGCCGCCGAGGGCACCCGCAGCCGGGGCGAGTACTGGAAGTCGGGGTTCTACCGCATCGCGCGGCAGACCGGGCTGCCGATCACCCTGGCCTACGTCGACCGCCCCTCCCGGCGCGTCGGGTGGGGTCCGACCTTCGCGCTCAGCGGCGACGTCGTGGCCGACATGGACCGGGTGCGTGCCTTCTTCGCCGACAAGACCGGCATCCACCCCGAGCTGTTCACCCCGCCCCGGCTGAAGGAGGAGGACAGGACCTGAGGTGCCGGAGGCGGGACTCGAACCCGCACGCCCGAAGGCACAGGCACCTAAAGCCTGCGTGTCTGCCGTTCCACCACTCCGGCCGGAGCGCACCGATCCTAGGTCAGGCCAGGCTGGGTCAGGCCAGGCTAGGTCAGGCCAGGCCGAGGTCCCGCCGCAGCCGGGCCACGTGACCGGTGGCCTTGACGTTGTACTGCGCGAGCTCGACGCGGCCCTGCTGGTCGAGGACGACGGTGGAGCGGATGACGCCCTCGACGACCTTGCCGTAGAGCGACTTCTCCCCCCACGCGCCCCAGGCGCGCAGCGTGTCCTTGGCCGGGTCGGAGAGCAGGGTGATCGTGAGCCCGTCGCGCTCGCGGAAGCGGGCGAGGGTCGCCGGGGGGTCGGGGGAGACGCCCACGACGGCGAAGCCGGCGGCCTCCAGCGAGCTGGAGGACTCGGTGAAGTCGCAGGCCTGCCGGGTGCAGCCCGGCGTCATCGCGGCCGGGTAGAAGTAGACGATCACCCGCCGACCGCGCAGGTCGGCGAGGTCGACCGGTGCGCCCGTGTCGTCGGGCAGGGCGAGGGCGGGTGCTGGGTCGCCGGGTCGGAGGCGCTCGGTCTGGGCCACGGTGGGGTCGTCCTGTCCGGTCGGGTAGTTGTTGCAAATGACTCGCAATAGCGTACGTTGGGCGATGCCCTGACCCTAGCCACCCCGGAGGCCCCCGTGCACGTGCCCGACGGCTTCCTCGACGTCCCCACGTCGGCGGCCACCGCCGTCGTGGCCGCCACCGCGGTCGGGGTGGCACTGCGCCGGGCGCGGGCCGAGCTCGACGACAGGACCGCGCCGATGGCCGGCCTCGTCGCTGCGTTCGTCTTCGCCGGTCAGATGGTGAACTTCCCGGTCGGCGCCGGCACCAGTGGACACCTCATCGGGGGAGCGCTCGCCGCCGTCCTGGTCGGCCCCTGGACCGCGATGCTCTGCCTGAGCGTGGTGCTGCTGGTCCAGGCGTTGTTCATGGCCGACGGCGGGGTGACGGCGCTGGGCACCAACATCACGCTGATGGGCGTGGTGGGCTGCTTCGTCGGCTACGCCGTCTTCCTCCTCGCGCGCCGGGTCCTGCCGCGGCGGATCGGCTCGGTCGCCCCGGCGGCCGCGGTCGGGGCCCTGGTCTCCGTGCCGGTCGCCGCCGGAGCCTTCACCCTCCTCTTCGCCCTGGGCGGCACCGCGCCGATCGACGTCTCCGCCGTGCTCACCGCGATGCTCACCTGGCACCTCGTCATCGGGGTCGGCGAGGCCGCGATCACCGCTCTGGTGATCAGCGCCGTGGTCGCGGTGCGACCCGACCTGGTCTACGGGGCGAGGGGTCTGAGGACCGATCCTCGGCTGGAGATCCGCCGGGCGACCGGTCTGGGCGCCGGTTCGACCGAGAGCAGGCGACCGATGAGCACCCGCCGCTTCGTGCTGGCCGCGGTCGCTGTGATCCTCCTGGTCGCCGGCGGTGCGAGCTACTACGCCAGCTCGCACCCCGATGGCCTGATCTTCGTGGCCCAGGACCAGGGCTTCTCCTCGACGCAGCAGGACTCGGCCACCGCCGACAGCCCGCTGGCCGGCTACGAGACCCGGGGCGTGGGCGACGCCCGCCTCTCCAAGGCTCTGGCCGGCGTCGCCGGCGCCCTGGCCGTCCTCGGCCTCGGAGGCGGCCTGTTCTGGGTCGTGCGCCGCCGCGAGCCCGACGACGTGGAGCACTGATGGGGGCCGGCCACGGCCACCGGCTCCACTTCCACGGCCACAGCGTCGTCCACCGGGCGCCGGCGCACCTCAAGCTCGTCGCGCTGCTCGGGTTCGTCCTGCTGGCGGTCGCGGTGCCCACGGGCTGGTGGGCCGCCTACGGCGTGCTGCTGGTCCTGCTGCTGGGCGTGGTGCTCACGGCCCGCGTGCCGCTGGGCTACCTCGCCCGACGGATGTGGATCGAGGTGCCGTTCCTGGTCTTCGCGGCGCTCCTGCCCTTCGTGGCCACCGGGGCGCGCATCGACCTCGGGCCGGTGCGCGTCTCCGAGGCCGGCCTGATCGCCGCCGGCGGCCTGGCGGCGACGGGCACCCTCGGCGTCCTGGCCTCGCTCACCCTGGCCGCGACCACCGAGGCGCAGGACGTCCTGCGCGGGCTGCGCCGGCTGCGGGTGCCCGACCTCGTCGTGGCGATCATGTCCTTCATGCTGCGCTACCTCGACGTCGTCACCTCCGACCTGGCCCGGATGACCACCGCGATGCGCGCCCGCGGCTACGACCCCCGCTCACCGCGGCACTGGCCGGCGCTGGGGCGCTCCCTCGGCGCGCTGTTCATCCGGTCCTACGAGCGCGGGGAGCGGGTCCACCTCGCCATGCTCAGCCGCGGCTACGACGGCGAGCTGCCCCAGTGAGGAGGCTGTCGTGAGCGTGCCCGTGCTCGACGTCGAGGGCCTGGCCTTCGCCTACCCCGACGGCCACCAGGCCCTGTTCGGCGTCGACCTCCACGTCCACGCCGGCGAGCGGGTCGCCCTCCTGGGCCCGAACGGGGCCGGCAAGACGACCCTCGTGCTGCACCTCAACGGCATCCTCGCCGCCGGCGCCGGGTCGGTGCGGGTCAGCGGCCTGGCCGTGGAGAAGAAGACCCTCCAGGAGGTCCGCCGTCGGGTGGGCGTCGTCTTCCAGGATCCCGACGACCAGCTCTTCATGGGCACCGTGCGCGCCGACGTCGGCTTCGGCCCCGCCAACCTCGGGCTGCGGGGTGAGGAGCTCGACCAGCGGGTCATGGCCGCGCTGCACCAGGTCGGCATGGCCGACTTCGTCGACCGCCCGCCCCACCACCTCTCCTACGGCCAGCGACGCCGGGTGGCGGTGGCCACCGTGCTGGCGATGGAGCCCGAGATCCTGGTGCTCGACGAGCCGTCCTCGAACCTCGACCCGGCCTCGCGCCGCGAGCTCGCCGAGATCCTCCGCGGGCTCGAGGTCACCGTGCTCATGGTCACCCACGACCTGCCCTACGCCCTCGAGCTGTGCCCCCGAGCGGTCGTGCTCAGCGAAGGCCAGGTCGTCGCCGATGCCCCCACCTACGACGTGCTCACCGACGAGGCGCTGATGGCCACGCACCGCCTCGAGCTCCCCTGGGGCTTCGACCCGCACCGCATTGGTAGCCTTCCCGCGTGAGCAACGAGACGTCGGCCCTGGAGCACGAGATCGAGGAGACCCGGGAGCGGCTGGCGACCACGATCGACCAGCTTCTCTACCGCTCCCACCCGAAGACCATCGCGAGTCGCCAGGCCGCCCAGGTCAAGGCGGTCTACGTCGACGCCACGACCGGTGAGCCCCGCACCGACAACATCCTCAAGACCGTCGGTGGCCTCGCCGGCTTCGTCGTCCTCTTCATGGTCATCCGCACCGTCGCTCGCTGAGCCTGGTCGTGCGCGCCGGGTCGCTCCCGGGTGATCCGGCGTAACCCGGCGCGTCCTGCGGCGTTGGGCGGGACATGACCCCTCGCCCGCGCCTCGCTGCCGTCCTCACCTGCCTGCTGCCGGTCGGGTTGCTCGCCGTGCCGGCACCGGCCGCGGTGGCCGCTGCGGCGGAGCGGAGCCCGAGGTACGAGGCGCGCATCGACATCACCGCGCACGGCATCCCGCACGTGACGGGGGACAGCTTCGGCGACCTCGGCTTCGGCAGCGGGTACGCGGCAGCGGACGCCTCGATCTGCACCCTGGCCGACACGCTGCTCACCGCTCGCGGGGAGCGGTCGCTGTGGTTCGGCCCGGAGGCTCGCTACGACGACCAGGTCACCCTCGAGGCCTCCAACCTGCAGGTCGACGCCTTCGTCACCGACCTCCACGACCGGCGGGTGGTGGAGCGCCTGCTGCGCTCGCCGGCCGGCCCCGGTGCTCAGGCCAGGGCGATGGTGCGCGGCTACACCGCCGGCCTCAACCGCTACCTGCGTGAGCACGACGGCGACCAGGTGGCCGACCGCGCCTGCCGCGGCGCCGGGTACCTGCGCCCGGACGCGCGTCCCGTCGATCTCTGGTACGGCGTCTACCTGGCCAACCTGCTGGCCTCGGGCGGGGTGTTCGTCAAGGAGATCGTCGACGCCGAGCCGCCGGCCCCCGGCGACACCGACCCGGCGGTGCCGGACGTCGCCGACGTCGATCGGGAGGCGCTGCTCGTCGCGCTGGGCCGCGACCCCGCGACCCCGTTCGGCTCCAACGCCACGGCCGTCGGCTCGGCCGAGTCCTCGACCGGGCGCGGGATGCTGCTGGGCAACCCGCACTTCCCGTGGCGCGGTCGCTACCACTTCACCCAGCAGCACCTGACCATCCCGGGCCACTACGACGTGGCCGGCGCCTCGCTGATCGGCTCGCCCGTGGTCAACATCGGGTGGAACCGTGACGTCGCCTGGAGCCACACCGTCTCCACGGCCTACCGGTTCACGCCCTACGAGTACCGGTTGAGCCCCGGCGACCCCACGACCTACCTCACCGACCCCTCGAGCGGGTCGGCGACCGCCGAGCTGACCCGAGACGAGGTGGCGGTCGCGGTGCGTCGAGATGACGGCAGCGTCGAGGAGGTCACCGAGGACCTCTACCGCACGCCCGAGGGCTACGTCCTCGACGCCCCCGACGCCCTGATGCCCTGGACGAACGCCAGCGTCTGGGCCATGCGGGACGCCAACGCCGAGCACCTGCGCACCGTCGACACGTTCCTGGACATGGGCAAGGCGACCGACGTGCGTGACCTGCTCGCCCGCCAGGACGCCGCAGGCGGCATGCCCTGGGTGAACACGACGGCCGCCGACCGCGACGGTCACGTGCTCTACGCCGACCACTCGGTCGTCCCGCACGTCACGGACGAGCTCGCCGAGCAGTGCATGACGCCGGCCGGGCGGGTGCTCGACGAGCTCGCCGGGCTGCCGGGTCTCGACGGCACGCGAGCCGGGACCGGCTGCGCCTGGGGCAGCGACGACGACGCCCAGCGCGCCGGCATCTTCGGGCCGGGGAACCTGCCCTCGGTGGTGCGGCGCGACTGGGTGATGAATGCCAACGACTCCTACTGGCTGCCCAACGACCAGGTCAGGCTGGAGGGCTTCGACCACATCATCGGGTGCGAGCAGTGCGAGCGCACGATGCGCACCCGGATGGTCAGCCAGTACGTCATCGACCAGCTCGCCGGCAAGCGGCGCGAGACGCCGCGGTCGCTGCGCGGGCACGAGCACGAGAACCGGCTGCGCGCGGCAGAGGTGATGCGCGAGGGCGGGGCCCTCGACGCCACCTGCGACGCGACGGGGGAGACCCAGGCGTGCGCGGCGCTGGCCGCCTGGGACGGCCGCTCCGAGCGCTCGTCGCGCGGCACCCACCTCTTCGAGGAGTTCGTGGCCCGGCTGCCCGCCGCCGGGGTGTGGCGGACGCCGTTCGACGCCGCCCGCCCGCTGGAGACCCCCCGTGACCTCGACTCGACGAACCCGCAGGTCGTGCAGGCCATGCAGGGCGCCATCGACGCCGTGCGCGACGCCGGGATCCCCTTCGACGCCCGCTGGGGCTCGCTCCAGGTCGCCGGCGACCGCGGCGCTCCGGCGATCGGGCTCGGCGGAGGGACCGGCGACGCCGTCGGCAACGCCAACGCCCTCGCCTCGCGCAACCCCGTGGCCAACGCCGGAAGCTACCGCCCCGTCACCTACGGCTCCTCCCACATCCAGGCGATCTCCTTCCGGGACGGGGGGCGCGTCGATGCCCGCACGATCCTCACCTACGGCCAGCACGAGAACCCGCGCTCGCGCTGGTCCTCGGACCAGACCCGGCTCTTCGCCCGGGGTCAGTGGGTGCGCTTCGCCTGGACCGACGCACAGATCCGACGCCGGCTGGTGACCTCGCAGGTGATCACGACCCGGTGACCGCCCGGGTCCCTCACCGGGACCTTTCATCGGGCGATCACAGCAGACTCACAGCGGACTGCGGCACCATCGTGCTCGTGGAACTGACCCGTGCCGACGGCACCCCGCTGCGCGTCCTGGTCGTCGACGACGAGGAGAACCTGGCCGAGCTGGTCTCGATGGCGCTGCGCTACGAGGGCTGGGCCGTGGCAACCGCCCACACCGGCACCGGTGCCGTCAGCACCGCACGCGACTTCCGACCCGACGCGGTGGTGCTCGACGTCATGCTGCCCGACCTGGGCGGCCTGGAGGTGCTCCGGCGGCTGCGGGCCCTCGACCCGGCCCTGCCCGTCGTCTTCCTCACCGCGCGCGACGCCGTCGAGGACCGTATCGCCGGGCTCACCGCCGGGGGCGACGACTACGTCACCAAGCCGTTCTCCCTCGAGGAGGTGGTGGCGCGGCTGCGCGGGCTGATGCGTCGCGCCGGAGCGCTGCAGGCCAGCACCTCCTCCGTGCTGGCCGTCGGGGACCTGACCCTGGACGAGGACAGCCGCGAGGTCTTCCGCGCGGGGGCCGAGGTCGTGCTCACCGCGACGGAGTTCGAGCTGTTGCGCTTCCTCATGCTCAACCCCCGGCGGGTGCTCAGCAAGGCCCACATCCTCGACCGGGTCTGGCACTACGACTTCGGCGGCCAGGCCAACGTGGTCGAGCTCTACATCTCCTACCTGCGCAAGAAGATCGACGCCGGCCGGGCGCCGATGATCCACACCATGCGTGGGGCCGGCTACGTCCTGAAGCCGGCCGCGTGAGGGGCCGACGTCGTCCGGTCACGCTCACCGCCGGCCTCGTGGCCACGGTGGTCGCCCTGGTGGTGGTGGCCACGGTGGTGATCGGCGTCGTCGCCACCCTCGCCACCCGCGCGTACCTCCTCGACCGGCTCGACGCCGACGTCGGCGCCTCCCTGCTACGGGTGAGCGGCCCGCCGCGCGAGGGCCCGGCAACGCCGCCCCCCGACTCCGGCGGCCCGGACGGTCACGGGTCCGACGACTTCCGCGGGGCCGGCATCGGCACCCTCACCCTGTTCTCCACCCCGTCGGGGTCCGACGCCGAGGTCCTCGTCCAGGGCGACGACGGCGCGGTGGCGGGCCGGGCGTTGGACGCGGAGGCCGTCGCGGTCCTCCAGGCCGTGCCGACCGACGCGGTGCCGCGGGACGTCGACGTGCCCGGGCTCGGGCGCTACCGGGTGGCCGCGGTGGATCTCGCGGACTCGGGGAGCGCTGCCAGCGGGCTGCCCCTGCGTGGTGTGGACGACGTCGTGGGCCGGCTGGTGGCGTGGGAGCTCGCGCTGGCGGCGGCCGGCGCGCTGCTCGCCCTGGCGGCGGGCACGGTGCTCGTCCGCCGCCAGCTGCGTCCGCTGCACGAGGTGGGTCGGTGACCGGGTACGGCGACCCCGCGCTCGTCGCCCTGGCCACCGGCGCCTCCCACCTCTCCTCCCAGCTGATGCTGCTCCCCTTCTTCCTGCGCCCGCTCTCCGAGCGACCCACCGCCCGGCGCGCGGAGCAGGTGCTGTCCTGGATCGCGGTCCTGACGGTCACGGTGGTCGTGTTCCGGGTCGATGGCCTGCCGGTGCTCGGGTTCCTGGTGATGCCGCTGCTGGTCTGGGGGGCGCTGCGCCTGGGGACCTGGCACGCGCTCGGCCAGGTCGTCGTGGTCGCGCTCGTCGGCGACGTCTTCTACACCCTCGGCTACGGGCCGATCTCCTGGGTGCCCGCAGGCCTCGGCGACCGGGCCGACGTGGCAGCCCTGCTGCTCCAGCTCTTCGACATCGGCTGCGTGCTCGTCGTGATGCCGCTGACGGTGCTGGTCAGCCTGAGCCGCGGCTCGGACCGCGAGGCCGCCACCGAGCGCGACAAGCTGGCCAGCGTGGTGGACGCGGCCCGGGGCGTGGCCATCATCGGCGCGGACCCCCACGGCCGGGTGACCTTGTTCAACCGGGGCGCAGAACGGCTGCTGGGCTACCGCAGCGAGGAGGTGATCGGCGGCGAGGGCACCATGTTCCACAGTGAGACCTCCATCCGGGTCAAGGCCGCCGAGCTCGACGTCGCGCCCGACTACCAGTCCGTCGCGCGGCGGATGCTCGAGCCCGACCAGGCCGGGGCGCTCCTGTCGTTCCGACGCAGCGACGGGGCCGAGCGCGTGCACCGGGTCACCATCAGCGAGATCGTCGACGACCGGGGCAGGGTCTCGGGCTACCTCAGCACCTCCGAGGACGTCACCGACCAGGTCAGCGCCCAGGAGGCGGTGGAGCGCTCCCTCCAGCGCATGCAGGAGGTCGACGTCCTCAAGGACACCCTCGTCTCCACGGTCAGTCACGAGCTCCGGACGCCGGTCACCAGCATCGTCGGCTACCTCGAGATGCTCGAGGACGACGAGTTCGGGGCCCTCACCGAGAACCAGCGCGGTGCGGTCGCCCGGGTGCGCAGCAGCTCCTCGCGCCTGCTCGTGCTCATCGACGACCTCCTGACCCTGGCCCGGATGCAGGACACCTCGAGCGGGACGGCCGGTGCCGCGGTCCCGCTGGCCGACATCGTGGTCTCCGGGTGCGCCGTCGTGGCGCCGCAGGCCGCCGCGGGCTCGGTGGACCTGCGGGTCGACAGCGCGGTGCGCGACCCACGGGTCCTCGGTGCCGTGGTCCGCGGAGACCGGGACGCCCTCGAGGGCGTGGTCATCAACCTGGTCGGCAACGCGGTGAAGTTCACGCCGGAGGGCGGCACGGTCGAGGTCGGTCTGACGGTGGAGGACCAGGAGGTGCTGCTGGTCGTGCGCGACACCGGGATCGGCATCCCGGCCGAGGAGATCGAGCACCTCTTCACCCGCTTCTTCCGCTCCTCGATCAGCCTGGAGCGGCAGATCCCGGGCAGCGGCCTGGGCCTGGCGATCGCGAACGCCGTCGTGCACCGCCTCGGCGGCAGGATCAGCGTGGACTCCGAGGTCGGGGTCGGCTCCCGGTTCAGCGTGCGGCTGCCACGGACTCCCGACGGGGCGTGAGGGCCGGCCGCGGCTCCCTGCGATGCAGGTCGGGGATGCCGACCGCGGCGACGCTGGCCACGACGAGGCCGGCCGCGAGGACGAGGAAGCCCACGGTGTACCCGGCCTCGGCGGGGAAGCCGCCGGCGCCGGTGCGAGCGGTGACGATGCCGGCCATGACGGCCGAGCCGACCGACCCGCCGATCGTGCGGATGTTGGCGTTCATGCCACTGGCCACGCCGGTCTGGTGGGAGGGAACGGAGGCGATGACCACGGCGGCGCTGCTGGAGATGACCAGGCCCGTGCCGAGACCCTGCGCCGTGATGCCGACCACCAGCTGGGCCTGGGTGGCGTGCAGGAGCGCGATGGAGACGTAGGAGGCGGCCGAGACGACCGCCCCGGTGAGGATCACCGCACGGGCGCCGAAGCGTCCCATGAGGCGCGCGGTGAAGAAGCCCATCATGAAGCTGCCCACGGCCGAGGGCAGCAGCAGACGCCCGGACTCGGTGATCGAGGCGCCGAAGCCGTACCCGGACTCGACCGGCGTCTGGAGCAGCTGCGGCAGGAAGCCGAACGAGGAGAACATGCCGAACCCGACGAACAGGGTCACCAGGTTCGTGGTCCACACGCCGCGCAGGCGCATCATCTCCATGTCGATCAGGGGCACCCGGACGCGGGTCTCGAGACGCATCCACCCCGCGGCCAGCACCGCGGAGGTGACCAGCAGCACCACGACGGCCGGTGAGCCCCAGCCCCACTTGTTGCCCTGGCTGACCGGGAGCAGCAGCGACACCAGCCAGCCGGCCAGCAGCACGGCCGGCCAGACGGGCAGGCGTTCGCTCGCGCCGCGGGGGGACTCCGGGATGAGCAGCACCGCGGCGACGGCCGCGAGGGCGGTGACGACCATCGGCAGCCAGAACAGCCAGTGGTAGCCGAGCAGGTCGACGATGGGCCCGGCCAGCACGATCCCGAACCCGAAGCCGACGGCGGTCAACGAGGCCAGGACGGACAGCGCGCCGGCCATGGTGTCGCTGAACTCGTCGCGGATGATGCCGAAGGAGAGCGGCAGGACACCGCCACCGGCCCCCTGCACCACCCGCGCCGCGATCAGCCAGCCGATGCTCGGCGCCAGGGCCGCCATCAGCGATCCGACGGCGAGGGCGCCCAGGGTCACCACCAGCATCTTCTTCTTGCCCACGACGTCCCCGACGCGACCCAGCAGCGGCGTGGCGATCGAGGCGGAGAGCAGGTAGGCCGTCAGCACCCAGGTGACCGTCGACTGGTCGGTGTCGTAGAGCACCTGGATCTGGGCCAGCACCGGGACGATCAGCGACTGCAGGAGGGCGAAGGCCGAGACCGCGACGGTGAGCACCGCGAAGGTGACGCGCTGCTGACGGCGACTGGCGGGGGACAGGGGGTGCTCCTCGAGAGGCAGGACGCTGCGTACGGGGCTCCGGCGGCGCCCTCGGGATGAACCCCGGTGCGTCGGCGGATGTTCCCCCCAGACCCTCGACCCTTCTGTGGATCACCTGGTTCGCACGCGCGACCTGTCCTGGTCGCCGCGGGCCGGGTGCTGCGCTCGATGGCGCTTCGTGCTGGACAAGGTCGGCGCCTCGCGGCCTGCCTGCCCAACCAGCTGCCCGGCCTGCGCGGCACCTACGGCCAGCAATACTCGGTGGACCTGCCGCAGCAGGAGCCGCTGGTGCGCCAACTCGCGATCGCACCGGACCTGACCCTCTCGGACGGCACTGACAGCGTCGCTGCACAGTCGCCCCGGGACCAGTGGCTGGTCGACGAGATCGACACCGCGTCAAGCGCGTCGACGTCGTGCAGAGCGATCACGAGCACCGCTACACCCGGATGTCCGAGCTCGCGCTCGGACCCGGGTGCGGGGTCCTCGAGCCGGGCACCCACGACCCGGACTACCCCATCGTGCCTACGGGAGCGCAGCCCTCGGCCTGATCGAAGGTGGGACTCACCTTCACCTTCGAACGGACCGACGGCACCGTCGCCGACGCCTTTGCAGCCACCGACACCAACGTGCAGCAGATGAGTTTGACCGCCCGGTCTCCAGGGCCTTGGGCGTACCAGCTCAGCGACGCCGTGCGGAGCACGCCCGCTGGACTCCCCGGGGCGTCGGTCGCGAGCACCGACCTGACGGACCGACCTGTCCCTGAGCAAGGTGCCGGCGGCCACTCTGCCGGCCGGCGCCCCGCAGCAGCCGAGATCGAGGTCCTGCGCGCGCTTTCCCGCATCCTGAACAGGCATCTCGGGCGGAAAGCCGGGCCGAACCCGCGGATCCGGTCGAACTCGGTACGCCATGTAGGACTTGAACCTACAACCCGCTGATTAAGAGTCAGCTGCTCTACCAATTGAGCTAATGGCGCATGCTGCGGCGCAGCCGCAAGCAGGACCAGACGCTACCAGTGGGCGCCGGGTGGCACGAATCGTCCCTCACCCGGCCTCCAGCACCGCCATCGCAGCGCTGTGCCCGCCGAGCCCGGAGACGGCGCCGCCACGCTGCGAGCCCGACCCGCAGACCAGGACCGCGGGGTCCTCGCTCTGCACGCCCCAGCGGCTCGCCGGGGAGTCCGGCTGCGTCCCGCTGGCCGCCCAGGGCCAGTCGAGGTCCCCGTGGAAGATGTGGCCGCCAGGCATCGCGAGGTCGCGCTCGACGTCCTGGGGGATCTTGGCCTCCAGGCAGGCGCGGCCCTGCGGGTCGCGGGTCACGCAGTCCATCAGCGGCTCGACGAGGTGCTCGTCGAGCGAGGCGATCGCGCGCTCCACCGCCAGCCGCTTGGCCGCCTCGGGGTCGGCGTCGAAGAGCGAGGCCGGGGTGTGCAGGCCGAAGTAGGTCAGCGTGTGCGTCCCGGACGGCACGTCGCCCAGGATCGAGGGGTCGCTCAGGGAGTGGCAGTAGACCTCGCCCGGCAACCGGCTCGGCACCCGACCGGCGACGGCGTCGTCGTAGGCGGCCTCCAGCTCGCTCCACGACTCCGCGAGGTGCAGCGTGCCGGCGAAGGCGACGGCCGGGTCGACGCCCGAGCGCAGCCGCGGGAGCCGGTCGAGGAGCAGGTTGATCTTCAGCTGCGAGCCCTCGGGCTTGACGGCGTCCTCGGTGCCTCCGAGCAGGGTCCGCAGGACCCAGGGAGCCACGTTGGCCAGCACGGTGCCGGCCGCGACGCTGCGCGGTCGGGTGCCGTCGTGCCAGGTCACCTCCGCGCCCGAGGCGGCGGTCCCGTCCGTGCCGATGCCGCTCACCTCCGCGCCGGTGACCAGCTCGGCGCCGGCCTCGACCGCGGCGCGGGCCAGGGCGTCGGTGACGGCGCCCATGCCGCCGACCGGCACCCGCCACTCACCCGTGCCGTTGCCGATGAGGTGGTAGAGGAAGCAGCGGTTCTGGACCAGCGACGGGTCGTGCAACGAGGCGAAGGTGCCGATCAGCGCGTCGGTCCCGACGACACCACGGACGACGTCGTCGGTGAACCGCTCCTCGAGGCAGGCCCCGAGCGGCCGTTCGACCAGGTCGCGCCACGCTCGCGGGTCGACCTGCTCGCGCACACGTTCCTCGCCGGGCAGCGGCGACATGAGGGTGGGGGACACGACCGCCGCCACCTGGGCGACGTCGGCGTAGAAGGCCCGCCAGGCCTCGTACTCGGCGTCCCCGCGGGCCTGGTCGCCGAGCAGGTCGACGAACGAGCGTCGGGTGGCCGGCCCCTCGTCGTGCTCCACGAGCAGCCCGCCGGAGTGGTCGCCGCGACGCACCGGCGTGTACGACGCCGTCGAGCGCGACAGGAGCCGGAGGTCCAGCTCGAGCTCTGCGATCAGCTGCTGGGGCATCAGCGAGACCAGGTAGGAGTAGCGCGAGAGGCGGGTCGGCACGCCCGGGAACGCCGGCGCCGACACCGCGGCCCCGCCGGTGTGACCCAGACGCTCCAGCACCAGCACCGACCGGCCGGCCCGGGCGAGGTAGGCCGCCGCGACCAGGCCGTTGTGGCCGCCGCCCACGACCACGACGTCGTAGCGATCCTGTGACGGCTTCATCGCGCTGGGTCCTGCCTCGTGCGGCTCATCGCGCCAACCTAGCGACCCCCCGGCCGCTAGCGTCGGGCCCATGGCCCGCCTCTACCGCGACGACCACGGCATCCCTCACGTGCGGGCGACGTCGGTGACCGACCTCGCCCACGGGCAGGGCGAGGTCACGGCTCGCGACCGGGCCTGGCAGCTGGAGTGGCTGCGGCGGCGTGCCCTGGGCACGACCGCCGCCGTCGTCGGGCCGGCCGGACTGGCCTGGGACGTCCTGGCCCGACGCACCCGGCTCGCCGACGTCGCCCGCCGCGCGCTCGACGCCCTCGAGCCGGACACCCGCGCGTTCGTCGAGGCCTACGTGGAGGGTCTCAACCAGGGCCTGGCCGACCCCGCGCACGCCGAGGTGCCCGAGCTGCGGGACCTCGGCATCGTGCCGGAGCCCTGGGAGCCCTGGACCCCGATGGCCGTCTTCGTGGCCCAGCACCTGCTCTTCGCCAACCTCGGCGGCAAGCTCTGGGCCCAGCGGGTCGCCGACGCGCTGGGCGACGACGCCGGGCTGCTCGACCCCGAGGGCCCCGACAGCGGGAGCAACGCCTGGGGCGTCGGCGGCGGGCGGACCGAATCCGGTCTCCCGCTGATCGGTGGCGACCCGCACCGCATCATCGAGACGCCCGGCGTCTACCAGCAGGTCCGCCTGGCCTGCGAGGACCCCGACGACGCCTTCGACGTCGTCGGCTTCGCCTTCCCGGGCGTGCCCGGTGTGCCGCACTTCGCCCACGCCGGGCACGTGGCCTGGGCGATCACCAACGGGATGGGCGACTACCAGGACGTCTATGCCGTCGCCCTCGGCGACGACACCGTGCGCGAGCACCACGACGAGACGATCGACGTGGCCGGTGCGGAGCCCGTCAGCGTCGAGGTGATCTCGACCCCGTACGGAGAGGTGATCGAGGGCGGGCTCGCGCGGGGCCGGGGCCTCACCCTGCGGACCGCTGCCTCCGTGCTCGGCGACTGCGGCTTCGAGGCCCTCCTGCCGCTCCTGCGGGCCCGCAGCGCCGACGACGTCGAGGCAGCCCTCGCCCACTGGGTGGAGCCGGTCAACAACGTCGTCGTGGCCGACCGCGGCGGAGCGTTGCGCTACCGGTTGGTCGGGAGGATCCCCCGACGCGCCACGACCAACCGCCTCGGGGTGGTCGACGTGGAGGCCGGCCCCGACCCGGCTGCGGACTGGTCCGGCTGGGTCGGCCCGCTGCCCCGCGAGGAGCTGGGGTCCTGGGGGGAGGTCGTCAGCGCCAACGAGCGACGTGGACCCGAGAGCGAGCAGGTCGGCGCGGTCTTCGCGGCCCCCTACCGGGCCGACCGGCTGCGCGCGCTCCTCGCCGGCCGCGACGACCTCACGCCTGGCGACTTCGCCGGGTTCCACGACGACGACCTGCTCGACCCCCGGGCCCGGCTCGACGCCCTCACCCGGGGGTGGGCCGACTGGCTGCCCGGCTGGGACGGGCGGATGGGCGCAGGCTCCGCCGACGCGGCGGTCTTCGCCGCGTGGCGGACCGCCCTGGTGCGCAGGCTCGTCGCCGAGCCGGTGCTCGATCCCCTCCGCGCGCCCGCACCGACCCCGGTGCTCGCGCCCTTCCTCGACCTGACCTCGCGGGTGGGTCGGGCGCTGCCGGCGCTGGTGGCGGCGGGGTCGCCACTCGGCATCGACCTCGTGGCGCACGCCGAGGCCGCCCGCGACGAGGTCCAGGCGGCCCTCGTCGCCGGCGAGCTGCCGGCGACCTGGGGGGAGACCCACGTCCTCGCGCCCGTGCACGCGCTCGGCGCCGCCGCGCCGCGGGAGTCGGCGGTGCCGGCGGTCGGGGTGTCCGGCGACTCCGACTGCGTGCGGTGCACCGCGTCCTACCCGGCGCTCAGCGACGTCGTCTCGCGGGGGTCGGTCGCCCGGTACGTGTGGGACCTCGCCGACCGCCAGGCCAGCGGATGGGTGGTGCCGACCGGGTCGTCCGCGGATCCTCGCAGCGCGCACCACCACGACCAGCTCGATGCCTGGGCACAGGGACGGCTGGTGCCGGTGGTCACCGACTGGGACCGGCTCGTCGAGCAGTGAGACGGGTGCGACGCGGGCCCCTGACCACTCCGGTGCAGGTCAGGGGCTCGCGTGCCCTGGGGTGAGTGACGGGGCTTGAACCCGCGACCCTCGCGACCACAACGCGATGCTCTACCAGCTGAGCTACACCCACCACGGGCCCGGGCATCGCCCAGGACCGGAAGAGAGCATAGGACACTCAGGCAGGCGGGTCCTCATCGGGGACCCGGCCGGTCAACGATCCTCCGTGACGACCGGCGATCTGCTTCGCGGCCGCGGAGTCCGGCCCGGGACCGGCCACGAACACCGCTTCCCGGTAGTAGCGCAGCTCCTCGATGCTCTCCTGGATGTCGGCGAGCGCGCGGTGGTTGCCGCGCTTGGCCGGTGCCGCGTAGTAGGCCTTGGGGAACCACCGGCGCGAGAGCTCCTTGATCGAGGAGACGTCGACGATGCGGTAGTGCAGGAACGCGTCGAGCTCGTGCATGTCGCGGGCCAGGAAGGCGCGGTCGGTGGAGACGGTGTTGCCGGCCAGCGGCGGCCGGCTGCCGGCCGGGCAGTGCTCCTCGAGGTAGGCCATCACCTGGCGCTGGGCCTCCTCCAGGCTCACCCCGGCCTCCAGCTCGGGCAGCAGCTCGGACTTCTCGTGCATCGTGCGGACGAGGTCGATCATCTGGGTCAGAGCCGCCTCCGGAGGCTTGATCACCACGTCCACGCCCTCACCGAGGACGTTGAGGTCGAAGTCGGTGACCAGCGCGGCGACCTCGATGAGGGCGTCGGCCTCGAGGTCGAGCCCGGTCATCTCGCAGTCGATCCACACCAGTCGGTCGTTCATGGCCCGGAGCCTACGCGCGCCGTTCGTCCCGGCTCACTACGGTGTCCTGGTGAAGTGGTTCGACGTGGCGGCCGTGCTCGCGCGCCTGATCGTCGGTGGCGTGTGGATCGTGGCGGGTCTCCTGAAGCTGCCCGACCCCGCCGGCAGCGTGCGCGCCGTGCGGGCCTACGACCTGCTGCCCGAGGCGGTCGTGCCCACCGTGGGTCACGCGCTGCCCGCGATCGAGGTGGTGGTCGGGCTCGCGCTCGTGGTGGGGCTGCTCACCCGCGGGATGGCGGTCGTGTCCGCGGCGCTGCTCGTCGCGTTCGTGGTGGGCATCGCCTCCGCCTGGGCCCGCGGGCTCCAGATCGAGTGCGGCTGCTTCGGTGACGGCGGGTACGCGGCCGACGCCTCAGCGGCGTACCCGTGGGAGATCGCCCGTGACCTGGCACTCGTGGCGCTGTCCGCCCTGGTGGCGGCGGTGCCTGCCCGGCTCGCGCTCGACGGCGTGCTCCTAGGCTCGACCCGTTCCCGCTCCACCGCCCAGCCCACCCCCGACCTGATCGAGGACTGACGTGTCGAAGACCAACGCGCACACCGGCCGCACCGAGCGCGCCGCGGCCGCCCTGGAGGCCGAGCGCCGCCGCAACCGCAACCGGCAGCTCCTCGGCGTCGGCGGCATCGTGGCGGTGCTCGTGGTGATCGTGGTCGTGCTGACCCTGGTGCTCCAGAAGCAGGACGCGACCTCGGAGGTCACCACGGTGCCCCCGGCCGGGGCCAACGACTACTCCCTGCCCGTCGGCGACCCCGACGCGCCCCACGACGTCGTCGTCTACGAGGACTTCCTGTGCCCCTTCTGCGGCGAGTTCGAGGCCGCCAGCCGGGACGACCTCACCCAGCTCGCCGAGGACGGGCAGGTCTACCTCGAGTACCGTCCGCTGAACTTCCTCAGCCGCATCGGGGACTACTCCGAGCGAGCCACCAACGCCTTCGCCGCCGTGCTCGACCAGGAGGGTCCGGCCACGGCCAAGGAGTTCCACGACCGGCTCTTCGAGAACCAGCCCGGCGAGTCCGGCCCGTTCCCCGACGACGCCGCGCTCATCGACCTCGCCGTCTCGGTGGGTGCCGACGAGGCGACCATCACCCCGGCCGTCGAGGACCTCGCCTTCGAGTCCTGGGTCGCCGGCGCCACCGACCAGGCCAGCAAGGCGGGGGTCAACGCGACACCGACGATCCTGCTCGACGGCAAGCCCTTCGAGGACGGCACCACCGTCGAGGACCTCGCAGCCAACCTGGCCGCCGCGATCCAGGAGTGAGCCGCCGTGCCTGACCTGAGCTCCTTCATCGCCGGACTGCCCAAGGCCGAGCTGCACGTCCACCACGTCGGCTCCGCGTCGCCGCGGATCGTCTCCGAGCTGGCCCGGCGCCACCCCGGCCGGGTGCCCAGCGACCCCGAGGCGCTGCGCGCGTTCTTCGACTTCCGCGACTTCGCCCACTTCATCGAGGTCTACCTCGCCGTCGTGGACCTCGTGCGGACACCCGAGGACGTGCACACGCTGACCTACGAGATCGCCCGCGAGATGGCCGGCCAGACGGTGAGGTACGCCGAGCTGACCTGCACCCCGTTCACCTCGGTGGCCGCGGGCGTCCCGATCGAGGCCTTCACCGAGGCCGTCGAGGACGCGCGCCGGGCCGCCGAGCGCGACCTCGGGGTCGTGCTGCGGCTGGTCTACGACATCCCGGGGGAGTCGGGGCTGCCCGCGGCCGACGACACGGTGCGCTACGCCCTGGACCACCGCCCCGACGGGCTGGTCGGCTTCGGGCTCGGGGGGCCCGAGGTCGGCGTCGGCCGGGCCCAGTTCGCGCCGCACTTCGACGCGGCCCGCGCGGCCGGCCTGCACTCGGTGCCCCACGCCGGGGAGACGACCGGTCCGCAGACCGTCTGGGACGCCGTCCACCTCCTCGGCGCGGAACGGATCGGTCACGGCACCTCTGCCGCGCAGGACCCCGCCCTGCTGGCCCACCTGGTCGAGCACGACATCGCCCTGGAGGTCTGCCCGTCCTCCAACGTGGCGACCGGTGCCGTGGCCTCGCTCGCCGAGCACCCCCTGGCGCTGTTCCGCGAGGCCGGGGTGCGCGTCACGATCGCCTCCGACGACCCGCCGATGTTCGCCACCACGCTCAACCGCGAGTACGAGATCGCGGCAGGTCTGCTCGACCTCGACCACACTCGGGGTGGCCGAGCTCGCGCGGGAGAGCGCCCGGCTGTCCTTCGCGCCCGAGGACGTGCGCCGCGGCCTCCTGGCCGAGATCGACGCCTACGTGGCTTCCACGTAGTGCTCCACGGGACCCGTGACGTGCTCGAAGCGCCACGGGCCGCCGGCGGGAGGACGGAACTGGCTGGCGTGGCAGGCCACCGCGTCGGCCTTGCGCACCCGCAGCTCCTCGTCGAGGTCGAGCCGGACCATGTCGGTCCAGGGGGCGGCGTCCGGCCCCTGGTCGAGCCAGAGCCGGACGGGGTACTCCAGCAGACGGGCGCCGCCCGCCGCGGCCGCGCGTGCCGCCGCCCGCCCGGCCGCCCGGTGGTCGGCGTGGGGGTCGTCGCGCCACGGGGCGACCACGAGGGTGTGTGAGCCGGCTCCGACCGCCTCGGTGAGGTTGGCGGCGATCATCTCCTCGCACTCCTCCACCCGCCCGTCCTGGGCGCCGAGGAAGACCACCGGCGTCCCGGGGGCCAACCGCTCCACCGCGCACCCCATCTCCCGCAGGCGAAGCTGGGCGAGGGCGTGGTGGCTGCCGTCGGTGATGCTGGGGTCGGCGGCCTCGCCGGCCGTCAGGAGCACGAGGTAGATCGGCAGCCCGGCGCGGTGCGCGGTGCCGATCAGGCCGCCCGCACCCAGGCTCTCGTCGTCGGGGTGGGCGGCGACGACGACGACGCGCTGGAGCGGCTCCCCGCCGTGCTCGAGGCGCACCGCCGGCACCTGGCCCCACGACGGGTGGGCGTGCCAGGCCTGGGCCGCACTGTCGCGGGGTGGCATCCGATCGAGGCTAGAGGCCGACATCTGTTGCTGATTCCTCCTCCGGGGGGTGTCACAGGGCAGCGTAGAGCGCTTCCTCGAACTCCACGTAGGTCTTCCAGGCGTCGTCGTAGGTGATGAAGGGCAGCGAGTTGGTGTAGATCGACGCGCAGATCCCGGTGGTGCGATCGATGAAGAAGTGCGTGTTGAACAGTCCGGCCCACGCGCCGGTGCCGGCGCGTCGGCCGCCGGGGGAGTCCTCGGTGTTGAGCATCAGCCCGTAGCCCCACTTCCACCCCGGGCCGGCGTGGAGCGTGTCGGTGATCGCGGGGTCGGCGGTGGCGATCTCGGCCGGGAAGTCGAGCTCACCGATCTGGTTCGAGAACGCCGCCTCCACGGTCTCCTCGCTCAGGATGCGGGCGCCGTCGAGCTCGCCGCCGCGCAGCAGGGCGCGCTCGAAGCGGATGTAGTCGCGCGGGGTCGAGTAGAGCCCGTGCCCGCCGGCCCACCACTCGGGCTGCTGGTTGAGGACCTCGCCGGCCGAGGTCCAGGCCCCGTCCTCGCCCGGGACGTGGACGGTGACCCGGTTCGCCTTGCGCCCCTCGTCGAGGCTGAACATCGTGTCGTGCATGCCGAGCGGCTCGGTGATCCCCTCACGGACCACGACGTCGAGACCCTGGCCCGCGACCGACTCCACGACCCGGCCCAGCCAGTCGGTGTTGATGCCGTAGACGAACCGCTCGCCCGGGTGGGCCGTCATCGGCGCCCCGAAGGCGGCCATGGTGCCCGGGACGACGTTGGGCAGTCCGGTGACGGCCTCGTACCGCGCGAGCTGGTCGTTCCAGAACCAGTAGCCCAGGCCGGTGGTGTGGGTGAGGAGGTGGTGGACGGTGGCCTTCGAGCGGGGGTCGACCAGGATCGGCTGGTCGCCGTCGAAGCCCTCGAGCACCTTGAGGTCGGCGAAGTCCGGCACGTACTGCTCGACCGGCGCGTGCAGGTCCAGCTCGCCGCGCTCCACCTGCTGCAGGGCCGCGGTGGTGGCGACCATCTTGGTCATCGACATGATCGCGAACTGCGTCGACGTGCCGACCGGGTCCTGGGACTCGCCGGCGATGCGCACCCCGGCGCCGCCCTCGTAGAACACGCCGTCGGCGTCGGCGGCGATGGCGGCCGCGTGGGGCACGGCCCCGCGCGCGACGGCCGCCTCCAGCACCTGGTCGATGGCGGTCGGGTCGATGCTCCGGGTCATCTGGTCCTCCTCGGTGGCGGGCCCGCTCCGTCGCAGGGCCGGATCGAACAATCTAGAGCGACTGCCTCAGTGGCGGAAGGCGCGACCGGAGTCCTCCCCGGTGCCGTCGCAGCGACCCACCGCCCGACCGAGCTCCATGAGGAACATCTCGGCGAGGTCGCGGCTGAAGGCGTTGCGCACCACGATCCGGATGATCTCCAGCTCCTCGCGGTCGGCGCAGAAGTGGTAGGCCGGCACCGACCAGCCGCCCTGCTTCATCCAGTCGGCGATGTCGTTGAGGGTGTAGCCGACCTTCTCGGCGTAGCTGCCCTTGCGGGGCTTGCCGGTCTTGGTGTTCGCGCCGTTGAAGCAGAAGGTGACCACGGGCAGGTCGCTGCCGTCGGCGATCAGCTCGAACTCCTCCATCGAGCCGATGGCCGCGGCCATCATCTGGGCGATGTCTCGGCTGTGCTGGTGGACCCGCTTGAAGCCCTCGTAGCCCAGCCGCACGAACTGGTAGTACTGGGCCACCACGCCCGAGCCGGGCTTGGTGAAGTTCAACGACATCGTGGGGTGGTCGCCGCCGAGGTAGTCGACGCGGAAGACGAGGTCCTCGGGGCGGGCCTCCTCGTTGCGCCAGAGCACCCATCCGACGCCGGGGTAGACCAGGCCGTACTTGTGGCCGGAGGCGTTGATGGACTGCACCCGCTCGATGCGGAAGTCCCAGACCAGCTCGGGGTCCACGAACGGCGCGAAGAGCCCGCCCGAGGCCGCGTCGACGTGGATCGGGACGTAGGTGCCGGTCTCCATCTCGAGCTTGTCGAGGGCCTTGGCCATGCCGGCGATGTCCTCGTAGGCGCCGTCGAAGGTCGAGCCGAGGATGCCGACGACGCCGATGGTGTTCTCGTCGCAGGTCGCGGCCACGTCGTCGGGGTGCATCGTGGTCTCGCCCTTGCGGATCACGACCTCCTTCGGCTCGATCTCCCAGTACCGCGCGAACTTGTGCCAGCAGACCTGCACGTTGGCGCCCACGACGATGTTGGGGCGGTCCGTGGGCAGTCCGGCGGCCTCGCGGCGCGCCTTCCAGCGCCACTTCAGCGCCAGCCCGGCCAGCATGCAGCCCTCGGAGGAGCCGATGGTCGAGCACCCGATGGGGTTGTCGGGCTCGGGCGCGTTCCAGAAGTCGGCGATGATGTCGAGGCAGCGGTCCTCCAGCTGCGCGGTCTGCGGGTACTCGTCGCGGTCGACCAGGTTCTTGTCCGCGGCCTCGGCCATCAGCCGCTCGGCCTGGGGCTCCATCCACGTCGTGCCGAAGGTCGCGACGTTCAGCCGGGCGTGCCCGTCGAGCATCAGCTCGTCCTTGATCACGTGGTAGGCGGTCTCGGGGTCGACGGAGCTCTCCGCCATCCGGCGGCGCGGGATGTCGACGACCGCCCCGTCGCGACTGAACTGGGGCCGGACGTCGAGGCCGTCCTGGAGGTCACGGCTGGACGAGTACTGCGGCATGGAGGGGCCTCCGGGGGATCAGTCGTCGACCCGGACGGGTCGGTCGGCGGTCGGCCGACCCCCCGACCTAAGCGGAAGTCGGCCCCGACCGCCACGCCCGAGCCGCCCGCGGCGGGCTCAGCCCCCGTCGGAGGCGGCCAGGTAGCCCGTCCGGGTGAACCGGCGCACCCCGTCGGCGGTCGGCACCGCGAAGCGCACAGTCATCGACTCGCGGCCCTCGGCGCGCCGGTCGTCGCGGGTCGGGACCTCGACGACCGCGCGCACCCGGCCCGCAGGCACGCCCGGCCCGTCGAGTCGGACGTCGTAATCGCTCAGCGGGTTGGTCAGGTCGTCGCCGCTGATCCCGAGCGAGCTCCGTGCGGCAGCCGTCAGGTCGTCGGCGTGCAGCTCGTCGGCGGTGCCCTCCACCACCCGGCCGGAGCCGTACAGGTCGTAGTCGACGGGTGCCTCCAGCGTGATCTGGAACCTCAGCGGCTCGCCCTCGGCGACGGTGCGCGGAGACGCCTCGAGGGAGACCGCGGGGGTCGGGTCGTCGTCCACGACGACCGCCCGGCCGAGGTAGGAGTCGGTCATCAGGCCCCGGGTGGCGTACGCCGTGAAGAAGGTCGGCCGGGACTGCACGTCGTCGCGGTCGTCGGCCTGGTAGGTCAGCGGCAGCGAGCCGGAGGTCTGGCCCGGGGCGAGGTCGACCACGAACCGGTCCTGCCCGCGCAGGTCGCCGCCGCTGGCCACGACGACCAGCCGCCCGGGTCGGGTCAGCCCCTGCACCGAGAAGGGCACCCGGGCGGTCACGGTGCCCGGACCGTCACCCTCGGGCAGACGCACCCCGGCCAGGTCGACGGTCGCGGCGCGCCGTCGCGGCACGCGAGCGAGGTCCGGCGGGGCCGCCGCGAGGTCGGCCACCCAGATCCGGCCGGTCGCGCTGCGTGAGACCAGCTCGACCGCGGTGATCTGCGAGACGTCCACACCCCGGGCGTCGGCCGGGTCGACGATCAGCGCCTGGCCCCAGATCTTGGGCAGGGCCGGCGGGAGGGCGGCCAGCCGACCGCCACCCTGCGGGGTCACGGTGCGCGAGGAGCCGTCGGCGTCGGTGAGCCGGACGGCCAGGTCGACGCCGCCGACGCGGGGGTCGACCAGCGTGCGCAGCTCGAGGCGGTCCCCGGTGAGGTCGAGCGGACGGTCGAGGAGCAGGCCGCCGCTCTGTCCCACGGCGTCCCAGCTCATCTCGAGGAAGCGGTGCGAGGGCGTCTGCTCGTAGTCGGAGATCCAGTGCGGCGTCACCTGGCTGGTGAGCCGTTGCCCGCAGGTCCCGAGGTCCACCCCCCGCACGGCTACGCCCTGGCAGAACGAGGTCGACGCTCCGTCGGCGAGCGTGAGGGCCGTGTCGCTCGAGGGGCGGCGCACCTCGCGTCCGCCGCCGAGGGCGTGGCTGAGCACGGTCGCCGCGCCGATCGAGGGGACCTCGACGGGCGAGCCGTCGAAGAGGGGCAGGAAGTCCTCCTCGCCGGTGAAGAGCCGTGCCGCGCCCGCGATGTAGGCCGCCCCCACGTCGCGCTGCTCGCCGGCCGACAGGCGCCCGGGGTGCTCGCTCCCGCAGGGCCTGTGCGGCCGGCCGTACCAGTCGTCGTTGGCCGGCGCCACAGCGGTCGCCGGCGTCCACTCGGTGTTGAAGAAGTTGTGGTTGGCGCCGAGCACCATCACCGAGCTCTTCAGCGAGGTGTCGTCGGGCAGGAGGTCGCGGGAGTAGTCGGTGAAGCGCTGGCCCTGGAGGTCGGAGACGTCGCCGTCGCACGACGGCAGGAGCGTCACGGTGGGGACGTACGGCGCAGTCTGGCTGCCGAAGTCCGTCGGAGCGATGAGCACCTGGCCGACGATCCGGTAGGGCGCGGAGAGCGGGACCTGGATCGAGGCGCGGTCGACGCCCTCGCCGCCGCGGCTGTGCCCGACCAGCACCACCTCGTCGAGGTCGACCTGGTGCGCGCCCGCGACGTCGGCCCAGTGGTCGAGGTGACGCGCGATGATCGTGGCCCGAGCGTCGGCACCACCGTCGGGGAGCCGGTAGTCCTGGGCATTGATGCCGTTGACCCGCACCGAGACGGTGACGAAGCCCTGCGAGGCCAGCAGCTGCTGGACGTAGTCGTAGCCGAGCTGGCTGGGGATCTCCGCGAAGGGAGGGCGGCACGGCCAGCGGCCGCCCCCGCCCCCGTCGCCGCTCTCGGTCCGGTAGCAGACGCTGTGCCGACCGTGCTGGAAGAGCACGAGCGGGGCCGCGGCGTCCAGCTGGCCGGGGGCCGGCTCGACGACGTGGCCGACCATCTCGATCGGCTGGCGCATGCCCGGCAGCTTCACCGGGTCGAGGGTGTAGTCGCTGGTGACCGTCTCGAGGTCGCCGGGCTCGCCCGGGTCGACCGCGATCTCGGGGGCGCGGCCCTCGACCGGGCCGGACCGGGGCGCCGTCGCCTGACCTGCGGACACCAGACGGTCGTCGCCGGGCTCGTCGAGGCGGTCCCCCGAGAGCATCACGTCGAAGTCGGAGGGCACCGGGCGCCGGGCCGAGCCGACGAGGGCGGACACGGTGCGGCCGTCGGCGGAGACGGTGGGCGGACCGATCCGCAGGCTGTCGCCGCCGCTGCTCACGACCGTGGGGCGGTCGGAGGTGATCGGGAACCGCGACGGAGAGTGCCACGACACCTGGTAGGCCCCGGTTCCCCTTGCGCGGACCTCCCACCGCCCGGGCGCCTGGTCGGCGGCCGCGCTGGCAGCGGCGGTCGGGGCTGCGGCGACCGGGGCTGCGGCGGCCGAGGTGAGCGGCAGCAGGAGCGCGACGCCGGCGGCGAGCAGGGCGGAGCTGGCAGGTGTTCTCATCGGCGGTCCCGTTCCTCCGGAGTGGCCTCGGCGCCACTGCTGCACAAGGTAGCGTCAGATACCCCCGGCAGTGCCCCCGGCAGGACTCGAACCTGCGACCGGCGGATTAGAAGGCCGCTGCTCTATCCAGCTGAGCTACGGGGGCGGGGGACCACGAGCGCTCGGTCCGCGGGTCAGTATGCCCGAGTGGATCGCCAGGTCGTTGGGGACAACCTCTTGCCGTACGAACAGGTGTTCGATAACATGGGGGCATGGCCGCACCCTCCGATCCCACCAGCACCGCCACCACGGTGCAGGCCATGCGCGAGCAGCTCGCCACGCTGGGCACGACCTGGGCAACGACCTGGACGACGCCGCCCGCATCGATGCCCTGCGAGCCCTCGAGGAGCTGAAGTCAGGCGCCGCAGCCGCCCAGGCCCGCCTGAGCCGCCGCGTTCGCAGCCTCCCAACGATCCGCCCAAGCCGCCGCCGGCGTCCCGGCCCGACGACGAGCACGCGGCCTGGGCGCCCAGATCGGCCTGGCGCGCCGCGAGTCACCCCACCGCGGACAACGACACCTCGCCCTGGCCGGAGTCCTGGTCCACCAGATGCCCCACACCCTGGCCGCGATGACCCGCGGCCAGCTCACCGAGGACCAAGCCACCCACCTCGCCCACGCCAGCGCCCACCTCACCCCCGAGCAACGCGCCGACCTCGACGAGGCCCTGTGCGCCCAGCCCACCCACCTCGAAGACCTCCTGAAGACCGGCGGCGATCACGCCCTCATCGATGCCGCCCACCGCCACGCCCACCACCTCGACCCCACCACCGCCGCGACCCGCGCCACCCGCGCCGCCCACGACCGTCGGGTCACCTCGCGCCCGATGCCCCACTCGATGACCCAGATCACCGCCCTGCTCCCCGCAGCCCAAGGCATCGCGGTCCACACCGCCCTGAGCCGTGCCGCGAAGAGCCTGCGCACCCAGGGCGACCCCCGCACCCACGACCAAGCCATGGCCGACACCCTCGTGGAACGCCTCACCGGCCAGAGCAGCGCCGAAGCCGTCCCGGTCGCGGTGACCCTCGTGATGGGCCACCACACCCTGCTCCACCACAGCCTCCACGGACACAGCGACGCCCCGGCCTACCTACCCGGCTACGGCCACCTGCCCGCCCCCACCGCCCGCGAGCTCCTGCACCACGCCACCGACGCCGGCAACGCCACCCTGCGTCGACTCTTCACCCACCCCACCACCAAACAGATCGTGGCCATGGACTCCACCGCCCGCTACTTCCCCACCGGCACTGGCCCACCTGATCAAGACCCGCGACGCCCACACCTGCCGCACGCCCTACTGCGGCGCCCCGATCCGCCACCTCGACCACGTCATCGCCGCCGAAGACGGCGGCCCCACCAACGAGGCCAACGGCCAAGGCCTCTGCGAGAGCTGCAACCACACCAAACAAGCCCCCGGCTGGCACGCCGAACCACGACCAGGACCCACCCACACCGTGGTCACCACCACCCCCACCGGCCACACCTACCACAGCACCGCACCACCACTGACCGGTGCCACCATCCGCATCCGCCTCGACTACACCCCAGCCGCCTGAACGCCCGCCCTGACGCCCAGCCGCCTGACGCTCAGCCGCGCAGGCGACCCATCCACTCCACGATCTCGTCGGCGCCGCGGGGGAGTGCCGCGGACAGGTTCCGGCTCGCCTCGTCAGTGACCAGGATGTCGTCCTCGATCCGGATCCCGATGCCTCGCAGCTCCTCGGGGACGAGCAGGTCGTCCTCCTGGAAGTACAGGCCGGGCTCGACGGTCAGCACCATGCCCGCGGCCAGCGTGCCCTTCGCGTAGGACGACGGCGCCGCGCGGCCGCAGTCGTGCACGTCGAGGCCGAGCATGTGGCTGGTGCCGTGCAGGGTCCAGCGGGCATAGACCTTCGAGTCCGGGTCGAGGGCCTCGGTCGCGGTGACCGGCAGCAGGCCGAGGTCCTCCAGGGCGTGGGCCAGCACCGACATCGCGGCGTCGTGCGGGGCCGTGAACGCCGCGCCGGGGCGGACGGCGTCGATCCCGGCCTGCTGGGCAGCCAGGACCACCTCGTAGAGCTCACGCTGGAGGGGGGTCCACGTGCCGTCGACCGGCAGCGTCCGGGTCACGTCCGCGGTGTAGAGGTCGCGTCCCTCGACGCCCATGTCGAGCAGCACCAGCTCCCCGGGGGTGATCGGGCCCGAGTTGTCGATCCAGTGCAGCGTGGTGGCGTGCTTGCCGCCGCCGACGATCGAGTCGTAGCCGATGTCGTTGCCCATCGTGCGAGCACGGCGGAAGAACGTTCCCTCCAACCACCGCTCCCCGTGCTCGAGGACGCGGTCCCACTCCCGCACGCAGTCCTCGAACCCCAGCGTGGTGATGTCGCACGCCTCCTGCAGCTGCGCGACCTCCCAGTCGTCCTTGACCAGCCGCATCTCCGAGGCCACCCGGGCCAGGTCGTCGTCCAGCGCCGCGTCGGCCGGCACGACACGGTCGACCGCCGTGGAGAGCCCCCGCAGGACCCGCGACTTGGCCGGGGCGCTCGTGCCGAGGTCCTCGGCCAACCGGTCGATGTGCTTGACCCGCAGCCCCAGCGAGTCGGACAGCTCCTGCATGGAGGGCCGGCGTCCAGCCCAGAGCTCGCCGTACTGGCGGTCCCGGAAGAACTCGTCGCTCTCGCGCGAGGAGCGGGGGCGGGCGTAGAGCACCGACTCCCCGCCCTCGAGGACCAGCACCGCGTCGCTGGTCTGGTTGCCGGTGAAGTAGGTGTGCGCCGTGTCGGGCCGGAAGCGGTAGTCGGTGTCGTTGGAGCGCACCTTGTAGGTGCCCGAGGGCAGCACCAGCCGCTCGCCGGGGAACGCCTCGGCCAGGCGCGCGCGCCGCTCGGCGGCGTGGGCGGCCACGGGGTGCGCCGGCAGGTCCAGCTCGCGCTCTCCCCAGCCGGTGCGCATGAAGGCGCTGTAGGCGGCCGGGACGGCCGGGTCGTGGGACTCCGCGCCGGACCCGTCCGGGGCGGTGGCTGGGTGCTGGTCGTCGCTGGTGGTCACGACCCCACTGTAGGTCCGCCCAGATCACCCGGCCGAGACGATCACCGAGTTCGTTACGCTTCCGCCATGGCGCATCCCCCTCGCGAGAGCGTCCTCCTCCCGGGCGGGCCGGGAACGCGCCGATGACCGCGATGGTGACCGCCCTCGTCCGTCTGCGCAGCGCTCTGCAGGACGCCGAGCTGCCCCTCGACCTGCCCGGGACCGTCGAGCTGCGTGCCTCCCTCCAGGCCATGGTCGACCAGCTCGAGGACTACGTGATCCCGCGGCTGATGACGCTGGAGGCGCCGCTGCTGACCGTCGTCGGCGGCTCCACCGGCGCCGGCAAGTCGACCCTGATCAACTCCCTGGTCGGCCACCGGGTCACCACCCCGGGACTGCTGCGCCCCACCACGCGCTCCCCGGTGCTCGTCCACCACCCCGACGACGCCACCTGGTTCGGCCAGGACCGCCTGCTGCCCGATCTCGACCGCGTCACCCACGCCACCACCGATCCCGATGCCCTCCAGCTGGTCGCCACGACCGCCGTGCCCCAGGGTCTCGCGCTGCTCGACGCTCCCGACGTCGACTCGGTCGAGGAGCGCAACCGCCTGCTCGCCTCGCAGCTGCTGGCGGCCGCCGACCTGTGGCTCTTCGTCACCTCCGCCGCGCGCTACGCCGACCAGGTGCCCTGGGGCTTCCTGCAGCAGGCGGCCGAGCGCTCGACCGCGGTCGCCGTCGTGCTCGACCGGACGCCCGAGGAGGCCGTCGGCACCGTCTCCTCCCACCTGGCCCACATGCTCTCCGCGCGCGGGCTGCGCGACTCGCCGCTGTTCACCGTCACCGAGGGCGGCCTCGACGACGACGGCCTGCTGCCGGCCTCGCACGTCGCCGACATCCGGTCGTGGCTCGCGAGCCTCGCCGAGGACACCGTCGCGCGCAGTGCCGTGGTGCAGCAGACGCTCCAGGGCGCGATCCGCGAGCTCTCGCGCCGCACGTACCCGCTCGCCGACGGCCTCGACGAGCAGGTCGCGGCGACCGGCCGGCTGCGCCTCGACGTCGACCGCGCCTACGACGACGCCCTCGAGGCCGTCTCCCACGCCTGTGCCGACGGCACGCTGCTGCGCGGCGAGGTGCTGGCCCGCTGGCAGGAGTTCGTCGGCACCGGCGAGCTCGTGCGCTCCCTCGAGGCCAAGGTCGGTCGGCTGCGGGACCGCCTGGTCGAGGCGGTCAAGGGCAAGCCCCGCCAGGCCGAGCAGGTGACGGTGGCCGTCGAGTCCGGCCTGGAGACCCTCATCGTCGAGCACGCCGAGTCGGCCGCCGAGCGCGCCGAGGCGGCCTGGCTCCAGAACCCGGCCGGACGCACCCTGCTCGAGCAGGGCCGCAAGGACCTCGGCCGGGCCTCGCGCGACCTGCGCGGGCGCACCGAGGTCGCGGTGCGCGCCTGGCAGCAGGACGTCCTGGACATGGTCCGCACCGAGGGTGCCGACAAGCGCGGGACCGCACGCTTCCTCGCCTTCGGGGTCAACGGGCTCTCGGTCGCGCTGATGGTCGTCGTCTTCGCCCACACCGCCGGTGTCACCGGCGCCGAGGCCGGGATCGCCGGCGGCTCGGCGGTGCTCGGCCAGAAGCTGCTCGAGGCCGTCTTCGGCGACCAGGCCGTCCGCACCCTCGCCGAGAGGGCGCGGCGCTCGCTCGACGAGCGGCTGCGGGTGCTGCTCGAGTCGGAGCGGGCCCGGTTCACGGTCCTCCTGGAGGAGCAGAGCATCGACCCGGGGGTCGCCGAGCGGGTGCGCGTGTCCGCCCGCCGCGTCGACGACCTGCGTCTGGCCGAGCGCAGCGCGAAGGGGACCCCGTGACGAGCCTGCTGAAGGGCGCACGCCGACTGGTCACGCGAGGCACCGGCCTCGGGCCCCGCATCGAGGGTCTCCAGCAGGCCGCCGCGGCGGCCCGCGGACGCCTCGACGACGCTCTCGTCGACGAGGCGGAGGCCACCGCCGAGCGCGCCGCCGCCCGGATGCGGCTCTCCACCCGCCACACCGTGGTCGGCCTCGCCGGCGCGACCGGCTCCGGCAAGTCCTCGACCTTCAACGCGCTGAGCGGGCTCGAGCTGGCCACGGTCGGCGTCCGCCGCCCGACCACCTCGGCGGCCTCGGCGTGCGTCTGGGGCGACGAGGGCGCCGAGGACCTCCTCGACTGGCTGGGCATCCCGCCGCGCTACCGCGCCACCCGCGCCTCCATGCTCGACACCCGCGACGAGGACGCAGCCCTCGACGGCGTGGTGCTGCTGGACCTGCCCGACCACGACTCCACCGAGGTGGCCCACCACCTCGAGGTCGACCGCCTCGTGGAGCTGGCCGACCTGCTGGTCTGGGTGCTGGACCCCCAGAAGTACGCCGACGCCGCGGTCCACGACCGCTACCTGCGCCCCCTGGCCACCCACAGCGCGGTCCTCGTCGTGGTGCTGAACCACATCGACACCGTGCCCGAGGAGCAGCGGGCGTCGATGGTCGCCGACGTGCGCCGCCTGCTCGTCGCCGACGGACTCGACGACGTGCCGGTCTTCGGCCTCAGCGCCCGCCACGACATCGGGGTCGACGACCTGCGCGCCGAGATCGTGCGCCGGGCTGCGGACAAGAAGGCGACCGGGGCGCGTCTGGAGGCCGACCTCCGCGCGGTGGCGGACCGCCTTGACCAGGCCACCGGCCGCAGCACCTCCCGGCAGCTCTCCGAGGCCCGCATCGGCGTCCTCGAGGACGCGCTGGCCGACGCCGCCGGGGTCCCCACGGTGGTCGGTGCGGTCGACCGCGCCGCCCGGGTGCGTCTGGGGCGCGCCACCGCCTGGCCGGTGCTGGGGTGGGCCTCGCGGCTGCGGCCCGACCCGCTCAAGCGGCTGCACCTCGACCTCGGCCCCGAGGGACGCCGGCTCGTCCGGACCTCCCTGCCCGAGACCACCCCGGTCCAGCGCGCCCGCGTCGACACCGAGGTGCGCGCGCTCGCCGACGAGGCCGCGGCCGGTCTGAGCCGGCCCTGGGCCGACGCCGTGCGCCGAGCCTCGACCTCCCGCGCCGCCGACCTCGCCGACCGGCTCGACCACGCGATGGCCACCACCGACCTCGACGTCGAGCGGCTGGCCTGGTGGGCACGGCCCGTGCGTGCCGTGCAGTGGGTCCTGCTGCTCGTCGCGGTCGCCGGGCTGGCCTGGCTGGTGGGGCTGGCGACCGCCGGCTTCCTCGGGGTCGACCTCGTCGCGCCGAGCGCGGGGGGCCTGCCGGCGCCGACGCTGATGCTGCTCGGCGGCGTGCTGCTCGGGGTCGTCCTCGGTGGCCTCGGCAGGCTGCTGGCGCGGGGCACCGCACGGAGCCGGGCCCGCGCGGCGGAGCGGCGGCTCCGCGAGGGCGTCCGGGGCGTCGCCCGCGAGCTGGTGGTGGCGCCCGTCGACGCCGAGCTGGCCGCCTGCGGCGCGACCCGGGCCGGCATCGACGCCGCGCGCGGGCGCTGACCCCGCCCCGGCGCGCGGCGACTCCGCCCGCGTAGGCTCGCCGACCATGGCCGAGTACGTGTTCACCCTGCGCAACGTCCGGAAGGCCCACGGCGACAAGGTCGTCCTGGAGAACGTCACGCTGTCGTTCCTGCCCGACGCCAAGATCGGCGTCGTCGGGCCCAACGGGACCGGCAAGTCGTCGTTGCTGAAGATCATGGCCGGCCTGGACCGGGCCAACAACGGCGACGCCCTGCTCTCGCCCGGTGCGAGCGTCGGCATGCTCCAGCAGGAGCCGCCGTTGAGCGAGGGCCGCACCGTGCTGGAGAACGTCGAGGAGGCGGTCCACGAGATCACCTCGAAGCTGGCGCGCTTCAACGCGATCTCCGAGGAGATGGCCGACCCCGAGGCCGACTACGACAAGCTGCTGCCCGAGATGGGCGACCTCCAGGAGTTCCTGGACCACGCCAACGCCTGGGACATCGACAGCCGCCTCGACCAGGCCATGGACGCGCTGCGCTGCCCCCCGCCCGACGCCATCGTCGACCACCTCTCCGGTGGCGAGCGGCGCCGGGTCGCCCTGTGCAAGCTGCTGCTCCAGCAGCCGTCGCTCCTGCTGCTCGACGAGCCCACCAACCACCTCGACGCCGAGTCCGTGCAGTGGCTCGAGGGCCACCTCAAGGACTACCCCGGCGCCGTCCTGGCCGTCACCCACGACCGGTACTTCCTCGACAACGTGGCCACCTGGATCCTCGAGCTCGACCGGGGCCAGGCCCACCCCTACGAGGGCAACTACACGACCTACCTGCAGACCAAGAAGGACCGCCTCAAGATCGAGGGGCAGAAGGACGCCAAGCGCGCCCGGATGCTCGACCGCGAGCTGGAGTGGGTGCGCTCGAACGCCAAGGCCCGGCAGACCAAGAGCCGCTCCCGCCTGGCGCGCTACGAGGAGATGGCCGCCGAGGCCGACCGGATGCGCAAGATCGACACCTCCGAGATCAACATCCCCGCAGGCCCCCGGCTCGGGGACATCGTCCTGGAGGCGCACGGGGTCGCCAAGGGCTACGACGGCCGCACCCTCATGCACGACCTCAGCTTCTCGCTGCCGCGGGCCGGCATCGTCGGCGTGATCGGGCCGAACGGGGTCGGCAAGACCACCCTGTTCCGGATGATCACCGACCAGGAGTCGCCCGACGAGGGCAACCTCAAGGTCGGGACCACGGTCAAGATCTCCTACGTCGACCAGAGCCGCGGGGGGCTCGACCCCTCCAAGAACGTCTGGGAGGTCGTCTCCGAGGGCCTCGACCACATCAAGGTCGCGAACTTCGAGATGAACTCGCGAGCCTACGTCGCCTCGTTCGGGTTCAAGGGCCCCGACCAGCAGAAGAAGGCCAACGTCCTCTCCGGTGGTGAGCGCAACCGTCTCAACCTGGCGCTGACGCTGAAGATGGGCGGCAACCTGCTGCTCCTCGACGAGCCCACCAACGACCTCGACGTGGAGACCCTGTCCTCGCTGGAGGACGCCCTGCTCGACTTCCCCGGGTGCGCCGTGGTCACCTCCCACGACCGGTGGTTCCTCGACCGGGTCGCGACCCACATCCTGGCCTGGGAGGGCGACGACGAGGACGGCGCACGCTGGAACTGGTTCGAGGGCAACTACGCCGCCTACGAGGAGAACAAGATCGAGCGCCTCGGCGTCGAGGCTGCTCGCCCGCACCGGGTCACGCACCGCCGCCTGACCCGCGACTGACTACTCGGGCCGGATCTCCATCTCGGGCCGAATCTCCATCTCGGGGTGGGCGGCGATCAGGTGGTCGCTGACGGAGTCCATCGCCCGCCGCAGCGCGGCGAGGTCGGCCGGCGCCACGAGGTCGATGAGGTGCCGGCGGACGCCCTCGACGTGGGTGGCGGCCGCGCGCTCGAGGAGCGCGAGGCCCTCGGCGGTCAGCACGGCGTCGACCCCGCGCCCGTCCTCGACGAGAGTCCTCACGGCGCACCAGGCCGGCCCGCTCCATGCGCGAGACGGTGTGGGTGACGCGGCTGCGGCTGTGGGCGAGCGCGTCGGCCAGCTGGGCCATGCGCAGCCGTCCGTCCCGCTCGGAGAGCCGCATCAGGATCTCGTACTCGGTCAGGGAGAGCCCGTGGGCCCGCTCGAGCTCGTCGTGGAGGCGGCCCATGAGCAGGGTCGACCCCAGCACCAGCGCGCGCCAGGAGCGCTGCTGGTGCTCGTCGAGCCAGCGCGGCTCGCCCGAGGGGGCCATCTCTCAGAGCCGCTCGAGGATCAGGGCCATGCCCTGACCGCCACCGACGCACATGGTGATCAGACCCGTGCTCTTGTCGTGCCAGTCGAGGCTGTTGAGCATCGTGTTCTGCAGCCGGGCCCCGGTCATCCCGAACGGGTGGCCGACCGCGATCGCCCCGCCGTTGACGTTGAGCCGGTCCAGGTCGATGCCGAGGTCCTGGTAGGACGGGACGACCTGGGCGGCGAAGGCCTCGTTGATCTCCACCAGGTCGATGTCGCCGATGCTCATGCCGGCGTGGCGCAGCGCGCTGCGCGTGGCCTCGACCGGTCCCAGCCCCATGATCTCGGGCGAGAGGCCGGAGACGCCGGTGGACACGATGCGGGCCAGCGGCGTGAGGCCCAGCTCGGCGGCCCGGGTGTCGGACATGACGACCACGGCCGCGGCGCCGTCGTTGAGCGCGCAGCAGTTGGCGGCGGTGACCACGCCGTCGGGACGGAAGACGGGCTTGAGGTCCTTGACCGCGTCGTAGGTCACGCCGGCCCGGGGGCCGTCGTCGGTGCTCACCACGGTGCCGTCGGGCGTGGTCACCGGGGTGATCTCGCGGGCCCAGAAGCCGTTCGCGACGGCCTTCTCGGCCAGGTTCTGCGAGCGCACGCCGAACTCGTCGAGCTCGCGTCGCGAGAGACCGCGCAGCCGGGCGAGGTTCTCGGCCGTCTGGCCCATCGCCAGGTAGACGTCGGGCAGCTGCCCGTCCTCGCGCGGGTCGTGCCAGTCCTGGCCGCCCTCGGCGGTCCGGGTCGTGCGGGTCTGGGCCTCGTCGAAGGCGTGGTTGATGGTGTCGGGGAGGTGGTCGGAGGTGCCCTTGGCGAAGCGCGAGACCGTCTCGACCCCCGAGGAGAGGAAGACGTCGCCCTCGCCCGCCTTGATGGCGTGGAAGGCCATCCGGGTCGTCTGCACCGACGACGAGCAGTAGCGGGTGATGGTCGCGCCCGGCACGGTGTCCAGGCCGGCCAGGACGTTCACGACCCGGGCCATGTTGAAGCCGGACTCGCCGCCGGGCAGGCCGCAGCCGAGGTAGTGGTCGTCGATCGTCGTCGGGTCGAGCTCGGGCACCTTGGCCAGGGCCGCCTGCACGATGCTCAGGGCGAGGTCGTCGGGCCGTAGGTCCTTGAGGGAGCCCTTGTTGGCCCGCCCGATGGCGGAGCGGGCGGCGGCGACGATGACGGCTTCGGGCATAGGGGGGCTCCTGGTCGACGGGGGACGGCTTGCCTGGACACCCTAGAGGAGCCCCGTTCTGGCACCATCGACCCGTGCGCCACACCTATCTGTGCCCCCTGCGGTGGGCCGACCTCGACGTGCTCGGTCACGTCAACAACGTGGTCCACGTCGACTACCTGCAGGAGGCGCGGGTCGACATGCTGCGCACCCACGGGCGCGCGGGCTCGCCGACCGACGCGCTGGCCGAGGGCACGGTCGTGGTGCGTCACGAGGTCACCTACGTCGCCCCCCTGGCCTTCGGCTTCGAGCCGGTGAGCATCGAGTGCTGGGTCGAGGAGATCCGGGCCGCCAGCTTCACCATGGCCTACGAGGTCTTCACCGAGCAGCCGGGCGGAGCGCGTCAGGTCTACGTGCGCGCCCGCACCGTGCTGACCCCCTACGTCTTCTCCACCGAGCGCCCGCGCCGCCTGCGCGCCGAGGAGAAGCAGGCGTTGGGTGCCTTCCTCGAGCCGGTCGAGCCGAACCCGCGCGAGCGGGTCGAGCGGCTGCCCCACGAGGGCGCCGGGCGGTTCCCGGTCCACGTCCGCTTCTCCGACGTCGACGTGTACGGCCACGTCAACAACGTCAAGTACTTCGAGTACCTCCAGGAGGCTCGGATCCGACTCAGCGTGGGCCTGTGGCGCGAGGTCGAGGGAGCGCCGCCGGCCTCGATGGTCGTCGCCCGCACCGACGTCGACTTCCGCGTCCCGATCCTGCTGCGACCCGAGCCCTACGACTGCTGGACCCAGGTCGTCCGCGTCGGGGACCGCTCGGTGACGCTGGCCTCCGAGATCTGCGACGGCGAGACCCTGCTGGCCCGGGGCCGCGTCGTGCTGGTCTTCTTCGACCCGGAGACCGAGCACTCCGCCGCTCCGCACCCGCTCCACCGCGAGCAGATGCGCCGGCGGCTGCTCACTCGAAGGTGTTGACCATGAACTGGGCGGCGTGGGTGACGTAGTCCCAGAACTGCGCGTCCTGCTCCGCGGTGAGGTCGGCGGCGTCGAGGCCCTCGCGGAAGTGCAGCAGCCATCGGTCCTTGGCGACGGGGTCGACCTTGAACGGGGCGTGGCGCATCCGCAGCCGGGGATGCCCGCGGCTCTCGGAGTACGTCGTCGGACCGCCCCAGTACTGCACGAGGAAGAGCCGGAACCGTTCCTCCGCCGGCCCGAGGTCGGCCTCGGGGTAGAGCGGACGCAGCACCTCGTCCTGGGCCACGCCCTCGTAGAACCGGTGCACGATGGTGGTGATGGTGGCCTCGCCACCGATCTCCTCGTAGAAGGTCATCGGCGGTCCCACACGACCCGCTGGGGGAGGGGGATCTCGATGCCCTCGTGGTCGAAGCGGGCCTTGACGCGCTGGCGCATCTCCCGCGCGACCGACCACTGCTCGAGCGGGGCCGTCTTCAGCACGACGCGCACGTCGACGCCCTCGGGGCCGAGGTTCTCCACGCCCCACACCGAGGGCTCCTCGATGACGCGACCGACGAAGTCCTCGTCCTCCCACAGGTCGTGGGCGACCTCCTGGAGGACCCGACGGACCTTCGCGAGGTCCTCGGTGTAGCCGACGCGGACGTCGAGCACCGTCTGGGCCCAGTTCTGGCTCTGGTTGCCCACGCGGGTGATGGAGCCGTTGGGCACGTACCAGACCGTGCCGTTGATGTCGCGCAGCCGGGTCACGCGCAGGCTCACGGCCTCGACCGTGCCCGTCGCCTCGCCCACGTCGACCACGTCGCCGACGCCGTACTGGTCCTCGACGATCATGAAGATGCCGGAGAGGAAGTCGGCGACCAGCGACTGGGCGCCGAAGCCGACCGCGACGCCCAGGATCCCCGCGCTGGCGATGATCGGGGCGATGTTCACGCCGATCTCGCTGAGCATCATCGTCACCACGACGGCCGCGACGATGCCGGTGATGATGCTCTTGAGCAGGGTGCCCATCGTCTGCGCACGCTGCGTCCGACGCGTGCTGATCCGCTGGTGGGCGGGCGTGACGCCGTGCTCCGCGCGCCGCACGACCCGGTCGATGAGCCGGTGCAGCACCCAGCGGAGCACGAGGCCGAGCAGCAGGAGGCCGAGCAGCTGGAGCGGCGTCCCGATCACGAGGTCGGCGGCGGAGGCGAGCCGGGTGTCGTCGGACCAGCCGAGGACCGCGCGGCACACGGTGGCGTCCTCGGCGCAGGGGTCGGCGACGCCGGTGCCCCGCGGACCCACGATGAGGTCGAGCAGGGCGTCGAGGCCGGGGACGGTCGCGGCGGTGAGGAGTGGAGCGGGCATCTGATCTGTCTAGCAGCCCGGGCGCCCCGATCTCGACCCGAGGAGGCGTCGCGGGGCCTCAGAGGGGCCCGATGTGACGAAGGTGACGACGTGAGCCGATACGCTGCACCCGTGACCCGCGCGACCCAGACCGCCGCCCGCCTCGTGACCGCCTCGGTCCTGCTGTGGCTGACCACCGTGCTGGTGGCCGGCGCGGCCGCCGCGGAGCCGGCCGAGGGCTGGCCCGAGAACCCGCCCGTCGACCTGCTCAACGCGCTGCTCCTCGTCGGCGGCGTCACCCTGGCGGTGATCCTGACGATCACCGTGCTCGTGGTCGGGCCCGGCCTGGCCCGGGGCGAGGGCCTCGCGCCCGGTGTGGCCCCGGTCGAGGACCAGTGGCTCGGCGGCCCGCGCCGCAGCGCCGGCGAGCTCGCCGCCCCCGGGACCCAGGACCCGCAGGAATCCCACGTCGGAGGTGCCGGTGCCCGCTGGTGATCGCTTCACCCACTTCAGCAGCGTCGAGCGAGGAGCCCTCGACGACGCCGTGCGACGCGCCGAGCAGCTGTGCCGAGCCGAGATCTCGGTCTTCGTCGGCACCGCCCACGGCGACCCGAGGGTCTTCTCCACCCAGCTGCACCGCACGCTGACCACGCCCGACCGCAGCATCCTGGTCATGGTCGACCCGACCGCTCGCGTCCTGGAGATCGTGACCGGGGCCTGGGTGCGGCGTCGCCTCGCCGACCAGCAGGTCGAGCTGGTGGCGGTGACGATGCAGAGCGCGTTCGCGGCGGGCGACCTGGTCGGCGGGCTCCGCCGTGGCATCGCCATGCTCGCCGAGCACGCCCGCGCCCCCCGGACGCTGCACTCCACCGAGGGCGACTAGGCCTCGATCGGCGCGTCCGCTGCCTGGGCCTGCAACGCCCGGACGGTCTCGGCGCGCCCCTCGAGCACGAAGCGCTGCGCCCCGGCGCCGGCCGTGGTGGTTCGCAGCCACGTGTCGACGCGTTCGACGACCTCCGGTGAGGCCAGGGGCAGGGGGAAGCCGAAGCGCAGGGCGGTCTGCGCCTTCTGCGTGCCGAGGCGGTCGTGGACGAGCTCGGCCTCGGTGAGGTAGCGCTCGAGGTAGGGCGCCAGCACCTCCTCCTGGTCGTGACGCACGAAGGAGTGCACCAGGTTCCGCTGGGTCTCGTTGGGCGTGGACGGGTCCTCGAAGGCCGCGCGCCACGCCTCGGCCTTGGCCTCGGCGGTGGGCCGCGCGGCGCGGGCCCCGGCTGCCTTCTCCCGGCCCGAGATGGTCCGGTCGTCGTCCTCCTCGGCGGCGATCCGGTCCTCCTCGACGCGCCCGCTCGCGGCCAACGAGGTCACCAGCGCCCAGCGCAGGTCCGTGTCGACCTCGAGGCCCTCGACGACCCGGGCCCCCGCCAGGAGGCCCTCGACGACGTCGAGGCCGCCCGGGGTGTGCGCGGCGGAGGCGAAGGAGCGGGCGAAGGTCAGCTGGAGGTCGCTGCCGGGCTCGGCGGCCTCGAGGAGTCGCAGCAGTCCCTGCTCCCAGCGCTCCCGCAGCGCGACGCGGTGCGCGGGGTGGGAGTACAGGTTGACCGCTGTGGCGGCGAAGCGCGGGATCACGCTGACCCCGAAGGCGTCGGTCTCACGGTCGATGGCGCCCAGCACGAGGTCGACGTAGGCGGTGGCGCTCATCTCGCCGTCGCGGGTCATGTCCCAGGCCGCGCCCCAGCACAGGGCCCGGGCCAGGGAGTCCTCGAGGGTGCCCAGGCCGCTGACCAGGGTGGCCTGCGACCGCTCGTCGAGGCGGATCTTGGTGTAGGCGAGGTCCTCGTCGTTGAGGAGCAGCAGGTCGGGCTGGGTCTCGCCGACGAGCTCGGCGAGGTCGGTGCTCTCGCCGACCACGTCGACCTCGACGTAGCGCCGGCGCACCAGCCGACCGTCGTGGGCGTCGTAGAGGCCGACGCCCAGGCGGTGGCGCCGCAGGGTCGGCCAGTCCGGGTCGGCGCTCTGCTGGACCGCGAAGGAGGTGTAGCGACCCTGCTCGTCGAGCGCGAAGCGGGGGGTGAGGGTGTTCACGCCGGCGGTCTGGAGCCACTCCTGCGCCCAGCCCTGCAGCTCGCGTCCCGAGGAGCGCTCGAGGGCGCTCAGCAGGTCGGAGAACTCCGAGTTGCCGTAGGCGTGGTCCTGGAAGTACTGGCGCAGTCCTGCCAGGAACGGCTCGAGCCCGACCCAGGCCACGAGCTGCTTGAGCACCGAGGCGCCCTTGGCGTAGGTGATCATGTCGAAGTTGACCTCGACGGCGTCGAGGTCGTGGTTGTCGGCCGCGATGGGGTGGGTCGAGGGCATCTGGTCCTGCCGGTAGCCGGTGACCTTGCGGGCGTTGGTGAAGCCCGTCCACGACTCGGTGAAGGCGGTGTTCTGCACGGCCGCGTGGTAGCAGGCCCACTCGGCGAAGGACTCGTTGAGCCAGAGGTCGTCCCACCACCTCATCGTGACGAGGTCGCCGAACCACATGTGCGCCATCTCGTGGAGGACCACCGTGCAGCGGTACTCGTAGAAGGCCCGGTCCTGGCGGCTGCGGGGGAGGTACTCGTCGCGCAGCGTGACGGCCCCGGCGTTCTCCATCGCCCCCATGTTGTACTCCGGCACGTAGAGCTGGTCGTACTTGCCGAAGGGGTAGGGGAAGCCGAAGGCGTCCTCGAAGAACTCGAAGCCCTGGCTGGTCAACCGGACCAGCTCGTCGACGTCGAGGTGCTCCACGAGCGACTGCCGGCAGTAGTGGCCCAGGGGGATGTCGCCGTGAGCGCCGCGGTAGACGTGGTGGACCTGGTGGTACTCGCCTGCCACCAGCGCGGTGACGTAGGTGGAGAGCCGCTTGGTCGGCTCGAAGAGCCAGCGCGCCCGGTCACCGTCGAGTGCCGTCGGCTCCGGGGTGGGGGAGTTGGACACGACCGCCCAGTGCGCCGGGGCGGTGACGTCGAAGGTGAAGACCGACTTCAGGTCGGGCTGCTCGAAGGTCGTGAAGACCCGACGCGCGTCGGGCACCTCGAACTGCGAGTACAGGTAGACCCGGTCGTCGGCCGGATCGACGAAGCGGTGCAGGCCCTCGCCCGTGCGCGAGTAGGGGCAGGAGGCGCGCACCACCAGCGTGTTCCGGGCGGCCAGCCCCGGCAGCGTGATCCGGCCCTCGGCGTAGACCGCGGCGGGATCCAGCGACGCTCCGTTGAGGGTGATCTCGTGGACCTCGGCGTCGACGAGGTCGGCGAAGGTCTCGGCGCCCGGCTCGGTGCAGCTGAACGAGATCGTCGTCGTGGACCCGAAGGACGTCGCGCCGGTGGTCAGGTCCAGCGCCACGGTGTAGGCGTCGACGTCGAGGAGGCCCGCTCGCGCGGTGGCCTCGTCGCGGGTCAGGTTGGTACCGGGCATGTCGGTGATCTTCTCACCCCAGCCTTCACCCCCCGGCCGGCCGGTGCCGGGGTCGGTGCCCCGATGTGGTGCGCGTGGGACGGGAAGGAACTCGTGAGGTTTTTGAGAAATTTGCGCACTCTCGGCGTGTCGGTCCTTGACTTGTGGTTCCGTCCTCCTCGTGCCCCCTGCATCTCGGTCCCCCCGCGCCCCTGCCCGCCGGCTCCTCGCAGCCCTCGCCGTCACCGCTCTGAGCGGGTCGCTGCTGCTGCCCCTGGCCGGCCCTGCCGGCGCCAAGGAGGCCGCCGTCGAGCGGTCCTCCGACGCCTACCTCTGCACCGGCTACGCCGGGTGCGAGGCGGCCGGCTACAGCAGCGCCGGCTACCGCGAGAACAGCGGCACCATGTACTGGCAGATGTACTCCGGGCACAACTGCACGAACTACGTGGCCTACCGGATGGTCAAGTCGGGCATGCCCAACGTGCGCCCGTGGTCGGGCAGCGGCAACGCCTCCAACTGGGGCGTCGCGCTGGCCAGCAAGGTCGACCAGACGCCCAACGTCGGCGACGTCGCCTGGTGGCGGGCCAACGTCCCCGGCGCCGGCTCGGCAGGCCACGTCGCCTACGTCGAGAAGGTCGTCTCCGCGAACGAGATCATCGTCTCCGAGGACAGCTGGGGCGGCGACTTCCACTGGCACCGCTACACCAGGTCCGGCGCGTGGCCGAGCGGCTTCATCACGCTGGGCGGCAGGCCGGGCGTGCGCAACGTCAAGGCCCCGTCGATCACCGGTCGGCCCCGGGTCGGCGAGCCGCTGCGGGCCAGCAAGGGCGCCTGGGAGCCCCACGTGAAGGCGGCCTTCCAGTGGGCCGCCGACGGCCGCACCATCGACTCAGCCACGGCACGGCGGTTCACCCCGCTGCCGCGGAACGTGGGTGAGCGGATCACCGTGACGGTGACCGCCCGCCGCGAGGGCTACTCCTCGGGGACTGCCGAGGCGACCGCGTCCCGCGCCGTCGGGCGAGGGCGCTTCGAGGTGCTCGAGCGACCGGTGGTCACCGGGCAGCCGACCGTCGGGGAGACGCTGAGCGCCACGACCGGCACCGTCAGCCCCTCTCCGTCGCGGCGCGCGTTCCAGTGGTACGCCTCCGGCGAGCCCATCGAGGGCGCCACCGACCGTCAGCTCACCCTCACCGAGGCGCAGCAGGGTGAGCGCGTCCGCGCCCGGGTCAGCGTGTTCGGACCCGGCTACAAGACCCGTCAGCCCGGCTCCGAGCGCACCGCTCGCGTCGCGGCCCCGCCGGTGGAGGTGACCAGGCCCGCCCGCGTCAGCGGGGCGCCGGTCCTGGGGGAGCGGCTCGTCGTCGACCCCGGCCAGTTCAGCCCGAGCCGCGCCGAGGCCCGCTACACCTGGTTCCGTGACGGTCGCCGGGTCGAGGGGGCGCAGCAGCGCTCCTACGACCTCCGGCCCGCCGACCTCGGTGCGCAGCTGGCGGTGCGCGTCGACCTCGTCCGTGAGGGCTTCCGCCGCGCCAGCCAGACCCTCGAGGTCGCCCAGCCGGTGCGGAGCACCCCGCGGCTGACGATCGATCCCGTCGGAGGCGAGCACCGGGCCGTGGTGCGCCTGGAGATCGGGGCGCGCGCGGTGCGCTCGCCGGACGGCGACGCCGTGGTGCGCATCGGGCACGAGACGGACACCGTCGCCGTCGAGGACGGTCTGGCACGGGTGGTCCTGCGCGACCTGAAGGCGGGCGAGCGGACGGTCGAGGTGCGCTACCTCGGCAGCGACACCGTGCTGCCGGCGACCCTGACGGCGCAGGTCGAGGTCCTGCGTGGCCGGGTCGGCCGGACCACCGACGCTGGCCTCGCGCACCGACACACCTCGGCCGGGCGCGGGTAGGGAGTCCCGCACGTCCGGGCCCGTGGTTGGACGGATGTGACTGGTGTGACGCATGATGTTGCACCATGGACCTCTCGGCACCCTCGCGGCGCGCGTTGACGCTGCTCGTCTCCGCCCTCGTGGGCAGCCTCGCCATCGCCTCGGTGATCGGCGTGGTGGCCATCGGCGGCGAGGACACCGCCCGCACGACCCGCGGCCGGTCGGCCACGCTGAGCCTGACGCAGGAGGCCGGAGGCGTCCGCGCGCTCGACGTGCCGCTGGCCTCGCTCGGCAGCGTCCCCGCCCGCCGCACCACCGACGGGACGGTCGTGGACACCGGGCCGATCGACACCGAGACCTTCTCCATGCTCGGCGTGACCTGGCAGGGCGGGGCGGCCGACATCACGGCTCGCACCCGGTCCGCCTCGGGCTGGTCGCGCTGGCGCGAGCTCGCCGTGCTCAGCGACGGACCCGACCGGCGCACGGAGGAGGGCGTGGCCGGTCAGCGCGCCACCGACCCCACCTGGGTCGGTGCCTCCGACGGCGTCCAGGTCCGCGCGTCCTCCAGCTCGGCCACCGACCTGCGGCTCGCGCTCATCGAGCCCGACGCCGAGGCCACCACCGCCTACCGCACCGCGCCGCACCGCAGCAGGTCACCGCTGCGCCCGAGGCTGCACACCCGCTCCGACTGGGGCGCCGACGACCGCCTGCGCAGCGGCACCCGCACCTACAACCACACCATCAAGCAGGTCCACGTCCACCACACGGTCAACAGCAACGGCTACGCGCGCGCCGACGTGCCCGGGCTGATCCGCGGCATGTACCGCTACCACACCCAGAACCTCGGCTGGTCCGACATCGGCTACAACTTCCTGGTGGACCGCTTCGGTCGGATCTGGGTGGGACGCAAGGGCGGCGCCCGGCGCAACGTCCAGGGCGCTCACACGCTCGGCTTCAACCGCGCGTCCATCGGTGTCGCGGCGATCGGCAACTTCGACGTCCAGCAGCCCAGCCACCGCGTGATCGGGGCCTACAGCCGGATCGCGGCGTGGAAGCTGGACAAGTTCGACCGCCACCCCCGCGGGCACACCCGGGTCACCTCCACCGGCAGCGACCGCTTCTCCGCCGGTCAGCGCGTGCGGCTGCCGGTCATCGACGGCCACCGCGACACCAACGAGACCGCTTGCCCGGGCCGCTACCTCTACGAGCGGATCCCCTTCATCCGCCGGCGCGCGGAGTCGCGCATCGAGCGCGTCCAGCGTCACTCCTAGGATCGGGCCATGACGCACGTCCTGTCGGCCGTTGCCTGGCCCTACGCCAACGGCCCCCGCCACATCGGTCACGTCGCCGGCTTCGGGGTGCCCTCGGACGTCTTCAGCCGCTACCAGCGGATGATCGGCAACGACGTGCTGATGGTCTCGGGCACCGACGAGCACGGCACGCCGATCCTGGTGGCGGCCGACAGCCTGGGCGTCACCGCGGGCGAGCTGGCCGACAAGAACAACGCCGTGATCGTCGCGGACCTCCTCGAGCTGGGGCTGTCCTACGACCTCTTCACGCGCACCACCACCGGCAACCACTACCTGGTCGTCCAGGAGATGTTCCGCACGGTGCACCGCAACGGCTACCTGGTCGAGCAGACCACGCAGTCGGCGATCAGTCCCTCGACCGGGCGGACCCTGCCCGACCGCTACATCGAGGGCACGTGCCCGATCTGCGGCTACCTCGAGGCGCGCGGCGACCAGTGCGACAACTGCGGCAACCAGCTCGACGCCACCGACCTGGTGGACCCCCGCTCGAAGATCAACGGGGAGAAGCCCGACTTCGTCGACACCCAGCACTTCTTCCTCGACCTGCCGGCCCTGGCCGACTCCCTCGGGGCGTGGCTCGACGAGCGCGAGGCGACCGGTCTGTGGCGGCCCAACGTGATCCGGTTCTCCCAGAACATCCTCAAGGAGATCCGGCCCCGTGCGATGACGCGTGACATCGACTGGGGGATCCCGGTGCCGGGCTGGGAGGACCAGCCGACCAAGCGGCTCTACGTGTGGTTCGACGCCGTCATCGGCTACCTCTCGGCCTCCATCGAGTGGGCCCGTCGTCAGGGCACCCCCCAGCGGTGGCGGGAGTGGTGGAACGACCCCGAGTCGCTGGCCTACTACTTCATGGGCAAGGACAACATCGTCTTCCACAGCCAGATCTGGCCGGCCGAGCTGCTGGCCTACGACGGTCGCGGCGACCGGGGGGGCGAGCCCGGGGAGCTCGGCGACCTGGTGCTGCCCACCGAGGTCGTCTCGAGCGAGTTCATGACGATGGAGAGCCGTCAGTTCTCCACCAGCCGGGGTCACGTGATCCTGGTGGGCGACATGCTCGCGCGCTACCAGCCCGACGCGCTGCGCTACTTCATCTGCGCCGCCGGCCCGGAGACCTCCGACTCCGACTTCACCTGGGCCGAGTTCGTCCAGCGCACCAACTCCGAGCTGGTCGCGGGATGGGGCAACCTGGTCAACCGCACGGCGACGATGATCGCCAAGAGCTTCGGCGAGATCCCCGCCGCGGGCGACCTCGAGCCGGTCGACGAGCAGGTGCTGAGCACCGTGCGCGCCGGTTTCGACACCGTCGGGGCGCTGGTCGGGCGCCACCGCCAGCGGGCCGCGATCGCCGAGGCGATGCGGTGCGTGGGCGAGGTCAACCGGTACCTGACGCTCACCGAGCCGTACAAGATGAAGGACCCCGCGCAGCGCGAGCGGCTCGGCACGGTGCTGCACGTCGCCGCCCAGTGCGTGCTCGACTGCAACACGCTGCTCTCGCCGTTCCTGCCCCACGCCGCGAACCGGGTCTGGGCCGTCTACGGCGGCACGGGGGTCTTCATGCCGATGCCCCACGTGGAGCACGTCGAGGACCTCGACCCCGACAGCGGCGCCGGGATCGGTGTCTACCCCGTCATCACCGGCGACTACACCGCGACGCCCCGGTGGGAGTCGCGGCCCGTGGTCGTCGGCACGCCGGTGGCGAAGCCGACCCCGGTCTTCACCAAGCTCGACCCGTCGGTGATCGAGGACGAGCGCGCTCGGCTCGCTGCCGACGCCTGAGGCCGAGGTGGCACTCGTGACGCGTCGAGGTGGCTCCTTACACTTCGGGCCATGACCGCCTCGATGTACCTGCCGACGTTCTTCGTCAAGCAGAAGTTCGCCCTGACCACGAACCGCTACGAGCTCTACGCGGCCGGCCCGGACGGCTCCTTCGGCCAGCTGATGGGCGTGGCCCAGCAGAAGCGGCTGGCCTTCAAGGAGCAGGTCACCTTCTACGAGGACGAGTCGCGCAGCCGCGCGGTCTTCGCCTTCCAGGCCCGCAAGCGTCTCGACCTCAACGCCGGCTACGACATCACCGACGAGGCCGGCGCCCCCCTGGGCTACTTCAAGAAGGACTTCGGGGCCAGCCTGCTGCGCTCCACCTTCCACCTCGAGGGCCCCGGCTACGCCGGCACCGGCCAGGAGCGCAGCCAGCTGGTCGCGCTCGTGCGGCGCTTCACCGACATCCCGTTCCTGCCGATCCACTTCGACTTCACCGCCCCCGACGGTCGGCACCTGCTCTCGATCGAGCGCCAGGCCTCGGTGCGTGACAAGTACACCGTCCAGGTGCGCGACGAGGAGATCGACTTCCGGGTGGCCGCCGCCGTCGCCGTGGGGCTCGACGCCCTCATGCAGCGCTGATGACCCTGCACCCCCAGGCCCGTCGGGCGATCCGGGACGCTGAGGCCTCCGGCGCGCTGCCGGTCCACCACCCCGACTACGACCTCGTCAGCGACCGGGCCCGCGAGCGCCTGGAGGCGGCCGCGGAGCACCGGGAGCCCGTCGCCGAGGTGGAGGACGTCGACGCGCTCGGCGTCCCGTGCCGCCTCTACGTGCCGGGCCGCCGGCCCGACGGCCGCGTCGAGGGACTCGTCGTGCACCTGCACGGCGGAGGCTTCGTGCTCAACGACGTCGAGGTCCACGACGCCGCGGCCCGCCGGCTGGCGCTGCGCTCGGGCCAGGCGGTGCTCAGCGTGGACTACCGCCGCCCGCCCGAGCACCGCTTCCCCGCAGCGCCCGACGACGTCGACACCGTCATGGCGTGGCTCGACGAGCAGGGCGCGGCCCGGGGCCTGGACGCGCCGACGTCGGTGCACGGCGACAGCGCCGGGGCCAACCTGGCGCTCGTCGCCGCGCTGGCACACCCGGGCCGGTTCGCCGCGGTGGTGCTGATCTACCCCTTCCTCGACCCGACAGGGTCCACGGAGTCCTACGCCACCGAGACCGCCGGCTTCGACCCGCGCACCGCCGCGTGGTTCTGGTCGCAGTACGCAGCGAGCCCCGCCGACCTGCGCGACCCCCGCCTTGCCCCGCTGCTCACCCCCGACCTGCGCGCCGCGCTGGCACGGCTCCCCCCGACGCTGGTGGTCACCGCCGAGCACGACCCGCTGCGCGACGAGGGCGAGATCCTGGCCCGCGAGCTCGCCGAGGCCGGGGTGCGCGTCACGGCGACCCGCTACCTCGGTCAGGTCCACGGCTTCTGGCGGCACCCGGCGGTCTTCGACGCCGCCGAGCCGCTCATGGCCCAGGTGGCGGGGCTGCTGCGGGCCGCCCTGCCCACCTAGGACCCGGCCTGCGAGAATCCGCGCATGCGGGTGCACGTGGGGTCGGACCATGCCGGGCTGGAGCTCAAGGCACACCTCCTGCGGTGGCTGGCCGAGCACGGCCACGACCCGGTCGACCACGGACCCTTCGTCCACGACCCGCTCGACGACTACCCGGTCTTCTGCCTGCGCGCCGCCGAGGGCGTCGCGGCGGAGCGGGCCGACGGGATCGCCAGTCTCGGCGTGGTCATCGGCGGCTCGGGCAACGGCGAGCAGATGGCGGCCAACAAGGTGCGTGGCGTGCGGTGCGCCCTGGCCTGGTCGGAGGAGACCGCGAGGTTGGCGCGCCGCCACAACGACGCCACCGTGGTCTCCGTCGGCGGACGCCTGCACAGCCTCGAGGAGATGACCCGGTTCGTGGAGGTCTTCCTCGACGAGCCCTTCTCCGGCGACGAGCGCCACGTCCGGCGGATCGGGCAGCTGGCCTCCTACGAGCAGACCCACGAGCTGCCACCGCTGCCCGAGTCGGCCCGACCGACCGATGCCTGAGGGACACACCCTCCTGCGCCTCGCGCGGGACCTCGACGCCGCCTTCACCGGGCGTGCCGTGCGCGTGAGCAGCCCGCAGGGCCGCTTCGCCGACGCGGCTCAGAGGCTCGACGAGAGCGTCGTGGTCGCCGCCGACTCCTACGGCAAGCACCTCTTCGTCGGCTTCGAGGACGAGCTCCTCGTCCACGTCCACCTCGGGCTGTACGGGAAGTTCCCGGTCCGGCTCGGGGTGGCTGAGGTCCCGCAGCCCGTGGGCCAGGTGCGGATGCGGCTGGTCGCGGGCGGCGACGGGCTGCCCACGGCCTACGCCGACCTGCGCGGCGCCACGCAGTGCTCGCTGGTCACCGCGGGGGAGCGCGACGCCGTGCTCGAGCGGATCGGCCCCGACCCGCTCAAGCCCGACGCCGACCCGGACCGGGCCTGGGACCGGGTACGACGCAGCCGCTCGCCGATCGGCGGGCTGCTGATGGACCAGTCCGTGCTGGCCGGGGTCGGCAACGTCTACCGGGCCGAGGTCCTCTTCCGCCAGCGGCTCGACCCGATGCGACCCGGGCGCACGCTGCGGGTCTCGCAGTGGAACGCGCTGTGGGAGGACCTGGTGGCGCTCATGGCCGAGGGCGTGCGGACGGGACGGATCGAGACCGTGCGTCCCGAGGACCGCGCCGCCGCGCGCTCGCGCGCGCACCGACGGCGCGCCGGTCTGAACTACGTCTACCGCCGCGACGGGCAGGACTGCCTGGTCTGCGGGGCGACCGTCCGCACGGCGGTCCTCGGCGGTCGCAACCTGTTCTGGTGCCCGCGTTGCCAGCCCGTCTTCCGCTCCCGCGCCGTAGGCTGAGGGTCCCCGGACCCCCCACCGAAGGTTGTCGTCGATGAGCAGCTTGACCCGCGCCGCGGGGCTCTCCGGCGAGATCCTGCTCGCGCTGGGCCTGGCCCTCGTGGCGAGCGTGGTGGCCGTGCTGATCGTGCTGTTCCCCACCGAGACGCCCCTGGGCGCGATGATGCTCCCCCTGCTCGTCGGCAGCATCTTCCTCGGTCCGCGCACGCTGCCGTGGTTCGTCATCTACCTGATGGTGATGCTGACCATCGGCGTCGGCCTCTACTCACCCGAGTCAGGTCAACGCCCGCGTCGTGGGCACGACGGTCGTGCAGTTCGTGATGGGCCTGATCGTGCTCGTCACCAGCTACCGGCGCACGCAGCTCGGTGTCGGCGGCCTTCGGGGGGAGTCGATGCTGGTCGACCTGCGCGACCGGATCCTCACCCAGGGCGGCATCCCCTCCCTGCCGCCGGGCTGGCAGGTCGACTCGGCCATCCACTCCGCCGGGGGGACGCCCTTCGCCGGCGACTTCGTGGTCGCGACCCGGGTCGGCGACCCCGGTCGGCTGGAGGTCGTCGTGGTCGACGTGTCCGGGAAGGGCGCGGCCGCCGGCACCCGCGCGCTGCTGCTCTCCGGCGCGTTCGGCGGACTGCTGGGCTCCAGCGACCCGGAGTCGTTCCTGCCCTCGGCCAACGACTACCTGCTGCGTCAGGACTGGGACGAGGGTTTCGCCACCGCCGTCCACCTCTCGCTCGACCTGGTCAGCGGGGACTACGAGATCCGCTCCGCCGGCCACCCACCGGCGCTGCACCGGTCGGCCGGCTCGGGACGCTGGCAGGTCCTGACCAGTCACGGCCCGGTGCTGGGGCTGATGGACGGCGCGGAGTTCGTCGAGGCGCGCGGGGTGATGCGCCCCGGGGACGCCGTGCTGCTGTACACCGACGGGATGGTCGAGGAGTCGCGACGTGACATCGACCTCGGCATCGACCGGCTCCTGGGAGAGGCCGAGCAGCTGCTGCGCGGCACCTTCGACGCGGCGGCGAGCCGGCTGGTGGCCTCGTTGGGCTCACCGGCCGACGACCGCGCGATGATCGTGGTCCACCGCCGCTGAGCCGGGCGCGTCGTCCCGTTTGGCCCGCCCCCGGTGCGGTGTGGCACGATTCCGGAGGTCTGCGCGGATGTAGCTCAATGGTAGAGCCCCAGTCTTCCAAACTGGCTACGCGGGTTCGATTCCCGTCATCCGCTCCAAGGAGCCGCACGAGCGCCCCGCGGGGCGGTCCACGGCGTCTTGACGGGGCGTAGCGTAGTGGCTAGCGCGCCTGCTTTGGGAGCAGGAGACCGCAGGTTCGAGTCCTGTCGCCCCGACCACCGAACCACATCGGCACGACCCCGTGCCCCACGTCCACCCGGAACCACTGAGGAGAACACCTGTGAAGAGCGCCGTCGAGAACTTGAGCCCGACCCGGGCCAAGCTGAGCGTCGAGGTGCCCTTCGAGGAGCTCAAGCCGAGCCTCGACGCGGCCTACAAGAAGATCGCCCAGCAGATCAACGTGCCGGGCTTCCGCCGCGGCAAGGTCCCGCAGGCGATCATCGACCGTCAGGTCGGCCGCGAGGTGGTGCTGCAGGAGGCCGTGCAGGACGTCGTGCCGCAGAAGTACATGGAGGCGCTGCAGGCCAACGACCTCGAGCCGCTGGCGCAGCCCGAGATCGAGGTGACCCAGCTCGAGCCCGACCAGCAGCTGGAGTTCACCGCCGAGGTCGACGTCAAGCCGACCATCGACCTGCCCTCCTACGAGGGCATCGAGGCCGAGGTCGAGGACGCCGTCGTCACCGACGCCGACGTCGAGGAGCAGGTCGCCTCCCTGCGCGAGCGCTTCGGGACCCTGCTCGACGTCGAGCGTCCCGCCGCCGAGGGCGACTTCGTCGTCCTCGACCTCGCCGCGACCCAGGACGGCGAGCCGGTCGAGGGCGCCGAGGTGACCTCGATGAGCTACCAGGTCGGCCGCGGCGGCATGATCGAGGGCCTCGACGAGGCCCTCACCGGCATGTCGGCCGGCGAGGACAAGGTCTTCACCACCCAGCTGGTCGGCGGTGACCTGGTCGGCGAGGACGTCGAGGTCGCCGTGAGCGTCACGCAGGTCCAGGAGCAGGAGCTTCCCGAGCTCGACGACGAGTTCGCCCAGGAGGCCTCGGAGTTCGACACCTACGCCGAGCTGGATGCCGATCTGCGCGAGCGACTGGCCGGCGGCAAGCGTCTGGAGCAGGCGGCGGCCGCCCGGGACGCCGTGCTGGAGGCGCTCCTGGAGAAGGTCGAGGTCCCGCTGCCCGAGACCGTCGTCGCGGAGGAGCTCACCGCGCGCCGCCAGAGCGTCGAGCAGCAGCTCGCGATGGCCGGCATCACCATGCAGGCCTACCTCGACGACGAGGGTCAGACGACCGACGAGTTCGAGGCCGACCTGGAGAAGCGGGTCCGTGACGCGGTGGCCGCCCAGTTCATCCTCGACGAGATCGCCAAGAAGGAGGAGCTCGGCGTCGACCAGAACGAGCTCTCCCAGCACCTCGTGCGGCGTGCCCAGCAGTCCGGCCAGGACCCGCAGGAGTTCGCGAACCACATGTTCGAGCACAACCACATCCCCGACCTGGTCCAGGAGATCCTGCGCGGCAAGGCGCTCGCTGCGATCGTCGAGACCGCGGTCGTCACCGACGCCTCGGGCCAACCCGTCGACCTGGCCAACCTGCGTCCCGACGGCACCATCGGTGCCCCGGAGAGCGCTGACGACACCGAGGTGGAGACCGTCGAGTCCTGACCCCAGCGGTGCGGCGGGTCTAGTGCACAACTGTCCACTGGACCGCTAGCGTGGTCGTCATGTCTTCCGCCGGCCCACGACTGCTGGACGCGGCCTCCCTGCTCTCCCAGGTCGCCGACGAGCTCGTCGTGCGGACGGTGCGCGACACCCACTTCGCGATCTCGGACCGGGTCGACACCCTGACCCGACGCGGCACCGCGGGTGCCTCGACCGTGCCCGAGGTGGTGCACCGAGGCATCGCGACGGCCGTGTACGCCGGGCTGTCGGCAGGCTTCCGCGGGGCCTCGGCCGGCCTGGACCGTCTCGCAGCCACCGGGGTGGGCCCCGGCCTCGAGGAGGGACCGCGCGGTCGCTTCGTCCACGCGGCGGTCAACGGGCTGATCGGCGACAAGCTGTTGCGCGAGCGGCCGCAGCTGGCGATCCCGATCGCGGTGCGCCACGAGTGCCGCGACGTCGAGCCCGACCGCGAGTCGCTGGCCCGGGCGTTCCCCGACGCCACCGCAGAGGTGGTGGTCTTCCTCCACGGGCTGTGCGAGAGCGAGGAGGCCTGGCAGGTCGGTCGGGAGCGGACCGGCACGACCTACGCCGAGGCTGCGGCCGCCCGGGGGTGGAGCCCGCTGCTGCTGCGCCTGAACAGCGGGCTGCCGCTGCGGGAGAACGGCGCCGCCCTGGCCGGGCTGATGCAGCGCGTCGTCGACGCCTGGCCGGTCCCCGTGCGCCGGGTGGCGCTGGTGGGCCACTCGATGGGGGGCCTCGTGGTGCGCGCAGCGGGCGCGGTGGTCGCCGAGCCCCCGCCCTCGGGAGACCCCTGGGCCGACCTGGTCAGCGACGTCGTCACCCTGGGCACCCCCCACCTCGGCGCCCCCATCGCCTGGGGGGTCGGGCAGGGGTCCGTCGGTCTGGGCCGGATGCGCGAGACGGCGGCCTTCGGTCGCATCCTCGACCTGCGCTCGCGCGGCGTGCACGACCTGGTCACCGGGCTGACCGAGGACGTCCCGCCGTGGCCGCACGCGCGCTACCACCTGGTGGCGGCCACCGTGACCGGTGCGCGCACCCACCCGGTGGGGGACCTCCTGGGTGACCTGCTCGTGCGACCGCGCTCGGCCTACGGCACCGACCGTCGTGGGCGGAACCTGTTCCCGGAGGCGAGCCTGCTCCACGTCGGCTCCACGGGCCACTTCGGGCTGCTCAACCACCCCGACGTCCACCGGGCGCTCGCGGAGTGGCTCGCGTGAGCGGGCAGGATGGGACCATGAGCTCCAGTGCCGCGCGCGAGCTGCGCGCCGAGACCGTCGTCGACGCCCCTGCCGAGCGCGTGTGGGAGGTGCTGGCCGACGTCTCCCGGATGCCCGAGTGGAGCGCGGAGCTGGTGAGGATGGTGGCGCTCAAGCCCGGTGGGCTGCGGGTCGGGCAGTGGTACCTCGGGATCAACCGCCGGGGCGCCTTCGTGTGGCCGACCCGGTCCGTGGTGGCGCAGGTCGAGCGTGGTCGTCTGCTCTCGTGGGACACCGTGTCCAGCGGTGCCCGCTGGATCTGGGAGCTCTCCCCCCACCAGGACGACCCCTCGCGCACCCGGGTGGTGCACCGACGGCCCGTGCCGGGCGGCCTGACCCGGGCCGGCCGGGTGGTCGCGCCCCTGTTCCTGGGAGGGACCGACGGGCACGCCGACGAGCTCGAGGCCGGCATGGCCAGGAGCGTCGAGCTGCTCGCCGCGGCGGTCCTCGCCCCCTGACCGGGCTGTCCGCTGTTGGCGAACAGGGGCGGATCCGCCGTGGTTGTGTCCCCGCCGACGGCTACTGTCGGCCGGGTGAACAGCAACGAGAGCCACCCCATGGAGGTGGGCCTCCCGCAGATGAACGGCGGAGCCGGGCTCAACGTCCTTGACGACCACATCTACCAGCGGCTGCTGCGCGAACGCATCGTGTTCCTCGGGTCCGAGGTCCGCGACCAGAACGCGAACGCGATCTGCGCCCAGCTGCTGCTCCTCTCGGCCGAGGACCCCGAGGCCGACATCTTCTTGCACATCAACTCCCCAGGTGGCTCGGTCGACGCCGGCATGGCGATCTACGACACCATGAACTACATCCCCAACGACGTGGCCACGGTCGGCATGGGCCTGGCCGCCTCGATGGGCCAGTTCCTGCTCTGCGCCGGCGCCGCGGGCAAGCGCTACGCGCTGCCGCACGCGCGGATCATGATGCACCAGCCGTCCTCGGGCATGGGTGGGTCCGCCTCGGACATCAAGATCCAGGCCCAGCAGTCGCTGCACATCAAGAAGGTGCTGCTCGAGCTCATCGCCCAGCACACCGGCCAGGACCTCGAGCAGGTCACCACCGACGCCGACCGTGACCGCTGGTTCACCGCCGAGGAGGCCCGTGACTACGGCCTCGTCGACCAGGTCGTCAAGAGCGCCCGCGAGGCCGCCGACGAGGGTCGCCCGGCCCGGAAGAAGGACTGAGCATGAACTACTACATCCCCCAGTGGGAGGAGCGGACCTCCTACGGCGTCCGCCGCATCGACCCCTACGGCAAGCTCTTCGAGGACCGCATCATCTTCCTCGGCACGCCGATCTCCGACGACATCGCCAACGCCGTCATGGCCCAGCTGCTGTGCCTGGAGTCGCTCAATCCCGACCAGGACATCCAGATCTACATCAACTCCCCGGGCGGCTCCTTCACGGCGCTCACCGCGATCTACGACACGATGCGCTTCATCAAGCCCGACGTGCAGACCGTGTGCCTGGGCCAGGCCGCCTCGGCGGCGGCGATCCTGCTCGCGGCCGGCGCCAAGGGCAAGCGGCTCGCCCTGCCCAACAGCCGGATCCTCATCCACCAGCCCTACACCGAGGGGACCTTCGGCCAGACCTCGGACATCGAGATCCAGGCCAACGAGATCCTGCGGATGCGCGAGCTGCTGGAGCGGATGATCAGCGAGCACAGCGGGCGCGACATCGAGCAGGTCAGCCGAGACATCGAGCGCGACAAGATCCTCACGGCCGCCCAGGCCGTCGACTACGGCCTCATCGACGCGGTGCTCGACTCGCGCAAGGCCGTGCCGGCCCTCACCGGCACCTGAGCCGGGGTACCGTCTGATGGTTTTCACGACTGCTCGAGGAGGATGATCGCCGGTGGCCCGGATCGGTGACGGGGGAGACCTGCTCAAGTGCTCCTTCTGCGGAAAGAGCCAGAAGCAGGTCAAGAAGCTGATCGCCGGCCCCGGCGTGTACATCTGCGACGAGTGCATCGACCTGTGCAACGAGATCATCGAGGAGGAGCTCAACGAGGGCTCGGAGGTCGGTCTCGAGGAGCTGCCGAAGCCGAAGGAGATCTTCGACTTCCTCAACTCCTACGTGATCGGCCAGGAGCAGGCCAAGAAGTCGCTGGCGGTGGCGGTCTACAACCACTACAAGCGGGTCCAGGCCGGCCTCCAGCCCGCCGGGAGCAAGCACTCCAAGGAAGAGGTCGTGGAGGTCGCCAAGTCCAACATCCTGGTGATCGGACCGACCGGCTGCGGCAAGACGTACCTGGCCCAGACCTTGGCGCGGATGCTCAACGTGCCCTTCGCGATCGCCGATGCCACGGCCCTGACCGAGGCGGGCTACGTGGGCGAGGACGTCGAGAACATCCTGCTCAAGCTCATCCAGGCGGCCGACTACGACGTCAAGAAGGCAGAGACCGGGATCATCTACATCGACGAGATCGACAAGGTGGCCCGCAAGGCGGAGAACCCCTCGATCACCCGCGACGTCTCCGGTGAGGGTGTCCAGCAGGCGCTGCTGAAGATCATCGAGGGCACCAGCGCCTCGGTGCCGCCGCAGGGTGGGCGCAAGCACCCGCACCAGGAGTTCATCCAGATCGACACCACCAACATCCTCTTCGTGGTCGGCGGTGCCTTCGCCGGGCTCGAGCACATCATCGAGCAGCGGGTCGGCAAGAAGTCGCTCGGCTTCACCGCCGAGGTGCGCGGTCAGGCCGAGCGCGACGGTGACGACCTGCTGGCCCAGGTCCGCCCCGAGGACCTGACCAAGTTCGGGCTGATCCCCGAGTTCATCGGTCGGCTGCCGTTGATCGCGAGCGTCAACAAGCTCGACCAGGCCGCGCTGGTGCAGATCCTCACCGAGCCCCGCAACGCGCTGGTCAAGCAGTACCAGAAGCTCTTCGACATCGACGGGGTCGAGCTGGAGTTCACCGACGACGCCGTCTCGGCCATCGCCGACAAGGCGATGGAGCGAGGCACCGGCGCTCGTGGTCTGCGTGCGATCATCGAGGAGGTCCTGCTGCACATCATGTACGACGTGCCCTCTCGTGGAGACATCGCCAAGGTCGTCATCACCGCCGACGTGGTCGACCACGACGTGGCACCCACGCTGGTGCTGCGCGAGGCCGAGCCGAAGAAGAAGAAGTCCGCCTGAGAGCTCGACGGTCGGGGGCAGGTCGCCACGGTGACCAGGCGCCCTAGTCACTTCGAGTCATCTTGAGCAGATCGGCGTTCGTCACCCGCCTGGTTCGGTGACGATGAGCGTTGCCCGCGGGAATCGTCCGGGGGCCGGGCGGGGGGCCTTCAGCATGAGCAAGAACCAGCGGGCACCATTCGTGGTGTTCTGTCTCGTCGCGATCCTGTGCGGCGCGGTGATGGTGGCGACGGCCAAGGCCGAGGACGCGGTGCCCTTCGCGGCGCCGTGGCGGGCCGGTCTGAGTGCGCTCGTCTCGCCGGGCACCGAGCTCTCCCCGGCGGCCTCCTCCGGTCGAGGCGCCGGTGCCGCGTCAGCCGAGGCCCCGCTGGTCCGCACGCTGGTCGCGTCCCCCGTGGCCTCGCGGCCCACCGGCCCGACGGCACAGCGCGTCTCGCGGTCCGCTGCGCCCGGGCCCATGACCGCCACCACGACGTCGCATCGCCCGGTCGGCGCCGCGGAGCACCAGGCCCCGGCCGCCGCCGCCCCGCGGACCACGCACTCCAGCACACACCCCACCACGCACCTCACCTCCTCCGGCCCCGGCGGGTCGGGTCCCGAGGCGACCGAGCCGAGGCCCGACCAGCCCACGGCGCCGGACCCGGTGCCCGCTCCGGTGCCCGCCCCCATCGTCCCCCGGCCGTCCGCGCCGACGCTGCCGGCGCTGCCCGCGCCGACGCTGCCCGCGCCCCAGCCGGTCCCGGCGCCGGTCGTGCCCGCCGAGCCGGTCGTGCCGGTGACCCCGGTCAAGCCGGTCATCCCCGTCGAGCCGGTGACCCCGGTCGAGCCGGTGACCCCGGTCGAGCCGGTGACCCCGGTCGAGCCGGTCGAGCCCGTGACCCCCGTCGAGCCCGTCGAGCCCGCGGCCTGATCAGCCCTCCGCGGAGCGCGCCACCTCGGCCCTGACCCGGATCTCGGTGGCCTCCGGGTCGACGGTGAAGACGATCGGGCCGCTGACGCGCCCGGCGGCGCGCAGGTCGCGCTCGGCGGTCGCCGCGGCCCCCACCAGGGTGCTCGGACCGAGGATCTCGACCTCGGACAGCTCGGTGCGCATGGAGACCTTGGCCTTGGACTTGGCGCTGCGGATCCCGCTCAGGGCCGCGGCGACGGCGTCGAGGTTCGAGGCGTCCGCGGCGGCCGGCGCGCCCAGGTCGGCGACGACCGGCCAGGCGGCGCGGTGCACCGAGCCCGGACGCCACCACGACCACACCTCCTCGGTCACGTACGGCAGGAACGGTGCGAGCAGGCGCAGCTGCACCTCGAGCGCGATCGCGAGGGTGGCCTTGGCGGAGACGGTGGCGCTGGAGCCGCCCTCGGCGTAGGCCCGTTCCTTGACCAGCTCGAGGTAGTCGTCGCAGAACTCCCAGAAGAAGCGCTCGGTGACCTCGAGGGCGGTGGTGTAGTCGTAGGACTCGAACGCCTCGGTCGCCCGCGTGACGACGCTGGCCAGGCGGCTGAGCAACGCGCAGTCGATGGGCTCGGCGACCTCGAAGGCGTTCAGCGAGCTGGCGCCGACGTTGCCGAGCACGAAGCGCGAGGCGTTGAGCACCTTCATCGCCAGCCGTCGGCCGACCTTCATCTGGCTCTCGTCGAAGGGTGAGTCCAGGCCCGGCCGGGCCATCGCCGCCCGCCACCGCACGGCGTCGGCGCCGAAGCGCGCCAGGATCTCGTCGGGAACCACCGCGTTGCCCTTGGACTTCGACATCTTCTTGCGGTCCGGGTCGACCACGAAGCCGGAGATCAACGCGTGCGACCACGGCGCCACCCCGTTCTCCAGGTGGCTGCGCACCACCCGCGAGAACAGCCAGGTCCGGATGATCTCGTGGGCGTGGGTGCACAGGTCCATCGGGAAGACCCGACCGAACAGGTCGTCGTCGGTCTCCCAGCCGCCGGCGATGTGGGGGGTCAGCGACGAGGTGGCCCAGGTGTCCATCACGTCGGGGTCGCCGAGGAAGCCTCCGGGCCGCCCACGCTGCGAGGGCTCGTAGCCGCGCGGCGCGTCGGTGGACGGGTCGACCGGCAGCTCGGCCTCGCTGGGCATCAAGGGGTGCGCATAGTCCGGCTGCCCCTCGTCGTCGAGGGGGTACCAGACCGGGAACGGGATCCCGAAGAAGCGCTGCCGCGAGATCAGCCAGTCGCCGTTCAGGCCGCCGACCCAGTTCTCGAAGCGGTGCCGCATGTGGGGCGGGACCCAGGTGATCTCGGCGCCGCGCTCGAGCATCTCGGTGCGCAGCCCGGCCTCGCGGCCCCCGTTGCGGATGTACCACTGCCGGGTGGCGACGATCTCGAGCGGCTTGTCGCCCTTCTCGTAGAAGTTCGCCATCCGCTGCGTCGGCGTCGGGTCGCCGTCGAGGTCGCCGCTCTCGCGCAGCATGGTGACCATCTCCTCGCGCGCCGAGAAGACGGCCTTGCCGCCGAGTCGCTGGTAGGAGTCGGTGGCGCCGGCGAGCCAGTCGGGAGTCTCGCGGAGGAACCGGCCGTCGCGACCGATCACGGTGCGGACCGGCAGCTGCAGCTCGCGCCACCAGGTCACGTCGGTGAGGTCCCCGAACGTGCAGCACATCGCGATGCCGGCGCCCTTGTCCATCTCGGCCGCCGGGTGCGCCAGGACGGGGATCTCCACGCCGAAGACCGGGGAGGTCACCGTGGTGCCGACCAGGTCGGCGTAGCGCTCGTCGTCGGGGTGCGCGATCAGGGCGACCGCGCTGGCGATCAGCTCGGGGCGGGTCGTCTCGACGTGGACCGGGCTCCCGTCGGGCCGGCGGTAGGCCACGCGGTGGTAGGCGCCGGGGTAGTCGCGCGCCTCGAGCTCGGCCTGGGCCACCGCGGTCTGGAACGTGACGTCCCACAGGGTGGGCGCATCCTGCAGGTAGGCCTCACCGCGCGCGAAGTTGCGCAGGAACGCGCGCTGGCTGGCCAGCTGGGCCTTCGGTCCGATCGTCGTGTAGTGCTGGGACCAGTCGACGGAGAGCCCGAGGGTGCGCCAGAGCGTCTCGAAGACCTTCTCGTCCTCGACGACCAGGCGCTCGCACAGCTCGACGAAGTTGGGACGGCTGATCGAGACCTGTCGCTTGGGGTCGGGCTTCTCGGGCGGGGTCAGGCCGGGCTCGTAGGGCAACGACGGGTCGCAGCGCACGCCGTAGTAGTTCTGCACCCGGCGCTCGGTGGGCAGGCCGTTGTCGTCCCAGCCCATCGGGTAGAACACCGACTTGCCCTGCATCCGCTGGTAGCGGGCGATCAGGTCGGTGTGGGTGTAGGAGAAGACGTGGCCGACGTGCAGGCTGCCGCTGACCGTCGGGGGCGGGGTGTCGATGGAGAAGACGTTCGACCGGGGCTGCGTGCGGTCGAAGGCGTAGGTGTCGTCGGCCTTCCAGCGCTGCGACCAGGTCTCCTCGAGGCCCTCGAGCGCAGGCTTGACCGGTACGACGACGGCACCGGGTGGGGTGCTCGCCGGGTCCGGGGCGTGCTGCTGGGTCTCGGTCATGGCTCCAGCCTACGGATGAAAAGGGGGCGCGTCGGAGCAGGGCGGGCCCTAGCCTCGGGCGATGGTCGTCGAGCTGTCCTTCACCGAGGACCCCGCCGCATTCCTGGCACGGGCCGCGGGCGTGCTGGCCGCCGACCCGGTGCTGGCGAGCGTGGTCTCCACCTACACCCGGCGCCTCGCCGCAGGTCACGGCCCAGTCCCCTCGCCGGACGTGCCTCGCTGGTGGGTGCTGGTCCACGAGGACGGGGACCCGGTCTCGGCGGCCATGCGGACCATGCCCGACCCGCCGCACGCCGCGTTCGTGCTGGCGATGAGCCAGGACGCCGCGCTCGCCCTCGCGCGGGCGCTGCACGAGCGCGGTGAGCGGCTCTCGGGGGTCAACGGGGCGCTGCCGGCGGCCGAGGTGGTGGCCGAGGAGACCGCCCGCCTGACCGGGGGCAGCGCCACCGTGCACGGGCATCACCGCCTCCACCTGCTCGGCTCGCTCGTCGCCCCGCGCCCGGTGCCGGGTCGCCTGCGCCCGGTCCGGGTCGACGAGGTCGACCTCGCCGCCGCGTGGTGCGCCTCGTTCGCGGCAGACGCCGCGCGCCAGGCCGGCCGGGAGCCGGAGGACGACGCCGCCGAGCTGCCGCGCGACGCGGTCGAGCGGCGGGTGCTCGACGGCGTCCTGTGGTTCTGGGAGGACGAGACCGGGCCGGTGCACCTGACGGGGGCGAACCTGCCCGCCGACGGGGTCGCGCGGATCGGACCGGTCTTCACCCCTGCCGGGCTGCGGGGACGCGGCTACGCCAGCGCCGCCGTCCACGGGGTCTCCCGGCTCCTGCTCGAGCAGGGCTCCCAGGTCTGCCTGTTCACCGACCAGGCCAACCCGACCTCGAACAAGGTCTACGCCGACCTCGGCTTCGAGCCCTACGTGGACACGGCCCTGTACTGGATCGTGTCGAGGGAGGTGGGGGCGTCGGTCCCGGCCGGTCCCTAGACTGGGCCTGATGACCGACCCCTTCGTGCCACGCCTCGCCCGGACCTGCGCCGAGGTCGAGGACGCCCTGCTGTCCCGGTGGCCCGAGACCCGTCTCGAGCCGTCGCTGGACCGGATCCGCGCCTTCACCGAGCTTCTCGGCGACCCGCAGCGCTCCTACCCGGTGGTCCACCTGACGGGGACCAACGGCAAGACCTCCACCGCCCGGATGGTCGACGCCCTGCTGCGGGCGCTCGACCTGCGAACCGGCCGCTTCACCAGCCCGCACGTGGAGCGGATGAGCGAGCGCATCTGCCTGGACGGCGACCCTCTCGACGACGAGGCGTTCGTGCGCGCCTTCAACGACGTCGCCCCCTACACCCACCTCGTCGACGACGCCGAGCCGCACCCGCTGTCGTTCTTCGAGACGATCGTGGCGATGGCCTTCGCCGCGTTCGCCGACGCACCGGTGGACGTCGCCGTGGTCGAGGTCGGCATGGGCGGCTCCTGGGACGCCACGAACGTCGCCGACGCCGCGGTGGCGGTGGTGACGCCCATCGCGGTCGACCACGCCCGCTACCTCGGTGACTCCCCGGCGTTGATCGCGCAGGAGAAGGCCGGGATCATCAAGTCCGGCTCCACGGTCGTCACGGCCGAGCAGCGCCCGGACGTGCTCGCCGTCCTGACCGAGCGGGCGGTCGAGGTCGGCGCCACGCTGGTGCGCGAGGGGGTCGAGCTCGGGGTCGTCGACCGGGTCCCCGCGGTGGGCGGCCAGATGGTCTCGCTCCAGGGCCTGCGCGCCCGCTACGACGAGGTGTTCCTGCCGCTCTACGGCGCCCACCAGGCGCAGAACGCGGTACTGGCCCTTGCCGCTGTCGAGGCCTTCGCCGGCGACCAGCCGCTCGACGCCGACCTGGTGCGCGCCGCCTTCGCGGGCGTCACCTCGCCGGGTCGGCTCGAGGTCGTGCGCCGCAGCCCCACCGTGGTCCTCGACGCGGCGCACAACCCCCACGGCGCCGAGGCGCTCGGCGCGGCGCTCGAGGACTCCTTCGCCTTCGCGCCGTTGATCGGGGTGGTCTCGGTGATGCAGGACAAGGACGCCGAGGGCCTGCTGGCCGTGCTCGAGCCCCACCTGGCCCACGTCGTGTGCACCCAGAGCGCGACCAGCCGGGCGATGCCGGCCGAGGACCTCGCCGCCGTGGCGCGGCAGATCTTCGACGACGACCGGGTCTCGGTCGCCGAGCGGCTCACCGAGGCGATCGATGCGGCCGCCGCCCTGGCCGAGGCCGGTGAGGCCTTCGGTGACCCCCTCGGCTCCGGAGCGGTGCTGGTGACCGGGTCGGTGGTCACCGTCGGCGAGGCCCGGACCCTGCTGCTTCCCTTCGCGACCCGTGACCGGGCGGAGCTGCGATGAGCGGGCCGACCCGCTCGCCGCGCCGGGGCATGTGCGCGGCGGTGCTCTCGCTGGAGGCCGTCACGCTCGGGTTGACGACCCCGGTGCTGATCGCCGTCGAGGACGTGGCCGTGGGCACCGCGCTGGCGGTCGGGCTAGGCCTGGCCGTGGTCTGCATCGTGCTGGCCGGCAGCCTGCGGGCCGAGTGGGCCTACGCCGTCGGCTGGGCGGTGCAGGTGGCCGCCATCGCCCTCGGCGTGGTCGTGACCATCATGTTCGTGCTCGGCCCGATCTTCGCCGCGCTGTGGGCCGGCGCGGTCTACCTCGGTCACCGCATCGAGTCCGAGCGGGCGGCCGCCTACGCGGCCTACGAGTCCGAGCAGGCCTGAGGCACACCCGCATGGCGCCCACGACCGACCCGACGCCGCTCTCGCCCACCGCCCGCACCACGGCCACCCGCGCCCGCGAGCGCATCGTCGCCGACCGGAGCGCCCTGCACGAGGTCCTCGCCGCTGGCCTGGTCGCGCACGTCGGCCTGAGCCTGGAGGAGCACCCGGTGGTGCTGCCGGTCGCCTACGCCGTGGACGCCGACGGGCCCGACGACGGCGGGACCCTCTACCTCCACGGCTCGGTGGGTGCGGGGTGGCTGCGCCAGGTCGAGGGCGCCGCCGTCTGCGTCACGGTCACCGAGCTCGACGGCCTGGTGCTGGCCCGGTCGACGTTCCACCACTCGATGAACTACCGCTGCGCCGTGGTCATCGGCACGGCCCGGGTGGTGCGCGAGGAGGCGGAGCGCGCGAGGGCGCTGGACCTGGTCGTCGAGCACGTCGTGCCCGGTCGGGCCGAGACGCTGCGGCCCAGCACCCGCAAGGAGCTGGCCGCCACCCTGGTCCTGGCCGTGCCCCTGCAGGAGGCCTCGCTCAAGGTCCGCGCCGGCGGACCGGCCGACGACCCCGACGACGAGGACCCCGGCACCTGGGCCGGCCACGTGCCCCTGGGCCGGCGGGTCGACGAGCCGGTCACCGCACCCGGCGTCCGGGTCCCGCCGCCGACGGACGTCGCGCGCCGCGTGGCGGACCTGCGGCGCTAGGGTTTCCGCCATGGCCCAGCGCACCCTCGTCCTGCTCAAGCCCGACACCGTCCGCCGCGGTCTGGTCGGCGAGGTGCTGCGCCGCTTCGAGGCCAAGGGCCTGCGGATCATCGCGCTGGAGCAGCGGACGATCGACCCCGCTGTGGCCGACCAGCACTACGCCGAGCACGTCGAGCGCGACTTCTACCCGCCACTGCGCGCCTTCGTGACCAGCGGACCCCTGGTGGCGATGGTGCTCGAGGGCGACGAGGCGATCGAGATCGTCCGGTCGATCAACGGCGCCACCGACGGCCGGAAGGCGGCACCGGGCACCGTGCGCGGCGACCTGTCGCTGTCCAACCGCGAGAACCTCGTGCACGGCTCGGACTCGGCGGCCTCCGCCGAGCGCGAGATCGCGCTCTGGTTCCCCACGCTCTGACCCACCCCGCGCCGCGACCCGCGCGGACGCGCCCGGCGTGCCTGCGGTGTTCTCGGCCGATGTCTCCCTACGCTCGCCATCGGGTGCGCCAGGACCGTGCGCGTGGTGTGCCCCCTTCCCCCCGCGCGCGGAACCGTTGCGAGGCAACCGGATGGCGACTTCACTGATCGGCCGCGACATGGCGGTCGACCTCGGCACGGCGAACACGCTCGTCTACGTCCGCCGCAAGGGCGTCCTGCTCGACGAGCCGAGCGTGGTCGCGATGAACGACGAGACCGGCGAGGTGCTCGCCGTGGGCCACGAGGCCAAGCGGATGATCGGGCGAACCCCCGACAACATCTCCGCGATCCGGCCCCTCAAGGACGGCGTCATCGCCGACTTCGAGGCGACCGAGCAGATGCTGCGCTACTTCATCCACCGCGTGCACCGCCGCCGGTACTTCGCCAAGCCCCGGATGGTCATCTGCGTGCCCAGCGGCGTCACCGCGGTCGAGCAGCGCGCGGTCAAGGAGGCCGGGTACCAGGCCGGCGCGCGCCGGGTCTACATCATCGAGGAGCCGATGGCCGCCGCGATCGGCGCCGGGCTGCCCGTGCACCGCGCCACCGGCAACATGGTCGTCGACGTCGGCGGCGGCACCACCGAGGTCGCCGTCATCAGCCTCGGCGGCATCGTCACCTCGCTGTCGATCCGCACGGCCGGGGACGACCTCGACGCCGCCATCGTGTCGTGGATGAAGAAGGAGTACTCCCTGATGCTGGGGGAGCGCACGGCCGAGGAGGTCAAGATGACCCTCGGCTCGGCCTTCCCGATGTCGAGCGAGCCCGAGGCCGAGATCCGCGGCCGCGACATGGTCACCGGCCTGCCGCGCACGGTCACCGTCTCCAGCGCCGAGATCCGCCAGGCCCTCGAGGAGCCGCTGCACGACATCGTCGACGCCGTCCGGGCCACGCTCGACCAGACCCCGCCCGAGCTGGCCGGCGACATCATGGACCGGGGGATCGTGCTGACCGGCGGCGGCGCGCTCCTGCGTGGTCTCGACGAGCGGCTGCGTCACGAGACCGGCATGCCCGTGCACGTCGCCGAGGATCCGCTGACCTCGGTCGCCATGGGCGCGGGTCGGTGCGTGGAGGAGTTCGAGGCGCTGCACCAGGTGCTGGTCTCGGACTCGAGGCGTCGCTGATGGCGCTCGACCCACGTGCGCGCGCCCGCCGCTCGGGATCCTCCGGCTCGCGGCGCTGGGGCTCCGACCCGCTCTCCTCGGGCGGTCGACCCCCCCGGGCGCTGGTCGTGGCCCTGACGATGGCGTGCGCGACCCTGATGATCCTCGACGTCCAGGGCGGCGAGGCCTCACCGCTCGAGCCGGCCCGTCGGGCGGTCGGAGAGGTCTTCGGTCCGGCCGAGGTCGCCGCGGCCACGGCGATGCGCCCGGTCCAGTCCCTGCCCGGGTGGTTCCGCTCGCGCGAGTCGCTCTCGGCGGACCTGACGGCGCTGGAGTCCGAGAACGCCCAGCTGCGCGCCGAGGCCCACACCTCGGGCTACGACCGCAACCGGCTGGCCGAGCTGGAGGGGTTGACCACCGCCGCCCGGTCCCTGGGCTACGCCCTCGTCCCGGCGCGGGTCGTGGGCTACGGCCCCTCCCAGTCCTTCAGCAGCACCGTCACGATCGACGCCGGCTCGTCCTCGGGCCTCGGCCCCGACATGACCGTGGTCAGCGACGACGGACTCGTGGGCCGCATCCTGCGGGTCACCCGCACCACCGCCACCGTGCTGCTGGTCTCCGATCCCGGTTCCACCGTGGGAGCCCGCGTGGGCGAGAGCATGGAGATGGGCTTCCTGCGCGGTCGTGGCGACATCGGTGACGACGGCATGCTCGACCTCGAGCTGGTCGACGAGGCCGAGGTGCCCGCCAAGGACGACACCGTCGTGACCTGGGGCAGCCAGGACGGCGCACCGTACTCCTCGGGCATCCCGATCGGCCGGGTCACCGCCGTCTACGCCAGCCTGCGCGAGTCCTCGCAGCGCGCGGTGATCGAGCCGTTCGTCGACTTCGGTGCGCTCGACGTCGTCGGCGTGGTCGTGCCCTCGGGCACGCCCAGCGACCGGGGCGTGGTCGAGGCCGACGGGAGCGTGCGATGAGCCTGGTGCGGATCCCGCTTGCCCTGGCCGCCGTCTTCGTGGCCGCCCTCCTGCAGCTCTCGGTCCTCTCCCACGTCTCCTGGCACGGGATCGTGCCCAACCTCGTCCTCCTCGTCGTCGTGGCCGCCGGCCTGGTCCGCGACGCCTCCTTCGCCATGGTGCTCGGCTTCGTGGCGGGCCTGCTGATCGACCTGGCGCCGCCGTCGGCCACCGTCGCCGGGCGGTGGGCCCTGGCCCTCGTGGTGGTCGGCTTCGTGGCCGGTCAGGTCAACCGCGAGACCCGGACCAGTGCCGGGGCCGTCGTCGGCACCGTGGCGGCCTGCTCGCTGGTCGGCACCACCGTCTTCGCGCTGTCGGGGACCTTCCTGGGCGACCCCGTCTCCTCGGTCGCCGACGTCCTCGGCGTCATCGGCGCGGCGCTGCTGCTCGACGTGCTGCTCACCCCGTTCGTGCTGCCGCCGCTGATGGCCCTGTTCCGCCGCCTCGAGCCGACCCGGGTGGCCGCGTGGCAGAGGTGAGCCCGGCCCGCCGCAGCCGGCTCCGGCTCGTGGTGGTGCAGGCTCTGGTCTTCTCCCTCTTCGCCACGCTGTTCGTGCGGCTCTACTACCTCCAGGTGGTCTCCGGCGACGAGTACACCGCCCGGGCGGCCGCCCAGTCGGTGCGCGAGATCGTCACCCAGCCCCAGCGGGGCCTGATCGTCGACGACCAGGGACGCCCGCTGGTGGCCAACCGGCGCTCCTGGGTGGTCTCGGTCGACCGCACCGTGATCGACAAGCTGGCCGACCACCAGCGCGACCTGCTCCTCGAGAGGCTCGCCACCGAGCTCGACGTCCGGCCCTCGCGACTCCCGGCCCAGCTGGTCACCTGCGGTGAGCGCGGCAGCGTGGCCGACCACTGCTGGAACGGCTCGCCCTACCAGCCGGTGCCGGTCGCCGAGGACGTCGACCAGGGCGTCGCCCTGCGCATCCTCGAGCAGCCCGAGGACTTCCCCTCGGTGATCGTCGACCAGCAGAGCGTGCGCTCCTACCCGAAGCCCTTCGGCGTCAACGCCGCCCACCTGCTCGGCTACCTCTCCCCGGTCACCGAGGACGAGCTCGACGCCGCCACCGACTCCGGGGACCGCTCGGTCAACGGTGCCTCGGTCGTGGGTCGCGCCGGGGTCGAGAAGCAGTACGACACCTGGCTGCGCGGCATGCCGGGCTACCGCAGCGTCGCGGTCGACTCCATGGGACGGGTGCTCGGCGACGACGCCGAGGTCGCCAGCCAGCCCGGCGACACCCTGGTGACCTCGATCGACGCCAAGGTCCAGGGCGTCGTGGAGCGTCAGCTGTCCGAGGCGATCTCGACCGCGCGCGGCACCGTCGACCCGGTCACCCACCGGCCCTACGTCGCCGACTCCGGTGCGGCCGTCGTGCTCGAGGCCGACACCGGCCGGGTCGTGGCCATGGCCAGCCAGCCGACCTACGACCCCTCGGTCTGGGTGGGCGGCATCACCGACGCCGAGCTCGCGCACCTGTACTCCGCCGAGGCCGGCACGCCGCTGCTGGGCCGCGCCACCCAGGGCCAGTTCGCTCCCGGCTCCACCTGGAAGCCGTTCATGACCGCCGGTGCCCTCACCCACGGCTACACCACCGACACCCGCCTGGAGTGCTCCTCGGGCTTCACCGTGGGCAACCGGACCTTCGCCAACTACGAGTCCGACGCCTACGGCTACATCGGCTTCGACAAGGCCCTCGAGGTCTCCTGCAACACCTTCTTCTACCGCATCGGCTACGACTACTGGCAGCGGCTCGGCTCCGACGTCGACGACGTCGACGCCCCCGACCCCCTGGTGGAGGAGGCCAAGGCCTTCGGCTTCGGCTCGGAGACCGGCATCGACATCCCCGGCGAGGCCTCGGGCCGGATCGCGGACCGGAAGTGGAAGCTGGCCTACTACGAGCAGATGAAGGGCTACTACTGCGGCGTCGCCGACGCGCCGCAGGACGCCGAGACCAGCGACTTCGTCTACCTCTTCGCCAAGGAGTTCTGCGTCGAGGGCTACGCCTACCGGGCCGGCGACGCCGTCAACTTCGCGATCGGCCAGGGCGACACGATCGTCACCCCGCTCCAGCTGGCCCGGGCCTACGGGGCGCTGGCCAACGGCGGCACCCTCTACGAGCCCCGGGTGGCCAAGGCGGTCGTCGCCTCCGACGGGACCGTGCTGAAGCGGATCGCTCCCAAGGTCAGCGGCACCGTCGACGTCCCGCAGGACACGCTCGACTACATCGACACCGCGCTGCAGAGCGTGACCCGGCAGGGCACCATGGCCTGGCGGATGATCGGCTTCCCCCTGGACCAGGTGCCGATCCGCTCGAAGACCGGCTCGGCGGAGGTCTACGGCAAGCAGTCGACCTCGTGGGTTGCCTCCTACTCCCGCGACTACGTCGTGGTGATGATGGTCAGCCAGGGCGGCACCGGCTCGGGCACCTCGGGCCCCTTCGTGCGCAAGATCTGGGAGTCGCTCTACGGCATCGACGGGCTCGACGTCGACGCCTCCAGGGCCGCGATCCCCGGCGTGACGCCGCCGGCGGCGCTGCCGACCTTCGCCCGCGACGGCTCGATCGTCCCGCCGGCCCGCCAGGAGGACCGATGACCGTCCGACCGCTCCACCCCTCGTCGGCCTCCACGCTGCGGGTGCCCGGCCTCGACTGGGTGCTGCTCGGCTCCGTGCTCGCGCTGTCGGTCCTGGGCTGCCTGCTGGTGTGGTCCGCGACCGGCGACCCGGTCGCCGGCGGGGACGGTGCGGCCTACGCCACCCGGCAGGTGGTCAACGTCGCGGTCGGCCTGGTGCTGCTGAGCGTGGTGAGCGTGAGCAACCACCGCTGGGTGCGCATCGTGGCCCCGGTGGTCTACCTCGCCTCCGTGGTCGGGCTCGCCCTGGTCCTGGTGATGGGGACCACCATCAACGGCTCGCGGTCCTGGCTGATGCTCGGCGGGGCCTCCGTCCAGCCCTCGGAGTTCGCCAAGCTCGCGGTGGTGATCGGCATGGCCCTCGTGGTCGCCGAGCGCACCGAGGGTCGGTGGCGGGCCCGGGTCGGGCTGGTCGACGTGTCGCTGATGCTGGCCGTGGCCGGGGTCCCCGCCGTGCTCATCCTCGCCCAGCCGGACCTCGGGACCATGCTGGTGCTCACCGCGACGGTCTTCGGCGTGCTGGCCGTCTCGGGAGCGCCGCGCCGCTGGCTGGCCCTCCTGGCCGGCGGCGGGGTGACCGCGGCGCTGGCCGCGGTGGCCTCGGGCTTCCTGGCCGACTACCAGGTCGACCGCTTCCTCGCCTTCACCAACCCCGACCTCGACCCGCAGGGCGCCGGCTACAACGTGGAGCAGGCGCGCATCGCGGTCGGCAACGGGGGGCTCCTGGGTCAGGGGCTCTTCGACGGCTCCCAGACCCGCTCGGGCTTCGTGCCCGAGCAGCACACCGACTTCGTCTTCACCGTCGCCGGGGAGGAGCTCGGCCTCGCGGGGGCCGGCCTGGTCATCGTGCTGCTCGTGGTGATCCTGTGGCGGGCCCTGTCGATCGCGGCCGAGGCCGACGACCTCTTCGGACGCATCGCCGCGGCCGGCATCGCCTGCTGGTTCGGCTTCCAGGCCTTCCAGAACATCGGCATGTGCCTGGGCATCATGCCGGTCACCGGTGTCCCGCTGCCGTTCGTCTCCTACGGCGGCAGCTCGATGTTCGCCGGCATGCTCGCCGTGGGGCTGTTGCAGAACATCCACCTGCGGACCGCCTCCGGCCCCCAGGCCCGCCTGCGCCCGCCCAACCGGGTCCTCGTCCGCGGCTGACCTCGCGGTCGTAGGCTGGGCTCTTCCCGCCCGCCCGCCAACCCTCGGTGAGGTTGCTGCATGACCGCGTCCGTCTTCCCCCGGCTCGAGCCGCTCCTCTCGTCGGTCTCCAAGCCCATCCAGTACGTCGGCGGCGAGCTCAACTCGACCGTCAAGGACTGGGACTGCGCGCCGGCCGACGACCCGACGGTGCGGTGGGCCCTGATGTACCCCGACGCCTACGAGGTGGGCCTGCCCAACCAGGGCGTCCAGATCCTCTACGAGGTCCTCAACGAGCGCGAGTGGATCCTCGCCGAGCGCACCTACGCGGTGTGGCCCGACATGGAGGCCGTGATGCGCGAGGAGCGGATCCCGCAGTTCACCGTCGACGGCCACCGCCCGGTGCGCGACTTCGACGTGCTCGGGGTCAGCTTCGCCACCGAGCTCGGCTACACCAACCTGCTCAACGCGCTCGACCTCGCGGGGATCGCCCTGCACGCGGTCGACCGCGGCGACGACGAGCCGATCGTGCTGGCCGGCGGCCACGCGGCCTTCAACCCCGAGCCGGTCGCCGACTTCATCGACGCCGCCGTGCTCGGTGACGGCGAGCAGGCCGTGCTGGCGATCTCCGACGTGCTGCGGGAGTGGAAGAGCGAGGGCCGTCCCGGTGGCCGGGTCGAGCTGCTGCGCCGCCTGGCCGTCGGCGGCACCGTCTACGTCCCCCGCTTCTACGACGTGGCCTACGCCGAGGACGCCACGATCGAGGCCGTCGTGCCCAACAAGCCGGGCATCCCGTTCCGCGTCTCCAAGCACACCCTGATGGACCTCGACGCCTGGCCCTACCCGGCCAAGCCGCTGGTGCCGCTGGCCGAGACCGTCCACGAGCGCTTCTCGGTCGAGATCTTCCGTGGCTGCACGCGGGGCTGCCGCTTCTGCCAGGCCGGCATGATCACGCGGCCCGTGCGGGAGCGCTCCATCGAGACCATCGGGGCGATGGTCGACCAGGGGGTCAAGGCGTCGGGCTTCGACGAGGTCGGCCTGCTCTCCCTCTCCTCGGCCGACCACACCGAGATCGGCGAGGTCGCCGCCGACCTGGCCGACCGCTACGAGGGCTCCAACGTCTCGCTCTCGCTGCCGAGCACCCGCGTCGACGCCTTCAACGTCACCCTCGCCAACGAGTTCTCCCGCAACGGTCGGCGCTCGGGGCTGACGTTCGCCCCCGAGGGGGGCTCGGAGCGGATGCGCCGGGTGATCAACAAGATGGTCACCGAGGACGACCTGATCCGCACGGTCGCGACGGCCTACTCCCACGGCTGGCGCCAGGTGAAGCTGTACTTCATGTGCGGTCTGCCGACCGAGACCGACGACGACGTCCTCCAGATCGCCGAGCTGGCCAAGCGGGTCATCGCCACGGGCCGCGAGGCCTCGGGGCGCAACGACATCCGCTGCACGGTCTCCATCGGCGGCTTCGTGCCGAAGCCGCACACGCCCTTCCAGTGGGCCGCCCAGCTCGACCACGAGACCACCGACGAGCGGCTGCGCAAGCTGCGGGAGAACGTCCGGGCCGACCGCAAGTTCGCGCGCGCGATCGGCTTCCGCTACCACGACGGGAAGCCCGGCATCGTCGAGGGCCTGCTCTCACGGGGCGACCGTCGCGTGGGCGCCGTGATCGAGCAGGTCTGGCGCGACGGGGGCCGCTTCGACGGTTGGAGCGAGCACTTCTCCTACGACCGCTGGTACGAGGCGGCCGCGACCGCCCTGGCCGGCACCGGCGTCGACCTGGACTGGTACACCACCCGCGAGCGCGACCAGGACGAGGTCCTCGCGTGGGACCACCTCGACTCGGGTCTCGACAAGGACTGGCTGTGGGCCGACTGGGAGGACTCCCTGGCCGCTGCCGAGGACCCCGAGGGTCGCGGCGGCGAGGTCGAGGACTGTCGGTGGACCCCCTGCTACGACTGCGGCGTGTGCCCCGAGATGGGCACCGAGATCCAGATCGGTCCCACCGGACGGCGGTTGCTGCCGCTCGCGGTCCTCTGAGTCTCAGCAGTCTGGCTCAGACAGCCTGACCTAACAGTCTGGCTCGAGCTCCAGCGTGGTCCGCAGGGCGCGGTGGTCGGAGACCTGGGAGAGCAGGGTCTCGGCGTCCACCCCGGTCCAGCCCGGGCCGTGCAGGACGTAGTCGATGCGGCGGCGCGGCTCGCGCGGCAGCACCGTGTCGCCCTCTCCCTGGCCGACCCGCGGCCACGGGTCCACGGCGTAACCACGCACGACGTCCATCGCCAGGGAGTCGGGCTCGGTGTTGAAGTCGCCACCCAGCACGAACGGTCGGGCCCCGGTCGGGTCCCGACGCTCCAGGACCCGACGGATGCCACGAGCCTGCACGAGGCGGATGGTGCCGCGGGTGTGGTCGAGGTGCGTGCCGTAGAGGTCCACCTCGCGACCGTCGAGGCGCACGGTCACCCGCAGGAGACCACGCTGCTGCTTGCCGGGCCGGTTGGGCAGCAGGGTGTTGCGGTGCCCCACGACCGGCAGGTCGCTCAGGACGGCGGTGCCGGACTGGCGCCGGGGGAAGCCGGCGGCCTCGGCGGGCTCGGTGAAGTTGGCCCCGAACACGGCCCGCATCCCGGTGAGCTGCTCGAGGACGGCCGGCTGGTCGTCGAGGCCGGACTCGGCACGGAAGCGGTGCACCTCCTGCAGGAGCGCGACGTCGGGGTCCCAGGCCTCGATCTCGGCCGCGACCTGGGCCAGGTCGTAGCCGCCGGGCCCGACGCCGCCGTGGATGTTGAACGAGAGCACGGTCAGCCAGGAGCGGGCTCCGTCGGGGCACGGCGCCAGGGTGCCGCCCGGACGCGGGGTGGCCCCGGTCGGGGCGTCGCTCGGCGGGCGGGGCTCCGGGGTGCTCGACGCAGGATCGCCGTCGCCTGATCCCTGCACGACGGGCCGACCCTGCACGACGAGCAGGCCGAGCAGAACGAGGACGAGGACGCCCGAGACGACGAGCAGGGCCACCAGTGCGCCCGACCGCCAGCGGGGCATCGGTCGTCCTCCTCCCGGCCGGCACCCGGCCGGTGTCGGCGTCAACGGGCAGGATACGGGCCATGGACGGGCGGGCGACGGTGCGGCAGGTCACCGACGACGAGCGCCGCGACCGCCTCGCGCGCCGCCACGCGGTCGCGCCGTGGTCCCGGGTGGCCACGCCCGAGGCGGCGACCCGCGCCGTCACCGTCCTGCACTCCACCGAGCCGGCCACGGTCTACCTCTCGCTCCTCGCGCGGGTGGACGGGCTCACGCGCGCCGACGTCGACCGTGCGCTGTACGCCGACCGCAGCCTGGTCAAGCAGCTGGCGATGCGGCGCACCCTGTTCGTCTTCCCCCGTGACCTGCTGCCGGCCGCCTGGGGGAGCGCGGCGGCCCGGACGGCCCTCTTCGAGGGCCGGCGCATCGCCAAGGACGCAGTCCTGGCCGGGCTCGGCGACAGCGGGGAGGCCTGGCTGGCCGACGCCCGTCGCCGGGTCCTGGCCTTCCTCGGCGAGCGCGCCGAGGGCGCGGTGGCCAGCGAGGTCCGCCCCCTGCTGCCCGAGCTCGCGAGGCCGGTGACGGTCTCGGCAGGCTCGTCGTGGAACCACGGCCGGGTGCTGACCCACCTCGCGGTCACCGGCGACGTCGTGCGGGGGCTCAACACCAGCCACTGGCGGGTCTCGCGGCCCCGCTGGACCCTCACCGCGGACTGGCTCGGCGAGGTGCCGGAGCCCGCGTCGTCGCGAGCGGGCTACGCAGAGCTGGTCGCGCGCTGGCTGCGCTCCTTCGGGCCCGGCACGGTCGAGGACCTCGCCTGGTGGCTCGGGTCGACCAAGGCCGCCGTGACCTGCGCCCTGGCCGACGTCGGGGCGGTCGAGGTGGCGCTGGCCGACGGACGCAGCGCCTGGGTGGGCGCCGACGACCTCGAGGTCGAGGAACCGGGCGCGCCCTGGGCCGCGCTGCTGCCGGTGCTGGACCCGACCGTGATGGGTTGGAAGGAGCGGGGCTTCTACCTCGGTGACCTCGCGCCGCAGATCTTCGACCGCAACGGCAACGCGGGCACCACCGCCTGGTGGGACGGCCGGGTGGTGGGCTGCTGGGTGCAGGACCCGGACGGCGCCGTGGTGCCCGAGGTGCTGCGCGACGTCTCGGACGAGGGTCGGCGCGCGCTGGCCCTCGAGGCCGAGCGGCTCAGCGACTGGCTGGCGGGGGAGCGGGTCGGCACCGTCTACCCTTCAGCGGCGATGAAGACAGCCCGCGAACACCTCGACCCGAGCACGCTGCCACCCTCCCCGGACCGCGCGGCGGAGGTCGAGCGGTGAGCCGCGACCAGCCCGAGCAGCAGGCCCCGCCGGTCCAGCGCCTGCGGATCCGCTACGCCAAGCGGGGGCGGCTGCGGTTCACCAGCCACCGCGACTTCAGCCGGGCCTTCGAGCGGGCACTGGCCCGCGCGCAGGTGCCGATGGCCTACTCGTCGGGCTTCAACCCCCACCCCCGCATCTCCTACGCCGGCGCCGCCCCGACCGGCTCGGCCAGCGAGGCCGAGTACCTCGAGATCGGCCTCGCCGAGGTCCTCGAGCCCGGCCACGTGCTCCAGAGCCTCGTCGACTCCCTGCCCACCGGGCTCGACGTGGTCGAGGTCGTCGACCTCGCCACCGCCCGCCAGGGCGCCCTCGCCGACCTGCTGGAGGCCAGCCGGTGGCTGATCGACACCGACCTTCCCCACGCCGAGGCCGAGCGGGCCGTGACCGCCTTCGAGGCGCTCGACTCGGTCACCGTCGAACGGATGACCAAGAAGGGGCTGCGCAGCTTCGACTGCCGGGCCGCGGTGCTCTCGCTGACCGTCGCCGCCCCCGTGGCCCCAGATTCCGCCGGCTCCCCAGCGGCGGGGGCGAGGCTCGAGGTCGTGCTGCGCCACGGCGTCCCCTCCGTGCGGCCCGACGACGTCCTGACCGGTCTGCGGGCCGCGGCCGGGCTGCCGCCGACCGGTCAGGTGCTCCTGACCCGGCTGGCCCAGGGCCCCCTGGACCCGCAGACGCTCGAGGTCGGCGACCCCCTCACCGAGTGATCCCGCGCGACGCGCCGGTGAGACCTCGCTCACCTGAGGTGCAGCCGGGTCCGCCGCGGTGTGCGAGACTGACCCCGGTCGAGGAACGACGGGCAACCGTCACGAATCGATCCGACGACGTTCTCGCCGGTCTCCCCGTGGGGTCGGCACGGTGGGTGCGGGTCGTCGCCAGACCGCGACGCGGCCGGTGGCCAGTGACAGTGACCACCTCCAGCCCGGCGACCGCGGCAGGCGTACGCCGCATCCAACGACGCAGCGCGGAGGGTGTCGCCGCCACCGGATGACTTTGCGCCTCGACCCCCACCCGCACGACCGGGTCGCGGCGTCCGACCAGCCCACGAGCGCGCAGGCGCCGGGGCCAAGGAGCAGCACATGGCTGACGACGAGCAGGTCCCCACCCCGCCCCAGACCGAGGATGCCCCGATCGACCCGCCGGCGCCGACGGTGAGCAGGACGACCCGGTCCTCCCGCACCCGCAAGACCCCCGCGAAGGCGACGACCCCGCCGCCGACCCCGGCGGAGAGCGCCACCGAGCCGGTGCCGGCCGAGGCGGCCGCCGCCGCCGACAGCGCACTGCCGGTCGAGGACCCCGCCGAGGACGCTGTCGAGGGCGCTGCCGAGGGCGCTGCCCCGCCGGCGAGGAAGAGCGCCGCGAAGAAGACCACCGCCAAGAAGACGGCGGCCAAGAAGGCGCCGGCGAAACGAGCCGCCAAGAAGGCCGCCCCGTCCGCCGATGCGCCCGAGCCGGTCGTCGAGCCCGTCGTCGAGCCCGTCGTTCAGCCGGCCGTCGAGCAGGCCGGCGAGCCGGTCGTCACGCAGTCCCCGGTGGCCTCGACCGCACCGCTCTTCCAGGTGCCTGACACCTCGGCGCCGGTCAAGCGCGCCCGCAAGCGCACCACCAAGAAGATCGCCGCCCCGGAGCCGGCGGCCCTGGGCGCCGAGGACGAGGAGTCGTCGTCGAGGCGCCGGCCGAGACCGCCGACGAGGGCACTCCGGCCGCCGTCGAGGCGATGCTGGACGAGGCTGCCGAGGCGCCGACCAGCCAGGACGACAGCGTCGAGAGCCGGGACGCCAGCCGGGAAGCCAGCCAGGACGACAGCGACGACGACAGCGACGACGAGGGCGAACTCCGAGCAGGGCGGGGAGGGCGGCAACGCCCGCCGCCGCCGTCGCCGGGGTGGTCGCCGCCGTCGTAAGTCCGGCGGCGGAGGCGGCTCGTCGGACAGCGACGACCCGGGCGAGGGCGAGTCCCCCGACGACGACACCCGCAAGGACCAGGGTGCGCGTCAGCAGGGTGGCGGGCGTCAGCAGGGCGGCGGACGCCAGCAGGGCGAGCAGGCCCCCGACGACGATGCGGACGAGCGCCCCCGCGGCGGTCGTGGGCGTGGCCGCGGTTCGAACGGCTCCGCCGACGCCGACCCCGAGGCCGGCGCGGACGACTCAGGCGACTCAGGCGACGGGGCGGCGGCGACGACGGCGACACCGCCGACGGCTCCGGTCAGGGCAGCGGCTCCTCGCGCCGCCGGCGCCGGCGCCGTCGCGAAGGCGACTCGGGCAACGGGTCGGGCGAGGACCCCGACAACACCGTGACCCGGGTTCGCAAGACCCGCAACGCCGAGGACGAGATCACCGCCGTGGCCGGCTCCACGCGGCTGGAGGCCAAGAAGCAGCGCCGTCGCGAAGGTCGCGAGGCCGGACGCCGGCGCGCGCCCATCGTCAGCGAGGCCGAGTTCCTGGCTCGCCGCGAGTCCGTCGACCGCACGATGGTGATCCGCCAGCGCGGCGAGCTGACCCAGATCGGCGTCCTCGAGGACAAGGTGCTGGTCGAGCACTACGTCGCACGCGAGTCGCAGACCTCCTTGATCGGCAACGTCTACCTCGGCCGCGTCCAGAACGTGCTGCCCTCCATGGAGGCGGCCTTCATCGACATCGGCAAGGGACGCAACGCCGTCCTCTACGCCGGCGAGGTCAACTGGCAGGCGCTGGGTCACAAGGAGGGATCGCCCCGCAAGATCGAGTCGGTCCTCTCCTCGGGCCAGACCGTGCTCGTCCAGGTCAGCAAGGACCCGGTCGGCACCAAGGGCGCACGCCTGACCAGCCAGGTCAGCCTGGCCGGCCGCTTCCTCGTGCTCGTCCCGGACGGCACCACCAACGGCATCTCCCGCAAGCTCGCCGACACCGAGCGGACCCGGTTGAAGTCGCTGCTCAAGGAGATCGTCCCCGACAGTGCCGGCGTGATCGTGCGCACGGCCGCCGAGGGCGCCAGCGAGGACGAGCTCACGCGCGACGTCGAGCGCCTCACGGCGCGCTGGGCCGACATCGAGGCCAAGGTCGCCAAGGGCAACTCGCCGCAGATGCTCTACGGCGAGCCCGACCTGACCCTCAAGGTCGTGCGTGACTTGTTCACCGAGGACTTCGCGAAGCTCGTCATCCAGGGCGAGGAGGTCTGGGAGACCATCCAGAACTACGTCGCGCAGGTCGCCCCGGACCTCGAGGAGCGTCTCGAGCACGACCGCAGCGGGGTCGATCTCTTCACGACCTACCGCGTCGACGAGCAGATCGCCAAGGCCCTCGACCGCAAGGTCTGGCTGCCCTCCGGTGGCTCGCTGGTCATCGACCGCACCGAGGCGATGACCGTGGTCGACGTCAACACCGGCAAGTTCACCGGCTCCGGGGGCAACCTGGAGGAGACGGTGACCAAGAACAACCTCGAGGCCGCCGAGGAGATCGTCCGGCAGCTGCGGCTGCGCGACATCGGCGGCATCATCGTGGTCGACTTCATCGACATGGTGCTCGAGGCCAACCGGGACCTGGTCCTGCGTCGCCTCGTGGAGTGCCTGGGCCGCGACCGCACCCGTCACCAGGTCGCCGAGGTCACCTCGCTCGGCCTGGTGCAGATGACGCGCAAGCGCATCGGCACCGGGCTGCTCGAGGCCTTCAGCCACACCTGCGAGCACTGCCAGGGCCGTGGACTCGTGCTGCAGGACCAGCCGGTCGAGCCCAAGCGGGGCGGGGACGACGAGTCCCGCCGCGGTGGTGGAGGCCGACGGGGTCGTGGCGGTCGGGGTGGCGACCAGGACGAGAAGTCCGAGCGCAACGGACGCACCGAGGCGCGCTCGTCGAGCAGGGCCCCCAGCCCCGCGGACGTGGCCGCCATGGCCCGGGCCGACCGGGCCGAGGGAGCCGCCGGTGGATGCCCCGGCCGAGGCTCCCGACGAGGCTCCGGCCGCGCCGGTCGTCACGGATCCTGCCGTGTCCCCGGGGGAGACCCCGCCGGCCGATGCGCCGGAGCCGACTCCGGCCGAGCCCGTCGGGCCCACTGAGCCCGCCGAGCCCACGGAGCCCGCCGAGTCCGTCGAGCCGGCGGCGCCCCGGGTGGTGACCCGCAGCCGACGCCGGTCCTCGAGCCGGCCGGCGGGCGAGCCTGCCGGCTCTGCCGAGGTGGTGCCGATCGTGGTGAGCCAGCCGGCCGCCGAGGTCGCCCAGCCAGGACGCCCAGCCGGACGTAGAGCCGGCCGTGGGGCAGGAGGCCGCCACCACGGCCCCCCGGGTGGTCACCCGGACCCGCGGGCGCCGTCCGGCGAAGGTCACCACGAGCGAGCCCGACGTCGACCCGTTCGCGCCGCAGTAGCGGCCGGAGAGGTGACGAATTGCTGCAGGGCGGCGAGGTCCGTAGGATGGAACGTCGGTGCACCCCCGGTGCGCCGCCCCTGCATGGCATCGGACGTCCCCCTCCCGCTCCACGCGGGGCGGGCGTGCCCGGCGTGCCGCAGACCTGACGTGAAGTGAGACCGACGAAGGAGACCGCGGTGTACGCGATCGTGCGCGCTGGCGCCACCCAGCAGAAGGTCGCCGTGGGCGACGTCATCGAGATCGACAAGGTCACGACCGCCGTCGGCGGTTCCGTGACCCTCCCGGTCGTGCTGGTCGTCGACGGCGAGAGCGTGACCTCCACGGGTCTCGACGCGTCGTCGGTGACCGTGGAGGTCCTCGGGGCCACCAAGGGTCCCAAGATCGTCATCCAGAAGTACAAGAACAAGACCGGCTACAAGAAGCGCCAGGGTCACCGCCAGAAGTACACCCAGGTCAAGGTCACCGACATCACCGTCTGAGCCCCTTCGGCCGGGCCCCGGTCGTCCCGTACCCGCCAGACCCGCACAGCAGAGGACAACAACTCATGGCACACAAGAAGGGTGCAGCCTCGACCAAGAACGGTCGGGACTCCAACTCCCAGCGTCTGGGCGTCAAGCGCTTCGGCGGTCAGGTCGTCAACGCCGGCGAGATCATCGTCCGCCAGCGCGGCACCCACTTCCACCCCGGCAACGGCGTGGGACGCGGTGGCGACGACACGCTGTTCGCGCTGGTTCCCGGTGCGGTGGAGTTCGGTCGGCGTCGCGGCCGCAAGGTCGTCAACGTCGTTCCCGGCGAGTGACTCCCGGGGTCCCGCCCCGGGACCCCTAGGGGCTGCGGCCCCGTCCCCGGCCTGCTGAGGGCCGGTCCTCGAAGGCGCTCCTGAGCGGGGGTGCCTTCGTGTCGATTTCGAGAGGAACCCGTCATGGCAGTCCCGAGCTTCGTCGACCGGGTGCGACTCTTCGTCAGCGCCGGACGCGGCGGCAACGGGGTGGCCTCGGTGCACCGCGAGAAGTTCAAGCCCCTCGGTGGCCCCGACGGCGGCAACGGCGGTCCCGGCGGCTCGATCATCCTGCGGGTCGACCCCGACGTGACCACGCTGGTGGACTACCACCACAGCCCCAAGCGCCGAGCCGAGAACGGCGGCCAGGGCGCCGGCGCCCACCGCAACGGAGCCCACGGCGGCGACCTCGTGCTCTCCGTGCCGCAGGGCACGGTGGTCACCCGGGCCGACGGGACCCCGGTCGCCGACCTCCTCGGCCCGGGTGCCGAGCTGGTGGTCGCCCAGGGCGGTCGCGGCGGGCTGGGCAACGCGGCCCTCGCCTCCTCCAAGCGCAAGGCGCCCGGCTTCGCGCTGCTCGGTGAGCCCGGCGACGAGCTCGAGGTCGTCCTCGAGCTCAAGGTGGTCGCCGACGTCGGCCTGGTCGGGTTCCCCAGCGCCGGGAAGTCCAGCCTGGTCGCGGCGATCTCACGCGCCCGGCCCGCCATCGCGGACTACCCCTTCACCACCCTGGTGCCCAACCTCGGGGTCGTGACGGCCGGCGAGACCACGTTCACCGTGGCCGACGTGCCGGGGCTGATCGAGGGTGCCAGCGAGGGTCGCGGCCTGGGCCACGACTTCCTGCGCCACGTCGAGCGCTGCGCGGCCCTGGTCCACGTCATCGACACCGCCACCATCGAACCGGGCCGCGCCCCGCTCGACGACCTCGACGTCATCGAGCGCGAGCTGTCCCGCTACGGCGGCCTCGAGGAGCGACCCCGCCTGGTCGCGCTGAACAAGATCGACGTGCCCGACGGTCGCGAGATCGGCGAGATGGTGCTCGAGGACCTGCAGGCCCGGGGTCTCCGGGTCTTCCCGATCTCGGCCGCGTCCGGTGAGGGACTGCGGGAGCTCGGCTTCGCGATGGCCGAGATCGTGATCGCGGCCCGCGCCGAGCGCGAGAGCGCGGTCGTCGAGCGGATCGTCCTGCGCCCGCCGGCGGCCGGCGAGGAGACGTTCTCGGTGCGCAAGACCGGCGCCGGCTGGCGGGTCCGCGGGGTCAAGCCCGAGCGCTGGGTGCGCCAGACCGACTTCAGCAACGACGAGGCCGTCGGCTTCCTCGCCGACCGCCTCAACCGCCTCGGCGTCGAGACCAGGCTGCTCGAGCTCGGCGCGGTCGAGGGCGAGGCGGTGCTGATCGGCGACCCCCAGGACGCCGTCGTCTTCGACTTCAAGCCCGGCCTGGACTCCGGTGGCGAGATCCTCGGTCGGCGCGGGGAGGACAACCGCTTCGAGGAGTCGCGTCCCGCCGCCCGCCGTCGTCAGGCGATCGACGACGCGATGGGTGCCCGCGCCGAGGGCGAGACCCGCGCCGACGTGGCCCGCCGCTTCGACCACGCCGGCCCGGAGGCCTACGAGATCGGCTCGGACGACGACCCGGACCGGCAGCAGGACCCCGACGCCCCATGAGGCCGGAGGTGACCACCGCCCGCCGGGTCGTGGTCAAGGTCGGTTCGTCCTCGCTGACCACGGCGACCGGCGGGATCGACCCCACCCGGGTCCGCGCGCTCGTCGACGTGCTCGCCTCGACCCGGCAGGCCGGGGTCGAGGTCGTCCTGGTCTCCTCGGGAGCGATCGCTGCCGGCCTGGCCCCGCTCGGGTTGCGCCGGCGTCCGACGGCGCTGCCGTCCCAGCAGGCCGCGGCATCGGTCGGCCAGGGCCTCCTCGTGCACCGCTACACCGAGGAGCTCGCCCGCCACGGTCTCACCGCCGGCCAGGTGCTGCTGACCGCCGACGACGTGATCCGGCGCTCCCACTACCGCAACGCCCACCAGACCCTCGCGACGCTGCTCGAGCTCGGCGTGCTGCCGATCGTGAACGAGAACGACACGGTCGCCACCAGCGAGATCCGCTTCGGTGACAACGACCGTCTGGCGGCCCTGGTCGCGCACCTGGTCCACGCCGACCTGCTGGTGCTGCTCTCCGACGTCGACGGTCTCCACGACGGGCCGCCCTCCGAGCCGGGCTCGGTGCGGGTCCCGCTGGTGGAGTCCGCCGCCGCGCTCGAGGGAGTGCGCCTGGGCCGACCCGGAGCGGCGGGCGTCGGCACCGGGGGGATGCTCACCAAGGTCGACGCCGCCCTGATCGCCACCGGGGCCGGGATCCCGGTGGTGCTGACCGCCGCGGAGCACGCAGGGGCGGCGCTGGCCGGCGCCGACACCGGCACCCTCTTCCGGGCCACCGGACCGCGTCGCCCCACCCGGCTGCTCTGGCTGGCGCACGCCACCGAGCCGCAGGGCAGCCTGGTCCTCGACCCCGGCGCCGTGCGCGCGGTCGTCGAGCGGAACACCTCGCTGCTCGCCGCCGGCATCACCGCGGTCGAGGGCTCCTTCGTGGCCGGCGACCCGGTCGACCTCACCGCGACCGACGGCCGGCTGGTGGCGCGCGGCCTGGTCGCCTTCGACGCCGCCGACCTGCCGGCCCTGCTCGGACGCTCCACCCCCGAGCTGGCGCGCGAGCTCGGGGCGGCCTACGGGCGTGAGGTCGTGCACCGCGACGACCTCGTGCTGCTCTGATCCTCAGGGCGCCCTGGCTAGGTTCGTGGCATGCGTCCGCGTGCGGTCCTCTTCTGGCTCGCCGTCCTGGTCCTGATGGTCCCGGCCGCCGCGCTCACCGGGTCCCGGCTGAGCGACCCCCGCTCCGAGCGGGGCATCCAGCTCGCCGCGTTCGTCCCCTTCGCGCTCGTGCCCTACACGCTGCTCCTCGTGCTGCTGGTCACGGCGCTGCTGCGCTCCGAGCGCCGGGTCCTCTGGGTCGTGCCGGTCCTCCTGGTGGCGGCGGCGCTGGTCCTGCACGCGTCCTGGGTCGCGCCCCTGGTCAGCGGCGATGAGCGCGCCGCCTCCTCGGGGGCGTCGGTCACCGTGCTCAGCTCCAACCTGTTCTTCGGGCGCGGCGACGGCGACGCCCTGGTGCGGGAGGTGGCGGCCCGCGACGTCGACGTGCTGGTGGTCAGCGAGGTCACCACCGACGTCCTGCGCCAGATGCGCGACGCCGGTCTGAGCGACCTGCTGCCGCACTTCGCGGGGGAGCCCGGCGCCCCCGAGACCAACACCGGCACCATGGTGTTCTCGAACCAGCCGGTCCGGTTGGTCGAGGAGGTCCCCGGCACGACGTTCACCAACCTGGTCGTGCGCACCGCAGACCTCACCCTCCTCGCCGCCCACCCGGCGGCTCCGCTGGACCCGGACGACTGGCGCTCCGACCACGCGGCCCTGCTGGGGGCGGTGGAGCGCGACGACCCGGACCTGCTGGTCGGCGACCTCAACGCCACGCTCGACCACGCGCCGCTGCGCGCGCTCGTCGACGCCGGCCTGCGGGACGCCGCCGAGCTCTCCAACGCGGGGCTCCAACCCACCTGGCCGGCCAACGGGCTCTACCCGCTGCTCGGGCTGCTGCCGCCCACGGCGCCCATCGACCACCTCCTCCTCGCACCGGGCTGGGCCGTGGTCTCCACCGACCGCATCGAGGTCCCCGACACCGACCACCTGGCCCTGCTCGGCACGCTCGCCCCCGCCGCGTGAGCGGTGCCGGCCCGAGCGCCGTAGGCTGGCCGGTGCGATGTCCGAGCCCAGTCCGCGTCCCGACGCGACCGTCTACCTCGACCACGCCGCGACCACTCCCATGGTCGACGCGGCGGTCGAGACGCTGGTGGCACGGTTGCGCGACCTCGGCAACGCCAGCTCGCTGCACGCCTCCGGGCGCCGCGCCCGGCGCGTGGTCGAGGAGTCGCGCGAGTCGATCGCGCAGGCACTGGACTGCCGGCCCGGCGAGGTCGTCTTCACCTCGGGCGGCACGGAGTCCGACAACCTGTCCCTCAAGGGCCTCCTGTGGGCACGTCGCGGCGAGGACCCGCGCCGCAACCGGGTGCTCTCGACCGCGATCGAGCACCACGCCGTGCTGGACCCCCTCGACTGGTTGGCCACGGCCGAGGGGGTCGACGTCGAGGTGCTCGGTGTCGACCACGACGGCCGCCTCGAGGTCGAGGCGCTGCGCGAGGCCCTCGCCCGTGACCCCGGATCGGTCGCCGCCATCTCGGTGATGTGGGGCAACAACGAGGTCGGCACCCTCCAGCCGATCGACGAGGTCGTCGCGCTGGCCGCCGAGCACGGCGTCCCGGTCCACACCGACGCCGTCCAGGCCGTCGGCACCGTGCCGGTCGGCTTCGCCGCCAGCGGCGTCGACGCCCTGAGCCTGAGCGGGCACAAGGTCGGCGGTCCCTACGGCGTGGGCGCCCTGCTGGTGCGCCGCGAGCTGGCGGTCACCCCGCTGGTGCACGGCGGCGGCCAGGAGCGCGACGTCCGCAGCGGCACCCTCGACCCGCCGGCGATCGCCGCGCTGGCCACCGCCGTCGAGCTCGCGACCAAGCACCAGGCCGAGCACGCAGAACGTGTCTCGGCGCTGCGCGACCGGCTCGTGGACGGGGGTCCGCCGGGTGGTGCCGGACGCCGTCCTCAACGGCCCGGCGATCGGGGAGGCGGCAATCGGTGAGCCGGGGCTCGGCCGCACCGGCACGCGGCTGCCCGGCATCGCCCACCTGTCCTTCCCCGGCTGCGAGGGCGACTCCCTGCTGATGCTGCTCGACGCGCGCGGCATCGAGTGCTCGACCGGGTCGGCGTGCTCTGCCGGCGTCCCGCAGCCCTCGCACGTGCTCCTGGCGATGGGGCGCGACGAGACGACCGCGCGCAGCTCGCTGCGCTTCTCCTTGGGTCGCACCACGACCGATCCGACATCGACGCCGTGCTGGCAGCGATCGGGCCGGTCGTGGAGCGGGCCCGGGCGGCCAGCCGATGAGCGCGCCCTCCACGGCACCACCGCTCGCGGTCGTCGCGGCCATGTCCGGAGGGGTCGACTCCGCCGTCGCCGCCGCCCGGGCCGTCGAGGCCGGGCACGCGGTGACCGGCGTCCACCTCGCCCTGTCCCGCAACCCCGCGTCCTACCGCTCCGGGGCGCGTGGGTGCTGCACGATCGAGGACGCCAACGACGCCCGCCGCGCGGCCGACGTCCTGGGCATCCCGTTCTACGTCTGGGACCTCAGCGAGCGCTTCCACGAGGACGTCGTCGAGGACTTCATGGACACCTACGCCGCCGGCCGCACCCCCAACCCCTGCCTGCGGTGCAACGAGAAGATCAAGTTCACCGCCGTGCTCGACCGGGCCCTCGGCCTCGGCTTCGACGCGGTCGCGACCGGTCACTACGCGCGGCTTCGTGACGCTCCCGACGGCGGGGTCGAGCTGCACCGCGCGGTCGACGACGGCAAGGACCAGTCCTACGTGCTCGGCGTCCTCGACCAGCGCCAGCTCGCGCACTCGCTGTTCCCCCTCGGCGACACCCCCAAGCCGGAGGTACGCGCCGAGGCCGCGCGGCGCGGGCTCCTGGTCGCCGACAAGCCCGACTCCCACGACATCTGCTTCATCGCCGACGGCGACAACGCCGGGTGGCTGCGCGAGAAGCTCGGTGACCGCGCTCCCAACCACGGGGGAGACATCGTCGACGACGCCACCGGCGAGGTGCTCGGTCAGCACGAGGGCACCTACGCCTACACCGTCGGGCAGCGCAAGGGACTGCGGATCGGTCGGCCGGCCCCCGACGGACGACCGCGGTTCGTGCTCGACATCGAGCCGGTCTCCGGCCACCGTGACCGTCGGCCCGCGCGAGCGCCTCACCATCGACGCACTGACCTGCTCGGCACCGCGGTGGTGCGGCGCCGCACCCCACCTGCTGCGGGGCACCGCCCAGCTGCGGGCCCACGGTGGCCAGCTGCCGGCCGTGGTCCGGGTCGCGGGCGACCGGGTCGACGTCGAGCTGCTCGAGCCGGCCCTGGGTGTCGCACCGGGCCAGACGGCCGTCTTCTACGACGGCACGCGCGTGGTCGGCAGCGCCGTGATCGACTCCACCCGGACGCGGTCGGCATGACCACCCACGCCACCGGCGTCGGCTCGATGCCCGGTGACGACCAGGCCGCCTACGACGAGGCGCTGCGCCTCTCGCTCGGCCTGCTCGGCGAGGCCTCGGACGGGTTCGGGATCCCCTTCCTGCCCGAGGTCCCCGGCCGCGGTGTCGCCGCGGCGATGACCGGTCGCGCTCTGGCCGTGGTCGCCGAGCTCGGCGCGGACCTCCAGCCGGCCGGGTGGCGGCTGACCGGCTCGCTCGGCGGCGCCGGCGTCGATCATCGCCGGGCGCGCAGCCTGCTGGCCCAGGACCTCGACGCGCTCGAGGAGCGCGCCCAAGGCCTCACCGGGGCCGCGAAGGTCCAGGTCTGTGGCCCCTGGACGCTGGCCTCCACCGTGGAACGGCCCCGCGCGGACGCGGTGCTCGGCGACCACGGCGCACGCCGTGAGCTGGCCCAGGCCCTCGCCGAGGGGCTCGGTGACCACGTCCGCGACGTGCGCCGCCGCCTCCCCGGCGTCGAACGGCTCGTGGTGCAGGTCGACGAGCCGTCGCTGCCGACCGTCCTGGCCGGACGGGTGCGGACGGCCTCCGGGCTTCGCACGCACCGCAGCGTCGACCTCCCCGAGGTCTCCGAGACCCTGGGCTGGGTGCTGGCCGCCGTCGAGGCCGCCGGCGGCGAGCCCTGGGTGCACTCCTGCGCCCCTGGGACACCGCTCGGCCTGCTGCGCGGAGCCGGCGCCCGGGGGCTTTCGGTGGACCTCGACCAGCTCACCGCAGCAGACCACGACGTCCTGGGGGAGGCGCTGGAAGCCGGGGAGAGCGTGTGCCTCGGTGTCGTGCCCGCCACGGACCCCGGAGCCTGGCCCACCGAGGACGCCGTCACCGCGCGTGTCGAGCGCTGGCTGGAGATGCTGGGCGTCGACCCCGGCGCCGTCGACGGGTCCTTCGTGCTCGGCCCCGCCTGCGGACTCGCCGGAGCCTCGCCGCAGTGGGCCCGCGAAGCCCTCCGCCTGTCGATGACCGCCGCGCGCAACATCGCGGGCTGAGCGGCCCCGCAAAGTTCTCCACAGGGTCGTCCGGACGGGTTCACCGAGACCCTCGGATCGGGTTAGCCTGCGAGAGCGCCCCGGTCTGGCGTGAGGATCTCGGAGGGACCGGAGATGAGACGACCACTGACGTACGCCGCCATCACTGCGGTGCTGCTCGTGGCGCCGGCCTGCCAGGGCGACCCGGAGCCGCGCTTCCAGCCGCCTTCGGACTCCCCGAGCACCAGCCCCACCACCGACCCCACCGGCTCGCCCAGCTCGACCCCGAAACCCGAAGCGCTGACGCCTGAGCAGACCGTGCGCGCCTGGGTGGACGCAAGGAACGCCGCCCTGCAGGACGGTGACACCTCGCCATGGAGGAGTCTTCAAACAGCGGACTGCGCCGGCGTTGCGAGGAGTTTGTCGCCGGAATCGAGGACATCGTCAGCGCTGGAGGTGTCATCGACATCTACCGGGTTGGAAGGTCTCAAACGTCCGGGTTGATGATGAGCGTTCTAGCGACGGAGCGCCGGTCGTCGCCAGGGTTATTGCTCATGCCCGGGGGCAGCACCATCGCAAGTCGAGGGTGCGACGCCGTTCACCTTCCCCAGGCGGAAAGATGAGGCCTTCTTCGAACTTCGGAAGGGGGACATCAGTGGCGCATCGAGTCCATTCGTCTTCTACGCGCTGACCGCCGTGGCAGTGCTGCTCAACACGGCGCTCGGAACCCCGCGCGCAAGCGCACTCGGTGCGACGTGTCACCGGGAGACAACGACGGTAATGACGACATTGGCCCTGTCATCCGTGACCGTCGAGGTTTGTACTGCACGGTCACGGACACCTCGGCAGCGCCCGCCTGACGCCCCGCCCATCTACACAGCGCCAAGCGATGACGGGGACGCGCCGGCACCGGTCGCCTACGAAGCACCTCCCCCCATGGCACTCCCATGGGAGTGCCGGTCCGTGCCGGCTTCCCTGGGCGCTAACACATCGGACTTCTGCGCCATGCCGGAGGCCGTACCTGCCCCTGCGCCGCCAGGCGTCCTACCGATGGTGCCGGTCGCTGTGTCACAGCCGCGGATCCCGCGCGTCACCACGGGCATGGTGGCGGCAGCCCTGCGCAGGGTGTCACTGCCGGGCTCCGAGCTGAGCGTGGAGCCGCCGAACGGCCGGACCCTGGTGAACTTCAAGACCAACTTCTTCACCTCCCGCGAAGACTTCACGCGCACGGTGACCCTGCTGGGCCGGCAGGTCGATCTTCGGATCAGCGCGGCGCGCTTCGACTGGACCTTCGGCGACGGCGAGTCAATGAGCACCACGGGGCCTGGGGCGCCGTACCCGAACCTGGACGTCACGCACGAGTACGCCAGCCGCGGTGAGGTCGCTGCCAGTGTCGACACCACCTACGTCGCAGACTTCCGCGTCGGGGGTGGGACCTGGGGGCCGGTGCCGGGTTCGGTAACCGTCGCGGGGGAGCCCGTCGCCATCGACGTCGTCACCGCCACCCCAGTCCTGGTGGGCTAGGTCTGCGCGGACCGCACCGCGCGGTAGCCGAGGGCGCACGATGACAGAGAAGCGAGCGCAGCGGGCCCGGGTGGTTTAGGTGCGGTGGTGGAAGACGACCTTGTTGTCGGCGGTGATGGTGGCCGCGTAGGCGGGGTCGTGGGCTCGGGCGTGGTGGTGGGGACACAACAGGCGACCATCGGCGAGGTTGGTGGTTCCGCCCAGCGACCAGGGGTGGTCGTGGTGGGCGTGGCACATCGAGGGTGGCCAGTCACAACCCGTCGCGGTGCAGCCTTTGTCGCGGATGTCCAGGGCGGTGCGGATGCCGCCGGTGTGGAACCGGGAGGCGCGGCCGACGTCGAGGACCTCGCCTTTGCCGCCCAGGACGGCGGGGATGATCCTGGCTTCGCAGGCCAGGCGTCGGGCCTGGGTGGCGCTGATGCGCCCACCGGTGTCCAGGACCGCGTGCCCGAGCCCGGACAGGAGGTTCTCCAGGGTGATGGTGACCACGATGGTCGCGCTGGTCCGCCCGGCTTTGGGCAGGGCGTGGGCGGGGAGGGTCTCGAGGAGCTCCGCGAACGCCTCACCCAGGCGTTGCGGGGTAGGCCGACCCGGGGTGTAGGACCCGGGCCCGTCGACGGCGTGGCGGTGCTTCGGTGCGGCGATCGCCTGCAGGGCCTTGGTGAGCATCTCGGCCTGGGCCTCGGGCAGCGTGAACCGCCCATAGACCGAACCGTGGCCGTCGGGGGTCATGGTGAGGCGACGCTTCTGCGCCGCGAGCGCCTCGGCCCTCTCGAGGTTCTTCCGTTCGCGTTCCTCACCGACCTGCGGGGCGATCACCGTGAGGACGTGCTCGCCCAGGACCCGCAGCGCTTTCGCGTCGTGGATCGCGGCCTCAGCCAGGAGCACTTGTTCGGCCTTGCGGATCAGGGTGGGGTCGAGGTCGGTGGGGAGGTCCTCGATCGCTGCCACGATGACCCGGGCCTGGTCCAGGTTGATTGCACCGGCCGCCAACGCCTCCCGGGTCAGCGCACCGGGGCCCGTCCAGGGCGAGGGCGAGGCGGACCTTGCCCGCGGCAGCCACCCCGGGTCTGCCTGGTCGCCAGCGCCCACCACACACCGGTCGAGGTCGCCCCGGACTCCTCACCGACACCGACGGTGTCGGCGTGGGTGGCCAGCTTCAGCTCCAGCTCCGCGACCTGCGCCACCAGAGCCGGTGGCCTGGACCAGGGCGGCCCGGGCGGCTTCGGGGTCCAACGCGAACGCCGGGCGGGCCGAGAGCTCGGCGACCTGGGCGCGTAGTGCGCGGACCCCGGCGAGCAGGGGGTGCTCGGTCCCGGTGTCGGTGGTGGTGGCCATGGACTCATTCTCGCACCGTGCGCCGACAGTACCTGCTGCTCAGAGGGGGTTATCCACACCATGACAGGTAACAATCGAGTAAACGTTCGATCGAAGGAACTAGGTCTCTGCTGTAGCCAAGCGTCGGTAGGTCGAGGACGTCAGGAAGCGCGGCACCACGTGTCGCGCCGACCCGCCGAGAGCAAGGCCGTCGACGTCGGCCGGGGCGACGAAGACGATCTGTCGACCCTCGCCGAGCACGATGTCGCCGTCGTCCAGGTCGGCTCGTCCGGCCCAATGGTGGTAGTCGTTCGCCGCGACCGCGCCGGGGTAGCGCCAGTGCTCGCGTCGCCACAGCTCCAGCCCCGTGGTCCAGGAGACGCCGGTCTCCTCGGCGAGCTCGCGGTACGCGGCCTCCTGTGGGGACTCGCCGGGCTCGACGTGTCCACCGACCAGGCCCCAACAATTCGGCGCGACCGGTGCGTGCTCGTCGCGCTCCTGGAGGAGTAACCAGCCGCGAGCGTCGATCAGCAGCACCGTGGCGAGGGTGGGCACAGGAGCCGCGGGCCCTACGCCGTGCGGCGCCGACGCAGGAACGGGTCCTGGAGCGACGGCGGCAGGTAGCCGGCGTCGTCGGCCGACAGGTTGACGCCGGGCGTCACGATCTCGTCGATGCGGTCCAGGACGTCAGGGGTCAGCACGACGTCGACGGCGCCGAGCTGGGTCTCCAGCTGCTCCATCGTGCGCGGGCCCACGATCGGCGAGGTGACGCCGGGGTGCTGCATCACGAAGGCGAGGGCGAGGTGCACCAGCGTCACGCCGGTCTCCTCGGCCAGCAGGGCCAGGTCCTCCACCGCGTCGAGCTTGGCCTGGTTGGCCGGGACGGACAGGTCGTACTGGCTTGAGCGCATCGAGGAACGGTGCGTCTGCGGCAGGTCCTGTCCCTTGCGGAACCGGCCGGTCAGCCAGCCGCCGGCCAGCGGGCTCCACGGGATCACGCCCATGTCGTAGCGCTCGGCGACCGGCAGCAGGTCGGCCTCGACCCCGCGCACCAGCAGCGAGTACGGCGGCTGCTCGGTCACGAAGCGACCCAGCCCGCGCCGCTGGGAGATCCATTGGGACTCCACCACCGCGTGCGCCGGGAACGTCGAGCAGCCGAAGGCCCGGATCTTGCCGTCGCGCTGCAGGTCGGTCAGGGCCGAAAGGGTCTCCTCGACGTCGGTCTCCCGCTCGGGGCGGTGGACCTGGTAGAGGTCGATCCAGTCGGTCTGCAGCCGCCGCAGGCTGTTCTCGACCTCCTGGACGATCCAGCGGCGCGAGTTCCCGCGCTTGAGCGGGTCCCCGACCTGGCCCATGTCGACATCCATCGGGCCGTGGAACTTCGTGGCCAGGACGACGTCGTCGCGCCGGCTCTTCAGCGCCTTCCCGACGATCTCCTCCGACTCACCACGGGAGTAGATGTCGGCGGTGTCGATGAAGTTGAAGCCCTCCTCGAGCGCTCGGTGGATGATCCCGACCGAGACGTCGTGGTCCGGCTCCCCCCACTGCCCGAACATCATCGCGCCGAGGCACAGGGGGCTGACCATCATGCCGGTGCTTCCGAGGCTCCTGTAGTCCATGGCCCCAACCTAGGACGGCGACCCACGCAGCGCCCTCACGGCCTCGCGACGGAGCGCCGCCGGTCGCGGTGCGACACTCGCCTCACACCCGCCGAGGAGGCGCCCGTGCCGTCCACCCGCACCGCTCGAGCGGTGGTCTGCGCTGCTGCTCTGGTGCTCGCCGGGTGCGGGGACGCCACCGGTCCCGGCGTGCCGGGCGACCCGGACGCCGTGGCGATCACCGCTCGCGCGGTGGCCGCGATCGCCGTCGACGACCTGCCGGAGGGCGCCACCTCTGCGAGCGTGGTCGACCCGGGCGCTGGCCAGCCCGCCGGGAGCGTCGGGGCGGAGCTCCTCCACGGCCCCGACCAGGACCTCCTGCGGGTGCTGGTCGAGCCTCCGGGGGAGCAGGTCACCTGCCGGGGCTATGCGACCGACGACGACGGCTGCGTGCTCCGCGAGGTCGCGACCGGGACCCTCATGGTCCGCTGGGACGAGCTGGAGCCCGAGGAGGACCCGGGCATCGTCGTGGTCACCCTGCAGCGTCCGGACGCCGACCTCGTGGCGATCTACGCCGGCCCCATCATCCGGGGCGACCCCCGCAAGCAGGACCTCCTCGTCGGCGTCACCGACCTCGAGCGTCTTCTGCAGGACCCACGCCTAGGTCCGACCACCGATCCGGGCACCGTCGCCGCGGCGGAGGACCTCGCGATCTGGACGGGCGAGGACGCGGGCGGGTAGGCCCACTGGCCGAGCCCACGGCGGCACCGGCCCCTGTCGGACGGCTGTCCGGGGTGGCAGGATCGGCCTGCTGCACCTGTGCACCATGCCCCCGAGCCGACCAGGAGACCCGTGCCCGAGCTCTTCATCGCCGGCCGTTGGCGAGACGCCGCCGACGGCAGGACCCGCGAGATCCGCTGCCCGGCCGACACCACCCAGGTGGTCGCCGAGGTCTCGGAGGGCGCTGCCGAGGACGCCCTCGCCGCCGTCCACGCGGCCCGTGACGCCTTCGACAACGGCCCCTGGCCGAGCACGCCCTCACCGGAGCGAGCGGCCCTGCTGCACCGCGTCGCCGACCGCCTGGTGGCCGACAAGGAGGAGGTCGCGCGACTGGAGTCGCTCGACACCGGCAAGCGGCTGGTGGAGTCCCGCATCGACGTCGACGACATCGTCGGCGTCTTCCGGCACTACGCCGGCCTCGCGCAGGCCGACGCCGGCCGAGTCGTCGACACCGGGATGCCCGACGTGGTCAGCCGCGTCGTCCACGAGCCCGTGGGGGTGTGCAGCCTCATCACCCCGTGGAACTTCCCGCTCCTCCAGACCTCCTGGAAGGTCGCCCCGGCCCTGGCGGCGGGCTGCACCTTCGTGCTCAAGCCGAGCGAGCTGACGCCCTCGACGGCGATCTGGCTGATGGGCGCGCTCAGCGACGCCGGCCTGCCCGACGGGGTCGCCAACCTCGTGCTCGGAGCGGGGGACCGGGTCGGACCCACCCTCACCGAGGCGCCCGAGGTCGACCTGGTCTCCTTCACCGGCGGACTGGTCACCGGCCGGCGGATCATGGCCGCCGCGGCGCCGACGGTCAAGAAGATCGCCCTCGAGCTGGGGGGCAAGAACCCCAACATCGTCTTCGCCGACGCCGATCGCGAGGCCGCCCTCGACATGGCTCTGACCGCGGTGTTCCTCGACTCCGGTCAGGTCTGCTCGGCGGGTGCCCGGCTGCTCGTCGAGGACTCGATCCACGACGAGTTCGTCGACGAGCTGGTCCGACGCGCCGCCCAGATCCAGCTCGGCGGTCCGTTCGACGAGGCTGCCGAGACGGGTCCCCTGATCAGCGAGGCGCACCGCGCCAAGGTCGAGGCGTACGTCGCCGCCGGCGTCGCGGAGGGAGCCGTGCTGCGCACCGGCGGGTACCGGCCGGAGGGGGAGGCCTACGCCCACGGCTGGTTCTACCCCCCGACCGTGCTCGACGGCTGCGCGGCCGACATGAGCTGCGTCCAGGACGAGTCCTTCGGCCCGGTGCTGACGGTCGAGACCTTCACCGGCGCCGACGGGGACGGCCTCGAGGAGGCCGCGGTCTCGCTGGCCAACGACACGGTCTACGGCCTCGCGGGCGCGGTGTGGACCCGCGACGGGGGCCGCGCCGAGCGGGTCGCGGCCCGGCTGCGCCACGGCACGATCTGGATCAACGACTACCACCCCTACGTGCCCCAGGCCGAGTGGGGCGGCTACAAGCAGAGCGGGGTCGGGCGCGAGCTCGGCCTGGCCGGCCTCGCCGAGTACCGCGAGACCAAGCACGTCTGGCACAACACCCGGCCCGCCCCCCAGGGCTGGTTCCGAGACGCCGCCGCCGACCACAGCGAGGACCACGCATGAGCAAGCGCTACGACTACGTCATCGTCGGCGGCGGCTCGGCCGGCTCGGCCCTGGGCAACCGGCTCTCGGCCGACCCCGGGACCTCCGTGCTGGTCCTCGAGGCCGGCCGGACCGACACCAAGCTCGACCCGTTCATCCACATGCCCGCAGCGCTGCCGTACCCCATCGGGAACCGGTTCTACGACTGGAAGTACCTCTCCGAGCCGGAGGCCCACATGGGCGGCCGGAAGGTCTACCACGCGCGCGGCAAGGTGCTCGGGGGCTCCTCGAGCATCAACGGGATGATCTTCCAGCGCGGCAACCCCCTCGACTACGAGCGCTGGGGCGCCGACGCCGGCATGGAGGCCTGGGACTACGCCCACTGCCTGCCCTACTTCAAGCGGATGGAGACCACCACGGCCGGCGCGGACGCCTGGCGCGGGGGTGCCGGGCCGCTGGTCCTCGAACGGGGACCGGCCAGCAGCCCCCTCTTCGGTGCGTTCTTCGAGGCCGTCCAGCAGGCCGGTCACCCGCTCACCGACGACGTCAACGGCTATCGCCAGGAGGGGTTCGCGAAGTTCGACCGCAACGTCTCGCGCGGCCGACGGCTCTCGGCCAGCCAGGCCTACCTGCACCCCGTGATGAAGCGGCCCAACCTGACCGTCCACACGTTGTCGATGGTGACGGGGCTGCAGGTCAAGCGGGAGGCCGGAGGTCCTCGGATCACCGGGGTCCACTACACCCGCGGAACGCGGCGCAACCACCTCAAGGCCACCGTCGAGGCCGGGGAGGTCATCCTCTGCGGGGGCGCGATCAGCTCGCCCCAGCTGCTCCAGCTCACCGGCATCGGCGATCCCGAGCTGCTCAAGGGCCTCGACATCGACGTGATCGCGGACCTGCCCGGCGTCGGCGCCAACCTGCAGGACCACCTCGAGGTGTACATCCAGCACGCGGCCAAGCAGCCGGTCTCCATCGCGCCCTGGCTCAAGCACCGGCACAAGCCGCGCATCGGGGCCGAGTGGCTCTTCGCTCGACGCGGGGTGGGGGCGTCGAACCACTTCGAGGCCGGCGGTTTCACCCGCAGCAACGACCGGGTCGCCTACCCCAACCTGATGTTCCACTTCCTGCCGATCGCGATCCGCTACGACGGCTCGCAGCCGGCCGCCGAGCACGGCTACCAGGTGCACATCGGTCCGATGTACTCCGACGTGCGGGGCACGCTGAAGATCCGGAGCACCGACCCCTACGAGCACCCGGCGCTGCAGTTCAACTACCTCTCGACCGAGAGCGACCGACGCGAGTGGATCGAGATGGTCCGCGCGGCCCGCGAGATCCTCGAGCAGCCGGCCTTCGCCCCGTTCTCGGCCGGCGAGATCTCGCCGGGCGCAGGCGTCAGCACCGACCAGGAGATCCTCGACTGGGTGGCCCGGGACGCCGAGACCGCGCTGCACCCGTCCTGCACGGCCAAGATGGGCACCGCCGAGGACGCCGTCGTCGACCCGGCGTCGATGCGCGTCCACGGGGTCGAGGGCCTCCGTGTCGTCGACGCGTCGGTGATGCCCTACATCACCAACGGCAACATCTACGCACCCGTCATGATGCTCGCCGAGAAGGCCGCCGACCTGATCGCGGGGAACACCCCTCTGGCGCCCGACGCCGCGCCCTGGTTCCGCCATGGCACCGGCATGTCCCTCTACCCCCACGGCGACCCGCGCAACGACGCGGCGCCGGGCACGGTCCATGCCTCCGTCTGAGGTTCCCGCTGGTTCGAGAAGGAGCTCCACCGATGACTGATCTCGACTCCCGTCCCGCCACACCGGCGTCGTCGGATCCCGGCCGACCGCTCGTGGCCGCCCTCAACCGGCCCGTCTTCTTCTCCTCGGCCGCCATCGACGCTCGCGATCACGGTGTGGTGCGTCTTCTTCCCCGACCACGCCTTCGCGACCCTGGAGAGCGTCGTCGGGTTCGTCTCGACGTGGTTCGGGTGGTACTACATCGCGCTGACCACCAGCGTGCTGGTCTTCGTGATCTATCTCGGGTTCTCCCGGTTCGGGTCGGTGCGGCTCGGGCCGGAGCACTCACGCCCCGAGTTCTCCACCGGCGCCTGGGCGGCGATGCTCTTCGCGGCGGGCATCGGCACGGACCTGATCTTCTACTCCGTCTACGAGCCGGCCACGCAGTACCTCAGCCCGCCCTCCATCGAGGGCGGCACCGTGACCGCCGCCCGGGAGGCGACGGCCTGGACGCTGTTCCACTACGGGCTGTCCGGCTGGGGGATGTACTGCCTGATGGGCATGGCGCTGGCCTACTTCGCCTACCGGATGAACCTGCCGCTAGCGGTGCGCTCGGCGCTCTACCCGCTGATCGGCAAGAAGGTGGACGGCCCGATCGGTCACGTCACCGACACGGCCGCCGTGCTCGGTACCATCTTCGGGGTCGCGACGTCCCTGGGCATCGGGGTCGTGAGCCTCAACGTGGGGCTCAACATCGTCTTCGGCGTTCCCCAGGGGCTCGCCGCGCAGATGGCCCTCGTGGTGCTGGCGGTGGTGATCGCGACGGTCTCGGCCACGACCGGGGTCGAGAAGGGGATCAAGCTGGTCTCGCAGGTCAACGTGCTGCTCGCCATCCTGCTCGTGGTCTTCATCCTCGTCACGGGCCGCACCGCTCAGCTGCTCAACGCGACCGTGCTCAACGTCGGCGACTACGTGCGGCTCTTCCCCGAGATGACGATGCAGACGTTCCCCTTCGAGGACAACTCCGCGTGGATGGGACTGTGGACCCTCTTCTTCTGGGCCTGGTGGATCGCCTGGGCCGCCTTCGTCGGGCTCTTCCTGGCCCGGATCTCGCGGGGGCGCACCATCCGGCAGTTCGTCCTCGGGACCCTGCTCATCCCGTTCAGCTACATCGTCATGTGGGTCTCGATCTTCGGCAACGCCGCGATCGACGAGCTGCGCAGCGGCAACGCGTCGTTCCAGTCGGTGGTCGAGGAGGCGACCGGCCCCGACCAGGGACTGTGGGCGCTCCTCCAGGAGTACCCCTGGTTCCCGGTGGTGGCGACGCTCGCGATCGTGGTCGGCCTGCTGTTCTACGTCACCTCCGCCGACTCCGGCGCCCTGGTGATGGCCAACCTCTCCTCGCGCCTGCCGACCGCCGAGAGCGACGGCCGTCCGGCGCTGCGGATCTTCTGGGCGGTCGCGACCGGCGCGCTCACCCTGGCCATCCTCGCGGCCGGCAACATCTTCGCGCTGCAGTACGCGACGATCATCGTCGGGCTGCCGTTCGCGTTCGTGATGCTCGCGGTGATGTGGGGGCTCTACAAGGCGCTCACCGTCGAGGCGCAGATGGCAGACAGCCGCAAGGGTGCCCTGCCCGGCGCGCTCTCGGGTCGCAGCATCGGCCCGGACCCCACCAAGCCGAACGTGCCGTGGCAGGCGCGCATGCGCCGCGCGATGGCCTTCCCCGACCGGGCCAAGGCGGAGGCCTACCTGGCCTCGGTGGTCACGCCCGCGCTCGAGGACGTCTCCGCCGAGCTGGCCTCCCAGGGCCTCGGGACCGAGGTGGCCAGCATCGTCGACGAGCGCGGTCGGCCCGCGATCGTGCTCCGCGCCGACGTCGGCGCCGAGCTGCCGTTCGTCTACCAGGTCCAGCACTGCGAGGTACCGATCCCCGCCTACGGCGGGTGGGCACCCCGCGGCGACGAGCGCTACTCGCGCCTCGAGGTGCACCTGCGTGACGGGGGCCAGGACTACGACGTGATGGGGTACACCCCGACCCAGCTGATCGACGACGTCCTCGACCAGTACGAGCGCCACCTGGAGTTCCTGCGGCTGCACGACGGCTCCGGCCTCTGACCTGGCCCCAAGGCGCCGTGGCGCCGCGGCGCCTCGAAGTTCTGCACCCATCCGAGCGCTTCTGCGGCGATGCTGCGGTGCAGAAGCGGCAGTTTCACCGGTGAACCGGTGAAACTGCGGGTCAGCCGACGTGGACGGGCTCGGGCCCGTCGGTGGCCAGCTCCTCGTGCCGGACCGACAGGAAGGTCCACACCACGCCGGAGGCGACGAGCATCATCACCGCGCCGATGAGGAACGCGTGGACCGCGCCCTCGGTGAAGGTCGCCTGGAAGACGGCTGCCTGCAGGTAGCTCGTGGCGGTGCCGGGGACCGTGGCGCCCGGCTCGATCCCGGCTGCGGTGAGTCCCTTCACCAGGCCACCGCTGACCACGGCGGCGCGGTCGTTGATGAAGTGCAGGGACACGGTGCTCAGCGTTGCCAGGCCCAGGGCGCCGCCGACCTGCTGCATGGTGTTCAGCACGCCGGAGGCGATGCCGGAGTCGTCCGAACGGACGTGGTGCACGGCCGTCAGCGTCAGCGGGACGAAGGTGAGGCCCATCCCGATCGACATGACGACGATCCACGGCATGATCGAGCCCCAGTAGTTGACGTCGCCGCCGATGAGGCCGCCCGAGGTGAGCGCACCGACGGTCTGCGAGACGGAGGCGTCGACCTCGATGCGCGAGAACATGAACAGCGACAGCGCGGCCAGCAGGGTCCCGGTGCCGGCCAGGAACCGCGGGTCGATGCGGTTGACCAGGTTCGAGGACAGCGCGGCGCCGATCACGATGCCGAAGGAGAAGGGCAGGAAGGCGAAACCGGCGCGCAGCGAGGAGTAGCCCATGACCTGCTGGATGAACAGGCTCAGGAAGTAGAACATCGCGAACATCGCCGCAGGGGCGAGCATCATGGCGGTGAGGCTGGCCGCCCGGGCGCCGTTGGCGAAGATCCTCAGGGGCAGGAGCGGGTGCGCGACCCGGGTCTCCACGACGACGAAGGTCGCGAGCAGCACGACTCCGGCAGCGAGGCTGGCGAGCGTCCACGGGTCGCCCCAGCCGTACTGCTGCTCACCGGCGCGGGTGAGCCCGAAGACGACACCGAAGAGGCCGAGGGTGCCGGTGATGGCACCGGGGACGTCGAGACGCCCGTCGTTGGCCTCCGACTCCCGCAGCAGGCGCGGGGCCAGGGCGGCGGCGGCGAGGCCGATCGGCACGTTGATGAGGAAGGTCAGGCGCCACCCGGACATGGCGATGCCGGCGATGCTGTCGAGCCCGGTCAGCCAACCACCGAGGATCAGCCCGACGGCGGCGCCGGCCCCCGACATGGCGGCGTAGACGGCGAACGCGCGGTTGCGCGCCGGGCCGGCGGGGAAGGTCGTGGTGATCAGCGCCAGGGCGGCGGGTGAGGCCAGGGCGGCCCCGAGTCCCTGCAGGCCACGCGAGGTCAGCAGCATCGCCTCGTTCTGGGCGAGACCGCCGAAGAGGGAGGCCACCGCGAAGACGGTCAGGCCGATGGCGAAGACGCGGCGACGTCCGTAGAGGTCACCGAGGCGCCCGCCGAGCAGCAGCAGACCGCCGAAGGCCAGGGCGTACCCGGTGACGATCCACGACAGGTTCGCCTGGTCCACGCCGAGGTCCAGGCCGATGTAGGGCAGGGCGATGTTGGTGATGGTGGCGTCCAGGACGACCATCAGCTGGGCGATCGAGATGAGCATGAGAGCCCAGCCGAGGTGGCGCTGGCCGCCCTCCGGGCTCGTCCCCGGCTCCGGGCTGGTCTCGTCGGTGGTGACGACGTCGGTCATGAGGTGCCTTTCGGTGCGGTCAGGAGGGTGGGCTGCTGGGGGTCCGCGCGACGGCGCGCCGCCGGCAGGACGATCTGGTCGACGACCTCGGTGACCAGGGCGGCGGTCGGCACCTCGCCCATCACGAAGGTCCGGTGCAGGACGATCCCGGGCAGGACGGGGGTGAGGACGTCGACGTCGACGTCGGGGCCGATCTCCCCGCGGGCCTGGGCCCGCTCGAAGATCGCCCTCGTGAGGACCTGCTTGGGTTCGATGACGTCGCGGCGGAAGGCCGCGGCGAACTCCTCGTCGCGGGTGATCGCGGTGATCACCGAGCCGAGGACGGCGACCTGGTGGTCGTCGGTGAGGCCGCCGCTCGCGCAGAAGGTGGCGAGCAGGTCGCCGCGCAACGTGCCGGTGTCGACCTCGAGCATCGGCGCCTTCTGCGCCAGCAGGGCGTCGATCACGAGAGCCGCCTTGGTGTGCCACCGGCGGTAGAGCGTGGCCTTGGAGGCGCGCGCCGCGGTGGCGACCGCGTCCATGGTGAGACGGTCGTAGCCGACGTCGACGAGGACCTCGAGCGTGGCGTGGAGGACCTCGAGCTCGCGTTCGCCCTCGACCCGAGGGCGGCTGCACGCCTCGGTGTCGGCGGTGGGGGGAGTCATGGGACCTCGCTGGGGTGTTACCTGGACGAAACGAAACGGTTTCGTTTCGTCCTGCCCAACCGCAACCGGTCGTGCGGCATTCCCGCGACGCCGAACTTTCTTCCGGGGGATCGAGCGCGGCCCAGCGCCACGCGGCCCTCAGCCGGTGCGGGCCCCGAGGAGCGCCAGGCTCTGCGTGGCGGCGTAGTCGTTCCAGTCCGGGATCCGGCGCAGCATGTAGTGACCCACGCGGCCCATGTCGTGGAAGTCGACGGACGCCGCGAGCGGGCGGGCGCGGTCCAGGAAGGTGCGCGTCATCCGGGCCGAGGTGATCTTGTCGGTGCGTCCGTGGGCGGCGCGCACCTGCTTGGCGGCCAGCGCGGAGACCGGGTCGGAGCGGTCCCACCAGGGGGCCAGCGCCACCACGCCCGTGACGGCCTGGTCGTCGGCGACGTAGGCGGCCGTGCGTCCGCCCATGGAGTGCCCGAGCAGCACGACCGGCACCTCGCCCAGCTCGCTGCGGGCCTGCGCCAGCGCCCAGCGCGCGTCCTCGACGGGGGAGACGCCCCCGTTCCAGCCGCGCTCGCGGTAGCGCAGCAGCCAGGTCGAGACGCCGGCCTCGTGCGCCCGCGCGCTGATCGAGCGCTGCATGGCCGCCATGCGGCGCCAGGAGGCGCTGCGAGCGTCGACCGGCTCGCGGCTGCGGGCCTTGCCGCCGTGCAGCACCAGCACGAGGCCGTGGGGGGTGCCGGGGGCATCGAGGCGGGTCAGGGTCGGGTGCGGCACGGGGGCTCCTGGGGGGCGGTCACAGGTCTGGTTCGTCGCCGCCAGTGTCCTGGATGGCTCCTCGCCCCAACGGGTCGTCGGCCGTCGGTGGCAGACGGCAGGATGGGGGACATGAGCACCACTGAGGAGCAGGGGGACGAGCAGCCGGCCCCCGAGGTCGACCCGGCCTCCGCGCAGGCCCGCGACGAGCACCAGCAGCTGGTCGAGGATCTCGAGGACGCCCGCTGGCGCTACTACGTCCTCGACGACCCCACGCTCTCCGACGCCGACTTCGACCTGCGGATGCGTCGCCTGGAGACCCTCGAGGAGGCGCACCCCGAGCTCCGCACGCCGGACTCGCCGACCCAGCAGGTCGGGGGAGCGGTCTCGACGCTGTTCACCGCGGTCGACCACCTCCAGCGCATGGAGAGCCTGGACAACGCCTTCACCGTCGAGGAGCTGGCCTCCTGGCACGCGCGCCTGGCCCGCGACGGCGTCGCCGACCCGGCGCTGCTGTGCGAGCTCAAGGTCGACGGCCTGGCGATCAACCTGCTCTACGAGCACGGCCGTCTCGTGCGGGCGCTGACCCGCGGCGACGGACGCACCGGCGAGGACGTCACGCCGAACGTGCGCACCATCGCGAGCGTCCCCGCCCGGCTCACCGCCACCGAGGCCCACCCGGTACCGGCCCTGGTGGAGGTGCGCGGCGAGGTGTACCTGGCCACCGACGCCTTCGAGCGGCTCAACGTGGCGATGACCGAGGCCGGCAAGCCGGTCTTCGCCAACCCGCGCAACGCCGCAGCCGGCTCGCTGCGGCAGAAGGACCCGCGGGTGACCGCGACCCGGGCGCTCGGCATGGTCTGCCACGGCGTCGGGGCGCGCGAGGGCTTCGCCCCGGCGTCGCAGTCCGGTGCCTACGACGCGCTCGCCGCCTGGGGCCTGCCGGTCTCCGAGCGGGTGCGCGTCCTGGACTCGCTGGCCGAGGTCCACGACTACGTGACCCACTACGGCGAGCACCGGCACGACCCCGACGAGGTCGATCACGAGATCGACGGCGTGGTGGTGAAGGTCGACGACTACGCCCTTCAGCGCCGGCTCGGCTCGACCAGCCGGGCCCCGCGCTGGGCGATCGCCTTCAAGTACCCACCCGAGGAGGTCAACGCCCGGCTCCTGGCCATCGAGGTCAACACCGGACGCACCGGGCGGGTCACCCCGTTCGGGGTGATGGAGCCGACGCGGGTCGCGGGGTCGACCGTCGAGCGGGCGACGCTGCACAACGCCCACGAGGTCAAGCGCAAGGACGTGCGTCCCGGCGACACCGTCGTGCTGCGCAAGGCCGGCGACGTGATCCCCGAGATCGTCGGACCCGTCCTGGCGCTGCGTCCGAAGGGCCTGCGGCCCTGGCGGATGCCGAAGCGCTGCCCGAGCTGCGGCACGCCGCTGGCGAGCCAGAAGGAGGGCGACAAGGACCTCCGCTGCCCCAACCACCAGTTCTGCCGGGCCCAGGTGCTCGACCGGGTCTTCCACGTCGCCGGGCGGGGGGCCTTCGACATCGAGGGCCTCGGCTCCGAGGCCGCCCTGGCCCTGCTGGAGGCCGGGGTGATCGCCAACGAGGGTGACGTCTTCGACCTCGACGAGGCCGGGCTGCTGCGCGCCCCCCTGTTCACCCGGGCGCCCAGGAAGGACGAGGGCGACCAGCCGGTGCTGAGCGCCAACGGGCGCGCCATGCTCGAACGCCTCGCGAGCCGCAAGGACGTGCCGCTGTGGCGGGTCCTGGTGGCGCTCTCGATGCGCCACGTCGGTCCTACCGCGGCACGCGCCCTGGCCCAGGAGTTCGGCTCGATGGAGGCGATCCGCGCCGCCGACGAGGCGTCGCTGGCCGCCGCCGCGGGCGTCGGGCCCACCATCGCCGAGGCCGTGATCGCCTGGTTCGCCGTCGACTGGCACCGCGCGATCATCGCGTCGTGGGAGGCCGCCGGCGTCCGGATGGCCGACGAGCGCGACGAGTCCGTGCCGCGGACGCTGGAGGGGCTGACGATCGTGGTCACCGGCTCGCTGGAGGGCTTCAGCCGGGACTCCGCCAAGGAGGCGGTCCTCAGCCGGGGGGGCAAGGCCTCGGGATCGGTGTCGAAGAAGACCGACTACGTGGTCGTGGGCGAGAACGCCGGCTCGAAGGCCGAGAAGGCCGAGCAGCTCGGGGTCCCGGTCCTCGACGAGGCCGGCTTCGTCGCCCTCCTGGCCGACGGTCCGGCTCAGGACTCGTAGGAGTTGCCCCCGATCTTGATCTCCCCGGGCCCGAGGTCCTGGGCCACGACCCGGCAGCTCACGCCGCCGGGTCCGCAGATGCTGGCCTCCTCGCGCGTCACGTGCACCAGGCCCCCGTCGGGCGTCCAGCCGTAGTCGAAGGGCTGACCCGCCACGGTGCTGCTGCGCCCCGTGCGCAGGTCGATGATCTCGAAGCCCGGCGGGTCCTCCCCTGCGATCCCCATGCCCTCGTCGGAGACCTTGACGTAGCCGCCGTCGGGGGAGAGGTCGAGGAAGGCCGCGGAGTCGACGGGGACCTCGGCGACCACGTCGCCGCTCGTGGCCGAGACGACCTGCGCCGGCCCGGTCGGTTCGTAGCGCCGGTCCAGCGGCGGCCCGTAGGCGCTCAGACCGTCCACGACGTCGGGGAAGTAGCTGGCGCGCAGACCGGAGGCCACCTCGGCGTCCCCGGTCCGCCAGTCGACGGCCACGGTCGCCTCGTCCAGCCCCACGTAGACGGTGTCGCCGTCCAACGAGACCGGCGGCGCCTCCCACCCGCCCCAGGTGAAGCTGCCGGAGACGGACGCGGTGACCTCCTGCGAGGTCTCGACGTCGAGCACGTGCACCTGCCACCCGCTGCCCAGACCGGAGGCCCAGGCCAGGTAGGGCTGGGTGGCGTCGGTGTCGGGCGAGACGTCGCCCAGGCGGACGCCGAGGCTGTGCATCCCGCCGTCGGGCTCGACCAGGCCATAGTCGGAGGGTCCGGCGGCGTCGGTCCAGGGGGTCTTCCCACTGCGCACCACGACGCCGGCCGAGGTGTAGTAGAGCGCCTTGACGTCGGACTCGAGGTCGACCCGGTGCTCGCCGGAGACGCCGAAGTAGATGGTCTGCCCGACGGCGAAGGCGCCCTGCTCGGCGTAGGCCTGCGCGGCCGCGAGGTCCTCGGCCCGCTCCGGACCCCGGCCGGGGCCACCGAGCACCTGGCCGGCGCCGGCCACGACGAGCGTCGCTGCAGCCAGCACGGAGACGGAGCCGACGACGCGGGTCCGGGTGCGTCGCCGTCGGCCGGCGGCGAGGATCGCCCGCGCCGGCGGGGCCGGGACGTCGAGGTGGCGGGTCTCCTCCTGGAGGAGCTGGGCGAGGCGGTCAGTCATGGGTGGCTCCCAGGGGGTGGATGACGGTGTCACCGACGGTGTCGCCGAGCAGCGTGCGCAGCCGGGCGAGGGCGTCGGAGGTCTGGCTCTTGACGGTGCCGTCGCTGACGGTGAGGAGTCGGGCGGTCTCGGAGACGGTGAGGTCCTCGTAGAAGCGCAGCACGACCACGGCGCGCTGACGAGGGGCGAGCTGGGCCAGCGCGTCCATCAGGACCGGACGGGCCTCGAGGTCGACGCTCTCGCCCCGGTGGCGCTCGTGGTGCTCGGGCAGGAGCTCGTGCGGGGTCTCGTTGCGCCAGGACCGGCGCCGGAACCACGAGGTCGCGGTGTTCACCAGGGTGGTGCGGGCGAAGGCCGGGGCCGCCCGCACGTCGCGCACCCTGCCCCACGAGGCGTAGGTCTTGGCCAGCGCGGTCTGGACGAGGTCCTCGGCCTCCGCGCGGTCACCGAGGAGCAGGTAGGCGGTGCGGTAGAGCGAGGGCCACGAGGCGTGCACCAGGGCGGTGAACTCCTCGTCGGTGGGTGGTCGAGGCATCGGCGGCTCCCTTGGTCGGTCACCTTCTCAGACGCTGCGACCCCCGGCGCCGGTTGGGCCGACCGCCCGGGAAAGACACCGGCACGCACGAGACCGGCCCGCCGCGACGGGGGTCGCGACGGGCCGGCAGGGGGGTGCGGACGGGCTCAGGCCGTGAGCTTGTCCCCGAAGTGGACGCAGCGCTGCACGAGGTGGTCGATCGAGGCGTGGTCGCCCTCGGTGAGCTCGGCGCTCTCGCCGGTCACCTTGCCGACGCCGTAGGGGTTGCCGTCGGTGAACTTGATCGGGTCGGTGTAGCCGGGGGCCACCACGATGCCGCCGAAGTGGTAGACCGAGGTGTAGAGGCCGAGCAGCGTGGACTCCTGGCCACCGTGCAGGGTCGAGCTGGCCGTGAAGCCGGCGTAGACCTTGTCGGCCAGCTTCCCGGCACCCCACAGCGGGCCGAGGGTGTCGATGTAGGCCTGGAGCTGGCTGGTGATGTGGCCGTAGCGCGTGCCGGAGCCGAAGAGCACGACGTCGGCCCAGTCGATGTCGTCGGGCGTGGCGGTCGGCTCGCCGGCCATCTCGTCGACGTGCGCCTTCCAGGCCTCCTGCGACTCGATGGCCTCCCGGGGCGCGGTCTCGGCGACGTGACGCAGGCGTACCTCCGCACCGGCGCCCTCGGCTGCCTGCGCGGCGCGCTGCGCCATCGCGTGGACCGAGCCGTAGCCGGAGTAGTAGATGATCGCGACCTTGGTCATAGAGATGTCCTCCGGGGGTAAAGTTGAATGTTCAACCGTGAGCCTAGTCCGACCCCGGGTGCTGTCAACTCGAGGCGCTCCTAGGATGGCGGGCATGCCTGATGCCCGGATCACCCGCGAGGAGGTGCGCCACCTCGCCGATCTCGCCCGGATCGACCTCGACGACGCCGAGCTGGACCATCTCGCCCCCCAGCTGTCGGTGATCCTCGAGTCGGTCGCCTCCATCGCCGAGGTCGCCGGGGCGGACGTGCCCCCGACCTCGCACGCGCTGCCGCTGACCAACGTCTTCCGCGAGGACGTCGTCACCCCCGGCCTGAGCGCCGACCAGGCGCTGGCCGGAGCACCCGAGGCCGATCAGCAGCGCTTCTCCGTCCCCCGCATCCTGGGGGAGGAGCAGTGAGCGACTCCGTCAGCACGACCCGCGCGACGGCGGCCGAGATGGCGGTGGCGCTCTCCTCCGGCGAGACCACCTCCGTCGAGCTGACCCGCGCCGCGCTGGAGGCCACCGCGGACGTCGACGGCGACGTCCACGCCTACCTGCACCTCGACGCCGAGGGCGCCCTGGCCGCCGCCGAGTCCTCCGACGCGCGGCGGGCCGCCGGCGGTGCCGCGTCAGCGCTCGACGGCGTCCCGGTCGCGGTCAAGGACGTCCTGGCGACCCGGGGGCTGCCCACGACCTGCGGCTCGCGGATCCTCGAGGGCTGGGTCCCGCCCTACGACGCCACCGTGGTCGCGCGGCTGCGCGCCGCCGGCCTGCCGATCCTGGGCAAGACCAACATGGACGAGTTCGCGATGGGCTCCTCCACCGAGCACTCGGCCTACGGGCCCACCCACAACCCGTGGGACCTCGACCGGATCCCCGGTGGCTCGGGCGGCGGCTCGGCCGCAGCCGTGGCCTCCTTCCAGGCGCCGCTCGCGCTGGGCACCGACACCGGTGGCTCCATCCGGCAGCCCGGCGCCATGACCGGCACCGTCGGCATGAAGCCGACCTACGGCGGGGTGTCGCGCTACGGCCTCGTCGCGATGGCCAGCTCGCTGGACCAGGTCGGCCCCGTGACCCGGACCGTGCTCGACGCCGCGATGCTCCACGAGGTGGTCGGCGGGCACGACCGGCTCGACTCGACCTCGGTCGACCAGCCGCTGCCCGGACTCGTCGCGGCGGCGCGCGAGGGCGCCCGGGGTGACCTGAGCGGCACCCGCGTGGGCGTGATCCGCGAGCTGACCGGTGAGGGCTACCAGGCCGGCGTGCAGGCCCGCTTCGAGGAGGCCGTCGACCTGCTCGTAGGCGCCGGCGCCGAGGTGGTCGAGGTGTCCTGCCCGAGCTTCGTGCACGCCCTGGCGGCCTACTACCTCATCATGCCGAGCGAGGCCTCCTCCAACCTCGCGAAGTTCGACGCCATGCGCTACGGACGCCGGGTCCTGCCCGAGGGCGTCGCCTCACCCAGTGCCGAGCAGGTCATGCGGGCCTCCCGCGACGCCGGCTTCGGCGACGAGGTCAAGCGTCGGATCGTGCTGGGCACCTACGCACTCTCCAGCGGGTACTACGAGGCCTACTACGGCCAGGCGCAGAAGGTCCGCACCCTCATCGTGCGCGACTTCGCCGCCGCGTTCGAGGAGGCCGACGTGCTGGTCTCGCCGACCGCACCGACGACGGCCTTCCGACTCGGTGAAAAGCTCGACGACCCGATCGCGATGTACCTCAACGACCTCGCCACGATCCCGGCCAACCTGGCCGGCGTGCCCGGCATCTCGGTGCCCAGCGGCCTGGCCGACGAGGACGGGCTGCCGACCGGCTTCCAGGTCCTGGCCCCGGCCCTGGCCGACGACCGCTGCTACCGCGTCGGCGCGGCGCTCGAGGCCCTGCTGACCCAGCTGTGGGGCGGTCCCCTGCTGGACCGCGCCCCCGACCTACAGGGAGGGACCCGATGAGCACCACGCTGGTCGACTGGGACGACGTGCTGGAGGCCTACGACCCCGCTCTGGGCCTGGAGGTGCACGTCGAGCTGAACACGGCCTCGAAGATGTTCTGCGGGTGCCCGACCGAGTTCGGGGCCGAGCCGAACACCCAGGTGTGCCCGACCTGCCTGGGCCTGCCGGGGGCGATGCCGGTGGTGAACGCGGTCGCGGTCGAGAGCGCGATCCGGATCGGCCTGGCGCTGAACTGCGAGATCGCCGAGTGGTGCCGCTTTGCGCGGAAGAACTACTTCTACCCCGACATGCCGAAGAACTTCCAGACCAGTCAGTACGACGAGCCCATCTGCTTCGAGGGCTGGCTGGACGTCGAGGTCGACGGGGAGACGGTGCGCGTCGAGATCGAGCGCGCCCACATGGAGGAGGACACCGGCAAGTCGCTGCACGTCGGCGGCGCCACCGGTCGCATCCAGGGCGCCGACCACTCGCTGGTCGACTACAACCGGGCCGGCATCCCCCTCATCGAGATCGTCACGAAGCCGGTCCGGGGCACCCGTGCGCGCGCGCCGCAGGTCGCGAAGGCCTACGTCGCCGCCCTGCGCGAGATCCTGCTCGGCCTGGGCGTCTCCGACGTCCGCATGGAGCAGGGCTCCCTGCGCTGCGACGTCAACCTCTCGCTGGCGCCGGTCGGCACCGGTGCCCTGGGCACCCGCACCGAGACCAAGAACGTCAACTCCCTGCGCTCGGTCGAGCGCGCCGTGCGCTACGAGATGCAGCGCCACGCCGCGGTGCTCGACGGCGGCGGATCGATCCTGCAGGAGACCCGCCACTGGCACGAGGACACCGGGGTGACCACCTCGGGCCGGGAGAAGTCCGACGCCGAGGACTACCGGTACTTCCCCGAGCCCGACCTGGTGCCGGTGGCGCCCTCGCGGGCCTGGGTCGAGCAGCTGCGGGCTGCGCTCCCCGAGCCTCCCGCCGTCCGCCGTGCCCGGCTCCAGGAGGCGTGGGGGTTCTCCGACCTGGAGATGCGCGACACCGCGAACGCGGGCGCCCTGGTGCTGGTCGAGGAGACGGTGGCCGCGGGCGCCTCCCCGCAGTCTGCGCGGAAGTGGTGGCTCGGTGAGCTGGCGCGGCGCGCCAACGACGCTGGCCAGGACCTGGCCGCGCTCGGCGTCACCCCGGCCGACGTCGCCAGCGTCCAGGCTCTCGTCGACGACGGCACCCTCAACGACAAGCTGGCCCGCCAGGTGCTCGACGGGGTGATCGGCGGCGAGGGCACGCCCGAGGAGGTCGTGGCCGGTCGAGGGCTGGCGATGGTCTCCGACGAGGGGGCGCTCTCGGCCGCCGTCGACGAGGCGATCGCGGCGAACCCCGACGTCGCCGCCAAGATCCGCGACGGCAAGGTCGCCGCGGCGGGTGCGCTGATCGGCGCCGTGATGAAGCAGATGCGCGGCCAGGCCGACGCGGCCCGCGTGCGCGAGATGGTCCTCGAGAAGCTCACCTGACCCACCCCACCGCCGAGATGGCGCTCGCAGCGCGCCGAGGTGGCGCTCGCAGCGCGCCGAGGTGGCGGTCGCAGCGCGCCGAGGTGGCGGTCGTCGTGGCCGCCGCGAGGCGTTAGGCTGCGGATCGCACCACACCATCCACGCTCGTGGGCGGGGGAAGCCGGTCGAAGCCCGGCGCTGACCCGCAACCGTAGGCACGTCCCGAACGGGGCGTGCGAGCCGGAGCACCCACCACGGGACGTCCCCACCATCGCTGTCGCGGAAAGCAGCTCGTGGCCCTGCGGGGTCCCTGCTGCGTGCAGCGGGAAGGAACCCTGATGACCCTCTCCCTCGTGCCCAGCCTCAGGCGGGCCGGCCTCGGCCTCGCCGCAGGAGCCCTCGTCGCCACCGGAGGCCTGGTGGCCCCCGGTGCCGCCCAGGCCGCGCCGGCCGACCCCAGCGCCGGCTGGCTGGCCGGCCAGCTCAAGGACGGGCTGATGTACAACAGCCAGTTCGACTTCAACGACTACGGCCTCACCGCCGACTCCGGGTACGCCCTCATCGAGGTCGGCGGACGGCGCGCCGCCGTCGCCGAGATGCGCGACGCGCTCGCGCCGAAGGTCGACAGCTGGACGACGGGTGTCGACTTCGGCAGCAGCGACGTCTACGCCGGCTCCGTGGCCAAGGCCCTGGTCTTCGCGCAGCAGGCCCCCCAGGCCCGTCCGCGCAGCTTCGGCGGCGTCAACCTGGTCCGGCGCATGGAGAACCGGGTCTCCACCGACGCCCCGTCCGTGGGACGCATCGAGGACAAGGGCGCCAGGGACTACGCCAACACCATCGGGCAGGCCTTCGCGGTGCGCGGCCTGTCGGTGGCCGGATCAGCGCTGGCGCAGTCCGCGACCGCGTTCCTGCTCCAGCAGCAGTGCGACGGGGGCTACTTCCGGCTCTCGCTCGGCGATGCCGGCGAGGCCACCCAGGGCTGCGAGGCCGATGGCGGGGCACCCGACCCCGACACCACCTCGCTCGCCCTGCTGAACCTCCAGGCCGTGCCGGACCCGGACCCCGCGGTCCGGGCCTCGATCAGGAGCGGGCTGACCTGGCTCGCCGGCCAGCAGCGGGCCAACGGCAGCTTCGGCGGCGGGTCGTCCACGGAGAGCTCCAACACCAACAGCACCGGGCTCGCGGCCTGGACCCTCGGCCAGGGCGGCCGCTGCGCGAAGGCGCGAGTCGGCGGCCACGTGGGTCAAGAAGCTGCGCCGGGGCAACGGCGCCATCGCCTACGACCGTGCGGCGTTCAAGGCCGCGCGCCAGGACGGCATCACCGAGACGACCCGCGACCAGTTCCGACGCGCCACGGCCCAGGCCACCCCGGGCCTGGAGTACCTCCGCGCCGCCGCCTGCCGCGGCTGACGTGGGTTCGCTCAGGTACGCCGCCGCGGCCCTCGTGGCCGCGGCGGCGGGGCTGCTGCCGGTCGCCGCCCCTCCGGCCCAGGCCGCGGGGTGCCCGACGGCCTCCGGCGTCACCGTGGTCGTCGACAAGGGCGCCCTCGGTGGCGGGATCGCCGAGGTGTGCGACGCCGCCGGGGGTGGCAAGGCGGCCTGGGACGTCTTCCAGGAGGCCCGCTTCCCCCTGACCGAGGTGCAGCGGCAGCCCGGTTTCGTGTGCCGCGTCAGCGGTGCGCCGTCCTCGGACCCGTGCGTCAACACCCCGCCGGCCGACGCCTACTGGGGCCTCTACTTCTCCGACGGCAGCAACGGTCGCTGGACCTACAGCTCGCTCGGAGCGCGGTCGCTGAGGGTCCCGGCCGGCGGCTCGGTGGCACTCTCCTGGCAGGACGGCGGCGCGGCCGACCCGCCGGGCATCGCTCCGCCGCGCCAGGAACGCACCCCCCCAGGGGGCCCCGGCGGCTCGGGCGGCGGCCCGGCAGCGGTTCCGGAAGCGGCTCGGGCGGCGGCTCGGGCGGCACCGGCACGGGGAGCCCCGGCGGGGCGACCCCGGCGCAGCCGACCAACCCACCGTCCAGCCCCTCCTCGAGTCCGTCGTCCAGCCCGTCTGCGACCCCGCCACCGACGCCGTCGGCGACCCCGACGCGGACCCCCTCGTCGGGCGCTCGTCCGGGGAGCGGGGAGCGGTCCGACTCGGCCGCGGCGCGGGACACGCGACGAGCCCAGACCCGACCGGACCGCGGTGCGGCGGAGCGCGATCGCCCGTCACAGCGACACCGGAACACCTCGACCGACGAGCCCACCGACGAGGCGGCGCCCGACCCCGGCGACGAGGAGTCGGTGGCGGTGCTCGACGAGCCGTTCGAGCCCGAGGCGACCTCGGCACCGGCGGCCGAGGCACTGCCCGGCTGGGTGGCCCCGTCGGTGATCGGGCTGCTCCTCCTGCTCGCGGGCGGCCTCGGCCTGCTGCGACGCGTCCGAGGAGGCGCTGGCCGGTCGTGAGGACGCGTCTGTCCCGCGACCTGCACCCGGTGGCCTGGTGGCTGTGGGCGACCGGGCTCGCGGCGGCGGCGTCGCAGACGACGAACCCGCTCGTGCTCCTGCTGCTGGTCACCACGGCGGCCGTCACCGTGGCCGCCCGCCGCGGTGACCAGCCCTGGGCCCGGTCCTTCCGGCTCTACCTGTGGCTCGGCGTGCTGATCGTGGTGGTGCGGGTCGTCTTCCGCATCATCGTCGGCAGTGACTACCCCGGCTCGGTGGTCCTCGACCTGCCCGGGATCCCGCTGCCCGACTGGGTGCTCGGCCTGACCCTGCTGGGTCCGGTGACGCTCCAGTCGCTGCTCGCCGGTCTCTACGACGGGCTGCGGCTGGCCACGATCGTGATCTGCGTCGGGGCGGCGAACGCCCTGGCGAACCCCAAGCGGCTCCTCCGCTCGGTGCCGCCCGCGCTCTACGAGATCGGGACCGCCCTCGTGGTCGCCGTGACCGTGCTGCCCCAGCTGGCCGACAGTGCGCGGCGGGTCCGAGCGGCGCAGGCGCTGCGGGCAGCGCCGGCCCGGGCCGGCCGGGTGCGCGGGTTGCGCCGGGTCCTCGTCCCGGTGCTCGAGGACGCCCTGGAGCGCTCGCTCGCGCTGGCGGCCGGCATGGACACCCGTGGCTACGGACGCTCGGGCACCGCGACCCGGGGCCAGCGGCGCACCACGGGCGCCCTCATGCTCCTCGGACTCCTCGGCGTCTGCGCCGGGACGTACGCTGCGCTGGACCAGACCCACGCGCTCTCGGCGCTGCTCACCCGGGTGCTGCTCGGCGGCGGCCTGGCCGTGGCCGGGATCGGGCTGGTCAGCGCGGGTCGGCGGGTGGAGCGCACCCGGTACCGCGCCGATCGCTGGCGTCTGCCCGAGCTGGTGGTCGCGGCGTCCGGGCTGGGCGTCGCCTATGCCGGCATCGTGCTGGCCGAGTCCGACGTCGCTGTGGCCTACCCGGCCCTCGACGCCATGCCGACCCTCACCCTCGTCGCCCTGGCCGGGCCGCTGCTCGGCCTGGTCGCCGCGGTCGCCGCGCCGCCGCCGGTGCTGGGCGGTGCGCTCCGCGCGCCCGCGGCACGGCTCCGGCCGGTACCGGTGGGCCCGTGATCGAGCTGCGCGGCGTCGGCCTGTCCTACGCGGAGAACCCCACCGGGCACGGCCACAAGACCGTCCTGCGCGAGGTCGACCTCACCCTCGAGGAGGGTGAGCTCGTGCTCGTCTCGGGACCGACGGGCGTCGGCAAGTCGAGCCTGCTCGGCGTCGTCACCGGCCTGGTGCCCCGCTTCTCCGGAGGTCACCTCAGCGGTGACCTGCTGCTCGACGGCGCCAGCATCGTGCGGACCCCGCCGCGCGAGCGCGCCCACGCCATCGGCTACGTCGGCCAGGACCCGGCGGCCGGCTTCGTCACCGACACGGTGGAGGAGGAGCTGGCCTACGGCATGGAGCAGCTGGGCCTGGCGCCGGCGACCATGCGACGGCGCGTCGAGGAGACGCTGGACCTGCTCGGTGTCGCCGACCTGCGCGCCCGTGAGCTGCGCACCCTCTCCGGCGGGCAGCAGCAGCGGGTCGCGATCGGGTCCGTGCTCACCATGCACCCCCGGCTGCTCGTGCTCGACGAGCCGACCTCCGCCCTGGACCCGACGGCGGCCGAGGAGGTGCTGGCCACGCTGACGCGGCTGGTGCGCGACCTCGGCGTCTGCGTCCTCCTGGCCGAGCACCGCCTCGAGCGCGTGGTGCCCTTCGCGGACCGGATGTGCCTGCTCGCCGGCGGCGGTCGGGTCCAGGTGGGGGAGACCGCCGACCTGCTGGCCGACTCGCCGGTCGTGCCGCCGCTGGTCGAGCTCGGGCGGCTGGCCGGGTGGAGCCCGCTGCCGCTCGACGTCCGGGACGCCCGCCGTCGCGCGCGCAGCCTCGACCTCGGTGCGCCGCCGGCCGGGCCGGCACCGGACGGGGACGCCGGGCGCGACCCGGCGCTCGTGGCCCGGGCGGTCACGGTGACCCACGGCTCCACCGTCGCGGTGCGAGACCTCGACCTGCGCCTGGCGGCGGGCGCCGTGACCGCCCTGATGGGGCGCAACGGCTGCGGCAAGTCCTCCCTGCTGTGGGCCCTGCAGGGAAGCGGCCGCAGGCGGTCGGGGACGGTGTCGGTCGGGGGCACCGATCCGGCATCGCTGCCGGCGCCCGAGCGGCTCGACCTGGTCGGCCTGCTGCCCCAGAGCCCGGCGGACCTCCTCTACCTCGAGACCGTCGGCGAGGAGTGTGCCGCGGCCGGGCCGGCGGCCAGGGCGGTGCTCGACGACCTCGCCCCCGGCATCCCCGACGACCGGCACCCCCGCGACCTCTCCGAGGGCCAGCGCCTCGCCCTGGCGCTCGCGGTGGTGCTGTGCGCCGAGCCGCGGGTGCTGCTGCTCGACGAGCCGACCCGCGGACTGGACTACGCCGCCAAGCGTCGGCTCGCCCGCCTGCTGCGCGAGCGGGCCTCGCGGGCGCACGCCGTCCTCGTGGCCACCCACGACGTCGAGTTCGTCGCCCAGTGCGCCGACGCGGTCGTGGTCATGGCCGAGGGCGAGGTGGTCTCCGCGGGGCCGGTGCGCGAGGTGGTGACCCAGTCGCCGGCCTTCGCGCCCCAGGTGACCAAGGTGCTCGGGCCCGGCTGGCTGCGCGTCGACGAGGTGGCGACGGCGCTGGCCGCACGGACGGGCGGGCACCGGTGAGCCAGGTCCACGCCGTCCCGGTCACCCGCCGCACCGCTGCCGTGCTCGCGGTGGCCTCCGTGGCGGGGCTGATGATGCTCGGCTGGCCGCTGCTGCTGCAGCCTCCGCCGGGCGAGCGCGTCGACCCTCCCTTCCTGTTCCTGGCCCTGCTGCCGCTGGTGCTGGTGGTGGTGCTGGCCGAGATCACCGAGGGCGGGCTCGACCCTCGGGTGCTGGCCGTCCTGGGCGTCCTGAGCGCGTTGGTCGCGGTGCTGCGGGGGATGTCGGCCGGCACCGGGGGGATCGAGCTCGTCTTCTTCCTGCTCGTCCTGGCCGGCCGGGTCTTCGGCCCGGGCTTCGGCTTCGCGCTGGGGTGCACCTCCCTGTTCGCCTCGGCGCTGATGACGGCGGGCGTGGGACCCTGGCTGCCCTTCCAGATGCTCGTCTCGGCCTGGGTCGGGATGGGCGCGGGACTGCTGCCGCGCCGGGTGGGCGGGCGTGCGGAGATCGTGATGCTGGCCCTCTACGGCATCGCGTCGGCCTACCTCTACGGGCTGGCCATGAACCTCTCCGACTGGCCCTTCGTGCTCGGCATCGCCGTGCCCGGTCACGAGGGCAACCTGTCCTACGTGCCCGGGGCGCCGCTGCTGGAGAACCTGGCGACCTTCGCCCGCTACACGCTGATCACCTCGACGAGCAGCTTCGACACCGGCCGGGCGATCACCAACGCGGTCGCCATCGTGCTCCTCGGTCCGGCGGTGCTCACGACGCTGCGTCGCGCGGCCCGCCGGGCCACGGTCACGGGCACGATCGCCCGCGACGCCCCCGCAGCCACGTCCCGCCCGGGCGCGCCGGGCGGCCCCCCCGGCTAGGGCGCCAGGCGCAGGATCCGGTCGTCGACCTCGGTCGGCTCGCCGCTGCCGTCGCGGTTGCTGGTGGTGAACCACACCGAACCGTCCGGGGCGGTCGCCACGGTGCGCAGCCGCCCGTAGTCGCCGATGAAGAACGGCTGCGGGTCCAGCGCGCGGTCGCCTCGCAGCTCCAGGCGCCACAGCCGCTCGCCCTGCAGGGCGCCCATCCACAGGTAGTCGCCGGCGGTCGCGAGCCCGGCCGGCGAGGCGACGTCGGTGCCCCACACCTGCTGCGGGTCGACGAACCCGTCGGCGAGGGCGTCCTGGCCGCCCTGACCCTCGTAGGCCGGCCAGCCGTAGTCCTCGCCTGCCTCGATGAGGTTCAGCTCGTCGAAGGTGCCGTTGCCGACGTCGGTGGCCCACAGGTTGTCGCGCTCGTCGAAGGCCAGGCCCTGGACGTCGAGGTGGCCCTGGGACCACACCACGGAGCCGCCCGGGTTGCCGGGTGCCGCCTCGCCGTCGGTGGTGATGCGCAGGATCTTGCCGGCTAGGGACGTCGGGTCCTGAGCCAGCGTGGGGTCGGCGGTGTCGCCGGTGGAGACGTAGAGGTAGCCGTCGGGCCCGAAGGCCAGGCGCCCGCCGTCGTGGGTGAAACCGACCGGGATGTTCTCGAGGATGACCTCCGGGACCCCCAGGACGCCCCCCTCGAGGTCGGTCCGCACGACCCGGTTGTCCTCGGCGGTGGTCAGGTAGAAGTAGACCGACCGGTCCCGCTCGAAGTCCGGCGAGATCGCCAGCCCCAGGGCGCCGCCCTCGCCGCCGGGCGTGACCCCCGGCAGGGTGCCGACCTCCTGGACGGTGCGCTGGCGACCCGTGATCCGCAGCACGCGGGTGGTGTCGCGCTCGGTGACCAGGGCGTCGCCGTTGGCGAAGAAGTCCAGGCCCCACGGCACGGAGAGCCCCTCGGCCACGGTCTCGACGACCTTCGGCGCCGTCGGGGTGCCCGGACCGCGGGTCGTGCCCGACGCCCCGCCGGAGGAGGGGGAGGGGGCGATCGAGGACCCCGGGGAGGGCGCCTGCGGCGGCGGTGCGCCCTCCGGGCCGGCGGGGGTGGGCGAGATGGTCAGGGTGCTCTCGCTCCCGCCCTGGCCGCAGCCGGCCAGGACAGCGGTCAGGACAGCGGCGAGGGCCAGCGACGAGGCCGAGACTCCGTGCGTTCCGAGAGGGGGTCGCGCGCACCTCAACCGACCTGTGCGACCAGCTCGCGCAGCAGCTGGTGGACCCGCTCCGGGTGCTCCATCTGCACGAAGTGGCTGCTGGGCAGCTCGACGTAGCGAGCTCCGGGGATCCGCTGCGCTGCGGTGCGCATGTCCCGTGCGCCGGCCAGGATGTCGCGCGAGCCGGCCACGAAGACGGCCGGCACGTCGAGCTCGCTCAGCGAGACCCGAGGGTGACGCGACGTGCTCAGCGCCAGGTGCATGTACCACTCGACGGGGGTCCTGAGCATCTCCGCGAAGGCGAGGGCGGCCAGCTCGGGGTCCGGCACGTCCCCGATGAAGGCGGCGCGCCGGAGGACCTCGAGGGTCCGCACGCCGAAGGGGTACCGGGTGGTGAGGGGCGAGAGCAGGCGACCTCCCAGGCGCAGCGTCATGGCCGTGGTCACCGTCATCGCCCGGGCCGCCAGGTGCGGCACGTGGAAGGGGGCGAGCATGGTGGCGAAGGTGTCGCCGGGCACGCCGGCCACCGCGAACAGGCCGGCGACGCGCTCGGGATGACGCACGGCCAGCTCGAAGGCGGTGTTGACACCCATCGACCAGCCCATGACCACGGGCCGGTCCAGAGCGAAGTGGTCCATCACCGAGAGGGCGTCCTCGACGAAGTGCTCGATGCTCACCCCTGCCGGGTCGAGCGGTCGGTCCGAGCCACTGACCCCGCGGTGGTTCCACGACACGACGCGGACGCCGGCCTGGGGGCTGAGCAGGGCCGGCCAGTGGAACGGGTTGGTCCCCAGGCCGTTGCACAGCAGCACGGTGGGCCCCGAGAACCGTCCCTCGGGATCGTTGGTCCACGCCCGCAGGATGGTCCCGTCGTCGGAGAGGACGTCGTAGAAGGCGACCGTCGGGGTCGCGGCGGCTCGGGCCGCGGAGATCGGCATGGGAGCAGTGTGCCCGAGTGTGCCCACGGAGGGCACCCGGCGCGCTCAGCCCCGGGCCGCGCGGCGGACGGGCTCGGCGCTGTCGGGGCCTTCGGCGGCAGGTCGGTACCGCTCGCGCAGGAAGCTCTCGACGTCGGCCCGCTCGGCCCTGCGTTGCGCGCAGGCGGTCGCGGCCACCATCGCGTTGCGCCGTGCGCGCTGCTGCGAGTCGACCGGCCAGGCCCGCAGCCGAGCCAGCGCGAGCGCTGCGGTGCGACCGGTGACGATCGGGGTCCAGATCATGGTGCGGCTCCGAGAGGGACGTTCCGAGAAGTGGTCCCCAGCCTAGGGGTCGGCCCGAGGCGCCGCCGTCTCGACCACGTGACATTCACATGAATGATTCCTGAGAATCCGGCACCGACCCGTTGGATCAGGCTCAGTCCGGCACGGGTGCTGCGAGCCGGCCCCCGGAGCGGGTGGCGCCCGCGCTGGCCGCGACCACGCAGGCCACCGCGACCCACTGCCAGGAGGTGAGGTCCTCGCCGACCACGACGATGCCGACGAGCGCTGCCGCTGCCGGCTCCAGGGACATCAGCACCCCGAAGACCGACGGCGGCATCCGGCGCAGCGCGACCAGCTCGCAGGAGTACGGCACCACCGAGCTGAGGAGCCCGACGGCCATCCCGACCAGGAGCACGTGCCCCGAGCCGAGCGCGTCGCGGTCCGAGGTCAGGGCGAGGGGCGCGAGCCCCGCAGCGGCGACCACGCTGGCCACGGTCAGCCCGCCCAGGCCGGACCAGTGGCGACCGGTGCGGGCCGAGAACAGGATGTAGGCCGCCCAGGCGGCGCCGGCGAGGACGGCGAAGCCGACCCCCACCGGGTCGAGGTCGGCCGGCTCGAGACCGAGCGCCAGCACTCCCGCCGCGGCCAGCGCGACCCAGACCAGGTCGCGGGGTCGTCGCGAGCCCAGCAGCGCCAGGCTGAGGGGCCCGGCGAACTCGATCGTGACCGCGATCCCGAGGGGGATGCGCGCGAAGGACTGGTAGATCGACCAGTTCATCAGCCCCAGGCTGGCCCCGAAGCCGAGCACCACCAGCCAGTCCGCCCGGGTGCGGTGGCGCAGGTCGGGACGGGCCAGGGCCAGGAGGACCACCGCGCTCGTGGCCAGTCGCAGCCAGACCAGCGTGGTCGGAGCGACCTCGTCGAAGAGGTCCTTGGCGAAGCCCGCGCCGAGCTGGACCGAGAGGATCCCCACCAGGACCAGCCAGACCGGTGAGAATCGGTGAGTCACCGGGTCAGGGTAGGAGGAGCACTCGGCGGACCTGCCGGGGGCCGACGTCGAGGAGGACGAGATGACCGCATCGAGCACCGTGCTGATGGTCGGCACGCGCAAGGGCCTGTGGATCGGGCGCTCCGACGAGGAGCGGCGCAGCTGGACCTTCGACGGGCCGCACCACGTCATGGAGGAGGTCTACTCCTGCCTGATCGACACCAGCGCACCCGCGCCACGGATGCTGGTGGGCGCCTCCTCGAGCTGGCTGGGCCCGCAGGTCCGGCGCTCCGAGGACCTCGGCGCCACGTGGCAGGAGACGCCCGGGGGAGCGGTGCGCTTTCCCGAGGACGTCGACGCCAGCGTCGAGCGGGTCTGGCAGCTGGTGGCCGGCCACGAGCCCGGGACGGTGTGGGCCGGGACGGAGCCCGGCGCGGTCTTCCGCTCCACCGACGGCGGCGGGACCTTCGCCCTGGAGCGGGCCCTGTGGGACCACCCGCACCGGCCGGAGTGGCGTGCCGGCTTCGGGGGGCAGGCCTTCCACACGATCCTGCCGCACCCCGCCGACCCGCGTTCGGTGACCGTCGCGCTGTCGACCGGCGGGGTCTACCAGACCGCCGACGGCGGGGAGTCGTGGTCGCCGCGCAACCAGGGCGTCCGCGCGGAGTTCCTGCCCGAGGGCGAGCAGTACCCCGAGTTCGGCCAGTGCGTGCACAAGGTCGCGCGCCACCCGGCCAAGCCCGACCGGCTCTACCTGCAGAACCACGGCGGGGTCTACCGCTCCGACGACGACGGCGGGTCGTGGACCTCCATCGCCAAGGGCCTGCCGGCCGACTTCGGCTTCCCGGTCGTCGTGCACCCCCACGAGCCCGACACCGTCTACGTCTTCCCGCTCGGTGGTGGCGACGGGCGCTACCCGCTGCAGGGGCGGGCGCTGGTCTGGCGCTCCCGCGACGCCGGAGACTCCTGGGAGCCGCTGGGCGAGGGTCTGCCGGAGACCAGCTTCGTCGGCGTGCTGCGCGACGCGATGTGCACCGACACCCACGACCCGGCCGGGCTCTACGTCGGGACCCGCGCCGGGTTCGGTCTGGGCCTCGGCCGACGCCGGCGAGACCTGGCGCACCGTGGTCTCGGACCTGCCCGACGTGCTCGTGGTGCGCGCCGCACGCCTCGAGGGCTGAGCCTGGACCGGGCCAGGCCCGGGCTCAGGACGTCGGCGCGTCGGGCACGCCGTGCTCGAGCGGCAGGCTCGGCTCGGGCACCCCGGCGGTGATCCGGGTGCCGTCGGCGCGCCGTCCGCCGATCAGCGGCCGGTCGCCGAGGGTGCCCTCGATGCGGGGGCCGTGGCTGTCCAGGGCGAGCTCGAGCGGCGCGCCGGGGGCGACCGCGTGCTCGCGGCCGCGCACCCACAGCGAGGTGCTGCCGAGATCGCCGGCCTGCTCCATCTCCACGCGCAGCGAGTCCTGGGTCAACCGCACGCGTAGCCGGGCGCCCTGCCAGCGCAGGGGGAACTCCAGCGAGGGCCACTCGACCGGGAGTCGCGGGTCGAGGCTGAGCACGCCGCCGTGGTCGCGCAGACCGCCGAAGCCGAAGACGAGCGCGCTCCACACGCCGCCGCAGGAGGCGACGTGCAGGCCGTCGACGGTGTTGTCGTGCAGGTCGTGCAGGTCCACGAACAGCGAGCGCCAGAAGTAGTCGAGGGCGACCTCGTGATAGCCGACCTCGGCGGCCATCACCGACTGCACGACCGCGGAGAGCGTGGAGTCGCCCGTGGTGATCGGGTCGTAGTACTCGAAGTCGGCCCGCTTCTCCTCGGCGGTGAACCGGTCGCCCTGGAGGAACAGCGCCAGGACGACGTCGGCCTGCTTGAGCACCTGGAACCGGTAGATCACCAGGGGGTGGTAGTGCAGCAGCAGCGGCCGCGTCTCCTGCGGGGTGCGGGAGAGGTCCCAGACCTCCCGGTCCAGGAAGTGGTCGTCCTGCTGGTGGATCCCGAGCCCCTCGTCGAAGGGGATCGTCATGCCGGCCGCGCAACGGCGCCACTCCGCGGCCTCGGTGGGGTCGAAGCCCAGCCGGTGGCGCATCCGCTCGTAGGCGGCCGGGTCGATCTCGCGCACCAGGTCGACCGCGTCCGCCGCGCGCTCGAGGTTGTAGCGGGCCATCACGTTGGTGAACAGGTTGTTGTTGACCACCGTCGTGTACTCGTCCGGGCCGGTCACGCCGTGGATGTGGAACGTGCGCTCGCCGTTGACCCGCCAGAAGCCGAGGTCGGCCCACAGCCGGGCCGTCTCGACGAGGATGTCGATGCCGTCGCGGACCAGGAACCCGACGTCCCCGGTGGCGTCGAGGTACTTCGAGAGCGCGTAGGTGACGTCGGCGTCGATGTGCACCTGGGCGGTCCCGGCGGCGTAGTAGGCCGAGGCCTCCTCGCCGTTGATCGTCCGCCACGGGAAGAGGGCGCCTTCCTGGGCCAGCTCGCGGGCGCGGGCGCGGGCGGCCGGCAGCATCCGGGCCCGGAAGTGCAGCGCGTTGCGGGCCACGTCGGGCTGGGTGTAGGTCAGGAAGGGGCTGACGTAGACCTCGGTGTCCCAGAAGTAGTGGCCCTCGTAGCCCGAGCCGGTCACGCCCTTGGCCGGGACGCCCTGCTGGTCGGCGCGGGCGCTGGCCTGGGCCAGGGAGAAGAGGTTGAAGCGGATCGCCTGCTGGATCGAGGCGGCCTGCGCGGCGTCCTCGCCCACGACGACGTCGGTGGCCGCCCAGAAGTTCTCGAACCACGCCGCCTGCGCCAGCTGGTAGTGGGCCACGCCCCGTCGGTGGGCGCGGTCCAGGGTGCGGTCGCAGCGGTCCGAGAGCTCACGGACCGGCACGCCCCGGGAGGTGTGGTAGCTGACGTACTTGTCCAGCCTGACCGGGCGGCCCTCGCGGGCCTCGACGCGGTAGACGGTCTTGGCGAGGTCGTCCTCGCTGTGCAGGATCACCTCGGTCTCGTCCTCGGTGGTGAAGACGTGGTCGGCCGAGACGCACAGCGTCATCTTCGAGTTCGCGCACCGGAAGCCCAGCGTCATCCGGTCCTCGGTGATCGCGTGCACCCGTGGAAGCAGGACCCGGTCCTCGAACGAGGTGGCCTTGCGCGGGTCGATGCCCTCGCCCATCGCCGCGCCCGGCACGTAGTACTCGTCCTTGCCGTCCTGGCGGTTGAGCAGCTGCGAGGAGATCACGATCGGCGCGTCCCCCTCCAGCATGGTGACCTCGAGGGTCAGCAGCGTGAGGTGCCGTTCGGTCATCGAGACCATCCGCGAGGAGTCGACACGGACCCGCTTGCCCGACGGGGTGCGCCAGACCAGGCTGCGGCGCAGCACACCGTCGCGGAAGTCGAGGCTGCGCTCGTAGTGCTCGAGGTCGGCCGTGCCCAGGATCAGCGGCTCGTCGTCGACGTAGATCTTCATGACCTTGGCGTCGGGGACGTTGACGATCGTCTGGCCGGTCTTGGCGAAGCCGAAGGCGCTCTCGGCGTGCCGGATCGGCCAGATCTCGTGGAAGCCGTTGACGAAGGTGCCGTGCGCGAACGCGTCGCGGCCCTCCTCGGGGTTGCCGCGCATGCCGAGGTAGCCGTTGGCAGTGGTGAAGAGCGTCTCGGTGACGCCGAGGTCCGCCGGTTGGTGGGAGGTCTCCACCAGGCGCCACGGGTCCGCCGGGAAGCGACCGCGGTCCAGGGGGTCGGCCGAGACGTCGTGGCGGATCATCGGGCGCCGCCCGTCCTGGGCACGAGCTCGGCGAGGTCGGCCACCACGACGTCGGCCCCGGCCTCGGTGAGCACCTGCACCCCGGCGCCACGGTCGACCCCCACGACGGCGTGGAAGCCGCCGGCCGCGCCGGCACGGACACCGGAGACGGCGTCCTCGAGCACGACCGAGCCGGCGGCGGAGGCGCCGAGCTCCTCGGCGGCGGCCAGGAAGGTGTCGGGAGCCGGCTTGCCGGGCAGCCCGCGCTCACCGGCAACGGCGCCAGACATCACGAAGGCGAAGCGGTCCTCGAGGCCGGCGGCGGCCAGCACGGCGGCGGCGTTGGCCGAGGAGGAGACGATGGCCAGGGGGACGCCGAGGTCGCGCAGGTGGTCGAGCAGGGCGACCGAGCCGGGGTAGGCGCTGACCCCGTCCCGGGCGAGCACCGCGTTGAACGCGTCGTTCTTGCGGTTGCCGAGGCCGCAGACGGTCGCAGCCCGCGGATCGTCGTCGGGGCTGCCCTCGGGCAGGTCGACGCCGCGCGCCGCGAGCAGGTCGCGCACTCCGTCGTAGCGTGGCTTGCCGTCGACGTGGGCGAAGTAGTCGGCGTCGGTGTAGGGCGAGAGGTCGGCGCCGACGACCGGGTCCGGGTCGTCGCGCAGCCCGGTGAGCCAGGCGTTGAACATCTCCGACCAGGCGCGCATGTGCACCTCGGCGGTCGGCGTCACCACGCCGTCGAGGTCGAAGAGGACTGCCTCCTGGGCGGGCCAGGACTGCGCGAGATCGATTGTCACGATCCAAGGCTACGGCCACGAGGCCCTGCTCGGGCACCGAAGGCGATGTGGACTCGCTCATAGGGGGCCGGCGGGCCGAACTAGCATGCGGAGCATGACCCATCCCACCGATGGCCCCACCGACGCCACCGCCGCGCCCACGGTCGACATCAAGCCCCGTTCCCGCGCCGTCACCGACGGCCTCGAGGCGACCGCGGCGCGCGGCATGCTGCGCGCGGTGGGCATGGGCGACGAGGACTTCGCCAAGCCGCAGATCGGGGTGGCGTCGTCGTGGAACGAGATCACGCCGTGCAACCTCTCCCTCGACCGACTCGCCAAGGCCGTCAAGAACGGGGTCCACGCCGCCGGCGGCTACCCGCTCGAGTTCGGGACCATCTCGGTCTCGGACGGCATCTCGATGGGCCACGAGGGCATGCACTTCTCGCTGGTCTCCCGCGAGGTCATCGCCGACTCCGTGGAGACGGTGATGATGGCCGAGCGGCTGGACGGGTCGGTGCTGCTCGCCGGCTGCGACAAGTCGCTGCCCGGCATGCTGATGGCCGCCGCCCGGCTCGACCTGGCCAGCGTCTTCCTCTACGCCGGCACGATCCTGCCGGGCCGGGTCGACGGCGAGGACGTGACCATCATCGACGCCTTCGAGGCCGTCGGCGCGTGCCTGGCCGGCAAGATCAGCCGCGAGCAGGTCGACAAGGTCGAGCGCGCCATCTGCCCCGGCGAGGGAGCCTGCGGTGGCGCCTACACGGCCAACACGATGGCGGCCGTGGCCGAGGCGCTCGGCATGGCCCTGCCGGGCTCGGCGGCTCCGCCGGCCGTCGACCGTCGCCGCGACCACATCGCGCACCGTTCCGGCGAGGCGGTCGTGGAGATGCTGCGTCGCGGCATCACCGCGCGGCAGATCCTGACCCGCCCGGCCTTCGAGAACGCCATCGCCGTCGCGATGGCCCTGGGCGGGTCCACCAACGCCGTCCTCCACCTGCTCGCGATCGCGCGCGAGGCCGATGTCGAGCTCTCGCTGGAGGACTTCACCCGGATCGGGGAGCGGGTGCCGCACCTGGCCGACCTGAAGCCGTTCGGCAGGTACGTCTGGGTCGACCTCGACCGCGTGGGCGGCATCCCGATGGTGATGAAGGCGCTGCTGGCCGCCGGCCTGCTGCACGGCGACGTGCTGACCTGCACCGGCCGCACCCTGGCCGAGAACCTCGCCGACATCGACCCGCCCGACGTCGACGGCGCGATCATCCGCAGCCTGCGCTCGCCGATCCACGCCACCGGCGGGCTGACCATCCTCCACGGGTCGTTGGCGCCGGAGGGTGCCGTGGTGAAGTCGGCCGGCTTCGACGAGCAGGTCATCACCGGGACAGCGCGGGTCTTCGACGGGGAGCGGGCCGCGATGGACGCCCTGGCCCAGGGGGCCGTCGTGGCCGGCGACGCCGTCGTCATCCGCTACGAGGGGCCCAAGGGCGGCCCCGGCATGCGCGAGATGCTGGCCATCACCGCTGCGATCAAGGGCGCCGGGCTCGGCAAGGACGTGCTGCTGCTCACCGACGGTCGCTTCAGCGGCGGTACGACCGGACTGTGCGTGGGCCACGTCGCGCCCGAGGCCGTCGACGGCGGACCGATCGCCTTCCTGCGGGACGGTGACCAGATCGTGCTCGACGTCAGCGGGCATTCCCTGGACGTGGTGCTGCCGGAGGGGGAGTCGCTCGACGACCGGCGCGACGGCTGGGCGCCGCCTGCCCCCAAGTACACCCGCGGCGTGCTCGGCAAGTACGCCAAGGTCGTGCAGTCGGCGGCCCACGGCGCCGTCACCAGCTGACACCCACGTCGGGCGCGGAGCGCCCTCCTCCTCCACCCGCGCAGGGCCCAGGGTGGGGGAGGGGCGAGGGGTGCTGACGGCCGGTCCGGGGGTGCGGTAGACACGGATCGTGCCCACACCCGAGCAGCTCGACCGCGACGACCCCCTGGCGGCCTACCGGGACCGGTTCGTCGGCAGCGAGTCGTCCTTGGTCTACCTCGACGGCAACTCGCTCGGGCGTCCGCTGGAGGTCACCGGGCCGCGCCTGGCCGGGTTCGTGTCCTCCGGCTGGGGAGACCGGCTGATCCGGGGCTGGGACGAGGGCTGGATGGACCTTCCGCTCAGTCTCGGCGACCGGATCGGACGGGCCTGCCTGGGCGCCGCTCCCGGTCAGACCGTCGTCGCAGACTCCACCACCGTCCTGCTCTACAAGGCCCTCCGCGCAGCGGTGGCCGCTCGCCCGGGGCGTCGCGAGATCGTGCTCGACGACGACAACTTCCCGACGGACCGCTACGTCGCGGAAGGGGTCGCCGACGAGCTCGGTCTGCGGTTGCGCTGGATCGCCGTCGACCGCTCCGGTGGTGTCACCGCCGAGCAGCTCATCCACGTGGTCGGTCCCGACACCGCCGTGGTGCTCCTGAGCCACGTGGCCTACCGGTCGGCCTGGCTGGCCGACGCGCCTCGGCTCACCGCCATCGCACACGACGCGGGCGCGCTGGTGCTGTGGGACCTCTCGCACTCGGTGGGGTCGGTGCCGCTCGCACTCGACGAGTGGGACGTCGACCTCGCGGTCGGCTGCACCTACAAGTACCTCAACGGCGGGCCGGGCTCGCCGGCCTTCGCCTACGTCGCCTCGCGGCTGGTACCGGACCTCCAGCAGCCGGTCCGGGGCTGGATCGGGCACGCTGAGCCGTTCGCGATGGGACCGGGACACACCCCGGCCCCCGACCTGCGACGCATGCTGTCCGGGACCCCGCCCGTCACCGCCATGCTGGCCATGCAGGACATGCTCGACCTTCTCGAGGAGGTGGGGATGCCGGCGGTGCGCGCCAAGTCCGTCGCCCTCACCGCCTACGTCGTCGACCTCGCGGACCGCCTCCTCTCCCCGCTCGGGGTCACCGTGTCCTCGCCGCGAGACCCCGACCGACGCGGCGGGCACGTCACCTTGAGCCATCCGGCCATGCGCGAGGTCACGGCGCGGCTCTGGGAGCGCGACGTGATTCCCGACTACCGTGATCCCGACGGCCTCCGGCTGGGCCTCTCCCCGCTGTCCACCTCGTGGTCGGAGGTGAGCCGGGGCATCGAGGCCGTCCGGGAGGAGCTCGAACGTGTCGTCGGCTGAGACTGCTGAGCAGCCCGTGGGGGCGCTGGTCCCGGGCTGGACGCGACGCGAGCCGGTCCGCGCCGTGCACCTCGTCGGTCGCTACGTGCGCCTCGAGCCGCTGACTGCCGAGCACGCGCCCGACCTGCTGACGACCCTGGCTCGCCCCGAGGACGAGGCGCTGTGGACCTATCGCTCCGCCGAGCGGCCTGCGGACCTGACCGCCCTGCGCGGCCTGATCGCGGCCGACGTCGCCGCGCCGGGCGTCGAGACCCACGTGCTCGTGCCCCGCGAGGGCGCCGCCGCCGGCCGGGCCGCGGGGCTGGCCTCCTGGGCGCGGATCGAGCCCGAGCACGGCCAGGCCGAGATCGCCGGAGTCCTCTTCGCCTCCGCCCTCCAGCGCACGCGTGCCGCGACCGAGGCGATCCACCTGCTGATGGCCCACGCCTTCGACGCCCTCGGTTACCGCCGGGTCGAGTGGAAGTGCGACAGCCTCAATGCGCCGTCGCGGCGCGCAGCGGCCCGGCTGGGCTTCACCGAGGAGGGACGCTTCCGCCACCACCTCGTGGTGAAGGGCCGCAACCGTGACACCGACTGGTTCTCCGTCACCGATGCCGAGTGGCCGGCGGTCGCCGCCCGGCACCGGGCATGGCTCGACCCGGCCGGCTTCGGTCCCGGCGGCGCCCAGCGCCGAGCGCTGGACCGGGTGGGGGAGTGATGGACCGGGCAGGCTCGAGCGACGTCGACGACCCGGCCCCCGATCGCCCACGTCGACCTGGAGGCGCCGGTCCACCTCGTGGAGGGAACGCAGTGGCGCGGACTGGTGGTCCTCGGTCCGGTGCACGGTGCGCGGCACCTCGTGCTGCGCCCCGCCGCCGGCGAGGAGGTGGCCGTTCGGTGGGGGCTGCCGTCGCCGCGCGTCGCCCGACGCTTCCCGGCGGCCGGCAATGCCGCGACCGCGCGCTTCGAGGTGACGCTGCCGCAGGAGGTCGGCCCGGTCGAGCTGGTCCTCACCGGCGGTGACGAGCCCGTGGTGCTGGCGCGCGGCGGGCGGGACGTGGCGCCGACAGACCTGGCCGCTGCGGACCAGGCGGTCGTGGACGCGCTGTCGTCGGGGTCGGCCCAGGCGCTCGCCGGCGCCTACCGCCGCGTGGGCGCGGTGCCGCCGCACGAGCGGTCGACCGGCGGCGGAGCGCCCTGGTTGCGGCTGGCGGTGCTGGCGCTGGTCGGCGCCCGGGCGCGACCCCGGGTCGCCCTCGACCAGCTCGGCCGGTGCCGCGCGATCCTGCCGCCGGCGGACTTCGCGGCCCTGTGGGAGGAGGTGGAGACGTTGCTGCCCTCGTTGGCCCTGACCGCGAGCGGCTACCAACCGAGTCTCCAGCCGGTCGACAGCGCCGTGTTCTGGGGCGAGCTCCGCACCCTGCTGGACGCGCTCGAGGCGCTGGGCCTCGAGGTGTTCCTCGACTCCGGCACCCTCCTGGGCGCCGTGCGCGACGGCCGGCCGATCGGCCACGACTACGACGTGGACCTGGGGGTGGTGCTGCCCGCAGCTGATGCGCAGGAGGCGGTCGACCTGCTGTGGGAGCAGAAGCGTCGGCTCGCGGCCGCCGGTCTGCTCGACGAGGCCTACGACGTGCCCGGCCGCCACCACTGTCGGGTCCGGCTCGCCTCGGAGGTCCCGGTGGACCTGTTCCCGGCCTGGGTCGAGCAGGGCCGGCTGCGGGTGTGGCCCTTCGCCGACGGCGAGCTGTCCGCGACGGCCCTCCTGCCGCTGGCCACGCTCGAGGCCGGGGGGGTCGCCCTGCCCGTCCCGGCCGACCCCGAGGCGGTGCTGGCCTGCAACTACGGCGCCTCGTGGCGGGAGCCCGACCCCACCTTCGACTTCGACTGGGCTCGCGCCCGCGAGCGGATGGACGACTTCGTCCGGGCCTCGTCGAGGCGCTGGCAGGAGGAGAGCGAGGGCTGAGGCAGTCTCGACGCGGGCGCGGGTCGGTGCCACGCTCGGGTGATGGACCAGCGGATCAGCTTCGTGACCCTCGCCGTGGCCGACCTGGCCGCCTCGCGGCGCTTCTACCTCGACGGCCTCGGCTGGAGCGCCGAGCTCGACCTCGAGGACGTCGTCATGCTGCGGGCGGGGGAGCGTCTGGTGCTCTCGCTGTGGGACGAGGCCGGCTTCGTCGAGGAGGTCGGAGCCGTGCGCCGGGGGCCCGGGGTCGTGCCGTTCACCCTGGCCCACAACGTCGCGACCCCCGAGGAGGTCGACGCGGTCCTGGTCGAGGCCGGGGACGCCGGGGCCTCGTCGGTCACGGCGGGCCGGGAGCGTGCCTGGGGCGGGTACACGGGTTATTTCGCCGATCCGGACGGTTTCACCTGGGAGGTGGCTTTCAATCCGGGCCCGATCGGCGTCACAGTGCTCCCATGAGCGACGACACCCGACCCGAGACGGACGAACGCCACGACGACGCCGACCAGGAGTCGGAGCAGGAGGCCGGCGACGAACAGGCCGGTGACGAGGCGGACGCCGACACCGGCGAGCAGGAGATTCGCCAGGAGGACGTCGAGGGTGCGCTCGAGCGGGGCCGTGAGCGACGCGAGCGCGACGCGGACGAGGTCCTGGACGGTCACGCGGTCGAGGCCGAGCTGCTCGAGGACTGGCGCATCATGTTCGACGTGCTGCACGCGCGCTTCGAGACCGACGACTTCGCCACCGGGCTGCAGCTGGTCGACCGGATCGGCAAGGAGGCCGAGCGTCGCGACCACCACCCCGACCTCGACCTGCGCTACGGCTTCGTCGACGTCCGCCTGAGCAGTCACGACGTCGGCGGGGTGACCCAGCGCGACATCGACTTCGCCCGGGAGATCACGGACCTGGCCGGGCGGTCGGGCGCCTCCCCGGCACCGCACCGGATCAGCGTGCTCGAGCTGGCCCTCGACACCCACGACGCCGAGGAGATCAAGCCGTTCTGGGCGGCGCTGCTGGGCTACGACGAGCCCGACGACGACGACCGGGCGCTGATGGACCCGCAGGGTCGCGGTCCCACCCTGTGGTTCCAGGAGACCGAGCGTCACGACCCGCCCCGGCAGCGCTTCCACCTCGACCTGCGCGTGCCGCCCGAGGTCGCCACGGGTCGCGTCAAGGCCGCGCTCGAGGCCGGCGGGACCCTGGTCAGCGACGAGCGCCAGCCCTCCTTCACGGTGCTGGCCGATGCGCAGGGGAACCAGGCGTGCGTCACGACCTGGCTCGGTCGCAGCAGCTGACAGCGGGTCGGAGGCAGGGCCGGAGACGGGTCGCGGCGACCGCATCCTGGGACCGGGGTCTCACGATGCGGTCAGGACCGGTACCGTGCTGGCGGCACGGGGGTCCCGGGTCTAAGGTGGACCGCATGCGCCACCTCCTCGTACCCACGCGACGCGCCGGCTGAGAGACCGTCAGCGCGTCACCCCTCGTTGCCCGGGCAACCGAGGGGTTTTTTGTTGCGACGAGCAAGGTGGGCACACGGGACCGGCGCGGCCGGTCGCGGGACCAGCACGGACAAGGACACGACGATGAGCCAGCAGAGCACCGGCCCCATGAGCGGGGCGCAGAGCCTGATCAGGTCGCTGGAGGCGGCCGGGGTCGAGCACGTCTTCGGCATCCCCGGGGGAGCGATCCTGCCGGCCTACGACCCGATGATGGACTCCTCCGTGCGCCACATCCTGGTGCGCCACGAGCAGGGCGCCGGCCACGCCGCCCAGGGCTACGCCGCCGCGAGCGGGCGGGTGGGCGTCTGCATGGCGACCTCCGGCCCGGGCGCGACCAACCTGGTCACCCCGCTGGCCGACGCCCACATGGACTCGGTGCCGATGGTGGCCGTGACCGGCCAGGTCGGAGCCTCGATGATCGGCACGGACGCCTTCCAGGAGGCCGACATCCGGGGCATCACGATGCCGATCACCAAGCACAACTTCCTGGTCACCGACCCGGCCGAGATCCCGCGCACCGTCGCGGAGGCCTTCCACATCGCCTCGACCGGACGCCCCGGGCCGGTCCTGGTCGACGTCGCCAAGTCGGCGCTCACCGCCCAGACCGACTTCCACTGGCCCGAGACGCTCCACCTGCCCGGCTACCGCCCGGTGACCAAGCCGCACGCCAAGCAGGTCCGCGAGGCGGCACGACTGATGCTCGCGGCGCGCCGGCCGGTGCTCTACGTCGGTGGCGGCACCATCCGCGCGGGAGCCTCGGCCGAGCTCAAGCGGCTCGCGGAGTTCACCGGCATGCCGGTGGTCACGACGCTGATGGCGCTCGGGGCCTTCCCCGACAGCCATCCCCAGCACCTCGGAATGCCCGGCATGCACGGCACCGTGGCGGCGGTGGCCGCCCTGCAGAAGAGCGACCTGCTGATCAGCCTCGGCGCGCGCTTCGACGACCGGGTCACCGGCAACCTCGACTCCTTCGCGCCCGGCGCCCAGGTGATCCACGCCGACATCGACCCGGCCGAGATCGGCAAGAACCGCCACGCGGACGTGCCGATCGTCGGGGACGTGCGCGAGGTCCTCGTCGATCTGCTCGCCGTGCTCCAGGCCGAGGAGGCCGCCGGCACGACGGGCGACTACGAGGGCTGGGTCGCCTTCCTCGCCGGGGTCAAGCAGACCTACCCGTTGGGCTACGACCTCCCGACCGACGGTGGGCTCGCGCCGCAGTACGTCATCGAGCGACTCGGTGCCATCGCCGGGCCGGAGACCGTCTACACCTCGGGCGTGGGCCAGCACCAGATGTGGGCAGCCCACTTCGTGAAGTACGAGAAGCCCCGGACCTGGCTGAACTCCGGAGGACTGGGCACCATGGGCTACGCCGTGCCGGCCGCGATGGGAGCCAAGGTCGCCTGCCCGGACTCCACGGTGTGGGCCATCGACGGTGACGGCTGCTTCCAGATGACCAACCAGGAGCTCGCGACCTGCGCGATCAACGACATCCCGATCAAGGTGGCGATCATCAACAACGAGTCGCTCGGCATGGTGCGCCAGTGGCAGACGCTCTTCTACCAGTCGCGCTACTCCAACACCGACCTGCACTCCAAGCGGATCCCGGACTTCGTCAAGCTCGCCGAGGCCTACGGCTGCGCCGGGCTGTCCTGCGACCGGCCCGAGGACGTCGACGCCACCATCGAGAAGGCGATGGGCATCGACGACGTGCCCGTCGTCGTGGACTTCCGCGTGCACCGCGACGCGATGGTCTGGCCGATGGTCGCCGCCGGCACCTCGAACGACGAGATCAAGTACGCGCGCGACCTCGCGCCCGAGTTCGACACCGACGAGCTCGCATGAGCACCCGGCACACGCTCTCGGTGCTCGTCGAGGACAAGCCCGGCGTGCTGACCCGGATCGCCGGCCTCTTCTCCCGCCGCGGCTTCAACATCGAGTCGCTCGCGGTCGGGCCGACCGAGCACGCCGACATGTCCCGGATGACGATCGTCGTCAACGTCGAGGACTCGCCGCTCGAGCAGGTCACCAAGCAGCTCAACAAGCTCGTCGAGGTGATCAAGATCGTCGAGCTCGACCCGGAGGTCTCGGTCAACCGCGAGCTGATGCTGGTCAAGATCGCGGCGACCGCGCAGACCCGGGGCCAGGTCATCGACACCGTCCAGCTCTTCCGCGCCAAGGTCATCGACGTCGCCGCCGACGCGATCACCGTGCAGATCGTCGGCAACCGCGCCAAGCTCGGCGACTTCCTGCGCGTGGTCGAGCCCTTCGGCGTCCGCGAGCTCGTGCAGTCCGGCATGGTCGCCATCGGCCGTGGCGGCCGCTCGGTCTCCGACCGGTCCCTGCGCCCGGTCGCCGTGCCGACGGCTCCCCGCGCGGGCTGACGGCGCCGCGGCCGCCCGCTGGGATTCCCCGGCCAGCCGGGGATTCCCAGGGTTGTCGTGGTTCGTGAACCACGACAACCTCGAAAGAAGCCTGACCAGTCCCACCCGCAGCACCCGACCAAACCCCACCCCAAGGAGATGCCCCCGTGGCTGAGATGTTCTACGACGACGACGCCGACCTGTCCCTGATCCAGGACAAGAACGTGGCCGTGATCGGTTACGGCAGCCAGGGGCACGCGCACGCGCTCTCCCTGCGCGACTCCGGCGTCGACGTCCGGGTCGGTCTCCAGCCCGGCTCGCGCAGCCGCGCCAAGGCCGAGGCCGAGGGGCTGCGCGTCGTGACGCCGGCCGAGGCGGCCGAGGAGGCCGACCTGATCGTCGTCCTCGCCCCCGACCAGCACCAGCGACGGCTCTACACCGAGGAGATCGAGCCCGCGCTGACGCCGGGGGACACCCTGGTCTTCGGCCACGGCTTCAACATCCGCTTCGGCTACATCACCCCGCCGGAGGGCGTGGACGTCTTCATGGTCGCCCCGAAGGGCCCCGGCCACCTCGTGCGCCGCGAGTACGTGGACGGGCGCGGGGTGCCCGTCCTGGTCGCCGTCGAGAAGGACGAGACCGGCAACGCCTGGCCGCTGGCCCTGTCGTATGCGAAGGCGATCGGCGGCCTGCGCGCCGGCGGCATCCGCACGACCTTCACCGAGGAGACCGAGACCGACCTCTTCGGCGAGCAGGCTGTGCTGTGCGGCGGCGCGAGCCAGCTGGTGATGTACGGCTTCGAGACCCTCATCGAGGCGGGCTACCAGCCCGAGGTCGCCTACTTCGAGTGCCTGCACGAGCTGAAGCTGATCGTCGACCTCATGTACGAGGGCGGGATCGCCAAGCAGCGCTGGTCGATCTCGGACACCGCGGAGTACGGCGACTACGTCTCCGGGCCGCGCGTGATCACCCCGGAGGTCAAGGTCAACATGAAGGCAGTCCTGGACGACATCGTCAACGGCTCCTTCGCGCAGCGCTTCATCGACGACCAGGACGCCGGCTCACCGGAGTTCACCGCCCTGCGCGAGAAGGGCGCCCAGCACCCGATCGAGACCACGGGCCGCGAGCTGCGCAAGCTGATGGCCTGGGTCAAGAGCCACGACTCGGACTACACCGAGGGCAGCTCGGCGCGCTGAGCCAGCTCGGTCGGGCTGGTCAGCCGGCTCGGCCGGCCGGGAACCGGACGACGAAGTCGCTGCCCCGACCGGGCTCGGAGTCGACCTCGACGCGACCGCCGTGGCGGGTCACGATGCGGCGCACGATGCTCAGACCGAGGCCGGTGCCGACCTGACGCTGGGTCGAGGGGTCCTCGGAGCGGAAGAACTCCTGGAACAGGTGGCGACGGTCCTCGACGGAGATGCCGATGCCCTCGTCGGTGACCCCGACGAGGACCTCGTCGCCGTCGCGCTCGCAGCGCACCCGCACGGTGCTGCCGGCGGGGCTGTACTTCAGCGCGTTCGAGACCAGGTTCGTCACCACGCGATCGAGCTGACGTCGGTCGCCGGTCGTCATGACGGGACCCTGGGTCGGCTCGAGCACGACGCGTTGCTCGGACTGCAGGGCGCGGGCGCTGGTGAGGTCGCGCACGTCGCGCGTCACGCCGACCAGGTCGACGGGCTCGTGGCGCAGCGGCGCGTCGGCGACCTGCGAGAGCAGCAGCAGGTCGTCGACCAGGTCGACGAGGCGCCGGGCCCCCCGCTGGGCCCGGGCCAGGGGGCCGAGCGCCGGGCCGGAGCGCGGGGTCGACCGAGGGCTCGATGTCGTCGTCGAGCAGCTCGAGGTTGCCCAGCACCGAGGACAGCGGGGTCCGCAGCTCGTGGGAGATCGTCGAGATCAGCCGGCTCCGGTAGGAGTCGAGCGCCCGCAGCTGCTCGACCAGCTCGTGCTCGCGCTCGTAGGCGCGGGTGTTCAGGACCGCCAGGCCGAGGTCGTGGCCGACGTCGAGAGCGCTCGCGGCCTCGACCTCGGTCCACGCGGGATCCTCGACCCCGCGGCACAGCACGAGGTTGCCGAGGTGCTCGGCACCGGACCCGAACGGGGCCAGCAGTGCGGAGCCGATGCCACGGTGGGCCATCACGGCGCGCAACAGGCTCGCCTCCTCGCGGGTCACCAGGTCGGGCGCCGGGTCTGCGGCGTCCAGCACGAAGGCCTCCTGGCGCTCCCACGCGTCGTGCTCGAGTCGTTGGATCAGCTCCAGCAGACCGGACGGCAGGGCCTGGTCGGAACCCGCCCCCACCTCGACGTCGTGCGAGGTGGCGTCGGCGAGGTGCAGGAGGACCTCGCGCGCTCGGAAGGGCGCCACGAGCGCGTCGCGGCACTCCTGGACCAGGCACTCCAGCGAGAGCCGGGTCGCCGCGGTCCGGATCGCGATGCGAGCGGTCCGGGCCAGGGCCATGCGTTGGGTGAGGTCCTCGCGCTCGATCGCGGTCAGCACGGCGCGTCGGGCCTGGACCGCGTAGTGCTCGAGGATGCGCAGCTGGCTGGCTCGCGGGCGTCGCCCCTCGCGGGGCAGGTCGACGGCCAGCAGCCCGCGCAGCTCGTGGGCGTCGTCGTGCAGGGGGACGACCAGGCCGTCCCAGGGCTGCCAGGCCGCGGCGGCCCGGAGCGAGGGTCGTACCGGTCTGGGGTGGGCCACCGCGTCGAGGGTCCGCGCCGGCTGGGCGGTCGAGCGGGCGTACCACACGAAGCGGGGCCGGTCGTGGTCCTCGCCGACCGGCAGCTCGTCGAGGACGTCGGCGAGCGGCGTGCGGGCGCCCAGCATCTCGGTGCGCGCCTCCGGGCTCCCGGCCACGGCGACGCACTCCACCTCGCCGCCGCGCACCAGCAGGATGCTCGCGACCTGGAAGCCGGCGAAGCGGATGACGCCCTCGGCGACCACCTCGAGCGCGTCGAGCGAGCGGGCGTCCTCCCACCGGCGCGGGTCGGCGCGCCGCTCGACGGCGGACGGCTCGTCGGGCACCGACGGCACGGGCAGCAGGGCCGGTACGACCCGGGCGGCCGACGAGGTCAGCCCGGCCGGGTCGGGGTCGGGGGACAGTCGATCGGCGACCGGAAGCAGCTGGTCGGTCATGGTTGGCGGACGTCCTCGCAGCGGGGGGAGGTGAGGTTTCCCTGGTGTGACCCGATCCTAGGCCGCTGCGCGGCATCTCGTGGCGGAGTCGAGAAGATCGCGGACGACCTGCGACGGGTGGGGCGTGGCTGAGACCTATCGCTCAATGCGAGGTAAGGCTAACCTTGCTAAGGTCAGGCTTACCTGCAACCGAAGGACCACCATGCTTGCCAACTACCTGATCGGGCTCCGCGAGGGTCTCGAGGCAGCGCTCGTCGTGAGCATCCTGGTGGCCTACCTCGTCAAGACCGACCGACGCCGGCTGCTGCGACCGATCTGGACCGGCGTCGCCGTCGCGGTCCTCGTCAGCCTCGCCTTCGGTGCGCTGCTCACCTTCGGCCCCCGGAGCCTCACCTTCGAGGCGCGGGAGCTCATCGGCGGGACCTTGTCGATCATCGCCGTGGCCTTCGTGACCTGGATGATCTTCTGGATGGCCCGCGCCGCCCGCGGTCTGGGCGGAGAGCTGCGGGGCCGCATCGACGCCGCCTCCGGCGGTCGCTGGTCGCTCGTGCTGGTCGCCGTGCTCGCCGTGGGCCGCGAGGGTCTCGAGACCGCGCTGTTCTTGTGGGCGGCCACCCAGGCCGCCACGCGCGAGGCGGTCACCAGCGCCTCGAGCGCGCCGACCTGGCAGCCGCTGCTCGGCGCGGGGCTCGGCATCCTGACCGCCGTCGTCCTGGGGTTCCTGCTCTACCGGGGCGCGATCTCCATCAACCTGTCCCGGTTCTTCACCTGGACCGGCGGCTTCCTGATCGTCGTGGCCGGCGGAGTGCTCGCCTACGGCGTCCACGACCTCCAGGAGGCACAGTTCCTTCCCGGCCTGGGTCACCTGGCCTTCGACGTCTCCTCGACGATCGAGCCGGGGTCCTGGTACGCCGTCGTGCTCAAGGGCGTCTTCAACTTCTCGCCGGCCACGACGTGGCTCGAGGCGGCCGCCTGGGTGCTCTACGTCGTGCCCACCGCGCTGCTCTTCTCGCGCTCGATCCGACGTCGTCCCGGGCGTCCGGCCGCCAGCCCGGCGTCGTCGCCCGCCCCGGCACCGGCCCGTCGCTGAGCTGTCCCCGACCCGACCGCCCCCCACCCTGAAGGACCACCATCGTGCGCATCCTGCCGGTCGCCGCCCTGCTGGTCGCCCTGCCGACCCTGGCCGCCTGCACCGAGAACGTCGACCCCGAGACCTCGGCCGCGTCCGGGACCAGCCGCACGGTGACGGTCTCCTCGACGGCTGAGGCCTGCGAGGTCTCGGCCAGCGAGGCGCCGGCCGGCACGCTGAGCTTCGAGGTCAGCAACGACGGCTCCGAGGTGACCGAGGTCTACCTCCTCGCCGGCGACGACCAGCGCATCGTCGGCGAGGTCGAGAACGTGGGGCCACAGCTCTCCCGACAGCTCGTGGTCGACGCGCCCGCCGGCGACTACGTGATCGCCTGCAAGCCCGGCATGACCGGTGCGGGTATCCGCTCCGAGTTCACGGTCACACCCTCGGAGGAGGAGGTGGTCGTTCCCGCAGATCAGCAGCAGGTCGTCGACCGGGCCGAGGCCGGCTACCGCACCTACGTGCAGGACCAGTCCGACCGGCTGCTCGCCGGGACCAGGGCGTTCGTGACGGCCTACCTCGCCGGTGACGACGACCGGGCTCGCAGGATCTATCCCGAGGCGCGCACCCACTGGGAGCGCATCGAGACGGTGGCGGAGTCCTTCGGGGACCTCGACCCCAAGATGGACGCGCGCGAGGCCGACCTCGAACCCGGTCAGCGGTGGACCGGCTGGCACCGTCTGGAGAAGGACCTCTGGCCCCAGCGCGCCACCGACTACACCCCGCTCACCGACCAGCAGCGTGACGTGGTCGCGACCGCCCTGCTGCAGGACACCAAGATCCTGGACACCCGCATCCAGGAGCTGTCCTTCACCGTCGACCAGATCACGAACGGCTCCCGCGCGCTGCTCGAGGAGGTCGCCAGCGGCAAGGTCACCGGCGAGGAGGAGTACTGGTCGCGCACCGACCTCCACGACTTCCAGGCCAACATCGACGGTGCGCGCGTGGGCTGGGAGGGGGTCAGTCCCCTGGTCGAGGAGAAGGACCCGGAGCTGGCCTCGCAGCTCGACCTGCGCTTCGCCCAGCTGCAGGACCTGCTCGACAAGCACCGTCGAGGTGGCGGTTTCGTCTCCTACGACGAGGTCTCCCGCGGCGACGTCAAGGACCTCGCCGACGCCGTCAACGCCCTCGCCGAGCCGCTCTCCCGGCTCACCGCGGTCGTGCTGGCGTGAGGTCCTGATGGCGCGTCCGACCCTCTCCCGCCGCGGGCTCCTCGGCGGCGGGGCCGCGGCGGCCGGCTTCGTGGGGGCCTACACCGTGGGCCGCGTGGGCGAGTCGACCTCGCCGACCCCGACCGCCGCGGCTGCCGCGACCGCGGAGCGCTACCCCTTCCGCGGCGCGCACCAGGCAGGCATCGTCACCCCCGCCCAGGACCGGCTGCACTTCGCAGCCTTCGACGTCATCACCGACTCCCGCGAGGAGCTCGTCGCGCTGCTGCAGGCCTGGACCGCGGCGGCCGAGCGGATGACCGGCGGGGGACCGGCCGGCCCGGTCGGCCCCCTCGACGGCGCCGCGGACCTGCCGCCCGACGACACCGGTGAGGCGATCGGGCTGTCCGCCAGCGGTCTCACCGTGACCATCGGCTTCGGGCCGACCCTCTTCCGCGACGCCCGCGGCCGCGACCGCTTCGGGCTCGCCGCGCGTCAGCCGGCGTCGTTGCAGGCCCTGCCGCACTTCCCGGGCGACCAGCTGGTGGCCGCCCGCTCCGACGGGGACCTGTGCGTGCAGGCCTGCGCCCAGGACCCCCAGGTCGCCATCCACGCGATCCGCAACCTGGCCCGGATCGGCTTCGGCACGGTCTCGGTGCGCTGGTCGCAGCTCGGCTTCGGACGCACGTCCAGCACGACGGCCGACCAGGAGACACCACGCAACCTGTTCGGCTTCAAGGACGGCACCGCCAACGTCAAGGCCGAGCAGGCCGACGCGCTCGCCGAGCACGTCTGGGTCGGCCGCGACGACGACGCGGACGCCGCCTGGTTGGCCGGCGGCTCCTACCTCGTGGCTCGCCGGATCAACATGACCCTCGAGACCTGGGACCGCCAGACCCTGGCCGAGCAGGAGGGCATCGTCGGTCGGACCAAGGGCACGGGGGCGCCGCTGTCCGGCGGCACCGAGGACACCCCCATCGACCTCGACCTGCCCGGCAGCAACGACCAGCCGGTGGTGGCGGTCGACGCCCACGTGCGCGTGGTCCACCCGGACTCCAACGGCGGCGCCCAGATGCTGCGACGGGGCTACAACTTCGTCGACGGCACCGACGACCTCGGCGGGCTGAACGCCGGGCTGTTCTTCCTGGCCTTCGTGCGCGACCCGGTCACCGACTTCATCCCGGTCCAGCAGCAGATGGCTCGCAGCGACGCGATGATGGAGTACCTCAAGGTCACCGGCTCGGCGTTGTTCGCCGTCCCGCCCGGCTCCGCGGCGGGCGAGCACGTCGGCCAGGCGCTCTTCGCCTGAGCCCCGGTGGAGCGGGGCCCGAGGCTCACCCCTGCGAGGCCGGGTCCTCGAGACGCACCAGCACCACGGTGTCGGCGTAGGTCAGCCCCTTGCGGCCCTGGGACCCCACCCGCGCCAGCACCTTGGTGATCTTGGTCATCGCGCCGTACTTCTCACGGACCTTGCGCTGGACCTCCTCGAAGAGCGGGCCCGACTGCACCATCTCCGCCGTGCCGCGCTGCGCCACCGCGTGCTCCTTGACCCGACCGCGCACGTCGGAGGGTTGCAGGATCACGGACGGGTCGTTGCGCAGGCGCTTGGTCTTCCCGGTGCCCATGGCGGTCCAGAAGCCCACCCGTCCGTCGGCGAGCCCGACCACCCAGGTGGGCGTGGACACGGCCGCACCGGACTTGCGGAAGGTGGTGAAGGAGACGTACTTCTCATCGGCCAGGGTCATGGGCCGAACCTAGTGCTACCGACGGTCCGAGGACAGGTCCAGGCGCCGCTCGACGCCGATGTCGGCCAGGAAGCGGTCGTCGTGGCTGGCCACCAGCAGTGCCCCTCGGTAACCGCGCAGGGCTCCGACGAGGGCGTCGTAGGAGGCGACGTCGAGGTTGTTGGTCGGCTCGTCGAGCAGCAGCAGCCGGGGTGCCGGGCGGGCCAGGAGCACGGCAGCGAGGGCGGCGCGGAACCGCTCGCCGCCCGAGAGCACGGCCACCGGCTTGTCGGCGGTGGCGCCGCGGAAGAGGAACCGGGCGAGCGCCGCACGGACCTCGTTGAGGTCCGCCCCGGGAGCGCGGGCCACGACGTTGTCGACCACCGAGGTCGCGGGGTCGAGCCCGTCGAGGCGCTGGCGGAGGAGCCCGACCGGCACGAGCGGTTCGACGGTGCCGCTGCGAGGGGCCAGCACCCCGGCGACGGTGTGCAGCAGGGTCGTCTTGCCGGCCCCGTTGACGCCCACGACAGCGACCCGCTCGGGCCCCCGCAGCGGCAGGTCGACGACGGCGCCGGTCCGCAGCACCAGGTCGGTGGTGCGCAGCACCTCGCGTCCCCGGGCGACCTGCGTGAGGCTCAGGTCGACCCGGATCTCACGGTCCTCCCGCACCCGCTCACAGGCCTCCACCAGGCGCGCGCGGGCATCGTCCTCGCGGGCGGCGTGGGTGCTGCGGTAGGCCGCCGCCGACTCCTGGGCCTGGTTGCGCTTGCGGTGGACGACCGCCTGGGGAAGTCCCTGGGTCGCCTCGGCGCGCCGGGCGACCCGGCGTCGCTGCGCGAGCGTCGTCTCGGCCCGGATCCGGTCGTCGCGTTGGCGGCGCAGCTCGGAGCGGGCGGCGCTCACCCCGACCTGGGCTGCCTCCTGCTCGGCGGCGACCTGGGCGAGGTAGGAGGTCCAGCCGCCGCCGTACCACCGCACGCGGCCCTCGCGCAGCTCGGCGATCCGCTCGACCCGCTCGAGCAGCTCGCGGTCGTGGCTGACCACGAGCAGGGTGCGTGGCCACCCGACGACCAGGTCGTCGAGGAACGCCCGCGCCTCGCGGTCCAGGTTGTTGGTCGGCTCGTCGAGCAGCAGCACGTCCGGGCGCGTCAGCAGCACCCGCGCCAGGCCCACCCGGACCAGCTCGCCCCCGGAGAGCTCACCGGCCCGCCGCCGGACGATGGCGGGATCGAGGCCGAGGCGGGCCAGCTCTGCGGTGGTCCGCTCGGCCAGGTCCCAGTCCTCGCCGATCACCTCGAGCAGGGCGGCGAGGCGCTCGGGGTCGCACTCTCCCCGCTCGACCGACTCGATCGCCCGCACGGTGGCGCCGATCCCGAGGAGGTCGAGCACGAGCTCGTCGTCGGCGTCGACGACGTCCTGACGCAGGTAGCCGACGCGCCCGTCCACCCGGACGCGACCCGTGGTCGGTCGCAGGTCGCCGGCGAGCAGCCGGAGCAGGGTCGACTTCCCCGACCCGTTGAGCCCCACCAGCCCCGAGCGGCCGGGCGGGACGAGCAGGTCGAGGCCGGCCAGGCACACGGTGCCGTCCGGCCAGGTGTGGGTGAGGGAGGAGACGCTGGCGACAGCGCTCGGGCGGGTGGACACAGGTGCTCCGGAGGTCGCGGACGAGCGGTCACCGCCTGCGCGGTGACCACGAGGGCGGCACCTCAGAGCTTCACGGCAAAGGACCTGCTGTCGTCGGGGACGTGAGGGCTCAGGCTAGGGACGGGCGGGCGGCGAGGACAAGTGGTTTGTCGGCCCCGACGACACCGGCCCGCCACGCAGAGCGTGACGGGCCGGGCGTTGGGAGCGGTGGATCAGTGCTCGCGGTCGAGTCGCTCACCGGACACGTCGTGGTGCCCGTCGAACTGGTGTCCGTCGGCCGCGCGGCCCTCCATCGCAGCCTGGAGCTGGTGGTCGCTCTCGGCGTGGTGGTGCGCCGCCTCGAGCTCGTCGCGGGTCGGCGGGTGGACGTCGTCACCGAACCAGGTCTTGGACAGCCTCGCCCGGAGCCCGTTGAGCCGGCCACCCGGCGCGTCGACACCGTTGGCGTCGCTGTCGGGCTCGGGGCTCCAGACCTCGGTACGGTCCCGCGCGGTGAGGGCGTAGGCGCGCTCCTGGCTGATGGGGGCGTGACGCTCGGTGTAGCCGCCCTCCGGCGAGCGCATGATGATCCCCGTCTCGTAGCCGTGCAGCACGGTCTCCTTGTCGTGACGCTGCAGGGAGATGCACCAGCGCTTGGTCACGATGAAGGCGATCACCGGCCCGATGAAGACCGCTGCCCGCATGAAGTAGGTGATCTGGTTGATCGACAGGTTCAGCTTGATGGCGATGATGTCGTTGCCGCCGGCAGCCCAGAAGAGGCCGTAGAGGGTCATCAGCGCCACCATCGTCGCGGTGCGCGACGGGGCGTCCCGCGGCCGCTCGAGCAGGTGGTGGTCGCGCTTGTCGCCGGTGATCCAGGCCTCGAGGAAGGGCAGCATCAGGAGCACGGTGAACAGCAGGCCGGGCAGCACGATGATCGGCAGCAGCACGTTCCACGACAGCGTCACGCCGAAGAGGTGCGACTCGATGCCCGGCATGATCCGCAGCGCACCGTCGGGCCAGCCCATGTACCAGTCGGGCTGGGATCCGGCCGTGACCTTGGTCGGGTCGTAGGGCCCGAACTTCCAGATCGGGTTGATCGTGAGCAGGCCGCCCATGATCGCCGCGACGCCGAAGACGACGAAGAAGAAGCCGCCGGCCTTGGCCGCGTAGACCGGGAGCATCGGGAAGCCCACGACGTTCTCCTCGGTCCGACCGGGGCCGGGCCACTGCGTGTGCTTGTGGTAGACGAGCAGCAGCATGTGGGCGGCGATCAGGCCCAGCAGCAGTCCTGGGATGAGCAGCACGTGGATGACGTAGAGGCGCGGGATGATGGAGTCACCGGGGAACTCGCCCCCGAAGAGGAAGAACGACACGTAGCTGCCGACCACCGGGATCGACTTCACGAAGCCGTCCGCGGCCCGGATGCCGGTTCCGGAGAGCAGATCGTCGGGCAGCGAGTACCCGGTGAAGCCCTCCAGCGTGCCCAGCAGCAGCAGCAGCGACCCGATCACCCAGTTGAGCTCGCGCGGCTTGCGGAAGGCGCCGGTGAAGTACACGCGCAGCAGGTGCACCATCATGGCGGCCACGAAGAGCATCGCGGCCCAGTGGTGCATCTGGCGCATCAGCAGGCCGCCGCGCACGTCGAAGGACAGGTCGAGCGTCGAGATCATCGCCTGCGACATCTCGACCCCGCGCAGCGGGCTGTAGGACCCCTCGTACGGGGCCTCGGCCATGCTCGGGTCGTAGAAGAGGGTCAGGAACACCCCGCTGAGCAGCAGGACCACGAAGCTCCACAGGGCGATCTCGCCGAGCATGAAGGACCAGTGGTCGGGGAACACCTTGCGGATGTTCTTCTTCATGATCGTGCCCAGGCCCAGGCGGTCGTCGGCCCAGTTGGCCACCGCGCCGACCCGGGCCGGCTTGGCGCCCGGGGCAGCCGTCGTGGTGTTGCTGCTGGCCACCTTGCTGGTGTCGATGCTCATCGTCAGCCACGCTCCCAAAAACTAGGTCCGACCGGCTCGATGAAGTCGCTCAGGGCTACAAGATACCCCTCGTCATCCACCCCTAGGGGGAGCTGCGGGAGGGGCCGGGCGGCCGGGCCGAAGATCACGTTCGCGGAGTCGGCGAGGTCGAACGTGGACTGGTGGCACGGGCAGAGCACGTGGTGGGTGGTGCGCTCGTACAGCGAGATCGGGCACCCCACGTGGGTGCAGATCTTGGAGTAGCAGATGATGCCGTCGACGGTCCAGTTCTCGGTGCCCGGACCCGGCTGGATCTCCTCGGGCAGCATGCGCACCACGATCGCCGCCGCCTTGGACTTGGTGATCTGCCGCTCGGTGGCCTCGATGAGGTAGTCGCCTGCCTCGTCGGTCTCGTACAGGGCGGCCGGCACGGCATTGACCAGGTCGCCGACCTCGAGGTCGGCGGCACGGATGGGAGTGCCCACGACGTCACGCACGACGCGCATCTGCGGCTCCCACACGGTGCGGTAGAGGCCGGCGCCGGGGTAGGGCTCCTCGTCCTGGACCTCCTGCGGCGTGGGGCCGAGGTCGCGCAGCAGGACCACGGCCGGCACGCCGAGCAGCCCGACCGCGCCGAGCAGGGTGTTGCGAACCAGCGGGCGGCGCGCGATGCCGGACTCCTCGGTGCCGGCGCGCAGCGCCTCGAGGGTCTCGGCGCGGTCGGCGTCGGAGGATCGTGCGGGGTGGCGCATCTCGACCATCTCGTGGTCGCCCATCAGCTTGCGCGCCCACTGGATGACGCCGACGCCGATGCACAGCATCGCCAGCCCCAGGCTCAGGCCGAGAGTGACCGTGGAGGCGCCCAGGCCGCCGACGATGGTGTCGGTGCCGGTGGAGATGTCGAAGACGAAGTAGGAGACGGTGAAGAGCACGATGAGGACCATCGCCGCCACGAAGAGGCCGGCGACCTGGCGCTCGGCGCGCTTCTCCAGGCGCGGGTCCACGTCGGTGGGGCGCCACTGGTGGGCCGGCAGCCCGGGGTTGGCGATCGGCTCGTCGGGCCGGGCCGGCGCGGCGCCGCCGTCGGAGCGGGGTACCAGGCCGCCCTGCGTCGCCTCGCCCGGCACGTCGCCGGCGTCACCCTCGTGCTGGCCGTGCGGGGTCGTGTCGCTCATGCCGCGTCTTCCTTCTGCTTCAGCGTGCGGGTGCTGTGGGCGGCGATCCAGATCGCGAACCCGACCAGGCCGCCGATGCCGACGATCCAGGCGAAGAGGCCCTCGGAGACCGGCCCCAGCGAGCCGAGGCCGAAGCCGCCGTAGGAGGGCTGCTCGGAGGTCTCGGTGAGGTAGGCGATCACGTCGCGCTTCGCGTCCGGGGTGATGTTGCCGTTGGAGAAGGTCGGCATCGCCTGCGGTCCGGTGAGCAGGGCCTCGTAGATGTAGCGCGGCTCGACGCCGCGCAGGGTCGGGGCGTAGCCGCCGCGGGGCATGGCGCCGCCCTGGCCGTCGAAGTTGTGGCAGGCGGTGCAGTTGGTGAGGAAGACCTGGCCGCCACGGCTGACGGCCTCCTCACGCTCGGAGGCCGAGAGGTCCTCCACGGAGTAGGCGCTCTCCTCGGGGACGGCGGGTCCGGCGCCGAGGGAGGCCACGAAGGCGGCCAGCGCGTCGGTCTCCTCCTGGGTGTAGATCACGGTCTTGCTCGGGGCCTGCTGGGTCGGCTGGGCCAGCGGCATCCGGCCGGTGCCGACCTGGAAGTCGACCGAGGCGGCGCCGACCCCGGCGAGCGCGGGGCCGTACTGCGTGCCGTTCTCGGTCAGCACCCCCTCACCGTTGGTGCCGTGGCAGAAGGAGCAGCCGACCAGGAAGAGCTGCCGGCCCTCCTCGATCTGGGCAGCGTCGCTGGCCGTCGACTCGGCCGAGGCGGGGGAGAACGCGGCGTAGAGGCTGCCGGTGACGAAGAGGCCCAGCAGGAGCACCAGCAACCCGGCGACGGGACGACGACGGTGCCGCGAGAGTCGGCCGGCGGAGCGGTTCAGGATGCGCACGGTAGGTCCTCTGGATCGGTGGGTCGGCGGGGCCGGAGCACTACTTGATCAGGTAGATCGTCGCGAAGAGCCCGATCCACACCACGTCGACGAAGTGCCAGTAGTACGACACGACGATCGCGCTGACCGCCTGCTCGTGGGTGAAGCGACGCGCCAGGTAGGTCCGCCCCAGGACGAGCAGGAAGGCGATCAGGCCGCCCGTGACGTGGAGGCCGTGGAAACCGGTGGTGAGGTAGAACATCGAGCCGTAGGCAGAGGACGGGATGGTCACGTTCTCCTCGATGAGCGCGGCGTACTCGATGGCCTGGCCGGCCACGAAGACCGAGCCCATCAGGTAGGTCAGGATGAACCACTCCCGCAGCCCCCAGCCCTTGACGTTCAGCATGGAGCCGCTGCGCCCCACCTGACCCCGCTCGGCGGCGAAGACCCCGAGCTGGCAGGTCAGCGAGGAGAGCACCAGGATCGTGGTGTTGGCCGCGGCGAACGGCACGTTGAGCAGCTCGGTGTTCTGCGACCACAGCTCGGGACTCACCGAGCGGATCGTGAAGTACGCCGCGAACAGGGCCGCGAAGAACATCAGCTCGCTGGAGAGCCAGATGATCGTGCCGACGGCGACCATGCTGGGTCGGTCGTGGTGCCCGTGCAGGCGGGAGGCCGGGATCGTCGCTGTGGTCGCCACGACGTCATTATGCCCCGGACCGGGCCCGGGAGCACTCCACCCCCCGCGTGCCCGGGAGGGTCATAAAGTTCACCCGTGCCTCCCGCCTCCGCCCCGGTCCTGCCGGCCTTCGGTCCGGAGGCGCTGTGGACCCAGTGGGAGCTGGCCCCGCTGCCCCTGGTGGTCACGGTCTGGGCGGTGGGTCTCTACCTCCTGGGAGTCCGGGCGTTGCACCGTCGGGGGGACCGGTGGCCGTGGGGCCGCACGGTGTCCTTCGTCGGGATCGGCATGGGCGGCTTCTACCTCGCCACGTCCTCGGGGCTGGCGGTCTACGACACCACGCTGCTCAGCGTGCACATGGGCCAGCACATGGTGCTCTCGATGCTGGTGCCGCTCGCGCTCGCGCTCGGGGCCCCGGTCACCCTGGCGCTGCGCACGATGCCGGCCGTGCCGCGGCGCTGGCTCCTCGCGGCGCTGCACTCGCGTCTCGGCCGGGTGCTGAGCTTCGCCCCGCTGACCTTCGCGCTGTACGTCATCTCACCCTGGGCGCTCTACTTCACCGGCTGGTACGACGCCTCGCTGCACTCGGCCTTCGTGCACGAGGTGATGCACGTGCACCTGGTCACCGTCGGCGCCCTGTTCTTCTGGCCGCTGATGGGGGTCGATCCGGTGCCGGGGCGCGTCGACTACCCCTTCCGGGTCCTGCTGACCGTGCTCACCCTGCCCTTCCACGCCTTCCTGGGCGTGACGATCATGGGCCAGACGACGCTCATCGGGGGGGACTGGTACCCCTCGCTGTCCGCCGGACCGATGGCGGCCTGGCTGCCGGACCCGTTCGAGGACCAGCACCTGGCCGGCGGGATCCTCTGGGGCGCCGGCGACCTGATCGGTCTGACGTTCTTCGCCGTGCTCTTCGTGCAGTGGGTGCGCTCCTCGATGAAGGAGGCCGCGCGCGAGGACCGCCGCCTGGACCTGCTCGAGGCCCGGCAGACCCACGAGGCGGAGGGCCCGACGCGCTGAGCGGGCGGTAGCATCGCGGGGGTGAGCGAGTCGAAGTCCACCGCGCCCCTGAAGGTGCTCGTCTACTCAGACGACGTCACCACGCGCCAGCAGGTGATCCTGGCCCTGGGCCGTCGGCCCCACCCCGACCTGCCGGAGGTGGAGTACGTCGAGGTCGCCACGGAGCCCGTGGTGATCTCCAACCTCGACGCCGGACGGATCGACCTGGCCATCCTCGACGGGGAGGCGGTGCCGGCCGGCGGCATGGGCATCGCCAAGCAGCTCAAGGACGAGATCTACCGCTGCCCGCCGGTCCTGGTGCTCACCGGGCGTCCGCAGGACGCGTGGCTGGCGACCTGGTCGCGGGCCGACGGCGCCGTCCCGCACCCGTCTGGACCCCATCGAGCTGGCCCGGACGGCCGTCGAGCTCCTGATGCGGCCGCGCGTGGCGGTGTGACCTCACCGACCTGGCCCGACGTGCTCGGGGGCCTGGTCGCCGGGCGCGACCTCACCGCGGAGCAGGCCACCTGGGCGATGGGTCGCGTGCTCGCGGGCGAGGCGACCGATGCCCAGGTGGCCGGCTTCGCGGTCGCCCTGCGGGCCAAGGGCGAGACGATCGACGAGGTCACCGGGCTGGTGGAGGCCATGTGGGCGGCCCGCACGCCGATCGAGGTGCCCGGGCGGCTGCTCGACGTCGTCGGTACCGGAGGTGACCGCTCGATGTCGGTCAACATCTCCACCATGGCGGCGATCGTCGCGGCCGGCGCCGGGGCGAGGGTCGTCAAGCACGGCAACCGCTCGGCCTCCTCGCAGAGCGGCTCGGCCGACGTCCTGGAGGCGCTCGGCATCCGCCTCGACCTGACGCCCGCGCGGGTGGCGGCGCTGGCCGTCGAGGTCGGCATCACCTTCTGCTTCGCGGCCGCCTTCAACCCGGCCATGCGTCACACGGCCGCTGCCCGGCGCGAGCTCGGCATCGGCACGACCTTCAACCTGCTCGGGCCGCTGTCGAACCCGGTCCGTCCGCAGGCCATGGCGGTCGGCTGCGCCGACCCGGTGGCGGCCCCCGTGATCGCCGGGGTGCTGGCCGCGCGCGGCGCGGATGCCTGGGTCTTCCGCGGGGACGACGGCCTCGACGAGCTGACGACGACCACCACCTCCTCGGTCTGGGTGGCCCGCCAGGGACGGGTCACCACGGCCCGGGTCGATCCCCTCGCCCACGGCCTCGCGCCCGCGACCACCGCGGACCTGCGGGGCGGGCCGCCCGCGCACAACGCCGACGTGGTCCGTCGGCTGCTGGCCGGCGAGACCGGCCCGGTCCGCGACGCGGTCCTGCTCAACGCCGGCGCCGCGCTCGCGGTCCACGGCACGCCGGACCAGCCGCTCGACCTGCCGCTCGACGAGGCGCTCGACGGGGGCATCGCCCGGGCCCGCGAGGCCGTCGACTCCGGTGCCGCCCTCGACACGCTGACCCGGTGGGCCGCGGCCGCCTCGGCCGGCTGAGGGCTCGAACCTCAGGTCTCAGGGCAGCTCGAGGGTGAAGCGGTCCTCGACGCGGGTGAAGCCGATCCGCGCGTAGTAGGCCTCGAGCATGCCGGCCGGGGTCAGGACGCGCTCGAAGCCGCGCTCGCGCAGCACGGTGCTGCGCCGCCACACGAACTCGCCGGGGGAGAAGTCCCGGTAGCGGGGGGTGACGTAGTCGAGCTGCACCGCGGCCACCTCGCCGCGCTCACCCTCGGCCCGCAGGAGCACCACCCCGACGGTCTCGTCGGCCCGGGCGACGACGAAGGCGTGGCTGCGGGGGTCCTCGGGGCGCCAGTCGAGGCCCGGCTGGTGGCGCGCGATGTCGGCGCCGTGCGCGGCCAGGACGTGCTCGAGGTAGGCCTCCGCAGGGTCCACCGCGATCACGCTGAAGACGCTCTCGTCGTGACGCTGCCGGACCAGGCGGACGATGAACCAGAGGTTGATCACGCACAGGACGAGGTTCATCGCCACCATCGGCCACACCCCCAGGGCGGCGTTGAAGACGACCAGCACCCCGCAGGCGATCAGGTTCAGGGCTCGTAGGCGCAGGACCCGGGCCTGGAGCAGGGAGTAGACCAGCAGCGCGCTGCCACCCCAGCCGAGGAGGTCGATCACCGGCGCGGTTCAGTCCAGGCCGAGGGAGAAGGCCGACTCCAGGTCGTGGCGCGAGTAGGCGCGGAAGGCGATGTGGGTCTCGGTCTCGCTCACGCCCGGGACCTTGTTGAGACGGTCGGCGACGACCGCGGCGACGTCGTCGTGGTGACGGACCCGCACCAGCGCGATCAGGTCGATCGTGCCGGTGACCGAGTAGACCTCCGAGACGCCGTCGATGGCGGCGATGGTCTCGGCGACCTCGGGGATCCGGGCCACCTCGGCCTTGACGAAGACGATGGCGGTGATCATGGCGCCACCCTAGGACCCGCCGGGACGGGCACCTAGCGCGTGAGGTGGCGCGTGGCCCCGGCGACCGGGCAGACCCACTCACCCTCGACGTCGACGAGGCGCACGCCGGGTCGCTCCAGCCAGCGCAGGACCTTCTCGGACTCCTCGGCGCTGGCTGCCGGCACCGGTCCGGCGGCCCCGACCACGGTCTCGGCGCCGGCCAGCAGCGAGTCGACGTAGGCGCGCGCGTCGGTACCCGGCGGGATCACCCCGGCCGCCGCGAGCCGGCCGTGCCGCACCACGTGGACCGCCCAGCGGCCGTCGTCCTCGCGTCGGGTCGCGACGAGCTCGCGGCACCCGGCCAGCGACCCGAGCCGCTCGGTGCGCGAGGCGGCCCGCACGAACGAGGCCAGGCGGTCGCGGTGGGTGCCGGCCTCCTCGAAGCGCTCCTGCGCCGCGAGGTCGGCCATCTTGGCGTTGATCGTCTCGACCACGTCGTCGGGACGACGCAGCAGGCTGTCGCGCAGCCGGCGGACCACCGCGGCGTAGGTGGTGGGGTCGACGGCGCCGTTGCAGGGGGACAGGCAGCGCCCGAGCTCGGCCAGCACGCACGGGGTGCGATCGGCCCGCAGGGCCAGCCGCCCACCACACTGGCGCACCGGGAAGGTGTCGTGCAGCGCCGCCAACGACTGCTCGGCGACGCGCCGCGACGAGAAGGGACCGAGGTAGTCGGCGTCGTCGGGCAGGACGCTGGTCACCAACGACAGGCGGGGCCAGGCCTCCCGGGTCAGCTTGACGAAGGTCGTGCGCTCGGGGAACTTCGAGCGCCGGTTGTAGCCCGGCTTGTGCTGGGCGATCAGGCGCAGCTCGCGCACCTCGGCCTCCAGGGGCGTGGCGCACTCGATGCCCTGGACCCGGGTGGCCAGCGCGACCATCTCGCCCATCCGGCTGCGCTTCTCCGAGGCGGTGAAGTAGGAGCGGACCCGGGTGCGCAGGTCGCGCGAGGTGCCGACGTAGAGCACGCGGTCGCGCTCGTCGGTGAACAGGTAGACGCCGGGGGCGTGGGGGAGCGCGTCGGCGAGGTGCCGCTTGCGCCGGGTGGCGGCGCTGACCCTGGCGGTGTAGGTCTGCAGCTCCTCGAGGGTCTGCACCCCGACGCCGCCGAGGCGCTCCATCAGAGCGTGCAGGACGTCGACCGTGGCCCGCGCGTCCGAGAGCGCCCGGTGGTTGGGGGTCGTCGAGGAGCCGAAGGCACGTGCGAGCGAGGAGAGCTTGCAGTTGGGCGCGTCGTCGCGGGTGATGACGCGACGGGCCAGGCGCGCGGTGTCCACGACCTCGAAGGCCGGCCAGGCACGCCCCTGTGCCGCGGTGAAGTGGCGCAGGAAGCCGACGTCGAACGGAGCGTTGTGCGCCACCAGGACGCACCCGTCGGCGAAGTCGAGGAAGGCGGGAAGGGCGGTCTCGACGCCGGGGGCCGAGGCGACCATGGCGTTGGTGATGCCGGTCAGCACGGCGATGAAGGCAGGGATGTCGGTGTGGGGGTCCACCAGGGTCGCGAACTCGCCGAGCACCTCGCCGGCCCGTACCTTCACCGCACCGATCTCGGTGATCATGGCTCCGGCCTCGACCGAGGCCCCGGTGGTCTCGAGGTCGACCACGCAGAAGGTCACCTCGCGCAGGGGCGTGCCGAGCTCGTCGAGGCTGCGCTGGGGCTCCCAGCCGGTGGTGCGGATCACGACCACGACGCTAGGGGTGCTCGCCGACACCGGCCGGCAGGACGCGCGTACGGGCCGCCACGGGGGCGGATCGCACGGGGGTGTCGGCGCCGGGTGCCACGGTGCACCCATGACGAGAATCGACTGCGACACCTGCCTGGTGCGCGGGCCGGCCTGCCACGACTGCGTGGTCACGGTGCTGCTCGGCCCGCCGCCCGAGCTCGGCTTCGACGACGAGGAGCGTCGGGCCCTCGACGTGCTGGCCGCCGGCGGCCTCGTGCCGCCGCTGCGCCTGGTGCAGGCGGTCACGGGGCCCGAGGTCGAGTCGGCCTCGCCGAGGTCCGGCTCGCCTGGGCCGCGCTCCGACGAGGTGTGGACTGCGGGTTTGGCACCTCCCGCGCCCGCGGCTAGGCTGCTGGACCAGGCGCTCGTGGAAGTGGGCCACCAGGTCCGCACGAGGCGCCGCGCTGAGTCTCGACGTCGATCCTCGTGGTCGTGCGCCGGGAGCCGGGGAACCAATGCATGTGGGGTGAATCCCCCGCACGTCGGTCGTGTGCCGAGTGCGTGGGTAGGGCAGGTCGTGCCCGAATCCGTCAGCTCACCTGGTAGGCGTCGACGACAACAAGGGATACCGCCACCTCGTGCTCGACCAGCCCGAAGCGACTCACCGCCGTCCTGTCCGGTCTCGCCCTCGCGGGCAGCGTGGGACTGATCTCCTCCACCCCGGCCGCCGCGGCGCCCGACCTCGCCGACGTCAAGTCGCGGGTCGACACGCTCTACCACGAGGCCGAGATCGCCTCCGAGCGCTACCACGACGCCAAGATCGAGCTCGACGGCCTCCAGGACGACCTGTCCTCGCTCGAGGCCGACGAGGCCCGCCAGGACCGCCGCCTCGAGAGCGTGCGGACCCAGGTTCGCGACGCCGTCCTGGGCCAGCTCGAGGGTCAGAGCGTCTCGGCGGTCGGCCAGGTCGTCGTCAGCGACGACCCCGGCGCCTTCCTGTCGCAGATGTCGACCATCTCGGCCTACAACGAGATGCAGCAGGGCCTCTTCACCGACTACTCCGCGCAGGCCAGGGCGCTGGGCATCCGCAGCGGCGCCACCGCCAGGCGGACCGAGGACGTCCAGGCGGTCGAGCAGCGCCTGGCCGAGGAGAAGGCCACGATCGATGCCAAGGTGGCCGACGCCGAGGAGCTGCTCGCGCAGCTCGAGCAGGAGGAGCGCGACCGTCTCGCCGCCGCCCAGGCGCGCACGGAGACCGTCTCGCGCGGCTCCTCTCCCGAGCCGGCACCGGCCGAGACCGCGTCCGCACCGGCCTCGGGCCGGGCCGCCGCCGCCGTGGCCTACGCGATGTCCCAGGTCGGCGACGCCTACGTCTACGGTGCGGCCGGACCCGACGCCTTCGACTGCTCGGGCCTGACCATGATGGCCTGGGGTGCCGCCGGCGTCGCCCTGCCGCACTCCTCCAGTGCGCAGATGTCCTCGGGCTCGAGCGTCTCCTCCAGCGCCCTGCAGCCCGGTGACCTGGTGTTCTACTACAGCCCGGTGAGCCACGTCGGCATGTACATCGGCAACGGCCAGATCGTCCACGCCGCGAACCCCGGCACCGGCGTCGCCATCGCTCCCGTCTTCTCGATGCCCTTCTCCGGCGCGGTCCGCCCTGGCTGAGTCCCGGCGCGACGACGGGGCCGACGTCACTGGCGACGTCCCTGGCAATGTGATGGGCCGCCCCGCACGCAGGCTGACCGGCCCCGGGCTGGCCCTGGTCGTCGTGGTGGCGGTGCTCGCCGCCTGGCTGGTGCTGGGCGGGGACCCCTACGTGGCCCCCGACCCGGACCAGGGGTCACCGGGCGCCGGCGCGCCCACCGGGTCCGGCACCCTCGACACCGCCGGGGCCGGTGCCGTGCTCGCGCGCCTCGAGCGCGCTGTGGCGCAGGACGCCCCGGCGGACGCCCGGGCGCTGGCGCCTCGCGGGAGCCGCACCGGCGACCAGCTCCGCGCCGTGGTCGACAACGCGGCGCGGCTCGAGGTCGCCGACCTGAGCCTGCGCTACGTCGCCGAGACCGGTCCGGTGTCGCCGGACGGGTCGTGGCAGGCCTCGGTCGAGCTGACCTGGCGCTTCGCCGGCTACGACCAGGACCCGGCCCGCACCGAGGTCCGGGTCGGGTTCGCGCCCGCGGAGGACGGTGTCCCGGGTGTCCAGGTCGTGCGCCTCGGGGGCGGGCCCGGAAGGACCCCGGTGTGGTTGACGGGGCCCGTGACGGTGGCGTCGTCGCCGACGACCCTGGTGCTGGCGGCCGGGCGACGTCCCGCGGCGCGCTACGAGCCGGTCGCACAGCGCGCAGTCGACACCGTCGACGCCGTCCTCACCCGGTGGCGTCCGCGACTGGTGGTCGAGGTGCCGGCCGACGAGCGCGGTCTCGACGCCGCCCTCGAGACCGGTCGTGGCACCAACGCCCAGATCGCGGGCGTGACCGCGGCCGTCGACGGCCGGGTCGAGGACTCCCCGATCCACGTCTTCCTCAACCCCGACGTCTACGACGGGCTCGGGCGCCAGGGCGCCCAGGTCGTGATGAGCCACGAGGCCGTCCACGTCGCGACGCGCGCGCCGAGCAGCGCACTGCCGGTCTGGCTCAGCGAGGGCTTCGCCGACTACGTCGCGCTGGGCGACGTCGACCTCCCGTTCTCGGTCACGGCCGGGCAGGTCGCCGAGGAGGTCCGTCGCGACGGGCTGCCCCGGGCGCTGCCGGGGGCCGCGGAGTTCGACACCGCGGACGCACGCCTCGGCGCAGCCTACGAGGCCGCCTGGGTGGCGTGCCTGGTGCTCGACGACCGGGGCGGGCAGGACGACGTGGTCGCCTTCTACGACGCCGTGGACGGCGGAAGCAGCGTCGACCAGGCCCTGCGGGAGCTGTTCGGCTGGAGCGAGGACGACCTGGTCCGGGCCTGGCGTCAGCGGCTCGCCGACCTCGCCGACCTCGCCGGGTGAGCCGGCCCGCTGGCCTGGCCCCTGTCGTCCAGGGACCCCTCAGCCCGGTCGCCGCCGGGGGGCCGGTCTGAGGACTTCCCTGCGGCCCCGCTCGCGGAGTCCTGGTCCATCAGCCGGGGGGGCAGCTGGTCGGGCCGGCCGAGGGTCAGCACGACCGCCAGCCCGCCGCCGGCGAGCTCCTCGATGGTCACCTCGGCGCCGATCGCCCGCGCCCGCTCGCGTACCTCGTCGATGCCGCTGCGGGCCCGGGTGAGGTCGTAGAGGGTGCGGGAGTCGTCGCGGACCTCGACCCGGGCGTGCGGGGCGCGCACCTGGCAGACCACGTCGACCGTCGTGGTGCGGGGATGGTCGAGCGCGTCCACCACGGCAGCCTTGGCGATCCCGAACACCTCGCCCTCCGAGCCGGGGTCGAGGCGGGTCGCCCCCTCGTCGGCGCTGACGTGGAGCGTCGCCCTCGTCGCCGCGCCGAGGTGGTCGACCAGGGTGGTCAGCGACGCTGCCAGGCTCGGACCCTGGTCGGCGCTGGAGCGCAGCGTCAGCACGGTGCGCCGCAGGTCGTCCAGGGCGCGGTCCAGGTCGTCGCGCTCCCGACCGCCGAGCAGGCCGCCGAGGACGGCGAGGTCCTGCACGACGCCCTCGTCGAGGTCCCGGGCCAGCCAGCGGCGTTCCTCGGAGGTGACCTCGTTGCGGTAGGCGGCGAAGAGCAGCGCGGTGTCCAGGCGCACGGCACGGCTGACCAGCTCGCGCTCGAGCGAGGCCAGCACGCCCTCGAGCCCGACGTCGTCGGCCGTGCGGTCGGTGGGCAGGAGGCCGGCGAGGACCGCCGAGCGGCCCAGCGGCCAGGCGAAGGAGCGGTCCCGCACGACGGCGTCGCCCCTGGCCCACGCGGCGCGGGCCAGGGACTCGCACCGCTCGAGGTCACCGGGATGCTCGCCGGTGCGGACCACCAGCGCGCGGAGGCGGTCGTCGTGAGGCACGTAGAGCGCCACCGCCGAGGTCGGCAGCCGCTCGTCGACGAGCGCGAGCACCGCGGCCCCGAGGGCCTCGGCGTCCAGCTCGGAGCCGAGGTCGCCCGAGAGCGCGAGCAGCTCGCGCAGCAGCGTCTGGGCGTTCAGGTACGGCGCGAGCTCGCCGGGGGAGGCCAGCGACCCGGAGCGCGTGGCGGCGCCGCCCAGGGCCGCCGAGACGACCAGGGCGACGACGAGACCGACCTGGGTCGAGGTGTCGGGCGGTCCGAGGAGGAGGACAGCGGTGCTGACCAGGCCTACCGCCGCGGCCCCGGTCACGACCGCCACGCCGCGCAGCCCCAGGAACAGGCCCGCCGTCACGGCGGGGACCACGAGGGCTGCCAGGACCAGGATCTCGTCGTGAAGCCCCGCACCGGCGATCATCGCGGTGGTGAACCCCTCGCAGAGCAGGAGTGCGAGCGGGAAGGTCGCCGGTCGACCCAGGCCGTGCCAGCCCAGGAGCCAGACCACGACGAGGGCGGCCAGGCAGAGCAGGGCGACGGTGTCGTGCCCCCACACCGCGACACCGAGGATGCCCGCGGTCACCACGGCCGCCGTCGCGGCGGTCTCCCGACCCAGCTGTCGCACTCGCACGTCCGGCCGCTCCTGTCCTCCACCGGAGGGCCGGTGGACCCCGATCATCGCCCACGACGGCCCCCGATGGCAGGCAAAGGCCCCGCTTTGTCGCCGCCCACCTCAGGATCGGGACCGGTGCGGGAGCGATCGGGCCGTCCGGCGGTCGTGCTCAGGGTCGGTAGAGGTCCGCGATCTGCTCCCGGCAGCGGTGGACGACCACGGATCGGCGCAGCTTGAGGCTCGGGGTGAGCTCACCGCCCTCCTCGGTCCAGTCGTGGGCCAGGACCCGGACCTTGCGGATGGACTCGGCCTTGGAGACCGCGCGGTTGGCCTGGTCGACGGCTCTCTGCACCTCGGCCAGCAGCGCCGGGTCGGTGGTGAGGTCGGCCGGGTCCGCGGAGGTCCCGTGGGCCTCCGCCCAGGCCGGCAGGGCCTCGCGGTCCAGGGTGACCAGCGCCGCCACGAAGGGGCGACCGTCCCCGACCACGAGGCACTGGCTGACCAACGGGTGGGCGCGCACCTCGTCCTCGAGCGCCGCCGGGGCGACGTTCTTGCCGCCCGCGGTGACCAGGATCTCCTTCTTGCGTCCGGTGATCCGCACGAAGCCCTCGTCGTCGACCTCACCGACGTCGCCGGTGTGCATCCAGCCGTCCGGCTCCACCACCTCGGCGGTCGCGGTCGGGTCGCCGCGGTAGCCGGCGAAGACCTGCCCGCCGCGGAAGAGCAGCTCGCCGTCGTCGGCGACCCGCACGGCCGTTCCGGGCAGCGGGCGCCCGACCGTCCCGATCTTGAGGGCGTCCGGCAGGTTCACCGTGACCGCACCGGTGCTCTCGGTCAGTCCGTAGCCCTCGAGGACGGTGACCCCGATGCCGCGGTAGAAGTGTCCGAGGCGCTCGCCGAGGGGGGCGCCGCCCGAGACGGCGTAGCGGCACGAGCCGCCCAGCGCCTCCCGCAGGCGCGCGTAGACCACCCGTGAGTAGGCCGCATGACGTGCGCGCAGGGCCAGCGGGACCCGCCCTGCGTCCTGGGCCCGCGACCACGCGATCGCGGTGTCGGTGGCCCGCTCGAAGAGCCGTCCGCGCCCGTCCGCGGTGGCGCGCTGCGAGGCGGTGTTGAAGAGCTTCTCGAAGACCCGTGGCACCGCGAGCACGAAGGTCGGGCGCACCGCGCGCAGGTCGTCGGGCAGGCGGGTGATGTCGGGGCTGTGGGTCAGCCGTGTGGCCGACCGGATGCAGCCGACCTGGATGATCCGGGCCAGCACGTGCGCCAACGGCAGGAACAGCAGGGTCGAGGCGCCGGAGCGTTGCGGACCCGGGCTCGCCGGAACCGTCCGTCCGCGCCCCCGAGCCCGCCGGGTCGTCCTCGGCGTCGTCGGGCTCGAAGAGCGCCGCGAGGCCGTCGAGGGCCACGGTCAGCTCGAAGAGGAAGTTGCCGTGGGTCAGCTCGCAGCCCTTCGGACGGCCCGTGGTGCCGGAGGTGTAGACGATGGTGGCGAGGTCGTCCGGGCCGGCCCGGCGGCGGCTGCGCTCCACCTGCTCGTCGGGGACGTCGACCCCGAGGGCGACGAGCTCGGCCACGGCGCCGTCGGCCAGCGACCACAGGTGGCGCAGCCCGTCGAGGCCGTGCCGGACCCCCGCGACGCGCTCACGGTGGTGGTCCTCCTCGACCACGATCGCCCGGGCGCCGGAGTCCGCGAGGACCCACGCGACCTGCTCGGCCGAGGACGTCTCGTACAGCGGGACCGTGACCGCGCCGGCGAACCAGATGGCGTAGTCCAGCAACGTCCACTCGTAGCGGGTGCGCGACATCAGGGCGACGCGGTCGCCCGGCTCGACGCCGACCGCGAGGAGCCCCTTGGCCACCGCGACGACCTCGGCGCGGAAGGTGGCGGCCGAGACGTCCTCCCAGTCCGCCCCGGGTCGCGAGGCGGACCCGCCGGCACCGGGCGTCGGCCGGGAGAGCAGCACCGCCTCGGGTCGTTCGACGGCGTGGCGGACGACGTCGTCGCTGAGGTTGCCGTGCGCGGCGACGACCAGGGACGAAGGGGTGGAGTACTCCCGCACGCGCCTTGACTCCCCCCTGGCGGTCGACCTGCGGTCGACCTGCCGCCGTCGCTGTCCGGCGCGGGCGAGCCACGGCCGGGCGCCCTCCCGGACCAGGACGGAGGCAGGCTACTCCCGCGCAGGACCGGGGCGCCCATCCGGTAGGCTCGCGCATCGTCCGGCACCCGGTCGTCCTGACGACGGAGGGTGAGTGCAGCGTCGAGGAGGGGGACCACGGTGGCCGAGCAGACGACCTCCTCGATCGTCGTCGACGCGCCTCCCAGCGCGGTGATGGCGGTGATCGCCGACTTCGAGTCCTACCCGGCGTGGGCCACCGGGGTGCGAAAGGCCGAGGTGCGAGGGACGGCCGCCGGTGCCGCCGGCCGGGCCGAGCAGGTCTTCTTCGTCCTCGACGTCTCGCCCATCAAGGACGAGTACACCCTCGCCTACACCTGGGACGGGGACCGCGAGGTCTCCTGGACCCTCGTGGAGGGCAAGATGCTGCGCTCCCTCGACGGCGCCTACGTCCTGCGCGCTCACGCCGCAGGCACGGAGGTCACCTACCGTCTCGCCCTCGACGTGTCGATCCCGCTGATCGGGATGCTGAAGCGCAAGGGCGAGAAGATCCTCATCGACGCCGCGCTGAAGGGTCTCAAGAAGCGCGTCGAGTCGCTGGCCTGAAGGCCACAGGGACCCCGTGGTGGCACCAGTGCGCGTCGTGATGTTCACCGGCAAGGGCGGAGTCGGCAAGTCGACGGTCGCCGCCGGCACCGCCGTGCTCGGCGCCGCCGCCGGGCTCCGCACGCTCGTGCTCTCGACCGATGCCGCGCACTCCCTCTCCGATGCCTACGGGGTCCCGGTCGGCCCGGAGCCGACCCGGGTCGCCGAGCGCCTCCACGTCCAGCAGGTCGATGCCCAGCTGCGCTTCGAGCAGTCGTGGGCCGACATCCAGCGCTACCTCCTCTCGGTCCTCGACGTCGCCGGCGTCGACCCGGTGGCGGCCGAGGAGCTCACCGTGATCCCCGGCGCCGAGGAGGTGCTCGCGCTGCTCGAGCTGCGACTGCACGTGCTCTCGGGGCGCTGGGACCTCGTCGTGGTGGACTGCGCGCCGACCGCCGAGACGCTGCGGCTGCTCGCGCTGCCGGAGGCGCTGGGCTGGTACATGCAGCGCGTGCTGCCCCTGGAGCGGCGGGTGGTCAAGGCGCTCAAGCCGGTGCTCTCCCGCGCGGCCGGCGTCCCGATGCCCGGCGACGACGTCTTCGACGCCATCGAGCGGCTGCACGCCGAGCTCGACGAGGTCCACGACCTGCTCACCGGTCCCGGCGCCAGCGTGCGCCTCGTGCTGACGCCGGAGGCCGTCGTGCTGGCCGAGGCCCGTCGCTCCTACACCAGCCTGTCGCTGTTCGGCTACCGCGTGGACGGGGTCGTGGCCAACCGGATCTTCCCCAGCGCCGGCGCCGACGACTGGCGCGCCGGATGGGTCGCCTCGCAGGACGCCGTGCTGGCGCGAGGTCGCGCAGTCCTTCGCGGGGCTGCCGTTGTGGCGCTCGGTCTACCAGCCGCAGGAGCCGGTCGGCGTCGAGGCCCTGCGCTCCCTGGCCGAGGGTCTCTACGCCGACGGCGACCCGCTGGCCCTGCCGCGGGGGCCCGGCCCCTTCTCGATCACCCGGACCGAGGCGGGCGCGGTGCTCCACCTCGCCCTGCCGAACGTCTCGCGCGACGAGGTCGACCTCGCCCGGAACGGGGACGACCTCGTGGTCAGCGTCGGGGGGCACCGTCGCCTGCTCACCCTGCCGGCCACCCTGTCGCGCCTCGAGGTCGACGCGGCCAAGGTGCGCGACGGCGAGCTGCGGGTCCGCTTCGTCGAGCCGGTGTCGAGCCGGGTGGCCGCACGATGAGCGGCCCGCACGAGACGAGCGGCCCGGACGAGGAGGCGGTCGGCAGCGTCGGCGAGGAGGCGGCCAAGCTCTTCGATGCCATGACCGGTGCCATGACCGACGCCGTGACCGACGCCGGCTGGGCGGCCGGGCTGGCCGCACTGGCCGGGCAGGCGGCCGAGAGCCTGCGCGAGGGCGACGACCACACAGCACCCGGCTCCGGCGGCGAGCCTGAGTGCCGGTGGTGCCCGTGGTGCCGCGCGGTCCACCTGGTACGGGGGACCAGCCCGGACGTGCGCGACCAGCTGGTCTCCGCCGGGCGCTCCCTGCTGCAGGCCGCCACGCTGATGCTCGACCATGCAGCCACGCCGCCCGGGAGCCGTCGTGGCCCCGGAGTGGAGCGGATCGACCTGGACAGCGACCCGGACGGTGACACGGACGGTGACCCGGACCGGGCGTCACGGACCCCCGAGGAGGACTGGTGAGCCTGACCTGCGGCATCGACGTCGGCGGCACCAAGATCGCCGGAGCGGTCGTCGACGAGGACGGGCGCGTGCTCGAGCTGCGCCGCGTGGTCTCGCCGGCCACCGACCCCGAGGCGATCGAGGACGCCATCGCCGGGCTCGTGCGTGAGCTGCGCGTGGGCCACGACCTGACCGCGATCGGCGTCGGCGCGGCCGGCTACATCGACTCGGGACGTGCCGTGGTGATGTCGGCGCCCAACATCGCCTGGCGCGACCTCGACCTGCGCGCGGAGCTCGAAGGACGCACCGACCTCCCCGTCGTGGTCGAGAACGACGCCAACGCCGCGGCCTGGGGCGAGTTCGCCTTCGGCGCCGGCAAGGACTCCCGCGACCTGCTGCTGGTCACCGTGGGCACCGGCGTCGGTGGTGGCATCGTCATCGACGGCGAGCTCTACCGCGGCGCCTTCGGGGTCGCCGCCGAGATCGGGCACGTGCGCGTCGTCCCCGGAGGACTGCCGTGCGGGTGCGGCAAGCTGGGGTGCCTGGAGCAGTACGCCAGCGGCCGTGCGCTCGTGCGCCAGACGCAGGAGGCCGCCCGCGACGACCCCGCCGCCGCCCCGCTCGTGGCCGAGGCCGGTGGCGACCCCCGGGCGATCACCGGCGCCATGGTCACCGCCGCCGCCACCGCCGGCGACGCCTTCTCGGTGGGTCGCCTGGCCGAGGTCGGGCGCTGGCTCGGCGAGGGGATCGCCTCGATCGCCGCCGTCCTCGACCCCGGCCTGGTCGTCGTCGGCGGGGGTGTCGGCGAGGCCGGCGACCTGCTCCTCGGTCCCGCTCGCGAGGCCTTCGAGGCCCAGGTCATCGGCGGGGGCGAGCGTCCGCTGCCCCAGATCCTCCCCGCGCGGCTCGGCAACGACGCGGGCGTGATCGGCGCCGCCGACCTCGCCCGCCGCTGAGCTGGTGCCCCCCGTCCGCGCCGTGGACCCGCTGGTGGTCGGGGTCGACGTCGGCGGCACCAAGGTGCTGGCCGCCGAGGTCGACCCCCAGGGCCGGGTCGGGCGGACGGCCCGCACGGCCACACCGGGTCGCCGCGCCGGGTTGGAGGAGACCGAGGACGCCCTGAACCGGGTCCTCGAGCAGGTCGCCGCGGGCCGACCGGTCGCAGCCGTCGGCGTGTCGGTCGCCGCCCTGGTCGACGACGACGGCCTGGTGCGCTTCGCCACCCACCTGCCCTGGCGGGAGGAGCCGTTGCGGGCCCGCCTCGAGCAGCGCTGGAACCTGCCGGTGGTGGTCGAGAACGACGCCAACTGCGCGCTGATGGCCGAGGCCGCGTGGGGTGCGGCCCGCGGTGTCGACGACGTCGTGCTGGTCACGATCGGCACCGGGATCGGCGGCGCGCTCAGCGTCGGCGGACGGCTGGTCCGGGGCCGTCAGGGCATGGCCGGTGAGTTCGGCCACCAGCAGGTGGTGCCGATGGGCCTGGAGTGCGAGTGCGGGCTGTTCGGCTGCTGGGAGCAGTACGCCTCGGGCAACGCCCTGGTGCGCCTGGTGGCCCGAGCCCGGCCCGACCTGCGCGAGGGCCCCCAGGTGACCGAGGCCGCCCGGCACGGTGACGGCGCCGCGCGCCAGGCCTTCAGCTCGGTGGGCGACTGGCTCGGGGTCGGGGTGGCGGCCCTGGTGGCCGGCCTCGACCCGGGCCTGGTGGTCGTCGGCGGAGGGGTCTCGGAGGTGGGCGACCTGCTGCTCGCCCCGGCCCGGGCGGCGATGCGGCGAGCGCTGTACGCCTCGGAGCACCGCGACCTGCCCGCGATCGTGCCGGCGCTGCTGGGTCCGGCCGCGGGGGCGATCGGCGCGGCGCGACTGGCCGCCGAGCGGGCTCGCCAGCTGGGTGCGGGCTAGAGCCGGGCGCCGTCGTCGCCCGGGTCGCGCGGACCGCGGGGCATCTGCACCACGAGGTAGACGAAGCCGACCACGAAGGCGGCCACCAGCCCGAGCAGCACCAGGGGCCCGATCCGCACGGTCAGGACGAGACAGACCAGCAGCACGACCGGCGCACCGAGCACGCCGACCCAGGCCGCCCGGCGGTCTCCGGTGGTCTGCGGCACCGGCGGCGGGGGTGGCGGGACGAACGGTGCGTCGGCGCCCTTGGCCAGGTCGCTGCCCCCCTCCGCCCCGGCGGTGGGCTGAGCCGGTTGCGGCGGGCGGTTCAGCGGCTCGAAGAGCCGGGCCAGGCGCGCCGGGTCGACCGGAGGCGGCCCGGCGTCCAGATCGGCGGAGGACCCCGAGCCGGCAGCGGGCTCCGGGCCGGGAGGGGCGGTCGGGGGCTCGCCGTCGAGGCTCGCGCGCTCGCCGTAGTTCTCCACGATCGTGCGCCACGCCGCGTCGGGGTCGGCGCGCCTGTCGGCGTCGCCCGGTCCGGAGTCGCCCGGTCCGGAGTCGCCCGGTCCGGAGTCGTTCGGTCCGGAGTCGCTGCTGCCAGGGGCCACAGGGTGAGGTTACGCGGTGGGCATGGCGACACGCGCGACGAATCCCGCCGACTCCTCGAAGATGCGCGGGGCGTCGTGGTCGAGCGTCGCGACGTGGTAGCTGTTCTCCAGCCGGACCCGGGTCACCTCGCGGCTCCCGACCGCCTCGAGGATCCTGGGCTCCGAACGGTCGTCGACGACGTGGTCGACGCTCGAGCGCAGGTACAGCAGCGGGGCCGTCACCCGGGGCAGCGCCGCGAGGGTCGCGGGCCAGGTGCCCACGAAGGAGCGGATCGCCTTCAGCGGGGTACGGGAGTAGGCCTGCTCGCTGACGCCCGACTTCTTGATGTCGTCGGAGATCCCGGGCAACGAGCCCAGGACGTGCTGGAGCACCGGCAGCAGCAGCAGGTCGAGCCGCGCGCTGGCCACGGCCGGGTTGACCACGACGACCCCGGCGACCCGGTCGGGGTGCTCCGCGGCCAGCCGCAGCGCGAGCGTGCCGCCCATGGACAGCCCACCGACCACGACGGCGTCGTTCTCCTCCGAGAGGACCTCGAAGGCCTGCTGCACCTCGCCGTACCAGTCCGCCCAGCGTCGCGTGTTCAGGTCGCGCCAGGTCGTGCCGTGCCCGGGCAGGAGCGGCGCGCTGACGGCGTAGCCGAGGGCGCCGAGGTGCTCGGCCCAGGGACGCACCGAGGCGGGCGAGCCGGTGAACCCGTGGCTGAGCAGCACGCCGATCCGTCGGTCCCCGGTCAGCTCGGCCCGGGCGGGCAGGAGGACGGGCGATGCGTGAGGCGCGATCGTGGCGGAGGCGTCCATGCGGCGATCATGACGCACGCGGACCCGTAGGTGAGGACCCCGCCAGGCACTAGGCTTGCTCCCTGGGGCGCCGCACGGCGCCCGGAGCAGGACGCGGACGTCCGGGGAGAGGTGTCGGGTTGTTCTACTGGTTCCTGAAGTGGATCGCTATCGGGCCGCTCCTGCGCGTGGTATTCCGTCCCCAGACCTACGGCGCCGAGCACGTGCCCGAGCACGGCGCGGCGATCATCGCCAGCAACCACCTCAGCTACGCCGACTGGCTCTTCATGCCGTTGGCGGTCTCACGTCGGGTCAGCTTCGTGGCGAAGGCCGAGTACTTCACCGGGAGCGGCCTCAAGGGCTGGCTCCAGCGCACCTTCTTCTCCGGCTCGGGCCAGATCCCCATCGACCGGTCCGGTCGCGACGCGGCCGAGGGCGCGATGCTCTCGGCCCGGGCCGTGCTGGACCGGGGCGAGCTGTTCGGCATCTATCCCGAGGGGACCCGCTCCCACGACGGCAAGCTCTACCGCGGCAAGACGGGGGTGGCCCGGTTGGCCCTGGAGACCGGCGTGCCGGTCATCCCGGTGGCCGTCGTCGGCACCGACAAGGTCGCGCCGCCCGGCAAGACGTTCGGCTCCTTCACCCGTCCCGTCGTGCGGTTCGGCGCCCCCCTGGACTTCTCGCGCTACGCCGGCATGGAGAACGACCGGTACATCCTGCGCTCGATCACCGACGAGATCATGTACGAGATCATGCGACTCTCCGACCAGGAGTACGTCGACAAGTACGCCGCCCGCGCCAAGGAGGAGTCCAAGGAGGAGTCCCGTGAGGCGCGGGAGCGCAGCCGCGATCCGCGCGATCCGCTCGGCGCCGGCGAGCACCGGAAGGCGTCCTGACCGCGCGGTCGCGGGGAGCCTGGGCGGTCGAGGACGGCCTGTTCCAGGCGTTGGCGGTCCTGCGGGCGGTGGTGCTGCTCAACGCCCTGGTGCTGGGCCTGTACCGGCTGGACCGGGCCGAGCACCCGGCCGGGGTCGTGGCCTGCCTGGCCGCGATGACCCTCTGGAGCGTCGTCGCGACCGTCCTGTACGCCCAGGGTCCCCGCCGCGGACCGGGCCTGCTCGGCGCCGACCTTCTGGTGGGCATCGCCCTGCTGGTCCTCACGCCGCTGGTCAAGGGCCCGGAGTTCACCAGCACCGTGCCCGGCTTCTGGGTGATGGCGCCCCTGCTGGCCTGGGCGGTGCGCTACCGCTGGCGCGGTGGGCTGCTCGCCGGCGCGGCCCTGGCGCTGCTCGACCTGCTGCTGCGCGAGTCCTGGAGCGAGTCCACCTACGGCAACGCCTTCCTCCTCGTCGTGGGCGGTCCCGTGGTGGGCTACCTGAGCGGGTCGCTGCAGCGGCTGGCCGACGAGCGCGACCGGGCCGAGCGGGCGGCGGCGGCCTCGGCCGAACGGGCCAGGCTCGCCCGGGCCGTCCACGACGGTGTCCTGCAGGTGCTCGCGCTCGTCCAGCGTCGCGGTCACGAGCTCGGTGACGACGGTGCGGAGCTGGCCCGCCTGGCCGGCGAGCAGGAGACCACGCTGCGGTCGCTGATCCGCTCGCAGGAGCTGGTCGGCCCGGCCACGGGCGGGGCCGGCCCGGCGCGGGAGGTCGTGGTCGACCTGGCCGAGCGCCTGTCCCGCCTGGGGGTGCGTCCCGGCGTGCAGGTCGCGACCCCGGCCGGTGCGGTCGGCCTGCCGGAGGCGACCGCGACCGAGCTGGTCGCCGTGACGGCTGCCTGTCTGGACAACGTCACCCGCCACGTCGGCCCGACCGCGTCGGCCTGGGTGCTGCTGGAGGACCTCGGCTCCCACGTGACCCTCTCGGTGCGCGACGAGGGGCCCGGGATCGCGGAGGGTCGTCTCGACGAGGCCGCGGCGCAGGGCCGCCTCGGCGTCAGCGGGTCGATCCAGGGTCGCGTGGCCGACCTCGGTGGCGAGGCGACGCTGGAGACCGGGTCCTTCGGCACCGAGTGGACCGTCACGGTCCCCCGACCCGTCAGCCGTTCCTCCGGCGGGGGAGGAGCGCGGTGACCATCCACACCACCCACCCCTTCGCCGACCCCGAGCCCGACCCGGTCCGTCGCCTGCGCGGTCACCTCGGTGGCGTCGTGGCCCTGCTCAGCGCGGGCTCGGGGGTCGAGCGGGCCGGGCTCACGGTGACCTCGCTGGTCGTCGCCCACGGTGAGCCCGCCCGGGTGCTCGTCCTGGTCGACCCCGACTCCGACCTCGCCGACGCGGTGTCGCGGACCGGCACGGCTGTCGTCCAGCTGCTCGGCTGGCCCGACCGCGACCTCGCCGAGGTCTTCGCCGGCAGCGCGCCCGCCCCGGGCGGCGCCTTCCGGGGCCGGGCCTGGGAGGAGACCGCCTGGGGCCCGCTGCTGGGCGGTGACCGGTCCTGGGCCGGGCTGCGGCTGGAGGCCACCACCGAGGTGGGCTGGTCCTCCCAGCTGCGACTGCTGGTCGAGCAGGTCGGCGTCGGCGCCGACGAGGAGCCCCTCGTGCACCACCGCGGTCGCTTCCGGCGCCTGGACGGCTAGGGTCGCGCCGTGGTGGACGACCCAGCAGCGGCCGACACGGCACGACCCGTGGTCCCGCCCCCGGTGCGCGTGATGGTGGTCGACGACCACCCCATGTGGCGCGACGCCGTCGAGCGCGACCTCGACGCGGCCGGCTTCGACGTCGTGGCCGTGGCCGCCACCGGCGCCCAGGCCCTGGCCCGGTTCCCGGCCGCGCGCCCCCAGGTGGTGGTGCTCGACCTCCAGATCCCCGCCCCCTCGGGCGTGGAGGTCACCGCCGAGGTCCTGCGCGCCGACCCCTCCGCCCGCGTGCTGATCCTCTCGGCCTCCGGCGAGCAGGACGACGTGCTCGGCGCGGTGAAGGCCGGCGCCACCGGCTACCTGGTCAAGTCGGCCTCCAGCACCGAGCTCGTCGCGGCGGTGCGCCGGGTCTCACAGGGCGACACCGTCTTCACCCCCGGCCTGGCCGGGCTGGTGCTCGGCGAGTTCCGCCGGCTCTCCGAGCCGGGACGCGAGGAGGACCCGGACCGTCCCCGGCTGACCGAGCGGGAGACCGAGGTGCTCCGGATGGTCGCGAAGGGGATGTCCTACAAGCAGGTGGCCGAGCGACTCGTCCTCTCCCACCGCACGGTGCAGAACCACGTCCAGAACACCCTGCGCAAGCTCCAGCTGCACAACCGGGTCGAGCTGACCCGGTGGGCGATCGCCCAGGGTCTCGACGACGACGAGGCCTGATCGTGGCGGCACGGTGAGCACGCTGCTCGAGGTCGCCGACGCGCTCTACGCGCTGCCCTTGGGCGACTTCACGGCCGCCCGCGACGCCCGGGCCAAGGACCTCAAGGCCGACGACGCCGACCTGTCCCGCGAGGTCAAGGCCCTGCGGAAGCCGGCCACGGCGGCCTGGGTGGTCAACCAGCTGGTGCGCGGGGACGCCGAGCAGGTCGCCCAGGTGCTCGCCGTAGGCGACGCGCTGCGTGAGGCGCAGCGCTCCATGTCGGCCGAGGACCTGCGGGCCCTGACCCGCCAGCGCCGCCAGCTGACCGCCGCGGTGACCCAGCGGGCTCGCAGCATCGCCCGCGCGCAGGGCCTGCGGGTCACCGAGGCCGTGGCCGCCCAGGTCGAGGCGACGATGACCGCAGCCATCCTGGACGAGCAGTGCGCCGCGGCGGTGCGCAGCGGGCTGCTGGTCGCACCACTGGCCGCCACCGGGGTCGAGGGCGCCGACGTCGCCCTCAGCCTCGCGGTGCCCGACGCCGTCGGTGTCACCGCGACGCCCGGCAGCGCCAGGAGCGAGCCGGAGCGTCCCGACCTGCGGGTCGTGCCGGACCCGGACGCCGCCGCGAAGGCCCGCGCCGCGGCCGAGGCCCTGCTGGCAGAGGCCGAGGAGGAGCACGACCGAGCCGACCAGGCCCACGACGCGGCCCAGTCCGACGTCGCCGAGCTCGAGGCGCGGGCCCTGCAGCTCGGCTCGGAGGTCGAGGAGGTCCGCAGGCGGCTGGCCGAGCTGGAGGAGTCGGCCGAGGCGACCGACGACGAGCTCGAGGACGCCGAGGAGGTGCGCGACGAGGCGGCGCGGGCGTTGGCCTCGGCCACCGCCGAGCGCGACGCCGCCCGTTCGGCCCTGACCGCGCTGGAGCGGTCGTAGCAGTCGCTCAGGGGCTCGTGGCCCCCGGCGCTGCCCGCACGAGCGCCAGGATGCGCCGGTCGACCCAGGTCAGGTCGTCGGCGACCCGCATCTCGTAGTTCTGGGTGCCGACCCAGGTCGCGAGGTCCGGCGCGCCCTGGGCGCGGGCGTGCGCCTCGAGCTCCTCGCGCAGGGCGGCGTCGACCGGGACCTTCTCGTCCTCTCCCGAGGCGGTCAGGTAGAGCGCGCTGAGCTCGAGCAGCCGAGCCAGCTCGGTGATCGGCTCGACGTGGTCGTCGACGCGCAGGTCGGTGTCGACGTCGTCGCCGCCGCCGTACCCGGCGCCGTCGCGGACCACGAGCAGGGCAGCCGACTGCCGGCCGCGCTTGTCGCCACCGGCGGCGTCGCCCGCCGCGAGCGCGTCGATCAGGCGCAGCCGCAGCGGCGCGGAGGGGTCACCGGCCAGCCAGGCGGCCGACATGGCCTCGACGACCTCGGGCCCGGCCAGGCAGTTGCCCTGGATGGCGTGGTCGGGACCGGTGGTCCCGCCGGCCCAGGCGATGCAGGCCGACCCGGTGTGCGAGGCCGAGCCGCCGTCGACGTCGACCATGCCCAGCTGGCGGTGGTCGCGGTGCTCGTCCTCCTCGACGAGCCGCTCGAGGGCGACCGCGGCGGTGGCGCCCTCGTCGAGGTGGGAGAGGCCCTCGCCCTTCCAGGCGACGTTGGCCTCGGCCTGGGTGGCCAGGGCGCCGACCTGGGCCACGGCGGCCGGGACGACGGCTCCGACGGCCAGGAACTTCGAGGCGACGGCCACCCCCCACGACTCGCCGTCGGCGGATCGGGCGACGATGGAGAAGGTCATGGGACGAGCCTAGGCTCTGCTGCCGTGCGGTCACCGGTGGCTAGGGTGGGTCCGCCCGGTGATCAGTCCCGTGATCGATCCTGGCTCACGTCGACCAGGAGGTCACCATGCGTGTCGGAGTACTGACCGGGGGCGGGGACTGTCCCGGCCTGAACGCCGTCATCCGAGCGGTCGTGCGCCGCGGCGTACGTGACCACGGGTTCACCTTCGTCGGCTACCGCGACGGCTGGAAGGGTCCGCTGGAGGGCCTCACGATGCCGTTGGGCATCGACCAGTGCCGGGGGATCCTCCCGCGGGGCGGCACGATCCTGGGATCGTCGCGGACCAACCCCTTCAAGGTCGAGGGCGGCGTGGAGCAGATCCAGGCCAACCTCGCCGCGGACGGGGTGGACGCCCTGGTGGCGATCGGCGGCGAGGACACCCTCGGGGTGGCCACGAAGCTCGCCGACCTCGGGGTGCAGGTGGTCGGGGTGCCCAAGACCATCGACAACGACCTCTCGGGCACCGACTTCACCTTCGGCTTCGACACGGCCGTCAACATCGCCACGGAGGCGATCGACCGGCTGCACACGACCGCGGAGAGCCACCACCGGGTGCTGGTGGTCGAGGTGATGGGACGTCACGCCGGCTGGATCGCGCTGCACGCCGGCATCGCCGGTGGCGCGAGCGCCGTGCTGATCCCCGAACAGCCCTTCGACATCGAGGCCGTGTGCGCCCACGTCGAGACCCGCTTCACCAGCGAGTACGCCCCGATCATCGTGGTCTCCGAGGGGGCCGTGCCCCGTGAGGGGGGCGACATGACCCTGGTCTCGGGCCAGAAGGACGCCTTCGGTCACGTGCGCCTCGGCGGGATCGGGGACCGGATCGCCTCGGAGATCGAGCACCGCACCGGCAAGGAGGCGCGCGCCGTGGTCCTGGGCCACATCCAGCGGGGCGGCACCCCGACGGCCTTCGACCGGTGGCTGGCCACCCGGTTCGGGCTCCAGGCCGCCGACGCGGTCGCCGACGGCGACTACGGGACGATGATGGCCCTGCGCGGCACCGGCATCGTGCGGCTGCCCCTCATCGAGGGCACCGGCGCGCTGAAGCTGGTCAGCCCCGAGGAGTACGCGGAGGCCGAGGTCTTCTTCGGCTGAGCGCGCCCGGGCGCGCGCGCCCGGCCCGGACCGGGACTAGCCGGCCAGGTGGGCCCACCTGGTCGACAGCTCGCTCCAAGGTCCCCGCTCGGCGACCTGTCCGTCGACCAGCACCACGACCTGGTCGGCGCGCGCGAGCGCCGACCACTTCGACGTCGACCCGAGCACCGCGGTGCCGCGGGCGCGCAAGGAGTCCCAGAGCTCGACCTCGGTCGTCGCGTCGAGCGCGCTGGAGACGTCGTCGGCCAGCACCAGCTCGGTCTCGGCGGCCAGGGCGCGCGCCAGCGCGAGGCGCTGGACCTGCCCGCCGGAGAGCCGCACGCCGCGGTGCCCCACGACGGCCTCGGGGCCGCCGGCCTCGGCCAGGTCGCGGCCCAGACGGGCGTCGTCGACGGCCGGGACGAGGCTGCGGTCGTGGTCGAGGCGGATGTTGTCGGCGAAGGTGCCCGAGAGGACCCGCGGCACCTGGGCCACGTGGGCGACCTGAGCCGGGCGCAGGAAGCGCTCGGCGTCCTCGACCTCGTGACCGTTCCAGCGGATGCTGCCGGTGTGCTCGACCAGACCGGCCAGTGCGGAGAGGAGGCTCGACTTGCCCGAACCGACCTGTCCGAGCAGGAGCACCAGCTCACCCGGCCCGACCCGCAGGTCGACCCCGTGCACGCCGATCGTGCCGTCGTCGTGCACCGCGCCGAGGTCGGTGACCTCGAGGGCGCGCAACGGGATCCGCTCGGGCAGCGGTGCGGGCGCCGGGGCTGCGCCGCTGACGAGGTCGACGCCGGCCGGGAGCGTCATCAGGTCGTCCCCACCGGCGAGGCGGCAGGTCTCCCGGGACCAGGCGCGCACGCCTGGGGCCTCGGTGATCACCGCGCCGGCGACCCGTCCGAACCAGTCGAAGCCGTTCACCGCCCCCGAGACCAGCAGGGCGGTGCCGAGGTCCCAGCCGCCGAGCAGGAGCACCGCCCAGGCCGCGACGACGCCTCCCTGCACCATGAGGACCGGGACGCCGGCCAGCAGGGCCTGGATCCGGTGCTCCGTGACCGCCGCCTCGACCCGGCCGCCGTCGACGCGGAGCAGGTGGGCGTGCACGGCGGGGGTCGCCGCGGCGAGCTTGACCGTGCGCGCCGACTCCAGGGCGGAGACCAGCGAGCGACCGAACCCGGCGCGCGTGGTCGAGGCGGCCGCGGCCGAGCGGCCCGCGGCCGGTGAGCCGAGGGCGGAGGCGCCCGCCGAGGCGGCCATCACGGCCAGCAGGATCCCGCCGGCGAGCAGGCTGCCGCTGATCAGGGTGGTGACCACGACCACCGCGAGGCCGTTGACCAGGTCGACCCACCGGTCGGCGTAGCGGGCGAACCGGTCGGCGTCCATGGCCCGGGCCACGGCCTCGCCGGGTGGCGTGCGGCGCAGCCGGCGCTGCTGGGTCTGGCCGACCAGGACGGCGGACCGGACGCGGAGCATCACCGCGATCCACCAGCGCGGGTAGCGCCGGATGGCCAGGGCGAGCAGCACGGGGCCGGCCAGCAGCGAGGCCGCCACAGCGGCGGTCAGCGGAACCGAGGAGCGACCCTCCTGGAGGCCCTCCACGACCAGGCCCCAGGCGAGACCGGTCACCGCGCCGTAGGCGCCGACGAGGGAGACCAGCAGGAAGAGGGCGGCGCTGACCACGCCCCACCAGGGGTGGATGAGCAGCGCCCGGGTGATGCCGCGCGCCAGCCGCGGGCCGTCGCCGGCCTCACGCAGCGCGGGCGGCGTCCCGACCCGGCGCACGCCGCCGACCGACGTCGGGCCGGGTGGTCGTGCTGGTCGGGCCCGCTCGCCGTCGGCCGGGGTCGCCGCGGCGTCCAGCAGGTGGCGCAGCGGGCCGTCCTCGCGGGCGAGGTCCGTGCGCGGACCCTGCTGCACCACGCGTCCGGCCTCGAGGACCACCACGTGGTCGGCGCGCTCGATGGTCGCGAGCCGGTGCGCCACCAGGAGGCCGGTGCGACGGGCCAGCAGCCGCTCGGAGGCGCGCACGACCTGGGCCTCGGTGTAGGGGTCCATCCGGGCGGTGGCCTCGTCCAGGATCACCACCCGCACGTCGCGCACCAGCAGTCGGGCGAAGGCGACGAGCTGCTCCTCCCCGGCCGAGAGCGTGGTGCCGCCCGGACCGAGCGGGGTGTCGAGTCCGTGCGGCAGCCCCTGGACCCAGTCGGTGAGTCCGAGCTCCGCCATGGCCGCCTCGACGTCCTCCCGGGCGACGTCGGTGAACAGGGCGACGTTCTCGGCCAGCGTCCCGGCGAGGATCTCGGTGCGCTGGCTCACCACGCCGACCGCGCTCCGCAGGGCCTCCAGGTCGACGTCGGCGACGTCGCGACCACCGAGCAGGACCGTGCCGGCCGGCGGGTCGATCGCCCGGGAGACCAGGGAGGCCAGCGTCGACTTGCCGGACCCGGTACGGCCCACGAGGGCGCAGGTGCGTCCGGCCGGCAGGTGGAGGTCGATCCCCGCGAGGGCGAAGGAGCCCTCGGCGTAGGAGAAGTGGAGGTCCTGCAGGTCGAGGTCGAGCGGCCCGTCGGGCAGGTCCTGGCCGCCGACCGGCTCCTCCGGGGCGCCGAGCAGCTGGCGCAGCCGCACGATGGCGCCGAGCCCGGCCTGGAGGTCCGGCAGGTGCCGGGCCAGCTGGTCGATCTGGCCGACGAAGGTCGAGGTGACCAGGAACAGCGTCACCAGCTGGGCGACCGAGAGCCGGTCGTCGGCAGCGAGCGCGACCCCGGCGACGGCGATACCGGCCAGCAGGGCGTGCAGGAGCAGACCGGCGCGCAGGCTCATCGAGGTCTCGAGGCGCAGGACGTCGTCGAAGCGGGCATGCACCTTCGCGGCGAGCTCGCTGATCCGCCGCACCAGGAAGGCCTGGCCGAGGCTGGTCCGCAGGTCGTCCCGCCCGGCGATGCCCTCCTCCATCACGGCGGCGTGATCGGTCCAGGCCATCTCCTCGAGCACCTTGCGGCGCGAGAGCTCAGCCAGCAGCGGCCGGATGACGGCGTAGGCACCGAGCGCGAAGAGCGGGAACAGGAACCACGCCGGCCACCACGTGAAGCCCGCGACGGCCCACATCGGGACGGTGACCAAAGCCGTGCGGAGGGCGTCCCAGACGTTGATCCGCAGCAGGGAGCCGACCTCGTGGGTGTCGTCGTCGACGCGGTCCAGCACCTCGCCCACGGCCTGCTCGGCGAGCACCCCTAGGGGCTGCCGGAGCGCGGCGGTCAGCAGGTCGGCGCGCAGGCGGCCCTCGGCCCGATCCACCACCGCCGCCCAGATCGTGCGTCCGACGGTGTCGAGCACGGCGCCGCCGGCCAGGCTGAGCGCCAGGAGCCCGACCAGCAGGGCGGTCGGCTCCTGGGCCACCAGCCCGATCAGGACCGTGCCGAGGGCCTGGCCCAGCGCGGCCAGGGCGGAGGCCGCGACGGCGCTCGCGGCGAGAGGACCGCGCAGGCGCCGCCAGTCGAGACTCCGCTCCGCGCGAAGGACCTCGCGCGGTCCCGGCGCCCCGGTCGCCCCGGGCGGCGTCGCCGGCGGCGCGAGGGGATGGGTGGTGGTCATGACGTAGCAGGACGCTACGCGAGCCCCCCGACGTCACGCGCGGGGTTTTCGTGCCGACGACGGCGCGGTGGTCGACACCACGGGAGTCCGCGGGGTTTGATGACCGGACTGTTCCCGGCCGAGCGGAGTCACATGGGCCTGACCGACCCCCAGTCCGTGGAGGCCGGCGCCGACGTCGACTCCTCCGACCTCAAGCGGGTGATGGGCCCCCGACTGCTGCTGCTCTTCATCGTCGGCGACATCCTCGGTGCCGGCATCTACGCCGTCACCGGCGAGATGGCCCTCGAGGTCGGCGGCGTGGTGTGGCTGCCGTTCCTGGTCGCGTTCGCCATCGCCACCCTGACCGCACTGTCCTACCTCGAGCTGGTCACCAAGCACCCGCAGGCCGCCGGCGCCGCCCTGTACACGCACAAGGCCTTCGGCATCCACTTCGTGACCTTCCTGGTCGCCTTCGCGGTGATCTGCTCGGGCATCACGAGCGCCTCGACCTCGGCCAACCTGCTGGCGACCAACCTGCTGGCCGGCCTCGACGGCATCGGCATCGACGTCCCCCAGGGCAACGTGGCGATCACCGTGGTGGCCCTGGCCTTCATGGTGCTCCTGGCCGCGATCAACCTGCGCGGGGTGGGGGAGTCGGTGAAGTTCAACGTGGTGCTGACCCTGATCGAGATGCTCGCCCTGGTCATCGTCATCGCGATCGGCTTCTTCGTCGTGGCCCAGGGCGACGCCGACCTGTCTCGCGTGGTCGCCTTCAGCTCCGGGTCCGACCGCGGGCTGTTCCTCGCGGTCACCGTCGCCACCGCGATCGCGTTCTTCGCCATGGTCGGCTTCGAGGACTCCGTCAACATGGTGGAGGAGACCAAGGACCCCGCTCGGACCTTCCCGCGGATCATGCTGACCGGGCTCGGCATCGCCGTCGTCTTCTACGTACTGGTCGCGGTCTCGGTGATCGCGGTCGTGCCGGCCGGCCAGCTCGACCGGGTCGCCCAGGACGAGGGGAAGGTCCTGCTCAACGTGGTGCGGATCGGCGCGCCAGGTCTGCCGGTCGGCACGATCTTCCCGTTCCTGACCGTCGTCGCGGTGGCCAACACCGCGCTGATCAACATGCTCATGGCCAGCCGGCTGCTCTACGGCATGGCCAAGCAGGACGTCCTGCCACGCTCGCTGGCCGGTGTGCTGCCGGGTCGACGGACGCCCTACGCCGGGATCGCCTTCTCCACCGTGCTGGCGCTCGGGGTCATCGTGGCCGTCACCTTCCTCGCCGACACCTCGGTGATCAGTGCGCTGTCGGGCACGACCGCCCTGCTGCTGCTGATCGTCTTCACCGTGGTCAACATCGCCTGCGTGGTGCTGCGCCGCGAGGACGACGTGCCGGGCGCCTTCCACGCACCGCGGTGGGTGCCCTACGCCGGGGCGGCGACCTCGGCCTTCCTCGTCGGACCGTGGGCCCGGGACCGCGAGGACTGGGTGCAGTACTCGGTCGGTGGCGGGCTGCTGGTCGTCGGCGTGGCGCTCTGGGCGCTGACCTGGCTGACCAACCGGGGAGTGCGCGCCAAGCGGACCGGGTTCCGCGACATCGAGCACCTCGAGGAGTGACCCGGAGCCCCGCGTACCCTGGGGCCTGTGACCACCGTCCCCGACCTCGCGAGCCTGCACGCCCTCGGGCCGGCCCAGCAGCCGACCTACCCCGACGCGGCCGAGGTCGACGCGGCCGTGACGCGGCTGCGCCGGATGCCGCCACTGGTCTTCGCCGGCGAGTGCGACGACCTGAAGGCCAAGATGGCCGCCGTGGCACGGGGCGAGGCGTTCCTGCTGCAGGGCGGGGACTGCGCCGAGACCTTCGAGGGCGTCACCGCCGACAACGTCCGCAACAAGCTGCGGGTGCTGCTCCAGATGTCGGTGGTGCTGACCTACGCCGGCTCCGTGCCCGTGGTCAAGCTGGGCCGACTGGCCGGTCAGTACGCCAAGCCGCGCTCCTCCGACCTCGAGACCCGCGACGGAGTGACCCTGCCGGCCTACCGCGGTGACGCGGTCAACGGCTTCGAGTTCACCAAGGAGTCGCGGACCCCGGACCCGGGTCGCCTGCTCGACGTCTACAACGCCTCGGCCGCCACGCTGAACCTCGTCCGGGCCTTCGTGACCGGTGGGTACGCGGACCTGCGCCAGGTCCACACCTGGAACACCGACTTCGTCCGCACCTCCGCGGCCGGGCAGCGCTACGAGCAGATCGCCGGTGAGATCGACCGCGCGATGTCCTTCATGCGCGCCATCGGCGCCGACCCCGAGGAGCTGCGCCGGGTCGACTTCCACTCCAGCCACGAGGCCCTGCTGCTGGAGTACGAGCACGCGATGACGCGGATCGACTCCCGCACCGACGCGCCGTACAACGTCTCGGGCCACTTCGTGTGGATCGGGGAGCGCACCCGGCAGCTCGACGGTGCTCACGTGGAGTACTTCCGCCACATCCGCAACCCGATCGGCTGCAAGCTGGGCCCGTCGGCCACCGCCGACGACGCCCTGGCCCTGGCGGCCCGCCTCAACCCCGACAACGAGCCCGGACGGCTCACGTTCATCACCCGCTTCGGCGCGGGCAAGATCCGTGACGGACTGCCGGGCCTGGTGGAGAAGGTGACCGCCGAGGGCGTCGACGTGGCGTGGGTGTGCGACCCCATGCACGGCAACACCTTCGAGTCGAGCACCGGCTACAAGACCCGTCGCTTCGACGACGTCGTCGACGAGGTCCAGGGCTTCTTCGACGTCCACCGCTCGCTCGGCACGTGGCCTGGCGGGATCCTCGTCGAGATGACCGGCGACGACGTCACCGAGTGCATCGGCGGCGGCGAGGAGCTCGACGAGGCCGGGCTCGCGCACCGCTACGAGTCCGTGGTCGACCCGCGCCTGAACCGGGTCCAGTCCCTCGAGCTGGCCTTCGTCGTGGCCGAGATGCTGCGTCAGGCGTGAGCGAGGCGTCACCAGCACGCGACGACCGGCCGGTCGACCTGCGCTCGGACACCGTCACCCGGCCGACCCGCGCGATGCGGGAGGCGATGGTCGGGGCCGAGGTCGGCGATGACGTCTACGCCGAGGACCCCACCGTCACGCAGCTCGAGGAGCGGGTGGCCGACGACTTCGGCCACGAGGCCGCGCTGTTCGTGCCCACCGGCTCGATGGGCAACGTCCTGGCCGTGCGCGCCCTGGTGGGGGTCGGCGAGGAGGTGCTCTGCGAGTCGAGCGCCCACATCGCCCGCGCCGAGCTGGGGGCCCACGCGGCCTACACCGGCCTGACCATGCGCACCTGGACCCATCCGCGGGGCCTGGTCGACCTCGACGCCGTGCGCTCGCTCCACGCCCCCGACCTGGGGCCGTTCTTCGTGCGCACCGCCGCGGTGTCGGTGGAGAACACCCACAACTTCGCCGGCGGCACGGTCTCACCCGTCGCGGACCTGCAGGACCTGCGCGAGTGGGCGACCGGCGTCGGCGCCGCCGTGCACCTCGACGGCGCGCGCATCTGGAACGCCCACGTCGCCTCGGGCACGCCGTTGCGCGACTACGGGGCGGTGGCCGACACCATGAGCGTGTGTCTCTCCAAGGGCCTCGGGGCGCCGATCGGCTCCGTGCTGGTCGGCAGCCGCGACGTCGTCGCCGAGGCGCGGGTCTGGCGCAAGCGGATGGGCGGCGGCATGCGGCAGGTCGGCATCCTGGCCGCCGCCGGCCTGTACGCCCTCGACCACCACCTCGAGCGGCTTGCCGACGACCACGTGCACGCCCGGCTCCTGGCCGAGGCGGTCGGCGTCGACCCCGCGAGCGTGGAGACCAACATCGTGGTGCTGCCCCGCGCGGACGCCCCTGAGTTCGTCGCTGCCGCCCGTGCCGAGGGCGTCCTCGTCGCCACCGTGGGCCCGCGGACGGTGCGTCTGGTGACCCACCTCGACGTCGACGGCGCCGCTGTCGACCGCGCCGCCGTCGTGCTCGCCCGCCTCGCCTCCGCCTGAACCCCGGCTCAGACGATGAACAGGGTGATGGTGCTGCCGGCGGGGGCGTCCTCGCCGCCGCCGGGGTCGGTGCCGACGACGAAGCCGAGCCCGACGTAGCTGTCGTCGTTGAGCACCTTGACCTCGAAGCCCTGCTCCTCCAGCTTGGCGGTCGCGGCGTCGATGCCGTAGGCCAGCACGCGCGGCACCTCGACCAGCTCGGGGCCGAGGGAGACGACCAGTGAGACCTCCTCGCCCGCGGTGAGGGTGCCGCTGGGTGGGTCCTGGGAGATCACCGAGCCGGCGGGGACGGTGTCGTCGTACGCCTCGGCCTCGACGGAGCCGACCAGGCCGCGCTTGTCGAGCGCGGCGAGGGCGTTGTCGCGCTCGTCACCGACCCAGCTCCCCACCCGGATCGGCCGGGGGCCCAAGCTGACGACGAGGTCGACGGCCGACCCCGGGCGCAGGGTGGTCCCGGCCTCCGGGCGCGTGGCCAGCACGGTGCCCTCGGGCAGTGCCTCGGAGAACCGCGTCAGGGTGGCATCCTGGTCGAGCCGGAGAGCCACGAGCGCGTCCTGCGCCTGGTTGACGCTGCTTCCCCGCACGCGCGGGACGTCGTAGCGCTCCTTGCCCAGCGAGACCACCGCCTCGACGCTGCCGCCGGGCAGCACCCGCGAGCCGGCGCCCGGGTCGGTACGGATGACCTGCCCCTCGGGCACTGTCTCGGAGTAGGCCTGGTCGGTGACGTCCAGCTCGAGGCCGGCCGAGACCAGACGGTCCGCGGCCCGCTCGGCCGGGAGCCCGATGACGCCCGGCGTCGCGGTGTAGCGGGCCCAGCCGAGCCAGTACGCGCCCCCGCCGGCCAGTAGGGCGACCACGAGGGCGAGCGGCAGGAGCAGGCGCGCGCGACGTCGGCCTCGGAGCGGGGCTCCGGTGTGCCCGACGTCCACAGCGGCCGGCTCCTCCGGAGCGCTCTGCACGTCCAGGGCGGCCGGCTCGACGATGCGGGGCGGGACGTCACCGGGCTCGGGCTCGATCGTGACCACCCGCAGCAGCGGGGTGAGGTCCTCGGTCAGCTCGGGATCGTCCGCGACGCCCTCGGCCAGGGCCTGCGCCACGCGGTGCAGCTGGTGGAGCAGGACGCCGGCGTCGGCGGGTCGCTGGAGGCGCTCGCGTGAGGTCGCCCGCGCGACCAGCGCGTCGAGGTAGGCCGGCAACCCCGGGACCAGGCGCGAGGGCGGCCCCACGTCGTGGTGGACGTGCTTGTAGGCGACCTGGATCGGCGACTCGCCGGAGTGGGGCTTGGTGCCGGTGAGCATCTCGTAGAGCACCACCCCGACGGCGTAGACGTCGGCCCGGGCGTCGGAACGACCCTCGACGACCAGCTCGGGGGCCAGGTAGGACACCGTCCCGATCAGGACTCCCTGGGTGGCGGTGTGCTGGGTGTCGGCGCCGACTGCCCGGGCCAGCCCGAAGTCGGCGACCTTGACCCGGCCGTCGTCGGCGATGAGCACGTTCTCGGGCTTGACGTCACGGTGCACCAGGCCCGCGCGGTGTGCGGCGGCGAGGGCGGAGACGACCGGCTCGAGCAGCGCGAGCGCCCGGCGGGGAGGGATCGGGCTCTCCCGGGTGATGGTGTCGCGCAGCGTGTGGCCCTCGACCAGCTCCATGGCGAGGTAGACGACCCCGTCGTCGGCGCCCTGGTCGAAGACGGCGACGACGTTGGGGTGGGACAGGCGGGCCGCCGCCCGCGCCTCGCGCACGAAGCGCGCCGCGAACTCGTCGCTGTCGCCGCCGAGCGCGCCGGTCGCGCCGACCTGCATCACCTTGACCGCGACCGTGCGGTCCAGGCGGACGTCGGTGGCCGCGTACACCGTGGCCATGCCACCCCGGGCGATGAGGGCCCCGATGCGGTAGCGGCCGTCGAGGAGCCGGCCCGCGAGGGGGTCGCGCGACCGCGCGCCGGCCTCGGCCTGCGTCCGGTCCGTCTGGTCGGTGTGCAACGGGCGGCCCTCCTGCGTCCGGACGGGGAAGGATCCGGGACCCACATCGTAGGCGGGCGGGCCCGGCGGACCGCGTTCGCGGCCCGCTCGGGCGTGGCGGGCCGGGCCCCGGGCCGGGCCCGCAGGCGGGTGTCGCGGGTGAGACGATGGCGCCATGAGCGAGCACTCTCCCGAGACCGCGCCCGGGCAGCAGCGCCTGGCCGACATGGACCTCGACGTCCTGGTCGACGAATGGGTCGACTGGAAGGCCGCGGCCGCGCTCCTCGAGGTGACCGTGGCCAAGGTGCGCACCATGATCCGGGTCCACGAGCTCGCGGCCGCCGTGCCGCGACCGCGCGCCGGCCAGCAGGTGCCGGCCGCGTTCATCCAGGACGGCTTCCCGGTCAAGGGGCTGCCAGGCCTGCTGACGGTGCTGCACGACGGCGGGTACGACGACCGCGAGGCGATCGCCTGGCTCTTCCTCGACGCCGACCTGCCCGGCCGTCCGATCGACGCGCTCCGGCAGAACCGCGGCGCCGAGGTCAAGCGCCGCGCCCAGGCGATGGCCTTCTAGAGCCGTCGTGGCACACCCCGCACCGCCGCGCGAGCCCGGTTGGCGGCCCAACCCGACGGGCCTGCTCGCCCTCCTGGTCGTCGTCGGCGTCGTGGTCGGGGTGTGGTGGATCAGCGGTGGCGACCCCGGGACCCCCACGAGGGCGCCCGGCTTCGTCAGCACCGACGAGACGCCCTCGCCCTCGCCCTCGCCCGCGCGCTCGGGCGACGTCGACCCGCTGACGGGCCTGCGCTGGGTCGAGGTGGCAGACCTGCCGCCCGAGGCCGTGGAGACGCTGGCGCTCCTCGAGCGGGGGGGCCCCTACCCCTACGACGAGGACGGCGAGACCTTCTCGAACCGCGAGGGGATCCTGCCGGACCGACCCGAGGGCACCTACACCGAGTACACGGTCGAGACGCCCGGGTCCCCCGACCGCGGGGCCCGGCGGCTGGTGTCCGGCGACGTCGACGGCGGCGCGGACGAGGTGTTCTGGACCGAGGACCACTACGACTCCTTCGAGCGGGTCGCCCGGTGAGTGCCCCCGAGCCCGCCGCGGCCGGGGGCGGCCTCGAGGCCCTGCTCGCGGGCCGCGTGCCGGCCGGTGCCTACCGCTGGCCGGGATCGCCGAAGGCGAGCGAGGTCCGCGGCACCGTCGAGCGTGCCGGCTGGCGGTACGCCCACCTGGACGGCGAGCGGGTGGGGTCCAAGGCCGAGCTGCTCGACGCGCTGGGCGTCGCGCTGTCCCTGCGGGGCCTGCACGGACGCAACCTGGACGCGTTGGAGGAGTGCCTGCGCTCCCTGCCCGGGCCCACGGTGCTGCTGTGGGACGGCTGGGGGTCCCTGGCCCGCGCGGAACCGCACACCTTCACTGCGGTGACGACGCTGCTCAGCGCCCCTGCCGCCCCCCGACCGGGCCGGGACCCGCGACCGGCCACCTGGGTGCTGCTGCGCGGCACGGGACCAGATGGCCTCGGCGTGCCCGACCTGCCCGGCCTGCCCGACTGACCAGAAGCCTCAGGCGTCCCTTGCGTCCCACCGGTCAGGGGAAGCTGAGGGTTGTCGTGGTTCACGAACCGCGACAACGTCAGAAGTCCCCGGCCGACCGGGGAATCCCAGGCTGCCCGGCCGCCGCGTGCGTGGTGGCACCGCCCGGCTGACTGGTCCGGACCCGACGAGCGCGGGCTAGAGCACCCGCTGGGTCGCGTCTGCGGCCAGCTGGCGCAGGACGGCGCCGGCGTCCGGGTCGAGGTGGGCGCGCTCCAGCCCGGCGAGCGCGACAGCGGACAGCTCGCCGATCACGGCCTCCACCTGCGCCGCGGCGCCCGAGTCGCTGATCACCGCGCGGAGGTCGGCCACCGCCGGGGCGTCCAGCGCGGTGCCCAGCGCCCGGTCGAGGCGGTCGCGCTGGTCCGCGGGCGCGGCGTCCAGCGCCAGGGCGACCAGCACGGTGCGCTTGCCCTCGACGAGGTCGTCCCCGGCCGGCTTGCCGGTGACCGAGGGGTCGCCGAAGACCCCGAGCAGGTCGTCGCGCAGCTGGAAGGCCTCGCCCAGCGGGAGCCCGAACGCGGTGAGGTCGTCCAGCACCTGCTGGTCTGCCCCGGCCAGGGCGGCGCCGACGTGCAGCGGCCGCTCCACCGAGTACTTCGCCGACTTGTAGCGCAGCACGCTCATCGCCGCATCGACGTCGGCGGCCCCCCGCGCCTGGACCGAGACGTCGAGGAACTGCCCCGCGATCACCTCCGAGCGGCACACGTCGAGCACGAGCATGGCCCGCTCGACCACGTCCGGGGGCAGCCCGCACCGGCGCAGCAGCTCGTCGGACCAGGTCAGCAGCAGGTCGCCGAGCAGGATCGCCGCGGCGGTGCCGTAGGGACCTGGCTCGCCGCGCCAGCCGGCCTCGCGGTGCCGGCCCTCGAAGAGCCGGTGGGTCGAGGGTGCCCCGCGGCGGGTGTCCGAGGCGTCGAGGACGTCGTCGTGCATCAGGGCGCTGGCGTGCAGCAGCTCCAGCGCGGCGCAGGCGCGTAGGAGCGGGGCCTCGTCGGTCGGCTCGGGTCGGACGGCCCGGTAGCCCCACCAGCAGAACGCCGAGCGGAGGCGCTTGCCGCCGCGCACGAAGCGCCGGGCCTCGGCGACGAGGCGCTCGGCGTCGGCACCCAGGGGCGCCAGCCGGGTGGTCTGCTCGTCCAGGAAGGCGTCGAGCGCGGCCTGGACGCCGGCGCGGAAGTCCTGGCCGTCCCAGCGGGGGGTCGGTGCGCTCACGATCCCGAGGCTAGGCCACCGAGCGACCGCGAGGCCCGGCCGGGCCTGCCGGCCCGGGTGGGCGGTCGCGATTGGGGGGCTCGCGGTCGCCCGACCTACGCTCCCAGGCATGTCGACGGACCCGGGACGCAGCATGGCCGAGCTGATCGCCGAGGGCGAGCGCTCGTTCTCGTTCGAGTTCTTCCCGCCGAAGGACCAGGCCGGCGAGGAGCAGCTCTGGCAGGCGATCAACGACCTCGAGCCCTACCGCCCGACCTTCGTCTCGGTGACCTACGGCGCCGGCGGCTCCAGCCGCGACAGCACCGTGCGGATCACCAGCCGGATCGCGCACGAGACCACGATGATGCCGATCGCCCACCTCACCTGCGTGGGACACAGCCGCGCCGAGCTCCAGGCCATCCTCGACACCTACGCCGCCTCGGGCGTCCACCACGTCCTGGCGCTGCGCGGCGACCCGGCCGAGGGTCCGCGGGCCCCGTGGACGCCCACCGAGGGCGGCTTCGACTACGCCACGCAGCTCGTCGAGCTGGCCAGCGCGCGCGGTGACTTCCGGGTCGGCGTGGCCGCGTTCCCCGACCGGCACCCCTCGTCGGCCTCGCTGGAGGCCGACGCCGACGTGCTCGTGGCCAAGGCGCGTGCCGGTGCGGAGTGGGCGGTCACCCAGATGTTCTTCCGTGCCGAGGACTACGTCTCGCTCGTGGAGCGCGTGCGCGCACGAGGCTGCGACCTGCCGATCCTGCCGGGGATCATGCCGATCCTGAACCTGCGCGCCATCGAGCGGCAGGGCGAGCTGATCGGGACCTCCGTCCCGACCGAGGTGGTGGAGCGCATCCAGGCCCACGACGGGGACCCGGCCGCGATGCGCGCCGAGGGCATCGCGATGGCGGCCGAGCTGTGTCGCGACCTCCTCGACGCCGGTGCTCCCGGCCTGCACTTCTACACCCTGAACCGCTCGAAGGCGACGCTGGAGATCTTCTCCGCCCTCGACGTGCGCGTCTGAGCGGCGCGGCCGGGCGGCCACCTCGGCCCCGGATCCGGGCTCAGCCCGGCGGACGGCCCGTGAGGTCCTCGTGGACCACGCCGGCGACCAGAGCCGCCGACAGCCCGACGAACGGCAGTCCCGACCCCGGGGTGGCGTGCGCCCCCGCGGCGTAGACCCCGCGGACCGGGGTCCGCGGTCCGAGCCGACGCCGGGCGGTGCCACGCCCCTCCCACAGCACGCCGAGGGGCGAGCCGCCCCAGGCCTCCACCAGGTCGCGGGGGGATCGGTCGACGCGGGTGACGACCCGGTCGCGCAGGTCGAGGTGCTGACGGGCGAGGGTGGCCAGGAGGTCCTCGGCCACCTGCCCCCGGCCGTGCAGCGTCCACGCCGAGCAGCCCGGTGGTGCCGTGCCCCCCGGGCGTACGGAGATCATCGGGTCGCCGTGCACGACCAGCTCGTGGTCGAGGTCGGGCGCGTGCTCCAGCCCGACGTGGACGGCGTAGGCCGGCAGGGCCGGCATCGAGCGGCGCACGAGCGGAGCCAGGGCCGGGAGCCGTCGCGGGTCGACCGCGCAGACCACGACCTGCGCCTCCAGCACTCCCGCCGAGGTCGCCACCGCGGCGACCCGACCCTCGCGCACGACGAGGTCCTCGACCGTGGTCCCGGTCAGCACCGAGACGCCCCGGGTCTCCAGACGGGCGACGAGGGCCGCGAGCAGGCGCGCGGTCCCGCCCACCACTCGCCACCCGCCGAAGGCCTGCTCGAGGTAGCTGACCACGCCGGCCCACCCGGGGACGTTGCGGGGGTCGTGGCCGTCCATGACCGCGTGGTGGGCGGCGACGTCGACGAGGCGGTCGTCGCGGAAGGCCCGACGCAACCGGTGTCGCAGGGTCTCGCGGTCGTCGAGGACGGCTGCGACCTCCGCGGCCGTCCCCTCCTGGTGACGGCGCGGGACGCGCTGGTCCCAGGGCGCCTCGAGGTACCCGCGACGCAGGACGTCCCAGGTCGTGGCCTGCTCGTCGACGTAGGCCAGCCAGGCCTCCCCGAGGCCCGGGCCGAGGCCCTCGACCGCGACGCGCTGGGCCTGACGCAGGGCGCCCGGCAGGACCAGGGACGTGGCATCGGGCCAGCGGTGCTCACGCAGCGTCGCGAGCGGCACGAGGTCCAGCTCGGCCTCGAGCGGACGTCCGGTCTTGCGGAAGAGGTCGCGCAGCACCGCCGGCAGGAGCGTGTAGGTGGCCGAGCCGTCCCAGGTGTAGCCGTCCTGCTCGACCGGGACGAGTGCGCCGCCGACGCGCTCGCCGCCCTCGACGAGGGTGACGCGGTGACCGAGCTTGGCCAGGCGCAGCGCGGCGGCCAGACCGCCGTAGCCGCCTCCGACCACGACCACCTCGGCCACCCCGTCGCGCATGTGCGCACCCTAGGCGTCGGGGTGCCCGGCCCCGTGGGCGACCATGGCCCGGTGAGGACGGACCGGTGAAGAGGCCCGGTGAGGAGGACCCGGTGAGCAGCACCCGCTGCGCCTCTCCGGGCCGGCGGTGGGTCATGCTGGCGGCCGGCACCCTGGCCCAGGGCGCCGCTGCGGTGATGATCCACGGTCCCGCCTTCCTGATCCCGGCCCTGCGGGCGCACTACGGGCTGTCCCTGGCGCAGGCCGGCGCGGTCGCGGCGGCCTCGACGCTCGGGGTGATGGCGACCCTGGTCGCCTGGGGGGCGGTCGTCGACGCCCGCGGCGAGCGGTTCGCGATGGTCACCGGGCTCCTGGGAGCCTCGCTCGGTGGCGCCGCCGCGGCCGTGCTGGCCCAGGTCGACGCCTCGCCCTGGCTGGTCGGGCTCGCGCTCCTCCTGGCCGGTGCCTGCGCGGCGAGCACCAACAGCGCGAGCGGCCGGCTGGTCGTCGGATGGTTCCCGGCGCGCCGTCGCGGCCTGGCCATGGGGATCCGGCAGATGGCCCAGCCGCTCGGGGTGGGGGTCGGTGCCGTGGGCATTGCGGTGCTGGCCGACCGGTACGGGATCGGCGCGGCCCTGTGGCTGCCCACGGGGCTGTGCCTGCTGGCCTGCGGGCTCGCCGCCCTGCTGGTCCTCGACCCGCCGCGTCCCGGGCGAGCCCGGTCCGGCCGCGACGAGAACCCCTACCGAGCCGACGGCTACCTCGGACGCCTCCACGGGGTCTCGGTGCTGCTCGTGGTCCCCCAGTTCCTGGTGTGGACCTTCTCGCTGGTCTGGCTGGTCGACGAGCGCGGCTGGAGCCCCGGCGCCGCTGGGACGCTGGTGGGACTGGCCCAGCTGCTCGGGGCCCTGGGTCGGATCGGAGCAGGACACCTCTCGGACGTCGTCGGCTCGCGGACGGGCCCGCTGCGGGCGGTGGCGCTCGGGGCGGCGGTCGTGATGCTGCTCCTGGGTCTCGCCGCCGGCCTTCCCCACGACGGCCTGGCCGTCGCCGCCATGATCCTGGCCACGGTGGTCACGGTCGCCGACAACGGGCTCGCCTTCACCGCGGTCGCCGAGCGGGCCGGCCCCTCCTGGTCCGGACGCGCCCTGGGCGTGCAGAACACTGCGCAGTTCCTCACGGCCTCGGCCGTCCCGCCGATCGCAGGGCTGGCCGTGGCCGGCGTGGGCTACGCAGGGGCGTTCGCCCTGGCCGCAGCCTTCCCGCTCCTCGCCCTGCCGCTGGTCCCACGCCGGCAGGAGCACGAGCTGTCCTAGCCGACCTCGACCGGGGTCGCCCCCGTCAGCTGCTCGAGCTCGTCGGCGGTGGTGGCGAACACCGCTGCGGGGTGGCCCGCGGCCGCCCAGACCCTCGGGTGCCGGCGCAGCCAGGTGTCGAGGTAGGTCGGCAGCGGTGCCGGGTGACCCAGCGGGGAGACCCCGCCGATCACCTGCGAGGTGTGCGTGCGCACGAAGTCCGCCGACGCCCGGCGCAGGGTGGAGACGCCGATCACCCGGGCGAGGAAGGAGGTGTCGACTCGGTGCGCCCCCGAGGTCAGCACCAGCACCGGCGAGCCGGCGTCGTCCTCGAAGAGGAGGCTGTTGGCGATCGCGCCGACCTCGCAGCCCAGCGCTGCGGCGGCCAGGGCCGCGGTGTGGGCGGAGTCAGGCAGAATGACCACCTCACCGACCCCACCGAGGCTTGCGTGAGCCGTGCGGAACGCGGTGATCGATGGATGCTCGGTCGTCACGACGGCGACCCTAGCGACGACGTGGGCCACGACCCAGTCAGGAGGCAGGCGCGAGATGGCAGACGGGACCGGCGGCACCAGCGCCGCAGCGGGCCCGACGCCCGAGCCGGCACCGGGGCCCAGCCGGTCCGTCGACGAGGCGCCGCGCGCGCTGACCTGGGTGACGCGCTCGGTGCTGGCGATGGTCGTGGTCGGTGCCGCCACCGCCGTGCTGGTCGTGGTCCAGCGAGAGGAGCTGCTCGCGGCGTGGACCGTCGGCCACCCGCCCGACAGCACCATCAAGCCGCTGGCGTTCGTGCCGGTGGCGCTGGTCCTCTTCGTCGTCTTCGTCGGCTCGGTCCTGCTGATGCTGGCCTTCCTGCTCGGCGGCCACGGATGGGCTCGGTACTGCCTGGCCGCGATCGTGGCCTTCGTCGCCCTGGCCACGGTCGCCGCGCTGCGCACGAACCCGCCGGCCGCCTTCGTCCTGGTCTCCGCGATCGGGCTGGGCGTGGAGGTCTCGACGCTGGCCCTGCTGTGGCACCCCGCCACCTCGGCCTTCCTGCGGGGGCTCCCCCCGCCCGGGACCGATCGGCAGGCTCACCCGGGAGGTTGACAGGTTGTCGGAGGGCGGGTGTAACGTCCGAGGCGTTCGAACATCTGTTCGACGGACGAGCTGGAGGCCCCCATGACCGTGACCACCCCCCGGCCCTTCGGGCTGCCGGCGACCACCCACTCCTACCTGGCACGGGCCGCCGAGTCGCTCAGTGAGGCCGTCGGTGCGCCCGACGTGCCCACCCGGTACGCCTGCGCGCACGTCGCCGCGCTGCGCGCCGCCGCTGCGTTGCTCGCCGCCCGGGCCCGCCCGGCGCCGACGCGTGGTCGGCGGCAGAAGAACGCCTGGGTGCTGCTCACCGAGGTCGCGCCCGAGCTGCAGGAGTGGGCGGCGTTCTTCGCGGCCGGTGCCTCCAAGCGGGCCGCCGCCGAGGCCGGGTCGTCGCGAGCGGTGAGCGAGCGCGAGGCCGACGACCTCGTCCGTGACGCCGACCGCTTCCTGGCCGTGGTCGAGGAGCTGCTCGGACTGGTGTCCCACGCGGGTCCGCCGGCCGAGCGCCGGGCCGGGTGAGCCGGCAGGGGCCACGGTGAAGGACGCCCTAGGGTGGTGCCCATGCCAGCCACCGAGCGCCCGGGCGAGCGTCGAAGTGCTCCGCGGACCGCCGTGGTCTGGGACGCACTGGGGCCGGTGCTGGAGGGGTCGCTCGACGTCCTCGACATCGGCGGCGGCACGGGAGGCTCGGCGGTCGCCATCGCCGGGCGTGGCCACCGCGTCACCGTGGTCGACCCTAGTCCCGACGCGCTGGCCTCGTTGGCCCGGCGTGCGCGCGAACAGGGCGTCGAGGTCGCTGCCGTCCAGGGTGACCTGTCCACGATCGCCGAGGTCGTCGGACCCGCGCGGGCCGACCTGGTGCTGTGCCACGGCGTCCTCGAGGTCGTCGGCGACCCCGCAGCCGCGCTGGGAGCCATCCGCTCGGTGCTCCGCCCGGGCGGCACGCTCAGCCTGCTCGTCGCCCAGCGGCACGCCGCCGTGGTGGCCCGGGCCCTGGCCGGACACTTCGTCGCGGCCCGCGAGCTGCTGGAGTCACCCCAGCACACGGACCGCTCAGGGCGGCGGTTCACCCTCGCGGAGGTCCGGCTGCTCCTGGAGGGGGCGGGCTTCGCGCCGCTCTCCGTGCAGGGGGTCCGGGTCTTCGCCGACCTCGTGCCGGGGTCGCTGCTCGACCTCGAGCCGGGCGCGACGGCCGCGCTGGTCGAGCTCGAGCGGGCCGCCTGCGAGCTTCCCGAGTACCGCCCGCTGGCCACCCAGCTGCACCTGCTCGCGCGCTGAGCCGACGATCGGGTCGACGGGGTGGGCCCGGTGAGGTCCGAGGCGTCGCTGGCCTGCCCGATCCTGCACGTTGACATGGACGCCTTCTACGCCTCGGTGATGCTGCGTGAGCGCCCCGACCTGGAGGGCCGCCCGGTCATCGTGGGCGGCGGGCACCGTGGCGTGGTGCTCTCGGCCAACTACGTGGCTCGTACCTACGGCGTGCGCTCGGCGATGCCGGGCAGCCGCGCCCGCCGGCTGTGCCCCGAGGCCGTGGTGCTCGCACCCGACCACCACGCCTTCGCCAGCGTCTCGACCGCGGTGATGCAGACCTTCCGGCGCGTGACGCCGCTGGTCGAGGCCGTCTCCCTCGACGAGGCCTTCCTCGACGTCCGGGGAGCGCTGCGTCGTCTCGGGACACCCCTGCAGATCGCCGAGCAGCTGCGCTCGACGATCCACGACGAGCAGCGCATCACCTGCTCGGTGGGGGTGGCGCCGTCGATCTCGGTGGCCAAGATCGCCAGCACGATGGCCAAGCCCGACGGGGTTCGGATGGTGCTGCCCGAGCAGGTCGCCGACTTCCTGCACCCGCTCGACGTGGCCGCGCTGTGGGGGGTGGGAGACAAGACCCGCACGGTGCTGCACCGGCTGGGGCTGGTCACCATCGGCGACCTGGCCCACACCCCGCTCGAGCAGCTGCAGCACGCGTTGGGCGCGCACCAGGGCGCTGCGCTGCACACCCTCGCGTGGGGAGCCGACCGGCGTGAGGTGGTCGACCGGCACGCACCGGTCTTCGGCGGGGGCGGCACCGCCGACCCGCCCGAGAAGTCGATGGGTGCCCAGTCCACCTTCGCGCGCGACACCGCCGACCGCGCGGTCGTGCTGCGCGAGCTGCTGCGACTGACCACCACCGTCGCCGGCCGGCTGCGGGCCGCGGGCGTCGTGGGCCGCACCGTGGCGATCACGGTCCGGCTGGCCGACTTCACCACGACCAGCCGTTCCCGGACGCTGGCCGAGCCCACCGACGTCACCCTCGAGGTCTTCGCGGCGGCCAGCGCCCTGGTGGACGCGGTCGGGCTGAGAGGGGCGCGGGTGCGTCTGGTCGGCGTGCGCGTCGAGCAGCTGCTCCCGCGCGACCGGTGGCACCACCAGCACGTGCTGGGTGAGCGGGAGCGGGGCTGGGCCGACGCCGACCGTGCCGTCGACCGGGCGGCACGCCGCTTCGGCGGGACCGCCGTGCGTCCGGCACGGCTGCTGGACTGAGACGAACCGGCCCTAATTCTCAAGGGTGCCTACCGTCACAGCACGGGCCTGCCTAGACTTGCCACAGCCCACGTCTTCCCCCGGGCTCGTCGTGCGATGGAGGTAGCGGTGCCGCTCTCGGAAGAGGAGTTGCGTCTGCTCGAGCAGATGGAGCGCGCCCTCGTCGAGGAGGACCCCAAGTTTGCCTCGACCCTGCGTGGTACCTCGCTGCGGCGCTCGGCCCGGCGCCGCGCTGTCGCCGCGGGTCTGGGACTCGTGGTCGGGATCACCGTCCTGATGACCGGGGCGATCAGCAACCAGGTCGTCATCGGGGTGGTCGGCTTCATCGTCATGCTGGGCTCGGCCACCGTGGGACTCGCGGCCCTGCGCGGTCAGCAGCACGCCGGCAGCGACGCGGTGCCCTCCGACATCTCGGGGCTGAGCGTCATCCAGGGCGGCAAGTCCGCCAAGGGTGGCAAGTCCGCAGCAGGCGCGGGGGGCAAGGTGCGCAAGAACACCCGCCGCCCGCAGGCCCGCCCGGGTGAGGGCTCCTTCATGCAGCGCATGGAGCAGCGCTGGCGTCGTCGGCGCGACTCGAACGGCTACTGACCCGAGCAACCCGAGGAACCCCTAGCTACGCGGTTCGGCCAGCCCGGCCCCGGCGGTGCTGACCTCGGTGGCCACGCGGCGTCCTCGAGCGCGGGCCTCGGGCCCGCGGCGGCGCAGCACCGTGACGGGCAGCCACCGCGCCCGGCGCCGGTGCCGTGTGCCGGCGGACGACTCGAGGGCCGTCACCACGAGCCGGGCACTCGGTCCGGTCTCGGCGGGGGCGTGCCGGCGGGCGTAGCGCGTGCGCTCGACCTCGCCGACGAGCACGGCCAGTGCGGCCTGCGCCTGGGGGTCGTGGAGGTAGCGGCCCAGCACCTCGGCCACCTGCTGCGGTGAGCGCTGACCGGGCCAGGTCAGGCCGAGGTCCACCACGGTGTCCCGCACCTCGCGCCAGCAGGTCTCGGGTGTTCCCGCCAGCCGCTGCTCGCGGCGCCGGCGGCGCACCACGCCCGGGACGAGGAGCAGGCCGAGCATCAGCAGGACGCCTGCCCCCGAGCCCAGCACCCACCCCCGCGAGCCGCCCGGGTCCGAGGTCGGCACCGTGTCCCCGACCTCCGGCGCCGCCGGCTCGGTGGCACGGTCGAGGCGCGGGTCGTCCGGTGCCGCGCTCGGCTGGGCGGACGGGCCACCGCCAGGCAGTTCCGGGGCGACCGGCGCCTGCTGCTCCTGGGTGTAGGCCGGGACGCCGGAGGCCCGGCGGGCCGGAGTGGGCTCGAAGCGGGTCCAGCCGGCACCCGGGAAGTACAGCTCGGGCCAGGCGTGCAGGTCGTGGCTGCTGTAGATCCAGGTCCCGTCCTCCTGCAGATCGGGCTCGAGGAAGCCGACCGCGACCCGCGCCGGGATCCCGAGGTCACGCGCCATGACCGCCATCGCCGCGGCGAACTGCTCGCAGTAGCCGACGCGTCCGCCGTCGCCCTCGGTGAGGAAGGCGGTGAGGGCGTCGACGCCGTTGCCGACCTCCGAGCGGCTCAAGGAGTAGGTGAAGCCGCCGTCCTCGCGGAACCACTGCTGCAGGGCGACGGCCTTCTCGAAGTCGGAGGACTCCTGGGCGGTCACGCTGGCGGCCAGGCTGCTGACGACCTCGGGCAGATCCGTCGGCAGGTCGACGTAGGTCGAGTCCACGTCACTGCTCGCCGAGCGGGCTGCGGCCAGATCCCGCGGGTCGAGGTCGGGGACGACCGCCGTCTCCTCCCAGTCCAGGCCGGCTGTGGTCACCCCGTCCCCGGCTGCGATGAAGTCCATCGTGTCCTCGTCGTAGCGCCAGTCGCCGGCCGCGAAGACGCGGCTGACCGGTGCCTGCGTGGGCAGCCAGGTCGAGGCGAACGCATCGGCGGCCCGCAGCCGGTAGGCGTAGCTGGTGACCGGGACCCGACCCGAGAGGCCCTGCAGCGCCGGCATCGGTCCGGTCGGCTTCTGCTCGACGGGGATGCTGCGGTTGCCGGCGGTCCACTCGTCGTCGGTGAAGTCGTTGAGCACCGAGATCCGCAGGTAGGCCGGGGCCGGGTCGTCGGTGCTGACCGTGACCAGCGGGACGTCCTCGCCACGGCGCAGGTCCCGGCGCAGGTCGACCATCGGGTTGTCGACCTCGATCTCCCCGCCCGCGCCGGTGCCGGGGCCGACGTCGAAGACCTGCAGGTGGAGCGTCGGCAGCACCAGCGGGACGGCGAGGGCCAGGGCGACCGCCACCGTGCCCACCGCCCCGGCGCCGCCCCGAGCCGTCCCGGTACGGACGTCGAGGCCGGACGTGCTCGGGTCGTCGTCACCGCGCAGGGCGCGCCCCCAGCGGGTGAGGGTCTCACCCTCGTCGAGGTAGAGCATCGTCAGGAAGCCGGCAGCGCTCAGCACGAAGACCCACCAGCTCAGACCGGTGCCCAGCACGCTGACCGGGACGCTGGACACGGCGAGGATCGGCAGTCCGGTCAGGGAGACCCGGCGCAGGCTGCAGGCGAGGACGTCGACGACCAGCAGGGCGCCCAGGCCACCGGCGATGAGCAGAGGGTGGATCCCTGGGGCCGACGCCGGCACGGGGGCGGCGTAGAGCGTCGAGCTGTCGACGGCGGCGGCGAAGGCGCGCGAGAGCTCCTCGGCTGCGCCACCGACGGGCACCGGGGAGCCGGTCAGCATCAGGCACGCCGCGGCCGAGCCGAGGACCACCTGGAGGCCGACGACCACGACGAGGGGCAGTCGTGCGCGTCGGGCGACGGACCCCACCAGGGCCACCACCAGTCCCAGACCCAGCAGGGGCACGAGAGCGGCGGGCCAGGCCTCGGTGAAGGGCTGCCAGGCCAGCATCGTCACCCACACCGTCCCGGCACAGGCCAGGGCCAGCCCGGTGGCGGGGTACGGGCTGCTCGTCTCCCGCGTCATGACCGGGCTCCCGCTGCCACGGGCCCCCCGCGCCGACCGGCCCGGCCGAGCTCCTCCCAGACGGCCTCCAGCCGGTCGGAGGGGCCCAGCGGCACCGCCCGCCAGCCCTGGTGGGCCAGCACGGACGCCATCGACCCCCGGCTCTCGGGCGCACCGTTGGCGGCCCACCCGTCGACGTCCAGCGCGATCGCGAGGGCCAGGCCGGTGTGGGCCTGCAGGCGGCGCAGCACCGGCAGGTCGGCGGACTCCAGGCTCCCCACGACCGCGACGGTCACGCCGCCGGAGGACTGCTCGCCGAGCCAGCCGGCCTCCAGCCGCACCGCCGGCAGCATCGGCACGACGGCCAGGGACTCCAGCAGTGGTCGGGTGTCGGCGCCGGCGTCGTGGACGTGCCAGGACGTGGCGCGGTCCTCGCCGGCCGCGGTGACCAGTCGCACGCTGTAGCCCCGGCGGGCGAGGTGGACGGCCACGCTGGCCGCGACGCCGACGGCGGTCTCGATCGACGACGCGGCCCCGATGCCACGGTGGGCGATGATCCGGTTGTCGAGGAAGACGGTCGCGCGCGACTGCCAGGGCTGCTCCTCGCGGCGCACCATCAGCTCGCCGGTGCGTGCGGAGCTGCGCCAGTGCACCCGGCGCAGGTCGTCGCCGCGTCGGTACTCGCGCACGGTGACGTCCTCGGCGGAGCCGCTCGCGAACGAGCGCGCCCGCTGCTCGCCCGACCCGCTCCACGCGCCGCCCAGGGCGATGGGGGCCAGCGTCACGGTCCGCGGCGTGACGGTCAGGGGGACGCTGCTGGTGAACGTGCGGCCGAGCTCGACGAGGCCGAAGGGATCGGTGACCCGCACCGACATCGGGCCGACCTCGAAGCGGCCGCGCACGTCCGAGCGCACCTGGTAGGTGGAGTGCCGGCGCCAGCCGTGACCGATGCCGTCGAGCACGAAGCGCGGCCGCGTGCCCAGGACGTAGGGCAGCTGGTCCTCGAGCAGCAGCACCCCGCTCGGGGTCCGGCCCTCGTTGGTCAGGACCAGCTCCACCTGCGCGGGCTGGCCGATGGTGACCAGCTGGCTGCTCAGCGTGCGCACCAGCGAGAGCCGGTAGCGGGTGCGGCCCAGGGCGAGCGCCGTGAGCAGCGGGAGGGCGACCAGGAGCACCCCGACACGGTGCAGCCCCGGCTGGCCGAGGACGAAGGCGCACACGATCGCTGCCAGCCCGGCCGCCACGAAGGCGCGGCCGCGGACCGTCAGCCCGTCGAGAGCCTCACGCACGGTGCTGGGGGTCGTCGGGCACCGCGACCGCCGCGATCACGTCCTCGAGCACCGCGGTCGTCGACCGGCCGCTCATCGAGGCCTCGACGCTGGGGAGCAGCCGGTGCGCCAGGACCGGTGGTGCGAGCACCCGCACGTCGTCGGGCAGGACGTAGTCGCGCCCGGCGATCGCCGCGGCCGCCTTGGCCGCGCGCACGAGGTGCAGCGTGGCCCGGGGCGACGCACCGAGGACGAGGTCCTTCGTCCGCCGCGTCGCCGAGGTCAGGGCGACGGCATAGCGCTGCACCGCCGTGGAGACGTGCACCCCGGCGACGATGCCGCAGAGCTTGCGGATCTCCGCGGCGTCGGTGACGGCGTCGAGGTCCTCCAGTGGCGACCTCCCGGCGTGCGAGCCGATCATCGCGATCTCGGCGGCCTCGACCGGGTAGCCGATCGAGACGCGTGCCATGAAGCGGTCCCGCTGGGCCTCCGGCAGCGCGTAGGTCCCCTCCATCTCGACCGGGTTCTGGGTGGCGATGACCATGAAGGGGGTCTCGAGGAGGTAGGTGACGTTGTCGACGGTCACCTGGCGCTCCTCCATGCACTCCAGCAGGGCCGACTGGGTCTTGGGCGAGGCGCGGTTGATCTCGTCGCCGACCACGATGTTGGCGAAGACGCCCCCGGGTCGGAACTCGAACTCGCGGGTGTCCTGGTTGAAGACCGAGACCCCCGTGACGTCGGAGGGCAGCAGGTCGGGCGTGAACTGGATGCGCCGCACGGTGCAGTCGATGCTGCGGGCCAGCGCCTTGCTGAGCATCGTCTTGCCGACCCCCGGCACGTCCTCGATCAGCAGGTGACCCTCTGCGAGCAGCACCGTGAGGGCCGAGGAGACGACGGCGGGCTTGCCCTCGATGACCCGTTCGATGTTGTGGCGGATGCGGTCCACCACAGCGGTCACCGCAGTGAGGTCGTCGGCCGCGGGCGGCCGCGAGGGGCCAGGGCCGAGGGGGTCCGCGGTGTCCACGCGAGGTCCTTCCGGGAGGGCGCCGGCCGGAGCCGGTGGCAGGGAGCCGGGTGACAGGTGTCACCAACCTAGAGCGTGCTCGCAACCTACGCCGCCGGTCGGCGTCCGGTCGCTGTGCGAGCGCCGGCCTGCCGGTGGGGGAGGAGCCGCGACCGTAGGGGTTCCGATGTGGTGCGGAGTGGTTGACGGTGGGGTGAAGTGGAGTAGAGTGGAGGAAAGTGGAGGAAGAGGCCACGATCGTGGAGCAACAGGGGAGGTCGACCCGTGCACTTCATGGGCACCTACACCCCGAAGCTCGACGAGAAGGGGCGGCTCTTCCTCCCGGCGAAGTTCAGGGACCGGCTCGGGGAGGGGATCGTGGTGACGCAGGGTCAGGAGAGCTGCCTGGTGGTGTGGCCCCAGGACGTCTTCGACGCCGAGGCCGACCGCGTCTCGGCCCGGCCGCAGACCAGCAAGTCAGCGCGTGCCTACACCCGCATGCTCTTCTCGAGCGGCTCCGAGGGCAGTCTCGACAAGCAGGGCCGGATCGGGATCCCCACCACCCTGCGCGACTACGCCGGCCTGGACCGGGACGTCGTGGTGATCGGCGCGCGGGACCGCCTCGAGATCTGGAACCCCACCCGGTGGCGCGAGTACGAGGAGCAGACGCTTCCCGACTACGTCGACCTGGACGAGGACGAGGACTGAGCCGCCCAGCTCCAGCACCGGCACCACACCCAGCACCACCCGGCACCACCAGAACTCCACCACCAGAACTTCACCACCAGAACTCCACAGGGCACACCGCAGGGCCAGGTCTCTGGCCCGCCCCGGCGTCGTCGGTCCCGTCGACAGCCTCTGGGGCACCTTCCCCGGCTCCAGATGTCTCGGCCTCCGGTCGTGGGCGGGCAGGAGACCTGGCCCTGCGGCACCCGCCCGAGCCCGTCCGTTCCGCACCACCACCGCGAGGGTCGACCCATGAGCAGCACCCGCCTCACGCCGGCACCGGCCGCACCGCCGGTCGGGACGCGCCGTGTGCGACACCAGGCCCGCGACGCCGTCACGTTGATGGCCTTCTCGCTGGCCACCGCCAGCGGGCTCGCCGCGACCCTGCTGGTGCTGACCCACCTCTCCCAGGGCAGCTGACCCGTCCGGTGTCTGCTCCCTCCCACGCCCCGGTGCTGCTCGACCGGGTCGTCGCGCTGCTGGAGCCGGCCCTGGACCGCCCGGGGTCGGTCCTGGTCGACGCCACGCTCGGTCTCGGCGGACACAGCGAGGCCGTGCTGAGCCGTTGCCGACTGGCCCGGGTGCTCGGTGTGGACCGCGACCGCGAGGCCCTGCACCGGGCGACCGAGCGGCTCGCGCCCTTCGGTGAGCGCTTCACCGCGGTGCACGCGGTCTACGACGAGATCCCCGAGGTGCTCGCCGAGGCCGGCCTCGCGCACGCCGACGCCGTCCTCTTCGACCTGGGCGTGTCCTCGATGCAGCTCGACGTCCCCGAGCGGGGGTTCGCCTACGCGACCGACGCGCCCCTCGACATGCGGATGGACGGCACGGCGGGACCGACAGCGGCCGACGTGCTCAACACCTACTCGGTGGTCGAGCTGACCCGCGTGCTCCGCGACTTCGGCGAGGAGAGGTTCGCTCGCCGGATCGCCCAGGCGGTCGTCCGCCAGCGCGAGACCCGTCCGTTCACGACCTCCGCCGCCCTGGTCGAGCTGCTCTACGCCGCGATCCCGGCGCCGGCGCGACGCACGGGCGGGCACCCGGCCAAGCGGACCTTCCAGGCGCTGCGCATGGAGGTCAACGACGAGCTCGCCGTGCTGCGTCGCGCCCTGCCGGCCGCGGTCGACGTCGTCCGCGTCGGCGGGCGGGTGGTCGTGGAGGCCTACCACTCCCTCGAGGACCGCCTGGTCAAGCAGGCCTTCACCGCCCTCACCCGGCTCGACGTGCCCGAGGACCTGCCCTTCGTGCCCGCGGGCCGCGAGCCGGCCTGGCGCGCGCTGACCCGGGGCGCGGAGAGGGCCGCCGACGAGGAGACCGCGACCAACCCGCGGGCCGCCTCGGTGCGGCTGCGGGCCGTGGAGCGCGTCCGCCCAGCACCCGTCCGACCCACCGGCACCACCCGAGGAGCAGCCTGATGAGCAGTCCCGTCCCCCACGGTGCGCCCGAGCGGGCCGCGCGGCAGCGCCTCCCACGACTGGCGCAGGACGCCGTCGACCGGGCCCGGCTCAGCGTCGTGCCGCGGACCCGCGTCGACGCGGCGCGGGTGCCGTTCGTCGGGCTGGTCAGCCTGGTCCTGCTCACGGGCGTGGTCGGGCTGCTGCTGTTCAACACCTCGTTGCAGCAGGCCTCCTTCGCCACCACCGCGCTCGAGGGCCAGGCCAAGGCGCTCTCGGCCCGCGAGCAGTCCCTGCGCATGCAGCTGGCCGACCTGCGAGACCCCCAGCGCGTGGCCCGCCAGGCCCAGGGCCTGGGCATGGTGATCCCGGCCGTGCCGACCTTCCTCGACCTGGGTTCCGGAGAGGTGCTCGGCGAGAAGGTGCCCGCGACCGACCTGGACCGGTTCTCCATCGAGCCGACGCCGGTCCGCAACCCCTACGCCCCCGCCGTGCTGCCCACCACCGGCGGGTCCGAAGGCCAGGCCCCGACCGGCGCGTCGTCGTCGGGTGCGACGCCGACCGGGGGTAGGACTGGAGACCAGGCGCAGCAACCACCCACACCGCCACAGTCCCAGGGGTCCCCGACGATGCCGTCCGAGCAGCAACGATGACCTCGCCTCGCCGGGGCCGCGGTCGCCGGGGCATCTCGACCGCCTTCCGCCTGCAGGCCGGGTTCCTGGTCATCGCCGCCGTGCTGTCGGTCTTCGCCGGCCGGCTGGTCCAGCTGCAGGGCCTCGACCCGCACTCCTACGCCGCCATGGCCGCTGCCGAGGGCACGGTGACGCTGACCCTGCCGGCTGACCGGGGGGAGATCCTCGACCGCAACGGCGAGCCGTTGGCCGACACCGTCGAGGGCCTCATGGTGGTCGCCGACCCGGCCTGGACCAGCGCGCAGGCACCGGCGCTCGCGACCTTCCTCTCCCGCCGTCTCGACCTCGACTACTTCGCCACCCTCGAGCGCCTCCGCGGGGGCGACGACCCCGAGAGCCGCTTCGAGTACATCGCCCGACAGGTCCCGGCCGACCTCGCCACCGAGGTCGTCGCCGATGCCGGCGAGGCCGGCTTCGACGGCCTCGACACCCGCGAGGACCCCATCCGCACCTACCCGGGCAAGGACGTCGCCGCCAACCTGGTGGGCTTCCTCGGCGAGCCGCACAACGACGGCCGGGCGCGACCCTCCGCCGGCCTCGAGGCCACCTTCAACGACTGGCTGGCCGGGCACGACGGGCAGGCGCGCTACCAGGTCGGGGCCGGCAACCGGCTGCCGCTCGGCGAGAGCACCCTCGAGGAGCCGCAGGACGGCCGCGACCTCACCACCACCATCGACCGCGACCTCCAGTGGTTCGTCCAGCGCGCGCTGCGCGACACCGTGCGCCGGGCCGGCGGCGAGTCGGGCCTGGCCGTGGTGATGGACACCCAGACCGGTGAGGTCCTGGCCCTCGCCGACCACCCGACCTACGACGCCAGCAACCCCACGGACTACCCCAGCGAGCTGTACACCTCCCGTGCCCTGACCGACGTCTACGAGCCCGGGTCGGTGGAGAAGGTGCTGACCGTGGCCGGCCTGATCGACGCCGGCAAGGTCACGATGGACACGAAGTTCACCGTGCCCCCGGTGCTCGAGCGCCAGGACGCGACCATCCACGACTACTTCCCGCACGACCCCCTTCACTGGACGATGGCCGGCATCATCGCCCACTCCTCCAACATCGGCACCGTCCTGGCGGCCGACGCCTACGACCGCGGCCAGCTGCGCGACTACCTCCGCCGGTTCGGTCTCGGCCACCGCACCGGCGTCGGCGTGGGCGGCGAGTCGCCCGGCCTGCTGCCCGACCGCGAGGGCTGGACCGACCAGGCCGAGGACCGCATCGCCTTCGGCCAGTCCCTCTCGGTCAACGGCCTGCAGATGGCGACCGCCGTGAACACCATCGCCAACGGCGGGGTCCGCGTCGAGCCGAGCGTCATCGCAGGCGCTGCGATCAACGACGCCGGCGGCCCCGTGGGCACCGAGCAGACCACCAGCGAGCGGGTGGTCAGCGAGGAGGCCGCCCGTGAGACCACGCTGATGATGGAGCGCGTGGTGAGGTCCCCGTTGGCCGTGGCTCCCGCCGCGGCGGTACCGGGCTACCGGGTGGCCGGCAAGACGGGAACCGCGCAGCGGGTCGCGGAGGACGGCGGCTACGACGGCAGCACCACCGTCTCGTTCGCCGGCTTCGCCCCGGCCGACGACCCGCGGTTCACCGTCTACGTCGCGGTGCAGAGCCCCCGCGCAGGCTCCGGCGGTGGCTCGACGGCAGGTCCGGCGTTCTCGACGATCATGGGCAACGTGCTGCGCCGCTACGGCGTCCCGCCCACCGGCACGCGGCCGTCCTCGGTCCCCGTCACGTGGTGAGGACGGCACCGGCGGCCCGCGGCGATAACCTCGCCCGGTGACCGACCTGCCCCAACCACCGGCGGCGAGCAGGCCCCGGCGGGTGGCCCCCGTGCCGCTCGGCACCGTGGCCACCTGGCTCGGTGAGTGGACCGGCGCGCACGTGGCCGACCCGGGGCCCGTCCCGACCCCGATCACCGGCGTCACGCTCAGCTCGCACCGGGTGCAGCCCGGCGACCTGTACGCCGCGCTGCCCGGCGCGCGGGTCCACGGGATCGCCTACGCCGCTGCCGCCGTCGCCGCGGGCGCCGTGGCCGTGCTCACCGACCCGGAGGGAGCCGCCGCCTGCGACCTGGCCTCCGACGTGCCGGTCCTCGAGGTCGCCGACCCCCGAGGCGTGCTGGGTCGCCTGGCCGCCCGGGTCTACGGCGACCCGGCCCGCTCGATGCGCATGGTCGGGGTGACCGGCACGCAGGGCAAGACCACCACCACCCGCCTGCTGGAGGCCGGGCTCCAGGGCTCCGGGGTCCACTCGGCGGTCGTCGGCACCAACGGCACCCGGGTCGACGGGATCGACGTGCGGACGTCGCTGACCACGCCGGAGGCCCCCGACCTGCACGCACTGTTCGCGCTGATGCGCGAGCGTGGCGTCAGCGCCTGCGCCATGGAGGTCTCCAGCCACGCGCTGGTGCTCGGCCGGGTCGACGGGGTGGTCTTCGACGTGGCGGTCTTCCTCAACCTCGGGCGCGACCACCTCGACTTCCACGACGACCTCGAGCAGTACTTCGCCGCCAAGGCGTCGCTCTTCGACCCCACGAGGGCGCGACGGGGTCTGCTCAACGCCGACGACGAGCACGGCCGACGCCTGGTGGGCCTGGCCGGGGAGCGCGGCCTGCCGGTGCGGACCTTCTCGGTCGCCGGTGCCCCGGCCGACTGGCGCGCCGAGGACGTGCGCCCCGAGCCCACCGGCTCCGACTTCACCGCGGTGGGCCCCGACGGTCTCCGGGTGGCCTGCCGCTCGCCGCTGCCGGGCGTGGTCAACGTCGCCAACACGCTGGCCGCGGTGGCGGCCGCCGGCGAGGCCGGGTTCGACCCGGTGGCCGTCGCCGCCGCCGTGGGCCGCTCGCCGGGGGTCGCCGGCCGCTTCGAGCAGGTCGGCCCCGGAGGGGTCCAGCGGCGCACCGTGCTCGTGGACTACGCCCACAAGCCCGACGCGGTGGCCGCGGCGCTGCGCACCCTGCGCCCCCTGGCGGCCGGTCGTCTGGTGATCGTGGTGGGGGCCGGCGGTGACCGGGACGCCGGCAAGCGGCCGATCATGGGCGCCACCGCGGCCGTGCTGGCCGACCTGGTGGTGGTCACCGACGACAACCCGCGCACCGAGGCCCCGGCCGCGATCCGGGCCGCGGTGCTGGAGGGTGCCCGCTCGGCGCCCGAGGCCCGTGCGGAGGTCCTCGAGGTGGCCGGGCGCCGTGCCGCGATCGAGGAGGCCCTGCGTCGCACCGGGCCCGGCGACGTGGTGCTCGTGGCCGGCAAGGGCCACGAGACGGGCCAGGAGGTCGCCGGCGTGGTGCACCCCTTCGACGACCGGGTGGTCGTCCGCGAGCTGCTGGCCGCGCTCGGGGAGCCGGCCTCGTGATCGCGCTGCGGCTCGACGAGGTGGCCGCGGTGGTCGGCGGGACCCTGGCCGACGCGGCCAGCGCCGACGTCGTCGTCGACGGCGCGGCCTACGTCGACAGCCGCTTCCCGGTGCCCGGAGGGCTGTTCGTCGCGGTGGTCGGCGAGCGGACCGACGGCCACGACCACGCCGCGGGCCAGCACGCCGTGCTCGGCAGCCGCGCCACCTCGGCGCCGACCGTGGTGGTGGCGGACCCGGTCGCCGCGCTGGGCCTGCTGGCCCGCCACGTCGTCGACCGGCTCGACGTCACGGTCCTCGCGCTGACCGGCTCCCAGGGCAAGACCGGCACCAAGGACTACCTCGCGCGGGTGCTGGCCGACCACGGCGAGACCGTGGCGACCACCGCCAACAACAACAACGAGCTCGGCGTGCCGCTGACCGTGCTGCGCGCCGGGCCGAGCACCCGCTACCTCGTGCTGGAGATGGGGGCACGGGGCATCGGACACATCGCCTACCTGTGCCGGCTCGCGCCGCCGCAGGTGGCGGCCGTGCTGAACGTGGGCACCGCGCACGTCGGCGAGTTCGGCAGCACGGCGGCGATCGCGCGCGCCAAGGGCGAGATCCTCGAGGCGCTCCCGGTCGACGGCACGGCCGTGCTCAACGTCGCGGACCCCGTGGTGGCTGCGATGGCCCCGAGGACCCGGGCCGCCGTGACCACCGTCGGTCCAGCTGGCCCGGCTGGCCCGGCTGGCGCAGCCGACCCGGGGGGACCCGGAGCCGACGTCGGCTGGCGCGACGTCGTCCTCGACGGCCTGGGTCGCCCGCGGTTCACCCTCGTCGTCGGCTCGAGCGCCGAGGAGGTCCGGCTGCGCCAGGTCGGCGCCCACCAGGTCGTCAACGCCAGCATCGCGGCGGCGATGGCGGTCGCCGTCGGGGTGCCGCCGGGCGCCGTCGCGGCGTCGCTGTCGGCCTCGGAGGCGGCCTCCCGCCAGCGGATGGAGCTGACCGAGCGCGCCGACGGGCTGGTCGTCCTCGACGACAGCTACAACGCCAACCCGGCCTCGATGCTCGCCGCCCTCGACGCCCTCGCCACGATCGGATCCCGGTCGGGGCGCCGGACCATCGCCGTGCTCGGGGAGATGCTCGAGCTCGGCGCCGAGGCCGGTGCCGCGCACCGCGAGGTCGGCCGCGCGGCCGCGGAGCGAGGCGTCGACGTGCTGGTCGTCGTGGGAGCAGGCGCCGCGGGTCTGGGCGTCGGCGCCGGCGAGGTGCCCGGCTGGACCGGCGAGGTGCACCACACCGCGGGGCGCGACGAGGCGGCGGCCTGGGTGGGGAACAATGCGGGTGCCCGGGACGCGGTCCTGGTCAAGGCCTCGCGCGGCGCTGCGCTGGAGAAGGTCGCCGAGATGCTGCTGCAGGGAGGGGAGGACGACCGATGAGAGCGATCCTGCTCGGCGGAGGCCTGTCCCTGCTCGTCTCGCTGTTGGGCACCCGCGTCGCGATCAGGGTGCTGACCAGCAGGGGCTACGGCCAGGAGATCCGGGACGACGGTCCGACCACCCACCACACCAAGCGCGGCACCCCCACGATGGGCGGGGTCGTCATCGTCTTCGCGACGCTGGTCGGGTACTTCGCGGCCAAGCTGATCACCTTCAGCGTGCCCTCGGCCTCGGCGCTGCTGCTGCTCTTCCTCTTCGTCGGCATGGGTGCCGTCGGGTTCCTCGACGACTTCATCAAGATCTCCAAGCAGCGCAGCCTGGGGCTGCGCAGCAAGGCCAAGATGGTCGGGCTGACCGTCATCGCGCTCGTCTTCGGCTGGCTGGCCCTCTCGGACTGGCTGGCCAACGACGACGGTCGCACCCCGGCCAGCCACAAGGTCAGCTTCCTGCGAGAGATCGACTGGCTGGTGCTGCCCACGATCCTGGCCCTGCTGCTGATCTGGCTGATCGCGACCGGGTTCAGCAACGCCGTCAACCTCACCGACGGCCTCGACGGCCTCGCGACGGGGGCGAGCGTGATGGTCTTCGGCGCCTACACGCTGGTCAACATCTGGCAGTACAACCAGTCGTGCGCGAACAACCCGGGCACGTTCTGCTACGACGTGCGAGATCCGCTCGACCTCGCGGTGGTGGCGGCGGCGATCACCGGCGCCTGCTTCGGGTTCTTGTGGTGGAACGCCTCACCGGCGGCGATCTTCATGGGCGACACCGGCTCGCTCTCCCTGGGCAGCGCGCTCGCCGGACTGTGCATCCTGACCCGCACCGAGCTGCTCGCGGTCGTCCTGGGTGGGTTGTTCGTCCTGGAGACGGCCTCAGTGATGGCGCAGGTCGGCTACTTCAAGCTCAGCAAGGGCAGGCGGATCTTCCGGATGGCCCCGTTGCACCACCACTTCGAGATGCTCGGCTGGGAGCAGGTCACGGTGGTGATCCGGTTCTGGATCATCACCGGGCTGTTCGTGGCCACCGGTCTCGGGCTGTTCTACGGCGAGTGGGTGGCCCGGTTGTGAGCGGGCGCGACCCCGCCGAGCTCGGCCGGCTGGACCCCTGGGACGGGGTCCGGGCCGTGGTGGCCGGCTTCGGCGTCTCCGGCTTCGCCGCCGCCGACACCCTGACCCACCTCGGAGCGCGGGCGACCGCGCTCGACGAGGACGCCGGTGACGCCGAGCGACGGGAGCGGGCAGAGCTGTTGGAGGTGCTCGGCGCCCAGGTGCGGCTCGGGCCCGGTGCGACGGCCGTGCTCCCCGACGACGTCGACCTCGTCGTCACCTCGCCGGGGTGGCGACCCGCGGCGCCGCTGCTGGCCCAGGCCCGCGAGCGCGGCATCCCGGTGTGGGGCGAGGTCGAGCTGGCCTGGCGGCTGCGGCACCCCGAGCACGACACCCCGTGGCTGTGCGTGACCGGCACGAACGGCAAGACGACCACGGTGCAGATGCTCGACACGGTGCTGCGCGCGGCGGGACGTCGCAGCGCGGCCGTCGGCAACGTCGGGCGCCCGGTCCTCGAGGCCGTCATGGACCCCGACCCCTACGACGTGCTCGCCGTCGAGCTGTCGAGCTTCCAGCTGCACTACACCTCCTCGATGAGCGCCCAGGCCGCGGCGGTCCTCAACGTCGCGGAGGACCATCTCGACTGGTACGCCTCGATGAGCGACTACGCCGCCGACAAGGGACGGATCTACCACCAGGTGCAGGACGCCTGCGTCTACAACGTCGCCGACCCGGCCACCGAGCGGCTCGTGCGCGAGGCCGACGTGGTCGAGGGTGCGCGCGCCGTCGGCTTCACCCTCGCCACGCCGGCGGTCGGGATGCTGGGCCTGGTCGAGGACATCCTGGTCGACCGCGCCTTCGTGGCCGAGCGGGCCACGAGCGCGGCCGAGCTGTGCACCGTGGCCGACCTCGCCTCACCGGCGCCCCACTACGTCGCCAACGCCCTCGCGGCGGCCGCGCTGGCCCGCGCCCACGGCGTCGGGCAGGCCTCGGTCCGGGACGGTCTGCGCTCCTTCCGGCCCGACGGCCACCGGATCACCGACGTCGCGCTCCACCGCGACGTGCGGTGGGTCGACGACTCCAAGGCCACCAACCCGCACGCCGCGGCCTCCTCGCTGCAGGCCTACGACCCCGTCGTGTGGGTGGCCGGCGGCCTGGCCAAGGGCGCCTCCTTCGAGGACCTCGTGCGGGTCGTGCGCGGACGGCTGCGCGGCGTCGTGCTGCTCGGCCGGGACCGGGCGGTGATCGCCGAGGCGCTTTCGCGACACGCCCCCGATGTGCCGGTCCGCGTGGTCGAGGGCGGTCAGGATGGAGGCTCGCAAGACGGTGGAGCAGACCTGATGAGGCGGGTCGTGACCGCGGCAGCCGACCTGGCCGTCCCCGGTGACACGGTGCTGCTGGCACCAGGATGTGCCTCGATGGACCAGTTCAGCTCCTACGCCGCCCGGGGTGACGCGTTCGCCGCGGCCGTGCGGCACCGGATCGCGGAGGACCGCTAGCGCCGAGGGAGAGGGACCGCGATGACCACGGTGAACCCCGGACGCCCCCTCGGGGCGTCGGCGCCGTCGCTGCCGGGCCGCCTCACCTGGTTGCGTACCCTGCGGGAGGCCCTCGACCGTCCGCTGACGACCTACTACCTGCTGCTCGGGGCCTCGTCGCTGCTGCTGACGATCGGGCTGATCATGGTGCTGTCGGCCTCGAGCGTCTACTCCTTCCGGGTCAACGACGGCGACTCCTACGCCGTGGTGCGCCAGCAGCTGATCTCGGTCGGGATCGGGCTGCCGTGCGCCTGGATCGCCAGCCGCGTCACGCACCGCTGGATCCGGCGCCTGGCCTACCCGGCCTTCTCCTTCTCGTTGGTGCTGCTGCTGCTGACCGCGTTCCTGGGCGTCGAGGTCAACGGCAACACCAACTGGCTGCCGGTCGGCCCTGTTCTCATCCAGCCCTCCGAGATCGCCAAGCTGTCGCTGGTGGTCTGGGCCGCCCACATCTACGCCAACAAGGAGCGCCGCCTGGGCAGCCTCCACGAGATCATGGTGCCCGTCGTGCCGGGCATGGCCCTGGCCACCGGGCTGGTCGTGGCCGGCCGCGACCTCGGCACGGCGATGATCTTCTTCGCCATCCTGCTCGGGATGCTGTGGGTCGTCGGAGCGCCGTCGCGGTTCTTCGTGCTCTCCCTGACCGCCGTCGGCGTGCTCGCCGGGGCCCTGGCAGCGACCAACACCGAGCGGATGGCGCGCCTGACGAACTTCCTGGACCCCTTCCAGGCCTACGACACCACCGGCTGGCAGCCGGCCCACGGGCTGTACGCGATGTCCTCGGGCGGCTGGTTCGGCCAGGGCATCGGCGCGAGCCAGCAGAAGTGGGGCACCCTGCCCGAGGCGCACACCGACTTCATCTTCGCCGTCCTCGGCGAGGAGCTCGGCCTGGTGGGCACCTTGCTGGTGGTGGGCCTGTTCCTGACCATCGCCTACGCCGCGCTGCGCACCGCGCGGCGCGCGAGCGACCCGTTCGTGCGCTACGCCAGCTTCGGCATCGTGGTCTGGCTGGTGGGGCAGATGATCGTCAACGTGGGCATGGTGCTCGCGCTGCTCCCGGTCATCGGCATCCCGCTGCCGCTGGTCTCCTACGGCGGGTCCAGCCTGCTGCCGACCCTGGCCGCGCTGGGACTGCTGATCGGGTTCGCCCGCCGCGAGCCCGAGGCGGCGCGGGCGCTGGCCACCCGGCGGCGCTCCCGCCGCCCCGCCGGACTGCTGGCGAAGCGGTGAGCTGATGCGGGTCCTGCTCGCCGGCGGGGGGACCGCCGGTCACACCTCGCCCCTGCTGGCCACGGCCGACGCGCTGCGCCGGCTCGACCCGGCGGTCGAGATCACCTGTCTCGGCACGCCGCGCGGCCTGGAGAACCGGGTGGTGCCCGCGGCCGGCTACCCCCTCGAGCTGGTGCCGCCGGTCCCGCTGCCGCGCTCGCTCTCGCCCGACCTCCTGCGCGTTCCCGGCCGGCTGCGCGGCGCGGTCAAGGCCGCCCACGAGGTGCTCGACCGGGTGGGGCCGGACGTCGTGGTCGGCTACGGCGGCTACGTCTCGGTGCCGGCCTACCTCGCGGCGCGCAAGCGGGGGCTGCCGGTGGTGGTGCACGAGCAGAACGCGCTGCCCGGCCTGGCCAACAAGCTCGGCGCACGTCGCGCTCGCCGCGTGGCGGTCAGCTTCCCCGACACCCCGCTCCGGCACGCCGAGCACGTCGGTCTGCCGATCCGTCGGATGATCTCCACCCTCGACCGCGCCGCCCTGCGTCAGGAGGCCCGAGCCGCGTTCGGCCTGGACCCCGACCGACCGACCCTCGTGGTCACCGGCGGCTCGCAGGGCGCCCGCCGGCTCAACCAGGCCGTCTCGGGGGCAGCGCCCCTGCTGGCTCGCAGCGGGGTGCAGGTGCTGCACGTCGTCGGGCCGCACGGCGAGGTGCCCGACGACGTCGAGCGCGCGGGCGGCGGCGACGTCGCGCCCTACGTCGTGGAGCGGTTCGTGGAGCGGATGGACCTGCTGCTGGCCGCGGCGGACCTGATGATCTGCCGGGCCGGCGCCAGCAGCGTCGTCGAGGCGGCCGCCACCGGTGTTCCCACGATCTTCGTGCCGCTGCCCATCGGCAACGGTGAGCAGCGTCGGAACGCGGCCCCCGTGGTCAGCGCCGGTGGCGCCCTCCTGGTCGAGGACGCCGACCTGACCGCGCAGTGGGTCGCCGCCACCGTGCCCGGCCTGGCCGGCGACCCCGACCAGCTCGCGGTCATGAGTCGTGCGGCCACCGCCCTGATGCCCCGCGACGCCGACGACCGGCTGGCCGCGATCATCGCGGCGACGGCGCAGGAGGGTCGCCCGTGAGGGTCCCCGTGCCCGAGGAGATCCTCCCGGCAGAGCAGCTCGGGGGCGTCCACTTCATCGGGGTCGGCGGCGCCGGACTGTCGGCGATCGCGCGTGTGATGGCCCAACGCGGGCTGGCGGTGACCGGCAGCGACGACCACGACACGCCTTTCCTGCCGGCCCTGCGCGAGGTCGGCGTCACCTGCCACGGCTGGTACGCCGCCGACCACCTCGGTGGGGCCGAGACCGTGGTCGTGACCACGGCCGCCCGCGAGGACAACCCCGAGGTCCTCGAGGCGACCCGCCTCGGCCTGCGCCTGTGGCCGCGCTCAGCCGGTCTCCAGTCCGTGCTGGCCGGGCGGCGCGTGCTCGCCGTGGCCGGCACCCACGGCAAGACCACCACCACCTCGCTGCTCACCGTCGCTCTGATCGAGGCCGGCGCCGCGCCGTCCTACACCGTCGGCGGCGTCCTGGCCGCGACCGGCCGCAACGCCGACCACGGCACGGGCGAGCTCTTCGTGGCCGAGGCCGACGAGAGCGACGGCGCCTTCCTGGTCTACCGCCCGGAGGTCGCCCTGGTGACCAATGTCGGGGTCGACCACCTCGACCAGTGGGGCACCGCGGGCGCCTACGTCGCCGCGTTCGAGGAGTTCGCCGGGCACGTCGCGGCGGAGGGCTTCCTGGTGTGCTGCATCGACGACCCCGGGGCCGCCCGGCTGGCCGAGCACCGGGCCGCCGCCGGCGCAGCGGTGGTCCGGGTCGGCGAGCACCCCGACGCCGACGTCCGGGCCGTCGACGTCGAGCTGGTCGGCACCACCTCGTCCTTCACGGTCGTCGACGCGGGGCTCGAGCTGGGCCGGGTCCGGCTCGCGATCCCCGGCCGCCACTACGTCGTGGACGCGCTCGGGGCGCTCACCGTCGGCCTGCGCCTGGGCTTCGCCTTCGACGACCTGCGGCGGGGGCTGGAGGCCTTCACCGGCACCCAGCGACGGATGGAGGCCAAGGGGGAGGCAGCCGGCGTCCGGGTCTACGACTCCTACGCCCACCAGCCCCTCGAAATCGCGGCCGACCTGGAGGCGGCCCGCGCCGTCGCCGGCGAAGGCCGCGTCGTGGTGCTCTTCCAACCCCACCTGGTCTCGCGCACGCGGCTGTTCGGGGCCGCCATGGGCGTTGCGCTCGGCGCCGCCGACGACGTGGTGGTGCTCGAGGTCTACCGGGCCCGCGAGGACGCGGACCCGGCCGTCACCGGAGCCGGTGTCGCCGCGGCGGTGCCGCTGCCCCCCGACCGGGTCGTCTTCGAGCCGGACCACGAGCGGGCCGCCGCCCGGGTAGCCGCAGCCGCGTCCGCGGGCGACCTCGTGCTCACCCTCGGCGCCGGCGACGTCACCGCACTGGGCCCCCGGGTCCTGGACCTGCTGGCCTCCCGCGCCGGCGCCGGAGGAACGGCTCGATGACCGACACGGTGGCGCGTCCCGACCAGCGCCGAGCCACACCCGAGGACCGGCGCACCCGGCGCGACCGGCGTCGCTTCGCGCGGCGCCAGTGGCGCCGACGCTGGCGCGTGTGGCGCTATGCCCTGGTCGGACTCCTCCTGCTCGGCCTGGTCGCCACCGCGACGTGGGCGGTCTACGGCTCGGACCTGCTCACCGTCGAGGCCGTCGAGGTGAGCGGCGGGTCCGCGCTGAGCGACCAGGACGTGATCGACGCCGCCGCGGTGCCCCTCGGGGTCCCGCTGGCCACCGCCGACCTGCGCTCGGTCGAGCTGCGGGTCGGGGCCCTGGCGCAGGTGCGCTCGGTCGAGGTGACCCGGCAGTGGCCGCACACGATCGCCATCGACGTCCAGGAGCGCATCCCGGTCGCCGTGGTCGCCATCGGTGACGAGCTGCGCGGCCTGGACCGCGACGGCCAGGTGCTCGACGCCCTGAGCCGGGCGCCGAGCGGTCTGCCGCGCGTGGAGTCGACCCGCGCGGCCACCTCGGAGGCGTTGGCCGAGGCCGCCCACGTCGTCGCAGCCCTGCCGAGCGACCTCTCCGCCCGCGTGGACCACGTCGAGGTCGAGACCGTCGACCAGATCACCCTCGTCCTGCGCGACCAGCGCGTGGTGCGGTGGGGGAGTGCGGAGCAGTCGGAGCAGAAGGCCGCGGTGCTCGCGGTGCTGCTCGACCAGCCCCCGTCCGCGAACTACGACGTCAGCGTCCCGGGGAACGTCACCACCTCCGGCTGAGGCCGTCCCGGGCCTCGACCCCGGGCCTCGGCCCCAGGGCGTCCCGGGCCCGATCTGCGTGTCGGATTCGACCGCGGTCGCCCCAGTGCCTAGAGTCATGCCCACACCGTGGTTGACATAACGTTGACCCTCAGCCTGAGGGTCAGTGTTCTGGGCCCGGTCCTTCCCCACGGCACGACCCGCCCGATCCCCAGCCCTGGCATCCAGCCCTGGCATCCAGCCCCTTGCTCCCCAGCATTGACATTCTCGAGAGGTGAAGCCGCCGTGGCAGCTGCACAGAACTACCTGGCCATCATCAAGGTCGTCGGTATCGGCGGTGGCGGGGTCAACGCCGTCAACCGGATGATCGAGGTCGGGCTGAAGGGCGTCGAGTTCATCGCGATCAACACCGACGCCCAGGCGCTGCTGATGAGCGACGCCGACGTGAAGCTCGACATCGGCCGCGAGCTGACCCGCGGTCTCGGCGCCGGCGCCAACCCAGACGTGGGCGGTCAGGCCGCGGAGGACCACGCGGAGGAGATCGAGGAGGTGATCAAGGGCGCCGACATGGTCTTCGTGACCGCCGGCGAGGGTGGCGGCACCGGGACCGGTGGGGCCCCCGTCGTGGCCCGCATCGCCCGGTCGCTGGGGGCGCTGACCATCGGCGTGGTGACCCGGCCGTTCTCCTTCGAGGGCCGCCGTCGCGCGAACTCCGCGGAGACCGGGATCGAGGCGCTGCGCGAGGAGGTCGACACCCTCATCGTGATCCCCAACGACCGGCTGCTCTCGATCAGCGACCGCAACGTGTCGATGCTCGACGCCTTCAAGCAGGCCGACCAGGTGCTGCTCCAGGGCGTCTCGGGCATCACCGACCTCATCACCACCCCCGGACTGATCAACCTCGACTTCGCCGACGTGAAGTCGGTCATGGCCAACGCCGGCTCCGCGCTCATGGGCATCGGCTCGGCGCGGGGCGAGGACCGCTCGGTCGCTGCGGCCGAGATGGCGGTCTCCAGCCCGCTGCTCGAGGCCTCGATCGACGGTGCCTACGGGGTGCTCCTCTCGATCGCCGGCGGCTCGGACCTCGGCCTGTTCGAGATCAACGAGGCGGCCGCGCTGGTCTCCCAGGCCGCGCACGTCGACGCCAACATCATCTTCGGCGCGACCATCGACGACGCCCTGGGCGACGAGGTCCGGGTCACGGTCATCGCTGCCGGCTTCGACGGCGGCCAGCCCAAGCGGCGCGACGAGGGCACGGTGCTGCGCCGCGAGCCGAAGCCGCAGCAGACGCAGGCCGAGACCCGCGCGGCGATCGCCTCGCAGGCCCCGCCGCGCCCGGCCCCGGCCGAGCGGTCCGCCCCGCCGGCCGCGCGTCCCGAGGTCGGCTCGGCGCCGGTCCAGCCGGCGGCCCGTCCGGCTCCGCGCCCGGTCTCCTTCGACGACGACGACCTCGACGTCCCGGACTTCTTGAAGTAGCCGAGGCCTGTCGTCGTGTTCTGGTCCCGCGACGTCCGCAACGGCACGGTCCGGGTCGACCTCGCCTTCACCGACGCCTCGATCGACCTGCAGGGACGCGCGCCCGGGTTCGCCACCGACCTCGCCGCGCTGGAGGAGGCCTGCGGGGTGCCCTTCGCCCGGCTCAGTCAGGTGCACGGCGACGCCGTGGTGGAGGTCGAGGGGCCCACGCCCTCGCCGGAGCACGCCGTGCCGCACGCCGACGCGATGGTGACCACCCGTCGGGGGCTCGGCCTGATGATCCGCGCGGCCGACTGCGTGCCGGTCGTGCTCGCCGACCCCGAGGCCGGGGTCGTCGGTGTCGCGCACGCCGGTCGGCCCGGCCTGGTGTGCGACGTCGCCACCCGCACCGTCGAGGCCATGCAGCGTCTCGGCGCCACGCCGGCGACGACCGTGGCCTGGATGGGGCCGCACGTGTGCGGCGGCTGCTACGAGGTTCCCGCCGGCCTGCGTGCGGAGGTCTGCGCGGCGGTGCCCGAGGCGTGGGCGACCACCCGGTGGGGAACGCCGGCGGTCGACATCGGGGTCGGCGTGCGGACCCAGCTGGTCGCCGCCGGGGTCGAGGTCCGCGACGTGGGCGGCTGCACCCGCGAGGAGGACCGCCTGCCCTCCTACCGCCGCGACGGCGACCGCTCGGGGCGGCTCGCCGGGCTGGTGTGGATGTCGTGAGCGACCGTCGCGAGCAGCTGGCCGCCGCTCTGGCCGCCGTGCGCGAGCGGACGGCCGCGGCCTGCGCCGAGGTCGACCGTGACTCCTCGGAGGTCGCCCTGAGCGTCGTGACGAAGTTCTTCCCGGCCTCCGACGTGCGGCTGCTGGCCGGGCTCGGGGTCGGCGACGTCGCCGAGAACCGCCACCAGGAGGCGCAGGCCAAGGCTGCCGAGTGCGCCGACCTCGACCTGCGCTGGCACATGGTCGGGGCCTTGCAGAGCAACAAGGCGGCCGCCGTGGCCACCTGGGCCGACGTCGTCGCCTCCGTCGACCGCGCCAAGGTGGTCGGGGCGCTCGCGCGGGGGGCCGAGCGCGCCGAGCGCACCCTCGACGTCCTGCTCCAGGTGAGCCTCGACCTGCCAGGGGCCGAGCACCGGGCCGGGATCGACCCGGGCGACCCGGGGGTCCTGGCGGCACTGGCCGACGCGGTCGCGGGCGCCGAGCACCTCCGCCTGCGCGGCCTGATGGCCGTCGCGCCGCTCGGTGTCGACCCCGCGCCGGCCTTCGAGCGGCTCGCGGGGCTGCACCGCACGCTGCTCGAGACCCATCCGGCCGCGACCGAGCTCTCCGCCGGCATGAGCGGCGACCTGGAGGCGGCGATCCGGGCCGGTGCGACACGCTTGCGTGTCGGCTCGGCAGTCCTCGGTCCCCGGCCCGGGGTCGCGTAGGGTCGCAGCACCAGCAGCGTCTCGTGATGAGGCGCTCAGAGCTCCGGAGGGCACAAGTCATGGGCGGCGCGATGCGCAAGATCGGCGAGTACCTCGGGCTCGTCGAGGACACCGGTCGCTACGACGAGCACGACGTCGACGACCAGACCGGCCCGATCCAGCAGTCCGGCCACCCCCAGCAGTCGGGCCGGACCCACCAGGCGGCGCCGGCGCCCGTGGCAGACCTCGCCGAGCGTCGCCGGCCCGTGGCCGCGGCGCCGAGCCCCGCACCGGGGGTCGTCGCCGAGCTGTCCCGGATCACGACGCTGCACCCCAGCACCTACAACGAGGCTCGTACCGTCGGGGAGAACTTCCGCGACGGCACCCCCGTGATCATGAACCTCTCCGAGATGAGCGACGCCGACGCCAAGCGGCTCGTCGACTTCGCCGCCGGTCTGGTCTTTGCCACGCGTGGGAGCATCGAGCGCATCACCAACAAGGTGTTCCTGCTCTCACCGCCCAACGTCACGGTCGCCGCCGAGGACAAGCAGCGGATCGCCGAGGGCGGCTTCTTCAACCAGAGCTGAGGCCCTGAGTGTCCGTCGTCGGGCAGGTCGTCGAGGCCGTCCTGTGGTTGTTCATCGCGTGCATGTGGATCCGCTTCGTGGCGGACTGGGTGCAGGTCTTCGCGCGTTCGTGGTCGCCTTCTGGACCCCTGCTGGTCGGGCTCGAGGTCGTCTACTCGACCACCGACCCGCCCATCAAGGCGTTGCGCCGTGTGATCCCCCCGCTACGGCTGGGCAGCGTCGCGCTCGACCTCAGCTTCATCATCGTGCTCATCGTCGCGCTGATCCTCCAGGCGGTGAACCGCAGCTTCCTGCTGGGGTGACGCCGTTGTCCTCGCAGCGCCTCCTGCCGCTATGGTCTGCTGGTCGCGCGAGCACGCCCTGTGCCTCGCGGCCGCTCCGACAACGACGACCGACAACGACGAATTGGGTGAGGGCATGCCGTTGACGCCTGAGGACGTGAGCAACAAGCGATTCACGCCCGTCCGGCTCCGCGAGGGCTACGACATGGGGGAGGTCGACCAGTTCCTGGACGAGGTCGAGGCCGAGCTCGCGCGGTTGACCGCGGAGAACGACGACCTGCGGTCCAAGCTGTCCGGCGGGACCGGCACTGCTGCACCCACCGCCGCCTCGACGTCACCGGCGAAGCCCGAGGTGCCGGCCACCGACAAGCCCACCGCGACCGCCACCGGAAACGCTACCGGGAAGCCCGCGGCGGGCTCGGAGGAGTCCGCGCCGGCCGCGACGCCGGAGCCGCGCAGCGTCGAGACGATCCAGGTCGCCACGGTGCCGCAGGCCTCGAACGCCGCCGCCCGGCTGCTCGAGCTGGCCACGCGCAACGCCGACGAGCTCGTCGACGAGGCCAAGCTCGAGGCCGACAAGATCGTCGGTGAGGCCCGCACCACCTCGGAGCGTCTCGAGAGCGAGGCGAAGCAGAAGGCCGACAAGCTCGAGGCCGACGCCCGTGGCCGCTCGGAGATGCTCGACTCCGAGACCGCCGAGCGGCGTACGCAGCTGTTCGGCGACCTGGAGAAGGAGCGCAACACCCTCAACGCCGAGGTGGAGAACCTCCGATCCTTCGAGCGCGAGTACCGCTCGCGGCTCAGGAGCTACTTCACCGAGCAGCTCGCAGCCCTCGACGGCGCCGGCGAGACCAGCGCCCCGGAGGGCGAGCAGGCCCAGCCCAAGCGGCTCCGGTCGATCCTGGGCGACGACGAGGCCTGAGCCTCGCGTGACGGGGCACGGCCGGGTGGGGAGCCACCAGATACTCTCCGTCCTGCCACGAGGTCCCGGTCGGGGACCGTTCACAAGGAGGGCCTGCTGATGGCTCGCATCACCAAGTCGCTGGCCGGACAGGCCGCCTCTGCAGCACGCCGGGTCGTCTCGCGTGCCAAGGACGAGGCCGCCGAGGTGGTCGAAGCGGTCCCGGCGAAGAAGACCCCCGCGAAGAAGGCCCCCGCGAAGAAGGCCCCCGCGAAGAAGGCCCCGGCGAAGAAGGCCCCCGCGAAGAAGGCCCCGGCCAAGAAGGCCCCGGCGAAGAAGACGGCAGCGAAGAAGGCCCCGGTGAAGAAGACAGCAACCACGACCGCCCCTCGCCGGGTGCAGCTGAGCGACCTCGTCGTCCAGGCCGGCGAGGAGCACTGGACCGACGCGGAGCTCGACGCCGTGGTGGCCGAGCTCCACGAGCAGCGCGCCCACAGCCTCGAGATCATCGGTGGTCAGGAGAGCGAGCTGGTGGGCCTGCTGCGTGACTCCGGCGACGGAGCCGGCCACGACCAGGCCGACATGGGTGCGACGAGCTTCGAGCGGGACTACGAGCTCACGGTGCTCACCAGCGAGCGCGACAAGCTGGCGCAGATCGAGCGTGCCCTCGGCCGCATCGACGACGGGTCCTACGGGGCGTGCGAGTCGTGCGGTCAGCCGATCGGCAAGATGCGCCTGATGGCCTTCCCGCGTGCCACACTGTGCATGACATGCAAGCAGCGCGAGGAACGTCGCTGAGCGAGGAGCAGCGCGTCCCCGCCCGTCCCGCGCCGCCTCGCCGCCGGGTCCTGCTGGCTGCGGTCGCACTCACCTGGTACGTCGCCGACCAGGTCACCAAGCTGCTCGCGGTGGACCGGCTCTCGGAGCGCGACCGGTCACTGGTCGGTGACCTGCTCACGCTCCACCTGGTGCGCAACCCCGGAGCGGCGTTCAGCACCGGCACGGAGTACACCCTGGTGCTGAGCTGCTTCGCCATCGCCGCGGCCCTGGTCGTGCTGTGGGTCAGCCGCCGCGTCGGCAGCCGGGTCTGGGCGGTGGCCCTGGGCCTGCTGCTGGCCGGGGTCCTCGGCAACCTGACCGACCGTCTGCTGCGGGCACCGGGGCCGCTGCGCGGTCATGTCGTCGACTTCCTGCAGCTGCCGAACTGGCCGGTCTTCAACCTCGCCGACATCGCCATCAACGTCGCGGCCGGCCTGATCCTGCTGCAGGCCTTCCGCGGGTCCGCGGTCGACGGGACCCCCGTCTCCGGCCGACGCGAGCCGGCGGCGGACGTCGAGGGCCCCCGGTCGTGAGCGAGGCCGATCACCGGAGCCTGGCGATACCCGACAGCCTGGCGGGCGAGCGGGTGGACGCCGCGATGGCGCAGCTCTTCGGGCTCTCGCGCAGCCGGGCCGCCGACCTGATCAGCCGCGGCCTGGTGGTGCTCGACGGCGGCGAGGTGGCCAAGAGCGACCGGGTCCTGCCCGGCGCCGTGATCGCCGTGACCCTGCCGGTCGAGCGCGACCCGCTCCAGGTCGTCCCGGAGCTGGTCGAGGGGATCGGGATCATCCACGACGACGACTCGGTCGTGGTCATCGACAAGCCGGTCGGTGTCGCCGTCCACCCCTCACCGGGCTGGACGGGTCCCACGGTGGTCGGCCACCTGGCCGGCGCGGGCTTCCGGATCGCCACGAGCGGCGCCTCGGAGCGTCAGGGCATCGTCCAGCGCCTCGACGTCGGCACCTCGGGCGTCATGGTCATCGCCAAGAGCGAGCGCGCCTACTCCGTGCTCAAGCAGGCCTTCCGCGACCGCGTGGTCGAGAAGGTCTACCACGCCATGGTCCAGGGCTACCCCGACCCGCTCGAGGGCACGGTCGACGCCCCGATCGGGCGCCACCCCGGCAACGCCGACTACCGGTTCGCCGTGACCGCCGACGGCCGGCCGAGCGTGACCCACTACGCCACGCTCGAGGCGCACCGCTTCGCCAGCCTGCTCGAGGTGCACCTCGAGACCGGGCGCACGCACCAGATCCGGGTCCACATGAGCGCTTTGAAGCACCCGTGCGTCGGCGACGTGAGCTACGGCGCGGACCCGACCCTGGCCGCCCGGCTGGGCCTGCGCCGCCAGTGGTTGCACGCGGTCCGACTGGGCTTCGAGCACCCCGGCACCGGTGAGCAGGTCTCCTACGACTCGCCCTATCCCGACGACCTGACGCGCGCCCTCGAGCTGGTCCGCGAAGGACGATGAGCAGCGCGGAGCTGTCGCTGCGGCCCGCCGCACCCGAGGATCTCGCCGACGTGGCCGACCTGTACCTGCGGGCGCGCGGAGCGGCCAGCTCGCTGATGCCGCCGCCGGCGCACCCGCCGGCGGAGGTGCGCGAGTGGGTCGGCTCCTGGGACCTCGCACGCCGTGAGGTGTGGGTGGCCGAGCGGGAGTCGCTGGTGGGCTATCTCAGCCTGGAGGACCACTGGATCGACTCGCTCTACGTCGACCCGGCCGCCTGGCGCACCGGTGTCGGCAGCGCGCTGGTCGGCGTCGCCGTCGCGCTGCGGCCGCGGGGGGTGTGCCTGTGGGTCTTCGAGACCAACCTCACGGCGCGTGCCTTCTACGCCGCCCACGGGTTCGTCGAGCTCGAGCGCACCGACGGCAGGGCCAACGAGGAGGGCAGCCCCGACCTGCGTCTGGCCCGTCCCGGGACGGACCCGCTCGCCTTCTGGCGTGCCCTCATCGACGAGGTCGACGACGACCTGGCCGACCTGCTGGCGCGGCGGGCCGCCCTGACCGCGGCCGTGCGGGCCCACCGTGGGTCGGGTCCGCGGGACCCGGCACGCGAGCGGGAGGTGGCCGAGCGGATCGCGACCCGGGTGCCGGCGTTGGGACCCGAGCGGGTCGCCCGCATCGTCGAGGTCGTCATCACCGAGAGCCTCGGCGCCGCGGCCGACCGCTCCGAGCGGTCCGGCCCGCCCGCCCCGCCCAGTCCGCCGCAGGGCTAGGTGCCAGCCCCGCGCCTGGCGCGATGCGGCCGGACGGTCGCGTAGTCTGGCGCTCTTCCCCCAGCAGGTGCGCGGCCGTCGTGGGCGCGTCCGCTGTCGTCTGTCCAGAACCACCGGTGAGGAGCACTACGCCACCTATGACGAGCGGATCCGGGGACTCCTTCGTCCATCTGCACGTGCACACCGAGTACTCCATGCTCGACGGCGCAGCCCGGCTGACCCAGCTGACCGAGCGGGCCGCGGAGCTGGAGATGCCGGCGGTGGCGATGACCGACCACGGCAACCTGTTCGGGGCCTACGAGTTCTACGCCAAGGCCAAGGCGGCGGGCGTCAAGCCGATCATCGGCATCGAGGCCTACTTCGCGCCGAACGTCAGCCGGTTCGAGCGCAAGGGCTTCAACTTCTACGACGGAGGGTCCGACGACGTCTCCAACCGGGGCGCCTACACCCACATGACGCTCCTCTCGGAGACGACCGAGGGCATGCACAACCTCTTCCGGCTCTCCACCAGTGCGTGGCGCGACGGCTTCTTCAAGCAGCCGCGGATGGACCGCGAGATCCTCGCCGAGCGCAGCAAGGGCCTCATCGGCACCACCGGCTGCCCCTCGGGGGAGGTGCAGGTCCACCTGCGCTACGGCAACTACGCCGCGGCCCGCCAGGTGGCGGCCGACTACCAGGACATCCTGGGCCGCGAGAACTACTTCCTCGAGCTGATGGACCACGGCCTCGACATCGAGAACCGCGTCCGCGACGGGCTCCTGCGCCTGGCCAAGGACCTGCGGATCCCCCTGCTGGCCACCAACGACTCGCACTACGTGATGAAGGAGGACGCCCCCTCCCAGGAGCACCTCCTGTGCATCAACTCGGGCTCGACGATGGACATCCCCGCCGGTGACGGCCCGGGGCAGCGGTTCGCCTTCAAGGGCGACGGGTACTACCTGAAGTCGGCCGCGGAGATGCGCGCGCTGTGGGTCGACACCTACGACCTGCGCGAGGCCTGCGACAACACGCTCCTGGTGGCCGAGCGGTGCGACGTCTCCTTCACCGAGGGCAACGGCACCTACATGCCGCGCTTCGGCTGCCCCGAGGGCCACTCCGAGGAGACGTGGCTCATCGAGGAGGTCGAGCGCGGCCTGGCCGTGCGCTACCCCGGCGGGATCACCGCCGCGGTCCGGGAGCGCACGGACTTCGAGATCGGCGTCATCTTGTCGATGGGCTTCCCGGGCTACTTCCTCGTGGTCGCCGACTTCATCAACTGGGCCAAGCAGCAGGGGATCCGGGTCGGCCCGGGCCGCGGGTCCGGAGCGGGGTCGATCGTGGCCTACGCCCTGCGGATCACCGACCTCGACCCGCTGCGGCACGGTCTGCTCTTCGAGCGCTTCCTGAACCCCGAGCGCATCTCGATGCCCGACTTCGACATCGACTTCGACGAGCGCCGCCGCGGCGAGGTGATCCGCTACGTCAGCGACAAGTACGGCGACGACCGTGTCTCGATGATCGTCACCTACGGCACGATCAAGGCCAAGCAGGCCGTCAAGGACTCCAGCCGGATCCTCGGCTACCCCTTCGCCATGGGCGACCGGGTCACCAAGGCGATGCCGGCGGCCGTGATGGGCAAGGACGTCCCGCTGCAGGGGATCTTCGACCCCGAGCACAAGCGCTACGGCGAGGGCGGCGAGTTCCGTCAGCTCTACGACACCGACCAGGACGTCAAGAAGGTCGTCGACACCGCGATCGGCATCGAGGGGCTCAAGCGGCAGTGGGGCGTCCACGCGGCCGGCGTGCTGATGTCCAGCGAGCCGCTGGCCGACGTCATCCCGCTCCTGCGGCGCCCGGCCGACGGCGCGATGATCACGCAGTTCGACTACCCGACGTGTGAGGCGCTCGGCCTGATCAAGATGGACTTCCTGGGGCTGCGCAACCTCACCGTCCTCGACGACTGCCTCAAGAACATCGCCGCCAACCGCGGCGAGGACCTCGTCCTGGAGGACCTCGAGCTCGACGACACCGCCTCCTACGAGCTGCTCGGCACCGGCAACACGCTCGGAGTCTTCCAGCTCGACGGCGGACCGATGCGCGCCCTGTTGCGCCTGATGCGCCCCGACAGCTTCGAGGACATCTCGGCGGTCCTGGCGCTCTACCGCCCCGGCCCGATGGGCGTGGACTCCCACACCAACTACGCGCTGCGCAAGAACGGCAAGCAGGAGATCGTGCCGATCCACCCCGAGCTCGCGGGGCCGCTGGCCGAGATCCTGGAGCCGACCTACGGCCTCATCGTCTACCAGGAGCAGATCCTCGCCACGGCCCAGAAGGTGGCCGGCTACTCGCTGGGCCAGGCCGACCTGCTGCGCAAGGCGATGGGCAAGAAGAAGAAGGAGATCCTGGAGGCCGAGTACGGCCCGTTCTCGGCCGGCATGAAGGGCAACGGGTTCTCCGACGAGGCGGTCAAGGCGCTGTGGGAGACCCTGGTCCCGTTCTCGGACTACGCCTTCAACAAGGCCCACACCGCCGCCTACGGGCTGATCTCCTACTGGACCGCCTACCTCAAGCAGCACTACGCCCCGGAGTACATGGCCGCGCTGCTGACCTCGACGCAGTCCGACAAGGACAAGTCGGCGATCTACCTCGGCGAGTGCCGGCGGATGAAGATCCAGGTGCTCCCACCGGACGTGAACGAGTCGTCGCACGACTTCACCCCGGTCGGTGCCGACGTCCGCTTCGGCCTGACCGCCGTGCGCAACGTCGGGGCCAACGTCGTGGACGGCATCGTGGCGGCTCGCGAGGAGAAGGGCCGGTTCACCGACTTCGGCGACTTCCTCGACAAGGTCCCGCTGCACGTGTGCAACAAGCGGGTCATCGAGTCGTTGGTCAAGGCCGGCGCCTTCGACGACCTCAAGCACAAGCGCCGGGCCCTCGTCGCGGTCCACGAGGGCGCCGTGGACCAGTACGTCGACATCAAGCGCAACGAGGCGATCGGCCAGGACTCCCTCTTCGGCGGGCTCGACCCGGACGAGGGCGGGTTCGGCGTCAGCGTGACGCTGCCCGACATCGAGGAGTGGGACAAGATGACGCTGCTCGGTCACGAGCGCGACATGCTCGGCCTCTACGTCTCCGACCACCCGTTGCTCGGGCTCGAGCACGTGCTCTCGCGCGCCTCGGACTGCACCGTCGGGCAGCTGATGCTCGACGAGGAGCGCGCCGACGGCTCGACGGTGACCATCAGCGGCCTGGTCACTGCTGTGCAGCGCAAGATCACCAAGAAGGGCGACGCCTGGGCGATGGTCACCCTCGAGGACCTCGACGGCTCCATCGAGGTGCTGCTCTTCCCCAGCGCCTACCAGCTGGCCAGCCCGCACCTGGTGCAGGACGCCATCCTCACCGTGCGCGGTCGGCTCTCGCGCAGCAAGGACCAGCCCGAGCTGCACGGCCAGGAGGTCAGCCTCCCCGACCTCCAGGACGGCCCGTCGGGCCCGGTGGTCATCAGCCTGCCCTCGACCCGCTGCACCGGGCCGGTGGTCGAGCAGCTGCGTGACGTCCTGGGCACCCACCCCGGCATGACCGAGGTCCGGTTGCGGCTGCTCACGCGGGACACGACCCGCGTCATGAAGCTCGACGACCGGCTGCGGGTCACCCCCGGCCCGGCCCTCTTCGCGGACCTCAAGCACCTGCTGGGCCCCGGGTGCCTGACCGGGTGAGACGTCGGCCCTCGCGGTCGCTGGTGCGGGCCGTCGGCGTGGTGCTGGTCTTCGCGGTCGTCGGGGTGCTCCTGGGCGTCCTGTGGGTCGAGGTGGTCTGGTCGCCCGCGCTCGGCCAGGTCTCGAAGGGCACCTGGTACCCCTTCGACGAGCGATCGTTGAGCAGGGAGACCGCAGGCACCAGCAGCTACGTGCTCGTCGCCGGCATCGGGGGCCTGGTCCTGGGTCTGCTGGCCGCGGCGGTCTCGGCCCGTGCCGAGCTGGTGGTGCTGGCCGCCGTCGTGGTCGGTGGCGCGGTCGCGGCCTGCCTGATGTGGTGGGTCGGGACCACCCTGGGCCCCGCGGACCCGGCGACGCTGGCAGCGTCGGTGAGGGAGGGCACGGAGCTGCCCGGAGACCTCAGCGTCGACGGGCTCAGCCCGTTCCTGGTGCTGCCGACGACGGCCCTGGCCGCCCTGGCCACCGTCTGGTTCCTCTCGCCGGAGGCTGGCCGGGGCAAATCCCGCCCGGCCCCGCCGCAGGACGGTTAATCTCGACTCTCACACCGCGACCACCGCACCTCCAGGAGCACCGATGTCCAGCACGCCCCCGCCCGGCCCGCCCCCTTCGGGCGGGGAGTACCTCGAGCACGGCGGCGGCCAGCCGTTGACCCCGGCGGCGTCGTCGGGCGGTGGGGGCAAGAAGCTCGCCCTCGCCGGCGTCGGCGTCGTGGCCGTTCTCGGCCTGGTCGGTGGCGGCCTCTGGGCGGCGAGCAGCTACTTCGGCACCGGTGACCAGCCGGCGCAGGCTCTCCCGGCCGGCACCCTGGGCTACGTCAGCATCGACCTCGACCCGAGCGGTGAGCAGAAGCTCGAGGCGCTGCGGACCCTGCAGAAGTTCCCGGCGTTCGAGTCCCGGCTGAACCTGGACACCGACGACGACCTGCGTCAGAGGTTCGCCGAGGAGGCCATCTCCCAGAGCGGCTGCGACCTCGACTACGACCAGCAGATCGCGCCCTGGATCGGGAACCGCTTCGCCGTGGCCGCCGTCGACGTCGGGGAGGACGTCCCGGCGCCGGTCGTGGTCGCCCAAGTCACCGACGCCGGTGCGGCCGAGGACGGCCTGGCCGCGATCGCCGAGTGCGGGGACGGCGAGACCGGCGGCTTCGCCGTCGAGGGCGACTGGGCCGTCCTGGCCGAGACCGACGACCTCGCCGACGAGGTCGTCTCGCAGGCCGGTGACTCGACGCTGGCCGACGACGAGGACTTCCAGTCGTGGACCGACAGGGCCGGGGACGCGGGGATCCTCAGCGCCTACGCGGCCCCCGAGGCCGGTGCCGCCCTCGCCCAGGGCCTGGGCGACCTCAGCGACCCGTTCTCGGAGGAGGGTGGCGGCGACCCGGTGCCGCCGGAGCTGCTGCAGCCGCTGGAGGACTTCCAGGGCGCCGCTCTGACGGTCCGCTTCGCCGACGGTGCCGTGGAGGTGGAGTCGGCGGTCGACAGCTCGGTCGGTGGTCTCTCGGCGCTCAGTGGCAGTGACCAGGGCGCCGCGGCGATGCAGACGCTGCCCGAGGACACCGCCGCTGCCATCGGGGTCGCGTTCGAGGACGGGTGGTTCACCGAGCTGGTCGGCTACCTCTCGGACACCACCGCCTCCGACGTGCCCGTCGACGACTTCCTCGCCGAGGCCGAGGCCCAGACCGGCCTCGACCTGCCCGACGACGCGGAGACCCTGCTCGGTGACTCCGCCGTCCTCGCGGTGAGCGCCGACATCGACCCGGAGACGTTCTTCGCCAGTGCGGACGGCTCCGACATCCCGGTCGGGTTGAAGGTCAAGGGCGATGCCGAGGGGATCGAGGCCGTTCTCGACAAGGTCCGCAGCCAGCCGGCCCTGGCCGGTGTCGGCGACACCTTCCTGGCCAGCGACGCCGAGGGCGACTACGTCGCGGTCTCGCCGAGCACCGACTACCGCGCGCAGCTGTTGGGCGACGGCGGCCTGGGCAGCAGCGACACCTTCCAGTCGGTCGTCGCGGAGGCCGACCGGGCCTCGGCGGTCCTCTTCGTCAACTTCGACGCCGGCGACGGCTGGTTGCAGAACCTGGCCGGGGAGGACCCCGAGGTCGCGGACAACCTCGCACCGCTCGACGGGCTCGGGGTCTCGACCTGGACCGAGGACGAGGTCGCCCACTCGATGCTGCGCGTCACGACCGACTGACGCGCGCGACCTGGTCCACGATCGCCGCCGTGACGTGGACCAGGTCGGCCGGCGCGAGGCCGACGTCGAGACCGCGACGCCCGGCCGAGACGTACACCCGGTCGTGGGCCAGGGCGCCGGCGTCGACGACGGTCCGCAGCGTCCGGCGCTGACCGAGCGGCGAGATGCCGCCGACCACGTAGCCCGTGGAGCGCTCGGCGAGCGCCGGTGCGGCCATCCGCGCCCGGGCGGCGCCCAGGGCGCGGGCGAGGGCCTTCAGGTCGAGGTCGCCGGTGACCGGGACGACGGCGACGACCAGCTCGTCACCGACCTCGGCCAGCAGGGTCTTGTGGACCGTGGCCGGGTCGAGCCCCAAGGCGCCGGCTGCCTCCAGGCCGAACGACGCGGCGCGGGGGTCGTGGTCGTAGGGGTGCAGCGTGAAGGCGATCCCGGCACGGGTCAGGGCCAGCGTGGCCGGCGTGCTGGCAGATCTGGCTGGGCGGGCCACGCGTACTCCCTCGTTCAGCGACCTAGTTCGGCGACCAGCGCGTGCGGGCCACGTCGGTGGCCGGCAGCGAGGGGATGACGTTCATCGCTCGCAGCTCCGAGCGCAACAGGTCGGTGACCAGCGTCAGCCGCTCCGTGGCGTCCTCGGCCTCGAGCAGTGACTGCCGGTCGGGCAGCGGCAGGGGGGCGCAGGCGGCCAGGGTCCACGACAGGTAGGTCGCGTCGCGAGGCAGCGTGCCCTCGTAGGGGTCGGAGCGGATCTCGGCGAGCGCCTGCCGGTAGGCGGAGAAGGTGCTCCGCGCCCGGACCAGCAGCTCCTCGGGCACGGCCTCGTCCTGGTCGGGCCGTGCGGTGACGTGGCCGACGGGGAACGCGCCCGTGGTGTCGAGACGGTCGAGGTCGAAGCGGTCCAGGGCGACCCCGAGCACGTCGAAGGTGCCGTCAGGGTGCGACTCGATCTCGCTCAGGCGCACCCGGCAGCCCACGCGGTACAGCGACTGTGCTCCGTGGTCGCCGACCTCGTAGCCCTCCCGGATCGCCACGGAGCCGAAGATCCGCTCGGCGGGGTCCTCGATGCGCAGGAGGTGATGGACCAGCGCCCGGTAGCGGTCCTCGAAGACCCGCAGCGGCACGTTGAGGCCCGGGAAGAGGACCGAGCCCAGGGGGAACATCGGCAGCGTCGGGGACACCTGGCGAACCTACCGCCCCGCGCCCACCCGCCCCGGCGTGCCGCGCCACAACCGGGGCTCCGGCGCGCGTCGACCAACGAACGTACAGTTCCCGCGTCTCGATCCGCGTGGCCCGCAGGGTCACCTCGCTGACCTGGCGATGGAAGCAGATAGGGCTCCGGATGCCAGCACGTAGTGCGTTCTTGGCCGCGGCGGCAGCATGGTCGCCGGACCGAGCCAGTCGTCCTCGGCCAGCCGGTGGGCGATCGTCGAGCAGTCCTCGAACCGACGCTCGTGGCTGCGAGCCTGCAGCGAGGCGAGCGCCCCGTCGGTCTCTGCGGCACTGCGGGCGACGGCGAGGAGTGCCGCGCTCCGCCGGAAGACCTCGGCGTTGATCTCGGCGAAGGCGCGCAGGGTGTCCTGCCCACCGGCCGCGAGCGTGCTGTTCCACCCCTCGCGAGCGGCGAGGGGGCGCTCGTCGTCGTCCCCGGCAACGGCAACCTGGATCACCTCGGAGAGCAGGCCCGCCTTGGAGCCGGCAAGCATCTGCACGTACCGGGTCGAGACCCCGGCGGCGGCCGCGACGGCGGCGAGGGTGGTCGACGCGTAGCCGTTCTCGAGGAACAGGGCCGCGGCGTGGCTGCGGACGCGTCGGCGGGTCTCGCGACGCGCGTCGTCCCGGGCAGGGGCGGAGTAGGACCGGTGGGTGGACATTGACTTCCATCATAGTGAAGTCAATAGTGTGGTGCACCAGGAGGAGGTTGAGATGGCGACGATCCATGCCGTTCCGTTCGAGCTGCAGCTGCCGCCAGGTGTCGCCGGCCCCACAGCGGTCACCTCGGACCTGCGGTGCTTCCTGCTACCCCACCCGGGCGGTGTGGCGCTCGTGGACGCCGGTCTGCCGGGCAGCGTGGACGCCCTCGAGCGCGGCCTGTCCGAGCTGTCGGCCGCCTGGTCGGACGTGACCGACGTCGTGGTGTCGCACGCCCACGCCGACCACGTGGGCGGCTTGGCCGCGGTGCTGGCCATGGCCTCGGCCGCGACGCTGTGGGCAGGAGCCGCCGAGGTCGAGGACGTCGAGGCAGCCTCGGCCGGGCGGGTGGCCCAGCCATTCGTGGGCGGGGAGCGTGTCGCCGGCTTCACCGTGCTCCCGACCCCTGGTCACACGGCCGGCCACGTCTGCCTGCTGGACGACAGCGACGGAGTCCTCCTCGCCGGTGACGCCGTCGGCTCCATCGCCGGCGAGCTGGTCCGCGCGCCTGCGATGTTCACTGCGGACGCCGCCCGGGCCGAGACGACCCCGGTCGGGGGAGGGGCTGGGAGGTCCGTAGACTCGGCCCCATGATTCGCCGGATCGACCTGCGCAGCGCGGCCACGGGCCGCGAGCTCGGCGAGCCGTTCGACTACCGGACGGCCCTGCCGCGTGCCGACTTCGACGTCGAGGCCGCCGTCCCCGCGGTGCATGCGATCTGCGAGGAGGTGCGGACCGGCGGCCTCGAGGCCGTGCTGGACTGCTGCGAGCGCTTCGACGGCGTCCGGCCCACCGACATCCGGGTGCCGGCCGGTGCCCCCCAGGAGGCGCTGGACGCGCTCGACCCGGCGGTCCGGGCCGGCCTGGAGGAGTCCATCCGCCGGTTGCGGCTGACCTGTGCCAACGAGCTCGAGCACGACGCGACCACCGTGCTCGGTCCCGGCGCCGTCGTGACCCACCGCAAGGTCGCGATGAACCGGGTCGGCCTCTACGTGCCGGGCGGCATCGCCCCGCTGGTCTCGAGCGTGCTGATGAACGTCGTCCCGGCCCAGGTGGCCGGAGTCGGCTCCATCGCTCTCGCCTCGCCCCCGCAGAAGGAGTTCGGCGGCTCGGTGCACCCCACGATCCTGGCCGCCTGCGCGCTCCTCGGCGTCGAGGAGATCTACACCGTCGGTGGCGCCCAGGCGATCGCGATGTTCGCCTACGGCGTCGGCCCCTGCCGGCGCGTCGACTTCGTCACCGGGCCGGGCAACATCTACACCGTGACCGCCAAGCGGTTGCTGAAGGGCCACGTCGGCATCGACTCCGAGGCCGGTCCCACGGAGATCGCGATCCTGGCCGACGACACCGCCGTGGCCGCGCACGTCGCCGCCGACCTGGTCAGCCAGGCCGAGCACGACCCGGCCGCCGCCGTCGTGCTGGTGACCCCCTCCGAGCGACTGGCCGACGACGTGGAGGTCGAGCTCGACAAGCAGGTCTTCGCGACCCGCCACGTCGAGCGGGTGCGGACCGCGATCTCCGGTCCGCAGTCCTCGACCGTCCTGGTCGACGACCTCGAGCAGGGCCTCGAGGTCGTCGACGCCTACGCCGCCGAGCACCTCGAGATCCAGACCGAGGACGCGCCCGGCTGGGCGGCTCGCGTGCGCAACGCCGGCGCGATCTTCGTCGGCGCCCACGCGCCGGTCTCGCTGGGCGACTACTGCGCCGGGTCCAACCACGTGCTGCCGACCGGCGGCTGTGCCTGCCACTCCTCGGGGCTCTCCGTGCGCGCCTTCACCCGCTCGGTCCACGTCGTGGACTACTCCCGCGAGGCCTTGGCGGAGGTCGCCGACCACGTGGTCGCGCTCGCCGAGGCCGAGGACCTCCCCGGGCACGGCGCCGCGGTCCGCGTCCGGTTCGACCGGTAGGCGCTCCGGTGACCTTCCCCCCGATCCGCGACGAGCTGCGCGGGCTCGAGCCGTACGGCGCGCCCCAGCTGCCGACCGACCAGGTGCCGGTCCAGCTGAACGTCAACGAGAACCCCTACGGCCCCTCACCCGAGGTGGTCGCCGACATCGCCGCCGCGGTCAGCGCGGTCGCGGGTGGGCTGAACCGCTACCCCGACCGCGAGTTCGTCGAGCTGCGCACCGCCCTGGCGGCCTACCTCTCGCGCGACACGCCGCACGGCGTCGCACCGGAGCAGGTCTGGGCGGCCAACGGCTCCAACGAGATCATGCTGCAGCTGCTCCAGGCCTTCGGCGGGCCGGGCCGCCGGGCGCTGAGCTTCGCCCCTACGTACTCGATGTACCCCGAGTACGCCCGCGACAGCGCGACGGCGTGGGTCCAGGGCCGGCGCGAGGAGGACTTCTCCCTCGACCTCGGCGCCGCCGGGGACCTCGTGCGCGAGCAGCGACCCTCCGTGGTGCTGCTGCCCTCGCCCAACAACCCGACCGGCACGGCGCTGCCGCCGGAGGCGGTCTCCGCCCTCTGCGAGGCGGCCGGCGACGGGCTGGTCGTGGTCGACGAGGCCTACGGCGAGTTCCGCCGCGCCGGCACCCCGAGCGCCCTGGAGCTGTTGCCCATGCACCGCAACCTGGTGGTGACCCGCACCATGAGCAAGGCCTTCGCGCTCGCCGGCGGGCGCGTGGGCTACCTCGCGGCCGACCCGGCGATCTGCGACGCGATCCGGGTGGTGCGCCTGCCCTACCACCTCTCGGCCCTGACCCAGGCGGTGGCGCTGGTCGCGCTGCGCCACGCTCCCGAGCTGCTCGGACGGGTCGACGACCTGCGAGCGGAGCGCGACGAGACCGTGGCCTGGTTGCGCGGGCACGGCCACCAGGTGGCCGACAGCGACGCCAACTTCGCCTTCTTCGGCACCTTCACCGACCGGCACGCCGTGTGGCAGCGCCTCCTCGCGCGAGGAGTGCTGGTCCGCGAGACCGGTCCCGACGGATGGCTGCGGGTCTCGATCGGCACGTCGCAGGAGATGGCAGCATTCCGCACGGCACTCGTCGCCGTGCTGGAGCACAACCCAGAGGAGATGTCGGCATGAGCAGGACCGCGCGCATCGAGCGCAAGACCAGCGAGTCGAGCGTCCTGGTCGAGGTCGACCTCGACGGCTCGGGGCGCCACGACGTCTCGACCGGCGTCGGCTTCTACGACCACATGCTGATCTCGCTGGCCCGCCACGCCCTGCTCGACCTCACCGTGCGCGCCGACGGCGACACCCACATCGACGCCCACCACACCGTCGAGGACACCGCGATCGTGCTCGGCCAGGCGCTGCGCGAGGCCCTGGGCGACAAGCGGGGCGTGCGCCGCTTCGGTGACGCGACGGTGCCGCTGGACGAGGCGCTCGTGCAGGCCGTCGTGGACGTCTCGGGGCGGCCCTACTGCGTGCACACCGGCGAGCCCGAGGGACAGCAGTACGTGCTGCTCGGCGGCGGCCAGGGGCCCGGCTACCTCGGCTCGCTGACCCAGCACGTCTTCGAGACGCTGGCCTTCCACGCCCACCTGGCCCTGCACGTGCGGGTCCTCGCCGGCCGCGAGCCGCACCACATCGTCGAGACGCAGTTCAAGGCCTTCGCCCGGGCCCTGCGCGACGCGATCGCGATCGACCCGCGTGAGACGGGCGTCCCCTCCACCAAGGGCGCGCTCTGAGCGCCACCGGCGACGCCGAGCGCGGGGCCGGACCCGACGTCGTCGTCCTCGACTACGGCTCGGGCAACCTCCGCTCGGTGGTTCGCGCCCTCGAGCGCGCCGGCGCCGAGGTGAGCCTCACCGCCGACCTCCGGCGCGCCCAGGATGCCGACGGACTCGTCGTCCCCGGCGTCGGCGCCTACGCCGCCTGCATGGCCGGGATCCGGGCCGTCAAGGGCGAGCGCGCGATCGGGCGGCGGCTGGCCGGGGGACGTCCCGTGCTGGGCATCTGCGTGGGCATGCAGGTCCTCTTCGAGTCCGGCATCGAGCACGGGGTCGAGACCGAGGGCTGCGGCGAGTGGCCGGGGGTGGTCGAACGGCTCCGAGCGCCCGTGGTGCCGCACATGGGGTGGAACACCGTCGAGGTGCCGGACGGTACGGGGCTGTTCGCGGGCATCGAGGAGGAGCGGTTCTACTTCGTGCACTCCTACGGGGTGCGCGAGTGGCAGCTGGTCACCAACGACCGCACCCGCGCGCCGCTGGTGACCTGGGCCGAGCACGGCGGGGACCGGTTCGTGGCGGCCGTCGAGAACGGACCGCTCAGCGCCACCCAGTTCCACCCCGAGAAGTCGGGGGACGCCGGGGCCGCTCTGCTGCGCAACTGGGTCCGCTCGCTGTGAGCAGGGAGCGCGCCCGGCGCCGTGCGGAGCGCGAGCGGGAGTCGGCCGTGCGCGCCGCGGCCCGGGCGGCCCAGGCCGAGCGGCGGGAGCGCGGGAGACGCCGCCGCCGAGCGCTGACGGGGTGGGTGCCGCGACGGCGCACCCGGCCCTCCGGCATCCTGGAGAGGCGCCGACGCGGTCAGGTGCGCGCGACCGTCGCGCTCCTGGTCGTGGCCAACGTGCTGCTCTGGGTCTTCGTGCCGTCCTGGTCCGCGCGGGCGCTGGGCGTCGTGGTGAGCCTGCTGGCAGCTCCCGTGCTGCACACGATGCTGTTCCGCCGATGAAGGAGACCCGCCCCATGAGGACGACGCCGTGACCGCGCCGACCGACCACCTCGAGCTGCTGCCGGCCGTCGACATCGCCGACGGCCAGGCCGTCCAGCTCGTCCAGGGCGTGGTGGGCTCGGAGAAGCGCTTCGGCGACCCCGTCGAGGCCGCCCTGCGCTGGCAGGCCGCCGGTGCGGAGTGGATCCACCTCGTCGACCTCGACGCGGCGTTCGGGCGCGGGCACAACCGCGAGCTGCAGGCACGCATCGTGGCCACCCTCGACATCGCGGTCGAGATGAGCGGCGGCATCCGCGACGACGCCTCGCTGGAGGCGGCGATGGCGACGGGGTGCCGCCGGGTCAACATCGGCACCGCCGCCCTCGAGCAGCCGGCGTGGTGCGCGCAGGCGATCGCGACCTACGGCGACCGCGTGGCAGTCGGCCTCGACGTGCGCGGGCGCACGCTGGCTGCGCGCGGCTGGACCAGCGAGGGCGGCGACCTCTACGAGGTGCTCGCCCGACTCGACGGCGAGGGGTGCGCGCGCTACGTGGTGACCGACGTCAACAAGGACGGGATGCTCCAGGGCCCCAACCTCGACCTGCTGCGCGAGGTCTGCGCCGCCACCGACCGGCCCGTCGTGGCCTCCGGCGGGATCACCGAGCTCGCCGACCTCGAGGCACTCCAGGGCCTGGTCGGCGACGGCGTGGAGGGCGCGATCATCGGGACCGCGCTCTACGAGGGCCGCTTCACGCTCACCGAGGCCCTCGACCTGACCTGGCCCGGGCGGTGAGCCTGGCGATCCGGGTCATCCCGTGCCTGGACGTCGACGCCGGCCGGGTGGTCAAGGGGATCAACTTCCTCGACCTGCGCGACGCCGGCGACCCGGTCGAGCTGGCGCGCAGCTACGACGCCGAGGGTGCCGACGAGCTCACCTTCCTCGACATCTCGGCCTCCCACGAGGGGCGCGCGACGACGATGGAGATCGTCTCGGCGACCGCCGAGCAGGTCTTCATCCCGCTGACGGTCGGGGGCGGGATCTCCTCGGTCGACGACGTCGACCGGCTGCTGCGCGCGGGAGCCGACAAGATCGCCGTCAACACCGCCGCGATCCACCGTCCCGAGCTCGTCGCCGAGATCGCCGACCGCTTCGGCAACCAGGTCCTCGTGCTCTCGGTCGACGCTCGTCGCACGAGGGTGGGGGAGGCCACGCCGTCGGGCTTCGAGGTGACCACGCACGGCGGGCGCAGAGCCGGCCGGCCTCGACGCCGTCGAGTGGGCGGCTCGGGCCTGCGCGCTCGGGGCCGGCGAGATCCTGCTCAACGCGATGGACGCCGACGGCACCCAGGACGGCTTCGACCTCGACCTGATCGCCGCCGTGCGGCGCGAGGTCTCCGTGCCGGTGATCGCCTCGGGCGGCGCCGGACGCGTGGAGCACTTCGCGCCGGCCGTCGACGCCGGGGCCGATGCCGTCCTGGCCGCGACGGTCTTCCACTTCGGCGCGATCCGGGTCGGGCAGGTCAAGGACGCGCTGCACCAGGCCGGCCACGCCGTCCGGCACGTCGAGGTGGCAGTCCCGCCGGGTTGAGGTGTGCGGTACGAGAAGGCGTTGAGCCGGTCGTCGACAACGGCCGCCCCCGCGCCGACCGCCCGAACGACCCCGGTGGCCCGCGACATCCACAAGTCCGAGGAGTCGGGTATTGTCGAACAAATGTTCGAGTATCATGGTGTCATGCCCCTGCCGCTGACTCTCGTCGCGATCGACGACCTCGACCCGACCGGGGTGCTGGGCCGCGCCGAGGCGGCACTGGAGACCCGGCGGGCGGCCGAGGTCGAGGACCTGCTGCTGGTCCTGCGCTGGGCCGACCTGCACGGGGCCGACCCCCGCACGGCTCCGAACGCGAACCCCTCCTGGATCGGTCAGGACCGGCTGGTCGACATCGGCGGCGAGGGCACCCCGCAGGTGCAGGAGCTCTGCCTGCCCGAGCTGGCGATCGCCCGACGCGTCCACACCCTCTCCGCCCGTGCCGTGATGGCGGACGCCCTCGACCTGCGCCACCGCCTGCCGAGGATCTGGGCGGTCGTGCGCGCCGGGGAGTGCGAGCCCTGGCTGGCGCGCAAGGTGGCGGCCACGACCCGGGCCCTGGCCCTGGCCGACGTCGGCCTCGTCGACTCCGCCGTGGCGGCCGCGATCTCCGGCGAGGCGCCCTCGCGGGTGCTGGGGCTGACCGAGGCCAAGGTCATCGAGGCCGACCTCGAGGCGCACCGTCGCCGCCTCGAGGAGGCCCGGCGTCGCCGGCTGGTCGCCGTCGGCGCGACCAGGGACGGCGCCCGGACCCTGTTCGCCCGGCTCGAGCCCGGCGACGCGGCGTGGGTCGACGCCATGGTCGATCGCGTCGCCGACCTCCTGCGCGAGCGCCCCGACCTGACCCCCGGCGTCCCCGACGACGCCGGCAAGGACGAGCTCCGGGCCGTCGCCCTGGGCTGGCTGGCCCACCCGGCTGCGGTGCTGGACCTGCTGGAGAACCCCCGCAGGCCTGCCGCCGATCAGGGCTCCCGCGAGCCGACCTCGCCGGTCGTGCTCTACCTCCACCTCCACCAGGCCGCCACCGGCGGCACGAGGACCGCCTCCGGCGTGGTCCGCCCCGAGAACCTCCCGGACCTCGGACCCCTGCTCACCGAGCAGCTCAGGACGCTGCTGGCGCACTCCCGGGTCACCGTCAAGCCGGTCATCGACCTGCGCGCCAGCGGCACCGTGTCGGCCTACGAGTTCCCCGAGGCCATCCGTGAACGGGTCCACCTGCGCCACCCCGGCGAGGTCTTCCCCCATGCCTCCGGTGCCTCCCGTGCCTCGCACCTGCGCCGACGCGAGGATCTCGACCACGTCACTGCCTACGACCCCACCGGGCCACCCGGTCAGACCGGAGATCACAACGCCGCCACCCTGGGGCGGACCCACCATCGCGCCAAGACCCACCTCGGGTACCAGGTCACCCAGAGCGGTCTCGACCGCTACACCTGGACGACCCCGCACGGCCTGCGTCGCAGCGTCGGGCCCGAGGGAACCCGCATCCCGGAGCTCGGCGGGCCCGCCGATCGCGCGTCGGCCGCCGCGCTGGACCTTGCGCTGGACCGCATCCTCACCCGGCACCTGGCCGGCACGCTGTGAGGAGCTCGTACTCCACCAGGAGCGGGTGAGGCGCGAAGTCCGAGCGTGAGGTCCGCTCGGTCGAGCGCCAACCGCACTTCTCCCAGAACCGACGCGCACGGTGGTTGTCCACGAAGACACGCAACCAGAGCCGGTCGACGTCGTCGGGGTAGGTGGCCAGGAGCGCCTCGTGCAAGCGCGTGGCCAGGCCTGTGCCCCACTGCGGGAGCGCGGTGCCGAAGTGGAGCAGCTCGTCGTCGCGGAGGGCCGCGAACCCCGTGATGGCGCCGCTCTCGTCGGTCGAGACGTACGCCGCGATGCCGGGGTCGTCCAGCTCGGCCGCCCACCGGGCCAGGATGGCGGCGCGCGGGAAGGGGTGCGCGTCCTGGGGGAACAGGTGCGCCAGCGCCACGACGGAGCCCTCCTCCTGGACGCGGACGAGTGCGGCGAGGTCGGCCTCGGTGGTCGCGCGGATCCGTGCCGGCTGCACCTCTAGAACCCGAGGTCGGCGGTGCGCAGCCTCGCCACCGCCGGCTCCGGGCCGACCAGGTCGACGTCGGCCTGGTCGCGGCCGAAGAGGAACAGGGTGATCTCGCTCGGTCGGCCGGTCACGGTGACCGGGTCCGGCCCGCGGGCGAGCGTCCGACTGCTGTCGCGGTCGCTGCGGGCGATGCGCAACGGCACGCCGGCCGAGCGACCCAGGAGCAGTCCGAAGGGGCCCAGGGCGCGCCACAGCGCGTCCTCGTCGCCGTCGGGCAGGTCGCGGGGTCCCCAGTCGGGCTGAGCGCGACGCAGGTCCTCGGTGTGGACGAAGTGCTCGACGGTGTTCATCGCGACCTCGATCGGGCCCAGCGCGAACGGCACCAGCCCGGGCTCGCGCAGTCGCTCGACCAGCACGGGGAAGTCGCGGCGCAGGAGGCGGGCGGTGGAACGCGCGGTGAGGCCGGCCAGCGGCGGCGCCACGATGCCCAGCGCGCCCAGCGGCCGACGCTCGCGCACGAGCAGGTGCACCACGAGGTCCTTGACGGTCCAGTCGCCGCACAGCGTGGGGGCGTCCGAGCCGAGCAGGAGGGCGAGGTCGCACAGGGTCCGGCGCTCGCGCCGGGCGAAGGAGGCAGTGGCCATGCCAGAGGTCTATCAGAGGGCCGAGCGCAGCACGGGGCGTCCCTCCTCGTCCCTGACCACGATCGCGGAGGCGTCGTCGCGGAGCACGCCGGCCTGCAGGTTGCAGGTCATCGTCGCCGAACCCGTGCCCACGAAGCGGCCGGCCGGGGTGAACCTGCCGGACGCGTCCCGCACGGCGGCCTCGAAGACCTCGCCGTCGGCGAAGCCCTCGGCCTCCAACCGCAGCTCGACGCCCCAGGTGTGGGAGACCAGCCCGGCCGAGTCCACGGTGACCCCCGAGCCCTGGGTCGCGGTCAGCGTGACCGCCTCCAGCGCCGGGGCGGGCGCCGCCGAGGGGTCGGGTGCCGTGCTGCGGCCCACCGCGGCGCCGAGGCCCACAGCCACCACGAGCGCCGCCGCAACGGCCAGCGACCACGGTCGGCGCCGCCCAGTCGTCCAGGCCCGGCGTCCAGGCCCAGTCGTCGCAGGCCCAGTCAGCACCGGGCGACGAGGCTCGCTCGCGACCGCGGCGCGGATCCGGGCACCGAGGTCGGCCGGGGGGACCGGGGGCGACTCGAACGACAGCGGGTCGACGCGGTCCAGGAGGGGCACGAGCGCTGCGATGTCGGAGAGGTCGGCCCGGCAGTCCGAGCACCCGTCGAGGTGCGCCCGGACCCGGTCGTTCTCGACGGGGGGCAGGTGGCCCAGCGCGTAGGAGCCCAGCAGCTCGCGCAGTCGTCGGTGCTCGACCTCGTTCACACCGTCACCCCCATCTCGTCCATCGCCGCGCGCAGGGCCTTGAGACCGTAGAAGACCCGGCTGCGCAGCGTGCCGACCGGGATCTCGAGCTCGGCCGCCACCTCCTCGTAGGGGCGCTCCTGCAGGTGGGTGCGCACGATCGCCTCGCGGTGGTGCTGCGAGACCCGACGCAGCGCCTCCTCGACCAGCCACTGCCGCACCAGGCCCTCGGAGGGGTCCTCGACGCTCCCGGAGACCTCCTGGGCGGTCGGCGGATCGACCAGACGGGACTGCCAGGGTCGGACCTGGCGCGCGCGGGCGTGGTCGATCATCGTGTTGCGGGCGATCCCGAAGAGCCAGACCCGCAGCGAGGACAATGTGGGGTCGAAGCGGTCGCCGGCCCGCCAGGCCTTGAGGAAGGTCTCCTGGGTGACGTCCTGCGCGGCACCCGGGTCGCCGAGCCCCCGCAGCACGAAGCGGTAGAGCTCGGGTCCGTGGTGCAGGTACGCCGCATGCACCTCGTCCTCACTGCCCAAGCCCGGACGGACATCGCCCGGTCGGACATCGGCGCTCACCAGGTCGTCCAAGGGGAGGCTCCTCAGTCGGGGGTCCATACGGGCCGCCGCCGGCCCACGTTCACCAGTTCGTCGCCAGGAGGCCCACGGATGGGCGGCACCAGCGGTGAACGTCCGCCCGACCGGCGCCGTAGAGACCACCGACACCCTCAGACACGAGAGAAGGCACTGCCGATGAGCTCAACGAGGAACCGCCGACGACCACTGCTGGCCGCCACCGCCGCCGGGGCGCTCGCCCTGAGCGCCGTCACGACCCTCTCCGGACCCGCGTCGGCCGCAGACGGGTCCGCGAGCGCCCAGCGCGTCCGGGGAGCCACCACCGTCTCGGTCGTGGTCACCAACGAGCGCCAGCTGCGCAAGGCCGTGATGCGCGCCAACCTGCGGGACCGGGCCCCCGAGAGCATCACCGTCGCCGCGCCGATCACCTTCTCCTCGACCCGCCGCTCCGGGGGCGGTGCCCGCTACGGCGACATCGACGTGCTCGACGACCTCGTGATCGAGGGCTCGGACCGGATGATCAACGCCAACGACGTCGACCGCGCCTTCGACGTGCGGCCCGAGGCCCGCCTCGTGCTCCGCGACCTGACCCTGCGTCGTGGCGCCCCGGCCGCGGGCGAGGGCGGCGGCCTCGTGCGCAGCACCGGCGCCCGGGTCGTCCTCGACGGCGTGCGAGCCGTCGGCAGCTCCGTGAGCGGCGAGGGCGCCTCCGGTGGAGCCGTCCTCAACGACCAGGGCCGCCTCGTGGTCCGCGACAGCGTCCTGCGCCGCAACAGCGCCGAGCGCGCCGGCGGTGCGATCGAGGCGAACCTCGGCACCACCCGGGTGCGCGGCACCGACCTGGTCGGCAACGACGCCGGCGCAGTGCCCGGCAACGGCGGCGCGGTGCACCTCACCGGTGCCGGCAAGGTCGTGGTCGTCGACTCGCTGGTGAGCGGCAACACCGCCACCGCCGAGGGCGGCGGCCTGTGGGGCTCCGCCGACGGCACCCTCCGCGTCAAGGACACCACGGTCGCCGACAACACCGCGGGCGGCGCCGCCGCCGACCAGGGCGGCGGCGGGATCTACAACGACGGCGGCGACCTGCTGGTACGCGCCTCGACCGTCTCGGGCAACACCGCGACCGGTGCGGCCGGCTCCGGCGGCGGCATCCTCAGCCTGGCCGGCACGCTGGACGTCCAGCAGACGGAGATCGCCGGCAACACCGCTCCCCGCGCTGGTGGCGGCATCGAGATCGTCGACGGCACCGTCAGCGTCGACGGCGCCGACCTCGTCGGCAACGACGCCCTCTCCGCTCCCGGCAACGGCGGCGCCCTCCACGTCACCGGCGGCGCCACGGACGTGACCGTCTCGGACAGCACGGTGACCGACAACACCGCAGCCGCCGAGGGCGGCGGACTCTGGAACGGCACCGGCACCATGACGGTGCGGGGCACCAGCCTGGTGGACAACGCCGCCGCCGGGGCCCTGGCCGACAACGGTGGCGGGGCGCTGTTCAACAACGGTGGCACCCTGGACGTCGTCGACTCGGTGATGAGCAGCAACGACGCCACCGGGACCTCCGGCTCTGGAGGTGCGGTCCTCACCGACGGGGGCACCCTCTCGGTCAGCGGCGGCACGATCGACGGCAACACCGCCCAGCGCGCCGGGGGAGGCATCGAGGCCGACATCGGCGACACCACGGTCAGCGGGACCCGGCTCGTGGGCAACCAGGCGGGGGCCAACCCCGGCAACGGTGGGGCGCTCCACCTCACGGGAGCCGGCACCGTGCTCGTCGACGCCTCGCGCGTGCGGGCCAACACCGCCAGCTCCGAGGGCGGCGGGCTGTGGACCTCCGCGACCGGCAGCATGACCGTCCAGGACTCCTTCGTCGGCGCCAACACGGCCTCCGGAGATGCCTCCGACCAAGGCGGCGGTGGCCTCTACAACGACGGCGGCAGCCTCACGGTGAGCGGCTCGACGATCATCGGCAACCTCGCCGACGGGGTCTCCGGCTCCGGTGGCGGCGTCCTCAGCCTCGCCGGGCCGCTGTCGATGGACACCACGACCGTCTCGGGCAACACCGCGGTGCGGGCCGGCGGCGGGATCGAGATCGGCACCGGCACGGTGACCCTCACCAGCCTCGACACCGTCGAGAACACCGCAGGCGGCGGCGCTCCCGGGGCCAACCCCGGCAACGGAGGCGGGCTGCACCTGAGCGGTGCTGCCGTCGTCACCTGGTCCGGCGGCGACGTCCGCGGCAACAGCGCGGCCAAGCAGGGTGGCGGCATCTGGAACAGCGCGACGGGGGCCATCACCGCGACGGGTCTCACGGTGGCCGACAACACCGCCCCCGAGGGACCTCAGGTCTACAACGACGGCGGTGCCTTCACGCTCAACGGCGAGGTCGTCCCGCCCAGCTGACCCGGACGGACTGATGCACCGGGTGGGTCCGGGCGCCGGCGTCACCGCCTAGCCTGGGCCCACCATGACCCGCTCCGACACCGATGCCGTTGCATCGCTGGACGAGCAGCACGAGCACGAGACCGGCCGCGGGTCCACCGCGGCCGGTTTCCGCGTCCTGGGGGTCGCCATCCGGCGCGAGCCCTGGGTCTTCACCCTCTCCACCCTCGGGAGCGTGCTCTTCGGTGCTCTCACCGTCGCCGACGCCTGGGTGCTGGGCTGGGCCACCGACCACGTGGTGCTGCCGTCCTTCGCCACGGGCGAGGTCGAACCTCGCCTGCTCTGGGCGGTGCTGGCGCTCTTCGTCGGCGTCGCGGTCCTGCGAGCCGTCGGCATCGTGGCCCGCCGGCTCGGAGCCGGGATCATGCAGTACCGCATGCAGGCCAGCAGCCGTCGCGCCGTGACGCGGCAGTACCTCCGTCTCCCGCTCGCCTGGCACCAGCGACACCCCACCGGCGAGCTGCTCTCCAACGCCAACTCCGACGTCGAGGCCGCCTGGAGCCCGATCGCGCCGCTGCCGATGGCGGTCGGGACCGTGGCGATGATGGTGATCGCCGTGGTCCAGATGTTCCTGGCCGACGTCGTCCTGGCCGTGGTCGGCCTGCTCGTCTTCCCCGCCGTCATCGTGACCAACATCGTCTACCAGCGCCGCGCGCAGGGCTGGGCGACCCGGGCCCAGCAGCTGCGCGCCCAGCTCAGCGAGGTCGCGCACGAGTCGTTCGACGGTGCCATGGTGGTCAAGACCCTCGGCCGCGAGCCGCAGGAGACGGCCCGGTTCGCCGCGAAGGCCCACGAGCTGCGCGACACCAACATCAGGGTGGGCCGGATCCGCGCCGCCTTCGACCCGACCTTGGCCGCCCTGCCCAGCCTCGGGGTGCTGGTGGTCCTCACCGTGGGCGTCTCCCGGGTGCTCTCGGGCGCGACCGCACCGGGCGACGTCGTGACCATCGCCTACCTGCTCACGATCGTCTCGTTCCCGATCCGCTCCCTGGGCTGGGTGCTGGGGGAGTTCCCGCGCAGCGTGGTGGGCCACCGCCGGGTGACCAGCGTGATCGAGGCCACCGGCGAGATGACCTACGGGCTCGCTGCGGCGCCGCGCGGCGCGGCCGGTGCCCAGCTTGGCGGTCGAGTCGCTGTCCTACGCCCACGAACCGGCCCAGCCCGTGCTGCGCCAGGTCAGCTTCGAGGTCGACCCCGGCCGCACCGTGGCCGTGGTCGGCGCCACCGCCTCGGGCAAGAGCACCCTGACCTCGCTGTTGTCCCGGCTCGTCGACCCCGACGCCGGACGGATCCTGCTCGACGGCGTCGACCTGCGCGACCTGGCCGCCGGCGAGCTCGCCGCGACCACGGCGGTCGTGCCCCAGACCGCCTTCCTCTTCGACGACACCGTGCGCGGCAACGTCGCGCTCGGTCTCGCCGTCGACGACGCGCGGGTCTGGGAGGCCCTCCGCGTGGCGCAGGCCGACGGGTTCGTCGCCGCCCTGCCCCACGGGCTCGACGCGCGCCTCGGCGAACGCGGCACGACCCTGTCCGGGGGCCAGCGACAGCGGCTCTCCCTGGCCCGCGCGCTGGTCCGTGACCCGCGGCTGCTGGTCCTCGACGACGCCACCTCCGCGGTCGACCCCGAGGTCGAGGGACGCATCCTCGCCGCGCTGCGTGAGGGCACCGGCGCTGCCACCACCCTCGTCGTGGTGGCCTACCGCAAGGCCACCATCGCGCTGGCCGACGAGGTCCTCTACCTGGCCGACGGAACGGTCGCCGACCGCGGCACCCACCGCGACCTGCTGGCGCGCAACCCCGCCTACGCCGGCCTGGTCAACGCCTACGAGCAGGCCGACGGCGAGCACCCCGTGAGCACGCCATGAGCACGCCATGAGCACGCCATGAGCACGATGGTCACCGGCGAGGAGATCCCGGCCCTCGAGACCATCCGGCGCGGCATCGGCCACTCGCCCGAGCTGCGCGAGGGCCTGCGCGGCACGCTCGCGCTGGCCGTGCTGGCCTCGGTGGGCCAGGTCGTCGTGCCGGTCGCGGTCCAGCAGACCCTCGACCGGGGCCTGGCCGGCGAGGGCGGCGTCGACGTCTCCTCCACCACGTTGCTGACCCTGCTGGCCGGCCTGGCCGTCGTGGCGACCAGCTGGGCCTCCTACGCGATGACCCGACGCCTCTTCACGACCTCCGAGCGCGGGCTCGCCACGCTGCGCATCAAGGCCTTCCGCCACGTCCACGAGCTGCCGCTCCTGACCCAGGACACCGAGCGTCGCGGGGCGCTGGTCTCCCGCGTGACCAGCGACGTCGACCAGGTCAGTCAGTTCCTCGTGTTCGGCGGACTGCTCTTCGTGGTCAGTGTCGGGCAGGTGCTGGTCGCCACCGTGGTGATGGCGGTCTACTCCTGGCAGCTCACGCTGGTGGTCTGGGTCTGCTTCGCTCCGCTGTTCGTGTCCCTGCGCTACTTCCAGCGCCGGCTCTCGCTGGCCTACGGCGTCGTGCGTCGTCAGGTCGGGGTGATGCTGTCGGCCATCTCCGAGCCCGTCGTCGGTGCGGCCGTCGTGCGGGCCTACGCCGTCCAGGACCGCACCCAGGCCCGCATCGACGAGGCCATCGCCACCCACCAGGCCGCCAGCGTGCGGGCCCAGGGCTTCACCGCGTTCTCGTTCTCCCTCGGCGGCCTCTCCGCCGGCCTGGCCAACGCCGGGGTGATCATCATCGGGGTGCGGCTCGGGCTGGCCGGCGACATCACCGCGGGGCGGGTGCTGGCCTTCGCCTTCCTCGTCTCGCTCTTCGTGGGTCCGGTCCAGATCGGCACCCAGATCCTCACCGACGCCCAGCTGGCCATCGCCGGCTGGCGCCGCGTGATCGGGATCCTCGACACCCCCGCCGACCTGGTCGATCCCGGCCACCAGGGTCGGCGCCTGCCGCGCGGGCCTCTCGACGTCCGCTTCGAGCGGGTCGGGTTCGCCTATCCCGGCGGTCCGCCGGTGCTCCACGACGTCGACCTGGTCATCGAGGCCGGCCGCCGGGTGGCCGTCGTCGGTGAGACCGGGTCCGGCAAGTCCACGGTGGCCAAGCTGCTCACCCGGTTGATGGACCCCTCCGGCGGCCGGGTGCTCCTCGACGGGGTCGACCTGCGCGACATCGACCAGGCCTCGTTGCGCAGCAGCGTCGTGCTCGTGCCCCAGGAGGGGTTCCTCTTCGACGACACGATCGCCGCGAACCTCCGCTACGGACGGCTGGAGGCCACCGAGAGCGACATCCTGGCCGGCGCCGACGAGCTCGGCCTCGGCGACTGGCTCGCTGCGCTCCCGGCCGGGACGAGGACCCGGGTGGGCCAGCGGGGCGAGGCGCTCTCGGCCGGCGAGCGTCAGCTCGTGGCGCTCCTGCGCGCCCAGCTCGCCGACCCCGACCTGCTCGTGCTCGACGAGGCCACCAGCGCGGTCGACCCCGCGCTCGAGATGCGCATCGGCCGGGCCCTGGAGAGACTGATGTCCGGTCGTACCTCGGTGACGATCGCCCACCGGCTCTCGACGGCCGAGAACGCCCAGGAGGTCGTCGTCGTCGACCAGGGCCGCATCGTCCAGCGCGGCTCTCACCGCGAGCTGCTCGCCGAGCCCGGCGGCGTCTACGCCGGCCTGCACGCGTCCTGGGTCTCCCAGCAGGGCCGCCACCATTGACAGCGTCCGCAGAGCGGCGCTACGACATCGGGTGGACCCAGCCGCCGGGGCCACCCACCGGCGCGGATACTGGGACGGTGAGCTCCCTGGACCCCGACCTCGCGGCGCGGCTCAAGCGCACCGGCGCCGACTCCGTCGGGCTGGTGCCGGCCGTGGTGCAGCAGCACGACACGGGCGAGGTGCTGATGCTCGGCTGGATGGACGACGAGGCGCTTCACCGGACGCTCAGCACCGGGCTGGCCACCTACTGGAGCCGCTCGCGTGAGCAGTACTGGGTCAAGGGCGAGACCTCCGGGCACCTCCAGCACGTGCGCGAGGTGCGCCTGGACTGCGACGGCGACACGCTCCTGGTCCGGGTGGACCAGGTCGGCGTCGCCTGCCACACCGGTGAGCGCACCTGCTTCGACGCCGACCTGCTCGCGTCGAGGCCCCGTGGCTGACCCGGCCCGGCACCCCCGGGCCGCCCCGGTCGTGCTGCTCGGCGTGGCGAGTACCGCTCTGACCGCCGTGGCCGCCGACCAGCGCTGGATGAGCCTCTCGCCGGCCGAGACGTCCTCGGTGCCCCTGCCGCCGAGCGCCCTCGACCAGGCGCCCCAGGTGCCGCTGGCGTTCACGCTCGCCCTGGTCGCGCTGGCCGCCTGGGGCGTGGTCCTGGTCACCCGCCGCGCTGTGCGCCGGGGGGTCGCCGTGCTCGGTCTGGTCTCGGCCCTGGGCGCCCTGTCCGCGACCGTCGCAGGCTGGTGGCAGCTGCGGGAGTCGCTGCGAGCCGGTGCCGAGGCGGCCGGTGTCGATGCCGACCTCGCGGTGAGCCCCTGGTACGTCGTCGCCCTGGCCCTGGCGGCCCTGGCCGTCGTGCCGGCCCTGGTGGCCGTGGTCCGGGTCGGTTCGTGGCCCGAGATGGGACGCCGCTACGACGCCCCTGGCGACGCCGCCCCGGCCGCCGGCCAGCAGCCGGTCGAGAACCTCGACCTGTGGAAGTCGATCGACCAGGGCCGCGACCCGACCGCGTGAGCCCGTCCCCCTAGACTTCTCCTGCCCGACCGACGCGAGCGCGACCGCCCCGAGCAAGGAGACCCCATGTCCGAGACTGGCCACGGCAACACCCCTGCCGCGTGGACGGCGGTCGTGATCGCCCTGGTGGGCTTCGTCGTGGGCGGCCTGGGCCTCATGTTCGACCCGATCAACATGCCGATCTTCTGGGTCGGGGTCGGCATCGGCGTGCTCAGCGCAGTGGCGTTCGTCGTGATGGACAAGATGGGCCTGCACACCGACCACTGAGCCCAGGGCAAGGTCGGCCGGCACCCTCCCACGGGGGGAGGGTGGCTTCCTGCCCGTGGGACACTCGGGGGAGTCCCCATCCCACCCATCCCGTCCCTGCCAGTCCTGACCCGGAGGTCCGCATGTCCGTGCTGGACGACATCGTCGCCGGCGTCCGGACCGACCTGGCCCGGCGCGAGGCGCAGGTCCCCGCCCGTGAGCTCGCGGCCCTGGTGGCCGATGCTCCGGCGCCGCGCGACCCGATGCCGCATTTCCGGGCGCCCGGCTCGAGCGTGATCGCGGAGGTCAAGCGACGCAGCCCCAGCAAGGGCGACCTCGCCGCCATCCCCGACCCCGCCCGGCTCGCCGCGCAGTACGCCGCCGGGGGCGCTGCGGCGATCAGCGTGCTCACCGAGGAGCGCCGCTTCGGCGGCAGCCTCGCCGACCTGCACGCCGTGCGGGCCGCGGTCGACACCCCGGTGCTGCGCAAGGACTTCGTCGTCACCGACTACCAGCTGCTCGAGACCCGCGCGGCCGGCGCCGACCTGGCGCTGCTGATCGTGGCCGCCCTCGACGACGCCACCCTGCACCGCCTGCACGATCGTGCGGTCGACCTCGGACTGACCGTGCTGGTCGAGGTCCACGACGAGGCCGAGGCCGAGCGTGCCGAGGTCCTGGGCGCCGAGCTGGTCGGCATCAACGCCCGCGACCTGAGGACCCTGGCCGTCGACCCGACGGCCTTCGAGCGGCTCGCACCGCAGCTGCCGGCCGACCGGGTGCTCGTGGCCGAGTCCGGGATCACCGGACCGGCCGACGTCGAGCGCTACGTCGCGCTCGGCGCGCGGGTGGTGCTCGTGGGCGAGGCGCTCGTGCGCGACGGTGCCCCCCGCACCGCCGTCGCCGCCCTGACTGGACACCTTCCTGGGGCCGGACACCTTCCTGGGGCTGGACACCTTCCTGGGGCCGGTCACCCACCCCTGGCCGACGCACCGACTGGAGCCGCTCGATGACGATCGCCGAGACCCGCTGGAACGCCGACGCACAGGGCTGGTTCGGCGGCCCCGAGCAGGGCTGGGGTGGCCGCTTCATGCCCGAGGCGCTCACCGCCGCGCTCGACGAGCTCGATGCCGCCTGGCGCGAGGCCATGGCCGACCCGGCCTTCGTGGCGGAGTTCCACGACGTCCTGCGCGACTACGCCGGCGTCCCCAGCGCGCTCTACGAGGCGCGACGACTCTCCGAGCGGGTGGGCTGCCGCGTCCTGCTCAAGCGGGAGGACCTCAACCACACCGGGGCCCACAAGATCCGCAACGTGATGGGCCAGGCCCTCCTGACCCGTCGGATGGGCAAGCAGCGCGTCATCGCCGAGACCGGCGCCGGGCAGCACGGGGTGGCCAGCGCCACCGCCGCGGCGTACTTCGGTCTCGACTGCACCGTGTACATGGGCGCGGTCGACACCCGGCGCCAGGCCCTCAACGTCGCTCGGATGCACCTGCTCGGCGCCACCGTGGTGCCGGTCGAGTCCGGCACGGCGACGCTCAAGGACGCGATCAACGAGGCGATGCGCGACTGGGTGGCCAGCGTCGACCACACCGCCTACCTCTTCGGCACCGCGGCCGGTCCGCACCCGTTCCCGAGCATGGTCCGCGACTTCACCCGCGGCATCGGGGACGAGGCCCGCGCCCAGTGCCTGGAGCGCTACGGCGTCCTGCCCGACGCGATCGCCGCCTGTGTCGGCGGCGGCTCGAACGCGATCGGGCTGTTCACGGCCTTCCTCGACGACGAGGACGTCGCGATCTACGGCTTCGAGGCCGGTGGCGAGGGCATCGACACCGCGCGGCACGCCGCGACCATCGCCGGCGGGGGACGGGGCGTGCTGCACGGCGCGCGCACCTACGTGCTGCAGGACGACGACGGTCAGACCGTCGACTCGCACTCGATCTCGGCGGGTCTGGACTACCCCGGTGTCGGCCCCCAGCACGCCCACCTCGCGGCCACCGGCCGGGCCACCTACCTCCCCGTCACCGACGCGGAGACGATGGAGGCCATGGCGATGCTGACCCGCACGGAGGGGATCATCCCGGCCATCGAGTCGGCGCACGCCATCGCGGGCGCCATGCGGGTGGCCGAGCGCCTGGCCGCCGAGAAGGGGCCCGAGGCCACCGTGCTGATCAACCTCTCGGGTCGCGGCGACAAGGACATGCAGACGGCGATCGAGTGGTTCCGCCTCGGCGACCCCGACGCGGTGACCGCGGACCCTGTCGGATGAGCGACGAGCAGACGGGTGCCCGCGTCGCCACGGCCTTCGCGGCCGCCCGCGCCGAGGGTCGCTCGGCGCTGGTGGGCTACCTCCCTGCCGGGTTCCCCGACGTCGAGGGCTCGATCGCGGCGCTGCGGGTGATGGTCGAGGGCGGCTGCGACGTGATCGAGATCGGCCTGCCCTACAGCGACCCCGTGATGGACGGCCCGACGATCCAGGCCGCGGCCCAGCAGGCCCTCGAGAACGGCGTCCGGACCCGTGACGTCCTGCGGACGGTCGAGGTCGTGGCGGCGACCGGGACGCCGACCCTGGTGATGACCTACTGGAACCCCGTCGAGCGCTACGGCCCAGCCCGCTTCGCCGCCGACCTGGCCTCCGCCGGGGGCGCCGGCCTGATCACGCCCGACCTCACGCCGGACTACGCGCCCGAGTGGATCGCGGCCGCCGACGAGCACGACCTCGACAAGGTCTTCCTGGTCTCGCCGTCCTCGACCGACGCCCGGCTGGCGATGACCGCCGCCTCCTGCCGAGGCTTCGTCTACGCCACCGCCGTCATGGGCGTCACCGGCGCCCGAGCCACCACCAGCGACCTCGCCGGCCCGCTCGTGGCCCGGGTGCGCCAGGTCACCGACCTGCCGGTCGGGGTGGGGCTCGGCGTGGGCGACGGCGCCCAGGCCGCCGAGGTCGCCGCCTACGCCGACGGCGTCATCGTCGGGTCCGCCTTCGTCCGGGTGCTGCTGGACCACCCGGACGACCGTGCGGCCGGGCTGCGTGCGCTCGGTGCCCTGACCGAGGACCTTGCCGCCGGGGTGCGTCGATGGCTAGGCGCGCGGTGGCCGGACGGGTCGCGGCCCTGCTGACCCTCGCCCTGGTCACCGCGGGCTGCTCCCAGGCCTCCGGCGACGACGCCCCCTTCGCCGGTCAGGTGCTCCAGAACCCGTACCAGGTCGACGGCACCGCTCTGGTCGACACCTCCGAGGAGCCGTTCTCGCTCACCGAGGACACCGACGCCCGCCTGACGCTGGTCTTCTACGGCTACACGAACTGCCCCGACATCTGCCAGGTGGTGATGTCCTCCCTGGCCTCGGCCATGCAGCAGCTCGACGACAGCGACCGCGACCAGGTCCAGGTCGTCTACATCACCACCGACCCCGCCCGCGACACCCCGGCGTCGCTGCGTCGCTACCTCGACCACCTCGACCCCTCGTTCGTCGGCCTCGGCGGCGACCTGGAGTCGATCTCCCAGGTCGGCTCCACCATGGCCGTGGCGATCGAGAAGGGCGAGAGGCTGGCCAGCGGCGGCTACGACGTCACCCACTCCACCCAGGTGCTGGCCATCGACCCCGACGACGAGGTGCCCCTGTACTGGCCCCAGGAGACCACGGCACGCCAGTACGCGGCCGACATCCACACCCTGCTGACCTCCGGGTGAGTGCCCCGACCCTCGAGGAGAGGCCTGCGACGTGAACGTCCTGTCCGTCCAGCTGAGCCAGCTGGGCCAGCTGAGCCAGCTGGTGACCAGCCAGTCCATCCCCAGCCCGTCCGACGGGATCTGGAACCTCGGACCGCTCCCGATCCGCGGCTACGCCCTGTGCATCATCGCGGGCATCGTGGTCGCGATCTGGATCGGTGAGCGTCGCTGGGTGGCCCGGGGCGGACGCCCGGGGGAGATCTCCGACCTCGCGGTGTGGGCGGTCCCGTTCGGTCTGGTCGGCGGGCGGCTCTACCACGTGATCACCGACGCGGGCCTCTACTTCGGGGACGGCCAGGACCCGGTCGCGGCCCTCTACGTGTGGCGCGGCGGCCTGGGCATCTGGGGGGCGATCGCGCTGGGGGCGCTCGGGGTGGTCATCGGGGCCCGCCGCAAGGGCATCAAGCTGCTCCCGGTGCTCGACGCGATGGCGCCCGGCGTCCTGGTGGCCCAGGCGCTGGGTCGGTGGGGCAACTGGTTCAACCAGGAGCTCTACGGCTCCCCGACGACGCTGCCGTGGGGTCTGGAGATCGACCCGTCCCGGTGGCCCCCGGGGGCCGGGTCCGCCCTTGACCTGACGGCCGGCACGGTGTTCCACCCGACGTTCCTCTACGAGTGCCTGTGGAACCTGGCCGCGTTCACCCTCGTCGTGTGGGTCGACCGGCGCTTCCGCCTCGGTCACGGCCGGGTGGTGGCGCTCTACGTGATGAGCTACACCCTGGGCCGCGGCTGGATCGAGAACCTGCGCATCGACGACGTCGAGCTCAACGACGTCCTCGGCCTGCGGCTCAACGTGTGGACCTCGATCGTGCTCTTCTCGGTGGCGACGGCCTACTTCGTGCTGGTCACCCGCCGTCACCCCGGGCGCGAGACCTCGGTCTACGACGAGGGCCGCGGCCCCGAGCACGACCCCGACCACACGACCGGGCGCCCGCCGAACGCGCCCGCCGTGCCGCCCGCCGGGTCCGGTGCCGAGTCCAGGGACGAGTCCACCAGCCCGGAGCCCTGAGCGGCGGTGGTAATCTGAGCGTCCGCGTGGGCCAACGTCGTCCTGTGCGCCGATGGCCGTCTCGATCCGGTCTGTCCCCGCACGATCCGCACGACGACGGGAGATCCCTCGGTGCCCTCCTCGCACGCCTTCCCGCCGGCCCAGGGCCTCTACGACCCGGCCTTCGAGCACGACGCCTGTGGTGTCGCGTTCGTGGCCACCCTGACCGGCGAGGCCAGCCACGACATCGTGGCCAAGGCGCTCACCGCCCTGCGCAACCTCGACCACCGTGGCGCCGCCGGCGCCGAGCCGAACTCCGGCGACGGTGCCGGGATCCTGCTGCAGGTGCCCGACCTGTTCCTGCGCGAGGTCACCGCGGAGTCCGGCGTCACCCTGCCCCCGGTCGGCGCGTACGCCGTCGGCACGGCGTTCCTGCCCGGCGGCCCGGAGCAGGTCGAGAGCGCCCGTGAGCAGATCGCCGCCATCGCCGCGGAGGAGGGTCTCGCGGTCCTCGGCTGGCGGGACGTCCCCACCGAGCCCGACGTGCTGGGCAGCACGGCCCGCGGCGTCATGCCCGTCTTCTCCCAGCTCTTCCTGGCCGGTGCGGGGCAGCGGATCACCGGCATGGCGCTGGAGCGGCTCTGCTTCGTGCTGCGCAAGCGCGCCGAGCGCGAGTCCGAGGTCTACTTCCCCTCGCTGTCCTCGCGGACCCTGGTCTACAAGGGGATGCTGACCACCGACCAGCTCGACCACTTCTTCCCGGACCTCCTCGACGAGCGGGTCGCCTCGGCGATGGCCGTCGTGCACTCGCGCTTCTCCACCAACACCTTCCCCAGCTGGCCGTTGTCGCACCCGTTCCGGTTCATCGCCCACAACGGCGAGATCAACACCGTGATGGGCAACCGCAACTGGATGCGGGCCCGGGAGGCGCTGCTGGCCTCAGACCTCATCCCGGGCGACCTCGACCGGGTCTTCCCGATCTGCACCCCCGGCGCATCGGACTCGGCCTCCTTCGACGAGGTCCTCGAGCTGCTCCACATCGGCGGACGCTCGCTGCCCCACGCCGTGCTGATGATGATCCCCGAGGCGTGGGAGAACCACACCGAGATGGACCAGGCCCAGCGCGACTTCTACGAGTTCCACTCCACGGTCATGGAGCCCTGGGACGGTCCGGCCTGTGTCGTGTTCACCGACGGCTCGCAGATCGGCGCCGTGCTGGACCGCAACGGCCTGCGCCCCTCGCGCTACTGGGTCACCGAGGACGGCCTCGTGGTCCTGGCCTCCGAGGTCGGCGTGCTCGACCTCGACCCGGCCACGATCGTGCGGAAGGGTCGGCTCCAGCCCGGTCGGATGTTCCTGGTCGACACCGAGGAGCACCGCATCGTCGAGGACGAGGAGATCAAGGGCGACCTGGCTGCCGAGCATCCCTACGGCGAGTGGCTCCACTCCGGGCTCGTGCACCTCAAGGACGTGCCCGAGCGCGAGCACATCGTGCACACCCACGCCTCGGTGACCCGCCGCCAGCAGATCTTCGGCTACACCGAGGAGGAGCTGCGGGTCCTGCTGACGCCGATGGCCAACGCCGGCGCGGAGCCGATCGGCTCGATGGGCACCGACACCCCCGTGGCGGCGATCTCCGACAAGCCGCGGCTGCTCTTCGACTACTTCAGCCAGCTCTTCGCCCAGGTCACCAATCCTCCGCTGGACGCGATCCGCGAGGAGCTGGTGACCTCCCTGAACGGCAGCATCGGCCCGGAGTCGAACCTGCTGGAGCCGCAGGCGGCCTCGTGCCGCCAGGTGGTGCTGCCCTTCCCGGTGATCAACAACGACGACCTCGCCAAGATCCGTCACATCAACCGTGACGGCGACATGCCCGGCTTCGTCACCCACGTCTCCCGCGGTCTCTACGCCGTCGAGGGTGGCGGGGAGGCCATGGCGGCCCGGATCGAGGAGATCTGCGCCGAGGTCAGCGCCTCGATCGCCGACGGGGCCCGGATCATCGTGCTCTCCGACCGTCACTCCACCGCCGAGCTCGCACCGATCCCGTCGCTGCTGCTGACCGGTGCGGTCCACCACCACCTCGTGCGGGAGAAGACCCGCACCCAGGTCGGCATGCTCGTCGAGGCCGGCGACGTCCGCGAGGTGCACCACGTCGCGCTCCTGGTCGGGTTCGGGGCGGCCGCGGTGAACCCCTACCTGGCCATGGAGTCGGTCGAGGACCTCGCCCGCGAGGGCTACTACGTCCGGGCCGACCCCGACCAGGCGGTGGCCAACCTGGTCACCTCGCTCGGCAAGGGTGTGCTGAAGGTGATGTCGAAGATGGGTGTCTCGACCGTGGCCTCCTACACCGGGGCGCAGATCTTCGAGGCGCTCGGCCTCGCGCAGGACCTCGTGGACCGCTACTTCACCGGCACCACCTCCAAGCTCGGCGGCATCGGCCTCGACGTGATCGCCGAGGAGGTCGCACTCCGTCATGCGACCGCCTATCCCCGCGGCGGGATCGCCCCCGCGCACCGCGAGCTGGCGATCGGGGGTGAGTACCAGTGGCGACGCGAGGGCGAGCCCCACCTCTTCGACCCCGAGACCGTCTTCCGCCTCCAGCACGCGACCCGCACCGGTCGCTACGACGTCTTCAAGCAGTACACCTCCCGCGTCGACGAGCACGCCGAACGGCTGATGACGCTGCGCGGGCTGTTCCGCTTCAAGGACGCCGCGAGCGCCGGTCGCGACCCCGTCCCGCTCGACGAGGTCGAGCCCGTCTCCGAGATCGTCAAGCGCTTCTCCACCGGCGCCATGTCCTACGGGTCGATCAGCCAGGAGGCCCACGAGACCCTGGCCGTGGCGATGAACCGTCTCGGCGCCAAGTCGAACACCGGCGAGGGCGGCGAGGACAGCGACCGGCTGCACGACCCCGAGCGACGCAGCGCGATCAAGCAGGTCGCGTCGGGGCGCTTCGGGGTGACCTCGGAGTACCTCACCCACGCCGACGACATCCAGATCAAGATGGCCCAGGGCGCCAAGCCCGGCGAGGGCGGACAGCTGCCCGGCAACAAGGTCTACCCGTGGGTGGCCACCACCCGGCACTCCACGCCCGGCGTGGGCCTGATCAGCCCGCCGCCGCACCACGACATCTACTCCATCGAGGACCTCGCCCAGCTCATCCACGACCTCAAGAACGCCAACCCCTCGGCGCGGGTCCACGTCAAGCTCGTCGCCGAGGTAGGGGTCGGCACGGTCGCGGCAGGGGTCTCCAAGGCCCACGCCGACGTCGTGCTCATCTCCGGCCACGACGGCGGCACCGGAGCGGCTCCGCTGACCTCGCTCAAGCACGCCGGGGGCCCGTGGGAGCTCGGCCTCGCCGAGACCCAGCAGACGCTGCTGCTCAACGGTCTGCGCGACCGGATCGTCGTGCAGGCCGACGGTCAGCTCAAGACCGGGCGGGACGTGGTCGTGGCGGCGCTCCTCGGAGCCGAGGAGTACGGGTTCGCGACGGCGCCGCTGGTGGTCTCGGGCTGCATCCTGATGCGCGTGTGCCACCTCGACACCTGCCCGGTCGGGGTGGCGACCCAGAACCCGGTGCTGCGCGAGCGCTTCACCGGCAAGGCCGACTACATCGTCAACTTCTTCACCTACATCGCCGAGGAGGTCCGCGAGCTGCTCGCCGAGCTCGGCTTCCGCAGCCTCGACGAGGCCATCGGCCAGGCCGGCTCGCTCGACACCGCACGCGCGGTCGACCACTGGAAGGCCTCGGGCCTGGATCTCACCCCGGTCCTCCACGTGCCGGACTACAGCCACTTCGCGGGCCAGGACCGGCGCAACACCCAGGCCCAGCGGCACGGACTGGAGCGCTCCCTGGACATGACCGAGCTGCTGCCGCTGGCGCAGGACGCCCTCGAGCGGGGGGAGCCGGTCCGCGCCCAGGTGAGCGTCCGCAACGTCAACCGCACCGTCGGCACGATCCTGGGCCACGAGGTCACCAAGCGCTACGGCGCCGAGGGCCTGCCCGAGGGCACCATCGACCTTACCTTCCTGGGCTCCGCGGGCCAGTCCTTCGGTGCGTTCGTGCCGCACGGGATGACCCTCCGGCTCGAGGGGGATGCCAACGACTACGTCGGCAAGGGTCTCTCCGGCGGACGGATCGTGGTCCGGCCCGACCGGGCGGCCCGGTTCAACGCCAACGAGCAGATCATCGCGGGCAACGTGATCGGCTACGGGGCGACCTCGGGCGAGATCTTCATCCGTGGCGGCGTGGGGGAGCGCTTCGCCGTGCGCAACTCCGGTGCTTGGGCGGTGACCGAGGGCGTCGGCGACCACGCCTGCGAGTACATGACCGGTGGCCGGGTGGCCGTGCTGGGCCCCACGGGGCGCAACGTCGCCGCCGGCATGTCCGGTGGAGTGGCCTGGGTGCTCGACCTGCTCGACTTCCGCGTCAACAAGGGCCTCGTCGAGCTGGGGCCGGTCACCGCCGACGCCGCCCGCGAGCTGGAGTGGCTGGTGCGCACCCACCTCGAGGAGACCGGCTCGAGTGTCGCGCAGGAGCTGCTCGACGACTGGGAGACCTCGCTGACCCGCTTCACCGAGGTCGTCCCCCGCGACTACCGGGTCGTGATGGAGGCCAAGGCCAAGGCCGAGGCCGACGGACTCGACGACCAGGAGATCGCGACCGCGATGATGGAGGCACTTCATGGCTGACCCCAAGGGATTCCTCAAGCACGGCCGCGAGTCGGCGCCCCGGCGTCCGGTGGAGGAGCGGATCCACGACTGGTCCGAGGTCTACCCCGACGGGGTCGGCCGCGCGCTCCTGCCCATCATCACGCCGCAGGCCGGACGCTGCATGGACTGCGGGATCCCCTTCTGCCACCAGGGCTGTCCGCTGGGCAACATCATCCCGGAGTGGAACGACCTGGTCTGGCGCGACGACTGGTCGGGCGCGATCGAGCGGCTGCACGCGACGAACAACTTCCCGGAGTTCACCGGGCGGCTCTGCCCAGCGCCGTGCGAGACCGCCTGCGTGCTGGGCATCAACCAGGACCCGGTGACGATCAAGAACGTCGAGGTCTCGATCATCGACCGGGCCTGGGAGAGCGGCCTGGTGCGGCCCCAGCCACCGGAGTGGCTCTCGGGGCGCACGGTGGCCGTCGTCGGCTCCGGGCCGGCCGGCCTGGCCGCCGCCCAGCAGCTGACGCGGGCCGGCCACACCGTGGCGGTCTACGAGCGCGCCGACGACATCGGCGGCCTGCTGCGCTACGGCATCCCCGAGTTCAAGATGGAGAAGAAGCACCTCGATCGTCGTGTCGACCAGATGCGTCGTGAGGGCACGGTCTTCCGGGCCGGGGTCGACGTCGGCCGGGACCTCGGGGCGACGCAGCTGCGGGAGCGCTACGACGCGGTGGTGCTGGCGCTGGGCTCCACCGACCCGCGCGACCTCGGCGCCGAGGGCCGCGAGCTCCAAGGCATCCACCAGGCGATGGAGTTCCTGCCCCAGGCCAACCGGGTCGCGCTCGGCGCCACGGTCGAGGACCAGATCACCGCCGAGGGCAAGCACGTCATCATCATCGGCGGAGGGGACACCGGGGCGGACTGCCTGGGCACCTCCACCCGTCAGGGCGCGGCCTCGATCACGCAGCTCGAGATCATGCCCGAACCGCCTCAGGACCGTCCGGCCGGTCAGCCCTGGCCGACCTACCCGATGACCTTCCGGGTCTCCTCGGCGCACGAGGAGGCCGGCGACCGCGTCTACGCGGTCTCGACCAAGGCCTTCCTCAGCGACGACCGTGGCCGGGTGCGGGCGCTGCGACTGGTCGACGTGGTCTTCGAGGAGGGCCGCCTGAGCGAGGTCGACGGCAGCGAGCGGGAGGTCCCCGCCGACCTCGTGCTCTTCGCCATGGGCTTCGTCGGGCCGGAGAAGCCGGGCCTCGTGGAGGACCTCGCCGTCGACCTCGACGACCGCGGCAACATCGTGCGCAATGACTCCTACGCCACCTCGGTGCCGGGGGTCTTCGTGGCCGGGGACGCCGGCCGGGGTCAGTCGCTCATCGTGTGGGCGATCGCCGAGGGCCGCGCGGCGGCCTCGGCGGTCGACGCCTTCCTGACCGGTTCGACGAGGCTGCCCTCGCCGATCCGTCCCACCGAGCGCCCCCTGGTGGTGTGAACCCGTAGGCTCCTCGGGTGCGGAGAGCAAAGATCGTGTGCACCCTGGGTCCGGCGACGAGCAGCGAGCGGAGGATCCGCGAGCTGGTGTACGCCGGCATGGACGTGGCGCGGCTGAACATGAGCCACGGCGACCACGCCGACCACGCCGAGTCCTACCGCCGGGTACGGGCGGCCTCCGACGCCAGCGGCCACGGGGTCGGGATCCTGGCCGACCTCCAAGGGCCCAAGATCCGGCTCGGCACGTTCGACGACGGACCGGTCGCGTTGCGCCGCGGGCAGCAGTGGACGATCACCACGCGCGCGGTGCCCGGCGACTCCGAGGTGGCCTCCACGACCTACGCCGGCCTGCCGGGCGACGTCGGCGTGGGCGATCCGATCCTCATCGACGACGGCAAGGTCCGGCTGCGGGTCACCGGCGTCGAGGGCGACGACGTGACCTGTGACGTGCTGGTGGCGGGGACCGTCAGCAACCACAAGGGCATCAACCTGCCCGGGGTGGCGGTCTCGGTGCCGGCGCTCTCGGAGAAGGATGTCGCCGACCTGCGCTTCGCCCTGCACCTCGGCGTCGACTTCATCGCACTGTCGTTCGTGCGCGACGCCAAGGACGCCGCCGACGTGCGCGCGATCATGGACGAGGAGGGCATCCACCTGCCCATCATCGCCAAGATCGAGAAGCCGCAGGCCATCGAGAACCTCGACGAGGTCGTCGCGGCCTTCGACGCCTTCATGGTCGCCCGCGGTGACCTCGGGGTGGAGTGCCCGCTCGAGGACGTCCCGTTCCTGCAGAAGCAGGTGGTCGAGAAGGCGCGACTGAACGCCAAGCCCGTCATCGTGGCCACCCAGATGCTGGAGTCCATGATCACCAGCCCCTCGCCGACGCGCGCCGAGGCCAGCGACGTCGCCAACGCCGTCCTCGACGGGGCCGACGCGGTGATGCTCTCGGGTGAGACCAGCGTGGGGGAGCACCCCGTGCACGTGGTCGAGACCATGGCCCGCATCATCATCGCCACCGAGTCGCACGCCCACGAGCGCGAGCAGCTCGGCAGCTTCCGCCTGGTCGACTGGGACCCCCACACCCGCGGCGGTGTGATCGCCAAGGCGGCCGAGGAGGTCGCCCGCCGGGTCGAGGCCCGCTTCGTGGTCGCCTTCACCCAGAGCGGCGACTCGGCGCGCCGATTCTCCCGGCTGCGCAGCTCGGTGCCGCTGCTGGCCTTCACCCCCGAGGCCCGGGTCCGCTCCCAGCTGGCGATGAGCTGGGGCACCGAGACCTTCAAGACGTCGCAGGTCGACCACACCGACGAGATGGTGCGCCAGGTCGACGAGCAGCTGCTGCGCATCGGCCGGGTGCACGAGGGCGACCTCGTCGTGATCATCGCCGGGAGCCCCCCCGGCATCCCCGGCTCGACCAACGCGCTACGCATCCACCGGATGGGCGACGCCATCAACGAGGCAGCCCCGGCCTACCGCCAGTCCTGACGGCCCCGCCACCCGGGGTCGAGGAGGAGGGCGCCTCGGCGCAGCTTCGAGACCGCCGTGGCGCCTGCAGCGCCTCGAAGTTCTGCACCCATCAGAGTGCTTCTGCGGTGATGCAGCAGTGCAGAAGCGGCAGTTTCACCGGTGAACCGGTGAAACTGCGGATGTCGGACGCGGGGCGCACCGCTTCGCTCGCTGCGCTGGCTCTCGACCTCCGTGGGCTGAGGAGCTACCAGTCGGCGACCTCGTCGGGGTCGTCGACGGTGCAGGGGGAGCCGTGCGGCTTGATCAGCAGTGGCTGCTGGTAGGTCGTCAAGGACGTGCCGCGGCTGTGGGAGGTCACGGTGGTGCCGGCGAGGTGGCCGAGGCGGTCGGGGTCGCTGAGCCTGAGGGCGACCAGCAGCGCCTGGAGTCCGTCGTCGGGCCTCAGCTGCAACCCCGCGGTGGGGCGGCGGTCGCTCCACGTGGCGAGCCCGTCGGCGATGCCGGCGTTGTCGAGCGGGGGGTAGTCCAGGACCACGCCCTGGGCGTGGGGCGCGCCGGAGTACGGCACGACCCACTGGCCGACCACGTCGAGCCCGAGCCCGTCGGCCAGGGTCGGTGGATCGAATCGCAGCCCCTGCGGGCCGGCACGCACCGTGCCCGGCTGGAGCAGCACCTCCCCCTCGGGGTCGGCGACCACGCAGCGCGCCCGCTCCACCGGACCGGACGCCGGGGCCGAGGGCTCGTCGACGGGTCCGTCGCTCCCCGAGCACCCGGCCGCGAGCGCGAGGGCGAGGGCAGCGGCGGCGCAGGTCCGGGCTGGTCGCGTGCGCACGTGCCCCGGGTGGGACTCGAACCCACACTGGACGGTGTTTGAGACCGCTTCCTCTGCCGTTGGGATACCGGGGCGACGGCCGGAACCCTAGCCGACACCGTTCTCGGGCCCTTGCGCCGCTAGCCTGCTGCTCGTGACCCAGCACCCGAGCGAACCCTCGCCGTCGTCGAGCCCGCAGGGACCCGCGCCGCGTCGGGTGGTGATCGCCGAGGACGAGACGCTCATCCGCATGGACCTCGCCGAGATGTTGGCCGAGGAGGGCTACGAGGTCGTGGGCGAGGCAGGGGACGGCGCCCGGGCGCTCGAGCTGGCCGAGGAGCTGCTCCCGGACCTGGTCATCCTCGACGTCAAGATGCCCGTGCTCGACGGCATCGCGGCCGCCGAGCGGATCGCCGAGCGGCGGATCGCGCCCGTGGTCATGCTGACCGCCTTCTCGCAGCGCGACCTGGTCGAGCGGGCTCGGGAGGCCGGCGCGATGGCCTACCTGGTGAAGCCGTTCTCGCAGTCGGACCTGGTTCCGGCGATCGAGATGGCGATGAGCCGCTACCGCGAGGTCGCCGCGCTCGAGACCGAGGTCGCCGACCTGACCGAGCGCCTCGAGACCCGCAAGGCGCTGGACCGCGCCAAGGGGGTGCTGCAGCAGCAGCTCGACCTGAGCGAGCCCGACGCGTTTCGCTGGATCCAGAAGACGGCGATGGACCTTCGCCTCTCGATGCGCCAGGTCGCTGACGGCGTGGTGACCCACGGTCCGGGCGGCACGACGCCCTGAGGACCGCTGAGGTCACAGCTCAGATACGGGACGAGTCCGGGGCCCGTGGGTCGCTCGATCCGGAGGTCGGGGCCACTAGCATGCGGTAGATCGTCTCCGGGCGGCCACCCGAGAGGTCGTCCTGCCAGCACCTTCCCAGGAGGTCCCATGACCCGCCCCATCCATCTCCGACGTGCCACCGTGGCTGTGCTCGCCACGGCCGGCCTCGCCCTGAGCGCCTGCGGCGGCAGTGAGGACACCTCCTCCAGCAGCAGCAGCTCACCCAGCGAGGACACCAGCGCCGGGATGCAGCTCTACTTCGTCGACGGCAACACCGCCGACTACTCCAAGGACTTCGACCCGGGCACTCTCGAAGGGGTCAGGGCCACCTACCCCGGAGCCGAGCTCGGTGACGACTTCAAGGACCGCCTGCTCGGGATCAACTCCAAGCTGGAGAGCTTCACCTACGGCCCCGAGTCCTACGACGCCACGATCGTCTCGGCGCTGGCGGCGGTCGCGGCCGAGGCCGACTCCGGCAAGGCGGTCGGCAAGGAGATGGCCGCCGTCACCATCGACGGCGAGAAGTGCACGGACTTCCAGCAGTGCTCGGACCTGCTGGCCGACGGCACCGACATCGACTACGACGGTGTCTCCGGCCCGATCGACATGAATTCCACCGGCAGCCCCTCCGCCGCCACGATCGGCCTCTTCGAGTACGGCGCGGACAACAACTTCGCTCCTGTCGACTACACCACCGGCGAGATCCCCGACTCCGAGGACGTCAAGTCCAGCCAGCAGATCAGCGGCTCGGTCCCCGCGGGCGACGGCACGCTGACCATCGGCACCCTGCTCCCGCAGAGCGGTGACCTCGCCTTCCTCGGCCCCCCGGAGATTGCAGGTGTCGACCTGGCCATCGAGGACATCAACAAGGCCGGCGGCGTCAACGGCGCCGACGTCAAGAGCATCAGCGCTGACTCCGGTGACGGAACGCCGCTGATCGCGCCCTCGGAGACCGACAAGCTGTTGCGCGGTGGAGCTGACGTCATCGTCGGCGCGGCCTCGTCGTCGGTCTCGCTGAGCGTCATCGACCGCATCACCGCGGCCGGCGTCGTCGAGATCTCCCCGGCCAACACCTCGACTGCCTTCGACACCTACGCCGACGGCGGCCTCTACTTCCGCACCGCGCCGTCCGACGTGCTCCAGGGCCAGGTCATGGCCTCCACCCTGATCCAGGAGGGCAAGCAGAACGTCGCGATCCTGGCCCGCCAGGACTCCTACGGCGAGGCGCTCGCGGAGAACGTGCGCGACTTCTACACCCAGGCCGGTGGCAACGTGGTCTCCTACCAGACCTACTCCCCGGAGGCTTCGAGCTACACCGCCGAGGTCCAGAAGCTCGCCGCTGAGGACCCCGACGCGATCGTGCTGATCGCCTTCGACGAGACGAAGAAGATCATCCCTGAGTTCATCAAGCAGGGCGTGGGCCAGGGCGACTGACCCGCCCGCTCCACACGAACGAGAAGGCCCCGGGTGCATCGCACCCGGGGCCTTCTTCGTCGGTGAGGACGCTCCTCCGGCTCGAGCTGCCGGGGGCGGGCGGTGCTCAGGTGTTCTTGGCCAGTGTGCCGAGGTAGAGCTCGATGACCTTCGGGTCCCGAGCCAGCTCGCGTCCGGTCGCGGTGTAGGCGTTGCGGCCCTGGTCGAGCACGTAGCCCCGGTCACAGATCTGCAGGCAGCGAGCGGCGTTCTGCTCGACCATGACGACCGAGACCCCGGCCTTGTTGATCTGGCGGGTCTGGACGAAGACCTCGTCCTGCATGGCGGGGGACAGCCCGGCCGACGGCTCGTCGAGCAGCAGCACCGAGGGCTCCATCATCAGGGCCCGGCCCATGGCGACCATCTGCCGCTCACCGCCCGAGAGAGATCCGGCGCGCTGGTTGCGGCGCTCGCCGAGCGCGGGGAAGATGCCGGTGACGAAGTCGAACCGCTCGGTGTACTTCTTCGGGGCCTGGTAGCAGCCCATCTGCAGGTTCTCGGCGATGCTGAGGCTCGGGAAGACGTTGTTGCTCTGCGGCACGAAGCCGATCCCCTTGGCCACGAGCGTGTCGGCGCGCTGGTTGGTGATCTCCTCGCCGCGCAGGGTGACTGTCCCGGTCCCGATCTTGACCAGGCCGAAGAGGGCCTTCAGCAGTGTCGACTTGCCGGCCCCGTTCGGGTCCGATGATTCCGACCAGCTCGCCGGGGTGGCAGTACAGGTCGGCCCCGTTGAGGATGTTGACTCCGGGGACGTAGCCGGCGATCAGGTCGTCGGCGCGCAGCACCGCGCCATCGGCGGCGGCGACGTGCTTCTCCCGAGCGGCCCGGGCCCGCTGCTCGGCGCTGTCAGCGCCCGTGGTGCTGCTGGTGCCGGCGGCCGGTGCGGACGGGTCGGTGCTCATCGCTTCTCCTTGACGTTCGAGAGCTCCTCGGAGACCTCGGCGGCCACCTGGGCTGCGTCGAGCTCGGTGATGTCGGTGTCGTGGTGGGCGCCGAGGTAGGCGTCGATGACTCGCTGGTCGGCCATGATCGAGTCGGGCGGACCCTCGGCGATGATCTTGCCCTGCGCCATCACCACGACCCAGTCGGAGATGTCGCGGACCATGTCCATGTCGTGCTCCACGAACAGCACGCTCATGCCCTCGTCGCGCAGCGACTTCACGTGGCCCAGCAGCGACTGCTTCAGGGCGGGGTTCACCCCGGCCATCGGCTCGTCCAGCATCACCAGCTCGGGGCCGACCATCAGGGCTCGGGCCATCTCCAGCAGCTTGCGCTGGCCGCCGGAGAGCGATCCGGCGAAGTCGTCCTCCTTGGCGTCGAGCTTGAAGCGTCGCAGCAGCTCTCGGGCGCGCTCGGTGTTGGCGTCCTCCTCAGCACGCCACAGGAAGGCGAAAGGGCCCGCCCAGAAGCGCTCGCCGGTCTGCTTGGTCGCCCCCAGGCGCATGTTCTCCAGCACCGTGAGCTTGGAGAGCACCTTGGTCAGCTGGAAGGTACGCACCATGCCCAGCCGGGCGACCTTCGAGGCTGAGACCCGCTTGAGCGACTTGCCCTTGAAGCTGCGCTCGCCGGTGTCGGCCTGGTCGAAACCGGTCAGCAGGTTGAAGAAGGTCGTCTTGCCCGCCCCGTTGGGTCCGATCAGCGCCGTGATCACGCCGCGCTGCACCTCGAGGTGCTCGACGTCGACGGCCTTGAGGCCGCCGAACTGGCGGGTCACCTTGTCGGCGACCAGGATCGGGTCGGGCTTGGGCACGCCCGGCTCGGTGGCGAGGCCGCGCAGGCCGTCCGCTGCACGGGGTGCAGCGGACGTCGGCGAGCTCGGGCCGGGAGAGGTGGACGGCGGGTCAGCGGGCATCGAGGGCGATCTCCTTCTTGTCTCCGAAGAGTCCCTGCGGCCGGAAGATCATCAACAGCATCAGCGCCAGGCCCACGAAGGCGAAGCGGATGTTGCCGACCTGGTCGGAGGACATGAACTGCGGCGGGATGATCGGGTTGTCCCCGCTCGAGAGCGTGGTGAGCAGCTCACCGAGGAACGACAGCAGCGCCCAGAAGATCACCGCACCGGCGACCGGTGAGAGCACTCGGGCCGCACCGCCGAGGATCAGCATGGTGAAGGCGATGAAGGTGAAGTCGAGGTTGTAGCTGTCCGGCTGCACCGAGGCCAGTCCTTGGGCACCGACGAACCCGCCCACGGACCCGATCAGTCCGCCCAGGATGAGCGCCTGCATCTTGTAGCCGTAGACGTTCTTGCCGAGCGATCGGACGGCGTCCTCGTCCTCCCGGATGCTCTTGATCACCCGGCCCCAGGGCGAGCGCATGATCGCCCACACGAAGAGCAGGATCACTCCCACCAGGGGCCAGCCGACCAGCATCACCCAGAGGTCGTTGCGGCTGAAGCTGAGGAAGGAGGACATCGCCTCGGGAAGCGGGTTGAGGGCGCGGAACCCAGCGGTGAAGCCCGAGACGCCGTCGCGGGCGTGGAAGTACTCCTTGAACGACGTCGAGAAGATCAGGCGCAGGATCTCGGCGACCGCGATGGTGACGATGGCGAGGTAGTCGGTGCGCAGGCGCAGTGTGGGGATACCCATGATGAGCGCGAGCACGACGGCGCCGGCGAGCCCGACCAGGAGCGACAGCCCCAGCGGCAGGCCGAACGAGGCGACCGCGACCCCCATGCCGTAGGCGCCGACCGCGGCGAAGGCGGCCTGCCCGAAGTTGAGCAGCCCGGTGTAGCCGAAGTGGATGTTCAAGCCGATGGCGGCCAGCACGAACGAGATGGCCGTGGGCGTGAAGGCGTCGTGCAGGGGACTGACGATGAGGTCCATGTGTCTTCCTCTCCGGGCCTCAGCCGACCCGTTCCCGACGGCCCAGAAGGCCTTGGGGACGGACCAGCAGGACGATGATGAGCAGCACGAGCGCTCCGGCGTTCTTCAGCTCGGAGGGGATCACCAGAGTGGAGAGGTCGAGCAGGACGCCGATGATCAGCGCACCGATCACCGCACCCCAGACCGAGCCGAGACCGCCGAGCGTGCCGGCGGCGAAGAGCAGCAGCAGCACGAGCTGGCCGATCTGGAAGGTGACCCCGAGCTGGAAGCCCAGGAAGACGCCGGCCAGCGCGGCCAGGCCGGTCCCGACGACCCAGACCACGGAGATGACACGGTCGACGTCGATGCCGGTGGCGGCGGCCAGCGCCGGGTTGTCGGCCACCGCGCGGGTGGCGCGGCCCAGTCGAGTCCTCGACAGCGCGAGGATGACCAGGAGCAGGACCACGATGCTCGTGCCGGCGATGAGGAGGTCGCGGGTCGTGTAGGTGAACAGGCCGCCGCCGAAGTCCTTGCCGGCCGGGGTGAGGAACTCCTGGTAGTTCAGCAGCCGACCCTCGGTGGCGTACTGGTAGACGTTGCGCAGGAAGAACTGGAGCCCGATCGTGACGATCATGGTCGCGATCAAACCGGTGCCGCGGCGTCTCAGTGGCCGCCACAGACCCTTGTCCTGGGCCCAGCCGAAGAGCAGGCCGGCCGCGACCGCCGCCACCGTGGCCAGCACGAAGGGCAGCCCGACCACGGTGTTGAAGAAGTAGGCCATCAGGGCTCCGAAGGTGACGAGCTCGCCGTGGGCGAAGTTGGTCAGCCCGGTCGTGCCGAAGACCATCGACAGCCCCAGCGCTCCCAGGGCCAGGATCAGGCCGAAGAGCAGTCCGGAGTAGATCAGCCCCGGGACGCGGTCCCACTTGGTCTCGACGTTGCGGGTGTCGGGACCGATGGCGAACAGCACCGGAAGCGCCTGACCAGGCAGCAGCGTCACGGTGCGCACGTTGTTGGCCTCGCGCAGCTCGACGCCGTCCGGCAGGGTGTCGGTGACCAGCTCGATGTCGACCGGACCACCGTCGCCGGGCACCTCCAACGACCAGGTCCCGTCCGCCGCGGTGGTGGCGGTGTACTCCTCGCCGGCCTGGTCGGTCGCCGTGATCGTCACCCCCTCGACCGGGCTGTTGTCGGCCTCGGAGTTCAGCAGGGTGCCTGAGATGGTGTTCCCGGAGCCGGCGTCCCCACTGGCCTGGGCCGGCGCGCCGAGCGGGGCGACCAGGACGCCGAGGGCGAGGAGGGGCGCCACGACGATCATCAAGAGGCGCCGTCGGAGAGCGTGGGCGTTGAGCATGGGGCTCCTGTCGCGAGGACGTCGGTCGGGCTGGGTCGCGGTGACCCATGTGCCGATCGGGGGATCGTAGCGGTCCCAGGTGGTCCGTGGTGTCGACGCCACGGTGCGACCTCGGGCTCGCTCATCGTGCAGCCGCAATGGCAGCGACGAGCAGCGGCGCCGCCACCAGGGCCGGGAGGAGGTCGGCGACGGCGATCTCGCGGATCCGCAGCAGCCGCAGTGCGACCGCGACCAGGACGAGTCCGCCGACGGCGGTGGTCGCTGCGAGCTCGGCGGCCGGCAGCACGTCGCCGAGCAGGACGCCGGCCGCGGTGAGTCCGCCCTGGACGACCAGCACGGTCCCGGCGCTGGCGGCCACACCCCAGCCGAAGGAGGCGGCGAAGGCGATCGAGGCGAAGCCGTCGAGGGTGGCCTTGAGGTAGAGCTGGTCGGCGCCGTTGCCCAGGCCGTCGTTGAGGGAGCCCAGGATCGTCAGCGGTCCGGTGCAGAAGATCAACGAGGACAGCACGAAGCCCTCGACGAAGCGGCGCCGGTCGGCTGTGCCGGTCTCGCTGGTCAGCCGCCTCTGCAGCCACGCCCCGAGCAGCTCCAGGCGGCGTTCCAGGCCCAGGACGGACCCGAGGACGCCGCCGAGCACCAGCGCTCCGAGCACGACCAGCATCGGGGCGCTGGACCCGATCTGGTCGGCCAGGGCCGGGTCCGCTACCGCGAAGGCGGCGGTCGCGGCGATCAGCAGCGTCACCAGTCCGAGGGCGTCGGTGACCAGGTCCCGGGTGCGCACCGGGAGCCGGTCGCCCAGCAGCCGTCCGAGGACGGCGCCCAGGAGGATGGCCACCACGTTGACGGCCGTGCCGGTGCCGGGAACCATCGTGCTCCAGAGGCTGGTCGGGTGGGAGTGCGCCGTGACGGACCTCTCGGCGTACGCGTGGTCGGATCCGGTCCGCGGTGAGCGTAGTGTGCGTAGCCGCCCGGCACGACGCTCGGGCGCTGGCCGCTCGGGTGCACTGAAGGAGAGCAGATGAGCAGGACCCGCGTGGTGCTTCGCGACGCCGTCGCCGGCGACGCCGCCTTCTTGGCGGATCTCTGGCGCGACTCGCTGCGCCGGGTCGACGCCGAGAGCAGGACGCGCGACGTCGAGGCGGTGCTGCTGCGCGTCCTGGCCACCCCCGACGAGCGCGTCGTGCTCGCCGAGCAGGACGGCGACGCGGTCGGCGCGGTGCTGCTGCGACTGACCATGCTGACCCCGCTGCACCTCGAGCCGGTCGTGCAGGTCCTCTCACCGGTGGTCGCACCCCGAGCGCGCCGACGGGGCGTGGGGCGTGCGCTGATGGAGTGCGCCCTCGACTTCGCCGAGGAGAACCAGGCGCCCTGGATCGCGACCGCGGCGGCCTCCGGTGAGCGCGACGCCAACCGGTTCCTGGCCCGCCTCGGCTTCGGCCCCCTCGCCACCTACCGCACCGCGCCGACCTCGCGGGTCCGCGGACGCCTGGTCGCGATGCGGCCGGAGCGGGCCGCCGGTTCACGATCGGGCGAGCGGGTGGTGGCGGCGCGGCGCTCGATGCGCCGGCCCGAGCACGTGCTGCCCGAGCCCGGCGTCGTCGGACCGCCGCTGCCCTGACGGCGGCCCCGGCTAGAGTCGCGGCGTGTCCGAGGCTGCCCCTGTCCCACGTCCGCGGCTGCTCCTGCTGGACGGCCACTCCCTGGCCTACCGCGCCTTCTTCGCGCTTCCCGTCGAGAACTTCTCGACCACCACCGGCCAGCACACCAACGCCGTCTACGGCTTCACCTCGATGCTCATCAACGTGCTGCGCGACGAGCAGCCGACCCACGTCGGGGTCGCCTTCGACGTCTCCCGCCAGACCTTCCGAGCCGCCGAGTACGCCGAGTACAAGGCCAAGCGGAACAAGACCCCCGACGAGTTCAGCAGCCAGCTGCCGCTGATCGAGGAGGTCCTCGACGCCCTGCGGATCCCGTTCGTGAAGAAGCCGGGCTACGAGGCCGACGACATCATCGCCACGCTCGTCACCCAGGCCCTCGCCGAGGACGACATGGAGGTCCTCGTCCTGACCGGCGACCGGGACGCCCTGCAGCTGGTCACCGAGCGCTCGACCGTGCTCTACCCGATGCGCGGCGTCTCGGACCTCGCGCGGATGACGCCCACCGCCGTAGAGGACAAGTACGGCGTGCGCCCCGAGCGGTATCCCGAGCTCGCCGCGATCACCGGCGAGGTCTCCGACAACCTCCCCGGGGTCCCCGGGGTGGGGCCGGGCTTCGCGGCGCGGTGGCTGGCGACCTACGACGGCCTCGACAACCTGATCACCCACGCCGACAAGATCACCGGCAAGAAGGGCGAGGCGCTGCGCGCCCACCTCGACGACGTGATGCGCAACCGCCGGCTCAACGCTCTGGTGCGCGACCTCGAGCTCGACGTCGCGCCCGCCGACCTGGCGATGCGTCCCTGGGACCGTCAGGAGGTGCACACCCTCTTCGACGGCCTGGAGTTCCGGGTGCTGCGCGACCGCCTCTTCGAGACCCTCGAGTCCGAGGAGGACGTCGACGGCAGCGGCTTCGACCTCGACGGCGTCGTCCTGGACCCCGGCGCGGTCGCCGGCTGGCTGGCCGACCTTCCGACCGGCACGGTGGGGGTGCACGTGCGTGGCGCTTGGGGCGCCGGCACCGGGCGCGTGGAGGGCCTGGCGCTGGCCTCCGGCACCGGCCGCGCGGCCTACGTGGACGCGGCCTCCCTGAGCCCCGAGGACGACACCGCGCTGGCGGCGTGGTTCGCCGACGCCGGGCGCGCGAAGGTGCTCCACGACGCCAAGGGCCCTGGTCTGGCCCTGGCGGCGCACGGCTGGACCCTGCGCGGTCTCCAGAGCGACACCGCCCTGGCGGCCTACCTGGTACGACCCGACCAGCGCTCCTACGACCTCGCCGACCTCACCCTGCGCTACCTGCGGCGCGAGCTGAAGGGCGAGAGCGCCCACGACCAGGGTCTGCTCTTCGACGAGGAGACCGAGGTCGCGCAGACCGCGATGCTGCACGCCCGCGCCGTCCTCGACCTGGCCGAGGCGCTCGGCGCCGTGGTCGAGGAGCACGGCGGCACCGCGCTGCTGGCCGACGTCGAGCTGCCGCTGGTCGACCTGCTCAGCACGCTCGAGCGCGTCGGTGTCGCGGTCGACGCCGAGCACCTGGAGTCCCTCGAGCGGCACTTCGCCGGTGAGGTCGCCCAGGCCGCCGAGGAGGCCTTCGCGGTGATCGGCAAGGAGATCAACCTCGGCTCGCCCAAGCAGCTGCAGGTGGTGCTCTTCGACGAGCTGGCGATGCCGAAGACCAAGCGCACCAAGACCGGCTACACCACCGACGCCGACGCGCTGGCGCAGCTCTACGTCAAGACCGAGCATCCCTTCCTGCTGCACCTGCTTCGCCACCGCGACGTCATCCGGCTCAAGCAGACCATCGAGGGACTGCTGAAGACCGTGGCCCCCGACGGCCGCATCCACACCACCTTCAACCAGACCATCGCAGCCACCGGTCGCCTCTCGAGCACCGACCCGAACCTGCAGAACATCCCGGTCCGGACCGAGGAGGGGCGCCGGATCCGCGAGGGTTTCGTGGTCGGCCCGGGCTACGAGTCGCTGATGACGGCCGACTACAGCCAGATCGAGATGCGGATCATGGCCCACCTCTCGGAGGACGCGCTGCTCATCGAGGCGTTCCGCTCCGGCCGCGACTTCCACTCGATCACCGCTGCGCGCGTCTTCGACGTGCCGGCCGACGAGGTCAGTGCCGAGATGCGCGCCAAGATCAAGGCGATGAACTACGGCCTGGCCTACGGTCTCTCGGCCTACGGCCTGGGCCAGCAGCTCGCGATCGACCCCGCCGAGGCGCGGGGCCTGATGGATGAGTACTTCGAGACCTTCGGCGGGATCCGCGACTACCTCGGCGGGGTGGTCGAGGAGGCGCGTCGCACCGGCTTCACCGAGACCATCTGGGGGCGTCGGCGCTACCTTCCCGACCTGACCAGCGACAACCGTCAGCGCCGCGAGATGGCGGAGCGGATGGCGCTCAACGCCCCGATCCAGGGGTCGGCGGCCGACCTGATCAAGGTCGCGATGCTCCACGTCGACCGGGCGATGAACCAGGCCGGGCTGGAGTCGCGGATGCTCCTGCAGGTTCACGACGAGCTCGTCTTCGAGGTCGCACCCGGCGAGGCGGAGACCCTCGACGCGCTCGTGCGCGAGCAGATGGGTGGCGCCGCCGCGCTGACGGTGCCGCTCGACGTCTCGATCGGCACCGGTCAGAGCTGGCACGACGCCGCGCACTGAGGACGGCCCTCAGGTCGCCTGCGCGCCCCGGTCGGCCTCCGCGCTCCGGTCGACCTGGGCTGTCCGGGTGTCGTGCTGCATGTGCCACAGGCTCAGCGCGAGCAGGATCGCCAGCAGGACGGCGTCGACGGCGCCGACGACCAGCAGGAGTCCGCTCAGGGTGTCCTGGGTCAGGGCGAGGCCGACGAGGGCGGCGACGCCGACCCACGTGACCAGCACCGAGACGGTGCCCCGACGCGCGAGGGCGGAGTAGATCAGCAGCTGCAGCAGCGAGAGCATCGTGCCGAGCACCGCGAAGAGCCAGAGCCGACCGCGCACGGCCTCGTACTCCGCGCCGCCGACGAAGAAGGTCGCCAGCCCTGAGAGGACGAGGGCGCCGAGCACGCTGACAGCGCCCAGGACGGCGGCGGCGGCCAGGCTGCGCAGCAGCGCGCGACGGCGTTGGGTCAGCGTCGACATCGACGGGAAGGCGACGACGACGACGAACTGGGGAAGGAACAGCACCGCCTTGGTGAGGATCAGTCCGCCGGCGTAGAGCCCGGCCTCGGTGCGGTCGAGCACGTTGCGGGCGATCACGATGTCGATGTTGGAAAGCACGAAGAACGCCAGCAGTGCGAGCGAGCCGTGGACGGCCTCGACCGCCGTGGGGCGCAACGAGTTGGCCGCGGTCGCCTCGGGCGGCTCATGGTCCTTGCGGGGTCGGCGCAGTGCGAGCCAGCCGACGACCACCGGGGCGAACATGGCCAGGGCCACCCCCGCCATCGCGGCACCCTCGGTGGGTCGGACCAGGATCGCGGCGGTCCCGAGCACGAGGCGGGGGACGCCCAGGGCCAGGTAGACCAGCGCTAGAGCCGTCCAACGACGTTCCCCTTGCAGGATGCCGGCCTGCCCACCCATCACGGTGAGCGGGACGGCACCCACGGCGAGCAGGAGCGCCGGGGTGATGCTGTCGAGCCGGAGCACCTGCCAGACCAGGGGCGAGAGGACCAGCAGGAGCGCACCGGTGAACCACCCTGCGCGCCAGGTGACCCGCAGGACGGCGTCCTCGATCTGCTCGACGTGGTCGGGGGTGGCGGCGATGCGTCGGGCCGCGGTCGCCTGGAGGCCCAGCTGGACGACGGCGGCGACGAGGAAGAGCGCCATCAGGGCCGAGACGCCGCCGTACTGGTCGGGTCCCAGGACCCGGGCGGCGACCATCTGGAAGCCGTAGGTCGCGACGTTCATCGCCACGATCGAGGCGGCGATGGCGCCCCCGTCGCGCGTGAGCCCACGGAGCCGGTCACCGAGGCTGGGGGCGGGAGCCACGGGAGTCACGGTCACAGCACGAGGCTAGGACACCGGCGGTCACGCCGAGGCAGGACCACGAGGCTGCCCGGCGGCCACCCGCTCCCGCCCCGCCTCCTGCGACACACCCCGGCGCTCACCCGGTGTGGTGGCGTGATCGCCGTCACAGTCGCCTATGCTCCCTGGGGTGTCACCCGGAACGGGGAGGCGCCCGGTCGCCTCGCGCGGCCACGACCGGAGGAGCGTGCGCATGTCGCAACGTCGGACGTTGATGACCGGGACCGGCCTGGTGGCGGTCGCTGCGGTCGTGCTGCTCCTCGACGGGATCCTGGACCTCGAGCTCGGGCCGGTCCTGCTGACCGGGCTCGCCGCCGGGGCGGTGGTCGGACTGGTTCCCGGAGCCGGCGTCACGCTCCGCGACACCGCCCTCGTGGGCGCCGGGTTGGTGAGCGGTGTCGTCCTGGCCTGGCTCGGCTTCGTGGTCCGAGCCGGCTTCGTGCCCGACAGCGGCGGAGGGCGCGCCGTGGTCGTCGTGGCGGTCCTCGTCGGCTGCGTCCTGCTGGCGCTGGCGACCCGGGGCCTCGTGCCGCTGTGGTCGTCCCTGGTCGGGGTGGCCGCGCTGAGCGGCGTCTACGAGACCACCTTCACCGCGGCTCCGGCCGAGGTGCTCGACACGTCCCTGACGGCCCTCACCTCCCTCCTGCTGGCCTCGGCCTGCGGTCTTCTCGCCGTGGTGGCCACCGCCCCTGCCGGCGTCGAGCGGGAGCCAGGAGCTCGGCGCCGAGAGCACCGCGAGCGGCCCGTCCACAACGACCCGATCCTCGAGGACGTCACGTGAGCACGCGCCGCACCGTCGCCCACGCGCTGCGCCATCAGCCGCTGCGCCGCCGGCCGCCGCGCGCCGGCCTCGCCGGCCTGGCCGTCGGCGGGCTGGTCCTCGTGCTCGCCTCACCGGGAGCCGCGGCCGCTGAGAACGGCGACATCGCGGTCACCAACACCGAGACCGTGAAGGTCTACACCGACGCCTCGGGTGCGGTGGAGAGCGCGCGGGTCTACGAGCAGGTCGTGGCCGAGGGCACGGGCAACCTGTACCTGGTCAACCCGGTCGAGACCGACGGCCTGCGCAACCTCGACGGCTTCTCCGGGGTCGAGACCCAGGACGGCGACCAGGTCAGCGATCTCGACGTCGACGGCACCGAGCGTCTGCGCACGGTCAGCGACTACACCGGCGACCTGCCGCTGGCGGTGTCCGTGGTCTACCTCCTCGACGGCGAGGAGGTCGAGCCGGCCGATCTCGTCGGCGAGGACGGAGCGCTCGAGGTCCGCTACACCGTGGTCAACCAGACCGCGATCGACCAGGTCGTGGAGTACCCCGACGGCACCGGCGGCACCGCGACGTCCACCGTCCCCGTGCCGATCCCGATGGTCGGCTCGCTGACCACGACAGCTCCGTCGTCGTTCAGCGACGTCGACTCCGACCAGGCCAACATGGCCGGCGACGGCCGTGGGGGCACCAAGCTCTCGTTCACGATGACCCTCTTCCCGCCGATCGGCTCGGACACCGCCGAGTTCGGCTACACCGCGACCATCACCGACGGCGTCGTGCCGACGAGCGAGGTCACCGCGCTGCCGGTCAACCCCCTCGACAGCCCCACCTTCGCCACCGCCGCCGAGGGCTACAGCGGCGGCGCGAAGACCGGAGCCGAGCTGGCAGCCGGGGCGACCGAGATCGACGCGAACGTCCTCAAGCTGCGCGACGGCGCGGCCGACCTGCTGGCCGGCCTCATCCGGCTCGACGACGGCGCGGCCGAGCTGAACACCGGGCTGGTCACCGAGGCCGCCCCGGGTGCACGACGCCTCGCGGCCGGGCTCGGCACCGCGCAGGACGGCGGCCGGCAGCTCGCGGAGGGCGCGAACGCGCTCGACGACGGCCTCGGCAGCCTCGGCGCCGGGATCGATCGTCTCGGAGCCGGCGTGGTCGCGGCCCTCGACGGCAGCCGGCTCATCGCTGACGGCCTCGGGACGGCCAGCGACGGCGGCGACCGGCTGGCCGACGGGGCCTCCGACCTCGACGACGGCCTCGACACGCTGGACGCCGGGGCCGAGCGTCTCAGCGACGGCCTCGGCACAGCGCGTCGGGGCGGCAAGAAGCTCGCCGACGGGGCCTCCGCCCTCGACGCCGGACTCGGCTCCCTCGGCACGGGCGCCGGTGACCTCTCCTCCGGGGCCCAGCAGCTGCAGGCCGGGCAGCAGGCGCTCGCCGGGGGGCTCGACACGCTCGCCGCCGGCGTCGACGCGCTGCCTACCTCGGTGCGCGAGAAGCTCGCCGACGACCCGACCTACCAGGCTCTGCTCGGTTCGCTCGGCGCCATCGCCCAGGGCGTCGGGACCCGTGGCGACGCACCGACCACGCCCACCCTGCTCGGCGGCATCAACAAGCTGCAGGCCGGGCTCGGCGGCGCGACCGGTGGGCTCGACCAGATCGTCGGCCGGCTCGACGGGGCCCTCCAGGGCCCGGCGACCGTCCCGGGCACGCTGGCCTCCCTGCTCGCCGCGATCGGCTCGATCAAGGCCCAGCCCGGCTGCGACGCGGCCTGCGCGGGCTATGTCGACGCTGTCTCCCAGCAGGTGGAGAACGGCCAGCGCACCTCGCTCACCACGCTGAGGGACGGGGTGAGGACGATCTCGGAGGGCATCAAGAGCGGCATCCTCAGTCCCGGCGCCGGCCTCGACCAGCTCCGGGCCGGGCTCTCCAACGGTGACCCGGCGACCTGTCTGGCGGCCAAGCAGACGCCCGACCCCAGCGACGACTGCGGTATCCGCGAGGGCGCGATCTTCCTGCAGCAGGCCGGGATCCCGATGCTGGTCGATGCGATCACCACCGGCATCAGGGCCGAGCTCAGCGCTGGGATCGGCACCGCGGAGGCCGGGTGTGACCCGCAGGCGTCCCTGCGCTGCGCCGCGGCCGCGCTGGCCCAGGGCGGCGGCGACCTCGTCGACGGCGTCGGGCTCCTCGTCGACGGGGTCGACCAGCTCAGTGCGGGCGGCGCCCTGCTCAGCACGGGAGCCGAGGACCTGTCCTCCGGCCTGACCCGGCTCGACGGTGGAGCCGAGGACCTCGCCGACGGTGCCGGGCGGGCCGCCGCGGGCTCGGGGCGGCTGGCCGCCGGCGCCACGGACCTGTCCTCCGGCCTGACCCGGCTCGACGACGGAGCCGAGGACCTCACGTCGGGCCTGGGAGCGATCGACGACGGGACCGGGCAGCTCGCCGACGGTGCCGGGCGCGCCGTCGACGGCTCGGGCCGGCTGGCCGCGGGCGCCGACGAGCTCTCCGGCGGGCTGAGCCTGCTCTTCGACGGGGCTGGAGCCCTGGCCGAGGGGCTGGTCTCCGCCGCGGACGGCTCCAGGCGTCTCTCCGAGGGCCTCAGCACCGCCGCCGACGGCGCCCCGCGCCTGGTCGAGGGTGCCGGCAAGCTCTCCCGCAAGGGCACCTCGAAGCTGGTCGAGGCCGGTGAGGACACCGCGCAGAACTTCGGCGCGCTGCTGGCCACCATGGAGGCCGGCGCCGAACGCGCCGACGCGGAGAAGATGGCCTACGGCGCCCCGGCAGGCGCCACCGGCCTGACGGCGTACAGCTTCGTGGTCCAGGGCGAGGACGGCGAGGGCGGGCGCAACCTGACCCGCGGGTTGATCGGTCTCGGGCTCCTCGGCGTTGGGACCGGCGTCGTCGGGCTGCGCCGCCGCTTCGCCTGAGTCACCTCACCGAGGGGCCACCGGCGACAGCTCGCAGCGAGTGGCCTCCTCGATGCCGGAGCAGGTGTCGATGCCGTCGCCGCCGTCACCGGTGTCGGTGCCGGTCCCGCCCCGGAGGGTGTCGTCGTCGGCGTCCCCGCCGAGGACGTCGTCGCCGCTCCCACCGCTGAGTCGCTGGGCGCCGGGACCGCCGCGGACCTCGTCGGCCCCCGGCCCGCCCGACACCGCGACGCCGTCCTGCTGGTGCAGGACGTCCATGACGAGGCTGTCGGCGCCGTCACCGAGGTCGACCGTCGCCTCGACCGCGTCGAGACCGACCGTGTCGTGGTCGGGCCCGGTGCGCAGGACCACCGGTCCACCGACCGCGTCGCCCCGACCGATGTAGACGGTGTCCTCGCCCGGACCGGCCAGGACGGTTCCGCCCTGGGCGAAGACGAGGTCGTCGCCGGCGCCGGTGCGCAGGTCGTCGGCACCGTCGTCGTCCGGGTCGTCGGCGACCACTAGGTCGTCGCCGGCGCCGAGGCGTACCGCGTCCTCGCCGAGGAGCAGGGTGACCTGGTCGCCGGCGGCCGAGCCGACCACCTCGTCGTCGGCGTCGGTGCCCACGATCGCCTCGACGCCACGGAGGCGGTCGGAACCGCCGCCGCGCACGAGGCCCGTGCCGCCGGACCTGGCCAGGTGGGCGGTGATCCCGCCGGGCGCCGAGCCCGCGAAGGTGACGACGTCGTCAGGACCTGCTCCACCCAGGTAGAGGTCGTCACCGGGCCCGTCCTCGATCTCGTCGGGGACCTGGCACGTCTCGGAGCGGCAGCCGTTGGCGCCGGCATGCACCACGTCGTCCCCGGCTCCGGCAGCGACGCGGTCGCTGCCGCTGCCGGTGCAGACCAGGTCGCGCCCGCCGTGGGTCGACACGACGTCGTTGCCGCGGCCCGTGACGACGACGTCGCGCCCAGGCGTGCCCTCGACGTGGTCGCGTCCGGGCGTCCCCACGATCGTGGCGACGACGCCGGCGCAGCGCGGGACGGGGGCCGACGCGGGCGCCGCGTGCGAGCTCGAGGGGGCGCAGAGTGCGGACAGGACGGTCATGGTGAGCACGAGCGGCGCGGAGTTCACCTCGTGGACGCTAGCGCTCGGCAGGACCGGTGTCAGCGCAGGTCGGCACCGAAGATCGCGGTGCCGGGCGTGAGCAGCCCGCGCACCCGCGACCAGCCGCCCCAGACCCGGTCGTGGTCGTCGGGCCACGGCGGTTCGGTGAGGTCGGTGATCCTGAAGCCGGCCGCGGCCAGCAGCGTGACCCAGTCGCCGAGGGTGCGGTGGTGCTCGACGTAGGCGACCTCGTTGGTCGCAGGGTCGACCTCGACGTAGGGCGTGCGGTCCCAGTAGGAGGTCGCCGCGACCAGCCCCTCCTTCCCGGGGTCGTCGGGGAACATCCACCGGGTCGGGTGGGTGATCGAGAAGGCGAAGCGGCCCCCGGGTCGCAGCACCCGCACCGTCTCGGTGATCGCGGTGGCGATGTCGGCCACGAACTGCAGCGCCCCGAACGAGCAGAACACGACGTCGAAGCTCGCAGGGGCGAACGGCAGCGCGGTCGCGGTGCCCTGCACCGACGGCACCACCACGCCGGTCTGGTCGTCGAGGCGCCGCGAGTGCTGGAGCTGGCGGTGGGACAGGTCGAGGCCCACGGCCCGCCCGCCCCGGGAGCGCACCCAGCGCGAGCACTGGCCGGCGCCGGAACCCACCTCGAGGACGTCGCGGCCGGCGACATCGCCCAGCAGGCCGGCCTCGGCCTCGGTCAGGCCCTCGGGACCCCAGACGAAGCCGGCATCGCCGAGGAACTCGCCGTGGGTGGCCTGGTACTCGTCGGCGTAGCGGTCCCACTCGGGCCCGTTCGCGCGACGCGACTCCGCCTCGCCCACCGCGCGCCGCTCGACGTGCACCGGCGGGGGAGGCCCGAAGGCCGGCTGCTCCACGTCGGGAGTTTACGCCCGGCTAACCGCCGCTGGGCTCGCACCCGTGCCGCTCCTCGAAGCCCGCGCACCGGTCGGTGTCGGGGCCGCCGTAGGCCACGTCGAAGCCGACGGTGCCGTCGAGGTAGTCGTCACCGGGACCGCCCCGGATCACGTCGTCACCGAGGTTGCCCACGAGGTGGTCGGCGCCGGAGCCGCCCGAGAGGCGGAGGTCGTCGCTCCCGGAGTTGCCGGCGAACACGAAGTCGTCACCGCCGCCCGCGTGCACGGTGTCGGAGCCCTCGACGCCTCGGATCGTGTCGTTGCCGTACGAGCCGGTGATGTCGTCGGTGTAGATGGTGCCGATCAGGTCGGTGACGTCGACGAGCAGGTCGGTGCCCTCACCGGTGGCGGTACCGGCTGCGAGGTCGACCGTGACGCCCTGGGTGGCCTGTTGATAGCTGACCTCGACGCTGCTGTCACGTCCGAGGGCTTGCGCCTCGAGCCGGTCGTCGCCCGGTCCGCCGCTGAGCCGGTCGGTGCGAACCGGGTAATCCGCGCCGACGAGCCCGAGAAGGTCGTCGTCGCCCGGTCCGCCGGCCAGGGTGTCGCTCGACGGGCCGCCGCGCAGCAGGTCGTCACCGGGGCCTCCCACCGCGACGCTGTCGGAGGGCGAGGACTGGTCGCCGCCCCCGAGGTAGAGCGCGTCGTCGCCCTCGCCGCCGTCGAGCCGGTCGGCGTCGGGGCCGCCGCAGACCACGTCATCGCCGCGGAGGCCCGTGACGGTGTCCTCGCCGGCGCGCGCCGCGATCACGTCGGGGCCCTCGGTGCCGACCAGGTCGTCGTCCTGCGGGGTTCCGATGATGGTGGCGTCCCGGCCGGCGCAGGTGATCGGGGCGGGCGGGTTCGGCTCGTCCTCGCAGCTGGTCTCCTCCTCGATCTCGCGGCAGACGTCTTGGACGACCTGGGTGCCGCCGTCGCCGACATCGGTGCCGTCCCCGCCCTCGAGGGTGTCGTCGCCCGGCCCCCCGGAGAGGTCGTCGTCGCCGGGGCCACCGGAGACGAGGTCGTTCCCCTCGCCGCCATCGAGGCGCTGGCCGCCCTCGCCGCCCTGCAGCTCGTCGGCTCCCGGGCCACCGAGCACCACCACGCCCTCGGGTTCGTAGTAGGGCATTCCCAGGTAGTCGTTGCCGCCACCGAGGTCGACCCTGGAGGCGGTGCCGACCCGCAGGTCGACCGTGTCGGCCTGCGGGCCGGTGCTTACGTCGACCGGACCCGCCGCTCGGTCGTAGCGGAACACGCGCACGTGGTCGGCACCGAGCCCGGTCTCGAGCGTCCCGGTCTCGAGCTCGACCTCGTCGTCCCCAGCACCGGTGCGCAGGTCGTCGACGCCGCCGCCCAGGGCCTTGACGAAGTCGTCACCGTCGCCGAGCCGGGCGAGGTCCGAGCCGGCACCGAGCTCGACGTCGTCGTTGCCGGAGGAGCCTCTGACGACGTCATCGAAGGCTGTCGTCTCGATCTCCTCCACGTTCACGAGGCGGTCGCGGCCCCAGCCCGTGACGATGCTGACCGCCGGGCGCACAGCCAGCTGAGCGCTCACGCTGCGCGGAGCGTCAGCCCAGGTGACCTCGTCGCGGCCGCCCCGACCGCCGTCGTAGCGGTCGTCGCCGGGTCCGTCGGTGATCCGGTCCGGGATCCCGCAGCCGTCGTCGCCGCAACCGTTGCCCCCGGTGTGCACCTCGTCGTCGCCAGGCCCCGCGTTGACCTGGTCGTTGCCGTCGCCGGAGCAGATGAGGTCGTCGCCCTGGAAGGTGGCGACGTCGTCCTTGCCGCCCAGCGCGACGACGATGTCGCGCCCGGTGGTGCCGCGCAGGACGTCGGCGTGTTCGGTGCCGACGATCGTGGCGCGCTGACCCTCGCAGCGCGGCACCGGCGCGGTCGCGGCGGTCGACGGCGACGCGGGGACGATGACGGCCAGCGCGAGCACCAGTGTCGCCGCCGCCGGGCCGAAGAAGGCACGCAGGGTAGTCATCTGCGGACGTTACCCGAGCCGCTGCGGGTGTCTTGGGTGTCACGGGTGCGAGCATGGGTGGGTGGAGCCACCCAGCCTCGAACCGCTCCCGGGTGGCTGGTCGGGGGAGACCTTCCTGGCGACGGCGGCCGAGGAGCGGACCGTCGTCCGCGTCTACGGGGAGGCCTCGGCCTGGCGCGGCCGGCAGGCACCCGAGGTCGACGCCGCCGTGCTCACCCTCGTCCGGGGGCTGGTGCCGGTGCCGCGGGTGCTGGAGGTGCGCCGGGCCGATCCCGACGCCGGGTTGCCGGGGCTGCTGGTGACGACCTTCGAGCCCGGGGCGCGCGGCGACCTCCTCCTGCCAGAGCTCGACGACGCCGGCCTCTCCCGGGTCGGGAGGTCGCTGGGTCGCGTCGCCGGGTTGCTGGCCTGCATGCCGCTGCCGTCCGGCGGGCCGTTCGTCGACGCCGACCTGCGGATCGGCGATTTCGGCACCGAGAGCGACCTCGACGGGGTGCTGGCCACCCACGCCGGACGGCTGCCCGGCTGGAGCGCCGCCCAGGTCGGCAGGCTGGGTGCGGTCGTCGCCCGGTGCGGCGCCGTGCTCGACACCGTCCCGCGTCGCAGCCTCGTCCACAGCGACCTGAACCCCAAGAACGTGCTGCTCGATCCGACGACGGGCGAGGTCACCTCCGTGCTCGACTGGGAGTTCGCCCACGCCGGGCACCCCGCCACCGACCTTGGCAACCTCGTGCGTTTCGACCGGTCTCCGGCCTACGTCGCGGCGGTGCTGGCCGGCTACCGCGAGCGCGTGCCACCCGACGAGGCCGGGGGCGACCTGCTCGAGCGGGCCCGCGCTGCGGACCTGGCGGCCCTGCTGGGCCTAGCGGTGCGAGCGGGTCAGAACCCCGTGGCCGACCGTGCCGAGGCGCTGCTCCGCGCGATCGCGACCACCGGCGACGTGCACGCCGTCCCCGGCTGAGTCAGTCGGCTGCCACCGCGCGGCGGCCGCGCAGCGGCAGGCGGCCGGCGAGGTCACCGAGCGGGCCGACCGCCCGGTTCAGGCCGTCGGCGGCCTGCTCCAGGGAGGGGATGAGCTCGGCCAGCTCGACCAGGCGCGGCTGGATCTGCTCCAGCGTCTGGCCCAGGGCGACCAGCTGGTCGAGCGTGCCGCCCTCGGCGACGAGCTTGTCGGCGAAGCCGTCCTGGCTCAGGACCCGGTCGAGGAGGCCGTCGGCCTGCACGAGCCGGTCGAGCGCGCCGCCGTCGGCGGTGAGCCGGTCGACCGCCCCGTCGGCTGCGAGCAACCGGTCGAGGATGCCGTCAGGCTCCGTGAGCCGCTCGAGAGGCCCACCGGACGCGACCAGCCGCTCGAGCGAGCCTCCCGGAGTCAACAGTCTGTCGAGGGTGCCGCCGGGCTGCATCAGCGCGAGCAGGGCCCCCTCCTCGGTCAGGAGCTGGTCGAGGGTGCCGCCGCGCGCGAGCAACCGACCCAGGGGGCGGTCCGGCGCGGTCAGCTCGTTGAGCGTGTGGGCAAGGCGGATGGGCCCGTCCTCGTCGGAGAGCGCCTCGAGGAGCTGCTCGGCGTACCCGCCGTCACCGATCACACGCAGCAGGAGGTCCGCGTAGCCGCCCGGGCGCCGGATCGGGCCGTCCGGGTCGGCCAGCCTGCCGAGCGCGAGCGTGGTCCGCGTGGCCGCGGTCGCCAACCGGACCGGCAGCATCGCGAGCGTCACCACCCGATCCCGCGTCGACAGGTCGAGCAGGGTCGCGGTCGTGATCGCCATACGGGGGAACCTAGTCGCAGGCCCGTGTTCCTCCGGCGCTCGTCCGGGGCTCGAGGTGGACCGCCACCCGCGGGTTGGACGGCTCGAGCGAGGCAAGCGTAGGCTGGAGCATCGCGAGTGGAGTCTGCCCTCGTCCCATACGGAGCGGACACCGGATCGCTGTCGTAACGGAGCCCGACGAGCACGCCTGAGTCGGGGCCGAGCTGATGGTGAACAAGGGCTTCACGCGTGCCGCCCGACTCCATCCACTGCGAAGGTTCCCACTTCCCTATGACGAGCACCATCATCCCTCCCGCCGATGCCGCGCCCCAGGTGGCCGTGAACGACATCGGGTCAGAGGAGGACTTCCTCGCCGCGATCGACGCGACCATCAAGTACTTCAACGACGGCGACATCGTCGAAGGCATCATCGTGAAGGTCGACCGGGACGAGGTCCTGCTCGACATCGGCTACAAGACCGAGGGCGTCATCCCCTCCCGCGAGCTGTCCATCAAGCACGACATCGACCCCCACGAGGTCGTCGAGGTCGGTGACGCGGTCGAGGCCCTGGTCCTCCAGAAGGAGGACAAGGAAGGTCGCCTGATCCTGTCCAAGAAGCGCGCGCAGTACGAGCGCGCCTGGGGCACCATCGAGCAGGTCAAGGAGGAGGACGGCGTCGTCGAGGGCACCGTCATCGAGGTCGTCAAGGGCGGCCTCATCCTCGACATCGGTCTGCGCGGGTTCCTGCCGGCGTCGCTGGTCGAGATGCGCCGCGTGCGCGACCTCCAGCCCTACGTCGGCCAGAAGCTCGAGGCCAAGATCATCGAGCTCGACAAGAACCGCAACAACGTCGTGCTCTCGCGTCGCGCGTGGCTCGAGCAGACCCAGTCCGAGGTCCGCCACAGCTTCCTGACCCAGCTCCAGCGGGGTCAGATCCGCAAGGGTGTCGTGTCCTCGATCGTCAACTTCGGAGCGTTCGTCGACCTCGGCGGCGTGGACGGTCTCGTGCACGTCTCGGAGCTGTCCTGGAAGCACATCGACCACCCCTCGGAGGTCGTGGCCGTCGGAGACGAGGTCACCGTCGAGGTGCTCGACGTCGACATGGACCGCGAGCGGGTCTCGCTGTCGCTCAAGGCGACGCAGGAGGACCCCTGGCAGCACTTCGCCCGCACCCACCAGATCGGCCAGATCGTGCCCGGCAAGGTCACCAAGCTGGTGCCCTTCGGCTCGTTCGTCCGGGTCGAGGAGGGCATCGAGGGCCTCGTGCACATCTCCGAGCTGGCCGAGCGCCACGTGGAGATCCCCGAGCAGGTCGTCCAGGTCAACGACGACGTCATGGTCAAGATCATCGACATCGACCTCGAGCGTCGCCGCATCTCGCTCTCGCTCAAGCAGGCCAACGAGACCGAGACCGCCGCCGACGTCGACGAGTTCGACCCGACGCTGTACGGCATGACCGCGACCTACGACGAGCAGGGCAACTACGTCTATCCCGAGGGCTTCGACCCCGAGACGGGCGAGTGGCTCGACGGTTTCGACGACCAGCGCGCGGTGTGGGAGCAGCAGTACGCCACCGCCCACGAGCGCTGGGAGGCGCACGTCAAGCAGCAGGCCGAGGCCAAGCAGGCCGAGGTCGAGGCGGGCGAGGCCACCTCGTACTCCTCCGAGGCCGGCGGTTCCTCGCGCAGCACGGGCGAGACCACCACCCAGCAGTCCTCGGGGACCAGCGACGGCGGCTCCCTCGCCTCCGACGAGGCCCTGCAGGCGTTGCGCGAGAAGCTCACCGGCGGCAACGACTGATCCGCTGAGCACCTGATCGACGCAGGGCCCGTCGCGACTCCGGTCGCGGCGGGCCCTTGTCGTTTTCTACCGACGGTGACGTCCCCGCACCTGTGTGGGCGAACGTCTGGTCGATTGTTCATCTGGCGTGGGTGGATGACCCCCGTTGAGCAGCCCGGGTGTCGGCGATGAGTGCTTGAGTAGACCCATGACCACCACCACCCACCCGCCCCCGGCACCGGCGGGTGCGGGCGCGTGGTGGTGCCGTGGCGACCGAGGCCCTCGAGGCGGCACGGCAGGGGGTTGCCCGGGCAGCGGGGGTGAACCCGACGTCGTTGTCGAACATCGACCTGTCCGCGGTCGCGGTCGAGCTCGCGGCGTTGACCTCCCAGGTCCAGGCCCTGTCCCTGGCGGTCCTGGCCGAGACCCGTGAACGAGGCCGGGCCGGCCGGGGCAGAGGCCGACGTCGACCCGGCCGCGTGGTGGGGCAAGCTGACCGGCGACCCCGCCGAGGTCCTACGCGGAGGACTGTGGATCGCGCGGTTGTTGAAGACCACGTACGCCCACACCCGCCGCGGCCTCGAGGAAGGCCGCTTGAGGCTCTCCCAGGCCAAGGCCATCGTCCGCGCCGCCGAACGCGCCCCCACGTGCCTGAGCCCCACCCAGATCGCCGCCGGGGAGGAGGCCCTGGTCCTGACCGCGACCGGCCAGGGCCGTCCCGGCTCGGCCCGGCCCATGCCCGCAGAGCGGTTACGGGCCGAGGCGCGGCGCGTCTTCGCTGGAATGCTGCCCACCAAGGCCGAAGCCGACACCGCCATCGGCGAGGACGTCGCGGGTGAGGAGGCCAACGCCGAACGCGAGTGCTACCTGTCGCTCAACGACCGCGGCGATGGCACCTACCGTGGCGTGTTCGTGATCCCGGTCCTGCACGGGCGGCTCCTCCAAGCCGCGTTGGAGCGTCTCAGCGCACCCCGACGCCTGAGCAAAGATGCGGCCGGTGAGCCCGTCGTGGATGAGTCCGCGCAGGTCATCGGCCTCTCCTACGGTGAACCGATGGGCTCAGCGTTGGGTGAGCTCATCGAGCACCTGCCCACCCGGGGCTTCGATCACGGCAACGCGATCGGGTTGCTCATCACCACCGACCTCGACCACCTCACCCACGCCACCGGGGCGGGTGCGTTGGACACCGGTGCCCCGATCTCAGCGCGCGCGATCCGGCGCCTGGCCTGCAACGCCGGCCACCTGCCCCTCGTCCTGGGCGGGGCCTCGATGCCCCTGGACCTGGGCCGCCTGCGCCGCCTCTACACCCGTTACCAGTCCCACGCCCTGGCCGCACTCCACGACACCTGTGCCATCACCGGCTGCACCCGCCCCTTCGCGTGGTGCGAGCTGCACCACCTCATCGCCTGGGCCAAGGGCGGGCCCACCGACCTGGCCAACGCCATCCCCCTGTGTGGCTACCACCACCGCCGCGCCCACGACCCCGACTACCACCTCACCCACCACCGAGGGCGAGAACACCGCCTCCGCAAGAAACGACGCTGACACCGGTCCTCGGCAGGCGACATCGGGCAGGATGTGCACCCATGATCACCTCGTGGCTGCACCACAGCTGATGCGGATCGGGCTGACCGGCGGCGTCGCCTCCGGCAAGAGCACGGTGTCCTCGCTCCTCCAGGACCTCGGGGCGGTCATCATCGACTCCGACGTGATCGCGCGTGAGGTCGTCGCCCCCGGGACGTCGGGGCTCTCGGCGGTCGTCGCGGCCTTCGGGCCCCAGGTGCTGACCGACGACGGTGAGCTGGACCGGCCCGCGATGGGCCGCCTGGTCTTCAACGACGACGAGGCCCGCGCGCAGCTCGAGGCGGTGGTGCACCCACGGGTGCGCGCCCGCGCCGCGGAGGTCGAGGCCGCCGCCCCGGAGGACGCGTTGATCGTGCACGACATCCCGCTGCTCGTCGAGACCGGTCAGGGTGACCGGTTCGAGCACGTGGTCGTCGTCGATGCGCCGGTTGAGCTGCAGATCGAGCGGATGATCACCGAGCGCGGCTGGAGCCGGGAGGACGCCGAGTCGCGTATCGGCGCCCAGGCCTCGCGCGAGCAGCGGCTGGCCGTGGCGACCCACGTCATCGAGAACACCGGCAGCCTCGAGGACCTGCGCAGACGAGTCGAGGAGGTCCACACCGCGTTGACGGCGTAGACCTCCTCGTCTTTCGGTTCCTGGGTGTGGACCCTCAGGCGGCGAGGTCGGGATCGCCGAGCCGGCGCAGCTTCTGCAGGGCCTCCCGCTCGAGCTGGCGGACCCGCTCGGCCGAGATGCCGTGCTTGGTGCCGATGTCGGCCAGCTTGTGCTGGCGTCCGTCGACGAGCCCGTAGCGCGAGCGGATGATGTCGGCCGCACGGTCGTCGAGCTCGCCCACGAGGGCGTTGAGACGATCCCGCGCCTCGGTGTCGAGGACCGTCAGGTCGGGACCGGGGGCCGTCTCCTGGGCCATCAGGTCACCGAGCGAGGTGTCGCCGTCCTCGTCGACGGGGGTGTCCAGGCTGACGTGCTCGCGGCCCCACGACATCAGGTCGAGAACCCGGTCGACGTCCATGCCGAGCTCGGTGGCGATCTCCGACGGGTCGGGGTCGCGGCCGAGCTGGCGCTCGAGCGTGCGGCGGGCGCCTCCGACCTGGTTGAGCTCCTCCACGACGTGCACGGGCAACCGGACCACCCGCGCCTGCTGGGCGATGCCGCGGGTGATCGCCTGGCGGACCCACCATGTGGCGTAGGTCGAGAACTTGTAGCCCTTGGTGTAGTCGAACTTCTCGACCGCCCGGATCAAGCCTGTGTTGCCCTCCTGGATCAGGTCGAGCATCGGCATCTGCGCGCGGCCGTACTTGCGTGCGATCGAGACGACGAGCCGGAGGTTGGCGGTGATGAAGGTGTCGATCGCCTTCTGGCCCTCGGCTGCCAACCACTCGAGCTCCTCGGCGGTGGCCGACATCGGGGCGCCCCCCTTGCGGCGTCCGACCCGGCCCTCCTTGAGCAGTGCCTCGGCCATCAGACCGGCCTCGATGGTCTTGGACAGCTCGACCTCGGTCGCGGCGTCGAGCAGCGGGGTGCGGGCGATCTCGTCGAGGTACAGCCCGACGCTGTCACGTCCCTCGATCTCGCGGCCTCCGGTGCGTGCGGGGCGGGTGGTGGTGCTTGTCGCCATGCGAAACCCCTCCTTCTGATCTGTCCAACGTGCAGTGGAGGCCGTGGATTCCCGACGACTGCGGAAGGCCCTGCCCTGTACCTACATGAAGAACGACGACCGGGAACCACCCGAAGTTGCCTCCCGGGCGAATCCTCAGAAACTTCTCAGACCTCGGCACCCGCCGGGGTGGGACGGGCTCGGCACAGCGCGTGCCCGGGTGTGAGTCAGGTCTCAGGACCCTACGCGGGCGCGCGGTCGGCCAGACCCATGCGGTCGAGGATCCAGGACAGGGTGAAGGCCCGGTCGCGCCAGGACTTGTAGCGCCCCGAGACGCCGCCGTGCCCGGCCGACATCTCGCAGCGCAGCAGGACGTCGGCCCCGGCCTCGGCGCGCAGTCGGGCCACCCACTTGGCCGGCTCGACGTAGAGGACGCGCGTGTCGTTGAGGGACGTCTCGGCCAGGATCGCCGGGTAGGGGTGGGCGGTGACGTTCTCGTAGGGCGCGTAGGCAGCGATGTCGGCGTAGGCCTCCGGGTCGCCGCTGGGGTCGCCCCACTCGTCGTACTCGGTGACGGTCAGCGGCAGGCTCGCGTCGAGCATCGAGGTGAGGGTGTCCACGAACGGGACTCCTGCCACGAGCGCGCCGAAGGCGTCGGGCGCCTGGTTGGCCACCGCGCCGATCAGCAGGCCGCCGGCCGAGGCGCCCTCGCCCACGATCTGCTCGGCGGTGGTCCACCCGGCGGCGACGAGGTGACGGGCAGCGGCCGCGAAGTCGTCGAAGGTGTGCTGCTTGTGGTGCAGCTTGCCGTCGTCGTACCACCGGCGACCCATCTCGCCGCCACCACGGACGTGGGCGATCGCGAACGCCGCGCCACGGTCCAGCAACGAGAGCCGGGCCACCGAGAAACCGGGGTCGATGGACAGCTCGTAGGCGCCGTAGCCGTAGAGGTGCACGGGCACGGGGCCGTCTCCGGGCCTCGCGTCGCGCCGCACGACGAGCGAGATCGGGACCTCGACGCCGTCGGCCGAGGTGGCCCAGAGGCGGTGCTCCTCGTAGTCCTCGGGGTCGTAGCCACCGAGCACCGGCTGCTGGCGCAGCAGGGTCAGCTCGCGGCTGCGGACGTCGTAGTCGTAGACCGAGGACGGCACGGCCAACGAGGTGTACCCCAGTCGGAGCACCGGCTGGTCGAAGCCGGGGTTGCCTCCGGCGCCGACCGTGTAGAGCTCGCGGTCGAAGGAGACGAGGTAGTCGTCGCGGACCCCGTCGTCGTCGAGCTCGATGATGCGCAGCTGGGTCAGCCCGGCGCTGCGCTGGTGGACCACGAGGTGACCGGCGAAGGCGTCGACGTCCTCGAGCCGGACCGACTCGTCGTGGGAGAGCAGCGTCGTCCACCCCTCCGGGGCGGTGGGGACGATCGGCGCGGTGGCCAGCTCGAAGTCGGGCCCGGTCCCGTTGTGCAGGACCAGGAAGCGGTCCTCCCCGCCGATGACGGCGTGCTCCAGGGAGTACTCGAGCCCCTCCTGGCGCGGGTGGAAGCACCGCAGACCGGCATGGGGCTCCTCGGCATCGAGGACGTGCACCTCGGAGGTGGTCTTGGACCCGCTCGCGATGATCACGAAGCGCTGGCTGCGGGTTCGTCCGACTCCCACCCAGAACCGTTCGTCCGGCTCGTGGAAGACCAGCTCGTCGTCGCTCTGCGGCGTGCCGAGCCGGTGGCGCCAGATCTTGTCGGCGCGCCAGGCCGCGTCGGTGGTCGTGTAGAAGAAGCTGTCGCCCGCGCGGTCCCAGGTGGCACCCCCCAGGGCGCCGGTGATCTGGTCCTCGCGCAGCACGCCCGTGCTGAGGTCGAGGACGCGGACGGTGTAGCGCTCGTCGCCGACGACGTCGGTGGCGTAGGCCAGCAGCTCGTCGTCGGGGCTGATCGAGGAACCCCCCAGGGAGAAGTACTCGTGGCCCTCCGCGAGCACGTCGAGGTCGAGGAGCACCTGCTCACCGGGCAGCGCCGGCTGGTCGGGATCGGCGTCCTCGGCCGGGCGCGGCGGTGCCCAGGAGTACGGGTCGAGCACCGGCACGCGGCAGCTCGCGCCGTACTCGCGGCCCTCGAAGGAGCGACCGTAGTACCAGTAGCCGCGGTTGCGCGTGGGCACCGACAGGTCGGTCTCCTGGGTACGGGAGCGGATCTCCTCGAAGAGCTGCTCGCGCAGCGGCGCGAGGTGGGCGGTGCGCGCCTGGGTCCAGGTGTTCTCGGCGTCGAGGTGGGCCCGCACCTCGGCGGACTCCTTGTCCCGCAGCCAGTCGTAGGAGTCGATCCGCTCGTGACCGTGGTGGGTGGTGGTGACGGGGCGGGGGGGCGCAGCGGGGGCGGCTGCCCCGGTCGGGTCGGACATGGCAGGCAACCTATCCGGCGACAGGGTCCGCCGGTCCAGGCACGGTACGAAGCGGTGCTCCCGGTCCTCCCGGCCCGGCCGGCCCGGCTGTCACGCGGTGACGTACCGGACGAACTCCGTGGAGGCCTCGACGGCCTCGAAGCCCATCAGCTCGTTGATCGCGATCATCCAGTCGTTGGTCTCGGCGTTCTGCGTCGTCAGGCGCCGGACCTCGGGGTGGGCGGCCTGGAGCGCGCGTAGGTTGGCTGTCTTGACTGCCAGTCCGAGGTGGTGGCCGCGGTGCTCACGGTGCACGAAGGTCCCCCACTGCCACGCGTCGGTGGTCCCGTCGGTCGGGGCCACCAGCGTCGTCTGCGCCACGACCTGACCGTCGTCGTCGAGGGCCACCGTCTCGTAGAGCTCGCGTCCCATGGCCCGGACGGTCGCCAGCCGCTCGTCGAGACGACCCGGGGTAATCACCTCCTCCTCGAAGTCGACGGCACCGGTGGGCGCGTCGACGCCGAGCTGGCCCATGAGCAGGCCCAGCGACGGCGCCAGCTCGGGGGGCATCTCGTCGACCAGGGTCCGCAGGCGGTAGCCGGAGGCCTTGCGCGCGGCCCGGGCGGCCCAGGCGTCGAGGCGTTCCTCGGAGACCGGCACCTCGGCCCACCGCACCACCTCGACGTTGGAGTAGGTGAAGCCGTGACGCTCGGCGAAGCGTCGGTAGCCGTGGTCGGCGACCTGGTCGACGGGAACCGTGGCGTCGGTCATCAGCACGGTGCGGCCCTGCTGCGTCGCGAGTGCGCACGCGTGCTCCACCAGGGCGGAGCCGACCCCGCGCCGGGCATGGGCCGGATCGACCGCGACCTCCAGCCACGCCTTGTCGAGGTTGTCGAGCAGGAACACGTAGACCGTGGCGGCTCCCAGCACGCGCGGTGTCTGCTCCCGCGACCAGGCCGCGACGAGGTAGGACTTCTCACCGCGGTCCGGGGACCGGACCGCGGCCACGAACTCGGCCAGGCTCCAGAACGGGGCGTCGGGGCGGCCGAGCCGCGCGGAGGCGGAACGGGCGTCGTAGACCTGCCGCAGCTGGTCGTCGTCGGTGAGGTCGACGGCCCGGATGTCGACGGGTTGGGGGTCGACGGCCGTTGCGAGCGGGTCGGGGTGCTGGCTGGAGGTCTCCACGATCATCCAGGCTAGGGGTCCTGAGGTACGTCGGCCACCGGGTTTCCGCTGCTGGCGCCCTCAGCGTCGTCGACGTCCCCCGGGGGCAGGTAGGCGTGCAGCGCCGGGTCGTCGACCGCGAAGGAGCGCACCGGGCCGGGCGGGCTCGAGGCCGTCTCGAAGCGGACCGTGACCACGTCGCGGCCCGAGCCCCACACCCACCCCCGGCCCAGCTCGTCGTGGACGACGTCGAGGCCCGGCGCCCAGGTCGTCCGGCGGCGTCGCAGCGACTCGGGCACCTCGGTCGGCAGGTCGGTGGCCGCCTCGTCCCCGGCAGCGAGCGGGTCCTCGGCGTCGCCGCCGAAGAGGTCCTCCTGCACCCAGTCGGCCAGGCCGGAGACCCCGACGCCCAGGAGACGCACCCCGCCGGAGGTGTCCAGGTCCGCCAGCAGCGAACGGGCCACCCGGCCCACGACGGTGGCCCGGTCCGTGGGGGAGGCCAGGGTCGCGGAGCGCGACATGGTGGTGAAGTCGTGCAGGCGGACCTTGATGGTCACCGTGCGACCCGACAGGCCGGCCTTGGACAGGCGGCCGGCGACCTCGCCTGCCTGCCGGGTGAGCAGCCCCTCCATCAGCCGCCGGTCGGTCAGGTCGGTCTCGTAGGTGCCCTCCGCGGAGACCGACTTGGCCTCGCGCTCGGCCACCACGGGCCGGTCGTCCTCGGCGCGGGCCAGGGCGTGCAGCGAGGTGCCGTGCGCTCGCCCGACCTGCCGCACGAGCTCGTCGAGGCTGACCCGCTCCAGGTCGGCCACGGTGTGGATGCCCGATCGACGCAGCCGCTCGGTCGTGGCCGGGCCGACCCCCGGGATCACGCTGACCCGCATCGGCCGCAGCAGCGCGACCTCGGTGCCGGGCTCCACGACGACCAGGCCGTCGGGCTTGTCGAGGTCGCTGGCCACCTTGGCGACGAACTTCGAGGTGGCCAGCCCGACGGAGGCCGTCAGCCCACCGGTCAGGCCGTGCAGCCTGGAGCGGAGGTCCTCGGCGAAGGCGGACACGGTGGCCACCTCGAGGTCGGGGAGACCGGCCGCCTCGAGGTCGATGAAGGCCTCGTCCAGCGACAGCGGCTCCACGAGCGGGGAGACCGAGCGTAGCAGGGTCATCACCACGCCGCTGGCCTCACGGTAGGCGTGGAAGCGCCCGGCGAGGTAGGCCGCATGCGGGCACCGGGCCCGCGCCTCACGGGTCGACATCGCCGAGCGCACCCCGAAGACGCGCGCCTCGTAGGAGGCGGTGGCCACGACGCCGCGTCCCCCGGTGCCGCCGACGACGACGGGCCGGCCGCGCAGGGAGGGCTTGTCGCGCTGCTCGACGGCGGCGAAGAAGGCGTCGAGGTCCAGGTGGAGGACCGAGGCCGTGGCTCGCACCTCGGCAACCTACCTGCGCCTCCCGCACGCTGCTTGCGTCGGAACCTGCCTCGGGCCCGGCCCGGGAGTCGTCCACAGGTCGTCGGTCGAGCAGGTCGTCCCCAGGCCGCGTCCCGGAGCCGGCGGACCTGCTGCCGGAAGGTCGAGCCTGGACCCATGACCACGACCGGGGAACCTCGTCCGCTGACCCTGACCGCCCGCTCCGTCGAGGACCTGCTGGCCGTGGTGCCGGTGGTGCTGGGCTTCGTCCCGGCCGACTCGGTGGTGATGCTGACCTTCGGGGCCCCGCGCAGCTTCCACGCGCGCGTGGACCTGCCCGCGGACGCGCGCGACAAGGACCTCGACCTGCTCGTGGAGACCCTGGTCCAGCCGGCTCACCGCCACCGGGTGACCCACGTCGCGCTGGTCGCCTTCACCGCCGACCCGACCCTGGCCCGACGCGTCGGGGTGCGTCTGGTCAGCTCGTTCGGGGGCCACGGCATCGACGTCATCGACGTGGTGCGCGTCGACGCCGGGCGCTGGTGGCCGGCCTGCGGTCGACGCACCGGCGTGCCCCAGGTCGGGGTGCCCTACGACGTGGGAGCGCACCCCTTCGTGGCGGCGTCGGTGCTGGAGGGTCGGGTGGTGCTGCCCTCGCGGGAGCAGGTGGCCGCGATGCTGGACCCGCTCGCGCCCGCCGTGGAGGCGGTGCGGGCAGCGATTGTTGCTGACCAGCACCCTGCCTCCGTTCACGACCAGGAGTGGGCCGGCAGCCTGGTCCAGACCCACGCCGACGCAGCGACCGTGCCGACCGCCGAGCACACCGCTCGACTCCTCCTGGCCCTGCAGCGCACCGAGGTGCGCGACATCCTGTGGATGCTGACCCCGACCACCGGCACCGTGCGCCAGGCACGGGAGTGGGTCGCCTTCTGGACCGAGGTGGTGCGCCGCACGCCGCCGGGCCTGATCGCCCCGCCGGCGGCGCTCCTGGCCTTCGCCGCCTGGAACGCCGGGGAGGGCGCCCTGGCCTGGTGCGCGGTCGACGTCGCCGAGAGCGACGACGAGGCTTACCCGATGACCGCGCTCGTCGCCAGGCTGCTCACCGAAGCCGTGCCGCCGAGATCGCTGGCGCACTAGCCCAGGAGCACTAGGATCGGGCCATGGGCGCTGAGGTCGACGCACAGGAGTTCACGCGGGCCGACCGCACACGGCACCGCGAGAAGGTTCGCCGCAACCTCGACGTGTTCGCCCGGATGCTGCGGGACTCCGTCTTCGACACCGACGACCCGATGGTCGGCCTCGAGGTCGAGCTCAACCTGGTCGACGAGCACAACGACCCCGCGCTGAAGAACGCCGAGGCGTTGGAGCGGATCGCCGACCCGGCCTGGCAGACCGAGCTGGGCCAGTTCAACATCGAGATCAACGTGCCGCCGGCCCACCTGCGCGACCGGGCGCTGGCCCGCTTCGAGGAGGACCTGCGTCGCAGTCTCAACGACGCCGAGGCCAAGTCCGCCGAGGTCGGCGCGCACCTGGTGATGATCGGCATCCTGCCGACCCTGGCCGAGGGCCACATGGGCGTGGCGAGCATCTCGGGCAACCCGCGCTACCGGCTGCTGAGCGAGCAGATCCTCGACGCGCGTGGCGAGGACATCGAGATCTCCATTCACGGCACGCTGCCCGAGACCGAGCAGGTCCGCACCACCGCCGGCTCCATCCTGCCGGAGGCCGCGTGCACCAGCACGCAGCTGCACGTGCAGACCTCGCCCGCCGACTTCGCGGCGTACTGGAACGCCTCGCAGGCGATCGCCGGCATCCAGCTCGCCATCGGTGCCAACTCCCCGTACCTGCTGGGCAAGCAGCTGTGGCGCGAGACCCGGATCCCTCTCTTCGAGCAGGCCACCGACACCCGCAGCGAGGAGCTCAAGACCCAGGGAGTGCGGCCGCGGGTCTGGTTCGGCGAGCGGTGGGTCACCTCGGTCTTCGACCTGTTCGAGGAGAACGTCCGCTACTTCCCGGCACTGCTGCCGATCAGCGACGAGGAGGACCCGGCCCGGGTGCTCGAGGGCGGCGGCACCCCCACGCTCTCCGAGCTGCGGCTGCACAACGGGACCGTCTACCGCTGGAACCGTCCCGTCTACGACGTCAACGACGGGGTGCCTCACCTCCGGGTCGAGAACCGCGTCCTGGCCGCCGGTCCGACCGTGGTCGACACGCTCGCCAACGCCGCGTTCTACTTCGGGCTGGTGCGCAACCTGGCAGAGAGCCCGCGGCCCCTGTGGTCGGCGATGTCCTTCAGCGCCGCCGAGGAGAACTTCCACGTCGCCGCCCAGCACGGCATCGACGCCCAGGTCTACTGGCCCGGGGTGGGCCAGGTGCCCGCGACCGAGCTGGTGCTGCGCCGGCTGCTGCCGATGGCTCGTCAGGGACTGGCGTCGTGGGGGGTCTCCAGCGAGGAGAGCGACCATCTGCTGGGGGTCATCGAGGCCCGCTGCCTGAGCGGGGTCAACGGCGCGGAGTGGTTCGTGCGCCGGATGGCCGAGCGCAGCGGCGAGGACCGCTACGACGCGCTGCGCGCCGTGGTGGGGGAGTACCGCGAGGGCATGCACAGCAACGAGCCCGTGCACACCTGGTAGCTCGGCACACCTGATCCTCAGCGGCGCGGGCGCAGCCGGCGCCACTCCCGGCCGACCCCGGTCACCGGGTCACGCCACGCCCGGCGGTTGACGACCACGAAGTCGATCGGGCTGGCCAGCTCGGCGGACGTGCGACGCGCGGCGGCCGACCAGGCGGCGTCGACGTCCTCCAGCGCGAGATCCCCGCGCCGCGTGAGCCAGACCAGCGGCGTCCCGGGCAGGGGGCCGACCCGCACCAGCATCGCCTCGAGGACCGCCACCCGCAGCGCCTCGTCCCCGGCGACCTCCAGCGAGCCGGGGAACGCGGTCTCCTCCGCGTCCGGCCGTCCGACGTGCAGCAGCGGCGGGTAGACCCGGCGCGGTTCGCTGCGGGCGTGGTCGAGCACGGCGCGACGCAGCACCCGGCCGAGGGCGGTCGGCACCGGCTCCTGGATGCCGTGGCTGATCACACCGCCACCCTGCCCGACCCGCTCCCGCTCACACCCGGGTCGTCCACAGGGTGCCTGCGCGCGCCGGAGGTAGGTAGCCTGCCTCCATGTCGACCGTCGTGGTGGGGTACGTGCCCAAGCCGGAGGGTGAGGCCGCCCTGGAGAAGGCGGTGCTGGAGGCGAACCTGCGCGGAGCACGCCTGCTCGTCGTGCACTCCGCCCGCCGTCGCGGCGAGGTGGAGGTCCCTGCCGACCTCGACGCGATCCGCGAGCGGTTGGCGCGCGACGTGCCGAAGGTCGAGGTGCGCGAGGTCACGGGTGGGTTCGAGGCGGCCGAGGACATCATCGAGGCCGCCAAGGCCGACGACCTGATCGTGATCGGGCTGCGACGACGCACGCCGCTGGGCAAGCTGATCCTGGGGTCCAGCGCCCAGCGGATCCTGCTCGACGCGCCCTGCCCGGTCCTGACCGTCAAGGCCTGAGGGCACCCAGCCGCCCGGTGACCCGCACGAGCAAGGCGACCGCGCCGATTTGCAGGGCGACCACGAGACCGACGAGCAGCGGGCGGTGCTGCGCGTACGCCGCGCCTGCCACGACGCCTCCGGCGAGAGCGGCCACGCCCTGGAAGGCCGCGAACACCCCGTAGGCGGTGGCCAGACGTCCGGCGGGGACCAGGTCGGCGACCAGTGCCTTGACGGTGGAGTCCTGCAGGCCGGTGCCGAGACCCCAGGCCGCGATCCCGAGGAGCGCGAGGCCGAGGTGGTCGGAGAACGCGAGCAGTGGCACCACCGACGTGAGCACGGGCAACCCCAGCAGCACCCGTGCGTCCCACCGGTCGTAGCCCCAGCCGGCGCCGAGCGCGGTCACGGCCTCGAGAGCCATCGCTCCGGCGTAGATGACCGGGACCAGGCCCAGGACCACCAGTCCGGCGTCGACGAGGTGGAAGGAGATGACCCCGAAGGTCATCAGGCCGAAGGTGCTCGCGGAGACGGCGAGCGCGGCGAGGTGGAAGTCGCGAGGGAGCCGCTCGCCTCGCCGCAGACCGGGCGGCGGCGTCGCGACGGGCGGGTCGATGGGCGCCCGTCGGCGCAGCCGGGCCAGCAGCGCGAGGGCGACCACCCCGGGCACGCCGAGCACCGCGAACGCCGGCCAGGTGGCACCGGTGAGCAGGACCAGGAGAGCCACCACGAGGGGGCCGAGGAAGGCTCCCACCTGGTCGAGCGCCTTGTGCACGCCGAACCCTCGGCCCTGGCCGACCGAGCGGGCCAACCCGGCCAGCAGGGCCGACTTGGACGGGCTGCGCACGGCCTTGCCGGTCCGTTCCAGCAGCACGAGGGTGCTCGCGACCGCGAGACCCGCGGCGCCGAGGAACGGGGTGACCGCGAGCAGCGGCACGCACACCGCGGTCAGGAGGTAGCCGGTCGTCGTGAGCTGCCAGTGCCGACCGGTGCGGTCCGCGAACGGGCCGGCGACCAGGCGCAGGAGCAGTGCGACGGCCTCCCCGGCGCCCGTCACCAGCCCGACGAGGACGGCGGAGGCGCCCAGCGTGCCCAGGAAGGGTCCGGCGACCGAGCGCAGTCCCTCGTAGACCATGTCGGCGCTGAGGCTGACCAGCCCGAACGCGACGATGCTGCGCCACGGACTCCACGGCGCGCCGCTGGGGCGGGGTTCGGCAGGGGTGGGCACCACGGCTCCCCGGGGTCAGGACTGCTCAGGGGCCCACGGCGGGTGGGCGGAAGGGACGGCCCCGATCATGGCACCGGTCACGACGCCGGGCAGCGCCCACGGGCGACCTGGTAGAACCGGGGCCATGACGACCACGACCCTCGGCGGAAGCCCCGCGACCCTGACCGGCGACCTCCCGGGGGTTGGCAGCACGGCCCCGGACTACGCGCTCGCCGGTACCGACCTCGGCGAGGTGACCCGGGCCGGGGACCGGCGCACGGTGCTCAACATCTTCCCCAGCGTCGACACCGGGGTGTGCGCGGCGAGCGTGCGTGCCTTCAACGAGCGTGCCGCCGACCTCAGCGAGGTCGACGTGGTGTGCGTCTCGATGGACCTGCCGTTCGCCCTGGCCCGGTTCTGCGGTGCGGAGGGCCTGGACCGGGTGGTGGCCGCCTCGGCCTTCCGCTCCAGCTTCGGCTCCGACTACGGCGTCACGCTCACCGACTCCGCCTTCCGCGGGCTGCTGGCCCGGGCCGTGGTCGTCCTGGACGCCTCGGGCGCCGTGCTCCACTCCCAGCTCGTCCCGGAGATCGGGCAGGAGCCTGACTACGACGCGGCGCTGGCCGCGCTGGACTGACCGGCCGGCGCGAGTCCGGTCGACGATCGCCCGCGACCGATGCAGGATGGACCCATGGGCTTCCACCTCACCGGTGATCCGGCGGCCGACCAGGTGCTCGACGACTCCGCGTTCGCGCTCCTCGCCGGGATGATGCTCGACCAGCAGTACCCGATGGAGCACGCGTTCCGGGGCCCGGCCAAGGTGCTCGAGCGCCTCGGCACCCTCGATCCGGCGGCGATCTGCGAGGCCGACCCGGAGGAGTTCGCCACGCTGTGCGCCACCACCCCGGCCGTCCACCGGTTCCCGGGGTCGATGTCGGCCCGGCTCCAGGGCCTCGCGCGGGTGGTCGTCGACGAGTACGGCGGTGACACCGAGCGGTTGTGGGGCGAGGCCACCTCGGGCCAGGAGCTGCTCGCCCGGATCAAGGCGCTGCCCGGCTTCGGTGATCAGAAGGCTCGGATCCTGGTCGCACTGCTGGGCAAGCAGGCCGGCGTCCGCCCGCCGGGCTGGGAGGACGCCGCCCGCGACTACGCGCTGGAGGGCTTCCGCTCGGTCGCGGACGTGACCGACGCCGAGTCGCTGCACAAGGTGCGGCAGTTCAAGAAGCAGAAGAAGGCCGCGGCTCGGGACTGAGCCGTGCGCCCGGGTCGGCCTTCGCCGATCGACAGCATCGCGCGGTACCCGCGGTGGTCGTCGGACCACCGGCACCGTGGCATGATGAACCCCGCGGCCCTTGACGTCACCGGCCTTTGTTGCGCCCCGACGTCGATCAAGGGTCGGATTCCTGCCCCGTGCCGACCAGCTTGACGAGAGGTGTTCGTGTCCTCGACCGTGCGCAAGATTCCTTCCGAGGTGCTCACCCACCCCGCCGTCACGGACCTGGTCGAGCAGGCCACCCCCGATGGGACCGTCACGCCCGAGGACGTGCGTGCCGCCTGTGACGCCGCCGCCGTCGAGCCCCGGCACCTCAAGGCGCTGCTCGGCCACCTCAGCGACCAGGGGATCAGCGTGGCGCTGCCGGTGACCTCGGGTCGGGTGGCTGCGGCCGCGACGAGCACCCGCAAGGTCGCCACCGCGGACGCCCCCGCCGCTGAGGACGACGCAGCCCTCGCCCCGGCGAAGAAGGCCCCGGCGAAGAAGGCGGCCGCCAAGAAGGCGGCCGCCAAGAAGGCCCCGGCCAAGAAGGCTGCGCCGGCCGCGAAGGCCGCCTCCACTCGTGGGGAGCCGAGCGCGCCCACCGTCACCGAGGTCGCGGCCGCTGAGGTCGCCGCCGTGGGTCCCGACGGCAAGAAGGTGCTGCCCGACCTGCCCGATGAGGAGTTCGAGAAGGACCTCAAGGTCGACCCGACGATCAAGCAGGACGAGAAGAAGGCCTCCTTCGTCGTCTCCCCGGCCGACGAGACCGACGAGCCCGAGCAGCAGGTCATGGTGGCCGGCGCGACCGCCGACCCGGTCAAGGACTATCTCAAGCAGATCGGCAAGGTGCCCCTCCTCAACGCCGAGATGGAGGTCGAGCTGGCCAAGCGGATCGAGGCCGGCCTCTTCTCCGACGAGAAGCTCGCCAAGGGCGGCAAGATCAGCCCGAAGGTGCACGAGGAGCTCGAGTGGATCTCCGAGGACGGCAAGCGCGCCAAGAACCACCTGCTCGAGGCCAACCTCCGTCTGGTCGTCTCGCTGGCCAAGCGCTATACCGGGCGCGGCATGCTCTTCCTCGACCTGATCCAGGAGGGGAACCTGGGCCTGATCCGCGCGGTCGAGAAGTTCGACTACACCAAGGGCTACAAGTTCTCGACCTACGCCACCTGGTGGATCCGCCAGGCCATCACCCGCGCCATGGCCGACCAGGCCCGCACCATCCGGATCCCGGTGCACATGGTCGAGGTGATCAACAAGCTCGCCAGGGTCCAGCGTCAGATGCTCCAGGACCTCGGCCGCGAGCCGACCCCGGAGGAGCTCGCCCTCGAGCTCGACATGACGCCCGAGAAGGTCATCGAGGTCCAGAAGTACGGACGCGAGCCGATCTCGTTGCACACGCCGCTCGGCGAGGACGGCGACTCCGAGTTCGGTGACCTGATCGAGGACTCCGAGGCGATCGTCCCGGCCGACGCGGTCTCCTTCACCCTGCTCCAGGAGCAGCTGCACGCCGTCCTCGACACCCTCTCCGAGCGTGAGGCCGGCGTGGTGTCGATGCGGTTCGGTCTCACCGACGGCCAGCCGAAGACGCTCGACGAGATCGGCAAGGTCTACGGCGTCACGCGCGAGCGGATCCGGCAGATCGAGTCGAAGACCATGTCCAAGCTGCGCCACCCCAGCCGCTCGCAGGTGCTGCGCGACTACCTCGATTGAGCCGCGACCTCGTCGGGCCGACGTGAGACTGCACGGGGCGAGCCCCCGGCGTCGGGCAGTGGGCCTGGCGCTGTTCCTCGCCGGAGTCGCGGTCGCGGTGCTGGTCCGCAGGCTCGGCGAGGCGCCAGCGGCCGGCTGGCTGGCGGCGGCCCTGGGCGGCCTGCTCATGGGGACCGGTGCGGTACTGGTCCTCGGCGCACCTCGCGGGCGCGGCTAGCGTGCCGACCGTGGACCCGACGAGCGCGAGACGGCCCTGGTGGCGGGTCGTCGTCGGACTGTTGCTGGTGCTCGGTGGAGCCGGTCTCTTCGTGGCCATCCAGGTCGCGCGCGAGGACGGCGGCGGCGCGGGCCTGGACGGGTTGCTCTGCGGACTGGTCGTCGCGCTCGGCGTCGTCGCGCTTCAGCGGCCCGGTCGCTGAATCACCCATTCTGGGGAAAGCAGCGGCCTGCGGGCCGGACCCGGTGGGGCAGGGCGAGGATGCGCGCACCCGCACCACTCACGCCTCGTACCAGGAGCCCGCCGATGACCTCACCACTGCTCCGTCGAACGACCAGCCTGCTGGCCGCGTTCGCCCTGCTCGCCACCGCCGGCAGTGCTGCGCAGGCGGCGTCACCCGAGGCGCGGGCCCGGGACAAGATGAGCCACGCCGAGTACCGCCGGGTCGAGCACGGCATGTCGACGTCCCGGGTGACCGCGGTGGCCGGCAGCAACGGGCGGGTCTACTCCAGCTACGGCGACTGCCTGATCAAGGAGTGGCGCGGCTGGGACTCCATCAACGCCCAGCAGGCCTACGTCGAGTTCCACCGGACCTCGGGCGGCTTCCGCGTCAAGAACAAGAGCTACACCGGGCTCGGTGAGTTCCGCCCCGGGTGCCCCACGCCGATGTGAAGAAGGGCCCGTCAGCGCCAGGTGCGCGCCTGCGGACCGATCGCCTGGCTGTCCTTCCCGCGGGCGCAACGGACGTCGCCGACCCGTGCCCGCGGGGCGACAGCGACGAACGTCCCGGGCTGCACGTCGGCGCCGTCGAAGGCGACCTCCCACCGGTTGCGGTCGTTCGTACGGTCGGTGCCGACTCGGGAACGACTGTCGCTCTGACGCAGGATCACCTTGCGGTCCGCCGCACAGGCGGCCCGGGGACTGCTCACCCGGCCACTGATGACGACCATCCCGGTGGTCTCGTCGAAGGTGAAGCCCTGCTTGATGTGGACCTCGGTCGGTGTGGCCCGGGTGGCTCCGAGGGCCGTCGCCGGCACCAGGGCGGTCGCGATCGCGGCGGCGAGGCCCAGGGTGGTGGGGAGGAAGTTCACGGTGACCAGCTTTCGACGGAGGGCGCCACCTCGGGCCCGGTGGCGCTGACTGTAGGGCCTCGTCAGCTCTTGCGGACGCTCTTGACCCGGCGACGCAGCTGGAAGATCCGCAGGCTGGCCGCGATGCCGGCCAGGAAGAGGCCGGCCGCGGCCGCGATCAGCAGCGCGACGGCGACCGGGGTCTCGCCCTCGAAGGCCAGGAACCTGACGGTGGTGGGGCCGGTGTTCTGCACGATGAAGATGATCAGCAGCACCAGCACGATGCCCAGCGCGATGACGCCGACGTAGAACCCGCCGGCCCGCGAGCGGCGCAGCGGGTCCTTGTCCGCCTGATCTCGCTGCGCCTGACCTCGCTGCGCCTGGCCCTTCTGCGCGGCACCGCTGCCCTTGCCCTTGTCCCGGTCCTTGTTCTTCGTCTGGTCCTGGCCCGGCGATGCCGACGGGGTCCGGCCCGAGTCCTGCGGACCGGACGCCGAGGCCGGCTTCTTCGAGGCGGAGGGTTCCTGGGTCATGGAGCCATTGAACGCCATCGCTCAACCCAGGGCGACCAGACCCACCGCGAGGGCGCAGAGAAGCAGTCCGACGGCCTGCGCGCGGTGGATGCGCTCACGCAGCACGAGAGCGGCCAGCAGCACGGTGAAGGCCGGGTAGAGCGAGGTGATCACGGCGGTGACGGCGAGGTAGCCGTAGCGCGTGGACACCATGAACAGGCCCGTCGCGCTCGCTCCGAGCAGTCCGCAGGCGATGCCGGCCAGGGCCGCCCGGTGCCGCGGCACCCATGCGGCGCGGGTGGCGACCCCCATCGCGACCACCACGCCGGCGGCCACTGCCTGGTTGAGCGCGAGGGGGAGGAGCCCTGCGTCCTCGCCGATGCGGGAGAGCGCCACGAACAGCGTGCCGAACCCGACGCCGGCCAGGACACCGTCGAGCACCGCCCGCGACGCCGGCGGCGCACCGGACGGCGTGGCGGTGCCGGCGGGCTCGCGGGAGACGACCCAGATGGCCGGCAGGGCGAGCAGCAGCCCGACCCAGACCACCGACCCGGGCCGCTCGCCGAGCAGGAGGCCGGCCGCGACCGGCACCGCCACGGCCCCGACGCCAGAGACCGGCGCGATCACCCCCATCCGCCCCGAGGACAGCCCGCGATAGAGGAACGCGGTGCCGGCACCGTTGCCGACCCCGCCCAGGACCGCCCAGGCCAGGTCGGTGCGGGTCGGCTCGCCGCCGAGCACGCAGCGCGACCACCAGGACCGCACTGGCGCCTGCGACCTGGGCGACGAGGGCGACCGACCACGCCGGCGCACGCTGGGAGGCGACCCCACCGACGAAGTCGGCCAGGCCGTAGGTCAGCGCGGCGACCAGGGCCAGCCCGATCGCCGTCAGCGCCCTGCTCCCGCGGACGCGACGACGGCCCCGGACCGAGGTCCGGGGCCGCTGCGAAGGTGGGGCAGGTGCTCAGCGCTCAATCGGTGGCCGGAGCCGGAGTGCCGTGAAGCTTGTGCGTCTCGTCGACGACGGTCACGGCCACCTCCTTGAGCTTGTCCTCGTGCTCGCGGGCGTGGTGGGCGCAGAACATGAGCTCGCCACCTGCCTGCAGGGCGACGCGGAGGTAGGCCTGGGCGCCGCATCGGTCGCAACGGTCTTCGGCTGTGAGGGGGGCGCTCGGGGCGAGAGCAGTGTTCACAACGGCCTCATCTCTTCGTGGTCGGTGTCATGTCCAACGTAGTCAGGAGGGTCAAGATTCCCGGCGACGGGTGGCGCGCGACACGTTCATCTCATCATGGATCGGTCGGCCAGGAGGGTGAGTTCGAGACTTGGCCCCCCAGGCTTTACCGGGGGCCGGTCGACGGGCCCCGACGGACGGCGTCGTCCGGTGCTGGCTGCCTCATCATCAGGCTCGCTTGCGAGGCGTCCGGTCCGCTGGAGCGGATCGTGTCCACATCGTGACGCGCTGACTGCCGACGCCTCCAGCGTAGTGCGCCCCCACGAACGCGGGGGCCAGCGTGGCTGCTGCGTCCCCCGGCGTGTCCTGGGTAGATTCGGAGCACCCCACCTGCTCGTCCGACCCGGGAGCCCACGATCGACAAGACGTACAACGCCGCGCACCTGCTCGTCCTCGAGGGTCTCGAGGCCGTGCGGAAGAGGCCCGGCATGTACATCGGCTCCACCGACACCCGGGGGTTGATGCACTGCCTGTGGGAGATCATCGACAACGGCGTCGACGAGGCCCTTGCCGGCCAGGCGCACCGGGTGGAGGTCACCCTGCACCGCGACGACTCGGTCGAGGTGCACGACGACGGTCGGGGCATCCCGACCGACAAGGAGCCCAAGACGGGCCTGCCCGGCGTCGAGGTGGTGGCGACCAAGCTGCACGCGGGCGGCAAGTTCGGTGGCGGCTCCTACAACGCGACCGGTGGCCTGCACGGCGTCGGGCTGTCGGTGGTCAATGCGCTCTCGGCCCGCATGGACGTCGACGTCGAGCGTCCGCCGAGCCGGCGGGGCCTGAGCTTTCGTCGCGGCGTCCCCGGCGTCTTCGACGCCGACGGGCCGGCGGCGACCTTCGAGGCCCGCTCGGGGCTGACCCGCAAGGCGGGACGCGTCCCCCAGGGCCGCTCGGGCACCAGGATCCGCTTCTGGCCGGACCGGCAGATCTTCACCCGCGACGCCACCGTCGAGGTGGAGGGGCTGCTGGGGCGGGCGCGGCAGACCTCGTTCATCGTCCCGGGCCTCGAGCTGGTGATCCGCGACCTGCGCGGTGAGGTTCCCCTCGAGGAGAAGTTCCGCCACGACGGAGGGATCACCGAGTTCGCGGAGTACCTCGCCCACGACGAGCCGGTCACCGACATCGTCCGGCTCCAGGGCACCGACACGTTCGTCGAGACCGTCCCCATGCTGGACGCGCAGGGACACATGACCCCCCAGGAGGTCGAGCGCGAGCTCGCGGTCGACGTCGCCGTTCGCTGGGGCACCGGGTACGAGACCGAGCTGCGGTCCTTCGTCAACGTCATCGCCACCCCCAAGGGCGGCACGCACGTCAGTGGCTTCGAGCAGGCCGTGACCAAGACCTTCAACGACGTGATGCGCACGACCAAGGCGCTCAAGGTCAATGACGTCGACGTGATCAAGGACGACGTGCTCGAGGGCCTGACGGCGGTGGTCACCGTGCGCCTGGCCGAGCCGCAGTTCGAGGGACAGACCAAGGAGATCCTCGGCACCCCGGCTGCGCGCAACGTCGTGCGCAAGGTGGTCGCCGCCGAGCTGAAGGGTTTCCTGACCTCCACCAAGCGGGTGGAGAAGGCCCAGGCCAAGCTGGTCATGGAGAAGGTCGTCGGGGCCCAGCGCACGCGGATCGCCGCTCGTCAGCACAAGGAGACCCAGCGCCGCAAGAACGCGCTGGAGTCCTCGGCGCTCCCGGCCAAGCTGGCCGACTGCCGCGCCACCGACAACGAGCGCACCGAGCTCTTCATCGTCGAGGGCGACTCCGCGCTCGGCACGGCCAAGCTGGCGCGCGACTCCTCCTTCCAGGCGCTGCTGCCGATCCGCGGCAAGATCCTCAACGTCCAGAAGGCCTCGGTCGGCGACATGCTCAAGAACACCGAGTGCGCCTCGATCATCCAGGTCGTCGGCGCCGGGTCCGGGCGTACGTTCGACCTCGAGGCGACCCGCTACGGGCGGATCATCTTCATGGCCGACGCCGACTCCGACGGCGCCCACATCCGCTGCCTCCTCGCGACCCTGTTCTTCAAGTACATGCCCGAGCTGGTCACCTCGGGACGCGTGTTCACCGCGGTCCCGCCGCTGCACCGCATCGAGCTGACCAACCCCCGCAAGGGGATGGACAAGTACGTCTACACCTACTCCGACGACGAGCTGCAACGGAAGCTCGCCGAGCTGACCAAGAAGAACGTCCGCTGGAAGGACCCGGTGCAGCGCTACAAGGGGCTGGGCGAGATGGACGCCGACCAGCTGGCCGAGACCACGATGGACCCCCGTCGCCGCACCCTGCGCAAGCTGACCGTCGACGACGCCGACGCCGCCGCCGCCGTCTTCGAGCTGCTCATGGGCGCCGAGGTCGCGCCGCGCAAGGAGTTCATCGTGGTCAACGGAGGTCACTTGTCCGACGAGGAGATCGACTTCTAGCGGTCGGCAGCGGAGCCCTTCTGCTCCGCGTCGGTCCCCGTGCAGCCTCCGCTGCATCTCGGAGCAGACCTGCCCGGCGGCCACCTGCTTCGCGGTGGCGGACTCCACCGGCAAGAGCGCAGCGAGCATGGTCCCGCGCTTGCTTCCGCCGATCCGTCCCCCGGCTCAACCAAGCAGCGCGTGTCCACGCCGTTCGTCCGGCTACGAGGAAGGCACCATGGTGGTGATGTCCACCCGTGCCCGACGCCCGACCCACGCCGCGCTGGCCGTGGGCGTCGCGACGAGCCTGGCGTTCGGCCTGGGCGCCTGCACCAGCGAGCCCGCACCGGGTCGCGGCCGGCCGGGGTCGGGCACCGCGCAGCGTCAGGACCCGCCGTCGCCGAGCGAGCAGCTCGGGCTCGAGGCGGGTTGGGGGCCCACGCGCGCCGAGCTCGACGACGCCACGCGACAGGTCGCCCGGCTGACGCTCCCCGAGCTGGCCGGCCAGGTGATCGTGGCCCGTTGGAGCGGCACCGGCCCCCCGACCCGGCTCGTGCGCGACCTCCACCTCGGTGGGGTGATCGCGTTCAGCGAGAACGTCACCTCCGCCGCCCAGCTGCGCGAGACCACGCGGTCGCTGCAGCGCTCCTCACGCCGGCCATGGCCGCTGCTGGTCGGCGTCGACCAGGAGGGCGGGCTGGTCGAACGGATCCAGGGTGGGGCGACCGGCTTCCCGGCCTTCATGGCGGCCGGCGCCGCCGGCCGGCCGGCGCTGACCCGGCGCGCCTACGCCGCGTCCGGCGCGGAGCTGCGGTGGATGGGCCTCAACGTCGACTTCGCGCCCGACGCCGACGTCACCATCGGCCCCGCGGACCCCGCGATCGGCTCCCGCTCGGCCGGCGACGACCCCCGGCGGGTGGCCGAGCAGGCGCTGGCCGCTGCGCGGGGGTTCCGCCAGGCCGGCGTGGTGCCGGTGCTCAAGCACTTCCCCGGGCACGGCTCGGTCACCACCGACAGCCACGTCGGGCTGCCGGTCCAGACCCGCACGCGTGCCGAGCTCGAGCGGGCCGACCTGGTGCCCTTCACCGCGGCGGTCGACGCCGGGCTGCCGGCGGTGATGGTCGGCCACATCGCCGTGCAGGCCGTGGACCCGGGTGTCCCGGCCACGCTCTCGCGCCCCGTCATGGAGGGACTGCTGCGCGGTGACCTCGGCTTCGACGGGCTCGTGGTCAGCGACGCCCTGGAGATGGCTGCCCTGGCCGGTCAACGCTCCATCGCGGCGCGCTTCCTCGAGGCCGGGGGAGACGTCGTGCTGCTCCCGCCCGACCCCGAGGCCGCCCGGGCCGAGATCGTGCGCGCGGTCCGGGCCGGCGAGCTGCCGCGCCGTCAGCTCGAGCAGTCGGCGGTCCGGATGGTCGCGCTGCTGACGCACCAGGCCGCGACCGCGCCCAGCGCCGGCGGGGCGCCGGGATCGGCCCAGGCGGAGTCCCGGCGCCTCTCGGCGGCCGCCGTCACCGTGGCCACCGGACCCTGCTCGGGGCCGCTGGCCACGGGTGCGCTGGTGCCGATGGGCGACCCGACCGCGGTGGCCGCCTTCCGCGCCGCCGCGACCTCTGCCGGCCTCCGGCTGGGCTCGGTGACCTATCGGCTGCCGCCCCGTCCGCGACCGACAGGGCGGAAGAACAAGGACCTGGCGGCCCTGGCCCACTGGCGGTCGCTGGAGCCCACACCGGTCGTCGGGGGTACGCCGATCCGCTTCGACACCACCGGAACCCTCGGCGGCCCGGGCATCCTGGTCGCCACCGGGACGCCCTACCTCCTCGGCTACGCCGACGAACCGGTCGAGATCGCGACCTTCGGCACCACCCCCGGCGCAATGACGGCCCTGGTCGCCGTGCTCCGCGGACGTGCCGCTGCCCCGGGGTCGCTGCCCGTGCCGGTCGAGGGCGTGGCGCGCAGGGGCTGTCCGGCTTCCGTGACCGCCGCCTCAGGAGACGACCCCGGGTCCCGTGGCGACCGAAGAACGTACAGTTCGCGGTTCCCGAGCCTTACCTGCTTGCGTCGGCGCAGGTCAGGGGGTTGCTGACCGGTCGCTGCGGACGAACTGTACGTTCGTCGGTCGTGCTGCGCCCTCGCGCCGACCCGCGGGGCTCAGAACTGGCGCTCGAGCAGGCCGGTGTCGACGTCGTAGAGGAAGCCGCCGACCCGGACGGTGGCGGGGATCAGCGGGTGGGTGCGGATCTTCTGCACGTCGTCGGCCAGGGCCTCGTACTGGTCGCGCACCACGTGGATCGCCTGGCCGGAGGTGTCCACGCCGGCCGACTCCTCCACCTGCCGCCGCAGCTCGTCCTCGGTGTGGGTGGCCACCGCGCAGCGGGTGTGCGGCACCACGAGGATGCGGTCGACCTGGAGCAGGTGCACGCCCAGCACCAGCGCCTCGAGCGCCTGTGGGGTGACCCGACCGCCCGGGTTGCGGAAGATCTTCGCGTCGCCGAGGCCGAGACCGACCATCTGCAGGGGCTGGATGCGGGAGTCCATGCAGGTCACGATGGCTACCCCGGCCCGGGCGACGCCGTCGAAGCCGGACACGTCGTTCTCGGCCGCCCACGCCTGGTTGGCGGCCACGAGGTCCTCGAAGTCATCAGGCACGTCGGCAAGGCTAGCGCCACTCAGCCGGCGGCGCGCACCAGGCCGGCGGCGTCGAGCCCACGTGTGCGGGCGCCCCGGAAGAGCGCGAGCGCGAGCAGCGCGGCCAGCACGGCACAGCCGGCAGCGCCGGCGAAGACCGCCTGCTCCTGAGGGATGCCGGCGCCGGCGAGCAGGTCGGTGTAGGCCTGGCAGCGGGTCGCGCCCCCGCAGACGTCGACCGCGTCCGGCAACGGGTCGGCCTCGAGGGCGGCGTAGTAGCGGCGCAGCCCGATGGCGGTGAGGGCCGAGATCCCCACCAGCATCCCGATCATCCGCGCGACCACGACCGAGGCGCTGGCCAGGCCGTGGACGGCGGCGTCGGTGCTGGCCAGGACGGCGGCGTTGACCGGCGCGAGGGCGAGCCCGAAGCCGAGACCGCACAGCACCAGGGTCACGTCGGAGGAGAGGTGGTCCAGGGCGTCGGCCCCCCACCGGGTCATCAGGGCGAAGGCCGTGGCCGACAGCGTCATGCCGACGGCGGTGATGACGCCGCTGGGGACCCGGCGCAGGAGGTAGCCGCCGACGACGGCGCCGACCGGGAGGGCGACCAGGAAGCGCAGCAGCACCAGCGCGGCCATCAGCTGGGAGTCCTGGTAGCGGGTGGTGCGCGCGAAGAGCGGGATGTCGACGACGGCCGCGATCAGCGCCGCGCCGATGAAGAGGCTCACCACCGCTGCGCCCCAGGCCGGACGCGCGCTCAGCGCCCCGCGCGGGACGAGCGGATGGGGGGTGCGCCGCAGGTGCACCAGCAGGGCGAGCGTGGCCAGCAGGGCGCCCAGCAGGTACCACCAGCCCTGGTCGGCGAAGACCTGCACCTTCGGGTCGGCGGTCGCGAAGGCGAGGATCACCCCGCCCAGAGCCACCGCGAGGAACCCTGCCCCCACGACGTCGGCCTCCCGAGCGGTGCGAACCCAGGCGCGCAGGTCGACCAGCGGTCGGCGCGCGGTCGTGCATCGGACCACCAGCGCGACGAGGGAGACCATCGCGACCACGCCGATCGGCGTCAGCCAGCGCGCGTCCGGCACGAGCCCGACGAAGAGCCGGCCCCAGGTCAGGTCGCGCAGCAGCCCGGCCGGACGCAGCGCGGTCAGGGTGGCAGCGGCGGCCGCGAGCACCGCCAGCCACGCGCCGAGCAGGTCCGGCCGAGCGGCACGGGCCGGCGCCGGAGGCGTCGGGGCGGCCCGCGCCCGCTCCCTGGAGACGGCCGCGATCGCGACCGCGAGCACCACGCCGACGGCGAGGTTCAGCGCGAAGATCGCACGCCAGTCGGCGACCGCGAGCACCACGGCCCCGAGCAGCGGGCCGAAGACGCTTCCGGCCTCCTGGACGGCTGAGACGACGCCCAGGGGGACGCCGCGGCGCTCGACGGGATAGAGGTCGGCGACCAGGGCGAGGGTGGCCGGCACGAGCCCCCCGCCACCGAGCCCCTGCAGGAAGCGCCCGGTGACCATGCTGGGCAGGTCGTAGGCCAGGGCGGTGACCAGCGAGCCGAGGGCGAAGACCACCAGGGCGGCCACCAGGACCGGGGTGCGGCCCCGCAGGTCGGCGATCCGACCGATCAGGGGAAGCACGGCGACGTAGCCGAGCAGGAAGCCCGAGATGATCGGGGCAGCCCGTTGCAGCTCCTCTGCGGAGACCCCGACCGCGCCGCCCATCTCGGGCAGGGCCAGGACCACCACGTAGGTGTCGGCGGCGGCGAAGGCGACCGCCACGGCCGCCAGGCCCAGCAGCGCCCGGGGCCGGACCGTGGACCCGGACGGGGTCACGGGGCGACGATCTCCTGCTCCGTGCCGTAGTCGTCGACGGAGACGACGTAGGTGGTCGGCTCGGCGTCGCCGTAGAAGACGCCGTCGAGCGTGGCCGTGCGCAGCTCGCCGTCCTCGGTGATGGTGTAGGTGACCTCGAAGTCACCCTGCGCGGTCGGGATCAGGTTGGTCATGACCTCGTCGGTGACGGTGCCGGAGTACTCGGTGAGGATCTCGGCGTTGTCCGCGCCCCCGCGCACCGTCTCGCCCTCGGTGACGCCCTCGGTGGCGGTCAGCAGCGGCGAGACGCCCTCGTCGGGGTCCAGCAGGAGGCCGGGGTCGGGGGCTCCGTACTCGGCGGGGTCGACGTCCTGGTAGCCCGGCACGAGCGGCAGCTGGGCGTAGGTCGTGCCGTCGACCGAGACGACGGGCACCTTCACGGCGTTGCCCGAGAGGTCGACGGTGATCTCTCCCTCGAAGGCCGGCGCGCGGGTGGCCACCCCGGTCGCGCCGGTCAGCCCCGTGACGCCCTCGGGCAGGGCGTCGGTGCTCAGCGAGAACCGCACCCCGCTGGTCTCGTCGAGGGTGCTCTTCGCCAGGGCGAGGACCTCCTCGGGCGTGGCCTCGCCGCTGCCGTCGGTGTCGGCCGCCTCGTTCGAGGACGCCCCGTCGCCGGAGCAGGAGGACAGCAGGACCGCCGGCATCGTGATCGCGAGCAGGAGCGCGAGACTGGGAGCGACGCGGAGCGTGCGTCGGCGGATGAGCATGCCGTCACCCTGTCACAGGGGCGGTGGTCGGCCCGGCGGCGCCGAGCGGTCCCGCCACCGCCGCCAGCGGCTGGCCCAGCGGCACCCCGGAGCCGTCGCGGCGCCCGTCGGCCGGCGGCAGCGGCACCGGCGCGCCACTGGCCGCGGCACCGCGGGCGGGGGCCGGTCCGGCCCAGGCCAGCAGCAGGCCGTCCTCGCCCTTGAGGAACCGGTGGCAGCGCACGCCGCCGGTCGCCCGGCCCTTCGCGGGGTACTCCTCGAAGGGGGTCACCTTGACGGTGCCGGGCTCGGTGCCGGCCAGGGCGGCCGAGGAGCCGGAGACAGTCACCAGCACGCACCCCTGGGGCGCGCTCTCGTCGACCGCTCCGAACCACACCACCCGCTCGCCCGCACTCAGGCGGATCCCGGCGATTCCGCCGCCGGTGCGACCCTGGGGTCGCACGGTGGCGGCGCCGAAGCGCAGCAGCTGCGCGTCGCTGGCCACGAAGCAGAGATCCTCCTCGCCGGTGAGCAGCTCGACCGCGCCGACGACCTCGTCACCGTCCGCGAGCCGCACGATCTCCCAGGAGTCGCGCCCGAGCACCTCGGCCACGACCCGCTTCACCACGCCGTGACGCGTGCCCAGCGCGAGGCCGGGGCCGTCGTCGGCCAGCGAGCACAGGCCCAGCGCCCGCTCGCCGGGCTCGAGGACGAGCAGCTCGGCGAGCGGCAGGCCGCCCTGGAGGTCCGGGTGGGTCGCCGACGCCGGCAGGGTGGGCAGGTCCAGGACGCCCAGCCGGTGCACCCGTCCGCCCGAGGTGAGGACGCCGACCTCGCCGCGCGCGGTGGTGCGCACGACCGAGACCACGACGTCGTGGTTGCTGCGTCCGGCGCCGCCGTCGGGACCCCCGCCGACCTGCGCGGGATCGGCGTCCGCGGTCCGGGCCAGCAGACCCGCCGAGGACAGCAGGACCCAGCAGGGGTCGTCGGGCACCTCGAGCGGGGCCGAGGCCGCCACCGCGGCGCTGCCGGCCGCCTGGAGGAGGACGGTGCGCCGCGGCGTGCCGTAGGTCGCGGCCATCTCCGCCAGCTCCTCGGAGACCACGCGGCGCAGCAGGGCGTCGTCGGCCAGGATCGCCTCGAGCTCCTCGATCTCACGGCGCAGCTGCTCCTGCTCCTTCTCCAGCTCGATCCTGCTGAAGCGGGTCAGCCGGCGCAGCTGCATCTCGAGGATGTAGTCGCACTGGGCGCGGGAGAGGTCGAAGACGTCCATCAGGCGCTCGCGCGCTGCCGAGGCGTCGTCGCTGGTGCGGATCACCTGGATGACCTCGTCGATGTCGACGAGGGCGATCAGCAGCCCGTCGACCAGGTGCAGGCGGTCGACGCGCTTGTCGCGCCGGAAGGTGGAGCGTCGACGGACGACCTCGAAGCGGTGGTGGAGGTAGACCTCGAGCATCTGCTTGAGGCCCAGGGTGCGGGGCTGACCGTCGACGAGCGCGACCGCGTTGATGCCGAAGGAGTCCTCCAGGGGCGTCTGGCGGTAGAGCTGCTCGAGGAGGGCCTCGGGCACGAAGCCGTTCTTGACCTCGATCACCAGGCGCAGGCCGTGGGCGCGGTCGGTGAGGTCCTTGACGTCGGCGATCCCCTGCAGCTTCTTGGTCTGCACCAGGGTCTTGATCCGCTCGACGACCTTCTCGGTGCCCACGCCGTAGGGCAGCTCGGTGACCACGAGCCCCTTGCGGCGCCCGACCGGCTCGACCCGCACGGTCGCGCGCATCTTGAACGACCCGCGGCCGGTCGCGTAGGCGTCGCGGATGCCCTCGAGGCCCACGATCTTGCCGCCGCCGGGCAGGTCCGGTCCGGGGACGAAGCGCATCAGGTCCTCGAGGCCCGCGCTCGGGGTGGTGATGAGGTGCCTCAGGGCGGCCACCACCTCGACGAGGTTGTGGGGGGCCATGTTGGTGGCCATCCCGACCGCGATGCCGGTGGTGCCGTTGACCACGAGGTTGGGCAGGGCCGAGGGCAGCACGGACGGCTCGAGCTCGCGGCTGTCGTAGTTGGGCCGGAAGTCGACGGTGTCCTCCTCGATGGAGTCCGTCATCGCGACCGCCGGCGAGGCCATCCGGCACTCGGTGTAGCGCATCGCGGCCGGGGAGTCGTCGGGCGAGCCGAAGTTGCCGTGCCCGTCGACCATCGGCAGCCGCATCGACCAGGGTTGGGCGGTCCGCACCAGCGCGTCGTAGATCGCGTTGTCGCCGTGGGGGTGCAGGCGCCCCATCACCTCGCCGACCACGCGCGCGCACTTCACGTGGCCTCTCTCGGGCGTCAGGCCCATCTGCTGCATCGTGTACAGGATCCGGCGCTGGACGGGCTTGAGGCCGTCGCGGGCGTCGGGCAGGGCGCGGGAGTAGATGACCGAGTAGGCGTACTCGAGGAACGAGGTGCGCATCTCCTCGCCGACGTCGATGTCGAGGACGTGCTCCTCGAAGTCGTCGGGGGGTGCGGGGGGAGTGGTGCGCCGGGCCATGGGCCCATCCTCGCGCCTGGGGCCGTGCGCGGGGCCGGGGGCTCGCCGTCCCGCTAGATTGACGCCGTGACGACCGCCTCCGGGTCCGACCCGCTCCGGGCAGACCCCCAGACCCCGGGTCCCCTCCCGATAGCTCCGCGCCACTGGGAGGCCGACGTCCTGCTCCGCGACGGGCGCACCGCCCACATCCGCCCGATCCGGCCCGAGGACGCCGAGATGCTGGTGACCTTCTACTCCCGCGTCTCGGAGCGCTCGAAGTACTACCGCTTCTTCAGCCCCATGCCCCAGCTGAGCCAACGCGACGTCGCCCGCTTCACCCGCGTCGACCACGTCGAGCGGGTGGCACTGGTGATCCTGCTCCAGGGCGAGATGATCGCAGTGGGTCGCTTCGAGACGATCGGGGACGGCGAGGCCGAGGTCGCCTTCCTCGTCGAGGACCGCCACCAGGGCCGCGGCATCGCCCAGGTCCTCCTCGAGCACCTCGCGGCCGCGGGACGTGAGCGCGGGCTCGAGCGCTTCACCGCGGAGGTGCTGCCCGAGAACCACCGGATGATCCAGACCTTCCGCGACGCCGGGTACCACGTGGCCAGCGGCTACGACGACGGAGTGCTGACGCTGGAGTTCCCGATCGACGCCACCGACACCTCCATCGGCGTGATGCGCGGGCGCGAGCAGCGGGCCGAGGCCGCCTCGATCGAGCGGTTCTTCAACCCCCGCTCGGTCGCCGTCATCGGCGCGAGCAGGCGGCAGGACACCATCGGGCAGACCCTCGTGCGCAACCTGGTCACCGGCGACTTCACCGGGCGCGTGTACGTCGTCAACCCCAGCGCGGGCGCGGTCTCGGGGCTGCCGGCCTACCGCAGCGTCGGCGACATCCCCGACGAGGTCGACGTCGCGATCGTCGCCGTGCCGGCCGACGCCGTCAGCGAGGTCGTCCTCGACTGCGCGGCGAAGGGCGTGCACGGGCTGGTCGTGATCTCCTCCGGCTTCGCCGAGACCGGGGAGGAGGGCCGACGCCGCCAGCGCCACCTGGTGGGCCTCTCGCGGTCCTACGGCCTCCGGCTGATCGGGCCCAACTGCCTGGGCATCATCAACACCGACCCGGCGGTGTCCGTCAACGCCTCGCTGTCCTCGGTGCTGCCGCCGCGGGGACGGGCCGGGTTCTTCTGCCAGTCCGGTGCCCTGGGCTCGGCGATCCTCGAGAAGGTGCAGCGACGCGGACTGGGCCTGTCGACCTTCGTCAGCGCCGGCAACCGCGCCGACGTCTCCGGCAACGACCTGCTCCAGTACTGGGAGGAGGACGAGGCGACCGAGGTCGTCCTGCTCTACCTCGAGTCGATCGGCAACCCCCGCAAGTTCTCCCGGATCGCGCGGCGGGTCTCGCAGCGCAAGCCGGTCGTGGCCGTCCGGTCGGGACGCAGCACGCAGGGCGTGCCGATGGGTCATGCCGTGCGGCGCATCGCCGCGCCGTCCCAGGCGGTGGACGCGATGTTCCGCCAGGCCGGGGTGATCCAGGTCGACACCCTCGACGAGATGTTCGACGTCGCCCAGCTGCTGGCCCACCAACCCCTGCCGCGGGGACGCCGGGTCGCCGTGGTGGGCAACTCCGACGCCCTCGGTCTGCTCGCCGCCGATGCCGCGGCCCCGGTCGGGCTGCTGGTCACCCGCTCGGTCAACCTCGGGGCCGACGCCACCGCCGACGACTTCGAGGACGCCCTCGACGAGGCGATCGACGACCCGGACGTCGACGCGGTGATGGCGGTCTACACGCCTCCGCTCAACGTCTCGGGTGAGGACGTCGCCAACGTGCTCGCCGCGGTGGGCGAGCAGTCCGACAAGCCGCTGGTCTCGACCTTCCTCGGCGCCGAGGGCGTTCCCGAGCTGCTGCGCGTCCCCGACGTCGCAGGCTCGACGGCCGGTCGCGGCTCCGTGCCGTCCTACCCGGCGGTGGAGTCGGCCGTGCGCGCGCTGGCCCGGGTGGTCGGGTACGCCGTGTGGCTGGGCACCCCCGAGGGGTCGCCGCCGGACCTCGACGCCATCGACGACGCGGCCGCCCGGTCGGTGGTGCGCGCCGCCCTGGCCCGCTCCCCGGAGGGGGCCGTGCTCGAGGAGGACGCGCTGCACGACCTGCTGGCCGCCTACGGCGTCGACCTGTGGCGGGCCCGCCGGGTCGCCGACGTCGAGCAGGCCCGCGCCGCCGGGCTCGAGCTGGGGTGGCGCGACGGCGCGGACGTCGTGCTCAAGGCGACCGCCGAGCCGCTGCGCGAGCGCCCCGACCTCGCCCACGTGTGGCGCAACATCTCCGACGCCGAGGAGATGGGCCTGGCGTGGACCGCGCTGGGCGCGGCGGTGCGCGGCGTCCCGGAGCCGGACTTCGTGGTCCAGCGCAACGCGACACCGGGCGTGCCGGTGGCGATCCGCAGCATCGAGGACCCGCTGTTCGGGCCGGTGATCTCCTTCGGGATCTCCGGGCCGGTCATCGAGCTGCTCGAGGACCGCTCGTACCGGATCCCGCCACTGGAGGGCCGGGACGCTGCGGCGATGGTGCGCGAGGTCAAGAGCTCGCCGATGCTCTTCGGCTACCGCGGAGCCGAACCGGTCGACGTCGCGCTGGTCGAGCGGCTGATCCGCCAGGTCTCACAGCTGCAGCTCGACCTGCCCGAGGTCAGCTCCCTCGAGCTGGGGCTGGTCGTGGTCGGCACCGACCGGCTCTCGGTGCTCACCGCCACCGCCAGCGTCGCCCCGGTCGGGACGCCCCGCTCGGACCTCTACGCCCGGCGGCTGCCGGACCAGCCCGGCGACACGATCCCCAGCTAGCCGGAGCCCCGCCCGATGCTGATCTCCGACTCCTCCCGCCTGCTGTTCGTGCACGTGCAGAAGACCGGCGGCTCGACCGTGCAGCGCTGGCTGGAGGAAAACGTCGACGACGCCCGCGGGCTGCCCCGGTGCCACCGGCACGCCGGCCTCGGGCCGATCCTGGACGAGGAGCCCGACCTGACGGCGTACCTGGTGCTCGGGTTCGTGCGCAACCCCTGGTCGCGGATGCTCTCGTGGCACCGGATGATCCAGCGCTGGGCGGCTGCGGTGCGCCCGGGAGAACCCCTGGAGTCGGTCGAGGACTTCCGTACCAACCGGTTCGCGCGACGGGTGGCGCGCGAGCTGCCGGACTTCGAGTCGTTCGTGCTGCGCGGCCCGGCCGAGATCCCGAGGCTGCGCCGGCCGCAGGTGAGCTACCTCGAGGCCGGCGGGCGGCGCGCCGACCTGGTGGGGCGCCAGGAGCGGCTCGAGGAGGACCTCGCCCCGCTGCGCGAGCGCCTGGGCTTCGGCCCCCTGCCGGCCGAGCGGCACAACGCCGACGTCGAGCGCGTCGACTACCGCGACGCCTACACCCCCCGCATGCGCGACCACGTGGGCGAGGTCTTCGCCCGCGACGTCGAGGAGCTCGGCTACGAGTTCTAGGACGCTCCGGACGGGAGGGCCCGGCGCGAGTGCCTCGTGCGAGACTTCGGGCATGGCGAGCCTGCGCACCGACGACCGCGACCGCACCCGGGACCTGCGGCACGCCCTCGAAGCGACCGGGTACTACCCCGAGGTGGTGGCCGAGGGTGTCGGCGCCGCCGTCGCGGGGGAGCGGGTGGTCTCCTTCTACGTCCACCACGAGCCCACGTTCGAGCACGACGAGGTGCGTCGCCACCAGAGCGTGATCGTGCTCACCCCGACCCGGCTGGTCCTCGCCCACACCGACGAGCACACCGGCGACGACCTGCTGCCCGAGCCGTACACGTCGACCTCGACCGAGGCCGTCAGCCTCGGCTCGGTCCGCTCGGTGGTCGTGACCCGGATGATCACCAACCCGACCGACGGCCCCCGTCCGCCCGCCGAGGCCGTGATGACGATCGGCTGGGGCGCGGTGAGCCACCTCGACCTCGAGCCGGCCGGCTGCAGCGACCCGGAGTGCGACGCCGACCACGGCTACACCGGCGTCCTGTCCTCCGACGACTTCACGCTGAGGGTCTCGGCGACCGCCGACGGCGCCCACGCCGTGGAGGGGCTGCTCTCCTTCGCGCAGGCTCTCTCGGCCCGCACCCACCTGCGGTGAAGCAGGAGACGCCACAGGCCGGCACCTTCCAGGAGCCGGCCTACGGCGGGCGTTCGCTCGGCGACGTCGTGCCGGCGCTCGCGCGCGCGCTCGGCCTGCCGATCGCCCCGGCCGCCGAGGAGGACCACGGGATCGAGCTGCCCGACGCGGCCGCCTACGTGCTCTTCCTCGTCGACGGGCTCGGGTCGCGCCAGCTCGAGCGTTACGCCCACGCCGCGCCGTACCTGTCCTCGCTGGCCGGGGGCACCGCCACCGCGGGCGTCCCGTCGACGACCGCGACCAGCCTGACCTCGCTCGGCACCGCCCTGGACCCCGGCGTCCACGGCGTCATCGGCTACACCTCGCGCATCCCCGGCACCGACCGGCTGCTCAACGCGCTCGGGTGGGACGACCAGGTCGACCCGCACGTCTGGCAGCCGCACCCGACCGCCTTCACCCGCCTCCAGTCGCAGGGGGCCACGGTGTCGGTGGTCAACCGGCGCGACTTCCAGGGCAGCGGGCTGACCGAGGCCGCCCACCGGGGGGCCGACTTCGTCGGCGCCGACAAGGTGGGGGAGCGGATCGCGGCGACCCTCGAGGTCAGCGCGCGCACCCCGTCGTTGACCTACCTCTACGACGGCGACCTCGACTGGACCGGCCACCGCCACGGCGTCGCGTCCACGGCGTGGCTCCAGCAGCTGGCCAGCATCGATGCCGAGGCCGAGCAGCTGCGCGAGGCGCTCCCGGCGTCGGTGCGGCTGGTCGTCGTCGCCGACCACGGCATGGTCGACGCCGACCCGGCCGCCCGCTTCGACGTCGACGCCCTGCCCGAGCTGCGCCACGGGGTGGCGCTCTTCGGCGGCGAGGCGCGCTTCCGCCAGCTCTACTGCCACCGCGGCGCCGTCGACGACGTCGTCGCGACCTGGCGGGAGGTCCTCGGTGAGCACGCCGAGGTCCTCGCCCGCGAGGACGCGGTGGCCCGCGGTTGGTTCGGCCCGGTCGCCGCGCACGTGCTGCCGCGGATGGGTGACGTCCTGGTCGCCTGCCGCGACCGCGCCAGCGTCGTGGCCACCACCGACTGGGCCCACGAGGCCCGCCTCGTCGGCCTCCACGGGTCGCTGACCCCCGACGAGATGCTGATCCCCCTCCTCCTCGACTGACCGCCCGCCCACCATCCCCGAGACCCCACGCCCTCCTCCTCGACCTCCGCGGTGAGTGGGCCGGGCGCGCTGCTGCACCTCGCCCTCGGGATCGGGCTGTGCACGAGGACACCCTCAGGGATGCGGCCACGCAGGGCCGGATTGCGTCAGGATGGAGCGTGACAAGTGGCCTGCGCGCTGACGCGCCCGTTCGGCTCGACCTGAGCGGTGACGGCGGGACCTGGGCGGCGTTGGCGCAGGACGCCGCTCGCGCAGCGGGCGACCCCGGTGCGGCGCTCGAGGTCGCGCGACGGTGGGACGGCGACGTCCCGACCCCGCTGGGCGGGAACACGCTCGCCCGCTGGGAGGCACTGGCGACGCTGGGCGCCGCGGACCTGACGGTGGCTCGCACCCTCGAGCCCCACCTCGACGCGCTCGCCATCCAGCACGAGGCCGGCCTCGGCGACCCGGTCGGCGGCCGCACCTGGGGGGTCTGGGCCGCCGAGGGCCCCGGCGTCCGACTGACGGCCCGCGCCGCCCCGACCGGCGACGACTGGGTGCTGGAGGGCACCAAGCCGTGGTGCTCGCTGGCCGGGCTGGTCTCCCACGGACTGGTGACGGCCTGGGTCGACGACGAACGACGCGGGCTCTTCGAGGTCGCGATGGCCGACCCCGGGGTGTCCGTCCAGGAGCACGACTGGGTCGCGCACGGGCTGCCGCAGGTGGTGAGCGGGCCGGTGCAGATGGGCGCGGTCGCCGCTCGGGCGGTGGGCGGACCGGGCTGGTACCTCGATCGCCCCGGCTTCTGGGTGGGCGGCATCGGCGTGGCGGCGGTCTGGTACGGCGGCGCGGTCGCACTGGCGCGGCGCCTGCGCGCCCAGGCGACCCAGCGTCCGCTGGACCAGGTCGGTCGCATGCACCTCGGCACCGTGGACACCACGCTGTGGGCTGCGCGTGCCGTGCTGGTGGAGGCCGCGCGCGAGGTCGACGCCGGCATCGACGCGTCAGCGGCCTCGCTGCTGGCCAGGCGGGTGCGCCAGGTGGTGGCCGAGGCAGCCGAGCGGGTCCTCGTCTCCACCGACCACGCCCTCGGCCCGGGGCCGCTGACCGGCGAGCGGCGGCACGCGGCGGCCGTCTCCGACCTGCGCCTGTACCTGCGCCAGCAGCACGCCGAGCGCGACGCCGCCGGACTGGGGGGCGATCTGGCGCCCGACCCCAGCGCCACTCGACGCCACCGACAGCCCGTACGGGGCCGGCTCGGCCGGGACGCCCTGGTGAGCACCTTCACCCACGACAGCGCCGGGACGCCGGCGGCGGCCTGGCGTGACGACCCACGCTGGCAGCAGTCCGCGCCGCTCGACCTGAGCGGGGTCGAGCGGGTGGTCGTCGTCGCGGCGCACCCCGACGACGAGTCGCTCGGCGCCGGTGGGCTGCTGGCGACCGCGCACGACCTCGGGCTGCCGGTCCACCTGCTCACCGCCACCGCGGGGGAGCACAGCCACCCCGGGTCGCCTACTCACCCACCGGCCAGGCTCGCCGAGCGACGCCGTGTCGAGGCGCAGCAGGCTCTCGACGTCCTGGCGCCGGGCGCGGCGCACACCTGGCTCGACCTCGAGGACGGCCGGGTCGCCGAGCACGTCCCCGACGTCGTCCGCGCCCTGGTCGCACTGGTCGGCGACGGCACGGGCACCGTCCTGCTCGCCCCGTGGCGCCGAGACGGCCACCCCGACCACGACGCCGTCGGCCGGGCTGCCGCCACCGCGGCAGACCGCTGCGGGGCGAGCCTGTGGGAGTACCCCGTCTGGTTCTGGCACTGGGGCGACCCGGCGGGGCCGTGGCCCACGCTCGGCCGGCTGCCGCTGACCGCGTCGGCGCATCGCCCGCAAGGACGCGGCGATCGCGGCCCACGCCTCCCAGGTGGCCGCCCTCTCCGGACAGCCCGGCGACGAACGGCTGCTCGGCGAGGACTTCCTGGCCCACTTCGCGGGCGTCGAGGAGGCCTACGTCCGCGAGGCCGTCGACGACCGTGCCCTCGACGACCTGCACCGCGAGCGCGCGGACCCGTGGGGCGTCGACGTGCGCTGGTACGAGCGCCGCAAGCGCGACCTCACCCTCGCCGCCCTCCCGCGCGCCCGCTTCCGCCGCGGACTCGAGGTCGGCTGCTCGGTGGGCGCGCTCAGCGAACGCCTGGCCGAGCGGTGCGAGGCGCTCGTCGCGGTCGACCGCAGTGCTGCGGCCCTCGAACGTGCGGCCGCCCGCTGCTCGGACCGGTCGGTCGAGACCGTGCTGCTCGACGTCGGCGGGCGCGAGGCGGCGTCCTGGCCACCCGGCCGCTTCGACCTCGTGGTCCTCTCCGAGGTCGGCTACTTCCTCAGTCCCGCGGCGCTGGAACGGGTCGTCGAGCGCGTACGTGCCTGCCTGGACGACGATGGCGTCGTCGTCGCCTGCCACTGGCGTCACGAGGTCGACGGGTGGCCGCTCGACGGACCCGCAGTCCACGAGGTGCTCCGCGCCGCCGGACTTCGCCCGGTCCAGCTCGCACTGCAGGAGCGTGACCTCGAGCTGCTGGTCCTGGCCCATGACGACGCGTGGCCGGTGCCGACCACATGAGGGCGGCGAACGGGTCCGCGGTCCGTCTGGTCCACGTGGTCGTGCCCGCTCACGACGAGGAGCAGCTGATCGGCGCCAACCTGGACTCGGTGCAGGTGGCGCTGCGCAGGGCGGCCGGTGCCCTCGGTGTCACGACCCGGCTCACCGTCGTGCTCGACCGTTGCACCGACGCCACCGCGGAGGTGGTGGCCGCCCGCAGTGACGCTGCCGGGCTCGACGTCGTCGCCGTGGACGCCGGCAACGTCGGCGCCGCGCGTCGGGCCGGGGCCCTGCGCGCCACTGTGCTGCCGGCCGGTATCACCGCCGCGCAGGTGTGGCTCCTGAGCACCGACGCCGACACCGTGGTGCCGCCGAACTGGGTCCTCGACCACCTCCGGCTCGCCGAGGACGTCGATCTCGTGGTCGGCTCGGTCCGCCCCGAGCCGACCGGGCTCTCACCGGCCGTGCTGCGCGCCTGGTCGCAGCGCCACACCCGCCGCGAGGCCCACGTGCACGGCGCCAACCTCGGGGTGCGCCTCTCGGCGTACCTTGCCATCGGGGGCTTCCCCGCCTGGGTCGAGCACGAGGACGTCGCCCTCGTCGCGGCCCTGCGCGCCAGCGGCACCGCGGCCGCGCACGCGACCACGGTGACGACCTCGGCGCGTCACCGAGGTCGGGTCAGGGGCGGGTTCGCGGGGTACCTGCGCGCGCTGAGCGCGGAGGTAGACCACTCCTGACGCACGATCGGGTCTGGCGCTGGATCGACCGGGTCTAGACTCGGGCCATGCCCGCCTCCGCCGTCCGTGTCGCCGTGGTCAACGACTACGCCCTCGTGGTGGCCGGGACGGCGCGCGTGCTGGAGCCGTTCGCCGACCGGGTCGTCGTCGTCGAGCTCGACAGCCAGATGCCGGTGGTCAGCGAGGTCGACGTGATCCTCTACGACACCTTCGGCCAGCTGCAGGGCCCGGCGGTCGACCCGGCGGAGATCCTCGGTGCCAGCAACGCCCGGTTCGTGGTCTTCAGCTGGAACACCGACCCCGGCCAGGTCCGCGAGTCCCTCGCCGCGGGCGCCCACGGCTTCGTGTCCAAGAGCGCGACCGCGGAGGAGATCGTCGACGCTCTCGAGCGGGTGCACCGCGGCGAGCACGTGGTCCCGGGGGAGACCGAGATCGATGCACCCGAGGTCGACGACGGTGTCGACCTGGGACCCGGCCACGGTGACGACATCGGGCGCTGGCCCGGCGACCAGCACGGGCTCAGCGCGCGCGAGGCCGAGGTGCTCGCCCTGATCTGCCAGGGGCTCAGCAACAACGAGATCAGCCAACGCGCCTACATCGGCGTCAACACCGTCAAGACCTACATCCGGTCGCTGTACCGCAAGATCGGCGCCTCGACGCGCGCCCAGGCGGTGATCTGGGGGATGTCCCACGGCTTCGAGCCGGACCGGGTCCGCATGGTGCCCACCGCGACCACCGGCGGCTGAGCCCTCGGCGAGGGCGGCTCGCGCCGCCGGGAGCATCACCGCGAAGACGGCGCCCTCGTGGTTCGAGGGGCCTCCGGTCGCACCGTCCAGCAGGACGACGTCGCCACCGACGCTGCGCGCCACCCGACGGGCCAGGGCCAGCCCGAGCCCGCTGCCCGTCGTCGTGGTACCCGGCTCGAACAGTCGTTCGCGCAGCCCCGGCGCCACACCCGGGCCGTCGTCCCCGACCCGCAGGAGCAGCAGCCCGTCGTGCTGCTCACCCGAGACGATGACGTGGTCTGCGTGGCGCAGCGCGTTGTCGACGACCGGGGCCAGCGCGCGCTCGACCAGGGCGGGTTCGGCCGCGGCGACCAGGCCCGGTGCGACGTCGTTGCGTACCCGGCGCCCCTCGGTGTGCCCTCGGCGCAGCGACTCGACGGCGTCGCGGACCGAGCAGGTGGGCTCGCCTCCCGCGGAGGTGGCGCCGCGGGCCAGGTCGAGGAGCCCCGTGATCGTGGCACCCATGACGCGGCACGACCTGAGGATGTCGTCGAGGTCGGCCCGCAGCTGGTCGTCGAGGTCGTCGCGCAGCGCCACCACCTGGGCGGTCGCCTGCACCGCGGTCAGGGGGGTGCGCAGCTCGTGGGCCAGCTCGGAGGTGAGGCGCTGCTCGGCCTGGATCGCGCCGGCGACCTTGTCCAGCAGGCCGTCGAGGGTGTGACCCAAGGCCCGGATCTCGGTCGTCGGCTCGCCGAGGTCGAAGCGGCGCTCGAGGTCGCGTTCGCTCCACTGCTCGGCCGTGCGTGCCATCGCGGCGACGGGCTCCAGGGCTCGCCGGCTGGCCCAGGCGACCAGGCTCGTGGCCAGCACCACGATCACGGCGCCGGCGGCCACCGCGACGAGCAGGGCCGTACGGACGTCGCCCTCGTAGGGCGCCAACGGCTCCGCCACGACGACCACGCCCTCGGCCCCGGCCGGGGTGGCTGAAGGGGTGGGCCAGCACCTGGTAGTCCTCGTCGACCTCGGAGACGGTGGCCTGGTCGGTGCCCGAGAGGGAGGCGAAGGCGGCCTCGAGCGACGGCGGCACCTGCCCCCTCACGAGGGCGCGACCGGCGTCGTAGACCGCGACGCCCGGGTCGAGGCTCTCGTCGGGGACCTGCGGCGTCGTGGACGTCGAGCGGTCGGCCGAGGCCACGACTGCGGCGGCCCGGTCGGCCAGCACCCGGTCCACCGCCGTGCTGGACGAGCGCTCGAGGACGACGCCGACCACCGTGACCAGCGCGAGCGCGACCAGGGTGCTCAGCAGAGCGGTCAGGGCGACGAGCTGTCGACGCAGCGAGCGGGGGTCGGCGGAGCGACCGGCGATGCTCACGAGAGCCGGAACCCGACGCCACGCACGGTCTCCACACGGACCGGGGAGTCCACCGACTCCAGCTTCGTGCGGATGCGGCGGATGAAGGAGTCGACGGTGTTCTCGCTGACCGCCGCCCCGTGGGGCCAGCCGGCGGCGACCACGGCCCGGCGGCGCACGACCTCGCCGGGCCGCGAGGTGATCGCGGCCAGCATCCGGAACTCCGTGGGGGTCAGCAGCACCTCGCCCGCAGCCGTGCGGACCGCGTGGGCGACCGGGTCCAGGACCAGCCCGGAGGCGGCGAGCTGGGGACGTGCGCCGCGGCGAGCCAGCACCTCGAGGCGCGCGAGCACCTCGGCCAGCTCGAAGGGCTTCACGACGTAGTCGTCGCCGCCGGCCGCGAAGCCGGCCAGCCGCTCGTGGGAGGCGCCGAGGGCGGTGAGGAAGAGGACCGGAGCGTGCTGGCCCGCCGACTTCAGGGCCGTGACCACGTCGCGCCCGTCCGCGTCGGGCAGGCCGACGTCCATGACGAGCACGTCCAGCGCGCTGTCGGCTCCGAAGAGTGCGAGCGCCTCCCGACCGTCGTGGGCGGTCACGACGTCGTGCCCGGCCTGGCGCAGCCCGCGGACCAGCGCCGTGCGGATGGCTTCGTGGTCCTCGCAGACCCCGATCACGAGGAAGGCCATCGCCTACGTCCGATCCGCGCCGTCCCTCAGCTGTTCCCGGACGCGGTCGAGGTCACCTCGGGACCCCACACGGCCTTCGCGCCCGAGTCGCCGACGCGGTAGACCTGCACGGCGTTGCCGAGGGCGACCACCACGGCCAGGACCGCGAGGATCGTCGGCAGGGCGTTGCGGCCCGCCGTGCCGGACCCGTCACGGCCGCGGCGGCGCTCGACCAGGACCAGGGCGAGCGTCACGACGAGCAGCGGGATGGCGAACCACAGCAGCTGGTCACCGAGTGCGGCGTGCTCACCGGGGTCGCCGACCCGCTTCTCCAACGCCTCGCCGCTGGAGGTGGCGACCGGGATCAGGGCGGTGGCGACGGCGGCGACGCCCACGACGAGCCAGCCGTAGCGCAGACGCCAGGCGGGGCGGGCCGCGATCGCGATCGCGCCGAGGATCGCGAGGGGGAGGAGCACCACGACGCCGTGGACGACCAGGGGATGGACGGGGATGCCGTTGATGAGGTCGAACATCGGTGCTCCAAGGGGTCGAGGGGCGGGACCGGTCACCGGTCGCCGCGGGTGCTTCGATCATGCTGCCCTCAACCTGCCACGAACCTGACCGCGACCACGACCGCGGCGCTGCAGTCTCGACGCGGTCGTGATCGTGGTCGGTGGCCGTGCGGGCCTCACTCGTCGCTGGCGTCCTGGTGGCCGGGTTCGTCGGGGTTCGCGTCGGGGCCGGTGTCGGTCGCGTCGTCGTTCGTCTCCGCCTCGGCCCCGCCCTGCTCGGCGCCCTCGGCCCCGTCCTGCTCGTCACCCTCGGTCTCCTGGGTGTCGCTGGCGTCCTGGTGGCCGGGCTCGTCGGGGTTCGCGTCGGGGCCGGTGTCGGTCGCGTCGTCGTTGGTCTCGCCGTCGCCCCCCACCTGGCTCGGGGCCGGGGTGCCCGGGTCTGCCTGGGCGGTGACCACCCCGCCGATGCCGACGGCTCCGATGACTGCGGCGGCGGCGATGACGGCGGCATTGCGGCGGAAGGGGTAGCGGTCCAGCTTCATGGTGGGCTCCTGGGTAGGTGGTGTCTGGGTGGTGCGTCCCCCACTGTGTCGCGGGAGTGCTGTGACGAGGCTGAGAGAACCTGTGAGGCCTCACAGGAGCTCTGCCCCATGCTGGGTGGGTCCCGGAGGTGCCGGGCGTCCCGAGGGAGGGTCCTGTGCGAGCACTGCTGGTCGAGGACGAACGCACCCTGGCGCGTGCGGTGGTCCGGGGTCTGGAGGCCGACGGGTTCCTCGTCGACGTCGCCCACGACGGTCTCGCGGGCCTCGACCTGGCCCGCTCAGGGACCTACGACGTGGTCGTCCTCGACATCATGCTGCCGGGCCGCAACGGCTACGACGTGTGCCGCGACCTGCGAGAGGCCGGGGTGTGGACCCCGGTCCTGATGCTCACCGCCAAGGACGGCGAGTACGACGAGGTCGACGCCTTCGACCTCGGCGCCGACGACTACCTGACCAAGCCCTTCTCCTTCCCGGTGCTGCTGGCCCGGTTGCGGGCCCTGGTGCGTCGCGGTGGCGTGGAGCGGCCGGTGCTGCTCCGGGCCGGCGACCTGAGCCTCGACCCTGCGACGCGGGTCGTGACCCGGTCGGGAGTGGCGGTCGACCTCACCGCTCGCGAGTTCGCCGTGCTGCACCACCTGATGCGTCACGTGGGGATGGTCGTGCCCAAGCTCGACATCCTGCAGGCGGTGTGGGACCTGCACCACGACGGGTCGGACAACGTGGTGGAGGTCTACGTCGGCTACCTGCGCCGCAAGATCGACGCGCCGTTCGGTCGCCATGCGATCCAGACCGTGCGGGGCTCGGGCTACCGACTTGCCGGGGACGGGGGATGAGGTCGCGCCGGCTCTCGGTGCGTGCCCGCACCGCGCTGGCTACCGTGCTGGCCCTCACCCCGGTCCTGGTCGCGGCGTCGGTAGCCGGCGTGGTGCTCCAGGACCGGCAGCTCGAGCAGGAGGTGGCGCTGGTCGCGCAGGAGCAGGCCCGCGCCGTGGCCCGCAGCGGAGCCGAGGCAGGTGCGGGCGGCCTCGACGGGGCGGAGAGCCTCATGCAGGTGCTGGCCCCTGACGGGACGGTCCTCGACGCCTCCCCGGCGCTTGCCGGTCGACCAGCGCTGGTGGGTCCCCCCGGCCCCGGTGGTCTCTCGCAGGCCGAGCGCGCGGACGTCGTCGCGGGGGAGGGGGACACCTACCTCGCCGTCGGCGTCCCGGCGCCCGGTGGCGGCTACGTCGTGGCGGCCCGCAGTCTGGAGGCGGTCGACGCGGCCACGACCTCGACCACCTGGTTGCTGGGCGTCGGCGTGCCGGCCGTGGTGGTGCTGGTGGCCGCGCTGAGCTGGTACCTCACCGGGCGTGCGCTGCGACCGGTCGAACGGATGCGGGCGCGTGCCTCGGAGATCACGGCTGCGGGCACGGGTCAGCGACTGCCGCGCGCCGACTCCGCCGACGAGGTCGGCCGGCTCGCGGACACGCTCAACGACATGCTCTCGCGCCTGGACCATGCGGCGCAGGCGCAGCGGCAGTTCGTCGCCGATGCCTCCCACGAGCTCCGGAGTCCGATCGCGTCGATCCACACCGTGATGGAGGTGGCCGGCATGGCGCCGTCGTCGTGGGACGACGTGCGCCGCGACGTGCTCGAGGAGACCGCGCGTCTCGAGCGGCTCGTCGCGGGGCTCCTGCTCCTCGCTCGACGAGACGCGACCGGCGCCGGCGCGATCCGCTCGCGGGTGTCGGCGAGCATCGCCGAGGTCGTCGGGGCCGAGGCCGGCCGACCTCGGCGCGTGCCGGTGCACCAGCGGATCGTGACCGACGCGCTGGTCGTCGTGGAGCGGTCAGCGATCACCCGGGCCGTCTCCAACCTGCTCGACAACGCCGCGCGGCACGCGCGGACCGCCGTCGAGGTGACCGTGGACCGGGAGGGGCCCGAGGTCGTGGTCGTGGTCGCTGACGACGGCGCCGGCATCGGGCCGGCCGACGCGGAACGCGTCTTCGACCGGTTCGTGCGCCTCGACGCGGCCCGGGACCGCGACGCCGGCGGGGCCGGGCTGGGTCTGTCGATCGCGCGCGCCGCCGTCGAGGACCACGGGGGAAGCCTGGTGGTGCAGAGCGGTCCGGGCCGCGGCGGGCGCCTGGTGCTGAGGCTCCCCGTGAGCGAGATCGGCTCCGACCCGGACCGCTGAGCGCGGGCCTCAGCCCTCGCTGTCGCCCTCGATGACCACGACGTCGTAGCCCTCGTCGAGCCGGACGTCGACGACCTTGCCGTCGGGTCGGGTGACCTCGACCTCGTAGGTCGCGCCGTTCTCGCTGTCGGTCTCGACGCTGTTGGCCGTGCCGCCACCGGTGGCCTCCAGGGCCGCCTTGGTGGCCTGGTCGGCCTGGGACTGGCTGTACTGGTGGCTGGCGGCGCCGTCGTCGCCGTTGCCGGCGACGGCGATGCCGCCCGTGGTGACGGCGACGGTGGCGGCGGCGACGACGCCGATGGCGGCGGTCGCGGCCAGGGTGCGCTTGCGCATGATGACTCCTTCGTGAGGGGAAGGGTCCACCATGAACGACGCTGGCTGAAGGCACGCTGAACGCCGACCCGGACACTCGATCGGGGTTCCGTGACCTTCAGCCAGGCTTCAGTCGGCCTTCAGCCGGGCTTCAGGTGGGGCGTGTGAGGGTGGGCCGGTGCGCATCCTGGTCGTCGAGGACGACAAGCAGCTCGCTGCGGCCCTGCGGCGCGGACTGGAGGCGGAGGGCTACGCCGTCGACGTCGCGCTGGACGGCGTCGAGGGGGAGTGGCTGGCCCGCGACCAGAGCTACGACGCTCTCGTCCTGGACGTGATGCTGCCCGGGTTGCGCGGGGACGTGCTCTGCGCCCGGCTCCGGGAGGCCGGGGACTGGACGCCGATCCTGATGCTCACCGCGCGGTCCGGCCCGCGGCAGGAGGCCACGGCGCTCGACGCCGGCGCCGACGACTTCCTGGCCAAGCCGTTCTCCTTCGTCGTGCTCGCCGCCCGCCTGCGTGCCCTCGTGCGCCGCGGCGTGCAGGAGCGGCCCGCCGTGCTCACCGTCGGCGACCTGACCCTCGACCCGGCCCGGCACCGCGTGCGGCGGGGCGAGCACGACCTTGCGTTGACCCCGCGGCAGTTCGCGCTGCTGGAGTTCCTGATGCGCCACGCCGGGGAGCCGGTGTCGAAGGCGACGATCCTCGCCCACGTGTGGGACTTCAGCTTCGAGGGCGACCCCAACATCGTCGAGGTCTACCTCCGCCAGCTGCGCAAGCAGGTCGACGAGCCCTTCGGCCGGACCAGCCTGCGCACGGTGCGGCTCGTCGGGTACCAGGTCGTCGACGACCTCCTCGAGGACGCCCGGTGAGACGCGCCTCGTGGCGTCGGCTCAGCCTGCGCAGCCGCGCCACCGCCCTGGCCACGATCGGCTTTGCCGTGCTGCTGGCGGCCAGCTCGCTGCTGCTCGTGGTGACACTCGACGCCCGTCTCACGGCCGCCTCCGACGACCTGTCGCGGGCCCGGCTCGGTGACCTGCTCGACCTCGCCGCGACGGGGCGGCTCACCGAGCAGCTGCGCTCGGCGGGCGACGAGGGGTTCGCGCAGGTGGTGGGGACCCAGGGGGTGGTGGCGGCCTCGGGCAACGTCGCGGGGCGACCCGCGGTCGCCGACGTCGACCCCGGTGCCGCGGAGGTGGTCCGGGTCCTCGACGCGCCCGACGACGCGGAGACCGAGACCTACCGGGTGTGGGTCGGTCGGGGCTCCAGCCCGGACGGCCCGGTGACGGCCTACGTCGGCAGCAGCCTGGAGTCGGTGGCCGAGGCCTCCGCAGCGCTCCGGCGGGCGCTGTGGGTGGGGGCACCCTCGGTCGTCGTGGTGCTCGGTGCGCTGACCTGGATCGTGCTGGGTCGGGCGCTGCGGCGCCTGGACCGGATCCGCGCCGAGGTCGACGAGATCACCGACGACCGGTTGGACCGGCGGGTCCAGGGCGACGGGGTGGCCGACGAGGTCGGACGACTGGCGGCGACGATGAACGCCATGCTGTCGCGCCTCGAAGGGGCCTCCCAGCGGCAGCGGGACTTCGTGGCCGACGTGTCGCACGACCTGCAGAGCCCGCTGACCGCCCAGCGGGTCTCGCTCGAGCTGGCGCTGGGCACGCCCGGCTCGGTCGACCCGGCCCGGCTGCGCGAGGAGGTGCTCGCCGCCACCTCGCAGATGGAGCTGCTCGTCGGCGACCTGCTCGTGCTGGCGGCCGCCGACCGTCCCGCCACCGCCGCCTCCATGCTGGACCTCGACGAGCTGGTCCTCGAGGAGGTGGCTCGTGTGCGGGCCGGCACGACTGTCGAGATCGACACCTCTCGCGTCAGCGCGGCACCGGCCTACGCCGACGGCGCCGACGTCCGACGCATCGTGCGCAACCTCCTCGACAACGCCGTCTCCCATGCCGCCCGGCGGGTGGCGGTGGAGGTCGTGGGCGAGCAGGCCACGCACGACTGGACATCCAGGACGACGGTCCCGGCATCGACCCGGAGCACCGGGACCGGGTCTTCGACCGCTTCTACCGCGTCGACGACGCCCGGTCGCCCCACCTGTCGGGCAGCGGCCTGGGGCTCGCGATCGCCCGCACCCTCGCCGAGCGCTGCGGCGGCACGGTCGACCTGCTCACCGGCTCCGACACCCTCCCCGGTGCACACCTGCGAGTCACCCTGCCCTCCCGTCCGAGGCCCGAGGAACCCACGCACGGCTGAGCCACCCGCCACCGTCGGCCCTCCTCCTCAACCTCCGTGGTGCGGGGCGTCCGGCGCGGCCTGCAGCGACTCGGTCCGGTCGACGTGGGTCACGCTGAGGTAGATCACCGTGGCGAGGATGGCTCCGAGGAAGATCACGCTGGTGATCAGCGTTCCCAGCCCCAGCCCACCCTCGCCGCTGGGCAGGCCGAGGAAGTCGCCGATGTTGGCGCCGAGCGGGCGGGTGAGGATGTAGGCCAGCCAGAAGGCCAGGACTGGGCCCATCCCGGCCCGCCACGCCACCAGGACGGCCAGGATGAGGCCGGCGGGCAGCAGGATCGAGACACCGGGGGACCAGCCGGTCAGCTCCAGCGTCCAGTCGCCGACGGCCGTGCCGAGGGCGAAGGTGACCAGCACGACGAGCCAGTACCACGACTCGCGTGGTGTGGTGTTGATCGAGTGGATCGAGAGCGTGCGCTCGCGGGCGTACCAGGCGGCGAACACCGCAGCGAGCAGCACGGCGAAGACCGTCGAGCTGACCGCCAGCGGCACGCCTCGGGCGTCGGTGAGGTTGTCGGTGAGCAGCGTGCCGACCACGCTGATCAGCACCACGGCGGTCCAGTAGATGCCGGGCACGTAGGCCCGCGCTCGGAACTGGGCCACCAGCACCGCCGCGAGGGCCACGGTGAACACCACGGTGGTGTTGGTCAGGCCGAAGCCCAGCGTCTCGTTGATGTAGTCGGCGAAGCTCTCGCCCACGGTGGTGCACAAGATCTTGATCACCCAGAAGAACACGGTGACCTCGGGGACCTTGTTGAGCATGCGGCGGCCCGTGGCCGCGGTGGTGGTCGTCATGGCGAGAGTCTCGGTGCGCGGACCTGCCGGTGACCTGACCACGTTTCCGCGGATCGGTTCAGGCTCGACCCCCGAGCCGGTGACCGGTGACCTCGGTGGGCGCGATCCGCAGGATCATCCTGCGCGGGCCGGCAGCCCACGGCAGGGAGCGCTCGGGCAGTGCGGCCACCCGCGGGTCGTGCACCAGCACGTGCTCGGCCAGGCCGCGCACGAGGACGCTCCAGCCACGCTGATGAGCCTCGTCGAGGCCGTCGATCTCGAAGGCCACGGCTTTGCCGGGTGCCTGCACGGCGGCCTGCGTCCAGCTGCCGGTCCGCACCCACACGGCACCCTCGTGCACCACGTAGTTCACCGGCACGATGGCTGGTCCGTCGTGATCGCTGTAGGCCAACCGCCCGATCAGGTGGTCCTCCAGCCGACGCCAGCACTCCTGCGTGGAGAGCGTCTCGAGCTCGCTGCCGGTGTCCGGGGTGGTGGTCGCCACGGCTCAGACCTCGCCGGAGGGCACGACGGCCACGGGGCAGGAGGCGTGCTCGATGACCGTCGCGGTGACCGATCGGTAGAGCATCCCGAGGATGCTGTGGCGGTGATGACGACCGAGGACGACGAGTGCCGCCGTCTCGGCATGGCGAAGGATCACGTTCTCGGCGGCCCCCGCCTCGAGGTCGAGCAGGACCTCGACGTCGGGGAACTTCTCCGACATGCCAGCCACGGTCTCGGAGAGCATCGCCCGCATCTCGTCGTGGTCCTGACCGACCCGCGGGTCGTTCACCGGGGTGCCGCCCATGGACTGCACCTCCCACGAGCAGTGAAGGACCCGCAGCCGGGCGGCGAGCTCCGAGGCCTGCTCGTAGGCGAACTCGACGACGCCGAGCGACTCCGGGGTGCCGTCCACGGCAACGACGACGCCGTCGTGACCCTGGGTGTCTCCGGGACGGATGACCACCACGGGGCAGGTCGACTGCCGGGCGATCCACGCGCTGACCGAACCCAGGAGGAGCCCGGCCACGGGCCCGTGTCCGCGGGAGCCCACGACCAGCAGGTGCGCTCGGCGGCTCAGGTCGGCCAGCGCCTGGCGCGGGTCCAGCAGGTCGGCCGCCACGAGGACCTCGAGGGTCGGGTGGGTCGCCCGCAAACGCTCGGCCTCCGCGGCCACGACCGCCTCGGACTGGGCCAGGGACCCTCGGCGCAGCTCGGTGGGATCCAGGGCCCAGCCGCCGTAGGCTCCGGCGTAGGCGGTGCTGACCGGGTCGAAGGAGTGCACCACGACCAGGCGCCTGTGGGTGCGAGCGGCCGCGTCTGCCGCCCAGGCGACGGCGCGGTGGGCCTGGTCGGAGCCGTCGCTGCCGACGACGACGCAGCTGTCGGGGACCTCGGAGATCTTCATCTCCCCAGTCTCGGAGGCCGGGTCACGCCGCGCCACGGCCCGACGGCCCTTGCGCCAGTGACCTAGGACCCGGGGCTGGACGCGAGCGGGTCAGTGGATGAGGTTGAGACGCCGGGCGGCGGCGGAGACCGCGACGTCGGCGAGCTCGACCGGGTCGAGCCCGGCCTGACGCTTGCGACGCGCGATCTCGTCGCCGAGACCGACGAGCTCGTCGGCCCTCTCGGGCTGCTGGACGGCATCGACGAGCACCTGGGCGCGCTTGCGCAGCGCGTCGCTCTGGGTCTCGTCCAGGGCGGTCTCGGGCCCGAACTCGGCCTCGGCGCCGGCGAAGGAGAACTTCTTGATGCGGCCGTAGAACGCCGCCGCGACGAGCAGGGCCGCTGCGCCGCCGGCGAAGGTCGACACCAGCGCGTCCGGGAGCCCGCTCGAGGTCGTCGTGGTGACGGTCCGCTTGGTGGTCGTCACCACGGTGGTCTCGGGCTGGGCGGCGCTCCAGCCACCGACGGCCGCCAGCACCGCGAACAGCGTGGCACCGATGACCAGGCCCACGCGCCAGCGCTTGACGTCCTGCTTCTCCTCCGGCGAGAGCTCCGCCGGTACCGCGACCGGCACCTTGACTGACATCGGTCCCCCCTCGAGTCCGTGCTCTCCGACGATCGCCCTCCCGGACGGGGTCCGCAAGACCCAGCGCCCAACCGGCGCCGACAGGTGGCCGGAGGTCGTCCAGCGACACGGTGACGAAACGAGGGCGACACAGGACCGTCCTAGATTCGTCGGCGACGCCCGGGGGGTCCGGGCGCTGCTAGCCGAGGAGTCCGTCGTGACCGCCAACCCCGTCCGCCTGCACGCCATCACCTCGGTCGAGGCCCACGTCCCACCGCCGATCAGCTTCGACCCCGGCGAGGAGCCGGGCGCGATCTTCGGCGCGAACGTCTTCAGCCTGACCGTGATGCAGCGTCGGCTGCCCAAGAGCGTCTACCGGTCCGTCGTCTCCACGATCGAGCGGTCGACCCCGCTGGACCCCGAGGTCGCCGACGCGGTGGCCTCGGCGATGAAGGACTGGGCCCTGGAGAAGGGCGCGACGCACTACGCCCACGTCTTCTACCCCCTGACGGGGCTGACCGCCGAGAAGCACGACAGCTTCCTCGACCCGGTCGGCGACGGCACCGCCCTGGCGTCCTTCTCGGGCAAGACGCTGGTCCAGGGCGAGCCGGACGCGTCGAGCTTCCCCAACGGGGGTCTGCGCAACACCTTCGAGGCCCGCGGGTACACCGGCTGGGACGTGATGAGCCCGGCGTACGTGCTGGAGAACCCGCACGGCAACACCCTGTGCATCCCCACGATCTTCATCTCGATGACCGGTGAGGCGCTGGACCACAAGACGCCCGTCCTGCGCTCGCAGCAGGCCATGTCGGCGCAGGCCAAGCGGGTGCTCCACCTGTTCGGCCACGACGACCCCGACACCGTGGTGGCCTACTGCGGGCCCGAGCAGGAGTACTTCCTCGTCGACAGCCACTTCTTCCTGGCGCGACCCGACCTGCTCAACGCCGGACGCACCCTGTTCGGCGCCCGTCCGCCGAAGGGCCAGGAGTTCGACGACCACTACTTCGGCGCGATCCCCGAGCGGGTCCTGGGCTTCATGATGGACACCGAGCGCGAGCTCTTCAAGCTCGGCATCCCGGCCAAGACCCGCCACAACGAGGTCGCGCCGGGACAGTTCGAGGTCGCCCCGATGTTCGAGCGGGCCAACGAGGCCTCCGACCACCAGCAGCTGCTGATGACCACCTTCAAGGCCGTCGCGCGCCGCCACGGCATGGAGTGCCTCTTCCACGAGAAGCCGTTCGAGGGCGTCAACGGCTCCGGCAAGCACGTCAACTTCTCGCTCGGCAACACCGAGCTCGGCAGCCTGCTCGTGCCCGGCGACACCCCGCACGACAACGCCCAGTTCCTCGTCTTCTGCGCCGCGGTGATCCGCGGCGTCGACCTGTACGGCGGCCTGCTGCGGGCCTCGGTCGCCTCGGCCTCCAACGACCACCGCCTCGGCGCCAACGAGGCGCCGCCGGCGATCATCTCGATCTTCCTCGGCGACCAGCTCGCCGACGTCTTCGACCAGATCGCGAAGGGCGGGGCGACCCACTCCAAGGAGCGGGGCACGCTGACCATCGGCGTCGACACCCTGCCGAACCTGACCAAGGACCCCGGGGACCGCAACCGGACCAGCCCGTTCGCCTTCACCGGGAACCGCTTCGAGTTCCGCGCGCCGGGCTCGAACCAGACCGTCGCCGGTCCGATGGTCATGCTCAACACGATCATGGCCGAGGCGCTCGACCACTGTGCGACCGTGCTCGAGCGGGCCGTCGCGGCCGGCACCGACTTCAACGAGGCCGTCCAGGCGCTGCTGAGCGACCTCATCTCCGAGCACGGGCGGGTCATCTTCAACGGCAACGGCTACTCCGAGCAGTGGCCCGTCGAGGCCGAGCAGCGGGGACTGAAGAACCTCCGCACCACCGTCGACGCGCTGCCGGAGCTGATCTCACCCGAGGCGGTGGCCCTGTTCGGCACCTACGGGGTCTTCAACGAGCGAGAGATGCACAGTCGCTACGAGATCGGGTTGGAGCAGTACCTGAACTCCATCCAGGTCGAGGCCAACCTGACCGGTGAGATGGGCCGGACCATCGTGCTGCCGGCCGCGGTGCGCTACCAGACCGAGCTCGCCCAGAACGTCGCGGCGCTCGCCTCGGTCGGGATCGAGGCCGACCGGTCGGCGCTGGAGGCCGTGTCCGCCCCGATCGCCTCGCTCCAGGCGGGCCTGGTCCTCCTGGCCGAGGTCGTGGGCCGGGAGCACGACGACGACGCGCTGGTGCAGGCGGCCTACGTGCGCGACACGGTGCTCCCGGTGATGGCGCAGATCCGCGAGGCCGCCGACGTCCTGGAGAACCTCGTGGCCGACGACCTGTGGTCGCTGCCGACCTACCAGGAGATGCTCTACGTCCTGTGATGCGGTGAGCCGGTGCGTCACCGGGCCTCGGGGAGTCGGCAACCTGGCGGGGTGGCGTCCCTCGGCGATGCCGGACCCGCTGGTGGAGGTTCCTCACGAGCGGGCACCGGGTGGCTTCCCAGCCGAGTCCTGACGGGGAAGTCTCCTGTCCCGGTAGCCCGGGTCGTCGACACCGGGATCGGAGCTGTGGCCGGCGAGCCGTTGCGTGAGAAAGGACGGCCTCGGCGACGCGCACGGGTAGTTCTGTCACCTCTTGGGACCTTGCCCTGTCCGTGCGTTCGTGGTAACATGATGCCAGCACAATGCCCCCCGGAACAAGGTCGGACGTAGACCCGTCCACTGCCCGGGGGACCGGCCGCGTTCGACTTCCTGCCTAGTCGTCCTACGCGCCGGGGAGTGCCATGTTTACCTATACGGTCGCCAGATCTCACGCTCTTTCCACGAGGCGCCGACCTCACCGTCGGACTGCCTTTCTCGCCGCACTGGTGCTGTGCGTGTCCGCGGGGCTGGGTACCAGCAGCGTCGCAACCGAACCATCCACCCTGCCGCCCGGCAGCCTGTTGGTGGCCGACGGCGCCGGCCAGGTCATGGTCATCTCCTCTGACGGGTCCACCTCGGTGCTGCCGCTCGACGGCCTCGTGTCGCCCGCCGGGGTCTCCGTCAACGGTTCGGGCGACGTGGTCGTCAGTGACAAGGCTGCCGACCGGGTCGTGAAGCTGTCGGCCGACGGGACGCAGAGCGACATCGGCAGCGGCCTCGACAACCCGCTGGAGGTCGCGATTGACGATACGGGCACGGTCTACATCGCCGACGGCAGAAATGCGCGGGTCCTCGAGGTCAGTTCGGACGGTACTCAGACGACCATCGGCGACGACGGACGTTTTGAGCCGCACGGACTGGCCGCCGACGCCGGCGGCAACGTCTTCGTCTCCGATCCGGAGTCGAGCGAGGTCTGGAAGATCTCTCCGGCGGGGGCCGAGAGCCTGCCGACCGACCTCTTATTCAAGCCGATGGGTCTCGCCGTCGACGGGTTGGGGAACTTGTTCATCGCGGACGAGTTCAACGATCGGGTGGTGAGGCTGGCTCCGGACGGCACGCAGACGACCGTCGTCGCCGCCATCAGCCGTCCGACCGCGGTCACGGTCGACCCAGCCGAAAATGTCTACGTGGTCACCTTCGACGGCGACGTCGTGAAGGTCGCATCGGACGGTGCCCGGACCGTCGTCGCGAGCGGACTGGGCAACCAGCTCGGCAGCGTCGCCTTCGTGAGCGGTGCGCTCCGGGCGCAGACGATCACCTTTACCGCGACGGCGCCCCCGACCGCGGTGGAGGGCGACACCTTCACCGTCGAGGCCACCGGCGGCGAGTCCGGGAACCCGGTCGTGTTCTCCGGTGACCCGGCGTTCGAGGACGTGTGCGAGGTCGAGAGCGATGGTTCGGTCCTCGCGACGGGCACCGGGCAGTGCCTCATCTTCGCTTCCCAGGCGGGAAACGAGCAGTTCGCGGCGGCCCAGGGTCAGATGGTGGCCGCGATCCGCCTGCCGCAGAGGCTGCAGGTCGGGATCGGGAACCCGCAACAGACAGTCGGGGAGGTCGACCAGATCGCGGTGGAGGTCGGCCGCGACACCGGCGCCTTCCCTAAGTTCGCCGTCACCGATCAGGACCCGATCCCCGGGGCCAACCCGTCCACCCCGGTTTGCAGGGTCGACGGGGCGGGCAACCTCTTCAACCTGAGCCCCGGTGAGTGCGAGGTGACAGTCACCGTGCCGAGCTCCGCCAACTACGCTGTCGCTGTTCAGACGCTCCGGGTGGCCGTCGCCAAACAGGCCGCGCTGGCACTCGAGAAGACCCCCCTGACCTCAGCGGTCGGTGACACGGTGAACCTAGGGGTCAAGAACCCCTACAACCTGCCCGCTCGCATGAGTAGCGGGACGCCCGCCATCTGCACAGTCGAGGAGAACGGTCAGGCGGTCAGTTTTTTGAGCCAGGGAGTTTGCGAGGTTGAACTCTCCTTGGATGAAGCACCTGGCTATTTGCCCGTCCAAACCACCCACACGATCGATGTACGCGAGCCTCAGGTTGTAAAGTTCACCAGTGCGATACCGCCGTCCAGGGCGCGAACGCCTGGCACTCAGTACAAGGTGCAGGCTGCGGGTGGCGACTCTGGCAAGCCCGTGACCTTCGCTGTCGGGACGGGGGGAGCCCCGGGTGCGTGCTCGGTCTCGAAGACAGGGGACGTCAAGCTTCTCAAAACTGGAAGCTGCCCGGTGATCGCGTACCAGGGCAGCGCCAATGGATTCCTGAGCGGTGAGGCCAGCCAAAGGGTCATCGTGAAGTAAGAGCCGCTTGACCAATTGTTGGATCGCGCCAGCCACCCGCACGGCGCTGGTCCCGCGAGCCAGGAAGTCGTCGAGCATCCGGGCGAAGGACGACCACCTAACGTCGGCGTGGGCGCAGGTGTGCTCGACGATCCGCTCGGCGATCCGCTCGGATGGCATCAGTGCCTGCGGGCGACCAGAGTCGTCCGCCGACGTCCTTGACAGATTCCAGGGCCGACGACCTGTGGTCGCTGCCGACCTACCAGGAGATGCTCTACGTCCTGTGAGCCCTCAGGTGAGCACGCGCAGCGCGAGGTCTGTCGTCGCGGGGACCCCGAGGTAGCCGACCGCGCGGGCGACGCGCTCGGCGTCCAGGGGCAGCAGCCCGGGGGAGCCTGCGACGTCCGGGGTGAGGCCGAGGTCGACGTCGACGCGTCCCGCCATGAGAGCCAGGTTGAAGTCGAAGCGCTCCCGGGCCCCGGGCGCGGTCAGTCGCGCCACCAGTCGGCGCCCGGTGCGCGCCTTGCCCTCCTCCTCGCACCAGGAGTCCACGGCGGCCACCAGGGTGTCGCCGGCGCAGTGCTCGATGTCGGCCCACACGCCCTGCATCGGGCCGGCCAGCCTGAGCAGGAGCGCCGCGGTCTTCTCGCCGATGCCGGGGACGCCGGGCAGGTTGTCGCTGGCGTCGCCGCGCAGGGCGGCGTACTCGAGGTAGAGCCCGGCCGGGACGCCGTACAGCGAGTGGAGGCGGGCGGGGTCCAGCAGGGGCGACCCGCCGATGCCTCCGGCGATCAGGCGCAGGACGTGGGTGCGCTCGCTGACGTGGGCGAACGCGTCGCGGTCGGAGGTGATGATGACGCAGCGCCAACCGCGTGCCTCGGCGTAGGCCGCCGCCGAGGCGCTGACGTCGTCGGCCTCGAGGCCGGGCGGGGTGACCGCGGCCAGGCCGAGCGAGGCCAGCAGCGCGCCGGTCCGGTCGAGCTGGTCGACCAGGGTCGCGTCCTTCTCGGACCTCCCGGCCTTGTAGGCCGGGTAGGCCTGGGCGCGCACCGAGGACGTGCGGTCGTCCAGCCCGAAGACGACCACGTCCGGCGTGAACGACTCGACCGCCTCCAGGATCTGGCGCAGCATGCCGTGCAGCGCCCAGGCCGGACGCCCCCCGCGGTCGCGCAGGTCGGTCCCGACCCGGGCGTGGTGGTGGCGGTGCAGCAACGAGGGCGCGTCGACGGCCAGCAGCAGCGGGGCCTCGTCGGGGGCGGGGTCGGGCGTCACGGTCGACCCAACTTACGCCTCGTTGTCCGCCGCCAGCGCCTGGTAGGCCGGAAGCAGCGCGGACCAGCGCTCCTTCGTGTCGCGACGCTCGCTACCGGTGACGTGGGCGGTGAGGTCCTCGAGGTGGACCTGGTTCCCGGCGCCGTAGGCGGCCAGCTGGTCCAGGGGCATCCCGCGCTCCTCGATGACCAGGACGGTCTGGTCGCCGTCCGCGCTCAGGGTGGCCTCGATGGTGTGCTCGCCCGGGTCCTCGGCATCCTGGGTCCGCACCAGCAGGTGGTGCGGAGCGTCGCAGGTCTCGACGCGTCCGGTGCCCTCCCACCCGGAGGTGTGGAAGTGGGCGCGGAACTCGCCGCCGGGGCGCAGGTCGCCCTCGACCGTGCCGATCCAGCGAGCGAGCCGCTCGGGATCGGTCAAGGCGGCCCAGAGGTCCTCCACGTCGGTGTCGTAGCGCTCCTGCAGACGCACGGCTCCGGTGCCGTCGTCCGAGCGCAGGCTCCCCAGGATGCGGTCGGTGCGGTTGGTGGTGGTCATGTCGTGCTCCTTCGTTCTCGTCTGCCACGGGCTACCTCGGTGTGCAGGGCGTCGAGGCGCTGCTGCCACAGGGCCCGGTAGGGCCCCAGCCAGGCGTCGACCTCGGCCAGCGGCTGGGGCCGCAGGTCGTAGAGGCGCCGCTGCGCCTCCTGGCGGACCTCGACGAGCCCCGCCTCGCGCAGGACCCGCAGGTGGCGGGAGACCCCCGGCCGAGAGATCGGCAGCAGTGCCGCCAGCTCGCCGGCGCTCGCCGGACCGTCGACCAGGGCCGCCAGCAGGGTGCGGCGGCTCTGGTCGGCCAGCGCGCTGAGTACGACGTCCACGCGGACGAGCGTACCTAGATGGTTACGTAACCGTCAAGGTACGTAAGGAAGCGGCGGCAGCGACTACTCGGCAGCCGCCTGCACCACCTCGGGCCGGTAGCCCTCGATGATGTCGTTGAACTCGGCTCGTTCCCGCTCCGGCACGCCCAGGAACATCAGCGTCGCCGCGATCTCCATCGCCACCGCGTCGAAGCCGGCCGGGTCGATGGACAGGCCGTCGTGTGCTGCGACCATGTCGCGACCGAGGTAGCACCGCGGCCCGCCCGCCGCCTCGATCGACCAGGCGGTGACGAGGAACTTGTAGCCGGCCGCGTTGGCCGCCTCGCCATGGTGCGCGTGCACCGCGGGGTTGGCGTTGACCAGGGCGTTCGCGAACAGTCGGTCGACGAGCACGTCGACGGCACCGGCGATGGCGTAGGCGCCACCGAGGCGGTCGTAGAGCGAGGCCTCGGGGGAGACCTGCTCGGCCGCCTCGGCGATGTCGCCGACCTCGGCGTCGGGTTCGATGATCTGGGTCATGGCTGGGCTCCTCCGATGGTGGTGGTCTCGCGTGGCAGGTGGGGGGTGACCGGGTCTCCGGGGCTCAGGTGGGCGCTCAGGGTGCGCAGGTGGCCTCGCAGGTCGGCGAGCGCGACGGGGTCGAGGCCGGTGGCGCAGGCGACCTCCGCCTGCACCCGCGCGGCGGCAGCCTCGAGGTCACGGCCGCGCCCGGTCGCGGCCACCACCACCTGGCGGCGGTCGGTGCCGCGGCGCCGATGGACGAGACCGGCCACCTCCAGTCGCTCCACCAGCGGTGTCACGGCGTGCGAGTCGAGCTCGAGACGGCGCGCGATCCGCCCGACGGGGGCCGGGCCGTCCTGCCAGAGCGTGAGCATCACGAGGTACTGGGGATAGGTCAGTCCGATTCCCTCGAGCAGCGGACGGTAGCGCCGGATGATGGCGTGCGTGGCCGCGTAGAGCGCGAAGCAGAGCTGGTCGTCCAGACGCAGTCCGCTCGTCGGGTCGAGCTGCTCCACCTCTACACCCACTCCCTTACTGATGTGACGGCACTCACATCGAGGACAATCCATCACGCGTGACACGTCTGGTCAAGAGCGTGAGGGGCGAGGCGACGGGAGGCCACCACCGGCGACTTCGGCGACGCGGTCACGGGCATCTACGGTGACGACTGGGTCGTCACGACAGGACCTGGTCCAGACACGGTCACGACGGAGCGAGCATTCGGCGGTGAGGTCGACACCGGCGCAGGCGACGACCACGTCGTCAGCACCGGGACGAGCTCGCGTGTCGGGGCCGCCGACATCCTCCTCGGCGACGGCGACAACACTGCAAGTGTCGCCAACATTCGTCCTCGCCGGGGACGGGGACGACGTGGTCAAGCGGGTCGGGGAGGGCTACAGCTCCACCGAGGTCGGCCCCGGAGACGACCGGGTCATCGGCTCGCCGGGCGCGGACGAGGTCGACCCGGGAGATGGCGACGACACCGTCCGGACCGGTGCCGGCAAGGACATCATCCACGCCGGGCGCGGGGGTGACCGGACGGCCGCCGGTAGGGGCAGGGATCGCATCTTCGGTGGATCCGGCACCGACGTCTCCGACGGTGGACCGGGCCTGGACCACCTCGACTACGGCCAGTTCCGTCTCCGCAAGGGCGAGAGGGGTCTGTCCATCGACCTCGCGGCCGGGACGGTCTCGAGCCCGAAGGACAACGCGCTGGCGCGCAACTTCGAGCGGGCGACCGGCAGCGCGGGGAACGACGAGATCTACGGCACCGACGCCGACGACCTGCTCGACGGGTTCGTGGGGGACGACGTGATCTACGGTCGCGGTGGCGACGACGAGCTGCGGGTGGACGACGTCTACCGAACCTCCGGGCCGGTCGTCGAGGCCAAGTCGTTGTTCGGCGGCGCGGGCGACGACACCTTCGCCTTGATCCTCTCCAACGACGGTGGCATCGGCAAGCTGTCCTTCGACGGCGGCGTCGGGCGTGACCTCCTCCGGGTGGCCCGCTACTTCCGCTTCCGTGACCCGCTGCGCATCGATCTCGCCGCCGGGGAGATAACCGGCGGCGGGCGGGCCCCGGTGACCGGGATCGTGGAAGTCGTTGACGGCAAGGGAGACCACACCCTCATCGGCACCGACGGTCCGAACGACCTGAACGGACGCGGGGGCGACGACACCATCGTCGGCGAGGGCGGCACCGACACGGGCAACGGCGCACACGGCACCGACTTCTGCGACACCGAGATCCGCATCGATTGTGAGTCGTGATCTGCCGGTGCTGCTCCGGCTGACGGCGGGTGGTCGGACCGGCACAACGGCCGACGCGGGCACCTCCCCGCGGTCACGAAGTCTCGCCAGCCGGTGCGTCAGGTCGTAGCGCCAGTCCGGCTGCGTGACGCCTGCTCCAGGCCCAGCCCCGCGATCATCTCGGCCCGATGGCGGCGCGTCGTCAAGCAGCGGGGAGCGCCGCGCGCAGCTGGGCGAGCGTGGGTGCGCCCTCGTAGCCGTCTGGCGTTGCGTATCTACGACAGGAGAGCCCCACCTCGGAACCTGGGTCGGCGAAGAGGTCGACCCCGTCGACGAGGATGCTCGGCGAGCCGTGGAAGCCGACGCGCTCCGCCTCCTCCGGAGTGTCGACGAGGTGGCGCGTCAGGCGGATGTCCGAGCGCCCAGCGGCAATCGTCACCAGTCGATCCTCGGCGAGCTTCCAGTTCGGGCAGCCCTCGAAGTAGAGCAGCGTGACGTCCATGCCGACGACGCTAGACCGTGGTCCGCGGGCGCCGGGATCGATCGGATCCTGCGACCGCCGGGCCCCGCGCGCCGCCGCACTTTCGCGAGCGCCGTCGCTACCTGTCTGGCGCAAGACCTCACGGAGAGCTGGGTCCACCAGATACAGATGCGCGAGTCCGTTGACGACGTGGCGTCCTACCGGGATGACTACCTGTCCGTGGTGATGGACACGTTCGTGTGGCCGTTCCCCCACAGGTACCGCGCGGCGGCGGCTCCCGGGAGCGCATTCGTAGTGGATGGGGTGGCGCTACTTGCCGGTGCGTGCGGCTGGAACGTGCTCGCGTAGGAAGGTGAGCTGGTCGGCGACGACACTGGTGAACAGGGGTTCGACGTAGGGGTCGAAGTGACCGCCGGGGTAGACGCGCACGGTCGGCCTGGCCATGCGGGCAGCGGTCGCCTCGGCGATGTGGCGTGGAGTGATGGCGTCTGCATCGACGATCTGAACGAGGGCTGGGCAGCGGACCCCTGCCGCCCATCGCCTCGGGGAGTACAGGCCGATCTTGAGCACGATCCTGGCGGCGACGGTGGTCGGGTAGTCCCCGTGCTTGAGCCCGGACTCAGCGATGAGCTTGTCCATGCCGGGCACGGCGTCGGGGGAGGTCATCACAGCGGTCCTGCCGGGTGCGCCGGTCGAGTCGACGTAGAGGGGCGTTCGTCCGGTCCAGGCTCTGATCTGGTCGCGGAGGCCTAGGCGGGAGACGCGCAGGCTGGGCATGAGGCCGGTGGAGCGGACTGCTGCGGGGCCGCTGACGTGGGGGATCTGGGCGATGATCGCCGCCAGCGGTTCCCCTTGTCCGGCAAGGCTGATGACGTGGCCACCGGCGAACGACGTGCCCCAGGCCACCACCTTCGCCGGGTCGACTCCGCCCAGGGTGCGCGCGTAGGAGAGTGCTGCGGTCCAGTCCGCGTGCTGCATCGAGACGTCCAGCACCTGTCGTGGTGTGCCGTCGCTGTCGCCGAACCCCCGGTAGTCGAAGGTGACGACCGTGTAGCCCTCGGCGGCGAAGCGTTCGGCGTAAGCGGGTAGGCGCAAGGCTCGCACGGCGCCGAACCCGTGGGCCATCACGATCACGGGAGTCGGCGCATCGGCACTCGGTGCTGGGCGGTAGACGGTCGCGGCGCAGGTGACCCCGTGCGAGGTGAAGGAGTCACGCTCGGTGGTGAAGAGCGGGCGGGGCATGTCGGGCACGGGCTTTCCTCCTGAGCTGCTTGGCGGGGCGTGTGGGAGCGTGCAGATCAGCGCAGGGGTCAGTGCGCGAGCGCGCGCGTAGTCCGCGATGCGCGCTGGGGCTCCCACGAGCAGAGGAAAGCGGCTCTCGGCTGCCAGCAATCGGGCGAGGCGCTGCCGATCTCCGCCGATGCGCCGGTGATGAGCGCGCCCTTGTCCTTGGTCTGCAATGACGCTCCCATGCCTGCCTCTTGTCTGCCGTTCAAGAGATTAGCCGTCTTCTTGATTCATGGTCAAGATAGAGTGGCTGTGTGCCGCGCAACAGACGTCCTCAGGACCGCGCCCAGAAGCTCGGCGAGATCGTGACCGCCGCGGTCGCACTCTTCGGCGAGGCCGGATTCGAGCAAACATCGATGGCGCGAATCGCTCAGTCCGCAGGCGTCACCCCCAACACGATCTACTGGTACGTCCAGGACAAGGACGCCCTCCTGGTCGCCGCACTCGATCACCTGTTGGCCGAGGCATTGCAGGAGCTCGGGGAGCAGGCAGATTTGTCACTCATCGACCAGGTCCTCTGGACACTGGGACGCCTAGAACGACACCGCACCCTGATCGGCGTCGTCCACGCTCGTAGCGAGCGCGCGACCGTTGTTGCTGCTTGGCACGAGGGATTCCACGCCCTCATGGACGGCTTCGTCGCCGACCACCTCGCCCGGCAAGGCGTCGCACCACAGGATCGAGCTGCCACGGCCAGATTGACCACCTTCGCGGTCGAGGGGCTGCTGGCCCATCCCACCGACCCTGCCCAGACACGAGCCGTCCTCGAGCTTGTCCTCGACCGGGGCGGCCACGCGGGCATCTAGGCAGAGCTGCTACCTCCCCAGCAGGGCGTGCGACTCCCGGTAGTCCGGTCGTTCCGAACACCGAACCCCACTCGGATGGAGGAACCCTGTCCTCAGGCTTGTCCGCCTTCGAATGCGAGTCCCTGGCCGGCGGCCACCACCGCGAGTCGCCTGTCTTGGGTCCACAGCCTGGCGCCGGTCGTCAGCGTCGCTGCGGCCAGCAGATGCGCATCGACGTAGCCGATCCCGCGACCGGACAACCGATGGTTGTCGATCAGGGTCAGCACCTCGACGTCGGTCGCTGACTTGGCCAGTGGCAGGTTGCTGAGCAACCCGAGAATCTCGTCTCTCTGCGAGAGATTGCCCAGTGCAAGCTCGCCGATCACCCACGGGTGCGCAAGCACGTGGCCGTCCCGGAGCAGCGAGGAGAGGCGCGGCTCGCCCGCGCGGAAGTGGTCGATCCAGACCGAGGTGTCGACGAGGATCACGCAGGCGCGGTCTGCTGCCGTGCGGGCGCGGACGCTTGGGGGTCGGTACCCGAGAGCTGGGCCAGTCGCCAAGCGCTCTCGCGCTCGATAAGGGCGACCAGCGCCTGTCGCACCAGCGCGCCCTTCTCCTTGGTTCCCGTCAGGCGCTGAGCTTCGAGGACGAGGTCGTCGTCGAGGGCGAGTGTTGTCCGCATCTTGCCTCCAGGCACGTCGAGCATCATCAATCGATGACGATACACGTGCATATTCGCTCGGGACGCCTCGACGAGCTTCGGATCCTCGTTCCTCAGCTCACGAGGTGATGGAGGAGACGGCGTGGGCTGAGCCTGTCACGCAGGGACGAGGTGAGCGGTGGGCGTCCCGGATGCGCAGTGCGATAGCCCGCACCGCTCAGGTCTCGTGTGGCGCCTCCGACACGGTGAGGTCGAGCCAGCGCGCCAGCTCCGTGAGCCTGAGCTCGACAGCGGAGTGCAAGTCCTCGTCGAACGGCTCGTCGTGGTGGACCGCATGCACCAGGAGCTCGCCCGATTCGTGGTCGGCTGTCGCGTCGACCTTGCCCACCAGCCGGTCACCGTGCAGCACGGGCAGGGCGTAGTAGCCCCAGCGGCGCTCCTCCTTGGCCTTGTACATCTCCAGTGCGTAGTCGAAGCCGAGCAGGTCTGTCATCCGTTTGCGATCGTGCAGCAGGAGGTCGAAGGGCGCGAGCAACTCGGTGCGGGCGGGCATGGGGCGGTCGAGCGCCTCCAAGGCGGTGGGGTCGACGCGCCACCGGCCTCGTACGCCCTCGACCATTGCCGGCTCACCGGCCTCGCCTGCCCCGACCGGCTTCCCCTGCTGGAAGGCCGCTCCAGCGCGTGCAATGCCGAAGGCACGCAGGCGGCGGCGGTCGAGCTCGGCCTCGGCCTCGGCGATCGGGGGGACCGGAGTGTCGGGGTACACGCGATCGGCGAGGTCGTAGATGCGTTCGCGGTTCTCACGACCCGCCACCGCCACCTCGCCGCGCTGCACGAGCTGGGCAACGAGCATGCGGGTGTTCTTCCCGTCGTTCCAACCCGACGACCGCCAGGGGCGTACGCAGGTGTCGGGGAGCGAGCCGAGCGGTAGCGGTCCTTCCTGACGTAGCTGCTCGAGCACGTCTCGGCGGCACGCTTCGTTTGCTTCCATCCAGTCGCTCAGCCGGTGGTGCCACTCCTTCCAGGGCCCCGGAGTCGGCCAGGCGGCCATCTCGGCGCGGTACAGGGCGACGTCGTCGATGGAGCGCAGCTCACCGGCGACCTCGACGACCTGCTGCGAGGCGACCGCGTCGTCGAGATCGCCGGGCCGGTGGTCGTCGCCGAGTCTGCTCCAGAGGATGAGTTCCGAGGCCGGTGCCACGGCGCGGGTCTGGTCGAGGGGGAGCATGGTGAGCCGCCGTGCCGCGTCGTGCAGGTCGTCCGGACGATCGTCGGCCAGCAGAGCTGCCTGGACCGCGATCCGCTGTGCCTGGTGCTGGGTCAGTCGGTGGGTCGCCTTCGTGGTCACGCCGCGACGATCTCACGCATGGCGGACGATCTCTGCCCGGATGCCGTGCTGCCCTGATCGCCTTGTTCCGTCTCACACGGCGTGCCGACCTGAGTGGAGCATCGATGGAGCAGCAGCTGCGCGCGTACCCCCGGCGTACGTGGCCGGCAGCAGGATGTTGCTGCGGGACCCGTGCTGGGTCGCCCCCAGGTCGGCCAGTCGATCGGCCTCGACGTCCGACTGCGGCAGAGGTTCGGGAGAAGGACGTTCGACGACCTCATCGAGGTATCGCGCTCCCAGGTCGCCAAGTGCTTGACGAGGCCCAGCTTCACGTAGTTGTGCAGGTTGGCCTTCGCGGCGTCCTCGCTTGTGGGACGGCACCCTGCCATCGGTGCCACCGTGAGGTGGAGCGCGATGCCGTTCAGGGTGGCAACCTGTCCACCGTGCGAGAGTGCTGAACCGGGCACGTCGCCCACCGGAGATCCGGGAGGGTGACGGCGCCAACCCCTACCCCGAACGAGGAGAGCCTTGATCTACATCACCGTCAAGAAGAAGCTCAAGCCCGGCACCGCGGACGCCTACCTCGCGGCGAGCCAGGCCTACACCGACGCGACCCGCGCCGAGCCGGGCAACAAGTGGTACGAGCACTACCGCAGCGTCGACGACCCCGACACGATCCTGACGATCGAGGCCTTCGACGACGCCGCGGCCGGCGAGGCGCACGTCAGCTCGGAGCACTTCCAGCAAGGGATCGACGGCGACGCCAAGCAGTACATCTCCGAGCGCCCCGACATCCTCTACATCGACGCCGCGGACCGCGACGGCTGGGACAAGATGTCCGAGTTCTGAGCTGATCAACGGGTGCGTGGTGAGCGGGCGCCCGCTCACCACGCCTCTGCCACCTCCCGAGGGCCGCGGCACCAGTCGGTGGGTCGCCGCTCATCGCCGCCTACGGCCCGACGCACTGACGACCCCGGTCACAGATGACTCGGTGCTGGCCCGCTGCCTCGAGGCGGCCGGTCAGCGCCTCGACGAGCCAGGCCAGGGTTTGTTCGGGGGCGTGGTCGACGCCGTGCTGCCGCATGCCGTCCCGGCACCGGTCGGTCTACAGCTCGACGAGCCACTCGTGGCCGGGATGTGCGACCTCGAGCGCGTCCTTGAGCCACTGGCGTGCCGGCGCGTCGAGGAGCGGGACGCAGACCGCGAAGTCGTCCCGGTCTTTCGGCCGCAGGCCGTCGGCCTTGTGCAGCAGCTGGACCTCGGGTCGCAGGTAGTCGATGCCGTCACGGGTCCAGAGGATGGAATCGATCGGGAGGCTGATCCGGGCGTCGCGCTTGAACGTCCACGTGGTGGGTGTGGTGTCCATGAGGATCACGTCGTACTGCCACGGATCGGCGCCGCTGGCGCGCAGCCAGAGGTTCTCGCAGGTGTCGGGAAGTGCTGCGTCATCGGCCTTGTCGAGCAGGGGTCGAAAGGTGCCGCTGTCTGCGGACCACACGTCGAGGCGGCCGACGAGGTGCTCTCGCAGGAAGCCCACGTCGGATCGGGGGATGCTGGGGTCGACGTCGTCATGGGGGCGGTGGACGCCGCTGAACGCCTCGATCGCCCACCCGCCGGCGATCCACCATCGCCCGGGGTAGCTGCTGAGCAGGTCGGCCGCCTCAGTGCGGGGTGCGTGCTTGCCAGGGTCCATAGAGGCGGACGGACTCTTCGTGGGCCATCACGAGTCCACGCTAACGGCCGTGTCCACCACCAGCCGGTGCCGTGCCTGCTGTGCAGCAGCTGATGCACGACGCGATCAGTGGCCTGCACCTCACGATCTCTCGAGGCAAGATCAGCGAAGCGCGTCCAGCTCGTCGATGGCGCGGTGGCCGCGGTGACCACCGGTGGGACGATGTCGTGGCGCCCGTGACGGATGGGGACCTCGAGGCTCACGAGAATCTGCGTCGCCGCGAGCACCCCGGCCCCCTCCCAGCCGACCAGGTCGAGGATCCTCGTCCACAGCTGCCGCCTGACACCGTCCAGCGGATCCTGGAAGGTTTGCCACACGAGGTTGACGAGGTCGGTCGCCCGCGTGCCGCTGCCTGCGTTCCCGATGTCCACGACCGCCACCACGGCTCCGTCGCGGACCAGGACATTGCTGGGGTTGAGGTCGGTGTGGACCATGTCCGGCGCCTCTCGTGGTGGTGGGACGTCGGCACACACGACTCGCAGGCGCTCGACCAAGGCCGAGACCTCGGTGGAGTACCCCGAGAGCCCGGCGACAGCTCTCGTCAGACCCGGCGCCAGGTCTTGGCCGTGTTCCTGACCGGTGGCGAGGCGCCAGGCGTACGACCAGTGGTCGTAGGGCTCGCAGGCTTGGCCAGCCTGCAGCTCGATGATCTGCATCAGCTGCTCGAGGAGGGACGGGGTCAGCTCCTGTGAGGGGGCCGCGTCGACGAAGTCCATCAGATGCCATACGTGAGTGGCTGTTTCCCCCACTGCGAGCCAGGCCGGGGTGGGGTAGCCGTTCCTGCGCACGTGCGCGACCACTCTCTGGGCTCGCGACATCTCGCGCAGGTGGTTGGGGTGTGCCCGGGGCACTGCTTTGAGGACGGCGTCGGCCCTTCCGGCCACCTGGACGCGCAGCGCCCCTCCGTTGAGGCCCCCAGATGAGGCGACTGAGAGGAGTGACCTCTGCCCCGGCCGCGACGGACACGGCGTCCAGGACCTCGGCTGGCGGGTCGACGCCTTGGACCACCACAGATCGCAGCCTACGACCGCACCGGGTCGAGGGGACCGAGTCAGGAAAGGTGCCCCCACGCATCGACTTGATCGGACGTCCCAGTAGCCGACACCCTTGCGGTGACGACGCCCTTGCCCGATCTGAGGACGTTCGCAGGTTTGAGACCGGTCGAGTCGCAGGCGCGAGACTCCTCGCCCGTACCGCTGTCAGTCGATCAGCCGGTCGAGGAGCTCGAAGGACTCGTACGGCTGGTCGATGTCTCCGAAGTGGCCGTCGTTGCGGACGATCTGGGTGCCGCCGAGCCGTTCGAACATGGCGCGCCCCTGCTCGTCGTCGCAGCCGTAGGGATCTTCGCGGGAGTTGATGAAGTACAGATCACGCACACTGGCCCGTATCGCCGCCCAGTCGTATGCGTCCTGCAGGACGGGTTCGTCCTCAGAGTTGGGCTGGGTGCAGTAGCCGGCAACCAGGATGGCCTGGTCCACCCTCGTGTCGATGTGCTCGAGGATCGCGAGCAGTAGCGCCGCACCGCCCGAGTGTCCGACCAGGACGGTGTTCGCATCGAAGGTGTGGTTGGTCAAGACCTTCGGCAGGAAGGTGGTGATGGATTCGAGGTTGAGTCGGGGATAGTGCGGCGCCTCGACTGCGTAGCCGCGCTCGACTCAGCCGCTTTCGCAGCCAAGGGAGCCACACCACGTCGGGGCTTGCGGCGGTCCCGTGAAAGATGATCGCCTTGCGGTCCACGAGCTCTCCTTGCGTAGTTCTAGCGGGCGCCTCGTCGGGAATCCCCTGGAGCCACGGCGGGCGGTTAGGCAACGTACTGGCGGTTCTGGCAGCAACCGTGGCATCCTCGCGATGCTCTCGCCACCCGTCCCTCGTAGACCGCGGTCTGACCCGTCGAGGCGCTGCGGGCGGCGCTCGTCCTCGACAGGTCTGCCACGTGAAGCGGTCCGCGCGCGGTCAGGGCGGGTCGCCGCGGATGCTGCCGTTGCGCCATCTTCGAGAACGGCTCCTGTGGCAGGGTCGAGGTGCTATCGGTTGCTGGTCAGGGCTGCCGAAGTCTCGGGAAAGGGGCGCCATGTCTCAGTTCGCAGTCCTCATCTACAGCGAGGATTCCGCTCACGAACCGGACAAGACCGCTGACACCTCGGCCGAGATCGCCGTCTGTGACGGCCACGCGATCGAGCTGGCGTCGCAAACCACGATGACCGGCGCCTGGGCCTTCACACCGCGGGCCATGGCCAAGGCCATGCGGGGTGACGTGGTGACGGACGGGCCCTACCTCGACTCACGCCACGTAGTCGCTGGCGTCTACATCCTGGATGCCCCGGACCTCGATGCTGCCCTCGCAACAGCGGCCACCAATCCGGTCCTCCGACAGGGCGGCGCCCTCGAGGTGCGACCTGTTCACAGCGGCGGTTCGGTCGAACCCTCACAGCTCTGAGCGAAGCGCACGCACATGCCGGCGTGGCGTGCGCCCGCGGCCGTCCGTCTCCGCCGCGTTCCGTGCGGGCGGCTGAGATGCGGGCGGCACCTGGGCCGGTCAGCGGGAGGCGGCGGGAACAACCATCGCCGACGGTGGCTCGAGGTGGGCTCCGGTAGCCGATAGCCGATCGACGGGCGGGAACGTGCAAGCGTCAGCGCTGGCCGGCGGAGCCAGGCCTATGTGAGCGGCAACCACCCCCGACCTGCTCCGCAAGCTCGCCAATCTCGTTCAGCTGAACTGCGGTCACCGTCATCACCAGCGCGTATGCCTCGGACTTGGTGAGCGAGTCGCACGCCGTTGATCCAGAGGATGGCGAGGGTGGACGCCAGGGCCGGCCGCTTGTTCCCGTCCACCAGGGCGCCGGCGCGAGAGCGAGTGCAGGAGCGCAGCGGCCTGCTCGCTGCCGAGAGCCCGCTCAGCGACGTGCAGCAGCTCGGTCCGACTGTGGTTCTCGGACAGTCGTAAGTCGTCGCCACGAAACGCCTGGTATCACCACTGACACCATCGTCGGATCCCACTCCAACGACGCGTTGTGTGCGACCGCGACGTCGCTGCAGTCAAGTAGTACCGCGGTAGCATCGTGGTATGAAACTCAGCGTCAGCCTTCCCGCTGAGGATGTGGCCATCCTCGACGAGTTCGCCCGCAACGCTGGCCTGCCCTCGAGGTCGGCTGCGTTGCGTCATGCTGTGCGCATGCTGCGGCTACCCGACCTCGAGCAGGACTATGAAGAGGCTTGGCGAGAGTGGGAAGAAGCTGGCGACCGGGCAGCGTGGAGCGTGACCGCAGCCGACGGAATCGCCGATGTTGCGCGGTGAGATCCGGCTCGTCGACCTGGAACCCGTGCGCGGAAGCGAAGCCGACAAGCGACGTCCGGCGGTGATCGTCAGCAACGACCGCGCGAACTCCGTTGCGGCGCAGCTCGGCCGCGGAGTGGTCACCGTCGTACCGGTTACCAGCAACATCGACCGAGTCTTCCCGTTTCAAGCGCTGCTGCCCGCAGCCGTGACCGGCCTGCAACATGACTCGAAGGCCCAGGCCGAGCAGGTTCGCTCGATTGCGGTCGAGCGGCTCGGCGCGGTCCTCGGGCGGGCCCCCGCCGACGTCATGGTGCAACTCGACGACGCCCTGCGACTCCACCTACAGCTGTAGCGGTACCCCTTCCCGCAGCGGGATCCGCTTGCGGTGACAGTCCGAGGCTCTTACCGAGTCCGACCGTGTCGTCGACGACCGCCGTGGGCCGTTCGTCTATCGGCGGAAGCGTCGAGGGGTGCGCTGAGCAGAGTCGTGTGCCTGAGGACGGTCCATGGCGCGTCCTCAGGCACACGACCGTGCTCGGGCATCCGACCCGTTGACAAGCCGTTGCTCTCTGGGGGATCCCCGTCGCTGTCGCCAGTAGGCTCGCCGGATGGTCGAGGTCCACCACGCGGTCCTCGGCGGAATTGGCCTCGCATACGAGCTGCACGGCGCTTCCGACGCTCCACCGCTCGTGCTGCTTCACGCGCTGGGCGAAAGTCGCAGCGACTGGGCCCCGGTCGTGGGTCGTTTCGCCGAGCGCTTTCGGGTTGTCGCTGTCGACCTCCGCGGTCACGGTGACAGCGACTGGCCGGGCACCTACTCCTTCCAGCTCATGGCAGATGACGTCCGGGGCTTGCTGGACCACCTGGGCCTTGACCGGGTGACACTGCTCGGTCATTCGATGGGTGGCTGCGTCGCGTACCTGATCGCCGAGCAGTCGCCGGGCCGGGTCGAGTTCCTCATCGTCGAGGAGGCGACGCCGCCCTTCGTGCGGGTGCGGCCTCGTCCGAAGCGCCCAGAGGGGGAGCTGTCCTTCGACTGGGCTGCGGTGCCGGCGGTCGTAGGCGAGGTCAGCCGCGGCAACCCGACGATGTGGGATCGGCTGTCCTCGATCACCGCCCCGACGCTGCTCGTGGGTGGGGGGCCGGAGAGCCACATCCCTCAGGCGTATCTCCAGGAGGTGGCGGACCGGATCTCGGTCTGTTCGCTTGTCATCATCCCCGCGGGTCATCTCGTGCACGCCACCTGCCCCGCAGACTTCACCGACGCGGCCCTCAGCTGGTTCACCCGGACAACGTCGTCTTGAAGAGCGCCGCAGCAGGGGGCGATCCAGGTGGGGCAAGCCCAGGTCCATGTCGCTCGGATCCGCGCCGGATTCGGCGATCGTGGTCGGCGCACGAGCAGAAGGGGTGCGCTGGCAAATCTCGTGCCGTGTCCTACGAGTCCATCTCCAACGGTTCAACGCCGGGGAGGCCATCCCCGGTGGCGGTGACCGCGCGCGGGCCGTCTTGGAGCCCTACTTCACCGAGACCGATCCACAGCACCGCTTTGCGCGGCTGACGGTCGGCGACGATGGCGCAGCCGTGTACCTGGACGACAACGACTTGATGGTCAACCACGCGGGCAGGGAGCGGGTGTGGGACATCCTGATCGAAGCTGCCACTGCCGCACAGTGGACCATCCTGCCCGATGGACCGCCTTGCCTCACGTCGCCGACTCGGCGCAGCGAACTCCTGGAGGAACTGGCGAGCGAAGCCGTTCTGGTCACCAACGGCGCAGATCATCTCGTAGTCCTTTGCAGCATTTGAGCGACAACGAATGCCGATCTGATCGCCTTCCTGGTCCGCAAACAGTCCGCAGAAGTCCGCGCAAGAGTCATCAGGGATCACAACGCGCCAGCTAGGCGATTGGGTGTTCCCGCAGGTCAGACCCACAGTTGACGGCTTCGGCGCACGTCAGCGAAGAACAGTGAAATCGGCCCGATAGACCGCGCTCAGAGGCTGCCCGTAAGGCCGCCTTGGTGGGCGTCTCGTCGCCCGCCGATCGCGCTAGTGCGGGTGTGTAGGACTTCGCGGTCCTGGACGCATGGCTTACTCTTCAATGGCATCCCTGGGGGTTGCCGGTTGACGGATAACTTCCTATACCGGTCACTATCTGTCGTGGCTTTGGTGGCTCTTCGCACTTGCGGTGGGGGTAGGCGACACGCGGTCATGAGTTGGCCCCGGAGATGGGTCGAGGCCTTCCAGGATCGGTAGCGACCAAGCTCACCGACCGGAAGGCCTCGAAGATGTCCCAGGCTACGGCGTGCCACCGCGCGCGTTCGTGTCCTGATTCGACCTACTGCCAGCGCTGCGACCTCCTCGTGGGCCTCGCGGGGTTCCACGTCCTTGAGGTGGCCCAGCAGCCGCGACATCTACGTGTCGAGGTCGAGTCCGACCACGAGCCGACGGGTTGTGGCTCGTACGGGGTGATCGCGACCAGCCACGGGACTTGATCCGTGACGACAGCAGCGGACCATGAGAGCCAACGACTCCGAGCGGCTGCCGAGCGACCGCCCCGTGCGCGAGGCCGATGGAGGCAAAGCATCGTGACGCACCGGCGGTAGACGTTTGCGATTGACTAGTTGCGTGCGGGGGGTTACGGCACGTCTACGCTCGAACGTTGACTATCGCATCGGACATCGGCCAACGGATCCCTGAGGTCAAGTCAGGGTCGCTGGCCGTGTACGGGGATGTCTCCGGTGGCCGTGTCGACAACGTTCATACCGTTGTCGGAGGGCACGTCGACGACGATGGCGCCTGTCTCGTCCTCGATTTCAATCAGGGGGAGTTTTTGCCCGTCGCCGTCGGTCGGGAAGCCGGCGGCCGAATTGCTGGGCTTGTGGTGAGCCCCAGAATGTTCCGGAACAATCACGAGACCCGGCATCCTCGGGATGAGGAATGCCGGGTCTTGCGGACTATCTGTGGACTACTGGGCCTGCGAATCAGTAAAACCCCAGTTCAGCGCCCTGGTGAGGCCTAGATGTCGTAATAGAGCTCGAACTCGTGCGGGTGCGGGCGCATCTGGACCGGCAAGATCTCCTGGGTCCGCTTGAACTCGATCCAGGTCTCGATCAGGTCCGGGGTGAAGACGTTGCCGACGGTGAGGAACTCGTGGTCCCGCTCGAGGTTGTCGAGCACGGCGTTGAGCGAGGTCGGGACCTGGTCGATGTCTGCCATCTCGTCCGGCGGCAGCTCGTAGATGTCCTTGTCGATGGGCGCGGCCGGCTCCATCTTGTTCTTGATGCCGTCGATGCCGGCGAGCAGCAGCGCCGAGAACGCGAGGTAGGGGTTCGCCGACGGGTCGGGGCAGCGGAACTCGATGCGCTTGGCCTTGGGGTTGGCGCCCGTGATCGGGATCCGGACGCAGGCCGAGCGGTTGCGCTGGGAGTAGACCAGCGAGATCGGGGCCTCGAAACCCGGCACCAGCCGGTGGTAGGAGTTCACCGTGGGGTTGGTGAACGCCAGCAGCGACGGGGCGTGCTTGAGGATGCCGCCGATGTACCAGCGCGCCATGTCCGAGAGGCCACCGTAGCCGGTCTCGTCGTAGAACAACGGCTGACCGGCGTTCCAGATGGACTGGTGCACGTGCATGCCCGAACCGTTGTCACCGAAGATCGGCTTCGGCATGAAGGTCGCCGACTTGTTGTTGCGCAGCGCGGTGTTCTTGATGATGTACTTGAACTTCATGACGTCGTCGGCGGCCTGGAGCAGCTCGGCGAAGCGGTAGTTGATCTCGGCCTGGCCGGCGGTGCCGACCTCGTGGTGGGCCCGCTCGACGTGCAGACCAGACTTCTCGAGCTCGATGACCATCTCGTCCCGCAGCTCACCGAAGTGGTCGGTGGGGGAGACCGGGAAGTAGCCGCCCTTGTAGGGCGTCTTGTAGCCGAGGCTGCCCTCTTGGGCGGTGTTCCAGGCGCCCTCGATCGAGTCGACCTCGTAGTAGCTCATGTTCTGCTTGGTCTCGAAGCGAGCGGAGTCGAAGACGTAGAACTCGGCCTCTGGGGCGAAGAAGGCGGTGTCGCCGATGCCGGTGGTGGCCAGGTAGGCCATCGCCTTGCGCGCGATGTTGCGCGGGTCGCGCGAGTAGGGCTCCCCGGTGATCGGGTCGTGGATGAAGAAGTTGACGACCAGCGTCTTGGCGACCCGGAACGGGTCGATGTAGGCCGTCGTCGGGTCCGGGAACAGCGACATGTCGGACTCGTGGATGGCCTGGAAGCCACGGATCGAGGACCCGTCGAAGTTCAGGCCGTCGTCGAAGACGCTCTGGTCGAAGGAGGACACCGGGACGGTGAAGTGCTGCATGATGCCGGGAAGATCGCAAAAACGGACGTCGACCATCTCGACGCCCTCGTCCTTGACGTACTTGAGCAGCTCGTCGCTGTTCTGGAACATTCGCCCTCCTTGGCCGGGGCACTGCGCACCAGCCGGTGAATAGCCGCATCGATACCCGGAGCCTGTTGCGGCCGGGGTTGCGCTCGAACCTAGGGACGAGCAGTTTCTCGACCGTATCGCCTTTGTTTCAGGCGTGTAACAGGTGTCCCTCTCACCCCAGCGGAACGTGCCCCGGCCTAGGCTCAGCGTCGTGGCCGCCGTCGCTTCTCCGCCCTTCCCCACCGCGTCCTGGGGTCGGCGGATCCTTGCCCTGGTGGTGGACTGGTTCGCCTGCACGCTCGTGGTGATCGTGGTCGGCGGGCTCGACACCTACACCGAGCCCGGCAGCCCCGCCCCGTTCTGGGTGCTGGGCACCTACGTCATCGAGGCGGCCCTGCTGACCTGGCTCGCCGGTGGCTCCTTCGGCAAGCTGGCCACCCGTCTGCGAGTGGTGTGGGCCTCCGGTGGGACGCGGCCGATGAACCCGCTGCGGCTGCTGCTGCGCCAGGTCCTCGTAGCCCTGGTCATCCCGCCGTTGGTCTACCGGTCCGACGGTCGCGGCCTGCACGACCTCTCGGCCGGCACCTGCACCATCACGCTGCAGACCTACCGGAGCCTCGCTCCAGTTCACTGAGCGACAAGGCGGGCCGGCTTTCGAGAGGCTCGCTTAGCCCGCTCCTCGACCTCCGTGTCGGTGCGATCGGTGTCTAGGTATGGGGTCAGCGGCCGCGCATGTTGCCGCGTTGGCCCTTCATGTTCTGCGGGACCGGGCCCTTGGGCATCGGCAGGGCGGAGCGCTGGGCGTCGAGCGCCTTGAGCCGGTTGAGGATGTCGGTGATCTCGGCGGGCTTGACCTTGCGGCCCAGCTTCTGCACGTGGCGCACCAGCTTCGGCAGCGGGACCTGGCCCTCCGCCGGTCCACACTGCACCTCGTGGATCGGGGTGCCGGCGACCACGCGCTCGTGCTTGCGACGCTCGGCGGCCAGCAGGGTGCGCACCCGCCCGGGGTTGCCCTCGCCGACCAGGACGATGCCCGGAGGGCCAACGACACGGTGGACGATGTCCTGCTGCTTGGTGAAGGCGATCATCGGCTCGCTCTTCCAACCGCGGCGCAGCAGCGTCAGGGCGCTGGCGGCAGCGCCAGGCTGGCCCTGCATCCGCGTGTAGGCCGAGGACTGCGCACGACGACTGAAGACGATGAGCGTTGCGAGAGCGCCGAAGAGGACGCCGCCGATGATCGCGAGCACGAGGCTGAACACGCCGTCACCAGGCAGTAGCCAGAAGATCAGGAAGCCGAGCAGGCCCACTACGACGAAGACGCCGGCGAGGACCAGACCCAGTCGCGGGTCCGACTGGGCAGTCATCTTGTAGGTGGCGACGATCTGCTGTCGCCGCTTCATCGTCGAAGGGTCCGGGGTCGCGCCAGCCTTGCCCGGTGAGGTGGGCTTGCTCGGCCGGGCGGCGTTGGTCTTGGTCTTGTCTCGTGCCATGGTCGGGCGGGCGTCCTTGCGTGTGCGGGGAGTCCTACGTGCCGTCCCGGGGCGGGACGGACGACCGGGGGCTCAGACGGGCATGACCTGTCGGGCCTCCATCGCCTGACCGTACAGGCGACCGGCCCGGTACGACGAGCGGACCAGCGGTCCCGACATGACCCCCGAGAAGCCGATCTCCGCGGCCTCGGTGGCGAGCTCGACGAACTCCTCCGGCTTGACCCAGCGCTCCACCGGGTGGTGGCGCACCGAGGGGCGCAGGTACTGGGTGATGGTGATCAGCTCGCACCCGGCGGCGTGCAGGTCGCTGAGCGCCTGCGAGACCTCCGCACGGGTCTCGCCCATGCCCAGGATCAGGTTCGACTTGGTCACGAGGTCGACGTCGCGGGCCTGTGTGATGACGTCGAGCGAACGGTCGTAGCGGAAGGCCGGCCGGATCCGCTTGAAGATCCGCGGGACCGTCTCCACGTTGTGGGCAAGGACCTCGGGACGCGAGGCGAAGACCTCCGCGAGCAGGTCGGGCTTGCCGTTGAAGTCGGGGATGAGGTTCTCGACGCCGGTGTCGGGGTTCAGCTCGTGGATGACGCGCACGGTCTCGGCGTAGAGCCAGGCTCCGCCGTCGGGCAGGTCGTCGCGGGCGACGCCGGTGATCGTGGCGTAGCGCAGGCCCATGGTGCGCACGGACTCCGCGACGCGCCGGGGCTCATCGCGGTCGAGCGGCTCGGGCTTGCCGGTGTCGATCTGGCAGAAGTCGCAGCGACGGGTGCACTGGTCGCCGCCGATGAGGAAGGTGGCCTCGCGGTCCTCCCAGCACTCGAAGATGTTGGGGCAGCCGGCCTCCTGGCAGACCGTGTGCAGCCCCTCGGACTTCACCAGACTCTTCAGCTCGGTGTAGGCCGGGCCCATGGTTGCCCTGGTCTTGATCCAGTCCGGCTTGCGCTCGATGGGGGTCTCGGCGTTGCGCACCTCGAGGCGCAGCAGCTTGCGACCGTCGGGGGCGGTGGGGGAGGTGGTCACGACGGACCATGCTACGCCGCTGCCCACACCGTCCTGGGTGCCGCAGAGGCCATCGACGACGCCGCGGGGGACCGCTGCCATGTCTGTTGCCGAACGGTTGATCGATTGTTGACCTGGCGTGGGTGGATAACCCCCGTTGAGCAGCCCGGGTGTCGGCGGTGAGTGCTTGAGTAGACCCATGACCACCACCACCCACGCAGCGCCGGCACCGGCGCCGGTGCGGGCGCGTGGTGGTGCCGTGGCGACCGAGGCCCTCGAGGCGGCCCGGCAGGGGGTTGCCCGGGCAGCGGGGGTGAACCCGACGTCGTTGTCGAACATCGACCTGTCCGCGGTCGCGGTCGAGCTCGCGGCGTTGACCTCCCAGGTCCAGGCCCTGTCCCTGGCGGTCCTGGCCGAGACCCGTGAACGAGGCCGGGCCGGCCGGGGCAGAGGCCGACGTCGACCCGGCCGCGTGGTGGGGCAAGCTGACCGGCGACCCCGCCGAGGTCCTACGCGGAGGACTGTGGATCGCGCGGTTGTTGAAGACCACGTACGCCCACACCCGCCGCGGCCTCGAGGAAGGCCGCTTGAGGCTCGCCCAGGCCAAGGCCATCGTCCGCGCCGCCGAACGCGCCCCCACGTGCCTGAGCCCCACCCAGATCGCCGCCGGGGAGGAGGCCCTGGTCCTGACCGCGACCGGCCAGGGCCGTCCCGCTCGGCCCGGCCCATGCCCGCAGAGCGGTTACGGGCCGAGGCGCGGCGCGTCTTCGCTGGAATGCTGCCCACCAAGGCCGACGCCGACACCGCCATCGGCGAGGACGTCGCGGGTGAGGAGGCCAACGCCGAACGCGAGTGCTACCTGTCGCTCAACGACCGCGGCGATGGCACCTACCGTGGCGTCTTCGTCATCCCGGTCCTGCACGGGCGGCTCCTCCAAGCAGCGTTGGAGCGCCTCAGCGCACCCCGACGCCTCATCCGTGATGCCCAGCGCCGCCCGGGTGTCGATGAGTCCGCGCAGGTCATCGGCCTCTCCTACGGTGAACCGATGGGCTCAGCGTTGGGTGAGCTCATCGAGCACCTGCCCACCCGGGGCTTCGATCACGGCAACGCGATCGGGTTGCTCATCACCACCGACCTCGACCACCTCACCCACGCCACCGGGGCGGGTGCGTTGGACACCGGTGCCCCGATCTCAGCGCGCGCGATCCGGCGCTGGCCTGCAACGCCGCCCACCTGCCCCTCGTCCTGGGCGGGGCCTCGGTGCCCCTGGACCTGGGCCGCCTGCGCCGCCTCTACACCCGTTACCAGTCCCACGCCCTGCGCCGCACCCCACCTGCGCACCCCACCTGCGCCATCACCGGCTGCACCCGCCCCTTCGCGTGGTGCGAGCTGCACCACCTCATCGCCTGGGCCAAGGGCGGGCCCACCGACCTGGCCAACGCGATCCCCCTGTGTGGCTACCACCACCGCCGCGCCCACGACCCCGACTACCACCTCACCCACCACCACGGACGAGAACACCGCCTCCGCAAGAAACGACGCTGACCCGGTCGTGCGGCTACAGCACGTCGCGGCGGGAGAAGGAGAACACCGAAGCCGCGCAGGCCACCGCGAGCAGGCCACCGAAGTACCAGGCAGCGTCGCCACGGTCGATGATCAGCACGCAGTCCTCGGGGCGAGGTCCGGTCCTGAGGTCGCCGAAGCAGGCTGGGTCGTCGAACTGCTGGAAGCGGGCCTCGCCGGTCAACCAGGCCAGGGCGTTGTTCTGGGGGAGGGCTCGCTCGTTGCCGGGCATGCCGCTGATCGCGATCAGGATCGGCGCGACCACGGTGACCGCGAACAGGATGCCCAGGGCCGCCACGGTGCTGCGCAGCAGCATCGTCACGGCGTACCCGCCGACGCCGGCGGCCACGGCCAGCACGACGCCGCGCCACGACTGCGCCCAGATCAACCCACTCACGCCCTCAGCGGGGCCCAGGTCGCGGGTCGCGGCGACGACGGCCAGGATCCCCCAGAACAGCCCCAGGACCACGGTCGCGGTCACGATCCCGACCAGCATCACCGCGAGGGCCTTGCCGAGCCAGATCCGCCAGCGCCTCGGCTCGAAGAGGACCTGGTTGCTCATCGACCCGGTGTTCCAGTCGTGGCCGGCGAAGGTGACCCCGATCAGCAGCAGGAGCATCGTGACGATGGTGATCACGGCGACCCCTACCGCGTCGCGGTAGACGCTGCGCAGGTCGAGCTCCTGCCGGTCGAGGTAGTACTCCGTTCGCGGCAGGACCGATCGCTCGCAGAAGGCCTGGACGGCGGCCGGGTTGCCGGTGTCCAGCCGACCACCACCGCCATAGCGCTCGGGTCGCTGCACGCATCGCTCGAGCGTGCGCTGGTTGTAGGGCTGGTCGATCTCCGCCTGCACCCGCTGCTCGGCGGCGGCGAGGTCGGCGTCGGTGAGCGGCCGGGTCTGCCAGGCCAGGACGGCGGCGATCACCACCGGCGCGACCACGGCCACGGCGAGCAGCACCAGCACCGCACGGCGCCAGCGCAACCGGGTCAGCTCGACCAGGGTGGTGCGCAGCATCACTGGCCCCCGACCTGGTCGGTGCGACCGAGGGTGTCGGCGGCGGTCAGCTCGAGGAAGACCGACTCGAGGTCGCGCCGCACCGGCACGAGCTCACTGAGCCACACCCCCGCCTCGCCGAGGACCTGGTTGATCCGCGCAGGGTCGTCACCGGTGACGAGCAGCGACTGGCCGTCCTCGGCCCGCACCTCCAGCGACGCGGCCCTGAGCGCCTGGGTCGCTGCGCCTGGCTCCGGCACCCGGATCCGGTATGCGGCGGTGCTCGTGCCGGTGATCAGCTCGTCGACCCGTCCGCTGGCCAGCATCCGGCCGTTGCCGATGATGGTCGCCGCGTCGCAGACCTGCTGAACCTCGCCGAGGATGTGCGATGAGAGCAGGACCGTGACCCCGCTCGCGCCGAGGTCCCGGACGGTGTCGCGGATCTCGCGGATGCCTGCCGGGTCGAGGCCGTTGGTCGGCTCGTCGAGAATCAGCAGGTCAGGCTCCTTGAGCAGGGTGGCAGCGATGGCCAGACGCTGCTTCATGCCCAGCGAGTAGGCCTTGAAGCGGTCCCGGTCGCGGTCGGTGAGGCCCACGGTCTCGATCGCCGCGTCGACCCGGGAGCCCGGCGCGGCGATGCTGCGGGCCAGCAGGGTCAGGTTCTGGCGTCCGGTCAGGTTGGGGGAGAACTTCGGCGACTCCACGACGGCGCCGATCCGGCCCATCACGCTCGGCAGTCGCCGAGGGACCGGCTCGCCGAACAGACGCATCGTGCCGCCGCTGGCGTGCGCCAGACCGAGCAGCATCCGGATGGTGGTGGTCTTGCCCGACCCGTTCGGGCCCAGGAAGCCGTGGACGCCGCCTCGTGGCACAGCGAGGTCGAGGCCCTGCACGGCGACCCGTCGCCCCTGGCGCAGGCTGCGGAAGTCCTTGCGCAGCCCCTCGGTCTCGATCACCAGGTCGCTCACCGTCCACCCCCCCTCGACGCCTTCGTCGTTGCCCTCGTCGGGTCGCTCGAGTCAAGCAGCCGGAGGCGCCGCCGGACCGGCGACGCGCGGACCCGTGCCGCTCAGGGGGTGAGCAGTGCGATGCGGGGCCCGGCGCGACCGGGCTCGGGTCGTGCGTCGTAGTCCGGGGTGGGCTCGTAGGCCGCCCAGGCCAGCAGGTCCTCCAGGTGCCGCTCGACGGTGGGGAGCACGTCGGTCACCCGGACGTCCCAGTCGAGCTCCCGGCTCAGACTGGTCACGCCCGCGTCGGCGATGCCGCACGGCACGAAGCGGTCGTACCACCCGAGGTCGACGTCGCAGTTGAGGGAGAAGCCGTGCATGGTCACGCCGCGGCTGACGCGGATGCCCAGCGCGGCGACCTTGCGCTCGGGGCGGCGGTCGTCGGCGCGCAACCACACGCCGCTGCGTCCGGGCACCCGGGCGGTGGTCACTCCCAGGTCGGCGCACGTGCGGATGAGGGCCTCCTCGACGCGGCGGACGTAGTCGACGACCTTCACGTGGTCGGGCAGGCGGACGATCGGGTAGCCCACGAGCTGCCCGGGTCCGTGGAAGGTGATCTTGCCGCCGCGGTCGACGTCCACCACGGCGGCGCCGCCCGGGTCGAGGGGCTTCTCGCTGGCGTCCGTGCGCTTGCCGCAGGTGAAGACCGGGGGATGCTCCAGCAGCAGGACGGTCGGGCCGCGGCTGCCGTCGACGACCTCGGCGTGCACCTCGCGCTGCAGCTCCCAGGCGTCGAGGTAGTCGACCGCGTCGTCGCCGAGGCCGGCCTGACGGAAGTCCAGGGTCACCACGTCGGCGAGCCTAGCCCGCTGCCGGCCTGTGGACGAGCCGAGCGCGGCCGGGCCGGGCCGCGGTAGGACGGAGGCATGCGCCACGCCGCCCGCCGATCCGCACCTCGGACGGCCCGCGTCCTGCTCACCGGGCTCGCCGCCGTCACCCTCGGGGTCGCGCTCGGGCTCGCGACCCTGGCCGCGCTCGTGGCCGCAGGGGTGGTCGCAGCGTGGCCCGAGCAGGAGGCCGCGGCACCCGGGCCTCCGATGCCGATCGGCTCGTCGGCGCCCGAGGTTCCGGCGAGCGACCCGACACGGGAGGGCCCCCGGACCGTCCTGGCCGCGTGGGACCGTTCCCGGGCGCAGGCCTGGCGCGACGGCGACGAGGCCTCCCTGCGCGCGCTCTACGTGCGGGGGTCGCCGGCTGCCCGGGCCGACCTCGCGATGCTGCACCGCTGGACGTCCCGGGGCCTGCGGGTGCTCCGCCTGCGGATGCGGGTCCAGCGGCTGCGGGTGGAGGCCTCGGGGCCGGACCGCCTGGTCCTGCGGGTCACCGATCGGCTCGGGGACCCCGTCGCCGTGCTGGCCGCGGACCCCACGGTTCGTCACCACCTGCCGCGGGACGAGCTCAGCACCCGTCGGTTGGTGCTCGCGCGCGGCCCCGCCGGCTGGCGGATGGCGCAGGTCCGGCCGGTCGCACCCGAGCAGCGCAGCGGCTAGCGCAGGCGGGCGAGCCCCGAGGCCAGGACGGCCTCGACGTCGGGGTCGGCGAAGGTGTAGCCGGCCGCCAGCAGGGCCGCCGGCCGCGCGTTGACCGAGTCCAGGAGCAGGTCTCCGAGGTCGCGTCCGGCCGCCCCGAGCAGGACGCCGGGGACGCGGGCCACGGTCGGACGGTGCACCGCGCGGCCCAGGGCCGCGGTGAACTCGGCGTTGGTCGGGGTCTGCTCGCAGCACAGGTTGAAGGCGCCGGCGGCCTCGGTGTGCTCGGCGAGGTGCACCACGGCGCCCACCCAGTCGCGCAGCGAGATCATCGCCATGTGCTGGCGCCCGTTGCCCAGCTTCCCGCCCAGTCCGGCCCGGAAGATCGGCCGGAGCATCTTCAGCGGCGGCGCGTCGGCGTCCATCACCGGTGCAGTACGCAGCACGCACGTGCGCGCCCCGGCCTGCCGTGCCGGTGCGGCGGCAGCCTCCCACTCGCGGCTGACGTCGGTGAGCAGACCGTGACCACGACTGTCGGAGACCTCGGTCAGCTCAGCCGCGCCGTGGTCGCCGTAGTAGGAGATCCCGTTGCCGGCCAGGAACGCCGGCGGTGCGTCAGCGGCGGCGATGGCCGTGGCGAGCACCTGGGTCGTGGTGACCCGGCTCTCGCGCACCGAGCGGCGCCACCGCTGCGACCACGGGTTGCCCACCAGCGGCGACCCGGCCAGGTTGACCACGACGTGCGCGTCCGCGACGAGGGCGGTGTCGAGCGTGCCGGCGTAGGGGTCCCACGCCGACTCGCGCGGCCCCTGTGGGGTGCGCCGGACCAGGCTGGTCACGGTGTGGCCCCGCCCGGTCAAGGCGTCCCGGAGGTGCTGACCCAGGAAGCCGGACCCGCCGGCGAGGACGATGCGCAGGGTCATCGAGGTCTCTCAGACCTCGAACTGGCCGGCTTCGAGGCGCTGCTTGACCTCGCTGAGGAAGCGTGCGGCGTCGGCTCCGTCGACCAGGCGGTGGTCGTAGGTCAGGGCCAGGTACACCATCTGGCGCACCGCGATCGTCTCGCCGAGGTCCGCATCGTCGATGACCACGGCCCGCTTGACCACCGAACCGGTGCCCAGGATGGCGACCTGGGGCTGGTTGATGATCGGGGTGTCGAAGAGCGCGCCACGGCTGCCGGTGTTGGTCAGCGTGAAGGTGCCGCCGGAGAGCTCGTCGGGCGAGATCTTGTTGGTCCGGGTGCGCTCGGCGACGTCGGCGATCTTGCGGGCCAAGCCCGCGATCGACAGGTCACCGGCGTCCTTGACCACGGGGGTCAGCAGGCCGCGCTCGGTGTCGACGGCGATCGCGATGTTCTCGCGGTCGAAGTAGGTCACCTCACCCTTGTCGGTGTCGATCGCGGCGTTCAGCGACGGGTGCTGCTTGAGCGCGTCGATGGCCGCCTTGGCGAAGAACGGCATGAACGACAGCTTCACGCCCTCACGGGTGGCGAAGTCGGCCTTGACCGAGTTGCGCAGCCGCGAGATGCGCGTGACGTCGACCTCGACCACCGTGGTCAGCTGGGCGCTGACCTGCAGCGACTCGACCATCCGCGAGGCGATGACCTTGCGCAGGCGCGACATCTTCTCGGTGGTGCCCCGCAGGGGGGACGGCTCCACCGGCGGGGCCGACGGAGCAGCGGCCGCAGACCCGGCTGCCGAGGCGGCCGGCGCCGCGGCCGGCTTGGCCGACTCCTCCTTCGCCTTGGCGGCGTCGAGGACGTCCTGCTTGCGGATCCGGCCCCCGACCCCGGAGCCGGTCACCGTAGCCAGGTCGACATCGTGCTGGCCGGCGAGCTTGCGCACCAGCGGGGTCACGTAGGTCGAGGCGTCGCGCTCGCCCGAGGCGTCTGCGGTGGCCTCGGCGGCCGACTCCTTGGTGGGCGCGGGCGCCTTGTCCTTGGCCTCCTCGTGCTCCTCCTCGGGCTCGGGCTCCGGCTTGCGCTCGGCCTTCTTCTCGGGCTCCGGCTTCTTCTGCTCGGCCTTCTTGGGCTCGGGCTTCTTCTCCGGCTCCGGCTCTGGCTCGGGCTCGGGCTCGGGCTCGGGCTCGGAGGCGCCGGAGGAAGGCTCGCCGGAGCCGACCACGGCCAGCTCGGCTCCGACCTCGACGGTCTCGTCCTCCTCGGCCTTGATCTCCAGCAGCGTGCCGGCGACCGGGGAGGGGATCTCGGTGTCGACCTTGTCGGTGGAGACCTCGAGGAGGGGCTCGTCGACGGCGACCTCGTCGCCGACCTGCTTGAGCCAGCGGGTGACGGTGCCCTCGGTGACGGACTCGCCGAGCTCGGGCAGGGTCACCGACGTGGACTCGCCCGACCCGCCGCCCGACCCGCCGCCCGACCCGCTGCTTGACCCGCTGTCCTTCGTGCTGTCCGACGCCGCGGCCGGCTCGTCCGCCTCGTCCTCGTCCTCGTCAGCCGCGGGCTCATCCTCAGCCTCCGGCTCGGGCTCCGGCTCCGCTGCCTCCTCGTCGGAGTCTTCCGCGTCGTCGCTGTCGTCGGAGTCGTCCCCGGAGTCCTCGGAGCCGGCCTCGTCGGAGTCGCCCACGACCGCGAGCAGTCCGCCCACCTCGACGGTGTCGTCCTCCTCGGCCTTGATCTCCAGCAGCGTGCCGGCGACCGGGGAGGGGATCTCGGTGTCGACCTTGTCGGTGGAGACCTCGAGGAGGGGCTCGTCGACGGCGACCTCGTCGCCGACCTGCTTCAGCCAGCGGGTGACGGTGCCCTCGGTGACGGACTCGCCGAGCTCGGGGAGGGTGACTTCGGTGGCCATGGGCTTCCTTCGGTGCAGTGGGTGCGGGTTGCGGTGGAGCAGCTAGGAGTGAGCGTGCAGGGGCTTGCCGGCGAGCGCCAGGTGCGCCTCGCCGAGGGCCTCGCTCTGGGTGGGGTGGGCGTGCAGGAGCGGAGCGACGTCCTCGGCGTGGGCCTGCCAGCCGTAGATGAGCTGCGCCTCGCCGATCAGCTCGCCGACGCGGTCGCCGACGAGGTGGAGACCCATGACCGGGCCGCCCTTCTCGCGGACGAGCTTGACGAAGCCCTGGGTCCGCAGGATCTGGCTCTTGCCGTTGCCGCCGAGGTCGTAGGTGAGGGTCTCCACCTGGTCCGCGCCGAGCTCGTCGACGGCCGCGGCCTCGGTGAGCCCGACGGAGGCGACCTCGGGGTGGGAGTACGTCACGCGTGGCACGGCCCGCTCGTCGACCGGCGCGGGGTCCAGGCCGGCGAGGTGCTCGGCGACGAAGATCCCCTGGGCGAAGCCGCGGTGGGCCAGCTGGAGGCCGGGCACGATGTCCCCGACCGCGTAGAGGCCCTCGACCCCGGTGCGGCACCGCTCGTCGACGACCACGAAGTCGCGCTCGAGCGTGACCCCCTGCTCGGCCAGGCCCAGCCCGTCGGTGACCGGACCCCGCCCGACGGCGACGAGCATCAGCTCGGCCTCGAGCACGTCGCCGCCCTCGAGGGTGACCGCGACGCCGTCCGCCGTGGGCGCGACGCTCTCGAAGGGGGTGCCGGTGCGCACGGTGATGCCGCGCTTGCGGAACGCCCGCTGCAGCGCGGCAGCGGACGCCTCGTCCTCGCCCGCGATGAGGCGGGGGAGGGCCTCCACGATGGTCACCTCGGCGCCGAAGCTGCGCCAGACGCTGGCGAACTCGCAGCCGATGACGCCCCCGCCGAGCACGATCACCGACGTCGGCACGTGGTCCAGGCCCAGGGCCTGCTCGGAGGACAGCACCCGCTCGCCGTCGAGGTCGAGCCCGGGCAGGGTCCGGGGCACGGAGCCGGTGGCCAGCACCACGTGGCGCGCGCGGTGGGCGGTGCCGTCGACGGTGATCTCAAGGGGACCGGTGAGGCGTCCCTCGCCGGCGAGCACGGTGATCCCGCGGCTGCGCACGAGCCCGGTGAGGCCCTTGAAGAGGCGGGCGACGACCCCGTCCTGGTAGGCGCGGACGCCCGGCATGTCGATGCCGTCCAGCGTGGCGCGGACCCCGAAGCTCGCGGCCTCCCGGGCGTTGTCGGCGATCTCGGCTGCGTGCAGCAGCGCCTTGGTGGGGACGCAGCCGACGTGCAGGCAGGTGCCGCCGACCTTGTCCTTCTCGACCAGACCGACGCTCAACCCGAGCTGCGCGGCGCGCAGCGCGCAGGCGTAACCACCAGATCCCGCGCCCAGGACGAGGACGTCGAAGTCGGGGTCGGCCACGCTGGTCCTCTCCTCATGCCGAAGCGGTGGTGTGCGGTGCGGCGGGGCTCGTGTTGCGGGGCTGGTGCGGACACCGAGAGCCGGCGCCGCCCATCCTTGCACTTCCGCCGGCTCAGTTCACCAGGGGTCGCGACCGGTCGCGGTGTCCTGCCACCCTGCTGGGGGAGGCAGGGCAGACTGGGGCCATGGCGTTCATGGATCGCTTCCGCCGAGGCGGTCGCACGCGGATGAGCAGGCCGGCGCGCGACGCCGCACGTACCGGTTCGACCCGGGTGCGGGCCGCGGACAAGGTCGACGAGCAGCACCTGCGCGAGTTCGTCGTCGCGCGGCGCGGGGTCGAGGGCTTCGTCGAGCCCCGCACCGCGGTGAGCGAGGTGACGCTGCTGCTGGTGGCCCACGACGGGGAGTGGACGCGGCGGCGCGTGCCCTCGGTCGCCTGGGCGCACGAGTTCGCCAACCGCCACCAGGTGCCCTCCTACGACGCCGGCCTGGTCGGCATCCCGCAGCGGATGCGCGACTACAACCGCCGCGTGAAGGAGCAGCGCAAGCAGCAGGGCGGCTGAGCCCGGATCGCCGGGCCGAGCCCGCGCGGGTCAGTCCTGCGTCGACAGGCCGCGCGCCAGCTCGACGAGCGTGGTGACGCCGTAGCCGGTGCCACCGGAGGTGACGTGCCCGCTCGGCCCGCCGGAGTTGAACGCCGGGCCGGCGATGTCGACGTGGGCCCACGGGCGTCCGCCGGTGAACTCGCGCAGGAACGCGGCGGCGTACAGCCCGCCACCCCAGCGGACCCAGTCGACCTGGGCGAGGTCGGCGACCTTGCTGGTGCGGACGCGGTCGTGCATCTGCTCGGGGATCGGCATCGGCCAGCTCTCCTCGCCGGCGGCCTGCGCAGCCTCGACGACCGAGGCGACGACGTCGTCGGTCCCCATCACGCCCGCGACCTTCTCGCCCAGCGCGACCACCATCGCACCGGTCAGGGTGGCGACGTCGACGACGAGGTCGGGGTCCTGCTCGCCGGCCCTGACCAGCGCGTCGGCCAGCACGAGGCGACCCTCGGCGTCGGTGTTGAGGACCTCGACGGTCGTGCCGCCGTAGATCGAGAGCACGTCGCCGGGGCGCGTCGCCGAGCCGTTGATCATGTTCTCGGCCATCGCGGCGTAGGCCGTGACGCGCACCGGCAGGCGAAGCGCGGCGATGGCCAGGGTGGCCGCGACGACGGCGGCGGCGCCGGCCATGTCGGACTTCATCTCACCCATGCCCTGCGCCGGCTTGATGGACAGCCCGCCGGAGTCGAAGGTGATGCCCTTGCCGACCAGCGCCAGGTGGCGGGTGGCGCCCTTGGGGGCGTAGGTCAGCTCGACCAGGCGCGGCGGCGCCGACGAGCCGCGTCCGACGCCGATGTGCCCGCCGAAGCCCTGCGTGGCCAGCGCGTCCTCCTCGAGCACGGTGACGCCGACCTTGGGGGTCCCCCGCCCGCGAGCGTGGTCCTTGACGAAGGACGAGGCCGCTGCGACGACGGCGTCGGCGAAGGCCGGCGGGGTGAGGTCGCCGGGCGGGGTGTTGACCCAGTCCCGCACGGTCGCGACGGCGGCCGCGACGACCTGGGCGTCCTCGAAGGCCGCGACCGTCTCCTTCTTGCGAGCAGCAGCGGTCAGCACGACGACGTCGCCAGGCAGCTTGGTGGCCTCGGCCGTCTGGTAGGTGGTGAAGGCGTACCCGCCGAGGACGTAGCCCTCGGTGACGGCACGGACCTCCTCGGGGGAGCCGGCCGGCAGCGCCAGCGCCAGCGACGCCGCGTTGGTGGCGGCGCGGGCGGCACTCCCGGCGGCGGTGCGCAGGGCCGAGGGTGTGGCCTCGCGGCCGAGGCCGACCAGGACCAGCAGGGGCGAGGAGATGGTGCCGGCGGTCGGGATCCGGGTGACCTCGCCGGCCTTGCCGGTGACCCCGAGCGCGGCGAGCATCGGGGCCAGCTTGCGGCCCCACGCCTTGGCGACGTCCTGGCCGCCCGGTGCCACCTCCGCGCGGTCGTCGCCCTGGAGGAGCCCGATCACCACCGCGTCGGCGCGGGTCTTGGCGGGGCTGGCCGAGCGGAGGGTGTAGGTCGTCACGGCCGCAGGATAGCCGGGCCCGCGGCGGCGGTCGGGACCCGCTGCTGCGCTAGGTTCTGCGTCATGCCGGACGCCGCTGCCCTGCTCTCGCCGCTGCACGACCGTCACGTGGCGCTGAGCGCCAAGATGGCCGACTTCGGGGGCTGGAGCATGCCGCTGGAGTACGCGACCGGCGTCGTCGCCGAGCACCGCGCGGTGCGCGAGGCCGCTGGCCTCTTCGACGTCAGCCACCTCGGCAAGGCCAGCGTGACCGGGCCGGGCGCCGCGGCCTACGTCAACGCGACCCTGAGCAACGACCTCGACCGGATCGGCCCGGGCCGGGCGCAGTACACGCTGTGCTGCGACGACGAGACCGGCGGCGTGGTCGACGACCTGATCGCCTACTACCGCAGCGACGCCGACGTGCTGCTGGTCCCGAACGCCGCCAACACCGCCGAGGTCGTGCGGCGGCTGGCCGCCACGGCTCCGGAGGGCGTGGTCGTCACCGACCGGCACCGCGAGCTCGTCGTGCTCGCAGTGCAGGGCCCGCGCAGCGACGAGGTGCTCGCCGCCGTCGGGCTGCCGGCCGGCCACGACTACATGAGCTTCGTCGAGCACGACCTCGACGGCGACCACGTCACGGTCTGCCGTACCGGCTACACCGGGGAGCGCGGCTACGAGCTGGTGGCGCCGGTCGAGGTGGGCGGCCGTCTGTGGGACGCCCTGGTCGCCGGCGGCGCCGAGCACGGCCTCGTGCCGTGCGGCCTCGGCGCTCGCGACACCCTGCGCACCGAGATGGGCTACCCGCTGCACGGCCACGAGCTGTCGCTCGACATCACCCCCGTGCAGGCCCGGACCGGGTGGGCCGTGGGGTGGAAGAAGTCGGCCTTCTGGGGCCGCGACGTGCTGCTGGCCGAGCGCGAGACCGGTCCGAGGCGGCGGCTCTACGGTCTGCGTGCGACCGGTCGCGGCATCCCGCGCCCGCACATGGCCGTGTCGGGTGGGCCGGACGAGCTGCTCGGCGAGGTCACCTCCGGCACCTTCTCGCCCACCCTGCGCACCGGCGTCGGCCTGGCGCTGCTCTCGAGCGAGGTCTCCGAGGGCGACCAGGTGGGCGTCGACGTCCGCGGACGCCGCGAGGTCTTCGACGTCGTGCGTCCTCCCTTCGTCCAGCCGTCGGTCCGAGAGGCGTGAGTCGATGAACCTGCCCGAGCAGCCCCCCACCTTCCGCGAGCCGACCCCGGCCGAGCGCCCCTGGTGGTGGCGACTGGAGAACGCCGCCGGCGACGAGGTCGCCGTCTCCTCGACCTACGCCGACCAGCGCTTCCCCAGCCAGGGCGACGCCGAGACGTGGGTGGGGGAGTACTTCACCGAGCTGAGCGCCGAGGGCGTGGACGCCGTGACGCTCTTCGACCTCGAACGTCGCGTCTACGGCCCGATGTCGCTGCATGCCTGACCTGCGGGTTCCGCCAGGTCGACGTCTTCGCCGAGGACGCGCTGCGGGGCAACCCGGTGGCGGTGGTCCACGACGCCGCCGGCCTCGCCGAGGAGCAGCTGGCGGCCTTCGCCCGCTGGACCAACCTCTCCGAGACGACCTTCCTGCTGCCCTCGACGCTCCCGGGGGCCGACTACCGGCTGCGGATCTTCACCCCCGACCGCGAGCTGCCCTTCGCCGGCCACCCGACGCTGGGCTCGGCGCACGCCTGGCTCGAGGCCGGGGGCGTCCCGGCCGCGGACGGGGTGGTCGTCCAGGAGTGCGGGGCCGGGCTCGTCCTCGTGCACCGCGACGGCGACCGGCTGGCCTTCGAGGGACCGCCCCTGGTGCGCTCGGGCCCGGTCGCGGAGGCCGACCTGGCGCGGGTGCTGCGCGTCCTGGGGGTCGAGTCGTGTGTCGAGGCCGCCTGGATCGACAACGGACCCGGCTGGGTCGGGGTCCTCCTCGAGGACGCTGCCGCGGTGCTGGCGCTCGAGCCGGGGGTGGCAGAGATCGACGGACTCGACATCGGGGTCGTCGGGCCCTACCCCGAGGGGTCGCCCGAGGCGGTCGAGGTGCGGGCGTTCTTCCGCGTGGCCGGCGGGGTCGTCGAGGACCCGGTCACCGGCAGCCTGAACGCCGGGGTGGGCGCCTGGCTGGCGGGTGGCCGCCTGCCGTCGTCCTACGTCGCCTCGCAGGGCACGGTGCTCGGGCGACGTGGGAGGGTGCACGTCGAGAAGGTGGGCGCCACCGTGCTCGTCGGCGGCGCGACGCGAACCGTGATCACCGGCCGGGTCGACCTCGGCGCCGGCACGCTCGGCCCGGGCGCCGCGGAGTAGCCTGCGGCGCATGCAGGCCTACCTCGACCTCCTGCGCCTGGTGCTCGACGACGGCGTCGAGAAGGGCGACCGCACCGGCACCGGCACGCGCAGCGTCTTCGGCCACCAGATGCGCTTCGACCTCGCCGCCGGCTTCCCGCTGGTGACCACCAAGAAGGTCCACACCCGCTCGGTCTTCGGCGAGCTGCTGTGGTTCCTGCGCGGCGACACCAACGTCGCCTGGCTCCGGGAGCGCGGCATCTCGATCTGGGACGAGTGGGCCGACGCCGACGGCGAGCTCGGCCCGGTCTACGGCCACCAGTGGCGCTCGTGGCCCACCCCGGACGGGCGCCACGTCGACCAGGTGGCGCAGGTCGTGGAGCAGGTGCGCAGCAACCCCGACTCGCGGCGGCACGTCGTGAGCGCGTGGAACGTCGCCGACATCGCGCAGATGGCGTTGCCGCCCTGCCACGCCCTGTTCCAGTTCTACGTCGCCCCGTCGGCCGACGGGGGCCCCGGCCGCCTGTCCTGCCAGCTCTACCAGCGCTCGGCCGACGTCTTCCTCGGAGTGCCCTTCAACATCGCCTCCTACGCGCTGCTGACCCACATGGTCGCCCAGGTCACCGGGCTGCGGGTGGGCGACTTCGTACACACGATGGGCGACGCCCACCTCTACGTCAACCACGTCGACCAGGCGCGTCTGCAGCTGACCCGTGAGCCCCGGCCCCTGCCCACCCTCCGGCTCGACCCGGCCGTCACGGACCTGGACGGCTTCGACCTCGAGCACATCGCCGTCGACGGCTACGACCCCCACCCGGGGATCAAGGCACCCATCGCCGTATGACCCCCTCGGGCAAGCGGGTCGTGCTGGTCGCGGCCGTCGCGCGCAACGGCGTGATCGGCGACGGCCCCGACATCCCGTGGCGGATCCCGGGGGAGCAGGCGACCTTCAAGCAGCTGACCCTGGGCCACACCCTGCTGATGGGTCGCACGACCTACGAGTCCATCGGCCGACCCCTGCCGGGTCGCACGACCATCGTGCTGACGCGCGACCCGTCGTGGCACGCGGAGGGCGTGCTGGTCGCGCACGACCTGGACGCCGCCCTGGTCCTGGCCGAGGAGTGCGCCGGCGACGTGATGGTCGCCGGCGGCGCCCAGGTGTACGCCGCCGCCATGGACGCAGCGGACGCGCAGGTCCTCACCGAGGTCCCCGGGTCGCCCGACGGCGACGCCTTCTACCCGACCCGTCGAGCCCGGGCAGTGGCGCGAGGAGCACCGCGAGTCCTTCGCCGGCTTCGACCGCGTCTGGTGGGTCCGCTCCAGCGCCCCCACCACCACCGGTTGAGCAGCCGAGACCACCGTGGCGCCTGCAGCGCCTTGAAGTTCTGCACCCATCCGAGCGCTTCTGCGGTGATGCAGCGGTGCAGAAGCGGCAGTTTCACCGGTGAACCGGTGAAACTGCGATGTCGGGCGCGGGGCGCCCTCCTCCTCGACCTCCGTGGGTGGGCGTTCGCGCCCCGACCTCCGGCAGCGTGCGGAAACCGCGGACTCGGTGCTGCCGCGTCGCTGGGTCGGCGAGCGCTACGGATAGCCTGAGCCCATGACCTCCACCCCTGCGGCGCCGTTCGGACGGGTCCTCACCGCGATGGCCACGGCCTTCGCCGCGGACGGAGCGGTCGACCTGGAGGGCACGGCGCGCATCGCGGCCCACCTGGTGGACCACGGCCACGACGGCGTGGTGGTCTCCGGCACGACCGGTGAGTCCCCGACCACGACCGTGCGCGAGGACGGCGCCATCCTGGCCGCGGTCAAGGACGCCGTCGGCGACCGGGCGGTCGTGGTGGCCGGCGTCGGGACGAACGCGACGGCCCACTCCGTCGAGCTGGCCGAGCAGGCCGCCAAGATCGGGGTCGACGGCCTCCTGCTCGTCACCCCGTACTACAGCAAGCCCTCGCAGCCCGGGGTGCTGCACCACTTCCGCAGCGTCGTGGAGGTCAGCGACGTCCCGGTGATGCTCTACGACGTCCCCGGCCGGACCGGCACCACCATCGGACGTGAGGTCTACGAGCAGGCGATCACCTGGGAGCCGGTCGTGGCCGTCAAGGACGCCGTCGGTGACTTCGCCCGTGGCGTGCGGCTGCGCGAGATGGGCTACGCGGTCTACTCCGGCGACGACGTCGCCAACCTGGGCTGGCTCGCGCACGGCGCGGCCGGCTTCGTGAGCGTCGCCGGGCACGCCGTCGGCGACGACCTCGCGACCATGATCACCCAGTTCCACGGCGGCGATCCCGCCGCGGCGCTGGCGACCTACACCCGGATGCTCCCGGCCATCGACGCCGTCATGGGTCCGGCCAACTACGGCGCGACGACCGCGAAGGCGACGTTGCAGCTGCTGGGCGTCCTGGACAACCGCCACGTGCGCGCACCGCTGGTGCCGCTCGACGACGACGAGGTCGACGCCCTGCGCGCCGGTCTCGCAGCCGCGGGCGTGCTCTGAGCCCGAGGCTCCGCACCCCCGCTCCACCCGAAAGGACCCCGTGTCTCATCCCCACCCCGAGCTGACCGAACCCCCGGCGCTCACCTCCGGCGGCCTGCGCGTCGTCCCCCTCGGCGGCCTCGGCGAGGTCGGTCGCAACATGACCGTCTTCGAGTACGACAAGCGCCTGCTCATCGTCGACTGCGGGGTGCTCTTCCCCGAGGACCACCAGCCCGGGGTCGACCTGATCCTGCCGGACTTCACCTGGATCCGGGACCGTCTCGACGCGGTCGAGGCGCTGGTCCTCACCCACGGGCACGAGGACCACATCGGCGCGACCCCCTTCCTGCTGCGCGAGCGCGGCGACATCCCGCTGGTCGGCTCCCGGCTGACCCTGGCCCTGCTGGACTCCAAGCTGCGCGAGCACCGGCTCAAGCAGCCGGTGCAGCACACGGTGGCCGAGGGCGACCGGATCAGCTTCGGGCCGTTCGAGCTCGAGTTCGTGGCGGTCAACCACTCCATCCCCGACGCCCTCGCCGTGGCGATCCGCACCGGCGCCGGCCTGGTCCTGCACACCGGCGACTTCAAGATGGACCAGCTGCCGCTGGACGACCGGCTCACCGACCTGCGCGCCTTCGCCCGGCTCGGCGAGGAGGGTGTCGACCTCTTCCTCACCGACTCCACCAACGCCGAGATGCCGGGCTTCACCACCACCGAGAAGAGCATCGCGCCGGTGCTCGACCAGGTCTTCCGTGAGTCGCAGGGCCGGATCATCGTGGCCTGCTTCGCCTCGCACGTGCACCGCGTCCAGCAGGTGCTCGACGCCGCCGTGACCCACCACCGCAAGGTCGGCTACGTCGGACGCTCCATGGTGCGCAACATGGGGATCGCCCGCGACCTGGGCTACCTGCGGGTCCCACCGGGTGTCATGGTCGAGGCCAAGGAGCTCGCCGACATCGCGCCCGAGCGTCAGGTCCTCATCTCCACCGGGTCCCAGGGCGAGCCGCTGAGCGCGCTGAGCCGGATCGCCCAGCGCAACCACCACTTCGTCCACATCGGCGAGGGCGACACGGTGGTGCTGGCCTCCAGCCTGATCCCCGGCAACGAGAACGCCGTCTACCGCGTCATCAACGGGCTGGCCCGGTGGGGCGCCCGGGTGGTCCACAAGGGCAACGCGATGGTGCACGTCAGCGGTCACGCCAGCGCCGGTGAGCTGCTGTACTGCTACAACATCGTCAAGCCTCGCAACGTCCTGCCCGTGCACGGCGAGATCCGCCACATGCTGGCCAACGCCGAGCTCGCGCGCCAGACCGGCGTCGAGAACGTCGTGGTCGCCGAGGACGGCGTCGTCGTCGACCTGGTCGAGGGACGCGCCGACATCGTCGGGAAGGTCGACTGCGGGTACGTCTTCGTCGACGGCTCCTCGGTCGGCGACGTCACCGAGTCCGACCTCAAGGACCGGCGGATCCTCGGCGAGGAGGGGTTCGTCTCGGTGATCGTGGTCGTCGACTCCGTCAACGGCAAGGTCTCCGGCGGCCCCGAGATCCACGCCAAGGGCAACGCTCTCGAGGGGGACAGCTTCGAGGACGTGCGTCGCCTCGTGGTCGACGCGCTGAACCGCTCGATGGCCGACGGCAACACCGACACCCACCAGCTCCAGCAGACCGTGCGACGCACCGTGGGTCGCTGGGTGAACACCACCCACCGCCGACGGCCGATGATCGTCCCCGTGGTCATCGAGGCCTGACCCGTCGTCCACTCCCCGCGTCGAGAGGTCACCGTGAACGCCCCCGCGTCGTCGTCGAGACCCGAGGTGCTGCGGCGCCTCTACGAGCTCATGCAGCGCGTCAACTCGGTCACCGACCTCTCCACGGTCCTGGACGAGGTCGCCAGTGGCGTGGTGGAGGTGCTCGGGTTCGGCGTAGCGGCGATCTCCCGCCTCGAGGGCGACACGCTGGTGATGTCCAACGTCGCCGCTCCCGACGGGGCGCGCCAGCAGATCCTGGGGCTGCGGACGCCGGTGGAGTCGGTGGTCAACGAGTTCAACCTCGCCGACGAGTGGGGGGTGCTGCGCTTCCTGCCCCACGACCGGGTCCCGTTCACCCTCGAGGAGGGCATCTGGATCCCCGACATCGAGCCCAGCGACCTGCCGGGGGCCTGGCACCCCCTGGACACCCTGTACGCGCCCCTGTGGTCGGCCACCGGGCGGCTGCTGGGCAACATGTCGGTGGACCTGCCGCCCGACGGGATGGTGCCTTCCCAGGAGGTCCGCGAGCTGCTCGAGATGTTCGTGGTCCAGGCCGGGCTGGCGATCGACAACGCCCAGCAGCGCGAGCGCCTGGGTGCGCAGGTGCGCGTGGGCCAGATGCTGCGCGAGGTCTCGTCGGCCGGACGCCTGGCGGACCTGACCTCGAGCCTGCGGGACGCCGGTCGAGCGACCGCGGCCGGGTTCGCCACCGACCGGGTCTGGATCCGGTGCTTCACCTCCGGGGACCTCGACCGGGTCGAGCAGTCCTACGCGTTCCCCGCCGGGCTGCCGGCCGACGCCGCGCTGGTCGCTGTCGCCGTCGGCCTCGCCCGGGACGCGGCGCGCGCCGGGGCCCCGGTCGTGCTGGGGCCCGCCCAGCAGCGTGAGCTGCCGGCGGTCGTCACGTCCCCGGACGCGTCCCGGTCCGACCTCGGCGACGGCGACCGCTCCGCGGGCCTCCTGCTCCTGGCCCCGGTCGGCAGCGAGCGGGAGGTGCTGGGCTACCTGATCATCGCCCGCGAGCCGGACCAGGTGTGGAGCGAGGAGGAGAGGCAGGCCGCGATGGAGGTCGGCAAGGCCCTGGGCCGGGTGGTCCTCGACGCCCGGCTCTTCGACCGCGAGCGGCACCTGGTCAGCGAGCTCCAGGAGCTCGACCGCTACAAGCGCGAGCTGATCGCCACGATCTCCCACGAGCTGAAGACCCCGTTGAGCTCGATCATCGGTCACACCGAGCTGTTGGCCGACCTCGAGACCGGCATCGGGTCGGTGGACGCGATCGGGCGCAACGCGCGGCGCCTCGAGGGCCTGGTCCGCAACCTCCTGGACTACTCCGCGCTGGAGGAGTCGCGCACCCACGTGCGAGACCGTGTCGACCTGCGCGCCCTCGGTGCCGCCAGCATCGAGCTGGTCGCCCTCCAGGCGCAGCGCCACGACCTGACCCTGTCGATGTCGGCGCCGCCGGAGCCGGTGTGGGTCGACGCCGACGGCGACGAGCTCGGCACGGCGGTCGACAACCTCGTCGGCAACGCGGTGAAGTACACCCCGCACGGCGGGGTCGTGACCCTCGAGGTCGGTCGCGAGGGCTCCTCGGCCTACCTCAGCTGCACCGACACCGGCCTCGGCATCTCACCGGCCGACCAGGCGCACCTCTTCTCCGCCTTCCACCGCTCGAGCAACCCCGAGGCGCTCTCGCTGCCCGGCTCCGGCCTCGGACTCGCGATCGCGCGGCGGATCGTGGGGCTGCACAGCGGCCAGATCACGGTGCGCTCCGAGCTCGGTCGCGGCAGCACGTTCCGCGTCGACCTGCCGCTCGGGTCGAGCGAGGCGGACGAGCCCGACTGAGGGGGTCCGTGCGACACGCACCGGTGTGGTGCGTGGGACAGGTGTGACGCGGACCTAGGGTGGCCACCATGGCGACCCGTACGTCTTCCCCGCCGCGGTCGCGGAGCAAGAGCACGTCCACGTCCAGGTCGTCCGGCTCGTCGGGCCGATCCTCGGGCAAGGCGAGCCCGAGCACCCGATCCCGGAGCACCCGGAAGCCCACCCCCAGCTCGCGCAAGCGTCCCGCCCCCCGTGCGGTGCGCTCCGGCGTCGGTCCGGTCGCCCGGTTCTTCACCGCCCTGGCCAGGGCCGTCGCCGCCTGCTGGGTCGCGGCCGCGCACGCCGTCGGCGCCGGTGCCCGGGGGATCGGCAGCACCGCCCGCGACCTCGAGCCCGAGCACCGTCGCGACGGTGCCGGCATGGTCCTGCTCGCCCTCGCGCTGGTCACCGCCGCGGCGGTCTGGTTCGAGGTGCCCGGCGGCGCGATGGACCTCGCCCGTGCCCTGGTGACGGGCACGGTCGGCCGGGTCGGCTGGTTCGTCCCGCTCGCGCTCGTGCTCGCCGGCTGGCGGGTCGTGCGAGACCCCGTGCGCAACGGGCCCGTCGGGCGCCAGGTGATCGGCTGGGGCGCGGCCGCCTTCGGTCTGCTCGGCATCGTCCAGGTCGCCGCCGGCGACCCCCAGCCCCTCGCCGGCGACACCTCGCCGCTGCGCGAGGGTGGTGGGGCGATCGGCTTCGTGGTCGCCTCCCTGCTGCTCGACCTGCTCCGGACCGCCTACGTCGTCGTGCCGGTGCTGCTCCTGCTGGGCTTCTTCGGGGTGCTGGTGATCACCGCGACGCCGCTCTACCGCGTCCCCGAGCGGCTCGCCGGCCTGCGCGACCAGCTGCTCGGCCACCCCCACGGGAGCGCCGGCGTCGCTGACGTCGTGCCCGCCGCGGGCACCCTGGAGCGCGAGATCGACCCCGAGCTCGGCGACCCCGCCTACGACAGCCCGGTGCTCTCCGAGCGCGAGCTGCGCAAGCGCAGCCGCGCCCGCGCATCCTCGGCCGGCGCTGGCCCGTCCGACGACGTCGGGGCCGAGACCGGCCTCATCACGCCCGTGCCGGCCGCCGTGGCGGCGCCGGCGGCCCCGGACCCGGCGCTCCCGGACCCGGAGGACCCCACCGACGACGCGACCGGCGAGCTCGCAGCGCCCCCGCACTCCCCGCTCCCGCAGCGCGTCGAGCAGCTCGCCCTCTCCGGCGACGTCGTCTACTCACTGCCCGGCAGCGAGGTGCTCAAGCCGGGCTCCGTGCACAAGGCGCGCTCCAAGGCCAGCGACGCGGTCGTGGACCGCCTCACCCAGGTCCTCGACGAGTTCGGCATCGACGCGCAGGTCACCGGCTACACCCGGGGCCCGACCGTCACCCGCTACGAGGTCGAGCTCGGACCGGCCATCAAGGTGGAGAAGGTGACCGCGCTCTCACGCAACATCGCCTACGCCGTGGCCTCGGCCGACGTGCGGATCCTCAGCCCGATCCCGGGCAAGTCCGCCATCGGCATCGAGATCCCGAACCTCGACAAGGAGATCGTCTCCCTGGGCGACGTGCTGCGCTCCGGTGTGGCCCGCGGCGACCACCACCCGATGATCGCGGGCCTGGGCAAGGACGTCGAGGGCGGCTTCGTGGTGGCCAACCTGGCGAAGATGCCGCACCTGCTCGTCGCCGGCGCGACGGGCTCGGGCAAGAGCTCGTTCATCAACTCGATGATCACCTCGGTGCTGATGCGCTCGACGCCCGACGAGGTGCGCATGATCATGGTCGACCCCAAGCGGGTCGAGCTGAACGCCTACGAGGGCGTCCCGCACCTGATCACGCCGATCATCACCAGCCCCAAGAAGGCCGCCGAGGCCCTCGCCTGGGTGGTGCGCGAGATGGACCTGCGCTACGACGACCTCGCGAACTTCGGCTTCCGCCACATCGACGACTTCAACAAGGCCGTCCGGGGCGGCAAGGTGGAGCTGCCTGCCGGCAGCGAGAGGGTGCTCGCGCCCTACCCCTACCTGCTGGTGATCGTCGACGAGCTCGCCGACCTGATGATGATCGCGCCCCGCGACGTCGAGGACGCGATCGTGCGCATCACCCAGCTGGCGCGGGCCGCCGGGATCCACCTGGTGCTGGCCACCCAGCGCCCCTCGGTCGACGTCGTCACCGGGCTGATCAAGGCCAACGTGCCCTCGAGGCTGGCCTTCGCGACCTCCAGCCTGGCCGACAGCCGGGTCATCCTCGACCAGCCCGGCGCGGAGAAGCTGGTCGGCCAGGGCGACGGGCTGTTCCTGCCGATGGGCGCCTCGAAGCCGGCGCGCATCCAGGGCTCGTGGGTCACCGAGGCGGAGGTCGCGCAGGTGGTCAAGCACTGCAAGACCCAGCTGCAGCCGACCTACCGCGAGGACGTCACGGCGCCGGCAGCGGCCAAGCGCGATCTCGACGACGACATCGGCAACGACCTCGACCTCGTGGTCCAGGCCATCGAGCTGGTCGTCTCGACCCAGTTCGGGTCGACCTCGATGCTCCAGCGCAAGCTTCGCGTCGGCTTCGCCAAGGCCGGCCGCCTCATGGACATCCTCGAGAGCCGCGGGGTGGTGGGCCCCAGCGAAGGCTCCAAGGCCCGCGACGTCCTGGTCAAGCCCGACGAGGTCGATGCCGTGGTCTTCACCATCCAGGGAGAGCAGTGAACACTCAGACACAGGTCGTGGAGCCCGGCACCGACGAGACCCCGCACGCCGCCGGCGAGATCGAGGTGCGTCGCCGCGGCGCGGTCTCGGGCGCCGTCGGCGTCGCCGGCTGCCTGGTGGCGGTGGCGTGGTTCCTCCGCGCCACCACGACCGGGACGCTGGCCGACTGGGTCGTGTGCGCCGTGGTCGCCGCGCTCGGCGTGGTGCACCTGCTCTCGCTGCTCGACGCCCGCACCCCGCTCCTGGTCGCCGACGAGCACGGCGTGCGGGTGCGGCGCGGCAAGGAGTGGGAAGGCGTGACGTGGCGCCAGGTCGACCGCGTGGAGCACCGCCCGCGTCGAGGTGTGCTGCGTGACGGCTCGCTGCTGCTGACCCGTGAGGCCACACCGGGGGCCGAGGGCGCCGCCGAGCCGTTGCGGCTGTCCCTGACCGTGACCACCCGCGTGGTCGGCGCCGTCGACCTGACGGACGCGCTGAGCGAGCTGGCCGGCGCCGACACCGAGGTCGTGGAGATCGAGCCGCAGGCCGACGAGGTCGAGACCGAACCGGAGGAGACCGAGGCCCGCGAGGGCAGCGACGGCGAGGCCGGGCCGACGTCCGGATCCGAGCGGGGCCTGCTGGCCAGCAGTACCCCGCTGCCCGTGCGCGACCTGCGCGAGAGCACCCGGGCCGACGTCGTCCTGGGTGCCGCGGCGCTGCGGCTGGACCCCGCCGAGAGCGACGACGACACGAGCCACGCGGGTGCCGGGGGCCCTCGCCTGCCCGAGGCGCGCGAGCTGCGCCGCGACGGGAGCGTCAACCTGGTCGAGGAGACCTCGACGTGGGGCTCGCGGGTCACCCCGATCTCCCGTCCGGGCGACCCCGTCATCCCCCTGGTCATCGACGACCACGCGGCCCCGGCCCCGGCGATCGACCCGGTGATCGGCCCCGAGCTGGTCGCGGCCCGGACGCGTCTGGGGTTGAGCGTGGACCAGCTCGCCGAGCGGACCCGGATCCGGCCCCACGTGATCGAGTCGATCGAGGTCGACGACTTCGAGCCCTGCGGCGGCGACTTCTACGCCCGCGGCCACCTGCGGACCCTGGCGCGGGTGCTGGGCATCGACGTCGCGCCCCTGCTGAGCGCCTACGACGCGCAGTACGCCGACGCCCCGATCGACCCGCGTCGCGTCTTCGAGGCCGAGCTGGCCACCGGCCAGGGTGGCTCGATCCGCGGCACCCGGGGAGGTCCCAACTGGTCGGTGCTCGTCGCCGCGGTGATGACCGTCGTCCTGGTCTGGTCGGTGGCCCGTCTGGTCATGGAGAACCCCAGTGACCTGACCCCGCCCTCGCCGCGCTTGAACTCCAGCGGCGGGCTCGACAACGGTGTGCCGGCCCAGGGCGCAGCCGTCCCGGTCGTCCTGACGGCCGCCGGCGGTGGCTCCCAGGTGATCGTGCGCAGCGGCTCCGAGGTGGTCTTCGACGACCAGCTGGCCTTCATGCAGACCGTGCAGCTCGACGTGGCGCCGCCGATCCGGGTCGGCTCCAGCGACGGCGGCCTGCTGGTGACGGTCGACGGGGTCGAGGAAGGCCCGCTGGGCGAGACCGGCCAGGAGGCCCAGGACATCTTCGTCCCCTGAGGGCGTGACGCTGGTCGCGGCGCGGCGGGCGGTGGTGGGCGCGGGTTGGCCGTAGTCAGGGGGGCAACGGCATACTCACCTGGTGAGCCCGCATCCCGACCCTGCCGCGGTCATCGACACCGTGGACCGCGAGCCACTCTCGGTGGCCATGCTGACGCTGGGCTGCGCCCGCAACGAGGTCGACTCCGAGGAGCTCGCCGGTCGACTGGCCGGTGACGGCTTCCGCCTGGTCAGTGATCCGGCGCTGGCCGACACCGTCGTGGTCAACACCTGCGGCTTCGTCGAGAGCGCCAAGAAGGACAGCGTGGACGCGCTGCTGGAGGCCGCGGACCTCAAGGGCGAGGGAGGGCCGCGCGCCGTCGTGGCCGTAGGCTGCCTGGCCGAGCGCTACGGCGCCGAGCTGGCGACGTCGCTGCCCGAGGCCGACGCCGTCCTCGGCTTCGACGACTACCCCGACATCGCGGCGCGGCTGCGCTCCATCGTGGCCGGGGACCCCCACCAGGCCCACACGCCCTCCGACCGACGTCGGCTGCTCCCGATCAGCCCCGTCGACCGCGCCGCCTCCGCCCCGGAGCGCAGCGTGCGGCGTCGCCTCGACAGCGGTCCGATGGCGCCGCTGAAGCTGGCCAGCGGCTGTGACCGTCGGTGCTCGTTCTGCGCCATCCCGTCCTTCCGCGGCAGCTTCGTGAGCCGCCGGCCCAGCGACGTGCTGCACGACGCCGCCTGGCTGGCCTCCCAGGGCGCGCGCGAGCTGTTCCTGGTCTCGGAGAACTCCACGTCCTACGGCAAGGACCTCGGCGACCTGCGCCTGCTGGAGACGCTGCTGCCGGAGATCGCGTCCGTCGAGGGCGTCGACCGGGTGCGGGTCTCCTACCTCCAGCCGGCCGAGACCCGACCGGGCCTGGTGGAGACGATCGCGTCCACGCCGGGCGTCGCGCCCTACTTCGACCTCTCCTTCCAGCACGCCAGCCCCACCGTGCTGCGGCGGATGCGGCGCTTCGGCGACCCCGAGAGCTTCCTCGGGCTGCTCGAGCAGGTCCGTCGCCACGCGCCGCTGGCCGGGGTGCGCTCCAACGTCATCGTCGGCTTCCCCGGTGAGACCCGGCACGACCTCGAGACGCTGTGCGCCTTCCTGGTCGACGCGCGCCTCGACGTCGTGGGTGTCTTCGGCTACTCCGACGAGGACGGCACCGAGGCGGCCGACTACGACGACAAGCTCGACGAGGACGAGGTGTCCGAGCGGGTCCGCGAGGTGACCGACCTGGTCGAGCAGCTCACGGCCCAGCGGGCCGAGGAGCGGGTCGGGGAGCCGGTCGAGGTGCTGGTGGAGTCCGTGGGCCCCGAGGGCTCGAGGGACGCGCGGCCCACCAGGGCCCCGAGGTCGACGGCACCACCCTGCTGCTGGGCGCGCCGTCCGGTACCGGGGTCGGCGCGCTGGTCTCCGCGGTCGTCACCGGGACCGACGGGGTCGACCTCGTCGCCGAGGTCGTGGATCTCGCGGGAGCGGTGCGATGAGCGACCAGCCCGTGCGGACCAGCAACTGGAACCTGCCCAACGCGCTGACCACGTTGCGCATCGCCATGGTCCCCTTCTTCGGCTGGGCGCTGCTGGTCGACGGCGGCGACTCGGCACTGTGGCGCACGGTGGCCTGGGTCCTCTTCGCGGTCGCCATGATCACCGACAAGATCGACGGCGACATCGCCCGCGCCCGCAACATGGTCACCGACTTCGGCAAGATCGCCGACCCGATCGCCGACAAGGCCCTGACCGGGATGGCCTTCATCGGCCTGTCGATCCTCGGCGACATCTGGTGGTGGGTGACGGTGGTGGTGCTGCTGCGCGAGTGGAGCGTGACCCTGCTGCGGCTCTCGGTGCTCAAGCGCGTCGTCATCGCCGCCGCCGACCTCGGCAAGTGGAAGACCACGATGCAGGCGCTCGCCCTGGCCGGGTTGTGCCTGCCGCTGCGCGACACCGACCTGGCCGACTGGGCGCAACGGCCCGGCGAGGTGCTGTTCTACGCCTTCCAGGTGTGCCTGGTCGTGGCGGTCGCGCTGACGCTGTACTCCGGCTTCGAGTTCTTCCGCGGGGTGTGGCGCCAGCGCCACGAGCTGGGCCGGACCTCGGCGCCCGCCGGACGCTGAGCGGACGGTACGGAGACACGGGTCCGTGCGCGACACGGGCCGCTCGGACTAGCCCACGTGCGCGCTGGGCGCGCCCGGGGGTGAGCCAGTGGCGACGGAAGAACCGCGTCTCTTGTAGCGTTGATCCTCCAGAGTCGAACGTCGGCGCCCGCCGAGAGTCCCGAAGGGAGAAGGCCCGTGGTGTTGTTCCGCCGCTTCCTCGGTGACGTGCTCCGCGAGCGTCGCGTCGAGCAGGGTCTGACGTTGCGCAAGCTCTCCCAGGAGGCCCGGGTCAGCCTCGGCTACATCTCCGAGATCGAGCGCGGTCAGAAGGAGGCCTCCTCCGAGCTGCTGGCCTCGTTGTGCGGCGCCCTGGACCTCCCGCTCTCCGACGTGCTGCGCGACGTCTCCGACGCCGTCGCCGCCGAGGAGGCCGTGAGCCCTGCCGTGCGGCTCCCGGTGGCCAGGCCGGTGTCGGTCCCCGCGTCCGCGCAGGTCGCCGGCGCGGCGCCGACCGTGGTCGCCTCGGCCGCCTGAGGCTCAGTCCGGCCGGTCAGGCCGGCCCGGCTGGCACCGCGGGCACCAGTAGGTGAGCCGCTCGCGGCCCGCGGGCCCGAGCTCGCCGACCTCGATGCCGGTGCCGCAGCGCCGGCACGGTCGTCCCGCGCGGGCGTGGACCCACAGCGGCTCGCGCAGGTCGCCGGTCGTGCTCTGCGTGGCCCGCTCCTTGTTGACCAGCAGCATCCGGCGGGCCTTCTCGACCAGGCGGGGCAGGGCGGCGACCTCGCCCACGGTGGTCGCGGGGTGCTGGCCGGAGACGAAGCACAGCTCGGCGGCGTACATGTTGCCGATCCCGGCCAGGCAGGTCTGGTCGAGCAGGGCCTCGTGCAGCGTTCGGGCCGGGTCGGCGCCCAGGCGGCGCAGCGCCTCCTCGGGGTCCCAGTCCGGCCCCAGCAGGTCGGGCCCGAGGTGACCGACCACGGTGTGCTCCTCCGAGGTCGGCAGCAGCTCGACCACGCCGAGGGAGAACCCCACCGCGGTGACGACGTCGGTGCGCAGGACCACGCGCGCCTGGTGGGCCGGTCGTCGCCACCGCCCGCCGGGGGCCACCAGGTGCCAGGAGCCCTCCATGCGCAGGTGGGTGTGCAGCGTCCAGCTCGTGCCGGCATGACTGATCCGGGTCAGCAGGTGCTTGCCGCGGGGACGCGTCGCCTCCACCCGTCCGCCGCTCAGGTCACGGGTGGCCAGCTGAGGGACCCGGAAGTCGGTCCCGTCGAGGGTGCGCCCGCTCAGCGCACGGTCAAGCGCCCGAGCGGCGCGCCACACGGTGTCCCCCTCAGGCACGCAGCCGCAGTCCCTTGGGGGTCGCCACGAAGCCGGCGGCGTCGAGGGCGTCGCGCAGGGGCGAGGCGCCCCGGCCGAGCAGCTGCTCACCGTCGGCCTTCTCGACGGTGAGCCGACCCAGCGACCCGCGGTGGGCGGCCTCGGCCACGGCGGCCGCCGCGGGCATGAGCTGCTCGGCCTCCTCGCTCCAGGTCAGCAGGGTGCGGCCGCCACGCTCGACGTAGAGGGCGAGCACGCCGTCGACCAGCACCACCATGGCGCCGGCCTTGCGGCCCGGACGGTGGCGGGACCCCTCGGCGTCCGCTCCCGGGTCGCGCTCGGGCCAGGGCAGTGCGGCGCCGTAGGGGTTGGCGGGGTCGGTGGCGGCCAGCGCGATCGCGGTCGGCTTGGCGTCGACCGGTACCTCGGTGAAGGTGCGCAGCCGGTCGATGGCGCCGGCCGTGCCGAACTGGGCGGCACCCAGGCCCTCGACGAAGTAGCCGCGCCGGCAGCGACCGGAGTCCTCGAAGGCGCTGAGCACCTTGTAGACGCCGGCGAAGCCGCCGGGCACCCGCTCGCTGACCACCGCGCCGCGCAGGACCACCCCGTGGCGGTCCAGCAGGCGCTCGGCCGAGGCGTGGGCGCGCCGGGTCGGGTCGGTGTCGACCGCAGGGCAGCACCGACCAGCGCCCGGCGGTCTGCGGCGGACCGCCACGCGCGGGCAGGCCGCGGCCGGCCGAGCCCGGACGCCGGGCGCGGGCCGGCCCGGAGCGGGTCCGGTGGCTGGCCTTGCCGCCGCGGGTCAGGGCCCGCAGCGGGGTGAGCGTGTCGTTGGTGATCCGGCCGCCCCAGACGAGCTCCCACAGGGCGGCGGCGAGGGCCTCGTCACCGGCCCGGGGCAGCGTCGCGCTCACGGTGGTCGCGAGCTGGCGGAAGAACCAGGCCCCGCCCGGTGCGAGGGCGTCGAGCACCGCCTGCTGCAGCTCGGAGGGCTCGTCGTCCTCGGGAGTGGGCAGGGTGAGGGGCGCCTGGTCGGCGAGGTGGAGGGAGACCCACCCGTCGGAGCCCGGCAGGGCGCCGTGACCGGCCCAGACCAGCTCGCCGGTGGCGGTCAGCTCGTCGAGGAAGGACGGCTCGTAGTCGCGGACCCGGGCCGGCAGCACGAGCGACTCCAGCGCCGAGGCCGGCACCGGCGTCCCGGCCAGCTGCTCGACGACGGCCAGGACGCCGTCGACGCCGCGGTGGCGGCCCTGCGTGCCGCGCGAGGTGGTGACGCCCTGCCAGGCCGGCAGGAACCGACCCAGCGCTGCCGGCTCGACGGGCTCGACCTCCTGGCGCAGCCGCGCCAGCGAGCGCCGCCGCAGCTTGCGCAGCACCTCGGCGTCGCACCACTCCTGCCCGCTCGCTCCCGGACGGAACTCGCCCTCGAGGACCCGGCCCGAGGAGGCGAGCCGCTGCAGCGTCAGCCGGACGACCGCCGCGCCCAGCCCGAGCCGCGCGGCCACCTCCTCGACGGTGAAGGGGCCGTGGGTGCGCGCGTGGCGGGCGACGAGGTCGGCCACGGGGTCCTCGACCGGCTCGCCGAAGACGTCGGGGGTGCCGGGCGGGACCGGCACGCCGAGCCCGTCGCGCAGCCGGCCGACGTCCTCGACGGCGGCGAACCGCTCGAGACCGCCCATCCGGACCGCGACGACGCGCCGTTGCGCCACCAGGGTGGCGGTCCAGGTCTCGACGTCGGCGTCGGGAACGGTGCGCGCCCGCAGCTCGTCGTGGGTGAGCGGGCCCAGCACCCGCACCAGGTCGGCGACCCCCTCTGCGTCACGGGCCCGGCGGTCGGTGGCCGTGCGCTGCAGCTCGGTCTCGACCTCGACCAGCACGTCGGGGTCGAGCAGCTCACGCAGCTCGGCGCGACCGAGCAGCTCGGCGAGCAGCCCCTGGTCGAGCGAGAGGGCGGCCGCGCGGCGCTCGGCGATGGGGGAGTCGCCCTCGTAGACGAACTGGGCCACGTAGCCGAAGAGCAGGCTGCGGGCGTAGGGCGAGGGCGTGGTGGTGGCCGCCTCGACCACCTGGACCTCGCGGGTGTCGATGCGCCGCATCAGGCTCAGCAGGGCCGGCAGGTCGTAGACGTCCTGGAGGCACTCGCGCACGGCCTCCAGGACGATCGGGAACGAGGGGTACCGCACGGCGACCTCGAGCAGCGCTGCCGAGCGCTGGCGCTGCTGCCACAGCGGCGAACGGCGTCCGGGGTCGCGGCGCGGGAGCAGCAGGGCCCGTGCCGCGCACTCACGGAAGCGCGAGGCGAACAACGAGGAGCCGCCGACCTCGGTGGTGACCAGGTCCTCGATCTCGTCGGGCTCGAAGACGACGATCTCGCCCGAGGGCGGCTCCGCCTCGGTGTCGGGGATCCGCACGACGATGCCGTCGTCGGAGGCCACGGCCTGGCCGTCGATGCCGTACCGCTCACGTAGCCGGGCGTTGATGGCCAGCGCCCAGGGCGCGTGGACGGGGGTGCCGTAGGGCGAGTGCAGCACGAGGCGCCAGTCGCCCAGCTCGTCACGGAAGCGCTCGACGAGCAGGGAGGTGTCCGAGGGCAGGATCGAGGTGGCGTCGAGCTGCTCGTGCAGGTAGGTCACCAGGTTGCCGGCGGCGAAGGCGTCCAGACCGTCGTCGCGGGCCCGCTGCTCGGCCCGGTCGCGTGGCAGGGCCGCCAGCTCGCGGGTGTAGGCGCCGACGGCCTCGCCGAGCTCGGCCGGACGGCCCAGGCCGTCGCCCTTCCAGAACGGCAGCCGCCCCGGGATGCCCGGTGCGGGCGTCACCAGCACCCGGTCGTGGGTGATGTCCTCGATGCGCCAGCTGGTGGCGCCGAGGGCGAAGACGTCGCCGACGCGGGACTCGTAGACCATCTCCTCGTCGAGCTCGCCGACCCGGCGCCCGGGGCCCTCGCCGCCGGCCAGGAAGACGCCGAAGAGTCCGCGGTCGGGGATCGTGCCGCCACTGGTCACCGCCAGGCGCTGGGCGCCCGGGCGCCCGGTCACCGTGCCGGCCACCCGGTCCCAGACCACGCGGGGGCGCAGCTCGGCGAACTCGTCGCTGGGGTAGCGCCCGGCCAGCAGGTCGAGGGTCGCGTCGTAGGCCGAGCGCGGCAGCTGGGCGAAGGGCGCGGCGCGCCGCACGAGGTCGTAGAGCTCGTCGACGTCGACGGACTCCAGCGCGGTGGTGGCCACGACCTGCTGGGCCAGCACGTCGAGGGGGTTGGTGGGCACCCGCAGCGACTCGATGCCGCCGGTGCGCATCCGGTGCACCGAGACCGCGGTGGGCGCGAGGTCGCCACGGTGCTTGGGGAACAGCACGCCGTGGGAGACCTCGCCGACCTGGTGGCCGGCCCGACCGACCCGCTGGAGCGCGCTGGCCACGCTGGGGGGCGACTCGATCTGGATGACGAGGTCGACCGCGCCCATGTCGATGCCGAGCTCGAGGCTGCTGGTGGCCACCACGGCGGGCAGCCGGCCGCGCTTGAGGTCGTCCTCGATGAGGGCGCGCTGCTCCTTCGAGACCGAGCCGTGGTGGGCCTTGGCGATGACCACGGCCCCGGGCTCGTCGGCGGTGCTGCGCGCGGTGCCCGACTGGGCCATCACCTGCGCGGGCAGGGCAGCGGCCGCGTCGGCGACGAGGCCGGCGCGCTCCGAGGCGATCTCGTTGAGCCGTGCCGTCAACCTCTCGGAGAGGCGGCGGGAGTTGGCGAAGACGATCGTCGAGCGGTGCTGCTCGATGAGGTCGACCACGCGCTCCTCGACGTGCGGCCAGATCGACGTCGAGCGCTCGGGGCGGCGCTCGCCGGCACCGGCGACCTCGAGGCCGTCGAGGCCGTCGAGGGGGGCGGCGAAGGGGTCCAGGGGGTCGGCGTCGGGGTCGAACGGGTCCGGACCCGGGGGGCTCGGCGCGGGGGCGAACGGCGCGGCGCCGGCCGCCGAGCCGTTCGACCGGTCGTGGGGCCGGTCGTCGTAGGCCTCGGGGTTGGTCATGTCCTCGACCGGGACGACCACGGTGAGGTCCCACTGCTTCTCGGTGGGTGGGGCGACGATCTCGACCGGTGCCGCTCCGCCGAGGAAGCGCGCGACCTCCTCCAGCGGCCGGACGGTCGCCGAGAGGCCGATGCGCTGGGCGGGCCGTTCCAGCAGGGCGTCGAGACGCTCGAGGGAGACCGCGAGGTGCGCTCCGCGCTTGCTGCCCGCCACCGCGTGCACCTCGTCGAGGATCACCGTGTCGACGCCCTTGAGGGTCTCGCGGGCGGCGCTGGTGAGCATCAGGAAGAGCGACTCGGGCGTGGTGATGAGGATGTCGGGCGGGGTGCTGCCCAGCCGGCGGCGGTCGGCGGCACTGGTGTCGCCCGAGCGGACCCCGACGCTGACCTCGCGGACCTCGGTGCCGAGCCGGTTCGCGGTGTGACGGATGCCGGCCAGCGGGGCGCGCAGGTTGCGCTCGACGTCGACGCCCAGCGCCTTGAGCGGCGAGATGTACAGCACCCGGCAGCGGTGCTCCTTGGCCTGCGGCGCAGGCCCCGACATCAGCCGGTCCAGCGACCACAGGAACGCCGAGAGCGTCTTGCCGGACCCGGTGGGCGCCACCACCAGGGCGTGGCGGCCTGCGCGCACCGCCGCCCACGCCCCCGCCTGGGCGGGGGTGGGTGCGGCGAAGGCGGCCTCGAACCACGTGCGCGTCGGGGCGCTGAAGGCCGCGAGCGGCTCCAGGTCTCCGGTCGCGACGTCGTCCGCGCGCGTGGTGGTCACGCGACCAGTGTGGAGGACGCCGGCGACACCCTTGCGGGTCGGGAGCAGCGGGCCGCACCCGCAGCGGCTCAGGAGCCCCAGGGGACGGTCCGGGCGCCGGCCGCGCGCATCTCCTGGAGCGCCGCCTCCGAGCCGGCAGGCGCGACCCCCGCGTGCAGCCCGTCGAGCAGCCGGACGCCGAACCCCTGGGCGCGGGCGTCGAGGACGGTGGCGCGCACGCAGTGGTCGGTGGCGATGCCGACGACGTCGACGTCGACCACCCCGGCTGCGCGCAGCAGGTCTCCCAGGGCGCGGCGCTGGTCGTCGACGGCCTCGAAGGCCGAGTAGGCCGGTTCCCCGAGGCCCTTGAGCAGGTGGACGTCGATCGCCGTCAGGTCGAGCTCGGGTGCGTAGTCGCTGCCGGGGCCCTCCGAGACGCAGTGCACCGGCCAGGTGACGGCGAAGTCCGGCTCGCTCCCCGGCTCGGCGAAGTGACCTCCGTTGGTGGTGTGCGCCTCGTGCCAGTCCCGCGAGGCGGCGACCACGGCGTAGACCGAGGCGTGCTCGGCCAGGTGCCGGCTGATCCGGCTCGCGACCTCGCGCCCGCCCGCGACCCCCAGGGACCCGCCCTCGACGAAGTCGTTCTGCACGTCGACGACGACCAGCGCGCGCCCCGTGGCGGTCGCCTCGAGGTACGGCGACCCCGGAGTGACCTGTCGGGCCTCGGGAGGCAGGGAGGCCAGCGCCTGCCGGGCGTGGCGGCGGACCTCGGCGAGCGGGGGGTCGTGCACGACCCGGCCGGCACGGATGGCCGGCACCTGCACCGAGCTCCAACCCTGCGGCGCCGGGTCCTCGGTCGTGAACGCCTCGGCCACCAGCCGCCCGTCGCGGTGCGCGCGCCAGGCGGTCTTGCGCCCGCCGACCGAGGCCTTGTCCGCCGACCGCTTGGCCACCACCCGCAACGGCGCGTCGGGCGTGGCCTCGTCGGCCACGGCCACCAGCTTGTAGACCAGCCCGGCGGTGGGATGGCCCGAGCCGGTGACCACGCGCGTGCCGACCCCGAAGCCGTCGATCGGTGCGTCCGCCAGGTCGGTGATGAGGTGCTCGTCGAGATCGCTGGTCACGGTGATGCGGGTGCCGGTCGCGCCGAGGTCGTCGAGCAGGGCTCGCGCGCTCCGTGCCTCCTGGGCGAGGTCGCCGGAGTCGATGCGGACCGCGCCGAGGCCCGGTCCGGCCACCGCGACGGCGGTCCGGATGCCCTCGGCGATGTCGTAGGTGTCGACCAGCAACGTGGTGCCCGGGCCCTGGGAGGCCACCTGGCTGGCGAAGGCGTCGGCCTCGCTGACGTGCGAGAGGGTGAAGGCGTGCGCGGCCGTCCCGACGGTGGGGACGCCGTAGCGACGTCCCGCGGCCAGGTTGCTGGTCGAGGCGAACCCGGCCACGTAGGCCGCGCGGGCTGCGGCGACCGCGGCCTGTTCGTGGGTGCGGCGCGAGCCCATCTCGACCAGGGGACGGTCACCGGCGGCGCTGACCATCCGCGCGGCGGCGCTGGCCACCGCGGTGTCGAAGTTCAGCACCGAGAGGATCAGCGTCTCCAGCACCACGCACTCGCCCAGCGTGCCGCTGACCGTGAGCACCGGGCTGTGCGGGAAGTACAGGTCGCCCTCGCGGTAGGCGTCGACGTCGCCGGCGAAGGCGAACGCGCGGAGGTAGTCGCCGCCGGCTGCGTCGACGACGCCCTGCGCCTCGAGCCAGGCGACGTCGTCGTCGTCGAAGCGGAACGCCTCGATCATCGGCAGCAGCCGCCCCAGGCCGGCCAGCAGCCCGTAGCGACGCCCCTCGGGCAGGTGACGGGCGAAGGTCTCGAAGACCGCGCGACGGTGCACGCTGCCGTCGGTGACCCACGAGGAGAGCATGGTCAGCTCGTACCGGTCGGTCAGCCAGGCCGGGGACAGCTCCATCGGAGGCGGCTCCTGCTCGTCGTCGTCGCCGTGACCCTAGCCGCGGCCCGCCCACCCTCCCACCCTCGTCTCAGCCGCCCCCCGCCGAGATGGCGGTCGCGGTGCGTCGAGGTGGCCCTCGGCCCGCGACAACCGCCATCTCGACGCGCGACAACTGCCATCTCGGCCCGCGGGGACCGCCATCTCGGCGGGGCGTGAGATTCTGGCGCGATGAGGCACACCGAGCTCTGGGAGCGGATGGCGCACGCCCTGGGCGACGGCTACCACCGCGTGTGGGCCGAGCAGCAGGTCCTCGCCGAGCTCGACGGCACGGTCGTCGACGCCCTGGACGCGGGGGTGCCGCCACGCCAGGTCTGGCGCGCGGTGTGGCGCTACCTCGAGCTGCCCGACCGCGAGCGATGACGACCACCGCCGGACGCCCGACCGGGCTGGTGGACCCGACCCTGGTCCAGGCCCGGACCCTTCAGGTGCTCGTGGTGGCGCAGGCGGTCGGCGCCGTGGGCATCACGATCGGCATCGCCACCGCCTCGCTGCTGGCCCGCGACCTCTCGGGGCGCGACAGCCTGGCCGGGCTGGCGCAGACGTTCCAGGTGCTCGGGGCGGCGGGGGCCTCCTGGGGGCTGGCCCGGCTGATGTCACGGCACGGGCGCCGGGTCGGCATCGCCACCGGGTTCCTGCTCGGTGCCCTCGGCTCCGCCACCGCCGTCGTGGCCGGCGCCGTCGGCTCGATGACGCTGCTCCTCCTCGGCGCGGTCCTGCTCGGGTCGGCCACGGCCGCCAACAGCGGCAGCCGGTACGCCGCGACCGACCTGGCCGTGGCCGATCGTCGCGGGCGCTCCCTGGCCGTCGTGGTGTGGGCGACCACGATCGGTGCCGTCGCCGGACCGAACCTCACCGGACCGGCCGCCTCGCTGGCCCAGGGCCTGGGCCTGCCCGCCCTCACCGGCCCCTTCCTGGTCGGCACCGTCGGCATGCTGCTCGCTGCCCTGGTCGTGGGCGTCCTGCTGCGACCCGATCCGTTGCTGGTCGCCCGCGAGCTGGCCGGCGTGGTGCCGGGCGAGCCGAGCGGCACCTCCTGGAGCAGGGCGCGCGAGGCCGTCCGCGAGCGGCCGGCGCTGGGCTGGGCGGTCGCCGGGCTGGTGGGCGCCCACGCGGCGATGGTCGCGGTGATGGTGATGACCCCGTTGCACATGGAGCACGGCGGCGCCGGTCTCCGGGTGATCGGGGTGGTGATCAGCGTCCACGTGCTCGGCATGTTCGCGTTCGCGCCGCTCGTGGGCCTGCTGGCCGACCGGGTCGGTCGCGAGCGCGTCCTCGGGGCCGGTGGGCTCACCCTGCTGGCCGCCCTGGCCCTGGCCTCCCTCGCGCCCGAGGGCAGCTCGCCGCAGATCTTCGGTGGCCTCTTCCTGCTCGGGCTGGGCTGGTCGCTGTCGACCGTCGCGGCCTCGACGATGATCGCCGACCTGGCGCCGCTGGAGGCCCGCACCGACGTCCAGGGCAGCGCCGACCTCGTCATGAACGTGGGCGCCGCGGCCGCCGGGGCGCTCGCCGGGCCGGTGGTCGGTCTGGCCGGATACCCGACGCTCGCCGCGGCCGCCGTCGCGCTGGCCGCCCTCGTCATCCTCGCCGCGGCCCGGGCCCACGCCCTGGCGCCGAGGCTGGCACAGTTGTCCGGGTGAGCCAGCCAGACACCCCACGCCCCGCAGGCGACGCCCCGGTGGCCGAGATCGCCGTCATCGGCGGCACCGGCTTCTACTCCTTCCTCGACGACCCGGTGGAGCACGTCGTCACGACCCCGTACGGCGACCCGTCGGCGGCCGTGGCCGTCGGCACCGTCGCCGGCCGGTCGGTGGCCTTCGTGCCGCGGCACGGCAACCACCACGACTTCCCTCCGCACGCCATCAACTACCGGGCCAACGCGTGGGCGCTGCGCTCGCTCGGCGTGCGGCAGGTGCTCGCGCCGTGCGCGGTGGGCGGCCTGCGTCACGAGGTCGCCCCGGGCGACGTCGTCGTGCCCGACCAGCTCGTCGACCGGACCTGGCGCCGGGTCGGCAGCTTCGTGGAGTCCGGCGCGGTCCACCTGCCCTTCGCCGATCCCTACTGCGCCCGCCTGGCCGGTGCCGTCGCCAGCGCCGCGCCCGACGTCATCACCGGCGGCACGATGGTCGTCGTCGAAGGTCCGCGCTTCTCCACCCGGGCGGAGTCGCGGCACTACGCCGACCAGGGCTGGACCCTGATCAACATGACCGGGGCGCCCGAGGCGGCGCTCGCCCGGGAGATGCGCATGTGCTACTCGCCGATCGCCCTGGTCACCGACATGGACGCCGGCGCCGAGAGCGGCGAGGGCGTCGGCCAGGACGAGGTCTTCGCGCTGTTCAAGGCCAACCTCGAGCGCCTCACCGGGTTGCTGCACGACACGATCGCCGCGGCCCCCGACCCCGAGGGCTGCCCCTGCTCGACGTGGGCCGAGGGCCTCTCCCTGACCTACGACGTCCCGGGGGGCCAGGCATGAAGGTCCTGCTGACCGGCTCGGCCGGCTTCATCGGTGGCGCCGTCGACGAGGCGTTGAGCGCCCGCGGCGACGAGGTCGTCCGGGTCGACTGGATGCTCGCCAAGGCTCACGGCGCCGGCCGCCGGGCGCCCGAGGGCACCCACGACCTCGACGTGCGCGACGCCGCCACCAGCGAGGTCTGGGCCGGGCTGCTCGACGGCGTCGACGTCGTGTGCCACCAGTCGGCCCTGGTGGGGGCAGGGGTGACCGTCGCCGACCTGCCGGACTACGCCGCCCACAACGACCTCGGCACGGCCGCCCTGCTGGCCGCGATGGCCGCGGCCGGCACGACCCGCCTCGTGCAGGCCTCCTCGATGGTCGTCTACGGCGAGGGCCGGTACACCTGCGCCGAGCACGGCGACCAGCCGCCGGGATCCCGCAGCGTCGAGGCCCTCGAGTCCGGTGACGTCGAGAACCACTGCCCCCGGTGCGGGCGTCCGCTCGACTGGGCCAGCGTCGACGAGGACGCCCGCCTCGAGCCCCGCAGCGCCTACGCCGCGAGCAAGCTGGCCCAGGAGCACTACGCGGTGTCCTGGGCGCGCCAGGCCGCCTCCGCGGCGGTCTCGCTGCGCTACCACAACGTCTACGGCCCGCGGATGCCTCGCGACACGCCGTACTCCGGGGTCGCGGCGATGTTCCGCTCCTCGCTCGAGCGCGGCGAGCCGCCCCAGGTCTACGAGGACGGCGGGCAGATGCGCGACTTCGTCCACGTCGCCGACGTCGCACGGGCCAACCTCGCCTCGATCGACGCGGTGCTCGAGGCGCCGGCTGGGCAGCACGTGGCCTACAACGTCTGCTCGGGCCTCCCAGTCTCGATCCTCGACGTCGCCCGCGCCGTCGCGGCCGGGACGGGCAGCACCCTCGAGCCGGAGGTGACCGGCGGCTACCGGCTCGGCGACGTCCGCCACATCGTGGCCTCGCCCGAGCGGGCCCGGCGAGAGCTCGGCTTCCGCGCCGAGATCACCCCTGACCAGGGGCTGCGGGAGTTCGCCACGGCGCCGCTGCGCACCTGAGCCCGGGCTCGGAGCCGGGCCGGGCGGGCCGACCGGCTGCCCGACCTCACCAGCTGGTGTACATGACGTGCTGGAGCACCAGCGCGAAGACCAGCTGGAGGCCCAGGCCCCAGCGGCGCCACGACGCCGGGAGCAGGACCAGGCAGAGCGTCATCCACGGGATGAAGGGCAGCCAGATCCGCTCCACCTCGGCCTTGCTCATCCCGGAGGCGTCGGCCAGCAGGATGCTCGCGAAACCGGCGGTGGCGAGCAGGAGCACCACCCGGTCCGAGGCGTCGGACGTCGTGCGCCGCCACGCCTCCCGCGTCCGCGTGGTCCAGGTCAGCTGCGCGAGCCGGGCAGCGCCGGCGCCCAGCAGCGGGCCGGCGCTGAGGGCGAGCGCGGCGAGGTTGGCCCACCACCAGTAGGCGGTCGGCCGGTCGGAGGCGACGCCGTCGAAGTAGCGGGTCCGGAGCACGGGGTAGGCCTCCCACCAGGCGAAGCCGAGGGCGGCCAGCACGAGGACCGGCACCAGCGCGGCGAGCGCGGCCACCGGGAGCGGCCACCACGAGCGCGCGGCCAGCAGCACGGCGAGGGCCAGGACCCCGAGCAGCGGCAGCCCGTAGGAGAGCAGGACGCCCGTGCCGAGCAGCAGGCCGGACGCCGCCGCCCAGCCCACCATGACCCGCGCCGGGCGTCCGCGGGCGCGCGCGCTCGCGGACAGGGCCAGCGTCGCCAGGCCCCAGGCGGCCACCGCCGCGAAGAGCGCGTCGGCCGAGACCGCCATGAAGATCGCCGCCGGCGTCAGCACCAGGAAGGGCGCGGCCCGGCGGGCACCGGTCTCGGCGCCGAGGGCGCGCAGCGCCACGAGCACCCCCGGAGCGGTGGTGGCCGCGAGCGCGGTCACCACGAGCGCCGCGGCGAGGTCGCCGCCCAGACCTATCCGGGCCAGCCCGATGAAGAACAGGAAGGCCAGCGGCGGATGGCCGGCGATGTGGGTGTCCCAGTTGTCGGGCGCGGCGGAGTAGGGGATGCGCGCGATGAACTCCTGGAGCATCGCCGGCACGTCGGTGACGACGCGAGCGGTCCGCAGGTACTCGTCGTCGTTGCCGAGCACCCGGGTCAGGCCGGGCTCGCCGTCGACCAGCGCCAGCGAGAGCAGCCACACGAGCGCGACCACGTAGCCCACCAGCAACAGGCGGCGCCACGGCAGCCGCTCGGCCAGCGGTGCCGCCCACCGCCAGGCCAGCAGCGCCAGCACGATCGCGGGCAGGGTGCCGACGCCGACCTTGAGGTCCCCGAACCCGTGCAGGGGCGGGGTGTCCTTGTCGTCGAGGCGCGCATGGACGTCCCAGCCGAGCAACGGCGGCAGGGCCGTCGCGAGCACCACGAGCAGCACGGTCACGCCCAGTCCCACCGCCGGCCAGCCACGGGCGGGGGTCAGCGAGACGTCGGCGGACGCGCCCACCGGGGAGGAGCCGGCGACGGCCGAGCGGGGGACCTCGGGCGTCGCCATGGCCCGAGGGTACGGACCTCGCCCACCGCCGCCGGCCCGCCGCCCCGACCTGTGACCGGACCGGTGACCAGACCCGTGACCAGACCGGCAGCCGGCTCCCGGATCACGGGCCGGGAGGCGTGACCGGCCAGGTCGGTGGGCCGCCCGACGGTGTGGGAATGCCGTCCGGCTGGTGTGAGCCCTCTAGGGTCGTCCCGTGACAACGTGTGACCTGGTGCTGCCGTGCCGCGACGAAGGCCCGGCGCTCGAGGGGCTGCTGCCCCTGGTGCCCCCCGACTTCGCCGTCGTCGTCGTCGACAACGGGTCGACCGACCAGACGGCCGCGATCGCGAGGCGCCTCGGCGCCACCGTCGTGACCGAGGACCGGCCGGGCTACGGAGCCGCGGTCCACACCGGCCTGCTCGCCGCCACCCACGACCACGTCGCCTTCATGGACGGCGACGGGTCCTTCGATCCCGCTGAGCTGCTGCCGATGCTCGAGGACGTGCGCTCAGGGCGTGCCGACCTCGCCGTGGGCCGCCGCCGGCCGGTGCGGCGCGGCGTGTGGCCCTGGCACGCCCGGGTCGGCAACGCGATCATCGTGGCCTGGCTGCGACGTCGCATCCAGATGGATGCCCACGACATCGCTCCGATGCGGGTCTGCGGGCGCGAGGCCCTCCTCGACCTCGGTGTCGAGGACCGCCGCTTCGGCTATCCCGTGGAGCTGCTGCAGAAGGCCACCCTGGCCGGGTGGCGGCTCTGCGAGCGCGACGTGGGCTATCATCCTCGGGCCGAGGGCACCCGCTCGAAGGTCTCGGGATCGGTGCGCGGCACCGCCCGCACCGCCCGCGACTTCTGGAGGGTGCTCGCGTGACGCACGCTTCCGCCATTGCACGCTCCTCCGCGTTCAAGGTCCTCGTGATGGCCAAGTCCCCTGTGGCCGGCCGCGTCAAGACGCGCCTCGGCGCCGAGGTGGGCCACGCGGCCGCCGCTGACATCGCCGCGGCCGCCCTGCTCGACACGCTCACCGCCTGCACCGCCGCGGTCGGTCCGCAGCGCTGCCACCTCGCGCTCGACGGTGACCTCGACGACGCCGTCCGCTCCGCTGACCTGCACGCCGCGCTCACGGGCTGGACGATCACGGCCCAGACCGGCGACGGCTTCGCCGAGCGCCTCGTGCGCGCTCACCGCGAGGCCGGGACGGGGCCGCTGGTCCAGGTCGGCATGGACACCCCGCACGTGACCCCCGCGCTGCTTGCCGACGCAGCGGCTCCGCTGCTCGTCGTCGACCCCGCCTGCGACGCGGTGCTCGGATCGGCCCTCGACGGGGGCTGGTGGGTGCTCGGGCGCCGCGACCCCGAGGTGGCCGCCGTCCTGGCCGAGGTCGAGATGTCCACCGCGCACACCGGTGCCGACACCCGCGCCGCCCTCGAGCGCGCCGGGTGGCGGGTGTCCGACACCGCCGCGCTGCGCGACGTCGACGAGGTCGAGGACGCCGAGGCGGTGGCCCTCGCTCGCCCCGGACGGGGAGTTCGCCCGGGCCTGGCGCGCAGCCACGGCCACCCCGGCGCGAGGAGTGCTCGCGTGAGCGAGGAACAGGCCGAGGAGACCCTCGAGGGGCCCTACGACGCAGTGGTCGGGGCCGAGCGCACGGCCTCGGAGCCCGACGTGGGCGGCCCGGTCCTCGAGGCCCTCGACGACGAGGGTCACGCGTCGTTCACCACCGTCTTCTCCCACGCCCTGCGCGGCGAGCCCTGCCAGGTGGTGGGCCTGGGCGACGAGCCGAAGCACCTGCCCATCGGCGACTGGACGCGGGCCGCGGACGCCGACGACCTCACCCTGATCGCCCAGTGCAGCGGAGCCACCCTCGACATCGGCTGTGGCCCCGGCCGCCTCTCGGCGGCCCTGGCCGAGAACGGTCACGTCGTCCTGGGCATCGACGTGGTGCACGAGGCGGTGGGCCAGACCCGGCGCCGGGGGGTCGCCGCCCTGCGCCGCGACGTCTTCGACCAGCTCCCGGGCGAGGGCCGGTGGCGCTCGGCGCTGCTGGCCGACGGCAACGTCGGCATCGGGGGCGACCCCGAGGCCCTGCTCAAGCGGGTCCGCCAGCTGCTCGACCGCGAGGGCCGGGTCGTCGTCGAGCTCGCCGGACCCGGCGTGCCGCTCTCGACCCACTGGGCCGCGCTCGAGTGTGCCGGCACCCGCAGCCGTCCCTTCCGCTGGTCGGTGGTGGGCGTCGACGACATCGTCTCGTTGGCAGCGGCGGTAGGCTTCGACGTCATGGACACCCAGCGACACGGTCAGGACCGCTGGTCCGCGGTGCTCGAGGACTGCCGGTGAGCACCAGGACGTGAGGGCACCCACGGCCGACTCGTTCACCTCCTGGCTACGCAGCCCGGCGGTGGCCGCACGAGTCGGGGTGTGGCTCGGCGTGTGCTTCGGGGTCGCGTTCCTGACCGGTCTGGTCAGTCACTACGCGCAGAACCCCACGCAGCCGGTCCCGTTCCCGGCCAGCCCGTCCTGGGGCTACCGCGTGACCCAGGGACTCCACGTGAGCGCCGGGTACGCCGCTGTCCCGCTGCTGCTGGTCAAGCTCTGGACCGTCTACCCCCGGCTCTTCGAGCGGTTCCCGCTCGGCGGGGTGCGGCGGATGCTCGTGGTGGGGCTGGAACGGCTCTCCATCGCGGTCCTCGTGGCGGCGGCGATCTTCCAGCTCGTCAGCGGGGTGATGAACTCCTCGCAGTGGTACCCGTGGGGCTTCTCCTTCCGGCCCACGCACTACGCCGTGGCCTGGGTGGCGATCGGCGCCCTCGTCCTGCACATCGCCGTCAAGCTGCCGGTCATCCGCGACATGCTCACCGGCGACGTCGACGCCACCACCCACGACCGGCCCGGCGCCACCCAGCGCGGGGCGCTGAGCCGGCGCGGGCTCCTGCGGAGCACGTGGGCGGCCGCGGGCGTCGCCGTGCTGGCCACCGCCGGCGGCACGGTCTCGTGGCTGCGGGAGGTCTCGGTCTTCGCGGTCCGCTCGGGGGAGGGTCCCCAGGGGGTCCCGGTCAACCGGAGCGCCGAGGCGGCCGGCGTCACCGCCGACGACACCGGTGAGGCGTTCCGCCTCGACCTCGTCCGCGGCTCCACCACGACCACGCTGACCCGCGACGACCTCCTCGCGATGACCCAGCACGAGGAGAGCCTGCCGATCGCGTGCGTGGAGGGCTGGAGCGCGTCGGCCACCTGGACCGGCGTCCGGGTCCGTGACCTGCTCGACCTGGTCGACGGACCCGCCGGCAGCGACGTCGTCGTGACCTCGCTGCAGCGCTACGGCGCCTTCGCCACCACCCTGCTCCAGGGCGGCTTCGCCGACGACGACCGCACGCTGCTGGCCCTCGCGCTGAACGGCGGGACGCTCGAGCTCGACCACGGCTTCCCCTGCCGGATCATCGCGCCGAACCGTCCCGGGGTGCTGCAGACCAAGTGGGTCACCCGGCTCGAGGTGCTCGCGTGAGCCGCGTCCGGACCGTGCTGGGCGGCGTCGGCGTGCTCGTGGCGACCTACGGCGCCTGGCTGCTGCTGAGCCGTCAGGACCTGGGCCAGCTCGGCTCCGCGGTCGTGTGGCTGGCCGGCGGGGTGATCGTGCACGACGTCGTCATCGCCGGCGTCGTGCTCGCGCTCGGGCTGGTGGGCTCCCGGACCCTCTCGGAGCGGGTCCGCGGGCCCGTCGTCGCCGGCTTCGTGGTGCTGGCCACGGTGACGTTGCTCGCGGTGCCGGTCCTGGGCCGCTTCGGCGCCCGCTCGGACAACCCGACGCTGCTCGACCGCGACTACACCGCGGGATGGTTCGTCCTCGCGGGCGTCGTGGTGCTGACGGGGCTCGTCGCGGTCGCGGTCGGCGTCGTACGGCGCCGGCCCCGCTGAGCATCTCGACACGCCGCGCCCGCTGCGCAGGTCGAACACCTGTTCGGGCTAGCCTGTCTCCACAGGCACGACCATCGCGACTCCTTCCCCAGGGCGACGGCCGGTGACCCGAGTGCTGTCGGCGGCTGCACCTAGCCTCACCGACCAACACCGACACAGACAGCAGGGCCCGTAGCGGCCCACGAGGACGGAGACACATCATGGCTGGTGGAGACCGCGACAAGGCGCTCGATGCGGCGCTGCTCAACATCGAGAAGCAGTTCGGCAAGGGCTCGGTGATGCGCCTGGGTGACGAGACCCGCGCGCCGCTCCAGGTGATCCCGACCGGCTCGATCGCCCTCGACGTGGCGCTCGGGCTCGGGGGCCTGCCGCGCGGCCGGGTGGTGGAGATCTACGGCCCGGAGTCCTCGGGCAAGACCACCGTCGCGCTGCACGCCGTCGCCAACGCCCAGGCCGCCGGCGGCATCGTGGCCTTCATCGACGCCGAGCACGCGCTCGACCCCGACTACGCCGCGGCGCTCGGGGTCGACACCGACGCCCTGCTGGTCTCCCAGCCGGACTCGGGTGAGCAGGCCCTCGAGATCGCCGACATGCTGGTGCGCTCCGGTGCCCTCGACCTGGTCGTCATCGACTCCGTGGCCGCGCTCGTCCCGCGCGCCGAGATCGAGGGCGAGATGGGCGACAGCCACGTCGGCCTCCAGGCGCGGCTGATGAGCCAGGCCCTGCGCAAGATGACCGGTGCCCTCAACAACTCCAACACCACCGCGATCTTCATCAACCAGCTGCGCGAGAAGATCGGGGTGATGTTCGGCTCGCCCGAGACGACCACCGGCGGCCGGGCGCTGAAGTTCTACTCCTCGGTGCGCCTCGACGTGCGCCGGATCGAGACGCTCAAGGACGGCCAGGACATGGTCGGCAACCGCACCCGCGTGAAGGTCGTCAAGAACAAGGTCGCCCCGCCGTTCAAGCAGGCCGAGTTCGACATCATGTACGGCAAGGGCATCTCGCGGGAGGGCGGCCTCATCGACGTGGGTGTCGAGGCAGGGCTCGTGCGCAAGGCCGGCGCCTGGTACACCTATGAGGGCGACCAGCTCGGTCAGGGCAAGGAGAATGCGAGGACGTTCCTCAACGACAACCCCGACCTGGCCAACGAGCTGGAGAAGAAGATCCTCGAGAAGCTGGGCGTCGGCCCGCAGGTCGACGCCGAGTCCGACCTCTCGGACGAGCCGATCGGCGTCGATGACTTCTGACCCGGACGCCGACCCGGAGTCCGTGGCTCGCACCATCCTGCTCGACCAGCTGGTCGGACGCGCCCGCAGCCGGCAGGAGCTGAGCCAGAAGCTGGCCGCGAAGTCGGTGCCCGAGGAGGTCGCCACCCGTCTGCTCGATCGGTTCGAGGAGGTCGGGCTGGTCGACGACGCTGCCTTCGCCCGGGCCTGGGTGGGCGAGCGCCAGTCCGGCAAGGGCCTGGCGCGCCGCGCCCTCGCACAAGAGCTGCGCCGCAAGGGCGTCGACGACGAGGTCGCGCGCGAGGCGCTCGACGAGGTCGACCCCGACGACGAGGCCCAGGCCGCGCGCGGGCTGGTCCGGCGCAAGCTGCGCACCCATCAGCGCCTCGAGCGCACCGTGGCCACCAGGCGCCTGGTGGCGATGCTGGGGCGCAAGGGCTACCCGCCCGGCCTGGCCTTCGCCATCGTCCGCGACGAGCTCGACGCCGCCGGCGTCGAGGCACCCGAGGTCGATGCAGGCCTCGATGGTCCATGATGGCCACGTGATCAGGCGATGAGGGCACGATGAGCGAGCGCGCACAGGACCAGGACATCGAGCACGCCCTGCGGCTGCCACCCGGACCGGTCGACCTCAACGCCTGGTCGAGCGGTGCGACCCCGGGCTACAGCGGGGACAAGGCCGCCGCGAAGGCGGCCCTGACCGCGCTCGGCGACCCGCTGGGCGACCTGCAGGAGAGACTCTTCGCCGAGGGCGTGGCCGGTGTGGCCGAGCGGGCGGTGCTCCTGGTCATGCAGGGTATGGACACCTCCGGCAAGGGTGGGGTGCTGCGTCACACCGTCGGGCTGGTGGACCCCCAGGGGGTGCGGATCACCTCCTTCAAGGCCCCGACGGAGGAGGAGAGGTCCCACGACTTCTTGTGGCGGGTCCGCAAGGCCCTGCCGACCGCGGGGCAGATCGGCGTCTTCGACCGCAGCCACTACGAGGACGTCCTCATCGCCAAGGTCCGCGCGCTGGTGCCCAAGAAGGAGATCGAGCGACGCTACGACGCGATCAACGCCTTCGAGGCCGAGCTGGCCGCGGTCGGCATCGTGGTGGTCAAGGCGATGCTGCACATCTCCCACGAGACCCAGCGCGAGCGGCTGATGCGCCGCCTCGACAAGCCCGACAAGCACTGGAAGTTCGACCCGACCGACATCGACGAACGCGGTCGTTGGGCCGACTACCGGGCGGCCTACGAGGTCGCCCTGGAGCGCACCAACACCGAGGTCGCGCCGTGGTACGTCGTGCCCTCAGACCACAAGTGGTACCGCAACCTGGCCATCGGGCACCTCCTGCACGGCACCCTCGCGCGGATGGCCCCGGCCTGGCCGCAGCCGTCCTACGACATCGAGGAGCAGCGGGTCCGGCTCACCGCCGACCCCTCGTGATCGAGCAGGTGGCCGTCACCCGCTACGTCACGCCGCTGCGTGAGGGCGGCAGCCTGCCCGGCATCGTCGAGGGCGACGACCTCGGCACCTACGTGTGCAAGTTCCGGGGCGCTGGTCAGGGGGTGCGGGTGCTGGTCGCCGAGGTCGTCGTCGGCGCGCTCGCCCGCGCGGTCGGCCTGCACACGCCCCGGCTGGTCGCCCTCGACCTCCACCCCGCGATCGCCCGCTACGAGGCCGACGAGGAGGTGCAGGACCTCTTGGTCGCCAGCGTCGGGCTGAACCTCGGCATCGACTTCCTGCCCGGCGCCTTCGGCTACGACGGCGACCCGCCCGGGGACCGCCTGGACCCGGCCGTCGTGCTCTGGCTGGACGCCTTCACCGCCAACGTCGACCGCTCCTGGCGCAACCCGAACCTCTTGGTCTGGCACGACGACCTGTGGGTCATCGACCACGGTGCCGCGCTGTACTTCCACCACGCCTGGCCGAGCGGCGTCGGCGACCCCGGCCGCTTCGCCGTCCAGCGCTGGGACGCCTCCGACCACGTGCTCAGTGCCTGGTCCGACCGGCTCGACGCCGCCGAGGAGCGGGTCGCGCCGCTGCTCACCGAGGAGGTGCTGCGCGGTGCGCTGGCCGAGGTGCCCGACGAGTGGCTCGAGCCGGTGCCGGGGGCGACGTCACCCGACGACCTGCGGGCTGCGTACGTCGCTCACCTCATGGCCCGCCTGGGGACCCGTCAGTGGTTGCCCGGTGGAGCGCGATGAACGCCGCCCGGCCCTACCAGTACGTCGTCCTGCGCTGCGTCCCGCGCCCGGACCGGGAGGAGTTCGTCAACCTCGGCGCCGTCCTCTACTGCCAGGCCGACGACTTCCTGGCCTGCGCCACCCACGTCGACGACGCGCGCCTGAGTGCGCTCTGGCCCGGGGTCGACCACGCCCGGGTGCACGACGCCCTCGAGTTTGTCTGGGCCGTGTGCGAGGCCGACCCCCGGGCCGGCGCCGTGGCCGCCCTCCCGCTCGGCACCCGGTTCGGCTTCCTGCGAGCGCCTCGCAGCACCGTCGTGCAGCCCGGTCCGGTGCACGGCGGTCTCAGCACCGACCCCGCCCGCGACCTGGCCGACCTCGTCGCCCGGATCTGCGGCTGAACGATCCGGTCGGTCGCCGTCCCGGCGCCGTAGCGCCTCGAAGTCCTGCATCCATCCGAGCGCTTCTGCGGTGGTGTTGCGGTGCAGAAGCGGCAGTTTCACCGGTGAACCGGTGAAACTGCGCCGCGGCCCCCTCAGACCGGGACGAGCTCGACGGCCCCGACGGCGTAGCGGGTCAGCACGGTCCGGGCCACCTCGGGGTGCGCCCCGAGGGGGTCCGACACGGCGACCGCGCCGGACTCGCGCGCCAGCTCGGCGGCGCGCGAGGGCAGGAACCCGGGGGCGAGGAAGAGGGAGCCGACCGCGACGTGGCGTCGGCCCGCAGCCCGGAAGGCGCGGACGGCCTCACCGGTCGCGGGGGGCGCGGCGGAGGCGTAGGCCGCCGTCACGGGCAGCTTGTGGCGGGCTCCCCAGACGCGGGCCAGCCGCGCGACGGACTGGTTGGCGAGCGGGTCGCTGGTGCCGGCGCCGGCCAGCACCAGGGCGTCCACCTCGCGCACGCGCGAGGCTCGCAGCGACTCGCGCAGGCGCTCGTCGAGCACGCCGAGGAAGGCCGGGGCGAGACCGAGGATGGCGCTGGCGCCGATCCGCAGCCCCGGGTGGCGCGCGGCAGCCTCGGCGACGGCCCGGGGCACGTCGACGGTCGCGTGGTAGGCCTCGGTGAGCAGGAGCGGCACCACGACGACCTCGTGGTGCCCCTCGGCCACCAGCCGGTCGACGACCGAGGTGAAGGACGGCTCGGCGAGCTCGAGGAAGGCCGCCTCGACGCGCAGGTCGGGCGTCAGGCCCGGACGCAGGGCGCGGACCTGCTCGACCAGGGTCTCGATGGTGGCGACGGATCGGGGGTCGCGGCTGCCGTGGGCGAGCGCGACGAGTGCGGGAGCGGACATCAGCGGAGTCTCCTCGGGTGGGCGGGGCGGTCGAGGGCGGCCTCGGTGCAGGGGCTCACGAGTGGATCCCGCACTCGGTCTTGGTGGTGCCGGCCCAGCGGCCGCTGCGCGGGTCGTCCCCGGGTGCCACCCGCCGGGTGCAGGGCGCGCAGCCGATCGAGGGGTACCCGTCGTAGACCAGGGGGTTGACCAGCACATCGTTCTCGGCGACGTAGGCCTCGACCTGGTCGTCGCTCCAGCGGGCCAGGGGTGAGACCTTGACCTTCTGCTTCTTGGCGTCCCAGCCGAGCACCGGGGCGATCACCCGGTGATGGGTCTCGGCCCGGCGCAGGCCGGTCGCCCAGGCCTCGTAGCCCATGAGCGCGTCGGCCAGCGGGGCGACCTTGCGCAGCGCGCAGCACCGGTCCGGGTCGCTCCGGTACAGGTCCTTGCCCCACGCCGCGTCCTGCTCGGCGACGCTCTGGACGGGGGTGATCGAGATCAGGTTGACGTTCGTCGTGGCGGCCACGGCGTCCCGGGTCCCGATCGTCTCGATGAAGTGGTAGCCGGTGTCGAGGAAGACCACGTCGATGCCGGGCACCACCCGCGAGGCCAGGTGCGACAGCACGCCGTCGGCCATCGAGGAGGTGACGCAGAATCGTTCGCCGAAGGTGGCGGCGGCCCACTCGATGATGGTCTCGGCCGGGGCCAGCTCCAGCTCGGCGCCCCAGTGCGAGACCAGCTCGCGCAGCTCCTCGGGCGAGCGGTTCCCGGCCGTGGCACCACGGAAGCTGCGGGCCGCGTGGCTGGAGGCGGTCGTCACTGGCCGGACCTGCGCTCACGCTCGGCCGCCACGGATGCGGGCGCCGCGACCTGACCGAGCATCGTCAGGGCGAACGCGCGCAGGCACGAGCGGCACTCCCACGCGCCGTGCCCGGCGCTGCCGTCCGCGGGCTCGTGCGGCCAGAGGTCCTCGTCCCCGCAGTAGGGGCAGTGGAACGGGACGCCGCGCCCGCTCACCGCGCCGCCACCGGTTCCAGCTCGTGCTCGCCGCGCAGCAGGTCCTCGGCGGCGCGGGCGACCCAGGTCGCGAAGTCCTCGTCGGCGACGCGGTCGAGCAGGTAGTTGCCCACCACGGTGGTGACGTAGTCGCCGAGCCCGGCGCTGGTGACCTTGTGGGCCCGCAGCTTGCGACCGAAGTTGGCCTTGAGGCCGGTGGCGCCGCCGAGGTGCACCTGGAATCCTTCGACCTGCTCGCCGTCGTGCATCACCAGCTGACCTTTGAGCCCGATGTCGCCGACCTGGGTGCGCGCGCAGGCGTTGGGGCAGCCGTTGACGTTGACCGTGATCGGCACGTCCAGCTCGGGGATGCGACGCTCGAGCTCGGCGACCAGGTCGCGGGCGCGGTCCTTGGTGTCGACGATGGCCAGCTTGCAGAACTCGATGCCGGTGCAGGCCATGGTGTTGCGCCGCCAGTTCGAGGGCCGGGCCTGCAGCCCGATCGCGTCCAGGCGCGCCACCAGCGGCTCGACCTGGTCGGCGTCGACGCCGAGGACGACGATCTTCTGGTACGGCGTCAGGCGCGCACCGGCGGCACCGTGGGCCTCGATGGCGTCCGCCAGCTCGAGCAGCATCGAGCCCGAGACGCGGCCCGCGGTCGGGGCGAGGCCGACGTAGAAGCGGCCGTCCTTCTGCTCGTGGACGCCGATGTGGTCGCGGTGGCCGGTGGGGGAGGGAGGGGAGTCGAGGCTGACCAGCCGGTGCCCGAGGTACTCCTTCTCGAGCACCTCCCGGAACTTCTCGACGCCCCAGTCGGCCACCAGGAACTTCAGGCGCGCCCGCGAGCGGAGGCGGCGGTAGCCGTAGTCGCGGAAGACCGAGGCGACGCCCTCCCAGACGTCGGCCACCTCGGCGAGCGGGATCCAGACGCCGAGCTTGGCGGCCAGCATGGGGTTGGTCGAGAGGCCGCCGCCGACCCACACGTCGAAGCCGGGGCCGAGGTCGGGGTGCACCGTGGCCACGAACGCGATGTCGTTGGTCTCCGGGGAGACGTCGTGGCTGGGATGCCCGGTCAGCGCCGTCTTGAACTTGCGGGGGAAGTTGGAGAATGCCGGATCGCCGATGAAGCGACGGCGGATCTCCTCCAGCGCCGGCGTGCCGTCGATGATCTCGTCCTTGGCCACGCCGGCGACGGGCGAGCCCAGGAAGGGCCGGGGGGAGTCGCCGCAGGCCTCGAGGCTGCTGAGCCCGGCCGCCTCGAGACGCTCCCAGATGGCGGGGACGTCCTCGATGCGGATCCAGTGGTACTGGATGTTCTCGCGGTCGGTCACGTCGGCGGTGTCGCGCGCGAAGTCGCGCCCGATCGAGCCGAGGGCGCGCACGGCGTGGTGGTCGAGCAGCGCGCCGTCCGAGCGCACGCGCAGCATGAAGTAGGAGTCGTCGAGCTCCTCCTCCGGCACGGTCGCGGTCTTGCCGCCGTCGAAGCCCGGGGCGCGCTGGGTGTAGAGGCCCATCCAGCGGAACCGACCTCGTAGGTCGGCGGGGTCGATCGAGGCGAAGCCGCGCTTGGAGTAGATGTGGAGGATCCGGTCGCGCACGTTGAGCGGGTCGTCCTCCTTCTTGGCCTGCTCGTTCTTGTTCAGCGGCTCGGTGTAGCCCGAGGCCCACTGACCCTCCGCGCGCTTGGGACGCGGGATCTCGGTGTGTGCGGTCCTGGTGGCCGAGAAGCGTTGATCAGGCATCGAGACGATCCTTCGCATGGAGCGTGCGGCCGAGGCGCACGCAGAGAGCGGTGTGACGGGGTGTGGACGCGGGAGCTCAGCGAGGCCGACACATCATGCTGCGGGTGCGCCCGAAGTCCACGTGGCGTCGAACCACGAGGTGGGCGGAGGTCCCGGCAGTCATCACGGACCCCAGTCTCACCAAGTGGACGCCCTGCCACAAGCCGAGTTCTCATGTGGTGAGACGCGCGTCCGAATGGCGGACTTCCGTTGAGACGCAGACTGCGTCGAGCCCGCCGATAGGAGCCATCGACGGGCCGGCCGTTCTAGGCTGGAGCCATGACCGCCGACCAGGCCGCCGAGCAGGCCCACCTGACCAGCCTCACCTCCAGCGTGTACCGCCAGGCGCTGGAGGTCATCCGCTCCGTCGAGCCGCGTATCGCCGACGCGACCGCCGCCGAGCTCGCCGACCAGCGCAGCTCGCTCAAGCTCATCGCCAGCGAGAACTACGCCTCCCCGGCGGTGCTGATGACCATGGGCTCCTGGCTCTCGGACAAGTACGCCGAGGGCACGGTCGGGCACCGCTTCTACGCCGGCTGCCAGAACGTCGACACCGTCGAGCGGGTAGCGGCCGAGCACGCGCGCGAGCTGTTCGGCGCCGAGTACGCCTACGTCCAGCCGCACTCGGGCATCGACGCCAACCTGGTGGCGTTCTGGTCGATCCTGGCCCACCGGGTCGAGGCTCCGGCGCTGGCCGAGCTGGGCGTGCGCAGCGTCAACGACCTCACCGACGCCGACTGGGAGACGTTGCGGCGCAGCCTCGGCGACCAGCGGTTGCTGGGCATGAGCCTGGACGCCGGCGGCCACCTGACCCACGGCTTCCGGCCCAACATCTCCGGCAAGATGTTCCACCAGCAGCAGTACGGCACCGACCCGACCACCGGGCTGCTCGACTACGACGCCCTGGCCGCCAAGGCCCGCGAGTTCAAGCCCCTCATCCTGGTGGCCGGGTACTCGGCCTACCCGCGCCGCGTGAACTTCGCCAAGGTCCGCGAGATCGCGGACGAGGTCGGCGCCACCTTGATGGTCGACATGGCCCACTTCGCCGGCCTCGTCGCGGGCAAGGTCTTCACCGGCGACGAGGACCCGGTGCCCCACGCCCACGTCGTCACCTCGACCACCCACAAGTCGCTGCGCGGCCCGCGCGGCGGCATCGTCCTGGCCACCGAGGAGTACGCCCCCAGCGTCGACCGTGGTTGCCCGATGGTGCTGGGCGGCCCGCTGGGCCACGTCATGGCGGCCAAGGCCGTGGCGTTCGCGGAGGCCCGGCAGGACTCCTTCCGTACCTACGCGAAGGCGGTGGCCGACAACGCCCAGTCGCTGGCGGGCGGCTTCCTCGAGCGGGGGGCCGACCTGGTCACCGGCGGCACCGACAACCACATCGTGCTGCTCGACGTGAGCGCCTACGGCCTCACCGGGCGCCAGGCCGAGTCCTCGCTGCTCGAGGCCGGCGTGGTCACCAACCGCAACTCCGTGCCCCGCGACCCGAACGGCGCCTGGTACACCTCGGGCGTGCGCCTCGGCACCCCGGCGCTGACCACCCGCGGCTTCGGCCACGACGAGTTCGACACCGTCGCTGAGCTGATCGTGCACGTGCTGGAGAACACCCAGCCCGGCACCACCAAGGCCGGTGGGCCCTCCAAGGCCTCCTACGTCCTCGCCGAAGGCGTCGCAGCCAAGGTCAAGGACGCCTCGGCGGAGATGCTCGACAAGCACCCGCTCTACCCCGGCCTCGAGCTGTCCTGAGCTCGGATGGGGACCCCGCTGAGGTGCCGCCTGGGCCTGCACTCCTACCAGCGCAGCGAACGCGACGCGCAGGGCCGGTTCTGGTGTCGGCGGTGCGGCACCGCGGGCACCGACCCCCACCACGACCCCGACCGGACGCCCCGACCACCAACGGCATCGGCTTCTAGCAGCTGTCGAGGACCGCACGCGCGACCGAAGAACGTACAGTTCGTCGGCCCCGGCGTCAGCGCCCCGCATCGCCCCAGGTCAGCGAGGTGTCGCCTCGCCCCGTCGAGCGCGGAGCGCCGAACTGTACGTTCTTCGGTCGCTCAGAGTGCTGGGGTGGTCCGCTCGACGATCGCGCGCAGGTCGCCGGCGTCGAGGGCGCCGTAGACCCCGTCGTGCGCCGTCGCGAGCCGGGAGGCGCAGAAGACGTCGGCCACCTCGGCGGGGGCGTGGCGCACCAGCAGCGACGCCTGCAGCAGCAGCGCCATCCGTCCGGCCAGTCGGCGCGCCGAGCGCTCCAGCGAGGCCTGATCGCCCATCAGTGCCCCGATCAGCGCCAGGGTCTCCTCCATGGCGCGGTCCAGACGCGGGTCGCCACCCCGCGCCAGCCCGACCTCGGTGATCCAGGCGTCCAGCGTGGCCGGCTCGCGGGTGAGCGCGCGGAGGACGTCGAGGGCGTTGACGTTGCCCGAGCCCTCCCACACCGAGTTCAGCGGTGCCTCCCGGTAGAGCAGCGGCATCGCCGACTCCTCGACGTAGCCGTTGCCGCCGAGGCACTCGAGGGCCTCGGCCACGAAGCCGGGCGTGCGCTTGCAGACCCAGAACTTCGCCAGGGGCAGCGCGATGCGGCGCAGCGCGGCCTCGTGGGGGTCCGCCGCAGCGTCGACCGCGCCCGCGAGCCGCACCGCGAGCGCCGTCGCGGCCTCCGACTCCACCGCGAGGTCGGCCAGGACGGCTCGCATCAGCGGCTGCTCGGCCAGCACCGTGCCGAACGCCGAGCGGTGCGCCGCGTGCCAGGAGGCCTCCGAGACCGCGCGGCGCATCAGCGACGCCGAGCCGAGGACGCAGTCGAGCCGGGTGGCGGCGACCATCTCGATGATCGTGCGGACACCGCGGCCCTCCTCGCCCAGGCGGACCCCGACCGTCCCGTCCAGCTCGAGCTCGCCCGAGGCGTTCGAGCGGTTGCCGAGCTTGTCCTTGAGACGGACGACGTCGAGCGGGTTGCGCGAGCCGTCGGGCAGCACCCGGGGCACCAGGAAGCAGCTGAGGCCGTCCGGAGCCTGCGCGAGCACCAGGAAGACGTCGTTCATCGGCGCCGAGGTGAACCACTTGTGGCCGTGCAGCGTGTACGTGCCGTCGGCGCCGGCCGGCACCGCCCGGGTCACGATGGCGCGCACGTCGGAGCCACCCTGCTTCTCGGTCATCCCCATGCCGGCCAGGGCGCCGCGCTTCTCGGCGACCGGGCGCAGACCCGGGTCGTAGCTCGTCGAGGCCAGGCGCGGCGTCCACTCCCGGGCCAGGGCGTCGTCGGCGCACAGGGCAGGGACGGCGGCGTAGGTCATCGAGACCGGGCAGCCGTGACCGGGCTCGGTGTGCGACCACGCCATGAACCCTGCCGCGCGCCGGACGTGGGCGTGGGGGTCGGCGGACTCCCACGGCGTGGCGGCCAGGCCGTGGCCGACCGCGCGCTCCATCAGCCAGTGCCAGGACGGGTGGAAGTCGATCTCGTCGACGCGGTGGCCGTAGCGGTCGTAGGCCACGAGCCGGGGTGGGTGGGTGTTGGCGAGCAGGCCGTGCTCGCGGGCCTCGGCCGTGCCGGCCATCCGCCCCAGGTCGCCCAGCCCCTCCAGCGTGGCGGCGTCGGCGTGGCGCACGACGGCCTCGCTGAGCGCGGCGTCGACGCCGACCACGTCGTGACCGACCAGCGGCGGCACCTGGTTGGCCACGACGCGCAGCGCGGCGCGACCCGGGGCTGGCGGGTTCGAGGGAGCCATGGGCCTACGGTAGAGCCATGGTGGCGCAGACCCAGCGGGCCGCCTGGCGCGCTACCGCCGGGGACCGGGGCCGCCAGGTCGCACACTCCCTGTGGCGGGTCGTGGTCGCCACCGTCAGCGCCTGCCTGCGCCACCGGGTGACGGGCCTGGCCGCGGAGGCCGCGTTCTTCGCCGTCCTCTCCGTGCCGCCGCTGATCTTCGCGCTGGCCGGGGCCATCGGCTACGTCTCCGAGCGGTTCAGCCCGGCGCAGGTCTCCGAGGTCCAGCAGGCCGTCATCGACCTGTCCTCGCGGTTCCTCACCGACACTGCGGTGGACAAGGTCATCGAGCCGACCATCGAGGACGTCCTGACGGGCGGTCGCTTCGACGTCATCTCGCTGGGCTTCGTGCTGGCCCTGTGGTCGGGCTCGCGGGCGCTCAACGTCTTCGTCGACACCATCACGATCATGCACGGGCTCGGCGGGCAGCGCGGGATCCTCGCCACGCGGGCGCTGTCCTTCGGCCTCTACGTCCTGGCCATGATCCTGGGCATGCTCGCGCTCCCGCTGGTGGTCGCCGGGCCCCGACTGGTCGGCCGGGCGCTGCCCGAGCGGCTCGACGTGCTGGCCGGCTTCTACTGGCCCGTGGTGATCGTGCTGTGCATCTGCTTCCTGGCCACGCTCTACCACGTCTCGGTGCCGGTCCGGACGAACTGGACCTTCAACCTGCCCGGCGCCACCTTCTCGCTGCTGGCCTGGGTCGTGGGCTCCTACGTGCTGCGGTGGGTCCTGACGGTGACCTCGGCCGACTCGCGTTCGATCTACGGCCCGCTCGCGGCTCCGATCGCGGTCCTGCTGTGGCTCTACGTCCTGGCCATCGCTGTGCTGATCGGCGCCGCGGTCAACGCCGCGTTCGACTCCGTCTTCCCCCAGAGCGCCACCGTGCGCGCGCGCTCGGAGCTGATGGGCCGTCTGCGCGACCGCCTCCCCGGTTCCCCGCGCGGCGTGGACTAGATTCACGGCGTGGACGAGAGCGCCGACCGCCTCGGCCGTGGCACCGGCGAGGAGGAGCACCGCGGTCGTGGCCGTGGCCGGGTCAGCCTCCCCGAGCGCTCGCTGTCCCCGGCCTGGCAGCTGACCCGGCGCATCCTGCTCGCGCTGAGCATCCTGGTCGGCACCGTGCTGCTGGTCTACGCGGACCGCACCGGCTACACCGACAACAGCGACCCCAGCGGCAAGGTCGGGTTCATCGACTCGATCTACTACACGACCGTCACGCTGAGCACGACCGGGTACGGGGACATCGCGCCGTTCACCCCCCAGGCCCGGCTGGTGAACGCCTTCGTGATCACCCCGCTGCGCATCGCGTTCCTGGTGCTGCTGATCGGCACCACCCTCGAGGTGCTCGCCTCGCAGGGACGCGAGGCCTACCGCATCTCCCGCTGGAGGAAGAGAATGAGCCACCACGTCGTGGTCGTCGGCTACGGCACCAAAGGGCGCAGCGCGGTCGACACCCTGGTCAACAACGGCATCGCCCGTGAGAGCTTCGTGGTCGTCGACCCCAGCACCGTGGCGCTCGCCGAGGCGCACGCCGACGGCCTCGCGGTCGTCACCGGCGACGCGACCCGCCGCGAGGTGCTGCGTCGTTCCGGGGTCGCCACCGCCGACCAGGTCATCATCACCACCGGGCGCGACGACTCCAACGTGCTGGCCGCGCTGACGGTGCGCCAGCTCAACCCCGACGCCTACATCATCGCCTCGGTCACCGAGCAGGAGAACGCGCCCCTGATGCGTCAGTCCGGCGCCAACTCGGTGATCACCTCCTCCGACGCGGTCGGCCGGCTGCTCGGGCTCTCCTCGCTCTCGCCCACCCTGGGCTCGGTGATGGAGGACCTGCTGACCTACGGCGACGGGCTCGAGGTCGCCGAGCGCGACCTCCTGGTCGGCGAGGTCGGGGCCCAGCCGCAGTCGCTGCCCGACCAGGTCATCGCCGTGGTCCGCGACGAGAAGGTCTACCGCTACTTCGACCCCACCGTCACCCAGCTGGCCCGCGGGGACCGGCTGGTCGTCGTCCGACCGGCCCGCGAGCTGCCGTGGGCGCCGCGTCCGGGCACCCACAACGAGGACTTCGCCTCCGACGAGGACTGAGGCGGACCCCGCTGATGCGGTCACGGGCGACCCGCTACGTCGAACACCTGTTCGATCCTGTGGCACCATGGGGGCGTGACCGACGCCGGCTGGGGGACCCGGGAGGGAGCCCTCCCGTGGACGGGTCGCCGGCGCTCCGCGCCGCCGCTGGTGGTCTGCCCGGCCCGGCACTGCTGGGTCGCGGACGCCGTCGACGGCGCCGGCACCCGGCGTCCCGGCCTGCTCGTGGAGTGGCGACGTGCCGGTGACGGCTGGGAGGGCCGGGTCACCTACGCCGTACGACTGCGCGAGGGCCGCTGGGCCAGCGTCGAGGAGTGGGTGCCGGCGGCCCAGCTGACGCCGCTGCCCGAGGGGCCCGGACAGAGATGAAGCCAGGTCGCGCCCGTCTGGGGAGCACGACCTGGCGAGCCCGGACGCGGAATCGGGGGGACGCTCCGGCCGGACAGGACAAGTCTGGCACACCGACGAAGGCCCGGGCCGGGAACTGAAAGACCGAGCCGCTGGAGTCTCGGGTCTCCAGCGGCTCGGCTGCTCCTACTGTAGCCCCCGTGCGGTGGGCCCGGCAGCCGCCTGCCGTGATCGCAGCGAAACCCGGGCCGGTGGTCTGGACCGCCGGGTCAGCCTCGCCGCCGCGCGAGGTAGAAGGCCAGGGCGATCAGCACCGCCAGGACCAGCAGGGCGACCCACGGGTGCTGGCTGGCGCCGAGGAGCAGCCGACCACCGCCGGCGGGCCGGCGCAGACCGGCCACGGCGAGGAGCACGTCGCCAACCTAGACCTCACCCCAAGGCGGCGTTGACGACCTCGCGGGCCTGCGCCTGGACCTCGGCGAGATGGTCGGGCCCGCGGAAGGACTCGGCGTAGATCTTGTAGACGTCCTCGGTGCCCGAGGGCCGGGCCGCGAACCAGGCCGACTCGGTGACCACCTTCAGCCCGCCGATCGCGGCGCCGTTGCCGGGGGCGCTGGTGAGCTTGTCGACGATCGGCTCGCCGGCCAGCTCGGTGGCCGTGACGTCCTCGGGCGAGAGGGCGGCCAGCTTGGCCTTCTGGGTGCGGTCGGCGGGCGCGTCGACCCGGGCGTAGGCGGGGTCGCCGTGCTCGGCGACCAGGTCGGCGTAGTGCTCGCTGGGCGTGCGTCCGGTCGAGGCCAGGATCTCCGAGGCCAGCAGCGCCAGCAGCAGGCCGTCCTTGTCGGTGGTCCAGGTCGTGGCGTCGCGACGAAGGAAGGAGGCGCCGGCGGACTCCTCGCCGCCGAAGCCGAACGACCCGTCGACGAGCCCGGGCACGAACCACTTGAAGCCGACCGGCACCTCGACGAGCGGGCGCTCGATCGAGGCGGCGACCCGGTCGATCATCGAGGAGGAGACGAGGGTCTTGCCGATCCGGGCCGACGCCGGCCAGTCCGGCCGGGCACCCCCGAAGAGGTAGCCGATCGCGACGGCCAGGAAGTGGTTGGGGTTCATCAGCCCGCCGTCGGGGGTGACGATCCCGTGCCGGTCGGCGTCGGCGTCGTTGCCGGTGGCCAGGTCGAACTGGTCCTTGCGCTCGATCAGGGAGGCCATCGCCGACGGCGAGGAGCAGTCCATCCGGATCTTGCCGTCCCAGTCGAGGGTCATGAACCGCCAGGTCGGGTCGACCAGCGGGTTGACCACGGTCAGGTCGAGCCGGTGCCGCTCGGCGATCTCGCCCCAGTAGTGCACGGACGCGCCGCCCAGTGGGTCGGCGCCGATCCGGACGCCGGCCTCGCGGACGCGGTCGAGGTCGAGCACCGAGGGCAGGTCGTCGACGTAGGTGCCGAGGAAGTCGTACCCGCCGGCGGCGGCCCGGGCCCGCGCGAACGGGATCCGGCGGACCTCGCCGAGCCCGGCGGTCAGCAGCTCGTTGGCGCGCGCGGCGATCACCGACGTTGCGTCCGAGTCGGCCGGTCCGCCGTGGGGCGGGTTGTACTTGAAGCCGCCGTCACGCGGCGGGTTGTGCGAGGGCGTCACGACGATGCCGTCGGCCAGACCCTTGCCGCGGGCGAGGTCCTTGCCGGCGTTGGCGCGCAGGATCGCGTGCGAGACCGCCGGCGTCGGGGTGTAGGCGTCGCGGTCGTCGACCAGGACGGTCACGTCGTTGGCGGCCAGCACCTCCAGGGCGGTCGCCCAGGCCGGTTCGGAGAGCGCGTGGGTGTCGCGCCCGACGAACAGCGGGCCGTCGTAGCCCTGCTCGCGGCGGTACTCGCAGATCGCCTGGGTCGTGGCCAGGATGTGGTCCTCGTTGAACGAGGTCGACAAGCTGCTGCCTCGGTGCCCGCTGGTGCCGAAGACGACCTGCTGGTCGACCCAGGCGTCGCCCTGGGGGTCGGGCCGCTCGGTGTAGTAGGCGGTGACGAGGTGGGCGACGTCGACGAGGTCCTCGTCGCGTGCGCGCGTGCCCGCGCGGTCCTCGCTCACGGGGCGACCTCGGGGGCCGGGACCTGCTGGTCCTTGGCCAGGATGGTCAGCCCGTCGTCGACGACGAAGCCGCGGGCCTCGTCCTCGGCGGGGTCGACCCCCACCCTCGCCCCGGGGGGCACCACCACGTTCTTGTCCAGGATCGCGTTGCGCACGACCGCGCCCGCACCGACGCACACGCCGGGCAGCAGCACCGAGTCGCTCACCTCGGCCCCGGCCTCGACGCGGCAGCTCGGCGAGAGGATGGAGTTGTTGACGCTGCCGCCGGTGACCAGCGCACCGGGGGAGAGGATCGAGTTGTAGGTCGTCACCTGGCTGCCGTCGGCGCCGGCGACGAGCTTGGCCGGCGGCTGGGCGCCGTAGCTGGTGTAGATCGGCCACGCGGAGTTGTAGAGGTTGAAGACCGGCAGCGGCGCGACGAGGTCCATGTGAGCGGCGTAGTAGGAGCGCATCGTCCCGACGTCGCGCCAGTAGCCGCGGTCGCGGTCGGTCGATCCCGGGACGTCGTTGTCCTGGTAGTCATAGACCGCCGCGTCGCCCTGCGAGACGAACCACGGCACGATGTCGCCGCCCATGTCGTGCTTGCTCGACTCGTCCTCGGCGTCGCGGGTCACGGCCTCGCGCAACGCCTCGGCGTCGAAGACGTAGTTGCCCATCGAGGCCAGCACCTCATCGGGGGAGTCCGGCAGTCCCTGCGGGTCGGTGGGCTTCTCCAGGAAGGCGCGGATCCGCTCCGGGGCGGCGTGATCGATGTCGATGACGCCGAACTGGTCGGCCAGCTCGATCGGCTGGCGGATGGCCGCCACGGTGCACGAGGCGCCGATCGCGACGTGGTGGTCGACCATCTGGGCGAAGTCCATGCGGTAGACGTGGTCGGCGCCGACCACGACGACGATGTCGGGCTTCTCGTCGTTGAGCAGGTTCAGCGACTGGAAGATGGCGTCGGCGCTGCCGAGGTACCACCTCTTGCCCACCCGCTGCTGGGCCGGCACCGGGGTGACGTAGTTGCCCAGCAGGGTCGACATCCGCCACGTGGTGGTGATGTGGCGGTCCAGGCTGTGCGACTTGTACTGCGTCAGCACGACGACCTTGAGGTAGCCCGAGTTGACGACGTTGGACAGGGCGAAGTCGATGAGGCGGTAGATGCCGCCGAAGGGTACGGCCGGTTTGGCCCGGTCTGCGGTCAGCGGCATCAGCCGCTTGCCCTCACCCCCGGCCAGGACGATCGCGAGGACGTTCTTGCGGTTCGACGTGGTGCGCATGAGGAGAACCTAGACGGATCGAGCCGGATGCGGGAGAGGGTGTCAGCGCAGTAGGTTCGCCCTCATGCGCATCGACGTGCTCTCTCGTGAGTATCCGCCCGAGGTCTACGGCGGGGCCGGTGTCCATGTCGACGAGCTGGTGCGGGCGCTGCGCTCGCGCGGCGACCTCGACGCCCGCGTCCACTGCTTCGGGCCGCCACGCGACGAGCCGGGCACGACCGGCTACGCGGACCCGCCCGGCCTGGCCGGCGCGAACGCGGCGGTGCGCACCCTGGGCGTCGACCTCGAGATGGTCGGTGGCTGCGCCGGTGCCGACCTGGTGCACTCCCACACCTGGTACGCCAACCTGGCCGGCCACCTCGCCTCCTTGCTGCACGGCGTGCCGCACGTGGTCAGTGCCCACAGCCTCGAGCCGATGCGGCCCTGGAAGGCCGAGCAGCTCGGCGGCGGCTACGCCGTGTCGAGCTGGGTGGAGCGCACCGCCTACGAGGCGGCCGCGGGGGTCGTCGCGGTGAGCGCGGCGATGCGCGACGACGTGCTGCGCAGCTACCCCGACGTCGACCCGGCGAAGGTCCACGTGGTGCACAACGGCATCGACACCACGTCGTGGTCACCGGTCAGCGACCCCGACCGGGTGCGCGCGCTCGGCGTCGACCCGGACCGTCCCAGCGTCATCTTCGTCGGCCGGATCACCCGCCAGAAGGGTCTGCCGCTGTTCCTGCGGGCCGCGGCGGCGCTCCCGCCCGGCGTGCAGCTGGTGCTGTGCGCGGGCGCGCCCGACACCCCCGAGATCGCGGCCGAGGTCGAGACGCTCGTGGCCGGCCTGGCCGCCGAGCGCGAGGGCGTCGTCTGGATCGGCGAGATGCTGCCCCGCGCCGACGTGGTGGCGCTGCTCAGCGCGGCCACCGTCTTCGCCTGCCCCTCGATCTACGAGCCGCTGGGCATCGTCAACCTCGAGGCGATGGCTTGCGAGACCGCCGTGGTCGCCACCGCCACCGGCGGCATCCCCGAGGTCGTCGTGCCCGGCGAGACCGGCTGGCTGGTCCCGATCGAGCAGGCCGACGACGGCACCGGCACGCCGCTGGAGCCCGAGCGCTACGTCGCGGACCTCGCCGCGGCGCTGCGCGAGGCCGTGTCGGACCCGGTGCGCGCCGCGGCCTACGGGCGGGCCGGCAGGGTGCGCGCCGAGCAGTCGTTCAGCTGGCCCGCGATCGCCGAGACCACGATCGGGATCTACCGCTCGCTGCTCTGATCCTCCCGCTGCTCGACCGGATCCCGCTCAGAGGTGGCGGTGGACGAACTCCAGCGCGACGTCGAGCACCTCGTCGCGGTTGGTCTCGTTGAAGATCTCGTGCCGGGCGTCGGGGAAGGACCGCTCCTCGCCGTCCTCGGCCCGGATCGCCTCCCAGCCGGCCCGGGTGGCCTCGATCGGCACGAGCTGGTCGGACTCGCCGTGCAGCCACAGCGTCGGCACCTCCAGCCTTCCCCCGGCGCCGAGGGTCTTCATCGCGGCCAGCAGCGCCGCGATGGTCGGGCGCTTGAAGTCGCCGTGCCAGACCAGGTCGTCGGCCTCGTAGGCCGTGCCGACGGCAGGATCGCGGCTCAGGGTGCTCGGGTCGATCGGCGTCGGCGGGATCTCCTCGAGGGCCAGCAGCTCGGTGACCGGCGCCCAGCTGCCCAGGACGGGTCCCGAGAGCACCACACAGGCCAGGTCCGCCGGGTGCAGCTGGGCGTGCCGTGCGCCGATCAGCCCGCCCATCGAGTGCCCGACGAGCACGACCGGTAGGCCGGGGTGCTCGGTGCGCACCCGCTCCACCAGCCGGTGGACGTCGGCCACGACCGGCTCGAAGTCCTCGATCAGCACCCTCTCCCCGTCGCTGCGGCCGTGCCCGACGTGGTCGAGGGCGTGGACGACGGCTCCGTCGGCGACCAGCCGGTCGGCGACGTGCTCGTAGCGTCCGACGTGCTCGCCGTAGCCGTGGACGAGCACGGCGACGTAGGTCGGGTCGCCGCCGGTGGGATCACTCCACCGGGTGCCGCGCAGGACCCCCGCGTGGCCGTCGAGCTCGAGGTCGGTCCGGGCGGCGGGGTCGGTGCTCATGCGCGTCAGCCTGCCACGGCGAACGACGGCCGAGAAGACCGAGCCGGCTGGGTGGTGACGGGGAGGCGACGCGTCGGAAAACTTTTCGGCGAAACCCTGAAGTCGGGGTTCGGATGTGCCGATACTCGGTGCATGACGTCCTATGCCCCCGTCTCCGCCGACCTCTCCCGCGCCTCCGCTGCGGGTTGGATGGGCGGGGACGCGACGTTGCCGGCGAGCGGTCTGGGACGCGGCGTGCTGTGGGGACTCCTGCTCGCGGTGCCGTTCTGGACCGCCGTCGCCGCCGGCGTCTCCCAGCTCCTCTGAGCCCGAGCCCCGGCCCGCCTCAGCTCTTCGCGAAGTGCTTGCGCACCTGTCGGGACTGGTCCTCGCTGAGCTGCCACGGCTTGTTCTCCGGGAAGGTGTGCCCCTCCGCGCGCAGCCACTCCCGGATCGACTTCGCGGTGACGCCGAGCTCGGCCGAGAGGTCCTTGGGCGTGGTGTCTGTCATCTGCGCACCCTAGGGGCACCCGCGCGCGTCCGGGCAATCCGGGCGGCGCGGTTTGGGGGCGGTCGCGCGCGGCCGACCGAGCTGTAACGCTGAGTTACTTCGCCCGGTGCCGCGTTGCGCGTCCGCACCAGGCGAAGTAACTCAGCGTTACATGGCGGTCGCCGGTCGCCGGTCGCCGGTCGGCGCTCGGCGCTCGCCGCTGGCGGCCCGCGCGCGCCGACGTCAGCGGGCGCGACCGGGCTCGACGACCACAGCCGAGGTCAGGCGGGCCCGCTTGGCGACGTACTGGGCGTGGTCGGCGGCGGCGAACACGGCCGCGGGGGGCAGGCGCCCCTCGGCGGTGACCTCGATGCTGGCCGCGCCGCAGGAGATGCCCGCGCCGTGGCCGAAGGTCCAGGAGCGACGGCACAGCGCGTTGGCGACCTCGATCACCGACGCGGGGGTGTAGCCGCTGACCAGCACCGTGAACTCGTCGCCGCCGACTCGCGCGACGAGGCTGCCGGTCATCGGCGCGAACGCGACCCGCAGGGCGTCGGCGACCGCCGCGATCAGCTCGTCGCCCGCGGGGTGACCCCAGCCGTCGTTGACCTCCTTCAGCCCGTTGATGTCGACCGCCAGGACGGTGACGCTGCGCGAGATCCCGGCGGGCACCTTCCACACCTCCGCGGCGTGCTGGTCGAGGGCGCGGCGGTTGGCCAGGCCCGTGAGGGGGTCGCAGAACGCGAGCCGCTCGAGGTTCTCCTCGCGCAGCGTGCGGGCCAGCGCACCTCCCAGGATGGCGATCAGCGCCTCGACGTAGTCGACGTCGCCGACGTCGAAGCAGGTCTGATCGACGTCCTGGGTGGCGTAGAACTCACCCCACAGGGAGCCGTCGACCAGGATCGGGGAGCCCAGCGCGGACCCCTTCTCCAGCTCGCGCAGCAGCTGGAGCTCGGTCGGGTCGCTGGTGGGGTCGTCGAGGCTAGCCACCCAGGTCGTGCGGTCCTCGATGACCTGGCCGAGGTTGCCGAAGTCCGCCAGCGGGTAGGTCTCGTCCTCGGGCCACCGCTCCTCGGTGGGGCCGAGCTCGCCGACGTTGATGATGGTGCGCACGGTCGCCCCGCCGGGCTCGAGGCGGCTGATCGAGACGGTGCTCGCTCCCAGGGCGGTGCAGGCCTCCTGTGCGGCGACCTCGAGCAGACGCAGCAGCGGGTCGGGGCGGCTCAGCGCGCGCGCCATCGCCGCAAGGCTGCGGATACGGCTGTCTTCGGCTAGTGCCAGCACGGTTGCGCTCCTGGTGGGTGGACCATCTCTCGGTTCGAGGCGCGGACGGGCGGCGGACCTGCTCGTCGGGTGACGTGTCCACCCCTGAGGAGGGTATCGGCTTCGCATGGTGCGGGCTGTAGCCCGTGAGCGACCAGTGAGGGCCGGGTCGGTGCGGTTCGGACGCGACTCGGCCCGGCCCCGCAAGCAGGACCGGGCCGAGTGGAGCTTTCAGTCGAGGCTCACCAGAAGGCCATGCGAGAGCTGACCCGACCATCCTCGAAGTCGATGTAGACCGAGCCGTACCTGGTGCACGAACGGTACGAGCGGGACTCGTAGCGGGTCCCGCTGATGCTGTAGACCGAGGTCTGCCGGCCGCCGATGTCGAAGATGTTGGCGACGCGGGCCTTGCTCATGCCCCGCTCGACCTGGCGGAACTCCTTCTTCTCCACGCAGCTCGGCGAGGCGGCCGAGGCCGGGACGGCGACGACGGCGGTGAGGCCGAGCGCGCACAGGGGCGCTGCTGCGGCGCCGATGAGGTACTTCTTCACGTGTTCTCTCCCAGGGGACTGGTGCCGACCCGAAGTGGGAGGCGGCGACACGCTAACCCGCCGGGGCGAGGGCCCCGATGCTGCCGGAGTATCCCCGCCGGGTGCTCGCGCGTCGCCCACGACCGCCCCCTCGGAGCGGCGCGGGGTCGTCACGCTCAGGACGTCGCGAGCAGGTGGTCGACGAGGAGGGGGACGACGGCCCGAGGCTTGACGTCGTGGGTCTGGCCGGGCAGGTGCTCGACCCGTCCGTGCGGCAGTGCGGCGGCGATCAGAGGTTGCGCGTGGCGCATGTAGGTGTAGCTCTTGTCGCCGGTGACCATCAGGGTCTCGGCGGTGACCGAGTCGTAGTAACCGGACGGCAACGCCTGCTGCTGCCGGAACGGGCCGAGCAACGCGAACTCGTACGGGAGCGTGTGGGCCACCGCGGTCATGCCCCTCCACAGCGGGAGGAGCCGCAGCAGCAACCGGATCGGCGCGGGCACCTCCATCAACTTCAAGAACGTGGTCACCGCCTCGCCGCGACGACCGTCCTCGACGAGCTCCTGCAGGCGCTGGGCGAAGTCCGGGTCGTCGACGGGCTGGCTGTCATCGAGGATGAACGGCACCTCGTAGCAGACCAGCCGCAGCACAGGGGCGCCGCGCCGGGCGGCCTCGAGCACCAGCGCCGCGCCGGCGGAGTAGCCGAAGACGTGGGCGGCGCCACCGGTGGCCTCCAGAACCGCGACCAGGTCCTCGACCTCGCGCTCGACTGTGTGGGGCGTGGCCCCCGGCCCGCTCTCGCCGCGCCCACGCCGGTCGTAGGAGCACACGGTGAACCGGTCCACCAGCAGCGGCCGCAGTCCCGGGGTGAGCCCCTGGGCGCGGTGGGCCAGACCGCCGTCGACCAGCACCAGCGGAGGACCCGACCCGTCGACCTGATAGGCGATCCTGGTCCCGTCGGCGCTGGTCGCGAAGCTGGTCTGCGACACCGATGATCGTGCTGCCACGGAGTCAGGCTAGGACTTCGCCCGATCCCGGCGCTAGAGCGTCACCGATTGCGACGCGGTGGGAAGAGCCAGGCCTGGCCCGTGGTTGGGCAGGGCATGCGCATCTTCTTCACCGGCGGTAGCGGCAAGGCCGGCAAGCACGTGGCTCCCTACCTCGCCGAGCAGGGTCACCAGGTGACCAACGCAGACCTCGTCCCGCTGCGGCACCCGGGGGTCGCCGACCTGAGGGTCGACCTGACGGACGCCGGCGAGACCTATTCGGCCCTCGCCGGGCTGGCGCGGATGGAGGAGCTGGACCTGGCGCAGACGCCGGCCTACGACGCCGTCGTGCACTTCGCGGCGGTGCCCTCGATCCTGCTCTCCTCCGACGCGCGGACCTACGCGACGAACGTGCTGAGCACCTTCAACGTGCTCGAGGCTGCGACCCGGCTCGGCATCTCGAAGGTCATCTTCGCCTCCTCGGAGACGACGTACGGCATCTGCTTCGCCCAGGGCGAGCGGCGCCCCGAGTACGTGCCGGTCGACGAGGAGCACCCGACCGTGCCGGAGGACGCCTATGCGATGTCGAAGGTCGCCGGAGAGGCGACCGCACGCTCCTTCCAGGCCCGCACCGGCGCCGACATCTACGGGTTGCGGATCAACAACGTCATCGAGCCCCACGAGTACGCCGAGCTGTTCGGCGCCTTCCTCGCCGACCCCGCCCTGCGACGCCGCAACATCTTCGCCTACATCGACACCCGCGATCTTGGCCAGATGGTGCAGCGCTGCCTGGAGGTCGACGGGCTGGGCTACGAGGTCTTCAACGTCGCCAACGCCGACCTGTCGGTCGCCGCGACGACCCAGGAGGTCCGGGACCGCTTCTACGACGGCGTCGAGCTCCGTCGTCCGCTGGGCCGCGACGAGACCTTCTACTCCATCGAGAAGGCTCGCGACCTGCTCGGCTACGCGCCCGAGCACTCCTGGCGAGACGTCCTCGCCGACCCGGCCGCGCCGCCTTCCTGACGAGGCTCTGCTCACCGCACCGCCACCGTCCCGACCAGCAGCACAAGACGGCCCCATCCGACCGCTGATCCGACAAGGCCTGGCCCGTGGCGGAGTCACGATGAGCGGAGGTGGGGCTCGGCGATCACGGCGTACGGCCGCCGAGCCCCACCTGCCCTCGGAGACGCTGGTCAGGCGCGGATCGCCGCGCGGTCGGCGTCGGTGCCGGCGCTGACCTGGATCTTGCGCGGCTTGGCCCGCTCGGCCACCGGGACTCGCAGGCGCAGCACGCCGCCCTCGTAGCCGGCCTCGATCTTCGCGAGGTCGAGGTTGTCGCCCAGCACGAGCTGACGGCTGAACACTCCCGCGCGGACGCTCGGAGGCCAGCATCTCCCAGTCGCCGTTGCGGGCGACGCGCTCGGCCCGCACGGTCAGCACGTTGCGTTCGACGTCCAGGTCGATGCTCTCCGCAGAGACGCCGGGCAGGTCGAACTCGATGACGAACTCGTCGCCCTCACGCCACGCATCCATCGGCATCACCGCGGGACGGTTGGTGGTGCCGAGGACCTGCTGCGTGAGACGGTCGAGGTCACGGAACGGGTCGGCGGTGCGGATCAACATGGTGGGTCCTTCCTTCCTGGGCGGATGAGGCGGTAGCGTCACATCAGATCTGACGCTGCGGTTATAGGTTTTATATAACGCAAGCGGTGTGACGGATCAAGGCAGCAGCACGAAAATTTTCCGGACGGATGCGAAGGAGGGGCCGGGACGATGCACGAGCAGTCCCAGGGCGTGTTCGCGATCTCGGTGGCCGCACAGCTGACCTCCCTGACGATCCAGAACCTGCGCGTCTACGAGCGCCGGGGCCTCCTCGACCCGGACCGGACCCCCGGTGGCACCCGGCTCTACAGCCCCGCCGACGTCGCACGGCTGCACCGCATCAGCGCGCTGCTGAGCCAGGGTCTGAACCTGGCCGGCGTCGCCAAGGTGCTCGTCCTCGAGGACGAGGTGCAGCTGTTGAGGCAGGCACGGGACGCCGATCGCTGACGGTTGCGCCGGTGCGCGCCCACCTCGTGGCGCCACCGGCCGGTCGGTCCGAGCGGCGGCCCGGCCACCGCCTAGGCTTGACGGGTGCCGAAGAAGAGCCACGGTCGAGGGCGGGGACAGCCGCAGCGGCGGACCCGGACGGCCCGGACGACGGGCACCCAGCATGCACCGGAGGACCCGCAGCTGCTGCAGACCCTACGTACGGCGTTGCGCACGGGGGAGCCGCTGGACTTCCTCGCGGTCATCAGCGGGTTCGCCGAGGTCACGGACCCGCGCAGCGCCGACCCGTTCACCCCCGATGGGGAGGGACTCGGCCTCAGCGACCTGGTCGACTCGTTCATCGGGACGCCGTACGCGGAGACCACGGCAGCGTTGATGGTGGTGCAGGCGCTCGGCACCGACGAGGTGATGGCGGCTCGGATCGGCCGTGAGCTGGCCACGAGGCGACACCCCGTGCCGGACTGGCTGCGCGGGCTCGGCCAAGCCCGGGTGGAACCGGACGTGTGGTTCCTGACCCATGTGCTGGGGGACGGGGACGACTACCTCCTCGGGGTGACGTTGCCGTCGGGGCACCCGCTGTCGGCGCTGGTCTACGTCGATCACAACCTCGGCACCGTGGTCAAGGACGCGTTCGTGGTCGGCGAGCCCCTGGAGGACCTGGCGATCAGGATGGGGACGCTGCTCGAGGACCCCGACCAGTCGCTGACGCGGCGAGACCCGGCTGCGGCGCGGGCCGCGGTCGAGGCGGCCATCGCCTCCGGCACGCAGCTGCTCCCGCCGCCGACCTCGGACAGCTGGCCCATGTGCCGCCCCCTCGTGGAGTGGATGCTTCGGATGCTTCCATCCGGCGGCGCGGCGCCCGCCGTCAAGGTCTGGTCGGAGCTGGAGAAGGTGGCGATCGTGGACGCGTTCTTCGCCTCCTCGTTCGGTGCGCAGCTGGAGGGCGAGGACGAGCGGGACCTGCTGGGCAGCGTCTTGTGGTTCAGCACCTCCTATGCGACCGGTGACCCGTTCCGGTGGAGCGTGGTGACCGTGGAGCTGCTGCTGGCGGACTGGTTCCCCCGCAAGGTGATCGCGGAGCCGACGTACCTGGCGAAGCTGCCGGACCTCCTGCGCGCCTACATCCGTTACTGCCACGACCGCAACAACATCCGCGGCGCCCTCACCGACCAGACCCTGGCCGCGGTCGACCAGTACGAGCCCGGGTACCTGAGGCTGATCGCCAGCGACCGGCAGCAGGCGATGGCCGGCCTGGCCGAGGCGGTCCTGAAGTCCCAGCGGCTCGAGCACTTCAGTGACGGGGAGGTGCTCCTGGAGTACCTCGCGATCGAGGTCGGGGGCGTCGAGGCGCTGATGATGCTCGATGGCGCACCGCTCCCTGACGAGGACTTCGAGTGGAGCGGCATCAGCGAAGGGATCCGGCCAACGGTCCAGGCGATCCTCGACGAGTGCGACGCCTGCGCCGACTCGGTCCTGGACCGCGAGCACCGCACGGCGATGCGCCGCTTCCTGGCCCGGGCGGCGAGCAACGACCCGGCGCTGTTCCGCCGCAAGGCCTCGCCGGTCCGCGGGGCGGCGGCGGTCGCGTGGGTGGTCGGCACGGCGAACCACACCGTCGGTGGATACCGGTCGACGATGTCGAGCCAGGACCTGCTCGCCCACTTCGGCATCACCGGGTCGGTCTCGGACCGGGCGCAGTCGCTCATCCGGGCAGCGGGGATCGACCGGACCCTGACCTACGGCTCGCTCCGGGTCGGGGACCCTGCGCTGCTGGTGTCGCGCCGCAGGCGAGAGCTGGTCCGGGAACGGGACGAGAGGGTGGCGAAGAACGGACTGGAGGTAGGGCCGGACGATGAATGAGCGAGATCCGCTGAGGCAGCTGCGTGCCGTGATCGCCCAGGGCGACGGCCCGGGACTGCTCAGCGTCCTGAACCAGGAGCCGTGGTCCGCCCTGTGTCGAGGCGCTGGTCCGACGCGGCTGGGCCGGTGACCGCGAGCTGGTGGCGGCTCTGATGGCGGCAACAGGTGACGGTGCGACGCCGATGCTCCGCGCGTTGCCGGTGGATCTCGAGGATCTCGCCACGACGCTGGAGGGGGACCCCCTCCGGGGCGGTGCCAGGTCGATCTCGCCACCGGTCAGGTCTGGTCTCACGAGCTGCTCGCGCACTCCGCCGATGCCGGGCAGGAAGTCAACGTGATCCCGATCGGTGGCTGGCGGTGGAGTGCGTGGGGTCCCGCGACGGCTACCACGACATGGAGCTGTTCATCGCGGACCTCGGCGACGACCCCTTCGCCGAGCGGCTGGGGCGCGCCATCGTCGGACGGGGCGCCTTCCGGCGCTTCTGGGACCAGCTCTCCCACCGCCCCGACCTGATGACGTGGTGGCACCTGTTCTCCAACGAGCGCCAGCGCGGACGCGCCCGCAGCTGGCTGGCAGACGAGGGCTACGCGCCGACCGTACGCTGAGCGAGGTGGACCGAGGAACGAGCGCGGCGAGCGTCTCGAAATCCCACGTGGGCCCGAGAACAGGAGGCGGAATGGCAGTCGGGGTCTTCGCTGGCATCCCGGTGACCGACTACGCGGCCGCCGTCAGGTGGTACGAGCTCGTGCTCGGCGTCGAGGCCTCGTTCTACCCCAACGACCTCGAGGCGGTCTGGCAGCTGGCCGAGGGGAGGTATGTCTACGTCGTCGAAGACCCCGAGCGCGCCGGCGGCGGGGTCAGCATGATCTGGGTCGACGATCCGGTGGCCGCGGCAGCCGCGATCGCGGAACGGGGGATCGCACCGGTCGAGGTCGAGAGGTACGGAACGGTCCGGAAGTACGTCTTCCGCGACGCTGACGGCAACGAGCTCGGAGTCGGCGGCGACGTCTCGGGCCGGGTCCAGGGATAGCCCGATCACGGCAGGCCGGCTCGCGCGGTCCCCGTGACCGTGGGTGCGGGCCTCGGGGCGGCCTGGCTGGCCCCACACCTCTTCGCAGCACACCAGGCGCACGCCCTCGCCACGAGGCCACGCCAGTCCCGACGTGCACCTCCTGATGCCGGTCGTCGCCTCACCGGCCGTGGCCCGACCGGAGCACTCGTCGACGTAGCGGTCGCCCGCACCTCGAGGACCTGTCTCGCGGCGTTGAGCCACCCCGTGACATCGGCGCGGCCCGAGGTGTTGGCGCGGGGGTTCGTCAGTCGGGACCGAGAGGCTCCGGGTGCCAGGTCAAGGTGACTTGAGGCGGACGGCGGAGGCGGGCCAGGATGGGCACCCGAACTCGTGGAGGCTCCCGGTGCGTGCTGTCCTGCTGACCCGCTTCGGTGGTCCCGAGGTTCTCGAGCTGCGCGAGGTCGCCGCCCCCGAGCCCGGCCCGGGCGAGGTCGTCGTCGACGTGACGGCGGTGTCGATCAACAACACCGACGTGTGGACGAGATCGGGGGCCTACGGTGCGCAGGCGCCCGCTGGCTGGCTCGGCCCCATCGACTTTCCCCGCATCCTGGGCGCCGACGTGTGCGGCCGCGTCGCCCGGGTCGGCGAGGGCGTGGACGAGGTACTCGTGGGGCGCCGCGTGCTGCTCGACCCGGTGCTGCGCTACTCCGAGGGCCCGGAGCCGCTGGTCGAGGAGGTCCTCGGCAGCGAGGCCGACGGCGGGTACGCCCAGCAGGTGCTGGTGCGGGCCGAGCGGGTCCACGACGTGACCGGCTCACCGCTGACCGATGAGCAGCTGGCCTGCCTGCCGATCTCCTACGGCACGGCCACCGGGATGCTGGAGCGGGCGCGGGTGCGTTCCGGGGAGACCGTGCTGGTGAGCGGTGCCTCCGGTGGGGTCGGGCTGGCGCTGGTCGGGCTCGCGTCCGGGCGCGGGGCGCGGGTGATCGCGCTGACGTCGGGAGGGAAGGCTGCTGCGGTCCGGGGGGCCGGGGCCGACGAGGTGGTCGACCGCAAGCAGGGTGACGTCGGCCAGCAGCTGGCCGAGCTGGTGCCCGACGGGCTGGACGTGGTCGCCGACGTCGTGGCTGGCGGACTCGTGGCCACGGTGATGCCGCACGTACGCGCGCGGGGGACGCTGGGTCGTTGCCGGAGCCGTGGCGGGGCCGGTGATCGAGCTGGACCTGCGGCGGCTCTACCTGCGCTCGATCTCGCTGCTCGGCTCCACGATGCACACGCCTGACCAGTTCGAGGTCTTGGTCGCCGCGGCGAACGCCGGCGAGGTGTCGCCCGTGGTAGCGCGCACCTTCCCGCTCGAGGCGGTCCGTGCCGCGCATGAGCAGTTCGAGCGGCGTGAACACGTCGGCAAGCTCGTCCTGCTGCCTTGACCAAGGGGGGAGCGACGCGCCATCCCTCTCCAGCGCTGCCCAGTCGCCGCTGGCCGTCTCGGTCGAGACGGCGCTGCCGCACACGGTCGGAGGGCGGCGGGTTCTTCGTCGAGCTCGCTCAGCTGCCGGGCTCTCCCGGGAAGCCGTCATCGATGCAGAGGATGTTGCTCTCGCTGTCCTTGAACCAGGCGGCCTTGCCCATGCCCTCCATCGACGCGACGCTGTTGTTCCAGCTCACTCCCGGCATGTCGTAGTGCTCGAAGGCGACCCCTTTCTCGATGAGGTCACGAACGACGGAGTCCACGTCGGAGACGTGCCACTGGGCGACGGTGTGGCCGGCCTGGCCCGCGAACTCGGTCTGGTAGACGCTGAACGCAGAACCGGCTGCCGTGCGGTACAACAACATGACGCCCTCCATCTCGTGGAAGGGCTCGAGGCCGAGCTTGTCAGCGTAGAACTCGCGTGCGCGTGCAAGGTTCGCGGCCGGGATGTTGGCGGTGACAGTTCCTCTTTCCAGCATGATCTTCCTCCTCGACGGGGAGGCTCGCCAGCCGGGCGCCCGAAACCGTCAGGCGGCCTCGGTGACTACCGCGGTGACGGCATCACTCTTCCGCGACGCGGCTGAGCACGCAACCCTTGTCTGACACCTGAACGGGCTGGTCGCTTGCCGCGCTGCCAGTGGCTGCGTGCGGTCCGTGGCATGAGTACGTCCTTGCGCACGGGGTCGCGGACGTTGCTTCGATGGCGCTGCGCGACCTGGAAGCGGTCCTGACAGCGGAAGGTGCGCCGGTCGTCCTGGTCGACGCGTCGCCGGAGCGCGGGTTGGTCATCACGGGCAGAACCCCGGGCGCGGATCGCCCCATCTGGCCAGATCGTGCGCGGTGGGACCGCTCACCCACTCGTCCACGATTCGCCGCGGACGTGGGCGCAGTCGACCCTCGGCTGCACAGCGGGATGACGCTCACCATCGCAGCCTTGACCTCCTGGGGAATATCAGGTGGGTCGCACCCGGTCGGCTCAATCCTGCTGATCAGGCCTTGGACCCCCGAGAGCTGGCCCTGATGGCGCGTCCGGGGGCTCCGAACACGTAGAGGGCCGAGCTGATCGCCGAGCTCTTCGTGATGTTGCCCCAGCGCCGCCACTGGCGCCGTCGGTCGACACAGACCACGGAGGTCTCGACGTCGCCGTGATGGCCGAAGTGCGCCGCTACGGAGGTCAGGGTGTGCTGCCAGAACACGTCCTCCTGCCGGTGGCCGCCGAGGCTGAGCCCGAGCTCGAAGAGCGGGTCGCTGGCGCGCATCAGGACCTGAGCCTGCGCCAGGGTGTGACCGTCGACCTCGGCTGCGCTGAAGGTGATCCACCCCGCGAACATGTGGCCCTCGGGTGTCATCAACGTGAAGGACTCCTCGTCGGCGTACAGCACCATGACTCCGGTGGACAGCGTCAGCCGCCCGGGCATGCTCACGTTGAGCACCGCGACCTCGCCCGGGGCGATCCCGGTCAGGGGCCCGTAGAAGCGGTTGCCCTCCGGCCAGAACTCCGGGAAGCGGCGCTTCCAGGTCTCGATCAGGGTCGCAGCGGTGGCCTTCTCGGACGGGATGCGCACGCGATAGGTCTTCTGCCACATCTTCCCGAAGCCCTGGACGGGCGAGGCGAGACGGCGTCCTTCGACGTTGCGGTTGATCGCTCCCTCCGGAACCGCGGACGTCTTGAGCCCGGTGACCGCCTTCGCCCAGTTGGTGGCGCTGCGGGCCGCGTTCCGCTCCTCGGGGGTCGGGACCTGCTCGCTCATGACCGGTCGGCGGCGTGGAGCGCCCCCGCCTCCGTGTCGTGGAGCAGGACGGCCTCGTCGAGCCGGGTCAGCTCGAAGATCTGCCGGTAGTGCTCCGAGAGTCCGTAGGCGAGCACGCGCTGGCGCTGTCGCTGGGCCCGCACCAGCACCGTGACGAGCAAGCCGATCCCGCCACTGTTCATGTAGTCGAGGGTGCTGAAGTTCAGCACGATCGCCTTGACGCCGGGCTGGCTCGCACGACCGTAGGCGTCCATGAGGACGTCCTCGCTCTGGGCGGTGATGTCGCCGGTGATGTCGATGATCTGGGTCGTGGCGGAGGGGCCGCGGACCTCGAACGTGGTGGCCTGATCAGGCATCGGAGCTCCTCTCGCCGGCGCCGAGGGCGCCGGCTTCGTCGTCGGTGATGGTCATGAAGTCCGAGAGCCGGGTGATCTCGAAGATCCCTCGGTAGTGCTCCGAGAGCCCGAACGCCCGGACCCCGATCCCGCTCTTGCGGGCACGCGCCAGCACCCCCACGATCAGGGCGATTCCCGTGCTGTTGATGTAGTCGACGTCCCCGAAGTTCAGGGCGATGTCGCCACCGCCGTCGGCGGCCTGCTCGTAGCCGACGTTGAGAGCGCCTTCCGCCGACGAGCTCACGTCGCCGGCGAGGTCGATCACGGCGAGCCCGTCGCGCTGACGGACGGCCACCTCGAGCTCACGCATCATCGCTGACTCCTTCCAGGTGGACGACGAGCTCAAGGGTGTGGCCGCCGTCCTCACCGCTCACGTGCGTCTTGTCGACGAGCTTCTCGATCAGGAACATCCCCCACCCCCGCGCCTTCTGCTGCCCCTCGAGCTTGGCCTCCAGGTCGGGCGCCTCCGGCTCGGGCAGCGCGACCAGCTCGCCCTGGTCGATGACCCGGACGCGCAGGCTGGTCTGGTCCCGCAGCACCCGGATGCGGACCGGACGGTCGGCGCGGTACTGGTTGCCGTGCTCCATCGCGTTCATCGTGGCCTCGCCCACCGCCGTCTTGAGGTTCTCGAGCTGAGCCGGGTTGAGCCCGGTGCCCGCGACCGCCTGCTCGACCTGAGCGATCGCGGTGCGCTCGTTGCCCGGAGCGCTCTCGAGCGCGAACTCGGCCACCAGGTCGGGGCCCGATCGCTCGGCGACACCCTCGGCGGCCCGCTCCAGGGAGACCATGGTGATGTCGTCCTCCTGCTCGTGATCGGCGCCGGTGAAGGCCTCCAGGACGTCGAGGACGTGGTGGATGAGGCTCTCTCCGGTCGGCGCGTCGGCCATCGTCTGTGCCAGTCGCGGGAACCCGAACATCTCCCGGTCCTGGTCGTGTGCCTCGGCGATCCCGTCGGAGTGGAGCAGGACCCGGTCGCCGGGGGCGAGGGTCAGCTCCTTCTCCTCGTAGACCATGCCGGTCATCAGGCCGAGCGGCATGCCTCGCGCCCTCAGCTCCACGATCCCGTTCGCCGTCGCTACATAGGGGACGTCATGGCCGGCGTTGGCGAAGCGAAGGTGACCGGTGCTCGGCTCGAGGACGCCGTACAAGCAGGTCACGAACATCTTCTCGGGCATGTCCGGGCACATCTGCTCGTTCAGGCGTTCCAGCACCAGACCGGGCTCGATCAGCCGTTGCGCCGAGGCGCGCAGCAGGCTGCGGGTCGCGGACATGATCAGGGCCGCCGGGACGCCCTTGTCGGTCACGTCGCCGACGACGAAGCCGATCCTCCCGTCGGGTAGCGGGATCACGTCGTAGAAGTCACCACCGACCTCGCGGGCCGGGCGGTAGTACGCCGCGATCTGCCAGCCCGGGACGTCCGGCAGCTTCTTGGGCAGGAAGTGCTGCTGGATGAGGTGGGCGACCTCGAGCTCCTGCTCGAAGCGCTGCCGCATGGCGGCCTCGGCCTCCTGCTCGCGGACCAGCTGCCCGATGCGCAGGGCCGGGGCGGCCTGGGCCGCCAGGTCGTCGAGCAGCTTGCGGTCGTCCGAGGAGTACTCCTGCTCCGAGAGCCGCGGTCCCAGGTGGAGCACGCCGATCAGCTCGCCCTGACTGATCAGCGGGACGGCGAGCTTGACGCCCGCGGCCTTGAGCTCGCGCAGCGCCGGCGAGTCGAGCTCCAGGGCCTCGATGTCGACCGCGCCACCCTGCAGGTAGGCGACCAGCGGGTCGTTGGGCGCGATCCCTACCGCAGGCGACTCCGGGGTCACCCTGGCGAGGGAGCCGCGCTCGGGCAGCACCCCTGGTCCCTCGCTTCGCTTGCGACCGAGGAGTCGGCGCTTCCGGGACGTGGTCATGGTCGTCATGATGGTCCTTGTCTACGGGCCCGGCGTCGGAGAATCGTTACGAGTTCCGGTGGGGTGGACGCGGAGCTCCACGGTGCGAGCGTCGAGGTCGATCTGGTCGGCCTCGCCGGTCATCCAGGGCGACCCGTCGTCCAGAGCGTGACGTGAGCCGGTTGCATGGTCTCGACGACGACGGCCCGGAGCTCCTCGGTCAGCAGGTCGAGGTCGACCTCGGCGCGCACCCGGGCTCCGAAGTGCTCGAGGATGCGGGCGGCGTCGTACTTGCGCCGGAAGAACCGCCGGTCGACGATCGCCTGGATCCGGCCCCGGGCCGGTCGGAAGACCGCCGCCGTCGCGAGCGTCGAGACGGCGACCGCGACGCCCGAGCCCTCGGTCAACGTGCTCAGCGCGAGCTGCAGCAGCAGCACGCTCCCGAGGTAGGTGCTCGCGAGGATCGCGGTCAGGGAGCCGTAGACGAGGGCGCGGTTGATCACGATGTTGATGTCGTAGAGCCGCTGGCGGAGCACGGCGAAGCCGATGCCGAGCGGCAGTGCGGCGAAGGCCGTCTGCATCAGCGCTGTCAGCACGTCGGCGGCGACGCTGTCCTCCTCGACCAGGCCGAGCAGGCTCAGGTTCGTGACATAGACGAGGACGAAGATCGCACCGCTGAGCGCCACCCAGCGCAGCTGGGCCCGATCGTGGCCGGAGGCTCGCCGGTACCGGAGGACCAACGCGATGACGCTGACGACGAAGCCGATGATGACCCCGAAGATGGCGAACGCGAGCGTGCTCAGCGTCGCCGACGCGAGGGGGTTGGTGGTCCCCTCCACACCCTCGACCGGCCCGGTCGTCGTGGCGACCCCGACGAGCGTGACGGCGATCAGGAGCAGGGTCGCCCGCGAGTACCACCGCCACCGTGGGGACGGCAGCGTGCCGTCCGGCAGCCGCAGGAGCAGCTGGGTGCCGGTCAGGCCGAGGGCGACGACCCAGGCCGCCCCCCCGACGTCGATCCACTCGGCCGCGTGGCGCGGGATCCCCCCGGTGATCAGTCCCCAGCTCGCCACGGCGCTGCAGGCGACGACGACGGCGAAGAGCAGGCCGATGGTCGCCAGCAGCCAGCCCACGAGGTGGTTCGGCCGGCGTGAGGTGATCAGGACACCGACGACCGTGAAGGCCGCGACGGGTGCCGCGAAGGCGAGGGTTCCGACGAGGAATGCCGCGCCCGTCGTCGCGGTGGTGGCAGCGGCCGCGGTGATCCCGACCGCCATCAGCGCGGCGCTGAGAACGGGCAGCGCCCAGCTCACGCGCGCGGCCCACCTCATGTGGTCTGCTCCCAGGTCCAGACCCTGAGGTGGGACGGTTGCATCGTCTCGACGACGACGTCGCGAAGCTCCGCGGTGAGCGCGTCCAGGTCGACTTCCTCTCGCACCCGTGCGCCGAAGTGCGCGAGGGTCTGCGCGGCGTCGTACTTGCTGCGGAAGAACCGCCGGTCGACGACCGACTGGATCCGCGCCCGCGCCGGACGCACCAGGGCCGCCGTCGCGAGGGTCGAGCCGGCCACGGCCAGCCCGGACCCGGCCGTGAGGGCGCTGAGCACGAGCTGCAGCACCAGGACGGCGCCGAGGTAGGTCGCCGCGAGCGTCGCTGTCAGCGCGGCGTAGACCAGCGCGCGGTTGATGACCGCATCGATGTCGTAGAGGCGGTACCGCAGGATCGCGACGGCGGCGGCGGCGGGAAGGGCCGCGAGAGACCCGAGCGCGAGCAGGAGGCTGGCCCAGGACCACGGTTCCGGGAGCGCTCCCGACCCCGCGATGAAGAGGGCGACCAGCGCGAGGTCACACATGATCCACTTGATCTGCTCGCGCTCGACCCGGCCCGCCCGCCACGTCCGCACGCCCATGCTGGCGACGGCGCCGAGGATGACCAGCGCGACCACGCCGCCAGACACCATCTCGACGACCTCGACGATGCCTCCTGACCAGCCCGTGGCGCCGAACGGGTTCTCGACCGTCTCGAGGCTGTCCAGAGGTCCCGGCTTGAGGGCGACTCCAGCGGTCACGACCAGGATGCCGAGACCGCTGGTCACGCCGACCAGTCGCCAGCGCCGCGACAGGTACCGACCGCTGGGAAAGAGGTGCAGCAGGAAGACCACTCCGCCCACGACGATCGGGACGAAGGGCCAGTCGCCCAGCCAGGCGGCCACCGCGTCGCCGGGCAGCGGTCCGCGCGAGGTGGAGCTCCCGATCTCGGCGTAGCTGCCGCACGCCTGGCGCAGCGCCAGGCCGACCCCCATGGCGAGGAGCAACCACCCGATCGGGTGCCGGGGGAGACGCGAGGCGAGGAACGACCCCATGCCGGCCATCGAGAGCTGCACCAGCGCGAAGCCGACGGCGAACAGCACCGGCCCGGTGCCGTCGCTACTGGTCACCAGGGTGGTGATCGTGCTGAAGGGCGTCAGCAGCACGGTCAGGACGAGGAGGCTCCGGGCGATCCGGACGGGAGTCACCGGCGCCCCTCGAGGTCCGCGGTCCAGAGCGAGACGTGCTCGGGCTGCATGGTCTCGGCCACCACGGAGCGGAGGGCGTGCTGCAACGCCACCACGTCGACCTGGTCGCGCAGCCCGGCGCCGAACTCCGCGAGGGTCCGGGCCGCGTCGTACCTCCTGCGGAAGAAGCGACGGTCGACGACCGACTGGATGCGAGCCCGAGCCGGGCGGAAGAGCGCCGCGGTGCCGAGGGTGGAGGCCGCGACGGCCAGTCCCGAGTCCTGGGTGACGGTGTCCAGCGCCAGCTGCAGGACCAGGACGCTGCCCAGGTAGGTGCCGGCCAGGAGCGCGGTCAGCGCGCCGTAGACCATCGTGCGGTTGATCACCACGTCGATGTCGTAGAGCCGGTAACGGAGGATCGCGATGCCGGCGGCCGTCGGGAGGCCCAGGACGGCCAGCATCATCAGGTAGTTGGCCACGCCGGCCCCCAACCGGTCGTACGCAGTCGTCGCGGCCAGGATGGTGACGACCGCCACGGCTCCGGCGAGTGCGAGCCACTTGATCTGCTGTCGCTCGTCGCCGTGGGAGTGCCGGAAGCGCACGATCAGCGAGATCGACGAACCGAGCATCCCGATCGCGACCAGCAGCAGGGACAGTGCGTCGAGCGGCCTGATCAGCGGGCTGTCCACGCCGAACGGATTCGTCAGGGCAGGATGGTCCGCGATCGGCCCCGCGATCATCGCCTCGACGACGAACGCAGCGGCCATGCCCACCCCGGCACACCAGACGACGGGTCGCCAACGGGCCGAGACCAGGTGCCCGTCGGGGAAGAGGGCCAGCAGGAACGTGGCCGGGAGAAGGATGAACGGCATCCACGAGAGCTCGCCGTACTGCGCGGCGACCTGGCCCGCGAGCAACGGTCCTGAGCCTCGCTCGACGTAGAAGTCGGCGTAGGAGCCGGCGAGGCTCCCCAACCCGGCCGCGACCGCTGCGGTGAGGAACAGCCAGCCGATCGGGTTCTGTCGATGGCGCGCGGCGATCAGGCTGCCGGTCCCTCCGAAGACGATCGTGATCGCCCAGATCAGCAGCTCGTTGGTGAAGCTGTAGCTGCTCCCCGCCAGGACTCCCAGCGTCTGGGACACCGCCATCAGCGCAACGGCCACGGCGACCAGACCCCAGGGCAGGACGCGAACCAGCCTCCCCGGTCCCGCCCCAGTCGAGGTCATGGGCTCAGCCTGGCTCCCCAGCGTCCGACGAGCGTTACGAAGTCAACGTCGTCACGAAATTCTTCCTGCGACCCCTACCGTAACGTTCATGAGCCTGCAGATCCGCCTGCTCGGTCCGCCGAGGGTCACGCTCGACGGTGTGCCGGTCACCTTCGAGACCCGCAAGGCGATGGCACTGCTCGCACACCTCGCGCTCGCTGACCTCCCCCGCTCGCGGGAGACCCTGGGCGAGCTCCTGTACCCGGGGCACGATCCCGAGCGAGCGCGTGGGGCCCTGCGACGCACGCTGTCGACCCTGCGCACCGGCATCGGTGCGCACTGGCTGGAGACCGGCACCGGGGCGATCAGCTTGCGCCGGACGTCCGGCCTCGACCTCGACATCGACATCGACAGGTTCCGCACGCTGGCCGCGGCGGATGCCTCCCCGAGCGACCTGGCGGAGGCCGTCGCCTCGTTCGCCGGAACGTTCCTGGACGGGTTCGCCCTGCGGGACAGTCCCGACTTCGACGCCTGGCAGCAGTCCACGGCGGGCGCGCTCGACCGCGAGCTCGCCTCCGTGCTCCGTCGCAGGATCGAGCACCTGGTGGCGGAGGCCGGCTTCGAGGAGGCTCTGCGACTGGCCCGTCGCTGGCTCGACCTCGACCCGCTGCACGAACCCGCCCAGCGCGCGCTGATCCGGTTGCACGCGTGGTCGGGCGACCGGGCCGGGGCGCTCGAGCAGTACCGCGCCTGCGTCCGGGTGCTCAGCGAGGAGCTCGGCGTGGCCCCTCTCGCGGAGACCACGACGCTCTTCGAGGAGGTCTACGACGGCACGCTGGCAGCGCCGGTGGCCGCACGACGTGAGGTGCCCGCGGCTCCCACCAGCACTGCCCTGACCCACCCGTCCGAGCTGCCGCTCACCGGACGGAGCGTGGAGCTCGCAGCGCTGATGCGCGCGTTCACGGCGGCGCGGCCGGACGGTGGGGTCGTCGTCATCGAGGGAGAGGCCGGCATCGGGAAGACCCGGCTCGCGGACGAGCTCGTGGCCCGGGCACGCGCGGAGGGCGGCGTGGCGCTGGTGGCCCGGTGCCACGACGACGAGGCCGGTCTTCCGTACGGACCGGTGATCGACCTGCTCCGTCAGGCCGCGCGTCTCGGCAACCGCGACGGCTGGCTCAGCGCCGTGCCGGACCACACGCTGGCCGACGCGGCCGTGCTCCTGCCCGAGCTCGCCGCGCTGAGACCGGGACTGGGGCCTGCGCTCCCGCTCGACGGCCCCGGTGCCCCGGTCCGGCTCCTGGACGGGGTCAGCGGCGTGCTGGCGGCGGCCTGCCGGGGAAGCGCTCCTGGAGTGATCGTGCTCGACGACACCCATGCGGCCGACGAGGCGACCCTCGACGCGGTCGCCTACCTCGCCCGACGGCTGCAGCAGCGGTCGCTGCTCCTGGTGGTGTCCTGGCGCAGCGAGGCAGTCAGCCCAGGGCACCGGCTCCGGCGGCTGGCGGGCCAGGTGGGGACGACGATCGTGCGACCGCACCGGTTCGACGAGACCGAGGTTGCCGATCTCGTCCGGTCCGCGGAGCTCGGCGAGCACCAGGCCCCGGGACTGGTGCAACGCGTCCTCGTGGAGAGCGAGGGGCTGCCGCTGTTCGTCACCGAGTACCTCGCCGCGATCAGCACCGGCGTCCCGGCCGAGGGTGTCGTGGCCGCGGAGGTCCGAGGGCTGCTCGATCGACGGCTGGTCGGGCTGAGCGATGCGGCTCGTCAGGTGCTCGGCACGGCCGCGGCCATCGGGCGGTCCTTCGACTTCGACACGTTGAGGCAGGCGAGCGGACGAAGCGAGGACGAGGCGGTCACGGCGCTGGAGGACCTGGTCGCCTGCGGCGTGGTGAGGGACGCGGGGGGTCCGGAACCGGAGTACGACTTCGCCCACTCCAAGCTCCGCGAGCTCGCCTACGACCAGATGGGACTCGCGCGCCGTCGAGTGCTGCACCGGCGGATCGCCGCCGCGCTCCAGGCTCCGAGCCGCCCCTCGGCGCATCACGGCCGCGCTGCGGCGGGATTGGTCGCCTCACACCTCCGGCTGGCCGGAGACCTGGCCGGGGCCGCCGAGCAGCACCGGCTGGCGGCGGAGCACGCCGTGTCGCTCCACGCCCATGCCGATGCGTTGGAGCACTTCGAGGCGGCCCTGGCCCTCGGGCTGCCGGACGCTGCGGGAGCGCACGAGCGGGTGGGCGACCTGCGGACCTCGACCGGCGACTACCAGGGGGCCCTGGCCAGCTTCGAGGCAGCAAACGCGTTCGGCAGGCCTCGGGACCGGTCGAGGATCGAGCACAAGTCCGGGATCGTGCACCAGCGACGCGGGGAGTGGGACCGGGCGGAGGCACGACTGACCGCGGCGCTGGCGGCGCTGGCGGGGCTCGCGGGAGCGACGGAGTCGGGGTCCGGGCTCCGAGCCCGCATCCTCGCCGACCTGGGGCTGACGGTGCTGTACGCGGGCGAGCCGGAGCGCGCCACTGAGCTCGCGCACGAGGCGTTGGCGATCGCTGAGCAGGCGGGGGACCGCCCCGCCGAGACCCAGGCGCACAACATCCTCGGGGTGCTCGCGCGCGACCAGGGTGACGTCGAGGCCGCCATGGCACATCTGCGACGAAGCCTCGGCCTGGCTGAGGGGCTCCAGGACGGTCCGGCCGAGGCCGCAGCCCTCAACAACCTCGCCCTGGTCGAGCGAGACGTGCGCGCCTTCCCGCAGGCGCTCGAGCTGACGGGTCGAGCGCTGGCCCTCTGCTCCGTCTACGGAGACCGACACCGGGAGGCCGCCTTGGAGAACAACCTCGCCGACCTCCACCACGCGGTGGGCAACGACGAGGAGGCGATGACGCACCTGAAACGGGCGGTGACCCTGTTCCGAGAGGTCGGTGCCGACGATGCCACCCGCCTGCCGGAGATCTGGAAGCTGGTGAGCTGGTGAGCTGGTGCGAGCATTCGTTCCCGTGCCGGGTGCCCGGCTCGTGGTGGCGGGGTCGGGATGGTCCAGGTCACCGCGGCGTCATCAGCGTCATGGACCTGGTCGTGCTCGTCCGCCTAGCCTCACCCCCATGGGATTCCTCGACAAGCTGCGTGGCGGCACCGACACCACGATCACCCTCGACGTCCAGCCCGTGGAGGTGGCTCCCGGTGAGGAGGTCACCGTCCGGTTCGACGTCGCCGGTGAGCTCGATGCCAAGGCCCGCGGGGTCCGGGTGACGCTCGAGGGGACTGCCAACTACAAGGCGAACGTCACGCGCACCTACGGCTCGGACTCGAACTCCAACGTGTCGACGGTCGAGGAGTGGCAGAGCTACCAGCTCCACCAGGAGGAGCGCGGGCTCCCGGCCCAGATCGGCCCGGGCCAGGCGACCTTCACGCTGCCGCCGAACGCCCTCCCGAGCTCGTCGGGTGCCGTCACCTGGACGGTGTCCGCCCGCATCGATCGTGCCGGTGCCATGGACAAGGTGGTCCGCCAAGACCTCAGCGTCCGGCATGGCGGGCAGGGCCTGCCCACCTCGCGCAGCCCTCAGCAGCACCATGACGGCCTCACGCTCGACGACGTGCCGGTCGCGGTGCGGGCCGGAACCCCCCTGACGGGCACCCTCACGGTCGCACTGCAGAAGGACGTCAGCGTGACCGCCGTCAGGGTCCGGCTGCACCGCACGGTCACCTACACCGCAGCAGCTCAGACCGACGGCAGCATCTTCGGCAGCGGTGACGCGCTGCAGTCGGTGGTGTTCTTCGGCAGCAACCACATCAAGGACGAGTCGATGGTGGCCGAGGTCGATCTCGCGGGCAAGCGGGAGTTCTCCGCCGGCTCCATGGAGCGGCTGGCGTTCTCGATCGACGTGCCGGCGGGGGCGGGACCGACCACGGCACACAGCTATGCACGCGTCGAGTGGCGCGCCGAGGCCGTCCTCGATCGCCGGATGCGTGGCGACCTCTCCGTCGAGACCCCGCTGGTGGTCATCTGAGCGACGATGAAACGGACGACGATGCCCCGGCACGGTAGGCGTATAGTCATGCGTATGCCGCGCATGCAGGTCTACCTCCCCGACGCGCTCTACCGGCAGGTCAAGGAGCGAGGGCTGCCCGCGTCCGAGCTGCTCCAGGAGGCGGTTGCCGCCGAGGTGCGGCGCCAAGAGCTCGAAGCCAGCGCCGACGAGTACGTCGCCGACCTGGTCGCCGAGGTCGGGGAGCCGTCCGAGGCCGACCTGGCCCGTGCCGACGAGATCGCGCGCCGTCTTCAGGACCGGGCACTGGCGGCGCGGGCGGGCTGATGCTCATCCTCGACTCGGGCGGGGTCAGCCGCCTCGCGCAGCGGAATCAGGAGACGGCCGCGTTGATCATCGCGTTGCGCCGCCGAGGACTGTGGCCAGCAGTCGTGCCCACCATCGTCGTCGCCGAGTCCGTGACCGGGTCTGCGCAGCGCGACGCCGACACCAACCGCTTCCTCAAGACGTGCGAGCTGCGGCCCACCGTGTCCGAGCGCATCGCGCGGCGGGCCGCCGAGCTGCGCACCAAGGCGCGAAAGGGCTCGGCGGTCGACGCCCTCGTCGTCGCGATCGCCGAGCCGGGCAGCACCGTGCTCACCTCTGACGCAGGCGACCTCCGTGCGCTGTCGGCCAGCGCCGCCGACGTCGCGATCGACGTCATCTGAGTGCCGACACGAACCGCCAACAACCGGGTTACCGGCTCTTGTGCTTGCCCGCCCCGATCCGGAGGCCGACAACGTCGGGCAGCCTAGCCTGGCCTCACCCCGCGGATGTGGGGAAGCGAGCGGCGCACACAGTGAAGAATCCGTCGCAGGCTTGGTCGCGGGTCGTTCTTCGCCTCGCCGCCATCCGATCCGCGCACTCGCGCAGTGCGTCGCTGTACTCCCTTGCTGCAGCCGTAACACTCGCCATCCCTGAAACGGGAGCCTCCATCAGACCCGATCGACTCAACCTCGGAAATCCAGAAGTCCTTGCGATCTGCTTGAGCGGAGCCCCGCCATTGCGCGCCGCTGCCGTGACGCCCTCGCGGCGCTCCTTGCCACACGGCTCTGGCATGGTCCGCATCTTCCGGCGGGCGCAGTCCGGCTTCGTACTGCGGCGGGGGTAGCCGACACGCAGTGCTGGGCAGACCCCGGCGCGTCGAGCGGTTTCAATGCTTCGGTCCGCCGCGCGTTCACCAGGCGGGCAGTCGACCGGGTCGACGTACGACCTGAAAGATTCCTGAATCTCATGCCCGTCTAGACCAATCCGTCATCGGACGTGTTCCGAATCACAGATGGTTCGCGTGTTACCGCAGCCACCTGTCGTCGATCCGGCGATCCTCCGGTCATGGGGATGTTCGCGGAAGGTGAGGAGCAACACCGCTCTGGCTCTCGGGAGCGGGTCGACGTCTGCGTCGGCACTGTCGTTGCCCCTACATCGGAAGGTTCAGTTCATGTCCCGCAGTAGACATCTCAGGAGCGCCATCGCCTGCCTCTCGGCCGCGGCAGTCGCCGCCACCGGTTCAGCGGCCCTCCTTGCGGCGGAGGTCGGTTCGGCCTCGAGCCACCGTGAGGCGCCGCTCATCGCCAACGACCCGAAGGCTGACAACACCGACGTCTACGCCTTCGTGAGCCCCGACGCTCCCGACACCACCACCCTCGTGGCCAACTGGCTCCCGTTCGAGGAGCCGGGCGGTGGCCCGAACTTCTACTCGTTCGCCGATGACGCCTACTACGACATCAATATCGACAACGACGGTGATGCCAAGGCCGACGTCGTGTACCGCTGGACCTTCAAGACCACCGACACGCGGGGGCTCGAGACGTTCCTCTACAACAACGGCCCGGTCACCACCCTCAACGACGAGAACCTCCTGGTCCGCCAGACATACACGCTGGAGGAGATCAGCGCCGACGGCAGCTCCAAGACGCTGGTCGCCAACGCCCCGGTGGCTCCCTCGAACGTCGGCGCTGCCTCGATGCCGGACTACGCAGGACTCCGCCAGCAGGCCGTCACACCGATCGAAGGCGGGGGCCAGTCCTTTACCGGGCAGGCGGACGACTCGTTCTTCCTCGATCTGCGGGTCTTCGACCTGCTCTACGGCGGTGACCTGTCCGAGACCGGTTCCGATACCTTGAGCGGCTACAACGTGCAGACAATCGCGCTGCAGGTGCCCTCCAGCGACCTGACCTCCGGGGACGACCCGGTGGTCGGGGTCTGGAGCACCACGTCGCGGCCAAGCATGCAGGTGCGCAACGCGGATGGCACCCAGTCCTACAAGGGTGACTACGTCCAGGTGTCGCGACTGGGCATGCCGCTGGTCAACGAGGTGGTCGTCCCGGCCGCGTTGAAGAACGCGTTCAACGCGCTGCCGCCCGAGAAGGACGCCAACGTCCCCGAGGTGGTGGACCGGGTCAACGACCCGGAGCTGCCGAAGCTGATCGAGGCCATCTACGGGATCTCCGCCCCAGCGGCCCCCCGCGATGACATCTTCTCGATCTTCCTCACCGGTATCGACGGACTCAACAAGCCGAAGGGCGAGGTTCGACCTGCCGAGATGCTGCGTCTGAACACCTCGATCCCGCCGGCCGCGGAGCCCAGCCCGCTCGGAGTCCTCGGCGGCGACAACGCCGGCTTCCCGAACGGCCGACGTCTTGCTGACGACGTGGTCGACATCGAGATCCAGGCGCTCGAAGGGGCGGTGCGGACCGGCAAGATCGTCGAGGCGCTCGCCACGGGCGACGGTGTCTCCGAGAACGACCTGCCCTTCGGGGAGACCTTCCCCTATGTGGCGTTGCCGCACTCGGGCTCGGGTGAGGGTGCGCCCTCGGGTGGCGTGGCTGCCGGTGGCGGCGGCATGGCCGATCAGTCGGCCGCGGCCGCAGAGGGTCAGACCGCACCGTCGCGCCGGGACGCGGAGGCCTCGGCAGTCGTCGGGGACGAGCCGATCTCGGCCCTGCCGATCGCGGCTGGCCTGCTCGGTATCGTGCTGGCCGGTCTCGGCGTCGTGATGTACCGCCGTGGACGTGTCGGGGCCGAGAGCTGACACGTGCCACTTCTTGCGAACTGGTGGGCGGGTGCGCGCACGCGTACCCGCCCACCGGGGCGCCAGCTCTGGACCGGCTGCGCCCTGCTGGTGCTCTCCGTCGTCCTGTTGACCTGGGCGGGGTCGAGCCTTGTCACGACACGCGCCGCAGAACCAGTCACCTTGGTGGTCGCCCCTCACGACGCGCGAGACGCCCGCCAACTGGTCAGGGCCGTCCGCAAGGTGATGGCACCCATCGAGGCGCCGCTCGCCGTGAGCACCTCTCGAGTGCGAGCAGCTGAAGCGGCGGTGCAGGCCCCGAAGGACGTTCCGGAGCCGATCTGGATCACGATCCCTGCCTTGGACATCGATCAGGACCTGACCGAGCTCGCGGTCATCGGCGACGCGCTGCAGGTCCCCGACGATTACGGCGACATCGGCTGGTGGGGGGGAGGACCCGCGCCGGGGAGTCCCGGAGCCGGCGTCCTGGTCGGTCACGTCGACTCCCCGACCGGGCCGGCTGTGTTCTACCGGCTCTCAGGCCTGGTCCCGGGCAACCAGATCCAGGTCCGGCTCGACGACGGCTCGCGCATCGTCTTCGCGGTCGAGGACCTCGCGGTCTACGACAAGGCCGACTTCCCCACCGCCGAGGTCTACCGCCCTGACGGTCGTCCTGGCCTGAACCTGATCACCTGCGGCGGTAGCTTCGATACCGGGACCCAGCAGTACTTGAGCAACGTCGTCGTCTCCGCCCGACTGGTCGAACGGTTCCCTGCGCGCGACTCACGACAGCCGGCGAGCGGCCGCGCCGAGCAGATCGCTTCCGAGCCAGGGGCGGGCGAGGGCAGAACTCAGCAGCAAGCCGCGGGACCGAGCGGACCCCCTGACGCTGCGAAGGATGGTGACCGGCCATGACACGACGACTGGGTCGGATCGGCACCATCGGGCTCGTGCTCCTGCTGGGTCTGGCGATGTTCGCCGTCGGTGTGCTGTTCACCCGGGGTGGGCCCGCCCAACCGGTGGCTCCGACGGCTCGTTCGGGCACGCAACCGGTGGTCCTGGCCACCGGAGATGGCGACCTCGGCGACGTGATCACCTCCTTGCAGCAGCGCCTGGTCGACGTCCCTGGTGACTACTCCGCCTGGGCGGGCCTTGCCACCGTCTATGTCCAGCAGGCCGCGGTGACCGGCGACCCTACCTACTACCCCAGGGCCGACGGTGCGCTCGAAGAGTCATTGCGGCTGAAGCCCGAGGACAACTCCGCGGCACTCACCGGTCAGGCCGCGCTGGCAGCAGCACGCCACGACTTCGGCGGGGCACTGCGGCTGGCTCGGGAGTCCCAGCGCATCGACGCCTACAGTGCCTCGACCCAGGCGATCCTCACTGACGCTCTCCAGCAGCTGGGAGACTACGGCCAGGCCCGCACCGAGCTGCAGACCATGCTGGACCTGCAACCCGGTGTCCCGTCCTTCACGCGAACCTCCTACACCTGGGAGCTGGAGGGTCGACTCGGGCAAGCTCGTGACGTGCTCCGACGGGCCCTGGAGACCGCGTCCCGGCCCTCGGACCAGGCCTACTGCCTGTTCTACCTGGGGGAGCTTGCCTGGAACTCCGGACGGCTGGAAGCCGCGGACCGGTACTACCGCCAAGGTCTCCAGCAGGACCCGTCCTACACCGCGCTCCTCGCCGGGCGCGCGAAGGTCGCTGCGGCGCGCGGCGACATCCAGACGGCCCTCGCGCGCTACGAGGTGGTCGTGCGTCGCCTGCCGTCGCCGACCTACCTGATCGCCTACGCCGAGCTGCTGCGATCCCTCGGCCGGCCGGAGGCGGCTGCGCGACAAGGGGCTGTGATCGAGGCGACCAAGGACCTGTTCGAGGCTCAGGGTGTCAGTGTCGATCTGGAGATCGCCCTCTACGACGCGGATCGCGGCCGTGGAGTCTCCGCGCTGCGCGCTGCACGATCGGCGTGGGCGCGCCAGCAGAGCGTCGAGTCGGCGGACGCCTACGCCTGGGCCCTGCACGCCACCGGGCGCGACGCCAGGGCCCTGCGCCTCGCGGAGCGGGCGGCCCGGCTGGGCACCCAGAGTGCGCTGTTCGCCTTTCACCGGGGCATGATCGAGGAGGCGCTGGGTCGCCGAGACGCGGCGCGGGCCTCACTCGAGGAGGCGCTGTCGCTCAACCCGGCATTCTCACCTCTTCTCGTGCCGCGTGCCGAAGCGGCGCTGGCGAGACTGGAGGAGCGGTGAGCGCCCGGTTGCTGGGTGGCATGCTGCGGCGGGTCCTGGTCGTCCTCGGCGCGGTGTTCCTCACGCTGCTGGCCATGGCCCCGGGCGCCAGTGCGCACCCGCTGGGCAACTTCACGGTCAACTCCTACAGCGGGCTCGTTGTCCAGCCTGACGCCGTAGTGGTCCAGCTCGTGGTGGACTCCGCGGAGATCCCGACCGTGCAGGAGTTTCCGGACGTCGGCAGCGAGGCGGTCAGCCAGGAGGTGGCGGCGCAGTACGCAGCCGAGGACTGCGACCGCTCCGTCCCCGGACTGGTCCTCACCCTCGACGGTGCTCGTCAACCCCTCGGGGTGGCCTCGGCCGACCTGTCCTTCGCGCCGGGGCAGGCCGGACTATCCACGATGCGGCTCGAGTGCCGCCTCGAGACCACCGCCGACGTCGAGACCAGCGGGGCCGCCCTGGAATACGTCGACCGTAACAGCCTTGACCGCACCGGGTGGCGGGAGATCACGCTGGTCAGCGATGGGGTGGCCCTGGCCGACGCGACGGCCGGCAGCGACAGCGTCTCCGGAGTTCTGACCTCCTACCCGGCGGACCTGCTGACCTCGCCGCTCGACCAGCGCTCAGCCGCGGCCCGCGTCACGCCCGGGACCGGGATCGTCAGCGGGACCCTGCCCGACGTGTCCGGCGTCCCGGGTGCAGGCGGCACCGACATGGGACTTATCACCAAGACCTTCACTGACCTGGTCTCCAACCGCGACCTGGGCATCGGGTTCGCCATCTTCGCCCTGGGCCTCTCGATCGTGCTCGGGGCACTGCACGCCTTCGCCCCTGGCCACGGCAAGACCCTGATGGCGGCCTACCTGCTGGGCCAACGCAGCTCATTGCGACAGGTCGGCATCATCGGCCTGACGGTCACGCTCACCCACACGGCCGGGGTGCTGGTGCTCGGGCTGCTGCTATCCACCGTCGCCGTCGTAGCCCCGGAGCGGGTCTACGGTTGGCTGGGGTTGGCGAGCGGCCTGCTCCTCGTCGGTATTGGGATGACGCTGCTGCGACAGGCTGTGCGCCGGTCTGCTGCGGACGCTCGGGCCCGCACCGCCGAGCTCGCCGCCGTCGGGGCGCGCGCTCCAGGTGACCAGGGTCACCAGCACGACCACGGGCTTGGCGGTGAGCACGGCCACGGTCACGGCCACGGTCACGATTACGAGCCCGGGGAGGTCGCTTCGGCGGTGAGCCACTCGCACGGATTGAGCCGTGCCCACACCCATCCCGCACCGGCCACCAGCGCGCGCGGCCTAGTTGCTGTCGGTTTCGCCGGCGGCATGGTGCCTAGCCCCTCGGCGTTAATCGTGCTGCTCGGCGGCATCGCCCTCGGTCGCGTGTGGTTCGGAGTCCTGCTCGTCGTCGGCTACGGCGTCGGAATGGCGCTGGCGCTGATCGGGACCGGCCTCGTCCTGGCCAGGTCGCGCGACCACATCGCGCGCTGGGCCGAGCGTCACCGCCGCGAGGGCCAGGAGTCTGGGCTCTTGCTCCCGGCCATCCGCTACCTGCCGATTGCGGCGGCCTCGCTGGTGATCGTCGTCGGACTTGGGCTCGCAGTCCGCGCAGCGGTAGGGCTGTGACACGTGAGGTGTCTCGATGGCCCGGGCGCGGTTCGCATGCGAGCTCCGCAGGTCCTGGCCCGGCATTGAGCACATCGGTCACAGGTGGATCGACCACTCAGGCCCCGCGGTCAACCCCAGTCTGGACCTTGGCCTCGCGATCCTTCGTCGAACCATAGTTGCTGGTAACCAGTACCCTATATGGGTATATGGCAGCGATTGCGCCTGAGCGGCGCACTCCGGCAGCAGAAGACGCAAGCGACCCCCGTCGCTGGAAGCGTTGGAAGGTGCCTTCGGAGGACGGGGGCCGTTCTCGGTACTCAGCCGGTGGGCGTCCAACCCACGGGTGACGACACGGTGTAGATCTGACCGCCATCAACGGTTCGTGGGTCAGCGGCCGAACGGGCCAGCGGCAAGGACGGCGCCGGCGTCTGACACCGAACCCGGAGGGGCTGACCATGGCTACGTCGAGACTGGCCACGCACCCCACCAGTACCTGACCTGGTGGAGGCAGCGCGTACGCCGGGCAGTCGGTGAAGACTCTCCGGGGACGGGTCTCGGCCGGGACCCTGCCGGCGCACAGGCTCGGCCCGCGCAGCATCCGTGTGCGTCTCGCCGACCTGGAAGCGACAGAACATCGCGTCATCAGGGCTACCCCTTGAGGACGCCTGGACACTAAGCCCGCGAAGCGCCCGTGTCAGTCCCCGAGGGGCCGGTTGGGTGCCGTCATACGACTGCCCTTGGTCAACCCCAGGCAGTGTTCGTCGTCGCGGTGCGGTCACTGATGACCAGCCCATTGACCTACCTGAGATCGCCCACGTTTGCTGACGCCGGACGGCAGAACGGCCTCTGTTCAGCATCTCCTGCCCTTCACCATCCACGGTGAATTGGGGGTCTGGACCCGCCGGACTCGAGCAGTGGGCTGGCGATGTCGTCGGTGAGTCCGAGCCGCGTAAGTGCTCCAGGGCCCATGGATCGCCTCGGTCGCGCCCGTTGGACGTGCCGTGGCCGTCGAAGTAGGCCAACACGTCCTTGGCTCGCTTCTTCAGCGTTCTGCCCAGCGTGGATGGTTCGGTGAGCACAAGTCGTCGGCGACGGGGCGGCCCCCGAGTTGTTCCGGTCACCCACGCGAAGCCAGGGGAGCACGCCGTGGTCCCGATGAACCGCGGCAGTGCGGGCAGCCACCACTGGCGAACCCTTCGGCTCGAGCCTCGGCGGGCGGTGGATGGCGTCGATGCGATGGGGATCGTGCGCGCCCGAGGGGTTGGTCGGAGAGGGGCCTGGGTCATTGAGCCGGAGCCCGAACTCCTGCCAACCTCCGAAGGACAGTCACTTCCAGGACGGAGGGCAGGGCGATGGACGAGCGAGTCGCGCCTCGGTCCGGCATCGTCGGCCGCGACCTGGTCCTCGCCACCTGTGCGTCAGCCCTGGAGGCCGCCCGGTCCGGCAGCGGCGGCCTGGTGCTGCTGGCCGGCGAGCCCGGCATCGGCAAGACGACCGTCCTCCAGGCCGTGACCTCCCGGGCACGCTCCGAGGGCTTCGTCACCGCCTGGGCCGCGTGCGTGGAGGACGATGCGGTGCCGGCCTTCTGGCCGGTCGTCAGCCTGCTGGCCGGGATCGGTCACGCGGAGACGTCCGCGGCCGCGGAGGAGCTGCGAGGCCACGAGCAGGGAACGCTCGGGGAGCACCGCTTCGTGCTCTTCGACCGGGTGGCCTCGGCGCTGAGGACCGCTGCGACGACCCGGCCGCTGGTGCTGGTGGTCGACGACCTCCAGTGGGCCGACCCCTCCTCGGTCCGCCTGCTGGCCTTCGTGGTCAAGCAGATCCGCACCGCCCCCGTGCTCGTGGTCGGCAGCTATCGCGACACCGAGGTCGGACCCGACCACCCGCTGTGGCACCTCCTGGCGGAGCCCGGCTCCAGCGGCGAGACGCTCACCCTGTCGGGTCTCGGCACCGACGACGTCGCCGCGCTGCTCGGAGCCGCGAGGGGTGCGGGCGGTGCGGACAATGCCGGCGGTCGGCACGCCGCGGCCGGCGCGGCGAGCATCCGCGACCACACCGGTGGCAACCCGTTCTTCGTCCTGAACGTCGCGCGGCTGCTCGAGGCCGAGGGCCACGACCTGACCTCGGGCAGACCGCTCCCGCTGCCGGCCGGCGTGCGCGCGGTGCTCGACCGGCGACTGGCCCGGCTCTCCCAGCCGTGCCACGAGCTGCTAGCGGCGGCCGCCGTCATCGGGCACGGCTTCGACGTGGCGCTGCTGGCGGAGGTGAGCGGGATCCAGGCCGACGTCGTCGCCGGGCTGCTGGAGGAGTCGGCCCGGTCGCGGCTGACCCAGCCCGTCGGCGGGACCGAGCACGAGTTCGCGCACGCCCTGGTCCGGGCCACCCTCACTGCGCAGCTCGCGACCCGGCACCGGGAGAAGCTCCACGGCCGGGTGGCCGACGCCCTGACCGGCCGTCGGGGCGAGGAGGACGTGCGCTGGGCGGCCGTCGCGCACCACGCGCTGAGCGCTGGGGCCGACCATGCGGCCACGCGCGGGGTCCTGGCCGCGGAGCGCGCCGCCCGGCACGCGATGGCGGCGCGCGCCTTCGAGGCGGCCGCCGAGCAGCTCGAGCGGGCCGTCGCCGCGAGTGCCGAGCCCGAGCAGGAGGCGCACCTGCTGCTCGGCCTGGGCGACGCGCACCTGCACGGCGGTCACTGGCAGGCCGCCGGCGACGCCTTCTCGCGGGCCGCCGACCTCGCTCGCGACCTCGGCCGCGCCGACCTCCTGGCCCTCGCCGCGCTGGGCGTCGGATCCGACCCCGGCGGCTTCGAGGTGCGGCTCGGGGACCACCGCCAGCTCGGCCTGCTCGAGGAGGCGCTGGCCCTGCTCGGCGCCGACCACCCCGAGCTGCGCTCGCGCCTGCTCGCGCGGCGTGCGGTCGCGGCGACCAACCTCGCCTCGCCGGCAGACCGGCAGCAGTGGAGCGACGAGGCCGTGCGGCTCGCCCGGGCGACCGGCGACGGGCCCACCCTGGCCCATGCGCTGAGCGCCTGGTGCGACGTGCAGTCGGGGCCGGCGCACACCGAGGCCCGGCTGAGGCGCCACGACGCAGATGCTCGCCGTCGCGGAGTCGACGGGCGACCGGCAGGTGGCCCTGACGGCGAGGCGCTTCCGGGTGGTGGCGCTGCTCGAGCTCGGGTCGCCCGAGGTGCACCAGGAGGTCGAGCGGTTCGCGGCGATCGCCGAGCAGCTCGGGTCGCCGCTCTACCGGTGGTACGTCCCGCTCTTCCACGGCATGCAGGCCCTGCTCCGCGGCGACCTGGACGAGTCCGAGCGGCTCTGTGCCGAGGCGGCGACGCTGGGCGCCGAGGCCGGCAGCGACAACGCCGAGATGCTCAGCGGCACGCTGCTCGCAGCGATCATGATGGAGCGCGGCGGTCTCACCGAGCTGCTGGCGGGGTACGAGGCCATGCTGGCCGAACATGCCTGGATGCGCGAGCTGCCCATCGCCATGGCGCTCGGGCCCCTCATCGATTACGTCGCCGGCCGCCCCGACCAGACGCGCGCCAAGCTGCGGCTCCTGGCCGCCGGTCGCTTCGACGTGGTGCCCGTCGACAGCGAGTGGCTCTCCACGCTCTCGGGCATCCACCTGGCGGTGCTCGCTGACCGAGGAGGTGGTCAGCGCCGCGGTGCTGCACGAGCTCCTGCTCCCGCACGCCGGACGGATGGTCGTGGACGGCATCGCGGCCTCGTGCCTGGAACCGGTCGACTACCTGCTCGGTCGTCTCGCGCTGCTGCTCGGGCGGCGCGACGAGGCAGTCGAGCACCTCGAGGCCGCCGTCGCCCTGACCGTCGCCCTGGGCGCCCCGCTGCTCGAGGCGCACGCCCGGCACTCCCTGGGCGCGGCGCTCGTGGACGTCGACCCGGAGCGGGCGGCGGCCCTGCGCAGAGACGCGGAGGAGGTGCTCCGGTCAGCAGGGGCCGCGCCGTCGATCCTCCTCGGCACGTCGCAGCCCGGGACGCCCGGGGCGGCGGAGCAGCCACGCCGGGCGGACGCCCGACGCAGCGGGGTGTTCCGCCAGGGACGGAGCCCTGTGGGAGCTGGCCTTCGAGGGGGTCACCGTGCGGCTGGCCGACGCCAAGGGTCTGCACGACCTGCGCTACCTGCTCTCCCACCCCGGCTCGCTGGTCCCGGCGTCTGCCCTGCGCCAGGCCGACGACCCGCAGGCACGGTCCCGCCGAGCCGCGGGGTGGACCTGCTCGACGACCAGGCCCGCGCGGCGTACCGGCGACGGCTCGAGGAGCTCGACGCCGACCTCGACGACGCCGTCCTCGCCCACGACGACGGCCGCGCGGCCCGGGCGCAGGAGGAGCGAGCCGCCCTCGTCGCCGAGCTCAGCGCCGCCGCCGGTCTGAGCGGCCGGTCCCGCCGGATGGGCGACGACGTCGACCGGGCCCGCAAGAGCGTGACGATGCGGATCCGCAACGCGATCTCCCGGATCGACCGGGTGCATCCGGCTCTGGGCCGGCACCTGTCCCTGGCCGTGCGCACCGGTTCGCTGTGCAGCTACGAGCCGGATCAGGGCGTCGACTGGACGGTGTGACGACGTCACATGTCCTGTGACGCCTCCTGGTCAGAGCCGCCCGACGGGGGCGACGGATGCTGAGGAGGCACCATGACCACCACCCAGACCCGCACCGACCAGGAGCAGAGGGTGTGCGGCCAGACCTTCGCCGCCCTCGGCTCCCTGGGGGTCGTGATCCACGTCGCCCACGAGCTGCTCAGCCCCGGCCAGGACGGCATGTCCGGGGCCCAGATCGCGATCCTGGTCGCCGTCGTGGTGGCCACGGTCGCCACGACCGCGGCGTGGTACCGCCTGGGCCAGACGACCCGGCGGGTGATCGCTGTCGTGCTCGGCCTGGCCTGGGCCTTCGCAGCGAGCGAGCACCTGGTCGGGATCGTCGAGGGCCGAGGCACCTGGCTCGACGGCACCGGCGTGCTTGCCGTCCTGGGCGGGGTCACCCTGGTCTTCGCCGCCTTCTACGACTTCCGTCGCCCGCTGGACGGTGCGCGATGACCGCCGTCGAGGAGCGCGGGTCGGACGAGGCGGTGTCGGCCGCGGACCTGGGCGCGCAGGTCGAGGGCTTCGCCTTCCGGCTGCTCGGGTCGGCCGTCGCGATGATGGACCTCGCGACCATCAGGATCGGCAAGGACCTCGGGCTCTACGACGCGCTGGCCGAACAGGGGCCGACCACCTCGGGCGGACTGGCCGGGCGGTGCGAGGTCGACGAGCGCTATGCCCGTGAGTGGCTGGAGCAGCAGGCCGTGACCGGCATCCTCGAGGTCGACGACGTCAGCGCCGCCGCGGGGGAGCGGCGCTACTCACTCCCGGTGGCCCACGTCGCCGTCCTGGTCGACCGCACCTCGCCGGCGTACCTGGGGGCGCTCGGCAACGTGACCGACCTGCCCCTGGTGATGGGAGCGCTGCTGGACTCCTTCCGCGACGGCTCCGGGGTCCGGTGGGCGCAGTACGGCGACGCTGCCCGCACGATGCAGGCGGAGCTCAACCGGCCCGGCTTCCTCACCTCATTGGCGCAGGAGTGGCTGCCGGCGATGCCCGACATCGAGCAGCGGCTCCGTTCGGGTGGTCCGGCCCGGGTGGCCGACGTGGCCTGTGGCACCGGCTGGTCCTCGATCGCCTTCGCCCTGGCCTACCCCGGCGTGGTCGTCGACGGCTTCGACGCCGATGACGCCTCCATCGCCGATGCCCGGCGCAACGCGGCCGAGGCCGGGGTCGGCGACCGGGTGCACTTCGAGGTCCGCGACGCCGTAGAACCGGGGCTGCCCGAGGGCGCCTACGACCTCGTGGCCGCCTTCGAGTGCGTTCACGACCTGCCGCAGCCGGTGGAGACGCTGAGCGCCATGCGGCGGCTCGCCCGCGACGACGGCTTCGTCCTGGTCGCGGACAACGCGGTCGACGAGGCCTTCACCGCCCCGGGCAGCGAGATCGACCGGCTGATCCATGCCAGCAGCGTGCTGGTGTGCCTGCCCACGGGCCGGGCGCACGAGCACTCCGCGGAGACCGGTGCGGTGATGCGGCCCTCGGTGTTCGAGGCCTACGCCCGCGCGGCCGGGTTCACGACGGTCGCGGTGGCCGACGTGCCCCATCCGTTCTGGCGGTTCTACCGGCCCTCCTGAGCCGGCAGCCCTCCCAGGCCGGTGAGGTCGTCTGGGGGCGGTCGGTGGTCACGGGCCGCGCAGCGGCCACAGCGCGACGGCGCTCGTGGCGCAGGCGAGATCGTCCGCTGCGGAGGCTCCGCTGACCCCGACCCCGCCGACGACGCGCCCGTCGTCCGCCCACAGAGGGAGTCCTCCGGGGAAGACCACGTAGCGCCCCGCGCCGCTCGCGCCCAGACCGGCCAACGACCCGTCGTCCGCGGCGCAGGCGGCGAGCTGCCCGGTGGGGCAGCGGTGCGCGACGGCCGTCGCCGCCTTGGCGACGGCCAGGTGCGGGCCCGCGATCTCCGCGTCGTCCATGCGCTCGAAGCTGATCAGATGTCCGCCTGCGTCCACGACTGCGACCGAGACGGCCACCCCGAGCTCGTGGGCGTGGTCCAACGCGGCTCGGCACATCCGCCGGGAGAGGGCAGCGCCCGGACCGGTGACACCGCGAGGCAACAGCTCCTCAGACGCGGTCATCTGCGTCGGCCTCCGTCTCGGCTGCGGCGAGAACCGCGCCGGCACGCGCCAGGGCCTCCGGGCGCTGCTTTCCGATCGTCCACGCCACGGCACCGCTGACGGCGATGGCCAGCAGCACCAGGTAGGGGAACAGGTTGTACGGCGCGTCGGGGATCGGCCACACCAGGCCGTAGATGGGGATCAGCATGACCAGCATGCCCAGGATCGGCAGCACCACGTGCTGCAGCGGACGTTGCCTGGCCTTGGCGACGGTGGCGAAGTACCGCAGGCACGCGGCGTTGGTGAGGATGTAGACCGGGATGATGGCCAGGGTGAGCAGGCTGCCCAGGTAGGCGTAGGCGTTGAACGGGCCCACCCAGGTGCCGATCAGCAGCGTGACCACCACGGCGAAGACCGTGTTGGCGATGATCGCCGCGCTCGGCGTCCCGTGGGTCGGGTGCACCGCGGCGAGCCGGGCGGGCAGCATCCGCTCGCGGCCCATGGCGAAGACGATGCGGGTGATCCCGCTGTGGCTGTTCATGATCACCGCGAAGATGCTGGAGACGCCGGCCAGTCCGACGAGGACCTCGAGTCCCGGCGCGTACTCCTCGGCCAAGGTCGTGAACGGGGCGGTGTCGCCGGTCAGCCGGGCGACGTTGTCGACCCCGAAGCCCACCATCTCGGCGTAGGTGGTCACCAGGTAGATGACACCCACCAGCAGCACCGCGCCGAAGATCCCGCGCGGGACGTTGCGGCGCGGCTCCTGCACCTCCTCGCCCAGCGTGGCCGCCGACTCGAACCCCACGAACGACAGGACACCGAAGACCATGCCGAGCGCGAGGCCCGACAACCCGTCCGGGGACGACGAGGGCAGCAGCGGGTCGACCGAGAGCCCGTCGGCGCCGCCCTTGACCAGGATGATCAGCGAGAGCACGAGGATCACCACCACCTCGATGGCGAACAGGGTCAGCGCGGTCTTCAGCGAACCCGCGATCCCGCGCCAGGACAGCGCGAGCATGGCGGCTGCGAAGAGCAGCGAGATCACCGCCCACGGGATCGAGACCCCGTACCCCTCGAGGAGGTCTTGCGAGTAGATCCCGATGAGGGCGAGCTCGGCCGGCACCAGCAGGGCGTAGGCCAGGAACATGAGGATGCCGGTCACGAAACCGGACCGCGGTCCCACCCCACGCGCGACGTAGGTGTAGAACGCCCCGGCGCTCGGCAGCTCCCGAGACATCTCAGCGACGCCGTTGGCCACGATGAGCGAGGCGATCAGCGACATCGCCATCACCAGTGGCATCGCGGCGCCCGCGAACCCGGCGACCAGCTGGGGGTTGAAGTAGACCGAGACGGCCGGACCCATGAGGGCCGCAGACATCACGACCGCCCCGCCGAGGCCCACTGCTCCCTTCCGCAGTCGGGCCTGCTCCGGGCTCGGGGCTCCCTCGGGAGCACCCCCGTGGGCGGTGGGTCGACGATTCGGTCATCTGGCTCTCCCTCGACAAAGCCCAGGACCGAGCAAGGTCCTGGGCTGGTGCGTCCGAGCCCTGAAGGTATGGGTAGGACGTGCGCCGCACAATGACCGCTTTGCTATGTTACAAAAGTGTCGGCAGCCACGGCCTCGATCGAGCGGCGTCTGAGCGAGATGAGCGCTCGCGGGTTGGCCGTCGCCGTGACCCAGGCGATCCGCGAGGAGGACCTCGCACCGGGCGACCAGCTGCCCCCGATCAGGCAGGTCGCTCGCGACCTGGCCCTGTCGCCCACCACGGTCAGTGCCGCCTGGGGACTGCTGGCCCGGGCCGGCTCGATCCGCACCGCGGGCCGCCGCGGAACGGTCGTCACCGACGTCCGCGTCTATCGCGAGGGCCGGTACCGCCAGGCGCTGGAGCGCCAGACGCCCTTCCTGATCGATCTGTCCACCGGCGTGCCGGACGAGCGGTTGCTGCCGAGCCTCGGGTCCGCGCTCGGTGCCCTCGGCACGGCCGGACACTCCGGCCAGCTATCTCGACGACCCGGTGCTGCCGGAGCTCGCGGCCCTCCTGACCGACAGCTGGCCCTACGAGCCACCCGCGCTCACCGTCACCGACGGCGCCATGGACGCCCTGGAGCTCGTCATCCGCAGCACCCTGAGGTACGGCGACCGGGTGGTCGTCGAGCACCCCACCTTCCCCCCGCTGGTCGACCTGCTCGACACGGTCGGGGCGGAGATCGTCGGCGTGCGGCTCGACCAGGAGGGGATCGTGCCGCAGGACCTCCGCGACGCCCTGGACACCTCCACCCGGGCGGTGTTCCTGCAACCGCGCGGACACAACCCGACCGGGGTGTCGATGACCCCGGAGCGCACCCGTGAGCTCGCGGCGCTGCTCGGTGGCACGGAGGTGCTCGTCGTCGAGGACGACGCCGCCAGCGCCATCTCGACCTCTCCCGACGTCAGCCTCGGCGAGCACCTGCCCGAGCAGACCGTGCACATCCGCAGCTACTCCAAGTCCCACGGGCCGGACCTGCGCCTGGCCGCGATGAGCGGGCCGAGCGACCTCGTCTCACAGGTCCGCCACGTCCGAGAGCTCGGCCAGGGGTGGAGCAGCCGGCTGCTGCAACGGGTGCTCGTGCACCTGCTGGTCGACGACACCGGGTGCCGCGAGGTGGCCCTCGCCCGCCGGGAGTACGCCGACCGGCGCGAGCGCTTCGTCGCCGTCCTGGCCCAGGAGGGAGTCGAGGTGGGCGGCACCGACGGGCTCAACGTCTGGGTGCCGGTCCACGAGGAGGCGGCGGCCACCGTGCGCCTCGCCGCGCGCGGGATCGGTGTCGCCCCCGGGACCCCTTTCCACGTCCTGCCGGGCGGTCGACCTCACATCCGCGTGACCGTGGGCCTGCTCGGCAGCGGGATCGAGGAGGTCGCTCGTGAGGTCGCCGGCGCTGCCCGCACCGGTGGCTGGGGTGGTCGCGCCCGCTGATCCTGGACTCGCTGGGCCGTCTCCCCACCGTGACCTCGTCGACTAGCGACGCTCGCGCGGTTGCCGGTCCCAGGCCCAGAGCCCCACGGCCAGTGCCACCCGGCCCTCGAACGAGCGGGGGTCGCACCCGGTCAGCTCGCCGATGCGGCGGAGCCGGTGCCGCAAGGAGTTGGCGTGCAGGAAGAGCAATGACGCCGCGTGGCTGACCGACGCGTCGCTGTCCAGGAATGCCCGCAGGGTCGCGAGCAGCGGAGTGCCGTGCTCCCGGTCGTGCCTGTCGAGAGGCGCGATGAGGGTCTCGCTGAACGGGATGAGCCGCTCGGGTGGCTGCAGCTCGAGCAGCCCCGGGAAGGTGACCAGGTCGCGGTGCGTGACCGGGGCGCCCCGTCGACGCGACAGCTCGAGCGCCGTGAGCGCACCAGGTACCACCGACGGCAGGGCCTCCAGGAGCGAGGACGGCGCGATCCCGCACGGCAGCGACATCCCCTGGGCCAGCTCGATCGGCAGCGAGACGCTGAGCGTGAGCGTGGCCGCACCGGTCTCGGCGACCAGCGCCCTCTCCAGCCGGCCCGCCAGCGCCGGACCGCTCCCGCCCGGCCACGCGGCGACGACCACCGGTCCGGAGACCGCGACGCCCGCCGCCGCCAGCACCTCGGCCAGCACCTCCGCGTCGGCGCGGCGGTCCACCACGAGCTGGACCAGCCGCCCGGCCTCCCGTCGTCGGTGCTCGGCGTCCTGGTCGTGCTCGCGCTGCCGCACGGCGAGCACCGCGCCGACGTGGTGCAGCACCTCGGGCGCCGGGGCCGGAGTCTCGGCGGACCACACCAGTACCCCGCCGGCGTAGGAGACCCGCCCGCCCAGCGCCGTCCCGACGAGGTCGAGCAGCTCGGCCAGCGAGCGGTCGCTCGCCACCGCTTCCAGCAGGTCGGTCACCAGCTGCTGGACGCGTCGCCCACCGGCCAGTCGTTCCTCCGAGCGGTGGTCGGCGAGCAGCTCGGTGACGGACTGGAACGGCACGCCGAGCGCCAGGGAGAGCAGGGGCAGGCCGCGCTGTCGGCAGCACCGGACGAGCGCTGCCGGCACCTCGGCGGTCACGTCGCCCACGCCGTAGCCCAGCGCCGCCACCCCGGCCGCACGCAGGTGGTCCACGAAGTCCTCGCACTGCTCGTCGGTGTGCAGCGAGGAGCCCACGGTCAGCACGAGCTCGCCACCACGGAGGTACGGGCGCGGGTCGAGCAGCTCGGTGGAGTGCGCCCACCGCACTGGTACGTCGACCCCGTCGGCGGAGGTGAGCAACCGGGTGCCGAGCTGAGGCAGGGCGAGCAGGTCGCGCAGGGTGAGTGCGGCGGGGGAGCCGGGCACGGTCACCACCTCAGGCTAGCCGCGCCCCGTTGTCGAGGTGCACAGCGTGCAGGGGTCCGTGCTGTCACTTCCTCCGACGTTGTGGCCCCGATCTTGTGCCGGTGTGACCCCGACCACGATGCTGGCGCCCCATCGTCCCGGAGGCACTCATGACCGCAGGACCCGTGCATGGCGTGAGCGCGACCGTCGACCAGCAGCTCAAGCGAGAGTTCACCCTGTGGTCGGCGTTCGCCTTCGCCTTCGCCTTCATCTCACCGATCGTCGCGCTCTACGCCATCTTCGGCCTGGCCTACAGCACCGCGGGCCCGGCGTTCTGGTGGAACTTCCTGATCGTGTTCGCCGGGCAGCTGCTGGTGGCGTTGGTCTTCGCCGAGCTCGTCTCACGCTGGCCCATCGAGGGCTCGATCTTCCAGTGGTCACGCCGGCTGCTCGGGCCCGGCTTCGGCTGGGCCGCCGGCTGGGTCTACATGTGGACCCTCGTCGTCGCCATGTCTGCGGTGTCGGTCTTCGCGGCCGGCTTCGTCGGCAACGTGTTCGGCTGGGACCTGTCCTCGGGTCAGCAGGCCTTCGTCGCCTTCGTGATCCTGCTCCTGGGCACGGCGGCGAACATCTCCGGCCGGCTCGTGCTGAAGGTCCTGATGACCGCCAGCATCGTCGCCGAGATCATCGGCTCGTTGGGCCTGGGCGCCTGGCTGCTGCTCTTCCACCGCGAGAACTCGGTCTCGGTCCTGACCGACGGCTTCAGCACCTCGGGGTTCCTCGGCATCTCGGGGCCGTTCCTGACCACCATGGCGTTCGTCGGCTGGTCGTTCGTGGGCTTCGAGAGTGCCGGGTCGATCGCCGAGGAGGTGCAGCAGCCGCGTCGCAACCTGCCCAAGGCCGTGATCTTCTCGATCGCCTTCATCGCGGTCATCGTCATGTTCTCCGCGCTGGCCATCATCCTGGCCATCCCGCCGGACATCGCCCAGAACAGCGCCGACCCGGTCTACGACACGTTGCGCTTCCAGCTCGGCAGCGGCCCGGCGAAGGGCGCAGAGGTGCTCTTCACCGTCGGCTTCCTGGCCTCGTTCCTGGCGCTGCAGACCTCCGCGTCGCGGCTGATCTGGTCCTACGGCCGCGACAACGCCCTGCCGGCCTCGCGCTTCGTGGCCCGACTGACCGCCGGCCAGAAGCAACCGGTCGTCGCGCTGCTCATCGCCACCGTGATCGGGTCGGTCATCATCCTGGCCAGCCGGCTCGCCCCGAGCTTCTACACCCTCCTGCTCAACTTCACCTCCGGCGGCTTCTACCTGGCCTTCCTGTTCCCGTTGGTGGGCAACCTGGTCGTCCGGCTGCGGGGCGGCTGGCGTCCGGGCGAGTTCAGCCTGGGCCGCGGCGGGCTGCTCCTCTCCGTGCTGGCGCTGCTGTGGGCGCTGTTCGAGCTGGTCAACATCGCCTGGCCGCGCGACTTCTACCCCGACCAGCCGATCCTGAACTGGTCGATCGTGCTGGCCGTGCTGGCGCTCGCCGTCATCGGCGGCGCCACCTACGCCTCGGTCCGGGGGCGGATCACCACCAACGACGTCTACGACGCGGACGGCGAGGTGGTGGTGTGAGCGGGGAGGGCCGGGTGGTGGTCGTCAGCGGCGCCGCCAGCGGCATCGGTGCCGCCGTCGCGGAGGCGCTGAGCGAGCGCGGCTGGCGCGTCGCCGGCCTCGACCTGCGCCCGTCGACCTGGGCCGCCAGCCACGTGGTCGACGTCTCGGACGCCGCCGGGGTCACGGCTGCGGTCGCAGAGGTGGAGCGCGAGCTGGGCCCCGTCGAGGCGTCGGTCTCCGCGGCCGGCCACTACGCGATCGTGCCGGTCGCGCAGATCAGCCTCGAGCAGTGGCAGCGGATGCTGCGGGTGCACCTGGGTGGCGCGCTGAACCTGGCGCGGGCCGTCCTGCCCGGGATGCTCGCGCGCGGCGGCGGCAGCATCGTCGCGGTGACCTCCGAGCTCGCCATCGGTGGAGGTGACGGCGACGCGCACTACGCCGCCGCGAAGGGCGCCGTCATCGGCCTGGTGCGGAGCCTGGCGGCCGAGGTCGCTGGTCGCGGGGTGCGGGTCAACGCCGTGGCCCCCGGCCCCACCGACACCCCGATGCTGGCGGCTGACTCGCCCTGGCGCGACCCGGAGTACCTCGACACCCTGCCGCTGCGTCGGCTGGTGTCACCGGAGGAGATCGCGCTCGCCGTGGCCTTCCTGGCCGAGGAGGCGACCTACATGACCGGTGAGATCGTCTCGCCGAACGCCGGGGCGGTGATCTGAGTGCAGCCACGCCTGCAGGGCCGTCGGGCCCTGGTCACCGGAGCCGGTCAGGGCATCGGTCGCGCAGTGGCGCTGCGACTGTGCGCCGAAGGTGCCACCGTCGCGGTCAACGACCTGGTCCAGGACGAGCGGGTCGCGACGCTGGTCGCCGAGGTCGGCGGCATCCCGGCGGTCGCCGACGTCTCCGACCCGGCCGCCGTGGCCGCGATGGTGGCCGACGTCGGCGACGTCGACGTGCTGGTGGTCAATCACGCCTACATGTCCATGGGCCCCGTCGAGCACGCCGACCTCGACGACTGGTGGAAGGTCGTCGACACCAACCTCGGCGGCACGTTCCACCTGGTGCAGGCGGTGCTCCCCGGGATGCGGCGGGCCGGCTTCGGCCGGATCGTCGTGGTGTCCTCGGAGTGGGGCGTCGTCGGCTGGCCCGGCGCCACGGCGTACAGCGCCTCCAAGGCGGGCCTGATCAGCCTGGTCAAGACCCTCGGCCGCGAGCTCGCCCCCGAGGGCATCATCGTCAACGCGGTGGCCCCGGGGGTCGTCGACACCCCTCAGCTGGAGGTCGACGCCGCCGCGGCGGGCGTGCCCCGCGAGGAGATGGTGGCCCGGTACGGCGCGGCGAGCCCGATGGGCCGCATCGGCCGGCCCGACGAGGTCGCGGCCGCGGTGGCGATGCTCACCGACCCGCGGATGGCCTCGCTGGTCGGTCAGGTCGTGCAGGTCAACGGTGGGTCGACGAGGAGCAGGGCATGAGCGAGCAGGGCATGAGCGAGCAGGGTCCGGGTCCAGCGGTGGCGGGCGCGGAGCCGGACGGCGTCGTGGGACCGGTGGACGGTCTGCGCGTGCCGCGGTACGCCGGGCACTCGACGTTCGCCCGGTTGCCGCGCATCGAGGACGTCTCACGGCACGACGTCGCGATCGTCGGGGTGCCCTTCGACTCCGGGGTGACCTACCGGCCCGGCGCCCGCTTCGGGCCGTCGTACATCCGGCAGGGGTCCCGGCTGCTGCGGCCCTACAACCCGGCACTGGACGTGGCGCCGTTCGCGGGCGTCCAGGTGGTCGACGCCGGCGACATCGCGGCCAACCCCTTCGACATCCCGGCCGCGCTCGAGCAGATCGAGGCCGGCGTCCGGGAGCTGTCCGCCGACGGCCGATCGGTGGTGCTCCTGGGCGGTGACCACACCATCGCCCTGCCGGCCCTGCGCGCCCTGCACGCGCAGCACGGCCCCCTGGCGATGGTGCACTTCGACGCCCACCTCGACACGTGGGACACCTACTTCGAGGCGCCGTACACCCACGGGACGCCGTTCCGCCGAGCGTGGGAGGAAGGCCTGCTGGACCCCGAGCACACCATGCACGTCGGCATCCGCGGCTCGCTGTACTCCGCGCAGGACCTGCGCGACGACGCGGCGATGGGGTTCAAGGTCGTGCACGCCCGGGAGCTGGACCGCTACGGCGTCGACCGGGTGATCGAGATGATCCGGGACCGGGTCGGGGACGCCCCGGTCTACGTCTCCATCGACATCGACGTCCTCGACCCCGGGTTCGCGCCGGGCACCGGCACCCCCGAGGCAGGCGGCCTGAGCAGCCGCGAGCTGCTGGCCCTGGTGCGCGGCTTCGAGGGCACGCGGCTCGTCGGCGCGGACGTGGTCGAGGTGTCCCCGCCCTACGACCACGCAGAGATCACCGCCGTCGCGGCGGCCAACCTGGTCTACGAGTTCTGCTCGCTGTTCGCGCTGGCCCGGCGATGACCGCTCCGACACCGGCCGCACCCGTCGTCTGGCCCGAGGGGTACCGCGCCGCGGCGTCGTTCAGCTTCGACGTCGACGCGGAGTCGGCCGTGCTGTTCGAGCAGCCGTCCTCGGCCTCGCGCCCCGGCGTGATGAGCCACCAGTCCTACGGGCCGCTCGTCGGGATCCCCCGGATCCTGGACCTCCTCGAGCGGCGAGCGGTCAGGTCGACCTTCTTCGTGCCGGGCTACACCGCGCACCGCTACCCGGGCGTCGTGCGCGACATCGTGGCTGCTGGTCACGAGGTCGCCCACCACGGCTACCTGCACGAGACCCTCGAGGGGGTCGACGAGGAGACCGAGGCCGGCTATCTCGACCGGGGCCTGGCCGCGCTCGCAGAGGTCGCGGGGGTACGCCCCAGCGGCTACCGCGCGCCGATGTGGGAGCCGAGCTGGGCCACCCCGAGGCTGCTGGCGGAGCGGGGATTCCTCTACGACTCGAGCCTGATGGACGCCGACCACCCCTACGAGCTGAGCGTCTCGGGCGTCGACGGTGTCCCCTCGATCGTGGAGGTCCCGATCCACTGGGCGCTCGACGACTGGGAGCAGTACTGCTTCCTGCCCGGTGTCTCGGGAGACGGATACATCGCCAGCCCCGCCCGGGTCGAGCAGATGTGGACCCTCGAGCTCGACGCCATGCGCGACGTCGGGGGCTGCTTCACCCTGACCAACCACCCGTTCCTGTCCGGCCGGCCCTCGCGGGCGCTGGCACTGGACCGGGTGATCGGCCGGGCGTTGGAGCACGGAGACGTGTGGGTGGCCAGCCTGGAGGAGATCGCCCTCCACGTGCGTGGCCTGGGCGGCACCCCTCGGGTGCTGGAGCCACCGGTCGTCAGCTGAGTCGAGGACGGCCTCCGCTAGGCCGAGGCCGCGGCGATCTCCGCAGCGATCAGGGCGACGTGCAACGAGACGCGGACGTCCGGGTCGTCGAGGTGGAGCCCCAGCACCTGCTCGACCCGCGCGAGGCGGGCGTAGAAGGCGGGTCGCGAGAGGTGGAGCGCGGCCGCTGCGTCGCTCTTGCTCCGCGGGTGCTCCACGAGGGCCCGCAGCACGCTGACCAGCGCGGTGCCGTGCGTCTGGTCGTGGGCGCGCAGTGCGTCCAGCTCGCGGGCCACGAAGAGCCGGACCCGGTCGTCCTCACCCAGCAGGCTGAGCAGCCCGCGCAGGTGGACGTCCTCCAGCCGGTGCACGGAGGGTCCCGCAGGGTCGATCGTCTCGGGCACGGCGTCGACGACCTGCTGGGCCTCGCGCAGCGTCCGGTCGACCGCGGCCGCGTCGTCCGCCACCCGACCGACCCCGGCCACGACCGGCGTCTGCCGCTGCGCCTGGCGAGCCAGGGTCTCGACCAGGTCGTCGGCCCGGGCCCGCGGGCCCAGTGACAGCAGCACGCGGACGTCGCCGTCGACCTCACCGACCAGGGCCGGGACGCCGAGCTCGTGGGTGGCGTGCACGACCGCGGCGAGCAGCCCCTCGGGCACCGACCGCTCGCCCGGCGAGGTGTCTCGCCCGACTCGTTCACGGGGCCGCACGACCAGGGCCGCGAACCGGCGGCGCGAGGTCGGGAAGCCGGCGAGCTCGCAGCGGCGCAGCAGGTCCGTGGAGGGGTCGCCGGCTCCCAGCGCCCGCAGCAGCTCCGTCTGGGTCCGGCGGACGAGGTGGTCGCGGTCCTGGTCGTGCAGCCGGTGCATCGCCAGGGCAGCGGCCGCGCGCTCCACCAGGACGACCAGCCGCTGCGGCGGTCGGGAGGGCGCTTGCAGGACCAGCCGCCCCCAGCCCCGGGACGCCGGCCCGAGCCGCGTGAGGAGCCACCCGTTCCGCTCGTCCCACGAGGTCCGCTCGGCCGACTGCACCGCTCGCGACCGCCCCTGCCAGTCGTCGACGAAGTCCGAGACGTCCCCCGGGCCGGCCACGTAGTCCAGCACCCGGTGGTGCTCGCTCTCCAGCACCACCACGCCCCCCGAGAGCCGTTGCACCTCCGCGAGGATCTCCGAGGGCCCGGCCTCGGCGAGGCTGAGCTCGGTGAAGGTCTCGTGGATGCGTTCGGCATCGCGCAGCTCGCTGAGCTGGTCGTCGACGATGCGCTCGCCGACGGCCTGGATGATGGCGGCGAAGCGGACCTCGTGAGCCAGTGAGACCAGCGGCAGGGACAGCGCTCGGCAGGCGTCCACCAGGGCCGGGGGCGCGACCGTCCACCGGCGTCCGAGCTCGAGCATCAGCCCGACCGCGCCGACGTCGCGCAGGCTGACCGCGAACTCGGCCAGCGCGGCCGGCGCGTCCGGGAGCGCGATCCCGGTGATCAGGACCAGATCGCCCTCGCGCAGCAGCGGCGCGATGTCCGCGAGCTCGGTGGCGTGCACCCAGCGCACCGGCTGGTCGAGCCGGTCCTCCCCGGCCAGGACGACAGGGTGCGAGCGGCGTAGCAGCGGCATCGCCAGCACCTCGGAGAGGGTGAGGCTCGACATCGGACCTCCGGGCGACGATGTGTCAGTGATCTGACTCCGATGCTACAGACTGTCGGGTGTGCCGCCGCCCCGGACAGGGCACGATGGTGGGCGACTGACGCGTGTCGACGAAGGAGACTGACCATGACCGAAGTGATCCAGCACTGGGCGGACGGCGCCCTCTTCGCCGGCACGTCCGAGCGCACCGCAGACGTGACGAACCCGGCCACCGGCAAGGTCACCGGCCGGGTCGCGCTGGCCGACCGGGCCGACGCCGACGCCGTGATCGCAGCGGCCGCCGAGGCGAGCCGGTCGTGGGGCGCGGCGTCGCTGGCCCGTCGCACCCAGGTGCTGTTCGCCTACCGCGAGCTGCTCAACGCCCGCAAGGACGAGCTGGCCGCGCTGATCACCGCCGAGCACGGCAAGGTGCACTCCGACGCCCTGGGCGAGGTCGCGCGTGGCCAGGAGGTCGTCGAGTTCGCGTGCGGCATCGGGCACCTGCTCAAGGGCGGTCACTCGCCGCAGGCCTCGACCGGCGTCGACGTCCACTCGTTGCGCCAGCCGCTGGGCGTCGTGGGCATCATCAGTCCCTTCAACTTCCCCGCGATGGTCCCGATGTGGTTCTTCCCCGTCGCCATCGCCGCCGGCAACACCGTGGTCCTCAAGCCCAGCGAGAAGGACCCCTCGGCCGCCCTGTGGATGGCACAGCTGTGGAAGGAGGCCGGTCTCCCCGACGGCGTCTTCAACGTCCTCCAGGGCGACAAGGTGGCCGTCGACGCACTCCTGGAGAGCCCCGAGGTCGCCTCCATCAGCTTCGTCGGCTCGACGCCGATCGCCCAGTACGTCTACGAGCAGGCCACCCGCAACGGCAAGCGCGTCCAGGCCCTCGGCGGGGCCAAGAACCACATGGTCGTCCTGCCCGACGCCGACCTCGACCTGGCCGCCGACGCCGCGGTCAACGCCGGCTACGGCTCCGCCGGGGAGCGGTGCATGGCCATCAGCGTCCTGGTCGCGGTGGACCCGGTGGGCGACGACCTCGTGGCCCGGATCGCCGAGCGCACGCGCGGGCTGGTGATCGGGGACGGTGCCAGTGCAGCAGCCGCGAGCGCCGACATGGGGCCGCTGGTCACCGAGGCGCACCGCGACCGGGTGGCCGGCTTCATCCGCTCGGGCGAGGAGGCCGGCGCGAAGGTCGTGCTGGACGGTCGCGAGGTGCAGCCCCAGGGCGCCGCGGACGGGTTCTGGCTGGGCCCGACGCTCTTCGACCACGTGCGACCCGAGATGGACGTCTACACCGAGGAGATCTTCGGCCCGGTGCTGTGCGTGGTGCGCGTCGCCTCCTACGACGAGGCCTTGGCCCTGGTCAACGGCAACGAGTACGGCAACGGCACGGCCATCTTCACCAACGACGGGGGAGCCGCCCGGCGCTTCGAGACCGACGTGCAGGTCGGCATGATCGGGGTCAACGTCCCGATCCCCGTCCCGGTGTCCTACTACTCCTTCGGCGGCTGGAAGCGGTCGCTGTTCGGCGACACGCACGCCCACGGCACGGAAGGGGTGCACTTCTTCACCCGGGGCAAGGTCGTCACGTCGCGGTGGGTCGACCCGGCCAACCGCCCCGACGGCGGTCTCGAGCTGGGGTTCCCGCAGAATGCCTGAGCCCAGCGACCACACCAGCGACATCCCCACCGACTCCCAGCGGGCCTACGAGCTGGACCGGCGCCACGTCTTCCACTCCTGGTCGGCCCAGGCCGCGCTGGACCCGATGGTGATCGCCAAGGCGGCCGGCTCCCACGTCTGGGACGGTGACGGCAACCGCTTCCTCGACTTCACCTCGCAGCTGGTCTTCACCAACCTGGGCCACCAGCACCCGCGGGTGGTGCGCGCGATCCAGGAGCAGGCCGCCACGCTGTGCACGGTGGCGCCCTCGGCCGCCAACGCCGCCCGCTCCGAGGCCGCCGCCCTCGTGGCCTCGCACACCCCGGACGGCCTGGACCGCATCTTCTTCACCAACGGTGGTGCGGACGCCAACGAGCACGCCATCCGGATGGCCCGGCTGCACACGGGCCGGCACAAGGTGCTCTCGACCTACCGGTCCTACCACGGCGGCACCCACCTGGCCGTCAACCTGACCGGCGACCCCCGGCGCTGGGCGAGCGACCACGGCTCGGACGGCACCGTGCACTTCTTCGGACCGTTCCTGTACCGCAGTGCGTTCTCCTCGCAGACCGAGGGCGAGGAGTGCCAGCGCGCGCTGGCCCACCTCGAGCAGGTCATCGCGCTCGAGGGCCCCACGACGATCGCGGCCGTCATCCTCGAGCCGATCCCCGGTACGGCCGGGATCATGGTGCCGCCGCCGGGCTACCTGCGCGGCGTCCGCGAGCTCTGCGACCGTCACGGGATCCTGCTCGTCGCCGACGAGGTGATGACCGGGTTCGGTCGCACCGGCCGATGGTTCGCCGTCGAGCACGACGGCGTGGTCCCGGACCTCCTGACCTTCGCCAAGGGCGTCAACTCCGGCTACGTCCCGCTGGGCGGCGTCGCCCTCAACGACGCGGTCTACCAGACCTTCGCCGACCGGGCCTACCCCGGCGGGCTCACCTACTCCGGTCATCCGCTCGCCTGCGCCGCGGCCGTGGCCACCATCCGCGCGATGGAGGACGAGGACGTCGTGGCCGGTGCGGCGCGGCTGGGCGAGGACGTCTTCGGGCCGGGGCTCCGGGCGCTGGCGGGCAAGCACGAGTGGATCGGCGAGGTGCGGGGGACGGGGGTGTTCTGGGCGCTGGAGCTCGTCGAGGACCGGGCCACGCGCGTGCCCCTCGCACCGTACGGCGCCAGCAGCCCGCAGATGGCCGCGATCCTGGGCGCCGCCCGGGCGGAGGGGCTGCTGCCGTTCGCCAACTTCAACCGCATCCACACCGTGCCGCCGTTGACGATCACTCCCGACGAGGCCCGTGAGGGCATCGAGATGCTGGACCGCGCGCTGACTGCTGCGGGCAGGTGAGCGCCCGCTGACGCGACCGTGGTCGGTCGGCGTCGAGGTGCCGCGACGGGTCTAGCATGTGGCCCGGCCACGCCTTTCGTGAGAGGGATCCATGAGCGCAACGTCAGTCGTCGACGACGAGACCCGCCGGGGGGCCTTCTCCTCCCGCCGGGTCTTCATCCTGGCTGCCATCGGGTCGGCGGTGGGCCTGGGCAACATCTGGCGCTTCCCCTACGTCGCCTACGAGAACGGCGGCGGGGCCTTCGTGATCCCCTACCTGGTGGCGCTGCTGACCGCCGGCATCCCGTTCCTGTTCCTCGACTACGCCCTCGGTCACAAGTTCCGCGGCTCGGCGCCGCTGTCCTTCGCCCGGCTCCGCCGCGGCGCCGAGGGCCTCGGCTGGTGGCAGGTCGGGATCTGCTTCCTGATCGCCGTCTACTACGCCGCCGTCCTCGCCTGGGCGGTGCGCTACACCTTCTTCTCGGTCGACCAGGCGTGGGGTGACAACCCGGGCGACTTCTTCTCCGGCGAGTTCCTCCAGCTCAGCGACCCGGGGGTCACCTTCACGCCGGTCGCCGGGGTGCTGGTGCCCATGCTGGTGGTCTGGGCCGTGGTCATCGGGGTCCTGGCGCTGGGGGTGCAGAAGGGCATCGGCTCGACCGCGGTGGTCTTCATCCCGATCCTGGTCCTGACCTTCGGCGCCCTGGTGGTGCGCTCGCTGTTCCTGCCCGGCGCCGGCGCGGGCCTCGACGCCCTCTTCACCCCGGACTGGGGTGCGCTGGCCGAGGCGTCGGTCTGGGGCGCGGCCTTCGGCCAGATCTTCTTCTCGCTGTCCATCGGCTTCGGCATCATGATCACCTACGCCTCCTACGTGCGCCACGACACCGACATGCCCGGCGCCGGGCTGGTGGTCGGCTTCGCCAACTCCGGGTTCGAGCTGCTGGCCGGGATCGGGGTCTTCGCCGCGCTGGGCTTCATGGCGCAGGCCGACGGGGTGGCCGTCAGCGACGTCGCCGTCGACGGCGTCGGCCTGGCCTTCATCGCGTTCCCGGCGATCATCAGCCAGGCCCCCGCGGGGGCGGTGATCGGCGTGCTCTTCTTCGGGTCCCTGGTCATCGCCGGCCTGACGTCCCTGGTCTCGGTCTGCGAGGTCGTCATCTCCGCGGTGCGCGACAAGTGGGACCTCACCCGGGTCGGGGCGACGGTCGCCGTCACCGTGCCGATGGCCGTCCTGAGCCTGGTCTTCCTCTCCACCACCAGCGGCCTGCACGTGCTCGACATCGTCGACCACTTCCTCAACCAGTTCGGCATCCTGCTGGTCGCGGTGGTGTCCATGATCGTGGTGGCCTGGGGTCTGCGAGCACTGCCCATGCTGGCCGCCCACCTCAACGACGGCGGCTCGGTCCACGTCGGCACGTGGTGGCGGGTCCTGGTCGGGGTGGTGGCGCCCGTCGGTCTGATCTACGTCCTGGCCGACTCCTTCGTCACCGACCTCAAGACCCCCTACGGCGCCTACCCGGGCTGGATGCTCGCCGTCTTCGGCTGGGGGGCGGCCGCCTCGGTGATCGTCGTCGGCTTCCTCGCCGCCCGGATCCCGTGGCGGGGCGAAGCGGTTGAGCCCGAGGGTGCGGAGCAGAAGGAGAGCCAGTCATGAACACCTCCGCCATCGTGATGATGGTCGTCGCCATGCTCGTCATCTGGGGCGGCCTGGCGCTGGCCATGCTCAACCTCAGCCGCCGCAGCACCGAGCTGCCGGAGACCTCCGAGGTCCACCGGGACCTGTGACGCCGCCGTTGCGGTGGTCGAGCTTCGTCCGACGCCGTGCTGGGTTCTCAGGACGCAGCGAGGACGCGTTCGCTCCACCAGCCGATGGTGTCCTCGAGGCTCACGCTGTCTGACTGCAGCTCGCCCGCGCACAGTTGAGCCTCGGAGTCCCAGTAGACGCGCGAGGCCCCGCCACCCTGACGGATGAACGCCACCTGCACGGAGTCGCTCGCCGCGGCCGGTTCGGTGACCGGTTGCGAGGGAGCCCGCGACGGCGGCGTCGAGGTAGTGCTCACGATCCGCGCGGATCCCGTCGACGTCGCCCTTGCGCCAGAACGTCGCGGTGAAGGACAGGTCCTCGGTCTCGCACTTCACCAGCTCGACGTCGGGCTCGAGCTCGGCGAAGGGCAGCTCCCCGGGGTCGGGCACACGGCACTCGTCGGCGTCGAAGAGAGGCTGCGCGAACTCCTGCAGGGCCACGGACTCGAACGGACCAAGCTGGCCCGGCTGGTCGGAGGCGGTCTGGCCGAGGGCGAGGAAGGCGATCACACCGATCACACCGATCACGACCGCCGCCGCCACGATCGCGATCGGCGGGGGTGGGCGTCGGCCGCGAGTGCGGGCGGACGGGGGCGTCTCGATCTGCGCGCCTGACGCGGTGTCGACAGCGATCGGCTGGGCGACCGGCTGGGGGATCGGCTGGGGGATCGGTTGGGGGATCGGCTGGGTGGGCAGGTCGGCGGCCACCACGTCGGCGGTGACCTCGATGCGGGTCTCGCCGGCGGGGCCGGTGAGGGCCACCCAACCCTGCAGCGGACCAGCCACCGACCCGGCGACCTCGATCCGGAGCAGCTGCTGCTCGAGCCGAGCCTTGAGGGGTGGTCCTGAGGTCTCGACGCTGGAGGCGAGGGCGAGGGGACCGCCTTCGACCTCCACCTCGGTGACCGAGCTGGAGCCGAGGGAGATGGCCCCCAACGTCACCTGCGCGGTGTCGACCGTCGGGGCAAGGCCGGCCAGGGCCGTGGCAGCAGCCTCCGCGACCCGGCGGCTGTCGTCCTCCACCAGCTCTCGAAGTGCCCTGGCTGCGCCGGCGGCAAGCGGAAGGTCTGGTCCGTCGGCCAGCTGCGTCAGCTCGTCGACGGCCCCGATGCGCACCCCTGGGGTGGCGTGGTGCGTCAGCTGCAGGACCTCGTCGGAGACTGGGGCGGCAACGACTCGTCGGCGGGGGTTGCGGGCGATGAAGAGATCACCCTGCAGCCCGAACTCCCACCGGCTCGGTGTCTGGTGGGGCGTGCGCGCCTGCACCCGGTCGAAGACGTAGTCGTAGAGCTCGTCGAGGCCGACCTGACCGTCCTGGTTGCGGTCGGCCTCACCCGTGCTCAGCCCCTCGACCAGTGCGCCGGTGAACACCGAGGGCTTGGGCCGGCCACCCAGGGTCACCTCGTTGCCCTCCAGTGCGTACTCCATGGCGCTGGAGGCGGTGATCACCACTCGGCCCCGGCCACCGCCGAGCTGGTCCTGACCGAAGTGCGCCCCGACGTGCATGTCCGGGTCAGCACGGGCCAGCACGCCCCGCTCGAACGCACCTCCGTAGCAGCAGTCCAGCAACAGCACGACCCGGTGCGCCCGGCTGCGGTGCATCAGGCGATTGACCAGAGCAGCATCCAGCGCGGTCGACGCGAGCCGGGTGGGCTTGGTGTTGCTCGCGGCCAGGAACAGCTCTCCCGACTCGTCCTTGAGACCGTGGCAGGAGAAGTGCAGCAGCACCAGGTCCGAGGGGTGCCGTTCACCCAGCAGCGTGTCGACGTGCTGCGCGGCCTCCCAGGAGGTCGGGTTGGAGAGCACGTCGATCTCGAACGCGCCCAGGTCGGGGTCGCCCAGCACCTCGGCCAGGGCTCTGGCGTCCGCGGCAGGTGCGGCGAGCCCACGCAGCGTCGGGTCGTCGTAGCGATCCGTGGCCACGACGAGCGCGAGCCGGCGCCCGGACACGTCGTCAGGTCCCGCCGGTCGCCCGGAGGAACTCTGCTACCAGCTTCTCCTGCTGCTCGTCGGAGGCACCTGCGAGCTTCAGGGTCTTGTCCCCGATGGTCAGCTCCACGGTGCGATCTCGGGAGCCCTGTCCCAGCCACCCGCGGACCATGTCCACCACGCCGGCCAGCGCGGCCGTCGACGACGTCAACGTGACGAGCAACGCGCCCACCGCCGTCACGTCGAGGGCGCGGGTCCCCTCGGGTGCGGGTCCGGTACGCACCGGCTCGACGTCGTCGACCTCCAGATCGAGCAGCTCACGCCGCAGGGCGAGGGTCAGCTGCTCCAACCGCTCGGCGTCGGCCCCGCCCTCCTCCAGACTGACCATCAGCTGATCGGCCATCAGGACCCCCTCCGGATACCGTCCCAGTATCGAGGATCCACCCGTGGCGCGGATCTGTCACTCCCCGAGCAACGACTTCCGGGGGTGCTGCGTCGGCGTCGGCTTACCGCCTCCTGGACCCAGGCCCCCTCCCTGGGGCTCAGGCAGGCGACCACAGGGCGAGCTCGTCGGCTCGTGGCCCGTGCACGACCGCCGACTCGAGGTCGAAGGTCATCACCGCCGGGTCCTCCGGCGTCCACGCGGTCCAGCCGGGGTCGCCGTCGCGGGCGAAGGCGACCCACGCGCGGTGCATCTCGTCGGCCAGGGGTTGGGGCGCCGTCTCGCCCGCCATCGCCGAGCGTGGGCCCAGGGTGTCGAAGACGAACCCGATCTCGAGGGCGTGGCAGGCGCGGAGGCCACCGACAGGTGTGGGCCAGGCGAACTCGTAGGTGTGCACGGTGCCGCCGGCGGCGTGCTGGGCGCTCGCGAGCGCGGTGGTCGGGACGCGGAACGCGGCGTCGGTGAGGATGGCGCTGGCGACGTCGCCGGCCGAGGCCCCGGGTCGGTTCGCGGTGTAGGTCTCGACGGCGTCGGCCGGCCAGCCGTACCGTGCGGCCAGCATCGGCAGCATCTCGGTGGTGACGACGTCGACGAGGCCGGTGGAGACCAGGAACAGCCGGTACTCCTCCTGCGTGGTTCCGAGCAGCAGCGGCATCCCCGCGGCCGCGCCGTCGGCGATGGCCACCTGGGGCACGTCGGGCACCAGGTCGCCGTCGATGACGGGGAACAGGCTCATGATGCCCAGGCCGCCGCGAAGGACGCTGGCGCCCCAGCGCTGCGGGTTCGGATCGGCCTGGATGGCCAGCGCCACCGCAGTCTGCGCGGCGAGCACGGCCTGCGGGTCGAGCGCGCCGAACGCCTCGGCCGTGGCCGGTACGCCGAGCTCGGCCGCGAGCTCGGCGCTGACCAGGCGGGCATCGTCGAGGGAGCAGACGGCGGTCGCGCCACCGCTCTGGAGGATCGCCCGGTGGAAGAGGCCCTGGGCCGCGGGCGAGGCCATCAGGGTCGCGACGCTCATCGCGCCGGCGGACTCACCGAACAGGGTCACGTCGTCGGGGTTGCCGCCGAACGCGGCCACGTTGTCGCGCACCCAGGCCAGCGCCGCGAGCTGGTCGCGCAGCCCGAGGTTGGTGGGGGCACCGTCGAGGACCGCGAACCCGGGGGCGCCCAGGCGGTAGTTCACGCCGACCAGCACGACGCCGTCGCGGGCGAAGGCCGAGCCGTCGTAGGTGGCGATGGAGTTCGCGCCTCGGACGAACGCCCCGCCGGGGATCCACACCATCACCGGCAGGTGCTCGCCCTCGGCCGGCGCCCACACGCTCACGTTGAGGTAGTCCGCACCCGGCGTCACCGAGCTCGGCAGCACCGCGTCCATCGGGGACGGGTAGGGCGTCTGCGCCGGGGTGGGACCGTGCCGGGTCGCGTCGCGTCGGCCCTCCCACGCCACGACCGGCTGCGGCTCGCGGTACCGGTCGAGACCGACCGCGGGGGCGGCGTACGGGATGCCGAGGAAGGCGTTCACCCCCGCGTGGTTCGTACCGACGACCTGACCTCCGGCAACTGCGACCACAGGATCCATGGCGCTATCCAAGCAGCCGGGTAATCAGGGTCGACACCAGCGCTGGCGGCTGCGTCCTAGAGCCCCGGCGCAGGGTGCTCGGCCAGCCGCATGGCTTCGAGCGCGATGGGAGGCGGGGCGTGGAAGTCGAAGGCGCGGAACAACACAGCGTGAGCGGTGCCCAGCCGTCGTCCCTGGAGCGCGGTGATACCGGCGATCATCGCGTGAGGAGGCGGGTGGCCCGGGATTCCGGCGAGGTACTCACGGTGCGCCTCCAGGGAGGCGATCCCTCGTTCGAGTGGTTCACCGGTGACGTCCACCCCGTGGGTGGGACGGGGGTCGCCGGAGACCAGCAGCCACCGGGGCGACCACGGCTCCAGGCCCTCGTCGAGGAGCTCGGGGAACACCCACCGGTTTCCGCTGTCCCGGACCGCGTCCAACGCTGCGAGGCCGGCGACCCGGTGGTCGGCCTGGTTGAGACCGGCGACGAACTCCACCCCCCAGCTGCCCACGAGCACAGCGTCGGGCCGGTAGCGCCGGATGGTTCGGGCGATGTCACGTCGCATCTCCAGGGAGTAGACCAGCACGCCGTCGGGGTAGTGCAGGAAGTCGACCTGGGACACCCCGACGGCGGTGGATCCGGCGACCTGCTCGCGCATGCGTAGGTGAGCGGTCTCCTCGGGAGGGCTGGCATCCATGCCGGCCTCTCCGCGGGTCAGGAGCAGGTAGGCGACGTCCACGCCCTGGTCGGTCCACGCCGCCACGGCCGACGATGTCCCGTACTCCACGTCATCGGGGTGGGCGACGACGCACAGGACACGCTGGAACGCTTCGGGCGGGAACGGCTCGACAGCCTGCTCATCCATCTGGCGAGCGTATCGATGGCCGGCGCCGGCGAACAGGCCCGGAACGCCCCGTCAGCCCGGTTCGGTGGCACCTGTCAGCCATGTAGTCAGCCATCTTGCCCCGAGCGTGCCCGCAGACGCTGCGAAGCGAGCGGAGCGACCGGCGTTGATCTCGTGAGCGTTGCAGCCGGCCCACGATGGGGCGGTCAGCCCAGCCTCGACGAACTCGTGGCTGACGAACGCAGCGACCAGGGTCCTCCAACGGTCCGCCACGGTGGAGGGCGGCTTGATCTCCCAGGTGGCAGCACCCATCGGCATCCCGGACGACTGGGACGACTGGGACGACTGGGACGACAACAACCTGATCCTGTTCGAGGAGTTCTGCGAACTCATCCGCACACCCCAGCGCACCGTCCGCGACTAAAGCCAACGCGGCGTCGGACCACGGTGGACCCGCTTCCAAGGCGTCGGGCGGCTCTCCATCACCGTCGCCGAAGCCCGACGCTTCCTCGCCCCAGCCACCACCGCGCGGGCCGAGGTGCGTTCCGATGGCTGAACGACGCATTCTCCCGGTCTACCTCAGCCTCGACGAAGCGGCCGAGGCCATGTCGGTCTCGACCAAGACCATCCGCCGCTGGATCGCCGCCGGCACCCTCCCGGCCTACCGGTGCGGCAAACGCGCCATCCGCATCAAGCTCGAGGACCTGGAGGCCGCACCACACCGGATTCCCTCAGCGAGGTGGTGACAGTGAGGAATCGAGGCTGCTGGCCCGGGATACCGGCGGCAAGGACGATCAGGAGTCGGGTGGAACGATCCGCCGTCGGATCGCCGACGGCGACTGTGCCCGCCTCTCACTTCGGTGGCCGCGAACATCAGCATCAAAGTTGAGGACCGAGAAGCCGCCGCCGGTCTCGTGCCCACCGCTCGCACCTGGAAGGACGGTCGATGAACACCTGTTCGCTGTCCGCCACGCTCTACCATGAGCGGAGCGCGACCAAGCATGCGAGAGGTGAGGACCGTGACTGACCGTACGGGTCGAGTGCTCTACAAGGACGTCGTTCCCTATGACACTCCCACCTCGTTGGACGCCGTACGCGGCCCTGCCGCCGGCGTCCTCGACCTGCCGATCACCGTCTATTGGGGACCGCGCCAGCGGTTCGACCTGCAGGATCCGGCCGACGTCGAGACGGCCTATCAGGCCATCGTTCGAGACGGCACCACCGTGCACCAGGAGGCGTTACTCAATGAGGAGTTGCTGCGCCGGCTCTGGCCGGAGTTGATGCTCCCCGAACGATGCCGGCGCACGTGGGAAGACCGTTTCCCCGACCTTGTCGCCTGAACCCCAGTGATGGCTGACCACAACCGTGGTAACGCGACCGACGTTGCGTTCCAGCGGTTCGTCACCACGCTGCTCCTCAATCGCATCGGCTCGACGGGGTTCGCCCTCGCCGGGTCCGGGGCGATCCGCGAGCACGGCATCACCGACCGACTCACCCATGACGTCGACCTGTTCACGACCGCCGCGACCAGCCCGGCGGAATTTGCCGATGCCGTTGCCGCAGCCGAGGACGCCCTGACCGGTCACGGTTACCGCGTCGTCCGAACGCGCATCACCCCCCAGTTCGCCCGGCTCTTGGTCGAGACCACCGACGAGGACGAGGGCAGGGTGGTTGAGGTCGACCTCGGCATGGACTGGCGCAGCCAGCCCCCGACACAGCTTGCGGTTGGGCCCGTCCTCGCGCTGCGCGACGCCGTAGGAAGCAAGATCGCCGCCGTCTACTCCCGAGGAGAGGCCCGGGACTTTCTCGACCTCGACGCGATACGCGGGTCCGGGCGATTCACCGATGCCGACCTACTCGAGCTGGCGAAGGAGCACGACCCCGGATTCGATCTGGGCCACTTCATCGCCCAGCTCCAGTGGGTCAACCGGATCAGGCCCGGCCGCATCAGCGGCTACGGCATCGATGCCGAAGACTTCGATGCGATCAGGACCCGGATCACCGCCTGGGCCGACGAACTGGCAGCGCCCGAGCCGCCACGGCCAACCGCGCTCAGGTCGCCCGAGCATCGATCAGCGCCGCCGGCCGATCGGCCGTCCCTCGGCAAGCAGCGAGACAACGGCGGCCCCTCCATCGGGCTCTGATCGGGGAATCGAGTTGGGCGGGAGGCCCGCCGTCACGCAGGACCATCGAGCTCAGAGATGACCTCGTGCGCTCGAGTTAGTTGCACGCATGTTGCACGGCGACATGGAAGGAGGCCCGAAAAGGGCCTCTGAACTGCAGGTCTACTTGTGGGCGATACTGGGTTTGAACCAGTGACCTCTTCCGTGTCAAGGAAGCGCGCTACCGCTGCGCCAATCGCCCGTATGTGGAGTTATTGAGTCGAGGTGGGTACGGGATTTGAACCCGTGTACACGGATTTGCAGTCCGTTGCCTCGCCTCTCGGCCAACCCACCATGGAGGTCCAACCGTGAGAAACGACCTCTCCGAGCGGACGACGAGACTCGAACTCGCGACCTCAACCTTGGCAAGGTTGCGCTCTACCAACTGAGCTACGTCCGCCTGCCCACCGGCCGCGGCCTGTGGTGCGAGTGAACAGTAGCAACTGCCCTCAGGCGGGCCAAACCGGCCCCTGACGCCGCGCGTCCCTAGGCTGGAGGGCATGCACACCTGGATCGACGGCGACCTGCTCGCCGACCCCGAGGCCCCTGCCGTGCCCGTCACCGACCACGGTCTGACCGTCGGCGACGGGGTGTTCGAGGCGCTCAAGGTCGTCGACGGTCTGCCCTTCGCGCTCGAGCGGCACCTGGCGCGCCTCGTGCGCAGTGCCGAGGGTCTCGGGACTTCCGAGCCCCGACCTGGACGCCGTGCGCACGGCGATCGTCGCCGTCCTCGGGGCCGAGCACCTCGCGCTGGGCCGGGTCCGCGTCACCTACACCGGGGGAGACGGCCCCGCTCGGGTCCGGGCGAGGCGACCACCCGCCCCGGTTGATCGTCGTCGCCGCGCCCATGGCAGGCCACGGCCGAGACCACCACGGTGGCCACCGTGGCCTGGCCGCGCAACGAGCGCGGTGCCGTCGCCGGCCTGAAGACCACCTCCTACGCCGAGAACGTCGTCGCCCTCGCCGAGGCCAAGCGTCGCGGCGCCACCGAGGCCGTCCTGCCCAACACCCAGGGCCACCTGTGCGAGGGCACGGGCTCGAACGTCTTCTACGTCGTCGACGGCGACCTGCGGACGCCGACGCTGGCCAGCGGGTGCCTGGCCGGCGTCACCCGGGACCTGGTGCTGGAGTGGTGCGGCGCCCGAGAGGTCGACGAGCCCCTCGAGGTCGTCGAGCGGGCCAGCGAGGTCTTCCTGACCTCGACCACCCGCGACGTCCAGGGCGTCTCGCGCTGGGACGACCGCGACCTGCCGGCGCCCGGCCCGTCACCCGGGAGGCGATGGCCACCTGGCGCCGCCGCGAGCACGAGCTGCTGCACGAGCCGGGTGCGGACGCCTCGGCCGCGATGCGTTAGAGTCTGCGACCGCGGTCTTCACCGGCCGCAGCGGGCGATTGGCGCAGTGGTAGCGCGCTTCGTTCACACCGAAGAGGTCGCTGGTTCGAACCCAGCATCGCCCACAGTAATCCGCAGGTCAGAGGCCGTTTTGCTTCAAGGAAGCGGCTCCGTGTGCACGAGGCGCGCAAGAAAGCACTCATGGGCAGCCGCTCCTCGTCGCCACCTGGGATCGTGAGCTGGCCCGCGGTGCGGTCGAAGCAGGATGCAGCGTCTCACCGCCAACCACCTGAGGTTCATCCGGTGTCCGTCCGTCAGCCGCCTAGGAGAGCCACGCCGACGTCGTGATGTTGCCGGTCCAGAGGTAGAGCGCAAGCAGCGACGCATCCCCGGTGTGCATCGAGTGTGACTGCAGCGGAGCGTGGTGAAGGGTGCTGCCGGGTTCGAGGTCGACGTACGGGTGGTCCTCGCCCGAGCTCCATGAAGCGTGTGTCAGCGGCACGTAGACCTCGTCGGCGTCGTGCTGGTGGTGCGGATACTGATTGTCGGGCCCGAGCAGCAGGACCCCGACGGTCGCGGTGCGGGAGTCGTCGATGATGACGGGCGACGATGGCGCACCACCGAGGATCGTGGCGTGGGCGTAGCGATCCAGGAAGTGCCCGTGTGGCGGCGACTTCACGTAGGTGTCGGTCTGCGCCCACCGCAGGTGCTCGCCCAACGGGATCAACGCCTTGGCCAGAGAGCTGGCCCGGTCGTCGAGGGCGAGCGAGAGGGCATCGTCGTAGTAGCGGGCGGCCACTGGGTGGGTGATCTCGACTCGCGCCCCTGCGGTGGGCGTCAGGGCGTCGACCCCGGTACCGAGCACGTCCATCAGACTCTCAGCCTGTCGGGCGATGCCGGCCCGACGGAGGGTGAGAGCAAACGCCTGGCACAGCGTCTGCGCAGCAGAAGGCACCGCACGAGCATCGCACGACGTTCCGCTGGCCCGCGACGATCGGCGGCCCTGCTGGTCCCGGTCCGGCTGTCCTGGGCCGACTCCTTATCGGTGTTGCACCCATACGTTGGGCTCGACGTAGATCCCGCTGTCATCGGACAGGTCGATCTGCAGGGTGTTCAGGCCGTCCGGGATCACGTACGTGCCGGAGTCCGGGAACAGCATCCCGGTCCATCCCTCCCACTCCTGCACGGTGCCGGTCATCGTCTGCGAGAAGGGTGCCGTGCCGATGATCGTCGCGCCGAGGCGCTGGTGCGTCCGCAGCCACGGGTCGATCGAGAGGTCGTCGCCACCCGTCCACGTGACGAAGCGCTCGATGGAGGTCAGGGGGTAGCGGCTCTTCAAGGTGGGGCGGACCGGAGCCAGGACCCGGGCCCAGCCTTCCTGCTCGGCGAGGCGGCGCATGGCGGTGAGAAGCTCTGCGGCCAGCCCTTGACCGCGCCGGCCGGGGTGGACCTGGGCCGCCATGACGACCAGCGTGTCCGGGACGTCGCCCTGGTGGTGGCCGGCCACGGCTCGGACGAGGGAGTCGCTGTAGCCGCCGGGCAGCCGAGCGGGGTCACCATCCCATCGCAGGGGCACCGCCCAACCTGCTGCGACCGGGACGTCGAAGTCGTCCAGCAGCACGAGCTCCAGATCGGCGAAGATTCGGCGGACCTCGTCGATGTGCTTCTTGACCACCTGGTCGGCAGCGATGAATGCCGGCCACCCGTCCCCGAAGAGCTGGTCCAGCTGGTCATCAGACCGGTCGCGGGCGCCCATGGTCTCAACGGTCGCGCTCATGCAGCCATTGATAGCAGCCTCTCGCCGGCGGTGCTTTCCGGTGGCCTCACAGCCGGGCGCGTGCCTGTTGGACGGCGAGCACCCCGCACAGTCCGGCCAGGACCGCCAGCACGGCAGCCACCGAGACCTGCCCGGCCAGTGCGGTGATCATCAGCGGGAACCCGAAGCCGAGGTAGGCGGTGGCGTAGAAGCCCGCGGACACCGTGCCCAACCTCCCCGGGCTGGCCAGGGCGGGGAGTCGCGAGATCCCGCTGGCGAGCGCGAGGCCACCCCCGGCTCCGAGCACGGCCGAGGCCGGGATGGCCAGCAGCAGGAGCGCCGGGAGCGCGGCTGCCAGGGCCGTGCCGCCGAAACCGGCCATCCCGCAGGCGGCAGCGACGGGTGCCGTGCGCGGTCCGAGACGGCCCTGGAGCGGGGCCGCCAGCGTCCCCGCGCCGAGCGCGAGGCCGGCCATCAGGCCGGTCAGCGCCACCGGTGCTACCGGGAACCCCACGAGGACCGGCACCGCTGCGATCGTGCTCGCCGGGAAGGCGTAGACGCACACCGCGAGCGGTGCGACCACGAGCAGGGCGCTACGCCGGGCGCCAGGCCGGAGTGCTCCGGTGGCCGCGGCGCCGGGGGTCGCTGGATGCCGGACCAGCGACTCCGCCACCGACCAGGAGACCCGCAGTGCCGCCGCCAGCACGACCACGTGCAGCAGGTAGGGGAGGGCCAGGGGCCATGGCCCCCACTCCCCGATCAGGCCCGCGTAGGCCGGCCCGATCGCGAAGCCCCCCGTCATGGCCATCGCGGCCGTGCGAGGACCGGCGAAGTTGCCGCGTCCGGAGGCCGTCTCCACCAGCCAGGCGCTGCCGACGCTGAACACCGTCCCCGAGGCCGCCCCCTGGAGGAACCGGACCAGGTACAGGAGGGGCTCGCTGTCGGCGGCGAGGATGAACAGCAGCGACGCGACTGCCGCGCAGACCGCCCCCGGCAGGACGACCCGCCGGCGTCCGAGCTGGTCGGCCGCCCGACCCGCGAACGCGAGGGCGAGCATCAGACCGAGCGCGTAGATACCGAAGAGCGCGGTCAGGGACGTATCGGTCATCGAGAGCCGCTCGCGGTAGACCAGCAGCAGGGGCGTGGGGACGTTGGTCCCGGTCGCCACCGCGAGCAGCAGCACCGCCAGTCGTCGTTCTGCGCTCCAGGTCACAGGCGCAGCCTCACACGCACCGGCCAAGAAAACTGGATCGGCCGCGGCTGGCTCACCCGGCGGCTGGTGCGAGACGTCACACGATCGACACCTTGCGGGTGCTGACACTGCTCGCACGGGGTCACTAGGTTGCGAAGCGCTGTGCCGACCCGCGACCTCGGGCGACAAGCGACATTACTTCTCAGGAGCACCCATGGAGCGTCTCGCTCGCATCGTCATCCGGCACCGACTCGTCGTCAGCCTGTTCTGGCTGGTCATGTTCGGCAGCGGGATGCTCGCCGCCGGACAGCTGGGGGACCGGCTGACCTTCGACTTCTCCCTGCCCGGTCAGCCCGGTGACACCGCCGAGCAGCAGCTGATGGAGACCTACGGGATCAGCTCCTTCGACACCTTCGTCGCCGTCGTGACCGTTCCTGAGGGCGAGACGGTCGCCGACAGCAGCGACGCGGTCGCCAAGGTCTTCGACGCCGCGGAGCAGGCAGCCCCCGGCGTGCAGCTCACCGACTACGCGAGCACGGGCGACGAGGGCTTCCTCTCCGAGGACGGACGCACGACGTTCGCGCTCATCCAGGGACCGTTGCCGGCCGGCTTCGGACCCGGGATCGAGGCCGCCATGGGCCCGGCCCTCGCGGAGGCGGCCGGAGCCGCCGGGTACGAGAGCGGCCTGACGTCCTACGGACTGCTCTCCGCGGGCGGCGACACCGAGGGCCCCAGCGTGCTCGCCGAGACCCTGCTGGGCGCGACCGGCGCCCTGCTCGTGCTGCTCTTCGTCTTCGCCTCGTTCCTGGCCTTCCTGCCCCTGCTGATCGCCGCGGTCTCGATCCTGACCACGTTCCTGCTCGTGCTCGGACTGACCACCTTCAGCGACGTCAGCTTCGTGGTGCAGTTCCTCATCTCCCTGATCGGGCTCGGCGTCGCGATCGACTACTCCCTGCTGGTCGTCTCGCGGTGGCGGGAGGAACGCGCCCACGGTCTCGACAACGAGGAAGCCGTCGTGGTGGCCATGAAGACCGCCGGGCACGCGGTGCTGGCCTCCGGCGTGACGGTCGCCATCAGCCTGGTCGCCCTCCTGGTGGTCCCGGTGCCGTTCCTGCGCAGCATGGGCATCGGCGGCATGCTGATCCCGATGGTGAGCGTGGCCGTGGTCCTGACCCTGCTGCCGGCCCTGCTCTCCAAGGTCGGGCCCCGGATCGACTACCCCCGCATCCGCAAGGAGGGCGTCGCCTCGCGCGGTTGGAGCGCCTGGGCCCGGGCGATCGTGCGTCGTCGCTGGGTGGCGACCGGGGCCGCGGTGGTGATCCTGGCAGTGCTCATCTTCCCGGTGTTCGCCCTCAAGATCGGCACCTCGGGCATCGACTCGCTCGCTCGCAGCGGTGCGCCGTTCGACACCCTCCAGGCGCTGAACGACTCCGGGGTCGACAGCGGGGTGCTCACCCCCATCGTCGTGCTCGTGCCGAAGGCCGAGGGTCCGGCGGCCGCCGAGGCCGCGGCCGGCGTCGACGGGGTCCGGCTGGCCGCCGTCGGCGTCGCGAGACCGGCGCTCTGGCCGTCGTCGAGGTGGTGCCGACCAACGAGACCGTCGACAGCTCGGGCAACGAGGTGGTCGACGGGGTCCGGACCTCGGTCGAGGGCGCCGTGGACGGCGAGGTCCTCGTCACCGGTGCCGGAGCGACCGTGGAGGACTACTTCACGGCCGTCTACGACAAGTTCCCCTACGTGCTCGCCCTCATCGCCGTGATCACGTTCGTGCTGCTGGTGCGGACCTTCCGCTCGATCCTGCTGCCCATCAAGGCGGTGCTGCTCAACATCATCTCGCTGGCCGCCGTGTTCGGGTCGGTCGTCTTCTTCTGGCAGCAGGGCCACGGCTCCGACCTGCTCTTCAGCACCTCCGGCACCGGCGCGATCACCTTCTGGCTGCCGGTCCTGATCTTCGCGTTCCTGTTCGGGCTCTCGATGGACTACGAGGTCTTCATCCTGGCCCGGATGCGAGAGGAGTACGACAAGACCGGCGACACCGCGACGGCGGTGATCACCGGCCTCGGGCGCACCGGACGCCTGGTCACCTCGGCGGCCCTCATCCTGTTCTTCGCCTTCGCGGCCCTGGCCTCGGCGCCGGGCACCGACATCAAGGTCCTCGGCACGGCCCTCGGCGTCGGGATCCTCATCGACGCGACCGTCGTGCGGGCCCTCCTGGTGCCCGCGCTGGTCAGCCTCTTCGGGCGTTGGAACTGGTGGCTGCCGGCAGGGTTGGCGAGGGTGCTGCGCGTGGAGCCGTCGCCGCTCCACGCAGCCGAGACGACGGGGCGTCACAGTCGGGACAGCCGCGGCGTCCATGCCCGAGGTCCTCGATAACCCAGCACCTGCCGCGGACGCCGTCCGCGTCAAAACCTCTTGACTATCCCTCACGAGGGGCGAACTCTCGAGAGCGAGGTCTCTGCTCGGGGCCTTCACCTCCGTGAATGGAGTCGACCATGCCCGAGGCATTCATCGACCAGCGATTCGCCTTCACCCAGCCCGACGGGACCGAGTTCGAGGTGGTGGGCACCGGCAACCAGTTCGAGGCGGTCTTCGAGACCCCAGCCGGCTACACCGTGGCCAAGAACCCGACGACCGGGTTCTACCACTACGCCTCGCTCTCGGCCGACGCCGCGCGCCTGGAGCCGAGCGGCGAGGTGGTCACGTCCCAGCCGGTGGAGACCGGTAGGCGACGGCACCTGCGGACGACGAGCGCGGCGACGCGCGCCCGTGCCCGGGCGGCCCGTGCCGACGGCGTGCGACCCCGCTGGGAGGTCCGCCGCCAGCAGCAGGTGGCCCGGTCGGCCGCAGCCGGTGCGTTCCTCGCCGACGCACCTCTCCCAGCCGTCCCCAGCGGTGACGTGCGCGGCCTGTGCCTGCTGATCCGGTTCCCGGACGTCGCGGAGTCGATCACCCGCCAGCAGGTCGACGACTTCTGCAACCTCCCCGGCTACTCGGGGTTCGGCAACAACGGCTCCGTGCGGGACTACTTCGTCGCCGTCTCCGAGGACCGCCTGCGCTACACCAACGTGGTGACCGCGTACCACACGGCCGCCCACAGCCGCAGCCACTACACCGACCCCGCGATCCCGTACGGCCAGCGCGCGCAGGAGCTGATCCACGAGGCGCTAGCGGGGCTGGCGGCCGCCGGCTTCGACTTCTCCTCGCTCACCGTCGACAGCGCCGGCAACGTCTACGCCCTCAACGTCTTCTACGCCGGCACCCGCGTGAACAACTGGTCCGAGGGGCTCTGGCCGCACGCCTGGACCCTCGCCAGCCCGTTCGACATCGGCAGCGGGCGTCGGCTGGCCGACTACCAGATCACCGACATCGGGACCACCCTCACGCTGCGGACCTTCTGCCACGAGAACGGCCACATGGTGTGCGACTTCCCGGACCTCTACGACTACGGAGGCGAGTCCGCCGGGGTCGGCCACTACTGCCTGATGTGCTACGGAGGCGACGACCTCAACCCGGTGCAGATCAGTGCGCCGCTCAAGCACGTGGCCGGGTGGACCACGACGCTGCGGCACGCGGCACCCGGGGCGACCTACCGCCTGGCCGCTGCCGGCAACGACTTCCTGATCCACCAGCGCAGTCCCCAGGAGCACTTCATCTGCGAGAACCGCGAGCGGTCCGGGCGGGACGCGGCGATCCCCGACTCGGGCCTGGCGATCTGGCACGTCGAGACGGGTGGCAGCAACAGCAACGAGCAGATGACCGCTGCCTCGCACTACTACATCTCCCTGGAGCAGGCCGACGGCGCCTTCCACCTGGAGCGCAACCAGAACGCCGGCGACGCCAGCGACCTGTTCGCTGGTCCTGGCGCCGCGGGCTTCAACGATGCCTCGAACCCCGACTCGAACTGGTGGGACGGCACCCCGTCGGGGTTCGACATCGACGCGGTGTCGGCACCGGGCGCCGACATCGACGTGACCCTGGGCAACGGCGTCGCGCTCGTGGTGAACAACTTCGGCTACGACGCCGGCGGCTGGCGGGTCGACCTGCACCCACGCTTCCTGGCCGACGTCACCGGGGAGGGTCGCGCCGACATCGTCGGGTTCGGCAACGGTGGCGTGTGGGTCTCTCGTGCCCTCGCTGACGGCACGTTCTCGGCGCCGAGCCTGCGGGTGGAGAACTTCGGGTATGTCGCGGGCGGGTGGCGGGTCGAGAGGCATCCGCGGTTCCTGGCCGACACGACCGGGGACGGCCTGGCAGACGTCGTGGGGTTCGGCAGTGCTGGGGTCTACGTGTCGCGTGCCACCGGGGGCGGCAGCTTCGCGGCACCGCAGCTCGTGGTCAACAACTTCGCCTACGACGCTGGCGGCTGGCGGGTCGACCTGCACCCACGCTTCCTGGCCGACGTCACCGGGGAGGGTCGCGCCGACATCGTCGGGTTCGGCAACGGCGGGGTCTGGGTCTCTCGTGCCCTCGCCGACGGCACGTTCTCGGCGCCGAGCCTGCGGGTGGAGAACTTCGGGTATGTCGCGGGCGGGTGGCGGGTCGAGAGGCATCCGCGGTTCCTGGCCGACACCACCGGGGACGGCCGCGCCGACATCGTGGGGTTCGGCAGTGCCGGGGTCTACGTCTCGCGTGCCACCGGCGGCGGCAGCTTCGCGGCGCCGCAGCTCGTGGTGAACAACTTCGCCTACGACGCCGGCGGCTGGCGGGTGGAGAGGCACCCACGCTTCCTCGCCGACGTCACGGGGGACGGGCGCGCCGACATCGTCGGGTTCGGCGACGCCGGGGTCTACGTGTCGACCGCCAACGGCGACGGGACCTTCGCGGCGCCAGTGCTGAGGGTGAACGACTTCGGCTACGTCGCCGGCGGGTGGCGGGTCGAGAGGCATCCGCGGTTCCTGGCCGACACGACCGGGGACGGCCTGGCCGACGTCGTCGGATTCGGCGACGCCGGGGTCTACGTGTCTCGCGCCACCGGGGGCGGCAGCTTCGCGGCGCCGCAGCTCGTGGTGGGCAACTTCGGCTATGTCGCCGGCGGCTGGCGGGTCGAGAGGCACCCGCGTCTCCTGGCCGACACCAGCGGGGACGGCCGCGCCGACATCGTCGGCTTCGGCAGCGCCGGGGTCTACGCCTACCGCTGGTAGCGGTGGCGCCACTGCCAGACTGCTCAGGTCCACCACCGCACCCCACCCGCCGAGGACCCCTCATGGAAGCCACCGGAGTCGACGACTCCAGCCTGTCCCGACTACGGCGCTGGAACCTCGGGCTGAGCCTCCTGCACGGCGTGCAGGTCGTCGGCGTCCTGGTGCTGGCCAGCGGGTTCACCATCACCGTCACGTCCCAGTTCCCCACCGGGCCGCCGGGCACGGCGGCACCTGCCCCCGAGGCGCTGGTCGACGTCGCGATCGGCTCGGCGATCGCGGTGTTCCTGGCCCTGGCCGCGCTCGACCACCTCCTGACCGCGACCGTGCTCCGCACCCGCTACGAGGCCGACCTGCGCGCCGGGCTGAACCGGTTCCGGTGGATCGAGTACGCCTTCAGCGCCACGATCATGATCGTCCTCATCGGCTTCTACAACGGGATCACCGGCATCGTCGAGATCATCCTGATCAGCGGCGCCAACGTCGCGATGATCCTCTTCGGCTGGCTGCAGGAGGTGATGAACCCGCCGGGTCGCCGGCGCACCACCATGCTGCCCTTCTGGTTCGGCTGCGTGGCCGGCGCCGCACCGTGGGTCGCCATCGTCGTCAACCTCGTCGGCGCCAGCAGCGGGAGCGACGCGGTGCCGGGGTTCGTCTACGGCATCGTGGGCTCGCTGTTCGTGTTCTTCATGAGCTTCGCCCTCAACCAGTGGCTGCAGTACCGCCGCATCGGCCGGTGGGCCGACTACGCCTACGGCGAGAAGGTCTACCTCGTGCTCAGCCTGGTGGCGAAGTCCGCGCTGGCCTGGCAGATCTTCGGAGGATCGCTCGCCGGCTGACCCGCACTCGTCCTCGGGCGGAACCCCACCCGGTCGGGCGAGAGGCCGGGCGCCGACGTCGTCCTAGGCTCCGGGGCATGGCAATCAGCAAGGGTGACACCGTCACCTGGAACACCCCGCAGGGCACCACCGAGGGCAAGGCGGTCGAGAAGAAGACCGCGCAGTTCCAGCACGACAACCAGAAGTTCAAGGCCAGCGAGGACGAGCCGTACTGGATCGTCGAGTCGTCGAAGTCCGGCTCCCGAGCGGCCCACAAAGAGTCCACCCTGGACAAGGCCTGAGCCGGTGGCCCAGGGACAGCACGAGCCGCCGAAGGGCGTGCAGGAGAACGGCCGGCGTGCCGTCAGGTGGATCGAGGACGGCGAGGCCGGCCAGGGCTTCACCGACACCGGCAGGCACCGCGCCGAGCAGCTCGCGAACGGTGAGAGGCTCACCGACGAGCAGGTCAAGAAGATGCAGGCCTACTTCAAGCGCCACAGCGTCGACAAGGACGCCGAGGGGTTCACCAGCGGCACGGACGGGTTCCCCTCGCCCGGTCGCGTGGCCTGGGAGGCCTGGGGCGGCGACGAGGGCGAGCGCTGGGTCGGCGGCATCGACCTCTGAGCCACCTCGTGCTGTGGCGCTGCCACCTCGAGCCGTCGCCACTGCCACCTCGCGGTGACGCGACTGCCACCTCGCGGTGACGCCACTGCCACCTCGTGTCGACGCCCCCGCCACCTTGCGGTGACGGGGGCGTCGGGTGGTCTGGGCCGTGGACGGCGCTCAGAGCAGGAAGAACAGCAGCACGATGACAGCGATGACGAGTGCTGCGATGGCAATGGTCCGAGTGTTCATCAGGGTTCCCTCCTCCATGGGTCGACGGTCGCCCAACACTGGACCAACTTCCCCGCAGCGTCCACCACCACGCCCGCGCGCCACGCCGCGAGGTTTGCGGCGCTGCCGGAATGACCCCGAGGGGTGAGCGGTTCACCTCCCATGACCACCCTCGGCATCATCGGAGCAGGCAACATCGGCAGCACCGTCGCGAAGCTGGCGGTCCAGGCCGGCCACCACGTCGTGATCGCCAACTCGCGCGGTCCGGAGACGCTCGGCGCTCTCGTCGCCGAGCTGGGCCCGCTCGCGACGGCCGGCACCGCGGTCGAGGCCGCCGAGGCGGCCGACCTCGCCCTGGTCACCGTGCCGCTCAAGGCGCTCCCGGACCTGCCGGCCGCCGCGCTCGACGGCAAGGTCGTCATGGACACCCTCAACTACTACCCCGAGCGAGACGGCCACGTCGCCGGCCTCGACGAGGAGACCACGACCACCAGCGAGATGGTCCAGGAGCACCTGTCCGGAAGCAGGGTGGTCAAGGCGTTCAACAACATCTACTTCGAGCACCTGGCCGCCCTCGGGCGTCCCGCCGGCGACCCCGACCGGGCGACGCTGGTCATCGCCTCCGACCACGACGACGCCAAGCGCGACGTCGCAGCGTTCCTCGACTCCCTCGGCTACGACACCTTCGACGCCGGCAGCCTCGCGGACTCCTGGCGCTTCCAGCGCGACACCGCCGCCTACGCGGGGCTCTACACCGACGGCGACGACTGGGCGCACCCCGTCGCCGCCACGCCCGAGCGGATCCGTACCAGGCTCGCCGAGTCGCGGCGCTACCGCGACATGTGAGCGAAACCCGGGCGCGCCGTCTCCGGGGTCCTCGTTACGATCGGCGGACGTCCGACCCGTCACGAGAAACCAGGAGCACCGGTGTCCCAGATCAACGTCGTCCGCGTCCACGCCGCCGAGCGTCAGGACCAGCGGACGACGACCACCGAGCAGGTGGACGCGGGCACCAAGGCCTGGCAGCTCTTCGCCGACCAGCCGGACGTCGTCGCCGCGCGGGTCGGCGGCGTCCTGCGCGACCTGGCCCACGACCTGGAGGACGGTGACGAGGTCGAGCCGGTCGCGATCGACAGCCCCGACGGCCTCGACATCCTGCGCCACTCGACCGCTCACGTGCTGGCCCAGGCCGTCCAGGACCTCTTCCCCCACGCCCGCCTGGGCATCGGGCCGCCCATCCAGGACGGCTTCTACTACGACTTCGACGTCGAGCCGCCCTTCGTGCCCGAGGACCTCGAGAAGATCGAGACCCGGATGCGCAAGATCATCAAGGAGGGCCAGCGCTTCTCCCGACGTGTCACCAGCGACGCCGACGCGATCAACGAGCTGGCCGAGGAGCCGTACAAGATCGAGCTGATCGGCCTCAAGGGCGGCGGCGTGGCCGAGGATGCTGCCGAAGGCGCGAGCGTCGAGGTCGGCGTCGGCGAGCTGACCATCTACGACAACCTCCGCCGCGACGGCGAGGTCGCCTGGAGCGACCTGTGCCGCGGCCCGCACCTGCCGACCACCAAGCGGGTCCCGGCCTTCAAGCTGATGCGCTCCGCGGCGGCCTACTGGCGCGGGGACGAGAAGAACAAGCAGCTGCAGCGCGTCTACGGCACCGCCTGGCCCTCCAAGGAGCAGCTCGCCGAGCACCTCCACCGGATCGAGGAGGCCGAGCGGCGCGACCACCGCAGGCTCGGTCGCGACCTCGACCTGTTCAGCTTCCCTGACGAGCTCGGCTCCGGCCTGGCCGTCTTCCACCCCAAGGGTGGGGTGATCAAGCGGGAGATGGAGGACTACGTCCGCCGGCGCCACATCGAGGAGGGCTTCGAGTACGTCGGCACGCCCCACATCTCCAAGGAGGGGCTCTTCCACACCTCCGGGCACCTGCCCTACTACGCCGACGGGATGTTCCCGCCGATGGAGATGGAGGGCGCCAGCTACCGCCTCAAGGCGATGAACTGCCCGATGCACAACCTCATCTACCGCTCCCGCGGCCGCTCCTACCGCGAGCTGCCGCTGCGGCTGTTCGAGTTCGGCGGGGTCTACCGCTTCGAGAAGTCCGGGGTCGTCCACGGCCTGACCCGGGTGCGCGGCATGACCCAGGACGACTCGCACTCCTACGTCGCGCCCGAGCAGGCGCCCGGTGAGATCAAGCACCTGCTCGACTTCGTGCTCAGCCTGCTCCAGGACTTCGGCCTCGACGACTTCTACCTCGAGCTGTCCACCCGCGACGACTCCAAGCCCGACAAGTTCGTCGGGGACGACGCCGAGTGGGCGGCCGCCACCCAGGTGCTCGCCGACGTCGCCACCGACTCCGGGCTCGAGCTGGTGCCCGACCCCGGCGGGGCGGCCTACTACGGCCCGAAGATCTCGGTGCAGGCCCGCGACGCCATCGGACGGACCTGGCAGATGTCGACCATCCAGTACGACTTCAACCAGCCCCGCGGCTTCGAGCTGGAGTACCAGGCCGCCGACGGCAGCCGGCAGCGTCCGGTGATGATCCACTCGGCCAAGTTCGGCTCCATCGAGCGCTTCCTCGGCGTCCTCGTCGAGCACTACGCCGGCGCGTTCCCCCCGTGGCTGGCGCCGGTGCAGGTGCAGGGCATCCCGATCGCCGAGCGCCACGCCGACCACCTCGCCGACGTCGCCCGGCAGATGCGGGCGCAGGGGCTCCGCGTCGAGGTCGACTACTCCGACGACCGGATGCAGAAGAAGATCCGCAACGCCCAGCTGCAGAAGGTCCCCTTCATGGTCATCGCCGGAGACCAAGACGTCGAGGCCGGCGCGGTGTCCTTCCGCTACCGCGACGGCCACCAGGACAACGGGGTACCGGTCGAGGAGGCCATCGCCCGCGTCGCGGCCGCCGTCTCCTCACGCGAGCAGGTCTGAGGACGGTGCGCTCGCTGACCGGCTCGGCGGGTGGCCTGCTGCTGGTCCTCGCACTGCTGGGCTGCGGGGCGGGGCCGGACGCCGAGACGACCTCCGAGGTCGTCGCCACGCCTACCCCGACCGCGACGCCGTCCGACGCGGCCCGCGAGCGCCGCGCGCGGGAGCCGCGCGCGAGGACGCCGCGTCCGGAGCCCACGCCGGGGCCGGCCGCGTCCCCGGACGACGGGCTCGGCGACCTGGCCGACCTGGCCGAGCAGCAGTCCAGCCGCCAGCGCAGACAGGCGGCGCGGAGCGGACCGGTGCTGGGCGCCGACGTCTCCTGGCCGCAGTGCCCCGTCGGTATGGGGATCCCCGAGCGCCGCACCCTCGGCCTGCCACCGCCGCTGCCGTCGGCGCGCTACGTGGTGATCGGCCTGACCAACGGTCCGGCCTTCACCGACAACCCCTGCCTGGCCGACCAGGTCGCGAGCGCCCGCGGCACGGGTCGAGCCACGGCCGCCTACGCCGTCACGAGCTACCCGGACTCCGCCACCCTGGCCGCCACCGGCGACGAGGGCCCCTACGACGGCGACACCACCGGGGGAGCGCTGGGCAACTCCGGCTACGCGCAGGCGCGCTTCGGCGTCGGTGAGATCAAGCGCGCCGGGCTGGTCACCCCCGTGGTCTGGGTCGACGTGGAGCCGGTCGCCGACTTCGAGTGGAGCACCGACCTCGCGGCCAACGCCGCCGTCGTGCGCGGCGTGGTACTCGGCTACCAGGACGCCGGCTACGAGGTCGGTGTGTACTCGACGCCCTACCTGTGGGAGACCATCGTCGGCGACCTCGAGCTCGGCCTGCCGGAGTGGCGGGCCGCCGGGCAGACCTCCCGCGCCGAGGCGCTTGCGCGCTGCGGGCCCGAGTGGTCGATCCAGGGCGGCGAGCCGGTGCTGGGCCAGTGGGTGGAGGCCGGCCGCGACCTCAACGTCACCTGCCCCGGCGTCTCCGCCGACCTGAGCCGCTGGTTCTCGGCCCCCTAGACCCGCGACCGCGCCCGCGGACGGGCGGACGTCCCCGCCGGCACCGGTCGCCGCGCCCGCCCGACGCCGAGCGCTGATCCCGACATGGTCGCCGCCGCGGCGATCAGGAAGGCCGCCCGGGGTCCGTGCTCGAGAAGGCGTCCGACCAGTGGCGCGCCGACCGCCTGACCGAGCAGGGCAGCCACGAAGAACGCCGACGCGGCCGGCCCCGGCGTCCGGGAGACGCGGACCGCCCAGGCGATCAGCACCGTCGTGCCGGCGTTGAACCCGAGGCCGAACACGAGCGTGGCCGCCCACCCGCTCCACCGGTCACCGGCCACGCCGAGCAGTGCGGTGGCGGCTGCGGTCGCGCCGAGGCTGGTCACCCAGGCCGGGCCCAGACCTCGGCGCAGGAGCAACGGGGCCAGCGGGGCCGAGAGCGTGGCGCCGACCCCGAGAGCCACCCAGGCCAGGATCGCGTCGGCGGGAGCGACGCCGCTGTGGTCCAGCACGCTGCGCCCGTAGGTCCAGACCGCGGCGCTCCCGCTGCCGAAGAGAAACGCGCCGACGGCCGGGGTCACCCAGGCGCGGGACACCTCGAGGCTCACGCTCGGCGTCGGCATCGGCGTCGGCGTCGGCCTCGGGCGAGGCCAGGTCGCGGGAGGCGTGCAACGTCCACGCCGTCGCCACGGCAGCGGCCACGGCGGCGACCACCCAGGACGCCCGCCAGTGCGAGCCCAGCGAGAGGGCCAGCAGCCCGGCGAGGACCAGGCCCGGTCCCGGTCCGGCGTTGACCAGCGACTGGGCCGTCGGCGACCGCACGCCGGCGACGGCCCGGGCGACCAGCACCACCAGCGCGGGTGAGACCGCGCCGGCGCCGGCACTGCCCAGGACCACCGCCGCCGCGAACTGCCCGACGTCCTGGGCGGCCGCCACGCCGACCGCGCCGATGACGCCTGCCGTGCCGGCGGCCAGCACCACGGCGCGGGGACGGCGCTGACAGGTCAGCATGGCCAGCGCGGCGGCGACGCAGTAGGACACCGAGGTCAGGCCTGAGACGACCCCGGCCGTCGCCGAGGTGAGCCCGAGGTCGTGCTGGACGGCGGGCAGCACCAGGCCGTACGCGCCGCGGATCAGGCCGTAGGTCGAGGCGACCAGGGCGGTGCCGGAGGCCACCACTGCAGTCGATTGAAACGCTCGTTTCACATAACGCACGTTACAGTAGGATCCATGGCCAGCCGTCCACCAGCCCGCGAGCGACTGCTCGACGCCGCCGACGAGCTGTTCGCAGCCCAGGGCTGGGCCGCTACGCCGGTGGACACCGTCCTGGCTCGCGCCGAGGTCGCGCCCGCGACGCTGTACGCGCACTTCGAGAGCAAGGACCGGTTGCTCGCCGCGACCCTCGATCGACGCCTGGACCGCTGGGACGAGGCCTGGGCCGACGCGGTGGCCGCGGCCACCGGCGACCGCGCGCGCCTGCTGGCGGTCTTCGACGCGCTGCGCGACTTCCACCTCCGCTCGGCCTCGGCGCGGTGGTGCGCGTTCCTCGGCGCCGCAGCCGAGGGGTCGACGTCGGAGGAGGCCGTCGCCGACGCCGTGCGGCGCGACGCCGCACTCCTGCGGGGCAGGCTGGGTGAGCTGGCGGTCGCGGTGGCGGGGGAGCGCGCCGACGAGCTGACCGAGCACCTCCTCGTCGTGGTCTCGGGCTGCCTGGCGATGCGGCTGCGCGCGCCGGAGGCGGACCACGTGGCCACGGCCCGCGCCACCGCTGAGCTGCTCGTCGACGCCCTCGCCGGGCCGGGTCGTCCGCCCGCCTGACGCTGCACCTCGCTCGGTGCGGTGCTCGCTAGGCTGGGGCCCGATCGGGACGGAAGCAGGGGTGAGGATGGTGGCCAGCGGCCGGAAGCGACCTGACGGACGTCGGTCGCGCTGGGACCGGCACAACATGGTCCGGCGTGAGCACATCCTCGACGCTGCCCTCGAGGCGCTCGAGGAGGCAGGGCCCGGCGTCGCGGTCCAGGTCCAGCAGGTCGCCGACGCCGCCGGGCTGAGCCGGACGGTCGTCTACCGCCACTTCACCGACCGCGCCGACCTCGACGCCGGCGTCCGTGAGCGGATCATCGACCAGATGCGCGGCGAGATGGTGCCGGTGCTCTCGCTCGACGGCACTCCGGTCGACATCATCCGGCGGATCGTGGGCGCCTACGCCGGGTGGGCGGCCGCCCACCCGGCCCTGCACCGCTTCGCCGAGCAGGAGGCGCCCGCGCAGGGCCCGAGCCAGGTCGAGGCCGCCGTCGAGCAGATCGCCCGCCAGATCGAGGACCTCATCAGCGTCGTCGTCCAGGTCCTCGAGGTCGACCTCGACGACGACGACCGGGCAGCGCTCGACCCGCTGGTCTTCGGCCTCGTCGGCACGGTGACCAACGGGGTGCGGCGCTGGGTCACCCGCCCGGTGCGTGAGCCGTCCGCACCGGCCTTCGTCGAGCGGCTCACCGAGGCGCTCTTCCTCCAGATCGCCGGCCTGGCCCGGGCGCGGGGCGTGCTCCTCGAGCCCGACGTCCCCGTCGAGCAGCTGCTCGCCGCCGCCCTCGAGGGGGTCGAGGGATGAGCGCCCCGGACGGCCTGGCCGACTCGACCGGCCCCGAGGACGGTGCGATCCGCCAGGACGGCGTGGGGGAGCCCGACGACCTCGACCGCCTCTGGACCCCGCACCGGATGGCCTACATCCGCGGCGAGAACAAGCCCGGCGACGCGACCGCGGGGACCTGCCCCTTCTGCCGCATCCCCGGCCGCGACGACGCCGACGGCCTCGTCGTGCGACGCGGCGAGCTGGCCTTCGTCGTGCTGAACCTCTACCCCTACGCGCCGGGCCACCTGATGGTCTGCCCCTACCGCCACCTGGCCGACTACACCGAGACGACCGAGGCGGAGGCGGTCGAGATCGGCCGTCTGACCAAGTCCGCGATGAGCACGCTGCGCGCGGTCTCGGGCGCGGCCGGCTTCAACATCGGGATGAACCAGGGCGAGGTCGCCGGCGCCGGGATCGCCGCCCACCTGCACCAGCACGTCGTGCCGCGGTGGCCCGGTGACTCCAACTTCATGCCCATCATCGGGCGCACCAAGACGCTGCCCGAGCTCCTGCACGACACCCGCCGGCTGGTGGCCGACGCGTGGCGGGACTAGCCCGAGCAGCGACCGGCTCAGCGCTTCTTCGGGTTCAGCTTCGAGGCGACGTCGGTGGAGGCGACCACGCCGGCGGCCTTGTCGCGCTTGGCCCCCCGCTTCTCCTTGAGGGACTTGCCGGACTTCTTGGACATGGCTTGGCGAGGCGACTTGTCGTTCATGAGGTGTCCTCAGCTGGGGTGCCTGGATGGCACCGTCCGCCGACCCTACGCCGCGGGCGTTATAGCCTGCTCGCACCATGTTGGACAGGTTCAAGGGTTTCTGGCAGGGCGTCGTGCTCATGCCGGTCGTCCGCCTCTTCCTGCGCCTGGGCATCAGCCCGGACGCCGTCACTCTCGTCGGCACCCTCGGGGTCGTCGCCGGCGCGCTGATCTTCTTCCCCCAGGGGATGCTGCTGGCCGGGGTCCTGTTCATCACCGCGTTCGTCTTCAGCGACCTCGTCGACGGACAGATGGCGCGCCTCTCGGGCCGCTCCTCACCCTTCGGTGCCTTCTGGGACTCCACGCTCGACCGGATCGGCGACGGCGCCATCTTCGGCGGGCTCGTCCTCTACTTCGCCGGCCCCGGAGACAGCTACCTCTACCTGTGCCTCGCGCTGTACTGCGTCGTGATGGGCGCGGTCACCTCCTACGCCCGCGCCCGGGCGGAGTCGCTCGGCATGGACGCCCGCGGCGGCCTGGCCGAGCGGGCCGACCGCCTCGTGCTGATCCTGGTCGCGACCGGCCTGGGCGCCATCCTGGGCACCTCGCTGCTGCTGTCCGCCGCCCTGTGGATCCTGGCCGTGGCCAGCACCTGGACGGTGGTCTTCCGGGTCCGCAAGGTGCACCGTCAGGCGCTGGCCGCCGCGGCGTCCCCCACCCCCTGAGCGCCGCTGCGCCGCCGTAGGATGGGCGCATGCCCGACGCGCCGAACGAAGCCCCCAGCACCGCCCCCGCCAGCAGCCACGCCGGGACCGGCACCGGCACCAGCCGCGTCAAGCGCGGCATGGCCGAGATGCTCAAGGGCGGCGTCATCATGGACGTCGTCACCCCCGAGCAGGCCCGCATCGCCGAGGACGCCGGCGCCGTCGCGGTGATGGCCCTCGAGCGGGTGCCGGCCGACATCCGCGCCCAGGGCGGCGTGGCCCGGATGAGCGACCCCGACATGGTCGAGGGCATCATCGCCGCGGTCTCGATCCCGGTGATGGCCAAGGCCCGGATCGGGCACTTCGCCGAGGCGCAGGTCCTGGGCAGCCTCGGCGTCGACTACATCGACGAGTCCGAGGTGCTCACCCCGGCCGACTACGCCAACCACATCGACAAGTGGGCCTTCACCATCCCCTTCGTGTGCGGTGCGACCAACCTCGGCGAGGCGCTGCGCCGGATCAACGAGGGCGCGGCGATGATCCGCTCCAAGGGCGAGGCCGGCACGGGCGACGTGTCCAACGCCGTCACCCACATGCGCACCATCCGTCGGGAGATCCGCCGGCTCTCCTCGTTGGTCGAGGACGAGCTCTACGTCGCCGCCAAGGAGCTCCAGGCGCCCTACGACCTGGTCCGCGAGGTGGCCGAGCTCGGCGCGCTGCCCGTGGTGCTCTTCACCGCCGGCGGCATCGCGACCCCTGCTGACGCGGCCATGATGATGCAGCTCGGCGCCCAGGGCGTCTTCGTCGGCTCGGGCATCTTCAAGTCCGGCAACCCCGCGGAGCGAGCCGCCGCCATCGTCGCGGCGACCACCTTCTACGACGACCCCGACGTCATCGCCAAGGTCTCCCGCGGACTCGGCGAGGCGATGGTCGGGATCAACGTCGACGACGTCCCCGCACCGCACCGGCTGGCCGACCGGGGTTGGTGAGGCCCGGTCGCACCAGGACCGGAGCCTCGCGCGCCGTCGTCGGGGTGCTCGCGCTCCAGGGCGACGTCCGCGAGCACCTGGCGGCGCTGGCCGGCCTCGACGTCGAGGCGGTCCCGGTGCGCCGCCCTGCGGAGCTCGAGCGCTGCGACGGCCTCGTGCTCCCCGGCGGGGAGTCGACCACCATCGCCCGTCTGGCGCGCACCTTCGGCCTGCTGGACCCGCTGCGCGAGCGGGTCGCCGCCGGCCTGCCCGTGCTGGGCACCTGCGCCGGCATGATCCTGCTGGCCGACCGGGTCCTCGACGGGGAGGTCGACCAGGAGACCGTCGGCGGCCTCGACGTCACGGTGCGCCGCAACGCCTTCGGCCGCCAGGTCGAGTCCTTCGAGACCACCGTCGACGTCGTCGGTCTCGAGGGCCCGGTCCACGCCGTGTTCATCCGGGCGCCCTGGGTCGAGGAGGCCGGCCCGGACGTCGAGGTGCTGGCCCGGGTCGGGGACCACGCGCCCGACGCGCGCGCCGCGGGTAGGATCGTCGCGGTCCGCCAGGGCTCGTTGATGGCGACGTCCTTCCACCCGGAGGTCGGCAGCGACACCCGCCTCCACCGGATGTTCGTCGACCGGGTCGTCACGGCGGTCGGCGGACGGGACCTCCACCCGCACGAGAGCTGAGAGGGTTCGCATGTCAGGCCACTCCAAGTGGGCGACCACGAAGCACAAGAAGGCCGTCGTCGACGCCAAGCGCGGCAAGATGTTCGCCAAGCTGGTCAAGAACGTCGAGGTCGCCGCGCGGATGGGCGGCGGCGACGTGTCGGGCAACCCGACGCTCTACGACGCGATCCAGAAGGCCAAGAAGTCCTCGGTGCCCAACGACAACATCGAGCGCGCGCTCAAGCGGGGCTCCGGCGCGGAGACCGGGGGTGCCGACTACCAGACGATCATGTACGAGGGCTACGGGCCCTCCGGCGTCGCGATGCTCATCGAGTGCCTGACCGACAACAAGAACCGGGCCGCGATGGAGGTCCGCACCGCGATGAACCGCAACGGCGGCTCGCTTGCCGATCCCGGCTCGGTCTCCTTCCTCTTCCACCGCAAGGGCGTCGTGGTCGTCCCGGCCGACCAGGACGGCCGCACCGTGACCGAGGACGACGTCCTCGAGGCCACCCTGGAGGCCGGCGCCGAGGACGTCGCCGACCTCGGCGAGGTCTTCGAGATCGTCTCCGAGCCGACCGACCTGGTCGCGGTGCGCACCGCGCTGCAGAGCGCCGGCGTCGACTACGACTCCGCGGAGGCCTCGTTCCGCCCCGACATGCAGGTCGAGCTGGACGCCGACGGCGCCGGCAAGGTGCTGCGCCTGGTCGACGTCCTCGAGGACCTCGACGACGTGCAGAACATCTACGCCAACTTCGACGTCTCCGACGAGATCCTCGAGCAGCTGCAGGACGCCTGAGGTCCGACCTCCCGCGTGTCGCCGCCTGGCTGTCGGAGCGGGCGGTTAGCGTGAGCGTGCGAACAGGTGTTCGGACGACGGCCGTGCCCAGCGGCGGCCGGTCTCGACGGCGGGAGGTGGACCGGTGAGGGTGCTCGGCATCGACCCCGGCCTGACCCGGTGCGGCATGGGCGTCGTGGAGGGCGAGGTCGGGCGACCGCTCACGCTGGTCGACGTCAACGTCCTGCGCACCTCCAGCGACCTGCCCGTGCCCCAGCGCCTGGTCACCATCGAGCGCGGCGTCGAGGCGTGGATCGAGGAGCACCAGCCCGACGCCGTCGCGATCGAGCGGGTCTTCGCCCGCTCCGACGTCAGCACCGTGATGGGCACCGCCCAGGCCAGCGGCATCGCCATGGTCGTCGCCGCGCGCCGAGGCCTGCCGGTCGCGCTGCACACCCCCAGCGAGGTGAAGGCGGCCGTGTCCGGCAACGGGCGCGCCACCAAGCAGCAGGTGGGCGCCATGGTCACCCGCATCCTGCGGCTCGACGCCCCGCCGAAGCCGGCCGACGCCGCCGACGCTCTCGCTCTCGCGGTGACCCACATCTGGCGGGGCGGCGCGCAGTCCCGTCTCGACGCCGCCGTCGCCCTCGCCGCCACGCGACGCGTCGGCACCTCCGGGAGGATCCGATGATCGCCTTCGTCCGGGGCCAGGTGGCCGACCTGAGCCCGACCAGCGCCGTGCTGGAGGTCGGCGGGGTGGGGCTCGAGCTGATCTGCACCCCCGGCACCCTGGCCACCCTGCGGCTCGGCCAGCTCGCGACCCTGCCGACCTCGATGGTGGTCCGCGAGGACTCCCTGACGCTCTTCGGCTTCGTCGACGACGACGAGAAGCAGGTCTTCGAGCTGCTCCAGACCGCCTCCGGCGTCGGCCCCAAGCTGGCCCAGGCGATGCTCGCGGTGCTGGCTCCCGACGACCTGCGCCGCGCCGTGGTCGGTGAGGACGTCAAGACCCTGACCCGGGTGCCCGGCGTCGGCCAGAAGGGCGCCCAGCGGATCATCCTCGAGCTCAAGGACCGCATCGGCGGGCCGGTCGGCTCCCGTCCCGCACTCGCCGTCGCCCCGGTCGAGGTGTGGCGCGAGCAGGTCCACCAGGCCCTGGTCGGGCTGGGCTGGTCGACCCGCGACGCCGAGTCGGCCGTCGAGGCGATCGCGCCCGACGCCGGCGCCAGCCCCGACGTCGCTGCGCTGCTGCGCGCCGCGCTCCAGCTGCTGGGCAGGGCCTGAGGTGCACGAGGACGACCTCGACGCGCTCGAGTCCCGCCACCTCGAGCAGTCGCGCCCCGCGCCGTCCTCGCTGACCGCGGCCGAGGCCGACGGCGACGAGCGCGCGGTCGAGGCGGCGCTGCGGCCGAAGTCCCTGGAGGAGGTGGTGGGCCAGACCCGGGTGCGCGAGCAGCTCGGCCTGGTCCTCGAGGCCGCCCGCATGCGCCAGCGTCCGCCCGACCACGTCCTGCTCTCCGGGCCCCCCGGGCCTGGGCAAGACGACCTTGGCGATGATCATCGCCCACGAGATGTCGGCCCCGCTGCGGCTGACCAGCGGCCCGGCGATCACCCACGCCGGCGACCTCGCCGCGATCCTGTCGGGACTCAACGAGGGCGACGTCCTCTTCGTCGACGAGATCCACCGCATGTCGCGTCCGGCCGAGGAGATGCTCTACCTGGCCATGGAGGACTTCCGGGTCGACGTCGTCATCGGCAAGGGTCCCGGCGCCACGGCGATCCCGCTGGAGATCCCCCCCTTCACCCTGGTCGGGGCGACCACCCGCGCCGGCCTGCTGCCCGGCCCGCTGCGCGACCGGTTCGGCTTCACCGCCCACCTGGAGTTCTACGAGCCGCACGAGCTCGACCTGATCGTGCGTCGCTCGGCCGACCTGCTCGGCGTCGAGGTGACCCGGCCGGGCTCGGGGGAGATCGCCTCCCGCTCCCGCGGCACGCCCCGCATCGCCAACCGACTGCTGCGCCGGGTGCGCGACTACGCCCAGGTCCGTGCCGACGGTGTGGTCACCCTCGACCTCGCCCACGACGCCCTCAGCCTCTACGAGGTCGACGCGCTCGGGCTGGACCGTCTCGACCGCGGGGTCCTCGACGCGCTGTGCCGCCGCTTCGGCGGCGGCCCCGTCGGGGTGTCCACCCTCGCCGTCGCGGTGGGGGAGGAGCGCGAGACCGTCGAGGAGGTCGCCGAGCCGTTCCTGGTGCGTTCGGGCTTCCTGGCCCGCACGCCCCGGGGACGGGTCGCGACGCCGGCGGCCTGGCACCACCTGGGGCTCGCCGCCCCCCGCGCGGACGCCGCCCTGTTCGAGGACTGAGCCGGGAAGACGGCGGCGCCCCCGTTACACTCACCAGTCGGCCCCCGGCACGAGCAGCGCGCGGGGTCTTCCTTGCCATGCCCCCCTTTGAGAGGTCCTGCTGTGTCGCAGCTCGTCAACCTGTTGCCCCTGGTGGGGATCGCCCTCATCTTCTGGCTGCTGCTCCTCCGCCCGGCCCAGCGCCAGCGCAAGGAGGTCGCCAGCATGCAGGCCGCGCTGGGGGTCGGCGACGAGGTCATCCTGACCTCCGGCGTCTACGGCACCCTGCGATCCCTGGGCGACGAGGTCGACGACTCCGTCTCGCTGGAGGTCTCACCCGGCATCCACCTGCGCGTGGCCCGCGCCGCGATCGGCGCCGTGGTCAACCCCACGAGCGCGCTCGAGGACTCCGCCACGGTCGAGGGCCGGACCGCCCTGGACGACCCGGCCGCTCCCGGCACGACCACGCCCGACGGCGGGGAGCGCTGAGGTGGCGCGTCGACCCAACCGGCCCGGACGCACCCTGAGCGTCTTCTTCGCCCTGGTGGCGCTCTCCTTCGTCCTGGTCGCCTTCACCGCCAGCTGGAAGCCGACCTTGGGTCTCGACCTGCAGGGCGGCACCCAGATCACGCTCCAGGCCAACGGCAACCCGACGGCGGAGAGCCTGGACGAGGCGCGCTCCATCATCGACCAGCGGGTCAACGGCTCCGGCGTCGCCGAGGCCGAGGTGACCACCCAGGGCGGCGACCAGGTCGTCGTCGAGATCCCCGGCGACAACCAGCGCGACCTCGTCGACACCGTCGAGCGACAGGCCCAGCTGCGTTTCCGGCTCGTCGCCTGCTCCTCCGCGGCCCCCTGCGGCTCCGCCGCCACCACGCCCGCGCCCACCGACACCCTCACCCCGCCGACCACCGACGATCGGTTCGGCGGGTCCGGCGGCGGGTCCGGCGATGGTTCCGGCGGTACCTCGAAGGGGACCGGCGCCGGTGACGGGTCCGGCAGCGGCACCTCGAACCGTCCTCCCTTCGCCTTCTCCGCGGACAAGAAGCCCGGCGGCTCCGCCTCGCCCAGCGGCGCCGCCTCGCCCAGCGACACGGCCTCGCCGAGCGACACGGCCTCGCCCAGTGACGCGGCCTCGCCCACCGACGGCGAGACCGCCGTGGCGGACGAGAACTACGTCGCGCCGGTCGACGACGAGCTGGCGTTCATGAAGAACCCGACTCCCGCCGCGGCGGAGCTGTTCGCGAAGTACGAGTGCCGCGAGGACGGCATCCTGCTCGACCAGGACGGCAACCCCACGCGCCTGGTCGACGACCCGGCGAAGCCGCTGGTCAGCTGCCAGGCCGCCGAGGGCGACCCCGCCAGCTCCGACTACCTCCCGCAGCAGAAGTACCTCCTCTCCCAGGCCGTCATCCAGGGCACGTCGCTGACCTCGGCCAGTGCCGGCATCCCGCAGGGCCAGCTGCAGTGGGTCGTCGACCTGCAGATGGGTGGCGACGCGGTCGACACCTTCGCCACGATCTCCCGCCGGCTGGTCGGGACCGGCGACCAGTTCGCGGTCGTCCTCGACGGTCAGGTCCTCTCGGCGCCGACCATGGAGGGGGTCATCCCCAACGGTCAGGCACAGATCAGCGGCAACTTCACCGAGGTCACCGCGACCAGCCTGGCCACCAGCCTCAAGTACGGAGCGCTGCCGATCTCCTTCGGCGACGACCCCAACGTGATCAACATCGGCCCGACCCTCGCCGGGAACCAGCTCACGGCCGGCATCACCGCCGGCCTGGTCGGGCTGGCGCTGGTGATGGTCTACTGCCTCTTCTACTACCGCGGGCTCGGCCTGGTCATCCTGGCCTCGCTCATCGTGGCGGCAGGAGTGACCTACTCCCTGGTCCTGCTGCTCTCCGAGGCGGCCAACTTCACCTTGACGCTGCCCGGCATCGCCGGACTGATCGTCGCGGTGGGCATCACGGCCGACTCCTTCATCGTCTACTTCGAGCGCATCCGGGACGAGATGCGTGACGGCAAGTCGATGCGCGTCGCGGTCGAGGCCGGATGGGTCCGGGCCCGCAACACCTGCATCGCGGCGGACGCGGTGTCCCTCCTGGCCGCCGTCGTCCTCTACATCTTCGCCGCCGGCGTGGTGAAGGGCTTCGCCTTCGCCCTGGGCCTGTCGACCCTGATCGACCTCGCGGTGTTCTTCTGGTTCACCAAGCCCATGGTCTCCACGCTCGCGCGTTACCGTTTCTTCAACCGCGGCCACCCGATGTCCGGCCTCGGTGCGCAGACCCTGGGCATCGACACGGCCCGTGGTCCTGCGACCCCGGTGGGAGGGAAAGCCTGATGGGCAAGTACTCGAGGCTCGGCAACGACCTCCACTCCGGCAAGCGGTCCTTCGACTTCGTCGGTCGTCGGTGGCTCTGGTACGGCATCTCGCTGGTCATCGTGCTGGTCGCCGTCGGCGGTCTGGGGCTGCGCGGGCTGAACCTCGGCATCGAGTTCACCGGTGGCGCGCAGTACACCGTCTCGGTGCCGACGTCCGCTGCCAACCAGGACACCGCCGACGCCCTGCGCGCGGCGGTCGCCGGGACCGGGATCGAGCAGGCCTCGTCCCCGATCGTGACCACGGCCGGCGACCAGGCCCTCATCGTGCAGACCGAGACGCTCACCGACCCCGAGAGCGCCCAGGTCGTCACGACGATCGTCGAGACCGCCGGCGTCAGCGCGAGCGACATCTCCCAGGAGGAGATCGGCCCGAGCTGGGGCCGCGACATCGCCAAGAGCTCGTTGATCGGGCTCGCGGTGTTCCTGGTGCTGGTCTCGCTGCTCATCTGGGGCTACTTCCGGGAGTGGAAGATGTCGGTGGCGGCGCTGGTGGCGCTGGCCCACGACGTCATCATCACGATCGGCATCTACGCCCTGGTCGGCTTCGAGGTCACCCCGGCCTCGGTCACCGGCCTGCTGACGATCCTCGGGTTCTCGCTCTACGACACCGTGGTCGTCTTCGACAAGGTGCGCGAGAACACCCGCGACCTGCGGACCTCGCGGCTCTCCTACGCCCAGGCCGCGAACCTGGCGGTCAACCAGACGGTGGTCCGCTCGGTCAACACCTCGATCGTGGCCCTGCTGCCCGTCGGCGCGATCCTCTACGTCGGCACGGTCCAGCTGGGCGCCGGCTCGCTGAAGGACCTGGCCCTGGCGCTGTTCGTCGGCATGGCGGCCGGGGCGTACTCCTCGATCTTCATCGCCTCGCCCCTCCTGGTGCACCTGAAGTCGGGCGAGAGCGAGGTCGTGCTGGCCGAGCGCCGCGCCAAGGCCCGCGAGCGTGCCGCGGCCGACAAGTACGCCGCGGTGCCGACCTTCACCGAGGACATGCCGGTCCAGGACGAGCCCGACCCGGCCGGGGTCGGTGCCGGACGCGCCGGTGCGCCGGCCGCTGACCCCGCCGACCCGGCGCCCGACGGCGCCCCCGCGGCGCCCCGAGGCGCTCGGCAAGGGCCGCACCGCGCCCGCACCGCGCGGGTCCGGGCGCAGCAGCGACGCCTCCGGTCGCCAGCAGCCGGTGCGCGAGACCCGCTCCAAGCGGCAGAAGTGACCGATCCCGGGGGCGCCCTGGATCGGGCCGGCGCGGCGCTGGACCGGCTGGTCGTCGACGTCCGTCGACTTCCCCGAGCCGGGCATCGTGTTCAAGGACATCACGCCGTTGCTCGCCGATGCCTCCGGGCTGGCGAGCGTCGTCGAGGCCCTGGCCGCCGCCGGACGCGACGAGACCGGCGCGGTCGTCGTCGACCGGGTCGTGGGCATGGAGGCCCGCGGCTTCATCTTCGCTCCCGCCGTCGCGCTGGCCCTCGGGGTCGGGTTCGTCCCGGTGCGCAAGGCCGGGAAGCTGCCGCGGGAGACCCACGCCGTCACCTACGCCCTCGAGTACGGCGAGGCGACCCTCGAGCTGCACCGCGACGGCCTCGCTCCAGGAGAGCGGGTGCTCCTCGTCGACGACGTGCTGGCCACGGGCGGCACCGTCGAGGCGACCCGGACCCTGGTGGAGTCGTGCGGTGCGGAGGTGGCCGGCGTCGCGGTGCTGATGGAGCTCTCGTTCCTGCCCGGCCGTGACCGGCTCGGCGGAGCGCCGCTGCTGGCCCTGCGCACCCTGTGAACCGGCGTCCCGGTGCGCCGGCAGGTGTCTAGACTGAGCCGGTGACCGAGGAACGCACCGCTCCGCTCCAGCGCGGGCCGGTGCGCGGTCCCGTCGGCGCAGCAGCGGACGCTCCCGGTGCGGCTGCGGGCCTCGAGGGGCCGGAGCACGTCGACGGAGCCAGCTCGCCGCCGGCCTCCTCGCGCGGGATGCGCGCCCGCCTGGCGCGGATGGGCGCGCGCAACCAGCCCGGCAACCCCGAGCTGGAGCCCCTGCTGCGGGCCGTGCGGGCCAACCACCCCAAGGCCGACCTGGCGCTCATCGAGCGCGCGTACACCATCGCCGAGGAGCTGCACCGCACGCAGACCCGCAAGAGCGGCGACCCCTACATCACCCACCCGCTGGCCGTCACCACGATCCTGGCCGAGATCGGGATGACCGAGCCGACCCTGGTCGCCTCGCTGCTGCACGACACCGTCGAGGACACGCCCTACCGGCTCGAGCAGGTCACGAACGACTTCGGCGAGGAGGTCGCCCGCCTCGTCGACGGCGTGACCAAGCTCGACAAGGTCAAGTACGGCGACTCCGCGCAGGCCGAGACCATCCGCAAGATGATCGTCGCGATGTCGCGCGACATCCGGGTGCTCGTCATCAAGCTGGCCGACCGGCTCCACAACATGCGGACCCTGCGCTACGTCAAGCAGGAGACCCAGGAGCGGGTCGCCCGCGAGACGCTGGACATCTACGCCCCGCTGGCGCACCGCCTTGGCATGAACACGATCAAGTGGGAGCTCGAGGACCTCGCCTTCGCGACCCTCAACCCGAAGATCTACGACGAGATCGTGCGGATGGTCGCGGTCCGCGCGCCCTCGCGCGACCAGTTCCTGGCCGAGGTGATCGCCCAGGTCGAGAAGGACCTGCGCGAGGCGAAGGTGAAGGCCACCGTCACCGGGCGGCCCAAGCACTACTACTCGATCTACCAGAAGATGATCGTCGGCGGCCGCGACTTCTCCGACATCTACGACCTCGTCGGCATCCGGGTCCTCGTCGACGAGGACCGCGACTGCTACTCGGTGCTCGGCGTCCTGCACTCGCGCTGGAACCCGGTGCTGGGCCGGTTCAAGGACTACGTCGCGATGCCGAAGTTCAACATGTACCAGTCGCTGCACACCACGGTGATGGGCCCGCAGGGCAAGCCGGTGGAGATGCAGATCCGGACCTTCTCCCAGCACCGCCGCGCCGAGTACGGCGTCGCGGCGCACTGGAAGTACAAGGAGGACGGCCGCAGCGGCGTCGACACCGAGCAGCGAGGCGACCTCGACGACATGTCGTGGGTCCGCCAGCTGCTCGACTGGCAGAGCGAGGTCGAGGACCCGGGGGAGTTCCTGGAGTCGCTGCGCTTCGAGATCAACCGCGCCGAGACCTACGTCTTCACCCCGCGCGGCGACGTCATCGCGCTGCCGTCGGGGGCCACCCCCGTCGACTTCGCCTACGCCGTGCACACCGAGGTCGGCCATCACACCATCGGCGCGCGGGTCAACGGTCGCCTGGTGCCGCTGGAGTCGACCCTCGACAACGGTGACGTGGTCGAGGTCTTCACCTCCAAGTCCGCCGACGCCGCGCCCTCGCGCGACTGGCTCGGGTTCGTGAAGTCCCAGCGCGCGCGCTCCAAGATCCGGCAGTGGTTCACCAAGGAGCGGCGCGAGGAGGCCATCGAGCGCGGCAAGGACCAGATCGCCCGCCTGATGCGCAAGGAGGGGCTGCCCCTCAAGCGGCTGCTGACCCACGACTCCCTCGGGCTGGCCGCGACCCACTTCCACCTCGCCGACGTCTCCGCGCTCTACGCCGCGGTCGGGGAGAACAACGTCGCGGCGCAGTCGGTCGTGCGCTGGGTGCTCGACCTGCACGGCGGCAACGACGGTGCCCAGGAGGACCTGGCCGAGGCCGTCACCATCACCGGACGCCGAGGGCGCAGCCGCGCGCCGAGCGGCGGGGACGCCGGCGTCATGGTCACCGGTGCGCCCGACGTGTGGGTCAAGCTGGCCAAGTGCTGCACCCCGGTGCCGCCTGATGAGATCCTCGGCTTCGTCACCAAGGACCGCGGCGTCTCGGTGCACCGCCGGGACTGCACCAACGCCACCTCGCTGCTCAAGCAGCCCGAGAAGGTGCTCGGGGTGGAGTGGGCCCCGACGGCGCAGTCGATGTTCCTGGTCAACATCCAGGTGGAGGCCCTCGACCGCGCACGGCTGCTCTCCGACATCACCATGGTGCTCTCGGACGCGCACGTGAACATCCTCAGCGCGACGCTGAGCACCACCCGCGACCGCGTCGCCAAGTCGCGCTTCAGCTTCGAGATGGCCGAGGCCAAGCACCTCGACGTCGTCCTGCGCGCCGTCCGCGGCGTCCCCGGCGTCTTCGACGCCTACCGCGTCACGCAGTAGCGGCGCGCCGCGCCGGGCCAGTCAGCTGTAACGCGGAGTTACTTCGCCTGGTCCCGCACCACAACGCCGCACCAGGCGAAGTAACTCCGCGTTACAGCCGGCTGGGCGGCCGCGCTCAGGCGGAGTAGTCGGCGGAGGCGCGCTGGGCCATGTCGAGGAAGGCGCGGCGGGAGGCGAGGTCGGACTCGAGGTCGGCGACCTTGCGGGCGTCGCCGCCGGCGCGGGCCTTGTCGAGGGCGGCCTCGACGCCGGCGATGGCGGCCTCGAGCTTGCCGACGAGGTCGTCGGCCCGGGCCGACTTCTCGGGGTCCGAGCGCTTCCAGGCGTCGTCCTCGACGGCGCGGATGGCCTGCTCGACCTTGCGCAGGCGGGCGTCGAGGTCCTTGATCCGGTCGCGGGGGACCTTGCCGGCGGCGTCCCAACGGTCGGCGATGTCGCGGAAGGCGCGCTTGGCGGCGTCGACGTCGGTGACCGGCACCAGCTTCTCGGCGTCGACGAGGATCGCCTCCTTCAGCTCGGCGTTGACGGCGAACTCCTGGTCGAGGGCGGCGTTCGCGGCGTCGCGGGCGCCGAAGAACTGGTCCTGCGCGCCGCGGAAGCGCGCCCACAGCGCGTCGTCGACGTCCTTGGGCGCCGGGCCGGCGGCCTTCCAGTCCCGCATCAGGTCGCGGTAGCGGCCCGCGCCCTGGCCCCAGTCAGTGCTGGTGGCCAGCGCCTCCGCGTCCTTGACGAGGCGCTCCTTGACGCGCTGGGCGCCCTCACGCTGCTCGTCCTGCTCGGCGAAGTGGACCTTGCGGCGCTTGGTGTAGGTCGACCGGGCGGCCGAGAACCGCTTCCACAACGCGTCGTCCGAGGGTCGGTCGATGCGGGGGAGGGCCTTCCACTGGTCGAGCAGCTCGCGCAGCCGGTGGGAGCCGTGGCGCCAGTCCTGGCCGGCGGCGACCTTCTCGGCCTGCTCGGCGATCTTCTCCTTGCCGGCCTTGGCCTCGGCGGTGCGCTGCGCGCGCTCGGCCTTGCGGACGCCGCGCTGGTGGGCCAGCACCGGTCCGAGGGAGTCCAGGCGGGCCACGAGCGAGGCGAGGTCGCCCACGGCGTTGGCCTCGACGACCTGCTGGCGCACGGTGCGGACCCGATCGGCGGCCTCGTCGGGGCCGAGCACGCCGGAGCGCACGCGCTGGTCGAGGAGCACGACCTCGGTCTCCAAGGCGGCCCAGCGCTCGGTGAAGAACCGCATCGCCTCCTCGGGCGTGCCGGCCGGGAACTGGCCCACGGCCCGCTCCTCGCCGGTCACGGTGCGGACGTACACGGTCCCGGTCTCATCGACCCGGCCCCACTCGCTGCTGGTCACTGCCGATCCTCTTCGTCCCGCTTCGATGCTCTGGCTGGCCGCGGCCCATGCTAGTGCCGCGCACCGGGTCGCGGCCGGACGCCGTCCGGTCGCTACCCTGCTCGAGTGTTGATCGCCGGCTTCCCCGCAGGTCCGTGGGGCACCAACTGCTACGTCGCCGCCACCGGCCCCGGTGCCGAGTGCGTCGTGGTCGACCCCGGCAAGGACGCCGCCGCCGGCGTGGCCGACCTGGTGCGCGAGCACCGCCTCAAGCCGGTCGCGGTGCTCCTCACCCACGGTCACGTCGACCACATGTGGTGCGTGGCGCCCTGTGGCCGGCACCTACGACGCGACGGCCTGGATCCACCCGCGCGACCGGCACCTGCTCACCGACCCGATGGCCGGCATGTCGGCGGAGACGACGGCGATGCTGCTCGGCGGCGAGCACACCTGGGCCGAGCCCGACGACGTCCGCGAGCTCGACGACGGTCAGCGGCTGCAGCTGGCCGGGCTGGACCTCGTGGTCGACCACACCCCCGGCCACACCGAGGGCTCGGTCACCTTCCGCACGCCGTGGGCGGACTCCGCCGACATCTCCGAGGTCATGTTCGCCGGCGACCTGCTCTTCGCCGGGTCCATCGGTCGCACCGACCTGCCCGGGGGAGACCACCCCACGATGCTGCGCAGCCTGGCCGAGAAGGTGCTGACGCTGCCCGACGACGTCGTCGTCCTGCCGGGCCACGGCGAACAGACCTCCATCGGCCGTGAGCGCGCCGCCAACCCCTACCTGCGCGACCTCCAGGAGAGCTGAGCATGGTCAAGCTGGCCCCCCTCAGCGGGTTCCCCGAGCTGCTGCCGGCCGCCCGCGTCGTCGAGCGCGCCGTGATCGCCTCCCTCGCGCACTCCTTCGAGCTGCACGGCTTCGCCAACATCGAGACCCGGGTCGTGGAGCCCCTGGATCGACTGGCCAAGGGCGGCGAGATCGACAAGGAGATCTACGTGCTGCGCCGCCTCCAAGGCGCAGAACCGGGCGAGGCCGGCGGTGCCGGCGGGGAGGCCGGCACTGAGGCCGGGCTGGGCATGCACTACGACCTGACCGTGCCGTTCTCGCGCTACGTCCTCGAGCACGCCGGTCACCTGGAGTTCCCGTTCCGGCGCTTCCAGATCCAGCCGGCCTGGCGGGGCGAGCGCCCGCAGGAGGGTCGCTACCGCCAGTTCACCCAGGCCGACATCGACATCGTCGGTCGCGACGAGCTGGCCTTCCACCACGACGTCGAGGTGGTGCGCGTGATGGTGGAGGCCCTCGGCGCGCTGCCCCTGCCACCGCTGTCGTTCCAGGTCAACAATCGCAAGCTGATCCAGGGCTTCTACCGCGGCCTGGGCGTCCCCGACGTCACCGCCGCCATCCGCACCATCGACAAGCTCGACAAGCTGCCGGCCGAGCAGGTCGCGGCCCAGCTGGTCGAGGCCGCGGGGGCGACGCCCGAGCAGGCGCGACGCTGCCTCGACCTGGCCACGATCCGGGTCGCCGACACCTCCTTCGTCGAGCGCGTGCGCGACCTCGGCGTGAGCGACGAGCTGCTCGAGACCGGGCTGGAGGAGCTCGCCGCCGTCGTCGAGGGGTGTGCCGACGCGCTCGCCGCGACCGACGGACGGGTGAGCCTCGAGGCGAACCTGCGCATCGCGCGCGGCCTGGACTACTACACCGGGACGGTGCTCGAGGTCTTCATGGCCGGCTACGAGCGGCTGAAGTCCGTCGGCGGCGGCGGTCGCTACGACGCCCTGGCCAGCGACGGTCGCACCACCTACCCCGGCGTCGGCGTCTCGTTCGGCGTCTCGCGCACGCTGCTGCCCCTGCTGGCCGACGGCGTGCTCGCGGGGAGCCGGCCAGTGCCCAGCGCGGTGCTCGTGGCCGTCACCGACGAGGCCTCCCGCCCCGCCTCCGAGCAGGTCGCGGCGGCGCTGCGCCGGCGCGACATCGCCTGCGAGGTGGCGCCGGCGCCCCAGAAGTTCGGCAAGCAGATCCGCTACGCCGAGCGGCGCGGCATCCCGCACGTCTGGTTCCCGGGCGACCCGGACCAGGTCAAGGACATCCGCTCCGGGGAGCAGGTCGACGCCGACCCCGCCTCCTGGAGACCCACCACCGAGGACCTGCACGCGCGGGTCCTCACCTAGGAGAAGCAGTGATCCGCACCCACGACGCCGGCGCCCTGCGCGCCGAGCACGTCGGCCAGAGCGTCGTCCTCGCCGGCTGGGTCGCGCGTCGCCGCGACCACGGCGGCGTGGCGTTCCTCGACCTGCGCGAGTCCAGCGGGGTGTGCCAGGTCGTCGTGCGCGACGAGGCCGTCGCCCACAGCCTGCGCAACGAGTACTGCCTCGCCGTCACCGGCGAGGTCGCGCTGCGCCCCGAGGGCAACGCGAACGCGCACCTGCCCTCCGGCGAGATCGAGGTGATCGCCACCCACGTCGAGGTGCTCAGCGCCTCCGCGCCCCTGCCGTTCCCGGTCGACGACACCGGCCACGGCTCGGGCGAGGTCGGGGAGGAGGCCCGCCTGCGCCACCGCTACCTCGACCTGCGGCGCGCCGGTCCCGCCGCGGCCCTGCGGCTGCGCAGCAGGGTCAACAAGGCCGCCCGCGACGTCCTCGACGAGCACGGGTTCGTCGAGGTCGAGACCCCGACCCTGACCCGCAGCACGCCCGAGGGCGCCCGCGACTTCCTGGTGCCGGCCCGTCTGCAGCCCGGCAGCTGGTACGCGCTGCCGCAGAGCCCCCAGCTGTTCAAGCAGCTGCTGATGGTCGCCGGCCTGGAGCGGTACTACCAGATCGCGCGCTGCTACCGCGACGAGGACTTCCGTGCCGACCGGCAGCCGGAGTTCACCCAGCTCGACATCGAGCTGAGCTTCGCCGACCAGGAGGACGTCATCGCCCTCATGGAGGACGTGCTCGCCGCGATGTGGTCCCTGATCGACGTCGAGATCCCGCGCCCGATCCCGCGGATCACCTACGCGGAGGCGATGGCGCGCTTCGGCTCCGACAAGCCCGACCTGCGGATGGGCCAGGAGCTCGTCGAGTGCACGGACTACTTCGCCGAGACCTCCTTCCGCGTCTTCCAGGCCGAGTACGTCGGCGCCGTGGTCATGCCCGGTGGTGCCGGTCAGCCGCGCAAGGTGCTCGACGCCTGGCAGGAGTGGGCCAAGCAGCGCGGCGCCAAGGGGCTGGCCTACGTCCTCGTGCAGCCCGACGGCGAGCTGAGCGGTCCGGTGGCCAAGAACCTCTCGGAGGCCGAGAAGTCCGGTCTCGCCGCGCACGTCGGCGCGGGCCCGGGTGACTGCATCTTCTTCGGGGCGGGCGCCACCAAGCCCAGTCGAGCCCTGCTCGGCGCCGCACGCCTGGAGATCGGCCGGCGAGGTGACCTCATCGACACCGACGCCTTCGCCTTCACCTGGGTCGTCGACGCCCCCATGTTCGAGCCGTCGTCGGAGGCCGTGGCCGGCGGTGACGTCGCTGTCGGGTCGGGGGCCTGGACCGCGGTCCACCACGCCTTCACCGGTCCCCAGCCGGAGTTCGCCGACACCTTCGACACCGACCCCGGACGTGCGCTGGCCTACGCCTACGACATCGTGTGCAACGGAAACGAGCTCGGCGGCGGGTCGATCCGGATCCACCGCGAGGACGTGCAGCAACGGGTCTTCGCCGTGATGGGGCTGAGCCAGCAGGAGTCGCGGGAGAAGTTCGGCTTCCTGCTGGACGCCTTCGCCTTCGGCGCGCCCCCGCACGGTGGGATCGCGGTCGGCATGGACCGAATCTGCGCCCTGCTGGCCGGCACGGACTCGATCCGCGACGTCATCGCCTTCCCCAAGAGCGGTGGCGGCTACGACCCGCTGACGTCGGCACCTGCGCCGATCACGCCCGAGCAGCGCAAGGATGCCGGTGTGGATGCCCCACGGGGCAAGGATGTCCTGTCCTGAGCGATCCTCCGCGCGCCTCTTGCGGCGCATCGAGTTCGGGCCGACACCAGATCGTTACGGTGCCATGCGCAGATATTCCCGCTTGCTGGCATAAAGTCCAGCACGTTGCGAGCCGCCGGTCGGCCCGCTCCCGACCCTGGTCCCCGACGTCGCGATAGAGGTGGGAATGAGCCTGCAGCCCGGTGCCGAGGCGCAAGCCGCCGAGGAGTACGACGAGGCCACGCGGGAGCCCGAGCACGTCCAGACCAAGCAGCCGCTGGCCGGCAAGTCGCCCACCCAGATCGCGTTCTCCCGGCTGCGCACCGACAAGGTGGCCGTGGTGTGCAGTGCGATCCTGGCGCTGCTGGTGATCCTGGCCGTCTTCGCGCCCGTGATCACCAACCTGCTCAACATCTATCCCGAGATCAGCTCGCCCGGGGCGCCGCGGCAGTCCGAGGTCCTCGACCAGTTCGGCTTCCCCCTGACCGGGCCGCCGTACTTCTCCATGGACACCGCCCACCCCCTGGGCATCGCCCCGCAGACCGGCGTGGACAACCTGGCCAACCTGCTCTACGGCTTGCGCACCTCGCTGCTCGTGGCCACGTTGGCCACCGTGCTGAGCACCCTGCTGGGGATCACCATCGGCCTGATGGCCGGCTTCTCCCGCGGCTGGCTGGACCGGGTGCTCTCGTTCACCATCGACCTGTTCCTCTCCTTCCCGTTCCTGCTCGGCGCGCTGTCCATCGCACCGATCATCATCTCCCGCTTCAGCGACGACCTCGACAAGCTGGCCACGGCGCAACTGTTCTCGCTCATCGCGGTCCTGGTCATCTTCGGCTGGATGGGTCTGGCGCGGCTGATCCGCGGCCAGGTGCTCTCGTTGCGCGAGCGCGAGTTCATCCAGAGCGCCCAGGTGATCGGCGTGCCGACCCGACGGATCCTGTTCAAGGAGCTGCTGCCGAACATGGTGGCGCCGATCGTGGTCGCGACCTCGCTGGCCCTGCCGGCCTACGTCGCGGCCGAGGCCGGACTGTCCTACCTCGGCATCGGGCTGACCGGGCAGCCCTCGCTGGGTCAGACCATCGACAAGGCCTCGAAGTTCTACAGCAGCTACCCCCTCTACCTGTGGGCGCCGGTGATCACGGTGATGGTCCTGGTGCTCGCGCTGAACCTCCTGGGCGACTCCGTCCGAGACGCCTTCGACCCCCGAACCCGCAAGTGACCGATCACCTGCGGGGTGCACGACCATCTAGGAAGGGTGGACCAACAATGCGGTTCAAGAAACCGTTCATGACGGTAGCGACGGCGGCGGTGCTCTCGCTGTCCGTGGCAGCCTGCGGCGGCAGTGGAAGCGCCCCGGGCGACGCCACTGCCAGCACCAACACCGAGGGCGGCAACACCGGCGACGCCACCGACCCCGAGCGTCAGGGTCCCGTCGAGATCGACGGGGCCACCGCCGGCGGCACCGTGACGGTCCTCAGCAACGACGGCCTGAACTCGATGGACCCGACCGAGGCCTACTACACCAACACCTCCTCCATCCTCCAGGGCCTGGTCACCCGCTCGCTGACCCAGCTGGTCTACGACCCCGAGACGGGGCTCCAGGTGCTGGTGCCCGACCTGGCCACCGACCTCGGCACGTCCAACGAGGACTTCACCGAGTGGACCTTCACCATCCGCGACGACGTGACCTACGAGAACGGCGACCCGGTCACGCCCGAGGACATCAAGTTCGGCATGCTGCGCTCGATGGACCGCACCGCGTTCCCCGAGGGCGCAGCGTTCTCCAACGACTACTTCTCGGGTGCTGACAAGTACAAGGGCCCCTACACCGGTGGCGACACCGACTTCGACGGCATCGTCGTCGACGGCCAGGACATCACCATCTCGATGGACACGCCGTTCCCGGACATGCCCTACTGGGGAACCTTCCCGGCGATGGGCCCGATCCCCGAGGGCCCGGAGTCGGCCCCCGAGAAGTACTCCCAGCGTCCGCTCGCCACCGGGCCGTACATGTTCGACGAGTACGAGCCGGAGAAGAGCCTGACCCTGGTGAAGAACCCGGAGTGGGACCCGGCCACCGACCCGGGCCGCACCCAGTACCCGGACGAGTACACGTTCGACTTCCAGCGCGAGAGTGCGCAGATCGACGAGATCCTGCTCACCGACACCGGCGAGGGCCAGACTACGCTGACCTACGACGACGTGCTGGCCTCGAACTACCCGACGTTCAACTCCGACGCCTCCGACCGCCTGGTCACCGGCGGTTCCCCGTGCACCGCCTACTGGGCGCCGGACTACCGTGAGATCACCAGCAAGGAGGTCCGCGAGGCCCTCCTGTGGGCCTACCCCTACGAGGACGCCACCGTGGCGGCCGGCAACATCGTGGGCGTGAACCGGATCACCGACGCGACCAACATCATGCCCCCGGGCATCCCCGGCCGCGAGACGTTCAACCCGGTGCCCGAGCACGAGCCCGGCACCACGGACGCCGCGAAGTCCAAGGAGCTCCTCGACGCCGCCGGCGAGACCGGTTTCGAGATCCGCTGGAACTTCGCCAGCGACGACCCGCTGAGCGTGGCGGCCAAGGACGTCGTCGTCCGCGCCCTCAAGGAGGGCGGCTTCTCCCCGAAGCCGATCGCCAGCACGATCGCCGAGATCTCCACGGTCCGCGCCGACCCCGACGCGCCGATCAACGTCCGCTCCGCGGGCTGGTGCTCGGACTGGCCCTCGGGCGGCTCGTGGTTCCCGCCGTTGTTCGAGACGACCAACCTGAAGGAGGAAGGCCTCGGCTCGAACTACACGGTCTTCAGCGAGCAGGACGTCGACGACCGCATCGACGAGACGCTGGCGGCACCGATCGAGGACCAGCCGGCCATGTGGAACGAGCTCGACCAGTACATCGGCGAGGAGTACCTGCCCAACATCCCGCTGGCCTACTACGCGGTGGCGATGGCGCGCGGCTCGGCCATCGAGGGCTTCAGTGTCGACCAGAACCTCGGCATGCCCACGTGGAAGGACATCTACGTCGCCCAGTGACGTGGCTGACCTGATCCTCTGACCGACGTCGGGGGGTGGCGGACCGCAGGGTCCGCCACCCCCCGACCCGGCAGGGCCGGCCCGTCCGGGCCACCCGGCTCCGTCGCTGCTGCGTACGGAGCCACCCACCGCTGTTGTTGATGAGAGGGTTACCCGCATGCTGGGGTTCATCGTGCGCAGGGTCCTGGCCGCGCTGCTGGTCGTGGTCCTCACGTCCATGTTCGTCTTCGTGCTGTTCTACAAGGGCATCAGCAACCCCGCCGGCGCCATCTGCGAGGCGCAGGGCCGGTGCACGCAGGAGCGGCTCACCGCGATCGAGAACTCGATGGGTCTCAACGAGCCGATCGTCACGCAGTACACCGACTTCGCTCGCGGCATCTTCGTGGGCCGCGAGATCGTCTACGGCCAGGCCTCCTACGACTGCCCGGCGCCCTGCCTGGGCGTCTCCTTCGGGACCCGGTCGCTGGTGACCGACGAGGCCCTCGCCCGAGCGCCGGCGACCGTGTCGCTGGCCGTGGGTGCCTCGATCATCTACCTCATCGTCGGGATCAGCCTCGGCGTGCTGGCGGCCAAGGTCCGCGGCACGGCCGCCGACCGTCTCCTGGTCAGCTCGAGCCTGGTGGTCTCCTCGATCCCCTACTACCTGGTGTGCCTGCTGGCCTACATCTACCTGGTGCTCAAGACACCGATCTTCGAGGAGACGGGGTACCGGCCGATCACCGAGGGCTTCGGGACCTTCTTCCTCGCCATGCTCCTGCCGTGGCTGGTGCTGGGACTGACCAGCTCCTCGACCTACGCCCGGTTCACCCGGGGCCAGATGGTCGAGACGCTCGGCGAGGACTACATCCGCACAGCCTCGGCCAAGGGCGTCGGCGCCAACAAGGTCATCTACCAGCACGCGCTGCGCGCGGCCATCGTGCCGATCGTGACCATCTTCGGCCTCGACTTCGCCGCCCTCCTGGGCGGCACCATCTTCACCGAGAAGATCTTCCGCATCGACGGCATCGGCCTGTGGGCGCTCGACGCCATCACCCAGGCCCCGCTCGACTTCCCCGTGGTCATCGCCACGGTGCTCATCGTCGCGGTCCTGGTGACCATGGCCAACCTCGTCGTCGACATCGTCTACGGCTTCCTCGACCCCCGGGTGAGGGTCTCGTGAGCACCGTGACGACGCCCGCGACCGGTTCGACCGGCGCCTCCGGCTCGACCGGCTCCTCCGGTGAGGCCCCGCTGCTCGAGGTCAACAACCTCAGCGTCCGCTTCCCGACCTACGACGGCGAGGTGCAGGCGGTCACGGACCTGTCCTACTCCGTGCGCCGAGGTCAGACGCTGGGCATCGTGGGGGAGTCAGGCTCGGGCAAGTCGGTCTCCTCGATGGCGGTGCTCGGGCTGCACAACCCCAAGCAGACGCGGCTCGAGGGCTCGATCCGGATCAACGGTCGGGAGGTGATCGGCGCCTCGGAGTCGGAGATGCGCAAGATCCGTGGCCGCGAGGTCGCCATGATCTTCCAGGACCCGTTGACGGCGCTGCACCCCTTCTACACGATCGGTCGCCAGATCATCGAGGCCCACCGGGTGCACCACAAGGTCTCGAAGTCGGTCGCCCGCAAGCGCGCCGTCGAGGTGCTCGACCGCGTCGGGATCCCCCAGCCGCAGGCGCGCGTGGACGACTACCCCCACCAGTTCTCCGGCGGCATGCGCCAGCGGGCGATGATCGCGATGGCCCTGGTCAACGACCCCACGCTGCTCATCGCCGACGAGCCCACCACCGCCCTCGACGTCACCGTCCAGGCCCAGATCCTCGACCTGCTCCAGGACCTCCAACGCGAGTTCAACTCCGCGATCGTGATGATCACCCACGACCTCGGGGTGATCGCCGAGGTCGCCGACGACGTGCTGGTGATGTACGGCGGCCGCGCGGTGGAGACAGGATCCGTGCAAGGAGATCCTGGTGCACCCCGAGATGCCCTACACCTGGGGGCTGCTCTCCAGCATCCCCGAGGTCACCGGGCCGGTGGACCTCCCGCTGGTGCCCATCCCGGGCACCCCGCCCAGCCTGCTCAACCCGCCGGACGGCTGCGCGTTCAACCCCCGGTGCACCTACCGCGACCAGGTGCCCGGCGACCTGTGCACGACCGTGCTGCCCGAGCTGCTCCCCGGCGGTCGCGGACCGGGTCACGAGAAGCGCTGCCACCTGCCCGACCCCGACGCGGTCTTCGCCTCCCAGGTCAAGCCCGTCATCACCGGAGAGGAGGCCCACGGTGGCTGAAGCCGTGACCGACTACGAGGCCTCGCGGCACACGACCGACGACAGCGGCAAGCCGCTGCTCGAGGTGCGCAACCTCAAGAAGTACTTCCCGGTGAAGTCCTCGGGGCTGATCCGCCGCACCGTCGGCAACGTCCAGGCCGTCGACGGTGTCTCCTTCGCCGTGCAGGCCGGGCAGGCCCTCGGCCTGGTGGGTGAGTCCGGGTGCGGGAAGTCGACCCTGGGGCGCCTGATCACCCGGCTCTACGAGCCCACCGCCGGCACCATCGACTTCGAGGGCCAGCAGATCCAGGAGCTGACCCCGCGCCAGATGCTGCCGATCCGGCGCGAGATCCAGATGATCTTCCAGGACCCGTACTCCTCGCTGAACCCGCGTCACACGGTCGGGACGATCGTCGGCACGCCGTTGGAGGTGCACCAGGTCGTCGCGAAGGACAAGATCCTCCCGCGGGTCCAGGAGCTGCTCGAGTTCGTCGGCCTGAACCCCGAGCACTACAACCGCTACCCCAACGAGTTCTCCGGCGGCCAGCGCCAGCGCATCGGTATCGCCCGGGCGCTCGCCCTCCAGCCCAAGCTGCTGGTGGCCGACGAGCCGGTCTCGGCGCTCGACGTCTCGATCCAGGCCCAGGTGATCAACCTGCTCCAGGACGTCCAGCGCGAGTTCGGCATCGCCTTCCTCTTCATCGCCCACGACCTTGCGGTGGTGCGGTCACTTCTGCCCGCAGGTGGCGGTGATGTACCTGGGCCGGATGGTCGAGATCGCCGACCGCGAGACGCTCTACCACCGTCCGCACCACCCCTACACCCAGGCCCTGCTCTCGGCGGTGCCCGAGGTCTCGCAGGCTGCGACACGGCCAGCGTCGCGAGCGGATCATGCTCGAGGGCGACGTGCCGAGCCCGATCAACCCGCCGTCGGGCTGCTCGTTCCGCACCCGGTGCCGGATGGCGCAGGAGATCTGCGCCCGCGTCGAGCCGCCGCTGCTGCAGATCGGGCCCCGCCACAAGGTGGCCTGCCACTTCCCCGGCGAGCTGGGGCAGGCCCCCGAGCGCCCGGTGACGACCGGGCTGCTGGGCATCGACGACGCCGGAGCGCCCGACCCCCGCGCGACGCCGACCCCGCTCAGCGACAACCCCGGCTTCGACGACCGCTGGTTCGACCTGAGGTCCCGCACCATCACCGGCGCGTGAGCAGCCCGGTCGACGACCAGGGGGAGCCCGAGGGCCTGTTCGCCGACCCGGCTCCGGCTCGGCGGACCGAGGCCTCCGGTGCCGCTGCCGTCGGCGGCGGCAGCCTCGCCGGGGCCGCCCACCAGGCGGCGCCCCTCGCGGTCCGGATGCGCCCGCGCACCCTCGAGGAGCTCGTCGGCCAGGAGCAGCTGCGCGCGGCCGGCTCGCCCCTGCGCCGCCTCGTCGAGGGCGACCAGTCGATGTCGCTGCTGCTGTGGGGGCCCCCGGGCACCGGCAAGACCACGATCGCCTCGATCCTCTCGCAGCAGACCGACCGCGTCTTCGTGGAGGTCTCGGCGGTCTCGGCCGGCGTCAAGGAGGTCCGCGCAGCGATCGACACCGCCCGCCGCCTCCTGGTCTCGCACGCCCGCGAGACCGTGCTGTTCGTCGACGAGGTGCACCGCTTCAGCAAGGCCCAGCAGGACGCGCTCCTGCCCGGGGTCGAGAACCGGTGGGTGACCCTGGTGGCGGCCACCACCGAGAACCCGTTCTTCTCGGTGATCTCGCCGCTGCTCTCGCGCAGCCTGCTGCTGCGCCTGCAGAGCCTCGACGACGACGACGTCCGGCGGGTGCTGCTCGACGCCGTCCGTGACGAGCGCGGCCTGGCCGGCGAGGTGAGCGTCGAGGACGACGCCCTCGAGCACCTGGTGCGCCTGGCCGGCGGGGACGCCCGCCGCTCGCTGACCTACCTCGAGGCGGCGGCCGGGGCGGCGACCAGCCAGGGTCGCGACGTCGTCGACCTCGCGACGGCCGAGGTCGCCGTCGACCAGGCCGCGGTGCGCTACGACCGCCAGGGCGACCAGCACTACGACGTGACGAGCGCCTTCATCAAGTCGGTGCGTGGCTCCGACGCCGACGCCGCCCTGCACTACCTGGCCCGGATGATGGAGGCCGGCGAGGACCCCCGCTTCATCGCCCGGCGGCTGATCATCCTGGCCAGCGAGGACATCGGACTGGCCGACCCGACCGCGCTCACCACGGCGGTGGCCGCCGCCCAGGCGGTGGCGCTGATCGGGATGCCCGAGGGTCGGCTGACGCTGGCCCAGGCCACCATCGCGCTGGCCGTCGCGCCGAAGTCGAACGCGGTCACGACCGCGATCGGCGCAGCCAGCGCGGACGTGCGCGCCGGCAGGATCGGCACCGTGCCGCCGCACCTTCGCGACGCGCACTACGGCGGCGCCAAGGACCTCGGGCACGGCTCGGGCTACCGCTACAGCCACGACGAGCCGTACGGCATCGCGCGCCAGCAGTACGCGCCCGACGTGGTCGCCGACGCGCGCTACTACGAGCCGACCTCGCTGGGCGCCGAGGCGGCCGTGCGCGAGCGGTGGGAAAGGGTCAGGCGCCTGGTCCGCGGCGAAGGGTAGGGTCTGGCCCCATGACGCAGCAGTGGGACCTGCCGGCCTGGGCGGTGGTGACCACGACGGTCGCTGCGGTCCTGCTGGTGCTGCTCGTCGCCGTGCTGAGCGTCTTGAGCGTGGCCGCGGTACGGGGTCGGCGACACCTCGGGCAACGGCTCGCCGGGGCCGAGCAGAGCGTCGAAGCGCTGCGGGCACAGGTCACCGCCATCGAGCGACGCCTGAGCCAGGGTGACCACCCCTCCAGCACGGTCGCGCAGCCGGCACCGGGCTACCTGATCACCGGACTCGACCCCGGGGCGGACGCGCCCGAGCCCGGGCCCGAGCTGCAACGGCTGCCCGCCGGTGTCGTCCCCGCGCCCCTGTTCGCCGACCTCGTCCTGCGTGAGTCGGTGGTCCAGGCGGCGTCGCTGGCCGCCGGCGTGCGCCGCGCCCTGGCGCCCGAGACCCGCAACCGGGTCCGGTTCCAGATGCGCCAGGAGGTCAAGCGTGCGCGGCGGCAGCGCCGCGTCGAGCTGCGGGAGGCCCGTCGCGACTGGGAGGCCCGTCAGCGCCGCGCGGCCTCGCGGAGCGAGGGCAGCGCGGCATGAGTCGCGGGCTCTGGTTCGCAGCCGGAGCCGGCGCCGGGATCTGGACCATGGTCCGGGGTCGGCGTGCGGTCGAGGCCCTCAGCGCCGACGGTCTGCGCGACCGGGTCGGCGCAGCCGTCCTGGGTGCCCGGCTGCTCGGCGAGGAGGTCGCAGCCGGCAAGGCCGAGCGTGAGCAGCAGCTGCGCACCGACCTTGCCCGACGCGTGCACCGACCGCGCGAGATCACCGCACCATCCCCCGACCTGGAGACCTGATGAACACCGCCGAGATCCGCCGCCTCTTCCTGGCGCACTTCGAGGCCGCCGGCCACACGGTCGTGCCCTCGGCCTCGTTGCTGACGCCCGACCCGAACCTGCTGTTCGTGCCGGCCGGGATGGTGCCTTTCAAGGCCTACTTCCTGGGCGAGGAGACACCGCCCTACCTGCGCGCCACCAGCATCCAGAAGTGCGTGCGCACCCCCGACATCGAGGACGTCGGCAAGACCACGCGCCACGGCACCTTCTTCGAGATGTGCGGCAACTTCTCCTTCGGCGACTACTTCAAGCAGGGCGCCATCGAGCTGGCCTGGGACCTGGTCACCAAGCCGCAGTCCGAGGGCGGGTGGGGCCTGCCCGAGGACCGGCTCTACCCCAGCGTGTACACCGAGGACCCCGAGTCCGTGGCCCTGTGGCGGCGCGCCTCCGGCCTGCCGGACGAACGGATCGTGCGGCTGGGCAAGCGGGAGAACTACTGGTCGATGGGGGTGCCCGGACCGGGCGGCCCGTGCTCGGAGATCCTCTACGACCGCGGCTCCGACTTCGGTCCCGAGGCCGACCTGAGCACCGTCGGCCCCGACATGCCCACCGAGCTCGAGGACCGCTACGTCGAGATCTGGAACCTCGTCTTCATGCAGGACGAGCTCTCCGCGGTGCGCAGCAAGGTCGACTTCGACATCTCCGGGGCGCTGCCCCAGCGCAACATCGACACCGGCATGGGCCTCGAGCGGGTCGCGATGCTCCTCCAGGGCAAGCCCAACCTGTACGAGATCGACGTGGTGCGCCCGGTCATGGAGAAGGCCCAGGAGCTCACCGGTCGCCGCTACGGCGCCGACCCGACCGACGACGTGCGGCTGCGGGTCGTCGCCGACCACGTGCGCAGCTCGATGATGCTCATCGGCGACGGGGTCACCCCCGGCAACGAGGGCCGCGGCTACGTGCTGCGCAGGCTGCTGCGGCGCGCCGTGCGCTCGATGCGGCTGCTCGGCACCGAGGACCGCGTGCTGCCCGAGCTGCTGCCGGTCAGCCGCGACACGATGGGCGAGACCTACACCGAGCTGCACCGCGACTGGGAACGCATCTCCACCGTGGCCTTCGCCGAGGAGGAGGCCTTCCGCCAGACGCTGCGCGCCGGCACCACCATCTTCGACCAGGCCGGCGCCGACCTGCGACGACGCGGCGAGACGACGCTGCCCGGCGACCAGGCCTTCGCGCTGCACGACACCTACGGCTTCCCGATCGACCTCACCCTCGAGATGGCCTCCGAGCAGGGACTGGTCGTCGACGAGGCCGGCTTCCGCCGCCTCATGGGCGAGCAGCGCGACCGCGCCAAGGCCGACGCGACCGCGAAGAAGGGCGCCCACCGCGACGCCAGCGCCTACCGGAGCGTCGCCGGCGACCTGGGCCGCGCGGTGGAGTTCACCGGCTACGGCGAGGTCGTCTCCGAGGCCACGGTGCGTGGCATCGTCACCGCCGAGGGTGCCGTCACCTCGGCCTCGGCCGGCGACGAGGTCGAGCTGGTGCTCGACCGCACCCCGTTCTACGCCGAGGGCGGCGGTCAGCTGGCCGACGAGGGCGTCATCGAGCTCGAGAACGGTGCCCGGCTCCGGGTGCTCGACGTGCAGAGCCCGGTCACCGGTCTGGTGGTCCACCGCGCCACGGTGCTCGACGGGGAGGTCAGCCTCGGCCTGGGCGCCCATGCGGTGGTCGACCTCGAGCGACGCCGCTCCATCTCGCGCGCCCACACCGCGACCCACATGGTCCACAAGGCCTTCCGCGAGGCGCTCGGCGAGACGGCGACCCAGGCCGGCTCCGAGAACGCGCCCGGCCGGTTCCGCTTCGACTTCTCCGCCACGGGTGCCGTGCCGGCCTCCGTGCTGGCCGACGTGGAGGCCCGGGTCAACGAGGTGATCCTCGACGACCTCGGCGTCGAGGCGCAGGTGATGAGCCAGCGGGAGGCGGTCGCGTCGGGCGCCATGGCCCTGTTCGGCGAGAAGTACGGCGACCAGGTGCGGGTGGTCTCCGTCGGCGACTGGGCCCGTGAGCTCTGCGGCGGCACCCACGCGGCCCGCTCGGGCCAGCTCGGCGTGATCAAGCTGCTGGGCGAGAGCTCCATCGGCTCGGGCGTGCGCCGGGTCGAGGCGCTGGTCGGGGGCGACGCCTACCGGTTCCTGGCCCGCGAGCACGTCCTGGTCGCCCAGCTCTGCGAGGTGCTCAAGGTGCGCCCCGAGCAGCTGCCCGGACGGGTGGGCGACATCGTCGAGCGCCTGCGTGGCGCCGAGAAGGAGATCGAGAAGGTGCGCGTCGCCCAGCTGCTCGCCGGCGGAGCCGACCTGGCCGCCGCCGCCCGCGACGTCGCCGGGGTCGCGGTGGTCGCCCACCGCGTCGACGGCGCAGCCGCCTCCGACGTGCGCACCCTGGCGCTCGACGTGCGCGGCCGGCTGCCCCGGGGTCGCCCGGGCCTCGTGGTGGTCGCCGGGGTGGCGGACGGCAAGGTCTCCGTCGTGGCCGCGACCAACGACGAGGCCCGCTCGCGCGACCTCTCGGCCAACGACCTCGTCCGGGCGGTGACCGGCCTGCTGGGCGGACGCGGCGGCGGCAAGGCCGACGTCGCCCAGGGGGGCGCGCCCGACCCCACTCGCGTCGACGAGGCGCTCGCCGCGGTCGAGGCGACCGTGCTGGCCGCGGTCCGGGCCTGAGAGGCCCGTGGTGCGACGGGGGGTGCGGCTGGGCATCGATCCCGGCGACGCCAGGATCGGGGTGGCCCGCTGCGATCCCGGCGGAGTCCTGGCGACCCCCGTGGAGACGGTGCGCCGCGGCAAGGGCGACCTGCGGCGCCTGGCCGTGCTGAGCGGTGAGGGTGACGTGATCGAGGTCGTCGTGGGGCTGCCCCGCTCGCTGTCCGGGGGCGAGGGGCCTGCGGCAGTGAAGACGCGTGACTTCGCCCGGGCGCTGGCTCGCCGCGTAGCGCCCGTGCCGGTTCGTCTGGTCGACGAGCGGCTGAGCACGGTCAGCGCCGAGTCGATGCTGCGCGAGCGCGGTCGCTCCGGCAGCAGACGACGCGCCGTGGTCGACCAGGCCGCGGCGGTGGTGATCCTCCAGCACGCCCTCGACAGCGAGCGCTCCACCGGTGCGCCTCCCGGCGAGGTCGTGGCTGCCGAGGCACCATCCGACCAGGCAGCCGACCAGGCAGCCCCCGACCACACGGCAGACGGTGAAGAGGCTCGATGAGCGACCAGGACGTCCAGCCCGACGGGGCGCCCGGCGACGTGTCGGCGCCGGCGGAGTCGCGTCGCCCCCGTCGGCTGCGCCTGTCGGGCTGCCTCCCGGTGCTGCTGGTCCTCGCGGTCCTCGGGGGCGTCGGCTACGTCGGGGTGGTCAAGGGCCAGGAGGCGGTGACGAAGTTCTTCGCCGACGCCGAGGACTACGCCGGACCCGGTTCGGGACGGGTGTCCTTCGAGGTCGAGCAGGGTGACAGCGTCAGCGCGATCGGCCGCAACCTCAAGCAGCAGGACGTCGTGGCCTCGGTCGAGGCCTTCCTCGCGGCGGCCGAGGGCAGCGACCGGGCCGACGGCATCCAGGTCGGCTTCTACGGGCTGAAGAAGAAGATGAGCGCCCAGGAGGCGCTCGAGGTGCTCATCGACCCCGAGAACCTGGTCTCCACCACGGTCACGGTGCCCGAGGGTCTGCGGGTCGTCGACGTGGTCGACATCCTCGCCGCCAAGACCGACGTCCCCCGCGGAGCCTTCGAGAAGGTGCTCGCCGACCCCGAGGCGCTCGGTCTGCCGGAGTCGGCCGGCGGCGACCCGGAGGGCTACCTGTTCCCCTCGACCTACGACTACGGCCCGGACGCGACGGCGCAGTCGATCCTCGGCTCCATGGTGGAGCGCTGGCAGCAGGCGGCCGCTGACGCCGACCTCGAGCAGGCCGCCGCAGACCTCGGCTACACCGTCCACGAGCTGATGACGGTGGCCAGCCTGGTCCAGGCCGAGGGCCGGGGCGACGACATGCCCAAGGTCGCCCGGGTGATCTACAACCGCCTCGAGATCGACCCCAACCCCTCCGCGGGCTTCCTGCAGGTCGACGCCGCGGTGAACTTCGCGCTGGGGCGCGAGCCGATCGCGCGGTTGACCACCGAGGAGATCGACTCCGTCTCCGACTCGCCCTACAACACCTACACCCAGAAGGGGTTGCCCCCCGGGCCGATCGAGGCACCCGGCGACGACGCCATCCAGGCGGCGGCCGAGCCGGCCGAGGGCCCCTGGTTCTTCTACGTGACGGTCAACCTGGCCACCGGCGAGACCAAGTTCACCGACTCCTACGACGAGTTCCTCACCTTCCGGTCCGAGCTCGACGCCTACTGTGCGAACGAGTCGGACCGGTGCTGAGGAGGCGACGATGGTGACCAGATGCGGCGTGCTGGGGTTCCCGGTCGCCCACTCGCTCTCGCCGACCCTGCACCGGGCCGCCTACGACGAGCTGGGTCTCGAGGACTGGCGCTACGACAGCTTCAAGATCCCCTCCGGGATGACCTCGGCCTTCGTGCGCGGCCTGGGCCCGGACTGGCGCGGGATCTCGGTGACGATGCCCCTCAAGCGCGAGGCGCTGGACCTGGCCGACACCGCCTCCGACCGCGCCACGCTGGCCCGGGGGGCCAACACCCTGGTGCTCACCGATGGTGCGATCCACGCCGACAACACCGACCTGCCCGGCGCCACCCTGGCCCTGCAGGAGCGCACCGACGCCCCGTTGCGACGCGCCGTGGTGCTCGGCGCCGGCGCCACCGGCGTCTCGACGGCGCTGGCGCTGTGCGACCTGGGGGTCGACGAGGTCCTGCTCCTGGCGCGCAACGAGGCGAACGCCGAGCTGGCCGCCGAGGACGTCCGCCGCCACGCATCGTCACCGAGGGTGCTGGTCGGCCCGCTGGAGGGCGGCGTCCTCGACCACGACATCGTCGTGTCGACCGTCCCCCCGCCGGCCCAGGGCCCCGAGCTGCTGGAGCGCTGCACCGAGGTGGCGGTGGTCTTCGAGGTGCTCTACGACCCCTGGCCGACGCCGTTGGCCGCCGCGGCCCTCGCCCGGGGAGCCACCCTGGTCACCGGCCTCGACCTCCTCGTGCACCAGGCAGCGCTGCAGGTCACGGCCTTCACCGGACGACCGGCACCCCTGGCCCACATGCGCGCCGCGGGCGAGGCCGCCCTCGCCGCCCGCGTGGGCGGGTCCGCCGGACCGGGCCCCGCCTGAGGTGAGCCCGCTGGCCGGCGTGGTGCTCGCCGCGCTGGTCGGTGCCTGCGCCGGGCTGGTCGTGCCGCGAGGGCTGGCGGTGCTGCCGGGGGTCCCGGCCGAGGTCACGGCCGTGGGCGGGCTGTCCGGCCTGGCCTGGCGGTGTGCGCTGGCGGGCGGGCTCCGCCGGCGGTCTGCTCGCCGTGGGCGCCGGGCCGCAGCCCTGGTTGGCGGTGCTGGTCGCGCTGGTGCCGGTGGGCGTGGCGCTCGCGGTCGTCGACGCCGGCACCCGCACGCTGCCACGCGTGCTCGTCCTGCCGGCCACGGGCGCCGTCGTCGCCGCGGCGGTGGTCGGCTGGTTGCTCGGCGGACCGGTCGAGGACCTGTGGCGCACGCTGGCGGGCCTGGTCGTCGCGCGCGGCGCGTTCTGGCTGCTGTGGTGGGTGCGTCCGGCCGGTCTCGGCTTCGGCGACGTCCGGCTGGCGGCCCTGCTGGGCGCGGCGCTGGGCCACCTCGGCTGGGCCGAGCTGCTCGTCGGGGTCTACGCCGGCGTCGTGCTCTTCGCCCTGCGCGGCGCGGTCCGCGCCCTCGTCGCGTCGCGACCTCGTGCTGCTGCGCACGGCCTACCCCTTCGGTCCGAGTCTCCTGGCCGGGGCCGTCGTGGGTGTGCTGGTGGGCGCTCCCGCGGCGCGGGCCCTGGGCGGGGGCTGAGGCCGGCCCAGCGACCGGGTGGGAGACTGGCGCCATGCTGCGCTGGCTCACTGCGGGAGAGTCCCACGGACCCTCCCTCGTCGCGATCCTCGAAGGTCTCCCCGCCCACGTGGCGGTGACCAGCGAGGACGTCGTCGACGCCCTCGCCCGACGCCGCCTCGGCCACGGACGGGGGGCGCGGATGAAGTTCGAGACCGACCAGGTGACGCTGGTCGGGGGGATCCGCCACGGGCTGACCCAGGGCGGGCCCGTGGCCATCGAGGTCGCCAACACCGAGTGGCCGAAGTGGCAGACGGTGATGTCGGCGGACCCCGTCGACGCCGCCGAGCTGGAGGGCCTGGGCCGCAACGCGCCGCTGACCCGGCCCCGCCCCGGTCACGCCGACCTCGTCGGGATGCAGAAGTACGACTTCGACGACGCCCGGCCGGTCCTCGAGCGCGCCTCGGCCCGCGAGACCGCGGCCCGCGTCGCGCTCGGCCGGGTCGCGAGCCACTTCCTCGAGCAGGCCACCGGCGCCCGCGTCGTCTCGCACGTCGTCGAGCTCGGCGGCGTGCGGGCCCCGGCCGACTCGGTGCCCGGGCCCGACGACGTCGCGGCGCTGGACGCCGACCCGGTCCGCTGCCTGGACCCCGAGGCCAGCGCGGCGATGGTGGCGCGCATCGACGAGGCTCACAAGGACGGCGACACCCTCGGCGGCGTGGTCGAGGTCGTCGTGCACGGCCTGCCGCCCGGCCTGGGCTCGCACGTGCACTGGGACCGCCGCCTCGACTCGCGCCTGGCCGGTGCGCTGATGGGCATCCAGGCCATCAAGGGCGTCGAGGTCGGCGACGGCTTCGCCCTGGCCGCCACGCCCGGGCTCGCTCGCGCACGACGAGATCGTCCCCGGGACCGACGGCATCCGCCGGGCCAGCGGACGCTCCGGCGGCACCGAGGGCGGGATGAGCACCGGTGAGGCGTTGCGGGTGCGCGCGGCCATGAAGCCGATCGCCACCGTGCCGCGCGCCTTGCGCACCGTCGACCTCGCCACCGGCGAGGAGACCGTCGCCCACCACCAGCGCTCCGACGTGTGCGCCGTGCCGGCCGCCGGCATCGTGGCCGAGGCGATGGTGGCCCTCGTGGTCGCCGACGCGGTGCTGGAGAAGTTCGGCGGCGACTCCGTCGGCGAGACGCGGCGCAACGTGACGACCTACCTCGAGACGCTGAGGTACCGGTGAGCGCTCCCGACGCGACGCCGCGCCCGCGCGCCATCCTCGTGGGCCCGATGGGGGCCGGCAAGACCACCGTCGGGGCGCTGCTCGCCCAGGCCTGGGGCGTCACGGCCCGCGACACCGACGACGACGTCGTGGCCGTCGCCGGACGGCCGGTCTCGGAGATCTTCGTCGAGGACGGCGAGGCGGCCTTCCGGGCACTCGAGCGCGAGGCCGTGGCGCGGGCGCTGGCCGAGCACGACGGCGTGCTGTCGCTGGGCGGGGGAGCGGTGACCGACGCCGGCACCCGTGCCCTGCTGGCCGACCGTCCGGTGGTCTTCCTGCGGGTCGGTCTCTCCGACGCCGTCAAGCGGGTCGGCCTCGGCGTCGGGCGGCCCCTGCTGCTGGGCAACGTCCGCTCGCGGATCAAGGCACTCCTCGACGAGCGTGCCCCGGTCTACGAGTCGGTCGCGCGCCACGTCGTCGACACCGACGGGCGCAGCCCCGACGACGTCGCCGCCGAGGTCGGGCGGGTGCTCGGATGACCGGCGCTGCGGGCTCTGCGGGCACTGCGGGCTCTTCGGGCACTGCGGGACCGCCCAGCGTCCTGGCAGTCGGCGGGGCCTCGCCCTACGACGTCGTCGTCGGCCACGGGGTGCTCGACCGTCTCGTCGGCCTGCTGGGCGAGGCTCCCCAGCGCGTCGCGCTGCTCTTCCCGGGGCCGCTGGCCGAGCAGGCCGAGCCGGTGCTGGAGCGCCTCGTCGAGTCCTACGACGTGCTGGCGCTCGGCCTTCCCGACGGCGAGGCGGCCAAGACCGCCGCGGTGGCCGCGGAGGCCTGGGAGGCGCTGGGGGAGCGCGGCTTCACCCGCTCCGACGCCGTCGTCACCTTCGGGGGCGGGGCGACCACCGACCTGGGCGGCTTCGTGGCCGCCAGCTGGCTGCGCGGGGTGCGTGTGGTCCACGTGCCGACCACGCTGCTGGGCATGGTCGACGCCGCGGTCGGCGGCAAGACCGGCATCAACACCGCCGCCGGCAAGAACCTGGTCGGCGCCTTCCACGAGCCGGCCGGGGTGCTGTGCGACCTGTCCCTGCTCGAGACGCTGCCACGCGCCGAGCTGGTGGCCGGGCTCGGCGAGGTCGTCAAGTGCGGCTTCGTCGCCGACCCCGAGATCCTGCGACTGGTCGAGGCGACCGACCCCGACGCCCTGGTCGCCGGCTCCCCGGTGCTGCGCGAGCTGGTCGAACGCGCGATCGCGGTCAAGATCGCCATCGTGGTCGACGACCTCACCGAGACCGCCGGCGAGGCCGCCGGCTCCGGGCACCCGGGCCGGGAGGCCCTCAACTACGGCCACACCCTGGCCCACGCCGTGGAGCGGGCCGAGGACTACGGCGTCCGTCACGGCGAGGCCGTCGCCATCGGCTGCGTGTTCGTCGCCGAGGTCGCCCGTCTGGCCGGGCTGCTGCCCGACGCCGTGGCCGAGCGGCACCGCACGGCCTTCGCCCGGGTCGGTCTGCCCGTCACCTACGACGGGGCCCCCTTCGAGGAGCTGCTGGCCACCATGCGGGTCGACAAGAAGTCCCGCGGCGACCGGCTGCGGCTGGTCGTGCTCGAGGACGTCGGACGACCCCGCGTGCTGGCCGGGCCGGACGAGGCCGACCTGCGCGCCGCCTACGAGCTGCTGCGGAGCGGGTCGTGAGCGACCCCTGCGGACCGCGACCCGTGTGGGTGCTCAACGGGGCCAACCTCGGGCGGCTCGGGCGACGCCAGCCGGAGGTGTACGGCACGACGACCCACGCCGAGCTGGCCGCCCTGTGCCTCGGCTGGGGCGCCGAGCTCGGGCTGGCCGTCGAGGTGCGCCAGAGCAACCACGAGGGCGACCTGCTGGACTGGCTCGGCGCGGCCGCCGACGCACGGGTGCCGGTGGTGCTCAACGCAGCCGCGTGGACCCACTACTCCTACGCGCTCTACGACGCGTGCGCGATGCTGGAGGCGCCGCTGGTGGAGGTCCACCTCTCCGACCCCGCCCGGCGCCCCGAGGTCTTCCGGCACACCTCCCTGGTCACGCCGCACGCCGACCTGGTCGTCAGCGGGCACGGCGTCGACGGCTACCGGCAGGCGCTGGCGCACCTGGCCGCGGGCGACGGCTAGAATCACCGGCTGGTGCCCCGCGGCCCCCGACCGGGGCCGGTCCGGACGGCGCCGCACCGACCACGTCCCCTCGAGAAGGCAGAGCCTGAGCGCATGGCAACGACGAACGACCTGAAGAACGGCATGGTCCTCAACCTCGACGGCCAGCTCTGGCAGGTCATCTGGTTCCAGCACCACAAGCCCGGCAAGGGCGGCGCCGTGGTGCGCTCGAAGCTCAAGAACATCGAGTCCGGCAAGACCGTGGACAAGACCTTCAACGCCGACGTGAAGGTCGACGTCGCCTCGGTCGACAAGCGCACCATGCAGTACCTCTACGACGACGGCACCTCCTACGTCTTCATGGACACCAGCACCTACGACCAGCTCGAGGTCGACCCCGAGATCCTCGGCGACGCCCGCAACTTCCTGCTCGAGAGCCAGGAGGCCATCGTGGCCACCAACGAGGGCCGGGTGCTCTACGTCGAGATGCCGGCCTCCGTCGAGCTCGAGATCACCTTCACCGAGCCCGGCGTCGCCGGCGACAGCGCCACCGGTCGCACCAAGCCGGCCACCCTGGAGACCGGCCACGAGATCCAGGTCCCGCTCTTCGTCACCCAGGGCGAGAAGGTCAAGGTCGACACCCGCGACTCCTCCTACCTCGGCCGCGTCAAGAGCTGAGGTGGCCACCACCAGCGGGGCCCGGGCCAAGGCCCGCAAGCGGGCTCTCGACGTCCTCTTCGCCGCCGACCTGCGTCGCGAGAACGCCGGCGACGCGCTCGACCGCGCCGTCGCGGCCGGGCAGGGACCGACCAACGACTACACCGCCACCCTGGTGCGGGGCGTCGTCGAGCACGCCGAGCAGATCGACGAGCTGCTGACCACCTACTCCGCCGACTGGGCCCTCGAGCGCATGCCCGCCGTCGACCGCAACGTGCTGCGCCTCGGGGTCTGGGAGCTGCTCTGGGCCGACGACGTGCCCGACGCCGTCGCCGTCTCCGAGGCGATGGCCCTCGTCCGCGACCTGTCCACCGACGACTCTCCCCAGTTCGTCAACGGCATCCTCGGCACCATCCAGCGCGAGAAGCCCTCCCTCACGACCTAGCCCAGCCGCCCTCCCCCGCCCCGACTCGCTCCGAGTGGTGGCGGAGGTCGCTGGGGTCCCCGGGATTCCCCGGCTGGCCGGGGATCCCCAGGGTTGTCGTGGTTCACGAACCGCGACAACCTCGAACTTCCCCTGACCAGTCCCGCCGGGAGCTGGGATTCCCCGGCTGGCCGGGGATTCCCAGGGTTGTCGCGGTTCACAAACCGCGACAACCGCGAACTTCCCCTGACAAGCAGGTGCTGGGGGGCGTTGCGGGGGTGGTTGGGCGTGCCAGGGTGGTCTGGTGAGCACCGACGACGGCCAGGCCGACCCCAGCACCCCCAGCGCGACGAGCACATCCAGCGCGACGAGCGACTCCAGCACCCCGACCGAGGTCGACCTCGTCGTCGTCGGGGCGGGGCCGGGGGGTGAGTCGTTGGCCAGTGGGGCGGCGCAGGCCGGGCTCGAGGTCGTCGTCGTCGACCGGCACCTCGTCGGCGGTGAGTGCCCCTACTACGGGTGCATCCCCACCAAGATGATGGTCCGCGCTTCCGACGCGCTCGCCGAGGCCGCCCGCGCGCGGCGGCTGGCCGGCGACGTGGCCGTGACGCCGTCCTGGACGCCGGTCGCCGAGCGGATCCGCGACGAGGCCACCTCCGACTGGGACGACACCATCGCCGTCGAGCGGCTCGAGGGCGCCGGGGCGACGGTCCACCACGGCGTCGGGCGGCTCAACGGACCCCGACGGGTCGACGTCGAGCTGGCCGACGGCACGACCGTCTCCTACACCGCCCGCCTCGGCGTGGTGCTCAACCCCGGCACGCGCCCCGCCGAGCTGCCGGTCGACGGCCTGGCCGGCACCCCCTACTGGACGAACCGCGACGTGGTGCAGCTCAGCGGGCTGCCGGGGTCGGTCGTCGTCGTCGGGGGTGGCCCGATCGGGTGCGAGATGGCGCAGGTGCTGGCTCGCTTCGGAGTGGCCGTCACGATCGTCCAGCACGGCCCCCGACTGCTGCCCGGTGACGAGCCCGAGGCGGGCGAGCTGCTCGCCGAGGTCTTCGCGGCCGAGGGCATCCGCGTGCTGACCGGGGTCGAGCTCACCGAGGTCGCCTACGCCGACGGCACCTTCACCCTGAGCCTCGACGAGGCCGGTACCGCCGAGACGCTGCGGGCCGACAAGCTGCTCGTGGCCGCGGGCCGCACCCCCAACCTCGACGACCTCGGGCTCGAGACGGTCGGCCTCGACCCGGGCGCGCGGGTGCTCGACGTGGACGAGCGGATGCGCGCCGTGGGTGTCGAGGACGGCCTGTGGGTCGTCGGCGACGTCACCGGCAAGGGCGCCTTCACCCACGTCGCGATGTACCAGGCGGCGATCGCCCTGCGCGACGTGCTGGGCCAGGAGGGCCCGCCCGCGAGCTACCACGCCGTCCCGCACACCACCTTCACCGACCCCGAGGTCGGCGGCGTCGGGATGACCGCCCAGCAGGCCCGCGACGCCGGCCTGAGCGTGCGCGTGGGCGCCACGCCGCTGGAGTCGTCCTCGCGGGGCTTCACCCACGGACCCGGTGCCCGCGGGCTGATCAGCGTCGTCGAGGACGCCGAGCGGGGCGTGCTCGTCGGGGCCACCGCGGTCGGTCCGGCCGGCGGGGAGATCCTGGGCTTCCTCGCCGTCGCGGTGCACGCCGAGGTGCCGGTGGCGACGCTGCGCTCGATGATCTACGCCTACCCGACCTTCCACCGGGCCATCGAGACGGCGCTGGGCGAGCTGGGCGAGGCAGGTGAGCCCCGATGACGCAGTCTGATCGTCCGGGCGACGGCGAGGGGGCACCCCGGTCGCTGAAGGAGGCCGAGGACCACAGCTGGGTCGACCACGCAGCGCGGTTCGGGCTGGTCGCCTACGGCGTCGTCCACCTCCTCGTGGCCTACCTGGCCCTCCAGCTGGCCCTGGGGAGCCCGTCGGGCTCGGCCAGCGGCAGCGGGGCCCTGCACGAGCTGGCCCAGCAGCCCTACGGCCTGGTCGGGCTCTGGCTGGTGGCGCTCGGGATGCTGCTCCTGGTGTCCTGGCGGCTGCTCGAGGCCGCGGTCGGACGCCGCGAGGAGACCGACCCGGGCAAGCGCACCCGCAAGCGGCTCGGCTCGTTGCTCAAGGCCGTCCTCTACGGCAGCCTGGGCGTGGCCGCCGTGCAGGTGGCGGTGGGCGGCGGGTCCTCCTCCGGCGGTGGCACCGACTCCACGACCGCCACCCTCCTGCAGCTGCCGGGAGGTCAGCTGATCGTCGGCGCGGTCGGGCTGGCGATCCTGGGCTACGCCGTCCAGCAGATCCGCACCGCGTGGACCGAGGGGTTCCGCGAGCACATCACCGCGCAGGGCGAGAGCGGCGGCAGCGGGACGGCGTACGTGTGGCTCGGCAAGGCGGGCTACACCGCGAAGGGCGTCGCGGTCGGCGTGGTGGGCGTCCTCTTCGGCTACGCGGCGGTGACCCACGACGCTGCTCGCTCCGGCGGCCTCGACCAGGCACTCGAGCAGATCCGCGAGCAGCCGTTCGGGCGGGTGCTGCTGGGCATCGTGGCCCTCGGCATCGGGTGCTACGGGGTGTTCTGCTTCGCGCGGGCCCGCCACCTCTCGCGCTGATCGCGCTGGTCCCGCTGGCCGGTGCTGTCGGGGATGCATGACCGGCGCCGGCGTGGGCATGCTCCGTGGTAGGTGACGAACCGATCGGAGCGACCATGACCTCGTCGCAAGACCCCAGCCCCAACCTCAGCCCCAGCCCCAGCCCCCGCCACAGCCCCAGCGGCGCCTCGCACCTCGCGCCCGCAGCCCCGGGCACCGGGCCGCGACGCTTCGTCAGCGCCGGCGACTTCCTCGAGCGGCGCGAGAGGGGCGGATCACGCTCCGCAGGGGCCCGGTGGGGGTGGCGCGGTCGGGTCCGTCGGTGGAGCGGCGGGCTGGTCGCCCCGGAGGCGGGGCCGGCCGAGCGCGAGCACGAGGAGCGCCGGCGTGCGGTCCAGCGCGACCTCGACGGCCCGCGCACGATCGCCTTCGTCAACCCCAAGGGCGGAGCGGCCAAGACGACGGGCGTGCTGGCCGCCGGGTACACCTTCGGCACGGTCCGCGGTGGCGGGGTGGTGGCCTGGGACAACAACGAGACCCGCGGCACCCTCGGCATCCGCGGCGCGCGCGGCACCGACGGGGCTCGGGGGGTCCAGGGCGGCACCACCCGCGAGCTGCTCGCGGACCTCGAGCGGTTCGACGACGTGCAGCAGTCCCGCATCGGCGACCTCGCGGCGTTCGTGCGCTCCCAGGGGGACGCCCACTTCGACGTCCTCGCCTCCGACGAGCGGCCCGACGTGACGGGCACGATCCGGGCCGAGGACTTCGCGGCCGTGCACCAGCTCCTCGAGCGCTTCTACCGCGTCATCCTCGTCGACACCGGCAACAACCTGCGCGCGGAGAACTGGCTCGCGGCCGCGGCGGCGGCGGACCTGCTCGTGGTGACGAGCACGGTGCGCGAGGACACCGGCTACAGCGGGCTGTGGATGCTCGACGCCCTGGCCGACGCCGGGCACGCCGACCTCAAGCGGCGCACGCTCACCGTGCTCTCCGACCCCTCCGATCGGGTCGACGAGGCGCTGGCCACCGACCTGCGGGAGGTCTACGAGCAGCGCACCCGCTCGGTCCACCGGGTGCCCTACGACCCCGTGCTCGCCCCCGGGTCGGTGGTGCCCTACGCGCGGCTCTCACCGGCAACCCGACATGCCTGGCTGGAAGCCTGCGCCGCGATGGCCGAGGCGCTCTGAGCGACGTCGCCCGCGGGTGGGGTGAGGTGGCTCCGCGCGGCCAGCGGGCTAGGTTCGGGCCCATGCGAGCAGTCGTCTACACCGAGACCGGTCCGTCCAGCGTCCTGAGCCTCGTCGAGCGTGACGTGCCCGAGCCGGGTCCGGGCGAGGTCCGGGTCCGGCTGGCACGAGCCGGCGTGAACCCGACCGACTGGAAGTTCCGCGCCCTGATGGGCAGCGACTTCGACGAGGTCGCACCCGGTCAGGACGGCGCCGGCACGGTCGACGCCCTGGGCGAGGGCGTCGAGCACCTCGCCGTGGGGGACCGGGTCTGGCTCTACCTGGCCCAGCACGAGCGTCCCTACGGCACCGCGGTCGAGCACACCGTCCAGCCGGTCGAGCGCGTCGTGGCGCTGCCGGACGCCGCATCCTTCGACCTCGGTGCGAGCCTCGGCGTGCCGGCGATCACGGCCCATCGCGCCCTCACCTCGGGCGAGGTGAACCGGCTCGCCCCCGGCAGCCTCGACGATCACGTCGTCCTGGTCGCCGGTGGCGCCGGAGCCGTCGGCCACGCCGCCATCCAGCTGGCCCGCTGGGCGGGGGCGACCGTGGTCACCACGGTCAGCAGCGAGGAGAAGGCCGTCCTGGCCCGCGCCGCCGGCGCGCACCACGTCGTGAACTACCGCGAGCAGGACGCCGCCGCGGCGATCCTGGCCGTGGCGCCCGACGGCGTCGACCTGGCCGTGGAGGTCGCCCCGGCGCCGAACCGCGCCCTCGACCTGTCCGTGGTCCGCGTGCACGGGACGATCGCGGTCTATGCCAACACCGGCGGCGACGAGCTGACCCTGCCGCTGCGTGAGACCTTCAGCCGCAACCTGCGCTACCAGTTCGTCATCCTCTACACCCTCGACCCCGCACTGCTCTCGCTGGCGGTCACCGACGTCAGCGCGGCGGTGCTCGACGGTGCGCTGGGCGTGGGGGAGGAGACCGGTCTCCCGCTCCATCGCTTCGCGCTCGAGGAGACCGCCGCGGCGCACGACGCCGTCGAGCAGGGCGCCGTCGGCAAGGTGCTCATCGACCTCGAGTGACCCCGACGGCGGCCTCGCGGCGGGAGTCGCCGGCCGCGAGCAGCCCGCCGTCGGCCCGCTTTCCGTCGGCCAGCAGCAGCGCCGCGCCGACGCCGCCGAAGTACATGTGGTGGGCGGGGTGCACGCGGGCGGCCAGTCCGGCCGCGGCGGCCGCGGCGGCGATGCCGTCGTCGGGCTCGTGCTCGACGACCCACCCGTGATCGGGGGTTCGGCGCAGGTGCAGCCGCGGTCGGTCGACGGCCTGCTGGAGGTCGTCGGGACCGTCGACCCCGTCGGCCCCCACCGCCCTCGGCACCACTCCGGCCCGTCGCGGGAGCAGCGCGTGGGCCAGCACCTGCAGGAGCGCGGTGGTGATCCGGTCGGCGCCCGGCGAGCCGACGGCCAGGACGCGACCGTCCGAGGTCCGGCCCAGCGTCGGGGCCATGTTGGAGGCCAGGCGGGTGCCGGGTGGTGCCGCGTGCAGGCCGCGGCGGTTGAGCTCCTGCTCGCCCAGGCAGTTGTTGAGCAGGATCCCGGTGCCCGGGACGACCAGTCCCGCGCCGTACCCGCTGGAGACGGTGATCGCGCAGGCGTCACCCTGGTCGTCGACGACGGAGACGTGCGCGGTCGACGGCGAGGTCGGCAGGGCGCCGAGGCCGTCCCGCTCGACGGCCGCCAGCAGCGCGTGGCCGTCGGCGTCGAGGTCGGCGGAGAGGTCGTGGACGTCGAGACGGTGGCCGAGCACGGAGCGCTGGACCTCGACCAGGTCGGCCCAGTCCCATGCACCCCGCCTGGCCAGCTCGGTGAGCATCACGCTCAGCACGGGTCCACCGACCGCCGGCGGCGGGTTGAGGGCCAGCCCCCAGTCGCCCACCCTGCGGCGCACGGCGGGCCGGACGGCGACCTCGTAGCCGGCGAGGTCGTCGGCGCCCAGCAGGCCGCCGAGGCCGGCGACCTGCTCGACCATGCGACGCCCGACCTCGCCGGTCACCAGCAGGTCCGGGCCCTCCTCGGCGAGCGCGAGGAGCGTGTCGGCCAGGTCGGGGTTGCGGGCCGGCTCGCCACCCACGAGGGCGCTGCCGTCGGGGCGCAGGACCAGGGCGCGCGCACCGGGGTCGTCGCCGAACAGGGAGTGGGCGACGTGGCCGAGGTAGCGGGCAGCGGCGTGGCTGGTGGGGTAGCCGTGACGCACCGCAGCCTCGGCGGGGGCCACCAGGCGGGCCCACGGCAGCCGTCCGTACCGCTCGGCGGCCAGGGCCAGCGCCGGCACCGCGCCGGGGGTGGCCACCGACCCGGCGCCGGCGTGCAGGGTGACGCCGCCGCCGTAGTCGGTGACCACCTCGCGCACGGCGGCGCCGCGGCGTCCGGGCGGCGCCGAGCGTCCCGGCATCTCGACGTTGCCGTCGAGCACGACGGGGTCCGCGCCGTCCGGCCACACCGCGACGTAGCCACCCCCGGCGAGGCTGACGATGCCGGGCTCCGTGCACATCGCGACCAGCGCGGCCGCGACCGCGGCGTCCACCGCGTTGCCGCCGTCGTCGGCGACCTCCAGACCGGCGTCACGAGCCTGGACGCCCGTGGCTGCGACCGCGATCCCCCGAGCGCCCCTCACGGGGCGAGCCTAGGGCCTCGCCCACCGGTGAGGTCCGGGTCCGCTGCTAGGGTCGCGCCCGATCGACATCCTTTAACGAGCCGTCCCGAGAGGCGGAGAAGGAGGTCCGGGTGGTGCCACCGACCGTCCCCCCGCAGGAGCCCCAGGACGCCCAGGCGCCGCTCGAGACGGGCCGCGTCGTCCTCGACGCCCGCGACATCGCCCGGGCCCTGACCCGCATCTCGCACGAGATCCTCGAGCGCAACCGGGGACCGCACGGGCTGGTGCTGCTCGGGATCCCGACCCGCGGGGTCGGGGTGGCTCGTCGCATCGCGGAGCGGATCGCCGCCACGGAGGGGGTCGAGGTCCCCGTCGGCGCGATCGACGTCACGATGTACCGCGACGACCTGCGCCGCCACCCCGCCCGGGGCCCGCAGCACACCGAGGTGCCGCCGGGCGGCATCGAGGGCCGCACCGTCGTGCTGGTCGACGACGTCCTCTACTCCGGACGCACCGTGCGCGCGGCGCTCGACGCGATGAACGACCTCGGTCGCCCCGACGTCGTGCGGCTCGCCGTGCTCGTCGACCGCGGTCACCGCGAGCTGCCGATCCGCGCCGACCACGTCGGCAAGAACCTGCCCAGCGCCCGGACCGAGCGGGTGATGGTGCGGCTCGCCGAGCTCGACGGCCTGGAGGAGGTCCGCATCGCAGGGACCCCCGACGGTGGTCTCGGATGAAGCGCCACCTGCTCTCGATCGACGACGTCGACGCCGAGGACATCGCCACCATCTTCGCCACCGCCGCGGAGATGCACGACGTGCAGCGCCGTGAGGTCAAGAAGCTGCCCGCGCTGCGCGGGCGGACGGTGATCAACCTCTTCTTCGAGGACTCCACCCGCACCCGGTCGAGCTTCGAGATCGCCGGCAAGTGGCTCTCGGCGGACACCGTCAACATCACCGGCAAGGGCAGCTCGGCCTCGAAGGGCGAGAGCCTGCGCGACACCGTCCGGACGATCGCGGCCATGGGCGTCGACGCCCTCGTGATCCGCCACGCCGCGAGCGGCTCGGCACTGGCGGTCTCGCAGTGGGTCGACGCGTGCGTGGTCAACGCGGGCGACGGCACCCACGAGCACCCCACCCAGGCGCTGCTGGACGCCTACACCCTCCAGCGGCGTCTCGGCAGCCTCGAGGGGCGTCACGTCGTGCTCGTGGGCGACCTGACCCACAGCCGGGTCTTCCGCAGCAACGTGCTCTGCCTGACCACGCTCGGCGCCCGGGTCACCGTGGTCGCCCCGCCGACCCTGATGCCCAGCGGCATCGAGGCGTGGTCGGCCGCCGCCGGCTTCGAGACCTCCTACGACCTCGACGACGTGCTGGGCAAGGCCGATGCCGTCATGATGCTGCGCGTCCAGCGCGAGCGGATGAGCGGCGGCTACTTCCCCAGCGCCCGCGAGTACACCGTGGGCTACGGCCTCACCCGCGAGCGGCTCGCGGTGCTCGGCCCGGACGTGCCGATCTGCCACCCCGGACCGATGAACCGCGGCCTCGAGATCGCCGCCGACGCCGCCGACGCCGCGCAGTCGGCGGTGCTCGAGCAGGTCTCGGCCGGCGTCGCCGTGCGGATGTCGGTCCTCTACCACCTGCTCGCCGGCGAGGAGTCCTGATGGTCCAGCAGCACGAACCCGTCCTGGTGCGCGGTGCCACCCTGCCCGAGGGCACCCGCGCCGACCTCCTGCTCGACCACGGCGTGCTGAGCGAGGTCGGCAGCATCACCGTGCCGGCCGGCGTCCGCGTCGTCGACGCCGACGGCCTCGTCGCTCTGCCCGGCCTGGTCGACCTCCACACGCACCTGCGCGAGCCCGGCCGCGAGGACGCGGAGACCGTCCTGACCGGCTCCCGGGCGGCCGCCGTCGGCGGCTACACCGCCGTCCTCGCGATGGCGAACACCAGCCCGGTCACCGACACCGCCGAGGCGGCCGAGCGGGTCCTCGACCTCGGGCGCGCCGCCGGCCTGGTCGACGTGCAGCCGGTCGGCGCCGTGACCCGCGGGCTCGGGGGCGAGGAGCTCGCCGAGCTGGGGCTGATGGCCCGCTCGCGTGCCCGGGTCCGGGTGTTCTCCGACGACGGCCGGTGCGTGCACGACGCCCGGGTGATGCGCCGGGCGCTGGAGTACGTCAAGGCCTTCGGCGGCGTGGTCAGCCAGCACAGCCAGGACCCCGACCTGGCCGGGTCCAGCGCCTGCTGCCACGAGGGCGAGCTCTCGGGACGGCTGGGCCTGCCCGGGTGGCCGGGCATCGCCGAGGAGGTCGTCGTGGCCCGCGACGTCATGCTCGCCCGCCACACCGGCTCGCGCCTCCACGTCGCCCACGTCTCGAGCGCCGGGACGGTCGAGGTGCTGCGGTGGGCGCGCGCCCAGGGCGTGGCGGTGACCGCGGAGGTCACCCCGCACCACCTGCTGCTGACCACCGACCTCCTCTCCGGCTACGACCCGGTCTTCAAGGTCAACCCCCCGCTGCGTGCGAACGAGGACGTCGAGGCACTGCGCGACGCGCTGGCCGACGGCACCATCGACGCGGTCGCCACCGACCACGCCCCGCACGCGCGCCACGACAAGGAGCACGCCTTCGTCGACGCCGCCTTCGGGATGCTGGGGCTGGAGACCGCGCTCCCGGTCGTGGCGCAGGTCATGGTGGCGACGGGACGGATGGCCTGGGACGACGTGGCGCGCGTCATGTCGGCGGCGCCGGCCCGGATCGCGGGCCTGACCGGCCAGGGCACCCCGCTCGAGGTGGGACAGCCGGCCAACCTCACGCTGGTGGACCCGACCACCGCGCCGCCCGTGGACCGCGAGGCCTCGGTGTCCCTCTCGCGCAACAACCCCTGGCACGGCCGGACCCTCGGCGCGAGCGTCGTGGCGACCTTCCTGCGGGGCGCGCCGACCGTGCTGGACCGTCGTCTGACCTGAGCGGGTCAGGCCTTGCGGGCGGTGAGCAGCAGGTACTCCCAGTCCATCGACGGACGATCTCCGCCGCCCAGGGCGGAGGCGGCGAGCGCGGTGAGGGCAGCGTCGAGCTCGGCCACGCGGGCCTCGTCGTCCCCGAGCCCGCGGTAGGCCGCGATGGTCGGTCCGTAGCAGCGCTTGAAGAAGTCGCGGAACGCCTCGGGCGAGGGGAACCGGTCGACGGGGAGCAGGCGCCGCTCGGCCTCGACGTCGACCACCCGGTCGCCGAGCAGCTCGCGGACGTGGTCCTCGCGACCCCACAGGGGCGGGGGCTGCACGCCGGCCGGGGGCGGTGCGACGAAGGGCTTCATGGTCGCGAAGAGCCGGCCGATGAAGCCCTCCGGGGTCCACGAGACGAGGCCGATCCTCCCCTCGGGGCGGCACACCCGGATCAGCTCGTCGGCGGCCGGCTGGTGGTGCGGGGCGAACATCACGCCGACGCAGGAGGTGACGACGTCGAAGGTGTGCTCGGCGTAGGGCAGGTGCTCGGCGTCGGCCTGGGCCCACTCGACCTCGACCCCGGCGGCCGCGGCCTGCGCGCGTCCGGCCTCGAACAGCTCGGGCGTGAGGTCGCAGGCCACGACCCGGGCGCCGGCCGCGGCCGCCGGGACGGCGACGTTGCCCGAGCCGGCGGCGACGTCGAGCAGCCGGTCCCCGGTCTGCACGCGGCAGGCCTCCACCAGGACGGGGCCCAGGGCCGGGATGACGTCCGCCGCCACCGCGGGGTAGTCGCCCAGGGCCCACATCGCGCGGTGGCGTGCCTTGAGGGCCCGGTCGGCCTCGGCCGGCGAGACGGTGTCGGCCCGGTCGGTGCTGGAGGTGGTCATGTCTGCTCCTCGGTGACGGTGGTCGACCCCGGTGGTGCGACCTGCCTCCTTCCTAGACCCGGGGGCTGCTGGTCGGCGTCGGCGTGGGTTGCCCATCTCGGGCGCCGCCGACACCCAGATCGGCCGTGCCGTGGGACCAGCCCCTCTCGCGCGCCAGCGCTGCGGCCTCTTCGCGGTTCCGCGCGCCCAGCCGGTGCAGGACGGCTGCGACGTGGTGGTCGACGGTGCGCACCGAGAGCACGAGACGCCGGGCGATCGCGGCGTTGGAGTGCCCGTCGACGAGCAGGTCGAGCACCTCGTGCTGGCGGGGGGTGAGACCTCCCGGATGGGCGCGGGTGGCCGGCTGGGGCCCGCGCGGCACCCCGCGGGCGCCCGCGGTGCGCAGGTCGTGACGGACCCGGTCGGCCCAGGCCGCCGCTCCCAGCGCGTCGAGGCTCCGCAGTCCCTCCAGGACCGTCGCGACGTCGGGGGCGTGGGTCAGCGCGAGCGCCGCCTCGACCGGGTAGCCGGCCTGCTCCCAGGTCCGTCGGGCGGCGGCCCAGTCCCCGGCGAGCAGGCTGGTCCAGGGGTGGTCGGGCGCACCGTCGCCGTCGAGGGTGCCGCCGGCGCGCACCAGCCAGTACGCCGCCTCCGGAACCCACACCGTCGCGCCGACCGCGCGCGCCCGTTCGAGGACGGCACCGGCCACCTCGCGGACCCGGTCGTGGTCGCCGCTGAGCCACGCCGCCTCGCACACCACCCCCCCGGCCGGGGCGACGCGCTGCAGCTCGTCGAGCCGGGTGGCCAGTCGCCAGCACTCCTCGACGAGGTCGTGGGCCGGTGCCGCGGTGCGCACGGCCACCCGGGCCAGGACCGTCAGGGCGGCGCAGCGGATGGGGGCGGTGCTGGTGAGCCCGATGGAGGCGTCGGTGACCGCGTCGTCCCACCGGGCCTGCGCGAGGGCGACCATGGCCCGTTCGACGTGGAGGTAGGTGCCGAAGACCAGGTGCTCGGCCCGTTCGGCGTGGACGATCGCGGTCTCGAGGTGCGCGGCGGCCTCCCGGGGCTGCAGCTGGAGGAGCAGCTGCCAGACCAGGTTGCACCACGCGCGGCTGGCCTCGTCGCCGAGGCCGTGCTCGCGGGCCACGGCCAACGACTCCTCGAGGACCGCACGGCCCCCGGGGTCCCCTGCGGACCACCGGGCCGTGCCGAGGTTGTTCAGCGCGTGCGCGAGCACCTCGACGTCGCCGACGTCGCGCGCGATCGTGATGGCCTGCTCGGCGGCGCTGATCGCCTCCTCGGTCTGTTCGGCCAGCATCGCGAGCTGGGCGAGGTTGCTCAGGGCCAGGCCGAGGGCCTGGCGCGCGTCGGTGCCGCGCAGCACCTCGACGGCCTCGGCCCCCGCGGTCTCGGCGCCGGCACGGTCGCCGCACCACCACGCGATGCGGGACAGCCAGCGCAGCGACGACCCGAGCGCGACCGGGTCCTCGAGCCGTCGCCGCAGCGCGACGGCCTCCATCTGGTCCGGCACCGCTCCTCGCCCGTCGTCCCCGACGGTGTAGCACTCCTGCGCGGAGGCCTCGAGGAGATCGGCGAGCCGGGCCGGGCCGAGGCGCCCGCGGTGCGCCAGCACCGCTGCCAGGTGGCTCAGCGCCTCGCGGTGCGCGTGGTCGGCCCGGGCGGCCCCGGCGGCCTGCGGGCCGTGGCGCAGCAGGGCGTCGACGTCGCCGGACCCCACCGCGTGGTGGACCAGACGGGCCGGCTCGGTGGCCGGGTCGCACGAGAGCACCTCGAGGGCCCGGGCGTGCAGCGCGCTGCGACGCAGCCCGGGCAGCGCGTCCAGCACCGCGCGCCGGGTGAGCTCGTGGCGGAACGAGACGTGCTCGGGGTGCACCTCGACCAGACCGCTGCGCTCGGCGTCGGCCAGCGCGGCCACCCCGCCCGGCACCAGGTCGCCGACCAGGTCCCGGGAGGCTGGCACGGTCAGCACGCTGAGGCGCTCCACCGCGTCCCTGGCGCCCGGGTCGAGCCGTCCCAGGCCGGCCAGCACGACGTCGACCACGCTGCCCGGCACCCCGAGCGGTGCCTGGTCGGGCCCGGCCCGCAGGTGGTCCTCGAGCAGCTCGTGGACGAAGAACGGGTGCCCGTCGGTCAGCTCGTGCAGCGCGACCGCGTCGATCGGCGGGCGGCCGCCCGGCGCCAGCTCACCGACGAGGTCGGCCACGGCCTCGCGACTCAGCGGGGCCAGCGGCAGACGGAGGGCCTGACCAGTGGTGGCCAGCGAGGCCAGCAGCTGGCGCAGCGGGTGGGTGGCGGCCAGGTCGTCGTCGCGCCAGGTCAGCACCACCACGGCCGGCAGCTCGTCGACCCGACGAACCAGCAGGCGCAGCAGGTCGATCGTCGCGGCGTCGGCCCAGTGGACGTCCTCGATCACGAGGACGGTCGCGTGCCCGGCCCAGTCGAGCTCGGCGCGCAGGGCGGCCAGCAGCCGGTCGCGGTCACCGCCGTCGCGCACGGCCCGTGCCAGGTCGGCGCCGACGACGTGGCCGAGGTCGCGCAGGGGGCCGAGCGGGCGGGGGGTGTCGAGGTCGTCGCAGGCGCCGACCAGCAGCCGGGCACCGCCGGGCAGGCGCCGGCCGAGCGCCCGGACGAGGCTCGACTTGCCCAGGCCGGCCCCGCCGGTGACCAGCACGACGCTCCCTCGTCCCGCCGCGGCCGCCTCGGCGGCCGCGACCAGCACTCCGAGCTCGGCGTCCCGCTCGACGACCCGCGTAGGCACGCTCCAGGGTAGGGGCCGCCGCCGGGGGTCGCCACCGGCCGGCCCCGGCCGGCCCTGCCTCACACTGGCCCGGTGATCGACGACCCCTTCGAGCGGCTGCTCGCCGGACCGCCCGACCTCCCGGTCGTGACCGGGCTCGGCGTGCTCGCCGAGGCCCTGCGCGCCCGGAGCAGCGCCGTCGTCCAGGCCCCGCCCGGCAGTGGCAAGACGACGCTCGTGCCACCGGCCGTGGCCGTCCTGGTCGGCGCGGGCAGCCGCGTGGTGGTCACGCAGCCGCGCCGTATCGCCGCGCGCGCCGCTGCTCGCCGGCTGGCGCAGCTGCTCGGCGAGGAGGTGGGCCAGAGCGTCGGGTTCGCCGTGCGCGGCGAGCGCCGCACCGGGCCGCGCACGCGGGTGGAGGTGGTCACCACGGGGCTGCTGCTGCGGCGCCTGCAGCGGGACCCCGACCTGCCGGGCGTCGGGGCGGTCGTGCTCGACGAGGTGCACGAGCGCCAGCTCGACGCCGACCTGGCGCTCGCCCTCCTCGTCGACGTCCGGGCCCACCTGCGCCCCGACCTGCTCCTGGTCGCGATGTCGGCGACCGTCGAGGCGGCCCGGACGGCGGCGCTGCTCGGGACCCCGCCGGTGCCCGTGGTCGACGTGCCCGCGGCACTGCACCCGGTGGAGCGACGGTGGTCGCCACCGCCGGCGGGCGTCCTGCGCACCGACGAGCGGGGGGTGACGCCCCGCTTCCTGGACCACGTCGCGGCGACGAGCGTGCGCGCGCTGGCCGACGACGACGGTGACGTGCTGGTCTTCGTGCCCGGGGCCGGCGAGGTCGACGGTGTCGTGCGGCGGGTCCGCTCGCGGCTCGAGGCCGGGTCGTCCGGGTCCACCGGGTCGGCCGGACCGGCCGGGTCGGTCGAGGTGCTCGCCCTGCACGGGCGGCTCCCGTCGGTCGAGCAGGACCGCGCGCTGCGGCCGGGCCCGGGGCGGCGGGTGGTGGTGTCGACCGCGGTGGCCGAGTCGTCGCTGACCGTGCCCGGGGTCCGCACCGTCGTCGATGCCGGCCTCTCCCGCGAGCCGCGCACCGACCACCGGCGCGGGCTGGGCAGCCTGGTCACCGTCCGCGTGAGCCGCGCGAGCGCGGAGCAGCGGGCCGGCCGCGCGGGTCGTGAGGGGCCGGGGGCGGTGCACCGGTGCTGGTCCGAGGCCGAGCACGCCCACCTGGCCGCGCACCCCGAGCCGGAGGTCGTCGTCGCGGACCTCACCGCGTTCGCCCTCGAGCTGGCCGTGTGGGGCGCCCCCGGCGGGGAGGGTCTCGCGCTGCTCGACACGCCACCGGCGGTCGCCCTGGCGGCCGCCCGCGCCACCCTGGCCGACCTCGGAGCCGTCGACGCCGACGGTGCGGTGACCCGGCGGGGCCGCGTGCTGGCAACGGTGCCGGTCGACCCTCGGCTGGCGAGGGCTCTCGTCGACGGGGCGCCCCTGGTCGGCGCCCGACGGGCGGCGGAGGTGGTGGCGATGCTCTCCGAGGACGTCCGGACCGCGGACGGCGACCTCGTCGCCGCCCTGCGGGCCCTGCGTCGGGGCGGGCCCGGGTCCGGGGCCTGGAGGCAGGCCGTCGACCGGCTGCTCGCCGCGCTCCCAGCGGGCTCCGGGCAGGCCGGCACGCACCGGAGATCCCGAGGGGTCCGAGGGGCCCGTGATGCGCCGCCTGACCGACGACCTGGCGGTCGGGGCCGTGGTCGCCCTCGCGCACCCCGACCGCGTCGCCCGCCGCCGGTCCGGCTCGACGGCCTACCTCATGGTCTCGGGCACCGGCGCCGTCGTGCGCCGCGGAGGTGAGGCCTCGGCCGGCCTGGACTGGCTGGCAGTGGCCGACGTCGAGCGACGACCAGGGGAGCGGGACGCGACCGTACGGTCGTTCGCGCCGCTGGACGAGGACCTGGCCCTCGAGGCGGCCGAGGCCCGGTGGGAGGAGCGGGACGAGGTGACCTGGACCGGCGGCCGGGTCGTCGCCCGCCGGGTCACCCGCCTGGGCCGCATCGAGCTCGCGTCCGCGCCCGTCGCCCACCCCGACCCGGCCGAGGTCGCGCACGCGCTGGGCGCGGCGCTGGCGCGCGAGGGCCTGGACCTGCTGCCCTGGAGCGCCGGTGCGAGCGCCCTGCGGCGTCGTCTGGCCTTCCTGCACCACGCGCTCGGCGATCCGTGGCCCGACGTCGGCGACGCCGCCCTGCGCGCCGCTCTGGAGACCTGGCTGGGCCCCGACCTCAGCCGGCTGCGCGGGGCCCGCGACCTGGCCCGCGTCGACGTCGTCGCCGCGTTGCGCCGCCTGCTGCCCTGGCCCGAGGCCGGCCGGCTCGACGAGCTGGCACCCGAGCGGCTCTCCGTGCCCAGCGGGTCGAGCGCGGCCGTCGTCTACGGCGCCGACGGCACCGAGCAGCCCTACCTCGAGGTCCGCGTCCAGGAGGCCTTCGGGTGGACCGCGACCCCTCGCATCGCCGGTGGTCGGGTGCCGGTGCTGCTGCACCTGCTCACCCCGGCCCGCCGACCGGCCGCGGTCACCGCCGACCTGGCGTCGTTCTGGGCGACCGGCTACCCGCAGGTGCGCGCCGAGCTGCGGGGGCGCTACCCCCGCCACGCATGGCCCGAGGACCCGCTCACCGCCGCACCGACCCGGACCATCCGCCCGCGCCGCTGAGCCTGTCGGTGAGCCTGCCGCTGAGCCCTACCGGTGGTGCTGGCCTGGGCCGGACGGGTTGCCTAGGGTGGAGGCCCCACCGTCGCGAGGCCCGCGGAGGACCGCCATGGACATCAAGATCGAGCTGGTGCCGCTCGCGGTCACCGACGTCGACCGGTCGGTCGCCTTCTACGGCGAGCGCCTCGGCTGGAGTGTCGACCACGACGTGACCGTGACCCCCGAGCTCCGCTTCGTCCAGGTCACGCCGCCGGGGTCGGCCTGCTCGGTCTGCTTCGGTGTCGGTCTGGGGATGCTGCCGGACGGGGCCACCCAGATGGTCCAGGCGGTGGTCGCCGACGCCGAGGAGGTGCTGCGCGACCTGCGCGAGCGTGGCGTCGGGTGCAGCGAGGTCGACGACCAGCCATGGGGTCGTTTCGTGCACTTCGAGGACCCGGACGGCAACCGGTGGGCCATGCAGCAGATCGTCGTCCCGGGCTAGGACGCCGCGCCGGACCCGGGGTGCGCCGCTGCTAGGCTCGACCTCGCTCGGCATCCTTTAACGATCCGTCCCGTGAGGCGGAGAAGGAGGTACGGCGTGCCCCTGCATGCCCCTGACCACCCGGAGGCACCTCCGCCCGGTGGCGGGCCCGCCATCCTCGTCCTCGAGGACGGCCGCACCTTCCGCGGCGAGGCGTACGGCGCCCCGGGCGAGACCTTCGGTGAGGCGGTCTTCAACACCGGCATGACCGGGTACCAGGAGACGCTCACCGACCCCAGCTACCACCGTCAGGTCGTCGTGATGACCGCGCCCCACATCGGCAACACCGGGGTCAACGCCGAGGACGCCGAGTCCGACCGGATCTGGGTGGCCGGCTACGTGGTCCGCGACCCTGCCCGGGTCCCGAGCAGCTGGCGTGCGACCGGCACCCTCGACGCCGCGCTGCGCGACCAGGGCGTGGTCGGCATCAGCGGCGTCGACACCCGGGCCCTGACCCGGCACCTGCGCGACCGCGGCGCGATGAGGGTGGGCATCTCGAGCACCGAGAGCGACGCGTCCGCGCTGCTGGAGCGGGTGCGGGCCAGCCAGGTCATGTCCGGCACCGAGCTGGCCGGCCAGGTCAGCACGGAGGCGGCCTACGTCGTCCCGGCCCGGCCCGGACCCTGGGGACGCAAGCGGTTCACCGTGGCCGCGGTCGACCTCGGCATCAAGTCGATGACCCCGTACCGGATGGCCGAGCGCGGCATCGAGGTCCACGTCCTGCCGGCCGCCAGCAACCTGGCCGACGTGCTCGCCGTGGGCGAGGACGGCCCCGACGGGCTGTTCTTCTCCAACGGCCCGGGCGACCCGGCAGCGTCGACCGACCAGGTCGCGCTGCTGCGCGACGCCCTCGCCCGGCAGCTGCCCTACTTCGGCATCTGCTTCGGCAACCAGCTCTTCGGCCGGGCGCTCGGGCTCGGCACGTTCAAGCTCACCTACGGCCACCGCGGCCTCAACCAGCCGGTGATGGACCGCACCACCGGCAAGGTCGAGGTCACCGCCCACAACCACGGGTTCGCGGTCGCCTGGCCCGACGGGACCCCCCTCGACCAGCCGGTCCCGACGACCTACGGCGAGGCACGGGTGAGTCATGTGTGCCTCAACGACGACGTCGTGGAGGGGCTCGAGCTGCGCGCCCCGGCCGCCGAGGGAGGCGCTCTGCGCGCGTTCTCGGTGCAGTACCACCCCGAGGCCGCGGCCGGCCCCCACGACGCCGGCTACCTCTTCGACCGGTTCTGCGACCTCATGGACGACCACCCCACGGACCCGACCCGGGAGGGCCAGCGCTGATGCCCCGCCGCACCGACATCTCCAGCGTGATGGTCATCGGGTCCGGCCCGATCGTCATCGGCCAGGCGTGCGAGTTCGACTACTCCGGCACCCAGGCCTGCCGGGTCCTCCAGGAGGAGGGCCTGCGGGTGATCCTGGTCAACTCCAACCCGGCCACGATCATGACCGACCCGGAGTTCGCCGACGCCACCTACGTCGAGCCGATCACCGCGGAGTACGTCGAGAAGGTGATCGCCAAGGAGCGTCCCGACGCCCTGCTGGCCACCCTGGGCGGGCAGACGGCGCTCAACGCCGCCATGGCGCTGGCCGAGGCCGGCGTCCTGGAGCGGTACGGCGTCGAGCTGATCGGCGCCTCGATCGAGGCCATCGACCGCGGCGAGAACCGTCAGGTCTTCAAGAAGATCGTGGAGGAGCTCGGCGGCGAGTCCGCCCGCAGCGTGATCTGCCACTCGATGGAGGACTGCCTGGCCGGTGCCGCCGACCTCGGCTACCCGGTCGTGGTGCGACCCAGCTTCACCATGGGCGGCGCCGGCTCGGGGATGGCCCACTCCGAGACCGACCTGCGGCGCATCGCCGGGACCGGGCTCAGCCTGAGCCCCACCACCGAGGTGCTCCTGGAGGAGTCGATCCTGGGCTGGAAGGAGTACGAGCTCGAGGTGATGCGCGACACCGCCGACAACGTGGTGATCGTGTGCTCCATCGAGAACGTCGACCCGATGGGCGTGCACACCGGTGACTCGATCACGGTGGCGCCGGCGATGACGCTCACCGACCGCGAGTACCAGGCCATGCGCGACCTGGCCATCGGGATCATCCGCGCCGTCGGGGTCGACACCGGTGGGTGCAACATCCAGTACGCCGTCAACCCCGCCGACGGCCGGCTCGTGGTGATCGAGATGAACCCGCGGGTCTCGCGCTCCAGCGCGCTGGCCTCGAAGGCCACCGGGTTCCCGATCGCCAAGATCGCGGCCAAGGTCGCGATCGGCTACACCCTCGACGAGATCCCCAACGACATCACCACACGCGGGGGCTCCGCCCCCGCGGACCCCCAGACGCCTCACCACACGCGGGGGCTCCGCCCCCGCGGACCCCCAGAGCCTCACCACACGCGGGGGCTCCGCCCCCGCGGACCCCCAGACCTCCACCACACGCGGGGGCTCCGCCCCCGCGGACCCCCAGAGCCCGCGCCTGTCGACGCCGTCTGCCTTCGAGCCGACGCTGGACTACGTGGTGGTGAAGGTGCCGCGGTTCGCCTTCGAGAAGTTCCCGAACGCCGATCCCGTCCTGACCACGCACATGAAGTCGGTCGGTGAGGCGATGGCCATCGGGCGCAGCTTCACCGAGGCGCTCCAGAAGGCGTTGCGCAGCCTCGAGCACAAGGACGCCCCCTTCGACTGGCACCAGGAGTGGGTCGACCTCGACCGCGCCGCCCTGCTGCGCGAGATCGCCACGCCGCACGACGGACGCCTGAAGAAGGTCATGGACGCCCTGCGGGCCGGAGCCAGCGCCCAGGAGGTCCACGACGCGACCGGCATCGACCCCTGGTTCGTGGACCAGCTGGCGCTCATCAACGAGGTCGCGGCCGAGGTCACCGCCGCGCCCGAGCTGAGCCCGGGGCTGCTGCGGCGCGCGAAGCGCCACGGCTTCTCCGACGACCAGATCGGCAAGATCCGCGGGATGAGCGCCGACGTCGTCCGCGGGGTGCGCCACGCCCTGGGCATCCGGCCGGTCTTCAAGACCGTGGACACCTGCGCGGCCGAGTTCGCCGCCGCCACGCCGTACCACTACTCGACCTACGACGAGGAGTCCGAGGTGGCGCCGCGCGAGCGCCCCGCGGTCATCATCCTCGGCTCGGGGCCCAACCGGATCGGTCAGGGCATCGAGTTCGACTACTCCTGCGTGCACGCCTCGCTGGCGCTCTCCGACCCGGCGATCCCCGGGGGCGGCTACGAGACCGTGATGGTCAACTGCAACCCCGAGACGGTCTCGACCGACTACGACACCTCCGACCGCCTCTACTTCGAGCCCCTCACCCTGGAGGACGTCCTCGAGGTCGTCCACGCCGAGACGCTCGCCGGACCGGTGGCCGGCGTGATCTGCCAGCTGGGCGGGCAGACACCGCTCGGCCTGGCCCAGGGCCTGGCCCGCGCGCAGGTGCCGATCGTGGGCACCTCGCCGGACGCCATCGACCTCGCCGAGGAACGCGGGGCCTTCGGCCGCGTGCTCGCGGCCGCGGGGCTCACCGCCCCCAAGCACGGCACCGCGTCGTCCTACGTCGAGGCCCAGGCGATCGCCACGGAGATCGGCTACCCGGTGCTGGTGCGGCCCTCCTACGTGCTGGGTGGGCGCGGCATGGAGATCGTCTACGACGACGTCGCGCTGGAGGCCTACCTCGAGCGGTACGTCGCCGAGGGGATGATCAGCCGCGAGGCGCCGGTCCTGGTCGACCGCTTCCTCGACGACGCCGTCGAGATCGACGTCGACGCCCTCTTCGACGGCGACGAGCTCTTCCTCGGTGGCGTGATGGAGCACATCGAGGAGGCCGGCATCCACTCCGGTGACTCCTCCTGCGCCCTGCCGCCGATCACCCTGGGCGCGCGCGAGGTCGACCGGATCCGGGAGGCCACCGAGGCCATCGCCCGGGGCGTCGGCGTGCGCGGCCTGCTCAACGTCCAGTTCGCCCTCGGCTCGGACGTGCTGTACGTCCTCGAGGCCAACCCGCGCGCCAGCCGCACGATCCCGTTCGTCTCGAAGGCCACCGCGACCCCGTTGGCCAAGGCCGCCGCCCGGGTGATGCTGGGTGAGAGCATCGCCGACCTGCGCACCGCCGGCCTGCTGCCGGCCACCGGCGACGGGGGAGACCTGCCCGGCGACCAGCCGATCGCGGTCAAGGAGGCGGTGATGCCCTTCAACCGCTTCCGCACCCCCGACGGTGCCCAGGTCGACACCGTGCTCGGCCCGGAGATGAAGTCGACCGGTGAGGTGATGGGCCTCGACGCCGACTTCGGGACCGCGTTCGCCAAGTCGCAGGCCGCCGCCTTCGGACCCCTGCCGACCACCGGCTCGGTGTTCGTCTCGATGGCCAACCGCGACAAGCGCTCGATGATCTTCCCGGTCAAGGTGCTCGCCGACCTCGGCTTCGAGATCCTCGCCACCCAGGGCACCGCCGAGGTGCTGCGCCGCAACGGTGTCGCCACCCGGGTGGTCCGCAAGCACTTCGAGGGCTCCGGACCCCACGGGGAGAAGACCACCGTGCAGCTGATCCAGGACGGCGAGATCCAGCTCATCGTCAACACCCCCTACGGGGCCGGCACCGGTGGCCAGGCGCGGCTCGACGGCTACGAGATCCGTACCGCCGCGGTGATGGCCAACGTCCCGTGCATCACCACCGTCCAGGGTCTCGGCGCTGCCGTGCAGGGCATCGAGGCGATGCGCCGCGGCGACATCGGGGTGCGCAGCCTCCAGGACTGGGCGCGCCGACCGCAGGGTCGCCCGGACGCGGCCCGGTGAGCCGGTGACCTACCGGCTGCTCTTCGACCGGGCACTGACCCGGGTGGACCCCGAGCGGGCCCACCACCTCGGGTTCGCCGCGATCCGGGCCGCGGAGCCGGCGCTGCGGGCCGTGGCCCGGCCGGTTCCGGAGGCGCTCGCCGTCGAGACGATGGGCCTGCGCTTCGCCCACCCGCTCGGCCTGGCCGCCGGCTTCGACAAGGACGCCGTCGGCGTCGACGCCCTCGGTGCGCTCGGCTTCGGCCACGTCGAGGTCGGCACCGTCACCGCACGGGCACAGCCGGGCAACCCGCGACCGCGCCTGTTCCGGCTGCCGCAGGACCGCGCGGTCCTGAACCGGATGGGCTTCAACAACCAGGGCGCGCAGGCGGTGGCGGACCGTCTCGCCCGTCGGGCCCGGGCCCGGGCCGGCCAGGCCGGGCGGGTCGGGCAGAGTGCCCGTGGTCCGGTGCTCGGCATCAACATCGGCAAGTCCAAGGTCGTCCCCGACGACGACCAGGACGCGGTCGAGGCCGACCACGAGACCAGCGTTCGCCTGCTCGCCCCCCACGCGGACTACCTGGTGGTCAACGTCTCCTCGCCCAACACCCCGGGCCTGCGCAACCTGCAGGCCGTCGAGCGGCTGGCGCCCCTGGTCGCACGGGTCCGGCGCACGGCCGACGAGGCCAGCGACGCCTCCGGTCGCGGACGGGTCCCGCTGCTGGTCAAGATCGCCCCGGACCTCGGCGACGACGACGTCCTCGCCGTCGCCGACCTCGTCGCCGCCGAGGGCCTCGACGGCCTCGTCGCGACCAACACCACCACGGCCCGCGGCGGGCTGCGCACCGACCCCGCCACGGTCGCCGCGCTGGGGGCCGGCGGGCTGTCGGGGCCGCCGGTGGCCGAGCGCGCCGGCGAGGTGCTCCGCCTGCTGCGAGGTCGTCTCGGACCCGGCCCGACCCTGGTCGGCGTCGGCGGCCTCACCACCGTCGCCGACGCACGCGCCCGGCTCGACGACGGCGCGGACCTGCTGCAGGCCTACACCGCCTTCGTCTACGAGGGACCGCGCTGGCCGCGCCGCATCGTCGGCGGCCTCGCCCGGCAGCAGGCGCTGCGATGAGTGCCCCGGCCGTGCCCGACCGTCGGGCGGTCCACCTCGGCGGCGAGGTGCTCTCGCGTCGCACCAGCGGGGCCCTCACCCACCTGAGCATCCTGGCGCCGACCGTCGGCGAGCGGTTCCGCCCCGGCACCGTGCTGGCGGTCTCGGTCGGCCCCTCGGTGGCGCGCAGCCGGCTGGCGCGCCGCAGCTTCTGGATCCACGACGTGCGGCCCGTCGGCGGGCGGGGGCTGGCCGTCGACGTCGTGGTCGAGCCGCGCGGCGCCGGCTCGCGGTGGCTGGCCGAGGCGCCGGTGGGCACCGCCCTGGAGGTGACCGGGCCGCTCGGTCGACCCTTCGCGCTGCCCAAGGAACCGGTCTCCTGCCTGCTGGTCGGCCACGAGTACGCGGCGGCGCCCCTGTTCCCCCTGGCCCAGCGGTTGCGCGAGCGGGGCTGCAGCGTCGCCCTGCTGCTCGGCGGCCGGGACGAGGCCCACCTGATGTCGGCGCGGGACGCGCGACGCTCGGCCCGCTCGGTGACGGTGGTGACCGGCGACGGCTCGGTCGGGATGCCGGGCGCGACCGCGGACGCCGTGTCCGACGCGGTCGCCGCGACCGACCCCGCCGTGGTCTACGCGGCCGGACCGACCGCCCTGCTGCACGCCGTCGCCGTGGCGGCCGAGGACCACGGAGCCTGGAGCCAGACGGCCCTGGAGGTGCCCTCGCCGTGCGCGACCGGGTTCTGCCACGGCTGCCAGGTCCCGGTCGTGGGCGACGCCGGCGCGGCGGTCTGGGCGCGGGCCTGCGTCGACGGCCCGGTGGTGCGCGGCGACCGGGTGCGGTGGGCGGACCTGCGATGAGCGTGACCCTGGCGGGGATGACCCTGCGCTCGCCCGTCCTCGTCGCGGCCGGCTGCGGCGGCACCGGGCGCGAGCTGGCCGGCTACGGCCCGCTGGACGCGCTCGGAGCCTTCGTGACCCGCACCATCACCCTCGAGCCGCGCGCCGGCGCCCCGGCGGGGTGCGTCGCCGAGAGCCCCTCGGGCCTGGTGCACGCCACCGGCCTGCCCAACCCCGGCGTCGACCACTTCCTGGCCACCGAGCTGCCGTGGCTGGTGAGCCGCGAGGCCCGGGTGATCGTCTCGGTGGCGGCCCGCACCACCCTGGAGATGGCCCGACTGGCCGGCCGGCTGGCCCGCGCCCCGGGCGTCTCCGCGGTCGAGGTGCTGCCGGCGCCGGTCGGCGTCCCGGGGCCCGCCGAGGTCGACGGGCTCCTGCGGGCCGTCGAGCCCTTCGAGGCGGCCGCGCTCGTCGCGTCGGTGCAGCGTGAGCTGCCGCCCGGGGTCCCCGTCCTGGCCAAGCTGCGCTGCGAGACCTCGCGCCTGGTCGAGACCGCGCGGGCCGTGGCCGACGCCGGCGCCGCCGCCGTCGTTCTCGGCGAGGCCCAGCAGGGCCTCCTGCCCGACGGGCGCCCTGCCGGACTGAGCGGCCCCGCGGTGCGTCCGCAGACCCTCGCCGGCGTGGCCGCGGTGCGGGCGGCCCTGCCGCACCTCGACGTGGTCGGCTGCGGCGGCGTGGCCACGGCGGCCGACGTCGCGGCCTTCCGCCGCGCCGGTGCCGTGGCGGTGGCGGTCGGGACCGCGCTGCTGCACGACCCCACGACGGCACACCGACTGGTGGACGACCTGCGAGAGGACCCCTCATGAGCGACCGCCCCGGACCGGGAGGTGCCGGCGAGGCGCCGACCTTCGGCAGGCGCCTGCACGACGCGCTGGCCGACCGTGGACAGCTGTGTGCCGGCATCGACCCGCACGCCGGCCTGCTGGCCGACTGGGGCCTGCCCGACGACGTCGGCGGGCTGGAGCGCTTCGCCCTCACCGCCGTCGAGGCCGTGGCCGGCGAGGTCTCGGTGGTCAAGCCGCAGTCGGCCTTCTACGAGCGCTTCGGCAGCCGGGGGATCGCGGTCCTCGAGCGGGTCCTCGCCACGGCACGCGAGGCCGGCGCCCTCGTCCTGCTCGACGTCAAGCGCGGGGACATCGGGTCCACCTCGCAGGCCTACGCCGACGCCTACCTCGACCCGGCCGCACCCCTGGCCTGCGACGCCGTCACCGCGAGCCCCTTCCTCGGGTTCGGTTCGCTCGACCCGATGGTCGAGTCGGCGCGCCGGCACGGCGCGGGACTGTTCGTCCTCGCCCTGACCTCGAACAAGGAGGGGCCCGAGGTCCAGCACGCCCGGGCCGCCGGACCCGAGCCCGGCGCCGAGGACGGCCGCAGCGTCGCCGGGGTCGTGCTGGAGCACCTGCGCCGGCTCAACGCCGGGGCCGAGCCGCTGGGCTCCTTCGGGGCCGTCGTGGGAGCCACGATCGGCGAGACCGAGGAGGACCTGGCCTTCGGCGGCCCCGTGCTGGCACCGGGGTACGGCGCCCAGGGCGGCACCGCCGAGGACCTGCGCCGCATCTTCGGGTCGGTCGCCCCCGCCGTGCTGGCCTCGACCTCGCGCGGGCTCCTGCGCCACGGGCCCGACCCGGCGTCGCTGCGGGCGGCCTGCCGACGGGAGAACGACGAGCTGGCCCGCGTGCTCGGGGTCGGCGACCCGGCATGAGCCCTCGACGGACCACGTTGACGGCGCTGCTCGCCCTGCTGCCGGTGCTGGGCCTGCTCGCAGGGTGCGGCAAGGACCCGACCGAGACCTACTGCGCCACGGTCGCCGAGCAGCGCGAGTCCTTCAGCGAGGCGGTCTCCAGCGGTGGCCCGACCGCGCTGCTGGACGCGCTGCCGGCGATGACGGCGCTGCGCGAGGACTCGCCCGAGGACCTGCGCGACGACTGGGACGTGGTGGTCGACCGGCTCTCGGCGCTGCGGGACGCGCTCGCGGCGGCCGACGTCGACCCCGGCACCTACGACCGCCGCGACCCCCCCGAGGGCGTCAGCGAGGGACAGCAGCGCGCGATCGAGGCTGCCGCCGGACAGCTGGCCACGCCGCAGATGCTCCAGGCGCTGGGTGCCGTGCAGCAGCAGGCCCGCGACGTGTGCCAGACCCCCCTGACCCTGTGAGCACCCGCCCGACCGGGCGGTGATCCGGGCCGCGGACGCCCTCCGATTGCCGCCACGGTCCGGGCTGACTAGATTGCCCTTCTGACGCGGTGCCCAGCGACCGCTCGACGACGAAAAGGATCTGTGCAGTGGCCCTGCCCCCGCTCACGCCCGAACAGCGCCAAGCAGCACTCCAGAAGGCGGCCGCCTCGCGGCGTGAGCGCGCCGAGATCAAGAACCGCCTCAAGAACGCCGGTGCGTCGATCAACGACGTGCTCGCCGAGGGCCAGACCAACGACGTCGTGGGCAAGATGAAGGTCGTCGACCTGCTCCAGTCGATGCCCGGCCTCGGCAAGGTCCGTGCTCGCCAGACCATGGAGCGTCTCGGCATCGCCGAGTCGCGCCGCGTGCGCGGCCTGGGCACCAAGCAGGTCGCAGCGCTGGAGCGCGAGTTCGACGCGGGTGAGTGACGGGAGCCCCTCCCACCCCTCTGCGACCGGGCCCAGCCGCCTGGTGGTCCTGGCCGGTCCGACGGCCGTCGGCAAGGGCACCGTCGCCTCCGTGGTCCGGCACGACCACCCCGAGGTGTGGATCTCGATCTCGGTGACCACCCGGCCGCCCCGCCCCGGGGAGGTCCACGGCGAGCACTACTGGTTCTGCACCGAGCAGGACTTCGACCGGCTGGTGGAGCGCAACGAGCTGCTCGAGTGGGCCACCGTCCACGGACGCCACCGGTACGGCACGCCCCGCGGCCCGGTGGTGGAGGCGCTCGACGCCGGTCGCGCGGCGATGCTCGAGATCGACCTGCAGGGCGCCCGTCAGGTGCGGCGCACCATGCCCGGAGCGTTGTTCGTCTTCCTCAAGCCGCCCTCGTGGGAGGAGCTGGTGCGCCGCCTGGTGGGTCGCGGCACCGAGAGCGCCGAGGAGCGCGAGCGTCGGCTGCGCACCGCGGAGGCCGAGCTGGCCGCCGAGGAGGAGTTCGACGTGACCGTGGTCAACCGCGAAGTTCACGCTGCCGCGGGGGAGTTGGTAGCCTTGATGCACCGGGACCCTTCAGGCTGACCAGCGCCGCACCAGCGTGCTGCCGCTGCCCGTCGCCGGGTCCCACCCAACCGATCACCACAGCTTGTGAGGCTCACGCGTGTCTGCCCCCAACATCGCCGCCGTCGGCGTCACCAACCCGCCGATCGACGACCTGCTCACCCGTACCGACAGCAAGTACCAGCTGGTGCTCTACAGCGCCAAGCGCGCTCGTCAGATCAACGCCTACTACTCCCAGCTCGGTGAGGGGCTCCTGGAGTACGTCGGCCCGCTCGTGGAGACCCACGTGCAGGAGAAGCCGCTCTCGATCGCGCTGCGCGAGATCGCCGGCGACCTCCTGACCTGCGAGGCCGTCGACCCCGCCGAGCTCGCCGCCGAGGAGGCCGCCGCGCACCAGGCCGCGACCGACGCCGCGGCCGCCACCGGCGAGTAGGACCCTGCCCACCCCGACGCCTCGGCCGACGGCTCAGCCGGCGGCGGGGGCCGCCCCGTCCGACGGGCCCCGCGTCGTGCTGGGCGTCAGCGGCGGCATCGCGGCCTACAAGGCCTGCGAGCTGCTGCGCGACCTCACCGAGTCCGGTCACGACGTCACCGTGGTGCCGACCGCCGCGGCCCTGGCCTTCGTCGGCGCCCCGACGTGGGCGGCGCTCTCGGGCCACCCGGCGGCCACCGACGTGTGGAGCGACGTCCACGAGGTGCCGCACGTGCGCCTCGGTCAGAGCGCCGACCTCGTCGTGGTCGCCCCCGCGACCGCGGACCTGATGGCCCGCGCCGCCCACGGCCTGGCCGACGACCTGCTCACCTCCACCCTGCTCACCGCACGCTGTCCGGTGGTGATGGCCCCGGCCATGCACACCGAGATGTGGGAGCACCCGGCCACCCGGGCCAACGTCGCCACCCTGCGCGAGCGTGGCGTCCTGGTGCTGGAGCCTGCTGTGGGCCGGCTGACCGGCTCCGACAGCGGACGGGGCCGCCTGCCCGACCCGGGCGAGATCGCCGCGGTGGTCCGTGAGGTGCTGGCCCGCGGAGACGCCGGGCCGGACCTGGCCGGGCGGACCGTCGTGGTCTCCGCCGGGGGGACCCGCGAGTACCTGGACCCGGTGCGCTTCCTGGGCAACCGCTCCTCGGGCCGCCAGGGCTACGCCCTGGCGCGCGCCGCGCTCGCCCGGGGCGCCCGCGTCCGCCTGGTCGCGGCCAACACCGACCTGGCCGATCCCGCCGGTGCCGAGGTGACGCGCGTCGAGACCACCGAGCAGCTGCGCGCGGCCGTCCTGGAGGCCGCCACCGACGTCGACGTCGTCGTGATGGCGGCCGCGCCGTCCGACTTCACCCCGGCCCGCGCCGCGGAGCACAAGATCAAGAAGTCCGCCGACGGCTCGGTGGCGCCGTTGGAGCTGGTGCAGAACCCCGACATCCTGCGCGAGCTCGTCGAGCAGGCCCGGCCCGGGCGGGTCGTGGTCGGGTTCGCCGCCGAGACCGGCGACGCCGACGGTTCGGTGCTCGAGCACGCCCGCGCCAAGCTCGTCCGCAAGGGCTGCGACCTGCTGGTGGTCAACGACGTCAGCGGTGGCGCGGTCTTCGGCAGTGCCGAGAGCCGGGCCGTCGTCCTGGGTGCCGACGGCTCGAGCACCGAGGTGCCGTACGGACCCAAGTCCGCGCTGGCCCACGTGGTCTGGGACGAGGTCGTCCGCCGGCTGCCCGAGGGCCGGCGCTGAGACGCCGTTCCACGATTCGGGATCAACCGGGTGGGCGGACTAATCTCGCCAGCACTCGTCATCCTGATGTGCCACCTCGATCGAAACGGAGCCGCTAGTGCCTGGACGCCTCTTCACCTCCGAGTCGGTCACGGAGGGTCACCCCGACAAGATCGCCGACCAGATCAGCGACTCGGTGCTCGACGCGATGCTGGCCCAGGACCCCCACAGCCGGGTCGCGGTCGAGACGCTGCTGACCACCGGTCTCGTCGTGGTGGCCGGTGAGGTCAGCACCACCGGCTACGTCGACATCAAGCAGGTCGTGCGCGACCGCGTCCTCTCCATCGGCTACGACGCCTCGGAGAAGGGCTTCGACGGCGCGAGCTGCGGCGTCATGGTCGCGATCGGTGGACAGTCCGGTGACATCGCCCAGGGCGTCGACACCGGCCACGAGAGCCGCACCGGCTCGGTCGACGCCATGGACAAGCAGGGCGCCGGCGACCAGGGCCTGATGTTCGGCTACGCCTGCGACGACACCCCCGAGCTGATGCCGCTGCCGATCAAGATCGCCCAGACGCTCTCCGAGCGGCTCTCCGCGGTGCGCAAGGACGGGACGCTGCCCTACCTGCTGCCCGACGGCAAGACCCAGGTCACCATCGAGTACGACGCCGAGAACCACCCGGTGCGCGTCGACACCGTGGTCCTCTCGACCCAGCACGTCGAGGAGGTCGAGCTCGACACCCTCGAGCCCGACATCAAGAAGCACGTGATCGACCACGTCCTGGCCCAGTTCGACATCTCCTCGGAGGGCTACCGCCTCCTGGTCAACCCCACCGGACGGTTCGTGGTCGGCGGCCCGATGGGCGACGCCGGGCTGACCGGACGCAAGATCATCGTCGACACCTACGGCGGCATGGCCCGCCACGGTGGGGGCGCCTTCTCGGGCAAGGACCCCTCCAAGGTCGACCGGTCCGCGGCCTACGCGATGCGGTGGGTGGCCAAGAACGTGGTCGCCGCCGGCCTGGCCCAGCGCTGCGAGGCCCAGGTGGCCTACGCCATCGGCAAGGCGCAGCCGGTCGGGGTGTTCATCGAGACCTTCGGCACCGGCACCGTGCCCGACGAGCAGATCCAGTCGGCCGTGCTCGAGGTCTTCGACCTCCGTCCGGGCGCGATCATCCGCGACCTCGACCTGCTGCGTCCGATCTACGCCCAGACCGCGGCGTACGGCCACTTCGGTCGCGAGCTGCCGGACTTCACCTGGGAGCGCACCGACCGCGCCGAGGCGCTGAAGGCCGCCGTCGCCTCCTGAGCCCGCCCGCCGCGTCCGCCGCCGCCTGCTTCTGCAGCGGTCCTGGCGCTTCTAGCCCGAAACTGCGGTGCAGAAGCGCTGGTTTCACCGGTGAAACCGACGGCGACGCCGTCGGCGGGGCCTGGTAGACAGCAGGCCATGGACGAGTCGGACCCGGAGCTGCTGCCCGGGCTGGCCCGCCAGCAGGTCCGCGCCTCGCAGGCGCGCGCGCGGGAGACGCGGGCGCGCAGGGTCGCGGCCGAGGCGCTCAGCGAGCACGACCCGGTCGCCCGGGTCCTCGTCGAGGGTCCGCTGGCGCACCTCGACCGCCCCTTCGACTACGCCGTCCCGGTCTCCATGGCCGAGACCGCGCAGACCCGGGGTCCGGGTCAAGGTGCGCTTCGCCGGCCACGAGGCCGACGGCTACGTGCTCGAGCGTGGGGTGGCCAGCGACCACCCCGGCAGCCTCACCCCGTTGCGCCGCGTGGTCAGCCCCGAGCCCGTGCTCTCCGCGGCCGTGGCGGCGCTGGCCGGCGACCTCGCGCAGCGCTACGCCGGCACCCGCGCCGACGTCCTGCGCCTGGCGGTGCCCGCGCGGCACGCGAGGGTCGGAGAAGATCCCGAGCCCCGTGCCGGCCGAGCCCGCGACCTGGGACCCCGCTGCCGCCGAGCAGGCCTGGCGCGCGCACCCGACGGGCCCGGCGTTCCTGCGCCACCTCGCCACGGGCGGCGCACCGCGCGCGGTCTGGCACGCCCCGCCCGGGGAGGACTGGCCCGACCTGCTGGCCCGGGCGGCCGCGGCCACGCTGGCCGGTGGCCGCGGGAGCGTGCTGTGCGTGCCCGACGGCAAGGACGTCGCCCGGGTCGACGCGGCGCTGACCCACGTGCTGGGCGTCGGTCACCACGTGGCGCTCACGGCCGAGGCCGGCCCGGCGGCGCGCTACCGCAGCTTCCTGGCCGTCGCCCGGGGCGCGTGCCGCGTGGTCGTCGGCACGCGCGCGGCGTCGTTCGCCCCGGTGCACGACCTCGGGCTGGTCGCGATGTGGGACGACGGCGACGACCTGCACGCCGAGCCGCGTGCGCCCTACCCCCACGTGCGCGAGACGCTGCTGCTGCGGGCCGATCGCGAGCAGACCGCCGTGCTGATGGGCGGGTTCGGGAGCAGCGTCGAGGCGGCGTACCTGCTGTCCACCGGGTGGGCTCGCCCCCTGCGGGCGGACCGCGCCACGGTGCGCGAGCGGGTCCGGGTCGAGGTGGCCGGGGCCACGGACCGCGAACGGGAGCGTGACCCGTCCGGACGGGGGGCGCGGATGCCCCGCCTGGTGCACGACGTCGTCGTCCAGGCCCTCGAGTCCGGGCCCGTCCTCGTGCAGACCCCGCGCCGTGGCTACGCCGCCGCGCTCGCCTGCGAGCGCTGCCGCACCCCGAGCCGCTGCACCCGGTGCACCGGCCCGCTCGCGCTGGCCGGGCGCACCACGGCGCCGCTGTGCCGCTGGTGCGGCACGTCCGCGCCCGACTGGGCGTGCGGGGCCTGCGGGGCGCGGGGGCTGCGCGCCCCCGTCGTGGGCGACCACCGCACCGCCGAGGAGCTGGGGCGCTCCTTCCCGAACGCCCGGGTGCGGACGTCCTCGGGCGACCGCGTCCTCGCCACGGTCGACGACGCCCCGCAGGTGGTGGTGGCCACACCGGGCGCCGAGCCGGTCGCCGACGGGGGTTACGCCGCCGTGGTCCTGCTCGACGCCTGGCTGGCGCTGGACCGGATCGACCTGCGCGCCGAGGAGGAGGCGCTGCGCCGCTGGAGCAACGCGGTCGGGCTGGCTCGCGCAGGCAGCCGGGTGGTCGTGGTCGGCGACCCCGCCCACGCCGCGGTGCAGGCCCTCGTGCGCTGGGACCAGCCAGGCTTCGCCGAGCGCGAGATCGGGCAGCGTCGGGCCGCTCACCTGCCGCCGTCCTCTCGACTGGCCACCCTGGTGGGCAGCCCGGGAGCGCTCGACGACGCGCTGACGCTGCTCGAGGCCCCCGCCACGGCCGAGGTGCTCGGACCGGCACCGGTCGAGCCCGGCGTGGCCGGCGGGGCCGACCGGGTGGTCGTCCGGGTCCCTCGTGCCCAGGGTGGCGAGCTCTCCCGCGCCCTGGCCGAGCTGCAGCGGATCCGCGCGGCGCGCAAGCTCGATCCGGTCCGCGTGCAGGTCGATCCGCTCGGTCTCTGAGCCCGGACCCGGCTGCGTCGAGGTGGACCGCCTCCCTAGACTTGCCGGGCTCGACGGGATCGCCGGCGCGCCCCCGCGCGCGAGCCCTCCTCCCACCCGATCTGGAGACACGACCCGACGATGGCGATCCAGCCGATCCGACTGTTCGGAGACCCCGTGCTCCGTCGCGCCGCCGTGCCCGTCACGGACTTCGACAAGGAGCTGCGCACGCTGGTCGCCGACCTGACGGACACGATGCTGGAGGCCCCCGGCGCCGGCCTGGCCGCACCCCAGCTCGGGGTCGGGCTGCGGGTCTTCACCTGGGCCGTGGAGGGCGAGGTCGGTCACCTGGTCAACCCCTCGCTGGACCTCTCGACGGAGACCCAGGACGGTCCCGAGGGCTGCCTGTCCATCCCGGGGCTCTCCATCGACTGCCGCCGGGCGCTGCGGGTCGTGGCCACCGGCTGGGACATGCACGGCGAGCCCCTGCGCGTCGAGGGCTCCGAGCTGCTGGCCCGCGCCCTCCAGCACGAGACCGACCACCTCGACGGCGTGCTCTTCGTGGACCGTCTCGACCCCGAGGCGCGCAAGGTGGCGATGAAGGCGATCCGGGAGGCCGAGTGGTTCGGCGCCGAACGCCCTGCGGTGCGCCTCAGTCCGCACCCCACCCGCGGACTGGGGCTGTAGCCCGCCGTGCGCGTGGTCCTCGCCGGCACGCCGGCCGTGGCCCTGCCGTCCCTGGAGGCCCTGGCCGGGTCCGCCCACGAGCTGGTCGGCGTGGTGACCCGCCCCGACGCCCCCGCCGGACGCGGTCGCCGCCTGGTGGCGAGCCCCGTCGCGCAGCGCGCCGCCGAGCTCGGCGTGCCGGTCCTCAAGCCGGCCCACCCTCGTGACCCGGACTTCCTGGAGGAGCTCAGGCGGTGGGAGCCGGACTGCTGCCCGACCGTCGCCTACGGCGCGATGCTGCCCGAGGTCGCCCTCGCCGTCCCCACCCACGGCTGGGTCAACCTGCACTTCTCCTGCCTGCCGGCCTGGCGCGGCGCGGCGCCGGTGCAGCACGCGCTGTGGGCCGGCGACGAGGTCACCGGAGCCACCACGTTCCGCATCGTGCGCGCGCTCGACGCCGGACCGACGTTCGGTGTGATGACCGAGCGGATCCGGCCCTCCGACACCGCCGGTGAGCTGCTCGACCGGTTGGCGCACGGCGGTGCCGGGCTGCTGCTGGCGACGCTGGACGGCATCGAGGACGGCTCCCTGGAGGCGCGGGAGCAGCCGGTCGACGGGGTCACCCTGGCGCCGAAGATCGAGGTGAGCGACGCGGAGGTCGCCTGGCAGCTGCCTGCGGTCGGCGTCGACCGGATGGTGCGCGCCTGCACGCCGGCACCGGGTGCCTGGACGACCGTCGCGGGGGAGCGGCTCAAGCTGGGCCCCGTCGTTCCGCTCGACGACCCGGACGCCACCGCCGAGACCAGCGAACCGGTGGCGGCGCCAGGTGCGCTCGTCGCCACCCGGCGCGAGGTGCTGGTCGGCACCGGCACCACACCGGTACGGCTCGGACAGGTCAAGCCGGTCGGCAAGGGCTGGATGGCGGCGGCGGACTGGGCCCGTGGGGCGCGGCTGGAGCCGGGCAGCGTCCTGGGCTCGCGGGGCGGGGCACCGTGACCGGCCGCGCCCGGCCCGAGCCCCGGGCGAAGGGGTCCGCCGGCTCCGGCGCAGGTCCCGGTCGGATCGACCCGGCCCGCCTGGCCGCCTACGAGGTGCTCAAGGCGGTGCGGGTCGACGGCGCCTACGCCAACCTGGTGCTGCCGGCCGTGATCACCCACTACGCCCTGGTCGGCCGCGACGCCGGCTTCACCACCGAGCTGGCCTCCGGGACGTTGCGCCTGCGCGGGACCTACGACGCGATCCTGGCCTCGTGCGTCGAGCGTCCGCTGCGCAAGGTCGAGGACAAGGTGCTCGACGCGCTGCGTCTGGGCACCCACCAGCTGCTCTCGATGCGGGTGCCGCCGCACGCCGCGATCAGCACCACCGTCGACCTGGTGCGGACCAAGGGCAGCACCGGCGCGGCCAACTTCGCCAACGCCGTGCTGCACGCCGTCGCGGCCCAGGACCTCGCGGCCTGGGTGGCGCAGGTGGCGCCGCCCGCCCGCCGCGGGTCCGACCGCCACGAGGAGGTCGCCTACAGCCACCCCGGCTGGATCGTCGGCGAGCTGCGGCGCGCGGTCGGGGACGCCGAGCTGCCGGCGCTGCTGGCGGCCGACAACGTCGCGCCGCGGGTCACGCTCGTGGCACGGCCCGGGCTGGCCACCCGCGAGGAGCTGCCCGGCACGCCGACGCCCTACTCGCCCTACGGCAGCGTGCTCGAGGGTGGCTCGCCGGGTGCGGTGGCGGCCGTGGCCAACGGTCGGGCGGGCGTGCAGGACGAGGGCTCGCAGCTGGTCGCGCACGTCCTGGCCTCGGCGGCGGTGCAGGGACGCGACCGGACCTGGGTCGACCTGTGCGCGGGCCCCGGCGGGAAGGCGGCCCTCCTGACCGGTCTGGCGGCGCAGCGCGGGGCCCACGTCGTCGCGGTCGAGCGCCAGCAGCACCGAGCCCGCCTGGTCGCGCGGTCCCTGGCCCCGCTCGGCGCTGCGGGGGCCGCGTACGCGGTGGTGACCGCCGACGGCACCCGGCCACCTCTGGTACCGGGGTCGGCCGACCGGGTGCTCGTCGACGCGCCCTGCACCGGGCTCGGTGCGTTGCGGCGCCGGCCCGAGGCGCGGTGGCGGCGCAGGCCCGACGACCTGCTGGCGCTGGTGCTGGTGCAACGGCGGCTGCTGGGAGCGGCCCTCGACCTCCTCCGCCCGGGCGGCGTCGCGCTGTACGCCACCTGCTCGCCGGTGCTGGCCGAGACCGACGAGGTGGTGGCCTCCGTGCTGCACCGCCCCGACGTCACCGTCGAGGACGTCGGCGCGCTGCTGCCCGACGTCCCCGACGCGACGGCCCGCATCCCGGGCACGATGCAGCTGTGGCCCCACCGCCACGGCACCGACGCGATGTTCCTGGCCCTGCTGCGGAAAGGATGAGCCGGTGGCTTCAGCGAAGTCCCCCGCGATCGAGATCGAGGTCGACGACCGGGTCGTGCGGATCAGCAACCCCGACCGGGTCTACTTCCCGCAGACCGGCGCGACCAAGCACGACCTGGTCGACTACTACCTCGCCGTCGGGCCCGGCATCGTCAACGCGCTGTGGGAACGACCCTGCATGCTGCACCGCTTCCCGACCGGGCTGACCGGGGAGAAGGTCCACCAGAAGCGGGTGCCCTCCGGGGCGCCGCCGTGGTTGGAGACGGTGCGGCTGCACTTCCCCCGCTGGGACCGCACCGCCGACGAGCTCTGCGTGACCGAGCTGGCCAGCGTCATCTGGGCCGTGCAGATGTCGACCGTCGAGTTCCACCCGTGGAACAGTCGCCGCGAGGACCCGGAGAAGCCCGACGAGTGGCGCATCGACCTCGACCCCGGCCCGGAGTCCGACTTCGCCCAGGTCCAGCGGGTGGCCCAGGTCGCGCGCGAGGTGCTCGACGACCTCGGCGCCGTCGGGTTCCCCAAGACCAGCGGCGGCTCGGGCATGCACGTCTACGTGCGCATCCGTCCCGATCACGACCACAAGGCGGTCCGGCGTGCGGCCCTGGCCTTCGCCCGCGAGGTCGAGCGGCGGGCGCCCCAGGACGTCACCACCGCGTGGTGGCGCAAGGACCGCGACCCGCGACACCTGTTCGTCGACTACAACCAGAACGCCCGTGACCACACGATCGCGGCGGCCTACTCCGTGCGCGGCTTCCCCGACGCCCGGGTCTCCGCCCCGGTGCGCTGGGACGAGGTCGACCGCTGCGACCCCCACGACTTCACGATGACCACGATGCCGAGCCGCTTCGCCGAGCTCGGCGACCTGCACGCGGACATCGACGACCACGTCTTCGACGTCACGCCGCTGCTGGAGTGGGCCGAGCGCGACGAGCGCGAGGGTCGGGAGACCCCGGACCTGCCCACGTGACCGACCCACGTCACCTGGCCACCTGAGCTGCGCGCACGCGTCTAGGGTGGTGCCCCGTGGGCATCCAGATCACGCCGAGCATCCTCAACGCCGACTTCGCAGCGCTCGGTGCCGAGGTCGCACGCATCCCGTCGGCGGACTGGGTGCACGTCGACGTGATGGACAACCACTTCGTGCCGAACCTGACCTTCGGGCCGACGATGGTCGAGGCGCTGGCCCGGACCAGCCGCGTCCCCCTCGACGCCCACCTGATGATCGCCGACCCCGACCGGCACGCGCCGACCTACGCCGAGGCCGGGTGCGGCTCGGTCACCTTCCACGTGGAGGCGGCGGCCGCGCCGGTGCGCCTGGCGCGGGCGATCCGCTCCGCCGGGGCGCGCGCGAGCATGGCGCTCAAGCCGGCGACCCCCGTCGAGCCGTACGAGGACCTGCTGCCCGAGCTGGACATGCTGCTGCTGATGACGGTCGAGCCGGGTTTCGGCGGCCAGCCCTTCCTCGACCTGGTGCTGCCCAAGATCCGGCGCGCCCGCGCCCTGATGGCAAGTCACGGCGTCGAGACGTGGCTGCAGGTCGACGGCGGTGTCTCCCTGGAGACCATCGAGCGCTGCGCGGCGGCCGGCGCCGACGTCTTCGTCGCAGGCAGCGCGGTCTTCGGCGCCGACGACCCCGACGCGATGGTCGCCGCCCTGCGCGACAGCCGCCACGGATCGCGGTCGCCGACGACTGAGGCACCGGGTGGGACGCGACCGCGCCCGCGGCTGGGGCGCGCTGTGCCAGACTGAGGAGGACGAGCAGACAAGCTCGCGTGCTCTGGGGTCGGTGCAATTCCGAGCCGGCGGTGACAGTCCGCGACCCGGCCGCAACCAGCGGCCGGTTGACCAGGTGGAAATCCTGGGCCGACGGTGAAAGTCCGGATGGGAAGACGCACGCAGGGTGGTCCGCCGAGCACCGGGTCCGTCCGGTGTCCGAGGGCCGCCGTCACGCCCCGGAGTCCGCGACGGACCAGGACCAGTGATGAGCGCCAGCCCAGCCGAGCACGACGCGATGCGTCGCGCCCTGGTGATCGCGGCCACGCCGGGCGTCCCTGTCGGCCCCAACCCGCGGGTGGGCTGCGTGCTGCTGGCCGACGACGGCAGCGTCGTCGCCGAGGGTCACCACCGCGGTGCCGGCACGCTCCATGCCGAGGCCGACGCCCTGCGCGTGGCCGGCGACGCCGCCCGCGGTACGACGGCCGTGGTCACCCTCGAGCCGTGCAACCACACCGGCCGGACCGGCCCGTGCGCCCAGGCGCTGGTCGCCGCCGGAGTCCGACGCGTGGTCTTCGCCCAGGCCGACACCAACCCGGTCGCCACCGGCGGGGCCGCGACCCTGCGCGCGGCCGGGGTCGACGTCGAGGGAGGCCTGCTCGCTGAGGAGGCGCGGGCGCTGAACCGGACGTGGACCCACGCCGTCGAGCGCGGCCGGCCCTTCGTCACCTGGAAGCTCGCCACCACCCTCGACGGTCGCAGCGCGGCCGCCGACGGCACCAGCCGCTGGATCTCGGGCCGCGCGGCACGCCGCGACACCCACCGCCTGCGCGCCCTGGCCGACGTCGTGCTCGTCGGGACGGCCACGGTCGAGATCGACGACCCGCTGCTGACCGTGCGAGACGACGACGACCGGCCGCTCCTGCTCCAGCCGCTGCGCGCCGTCATGGGTGAGCGTGCCCTCGACCTCGGCGCCCGCATCTTCGACGCCGAGCAGGGTGGCGGCGTCGCCGGCATCCACCTCCGCACCCGCGATCCGCACGTGGCGCTCGCCGCCCTGCGCGCCCGCGACCGCCAGCACGTCTTCCTGGAGGGCGGCCCGACCCTGGCGGCGGCCTTCCTGCGGGACGGCCTGGTCGACGAGATCGTCTGCTACGTCGCGCCCGTGCTGCTCGGGGCCGGCCGCCAGGCCGTCGCCGACCTCGCCATCACGACCATCGACCACGCGCTCCGACCCATCGTCACCGACGTCTCCGTCCTCGCCCCGGCCCCCGACGCACCACACGAGCAGCCGGACGTCCGGATCACCCTCGTCCCGCAACCACGCACCCTGGAGGACCACTGATGTTCACCGGCATCGTCGAGGAGCTCGGCTCCGTCGCGGCCATCACCGACCAGGGCGACGCGGTCCGGCTCTCCATCGAGGCGGACACCGTCCTCGCGGGCACCGCGCCCGGCGACTCGATCGCCGTCAACGGCTGCTGCCTGACGGTGGTCGAGCACGACGAGCGGACCTGGACCGCCGACGTCATGCGCCAGACCCTCACCCTGACCAGCCTGGCGGGCGTGGCGCCCGGCGACCGGGTCAACCTCGAGCGGGCCGTGACCCCGCAGACCCGGCTCGGCGGGCACATCGTGCAGGGGCACGTCGACGGGGTGGGAGACGTCCTGAGCCGCACCCCCAGCGAGCACTGGGAGGTCGTCGAGGTGTCCCTGCCCCCTGCCCTGGCCCGCTACGTCGTCGACCAGGGCTCGATCACCGTCGACGGCGTGAGCCTCACCGTGGTGCACGCAGGGGACGACCGGTTCACCGTGAGCCTCATCCCGGAGACCCTGGCGCGCACCACCCTCGGCTCGCGCCGGGTCGGCGACCGCGTCAACCTCGAGGTCGACATCCTCGCCAAGCACGTCGAGCGCCTGCTGAGCCACGGCGACGACCCACACCACGGCGCGTCCCGCCCCACCCGAGAGGCCCGCTGATGAGCACGCCCGAACCGGTCGGACCCACCGGCCACCACCGCCAGCACGAGGGCGTCCGCCTCGACAGCGTGGAGCGGGCGATCGCCGACATCGCCGCCGGCCGTGCCGTGGTCGTGGTCGACGACGAGGACCGCGAGAACGAGGGCGACCTGATCTTCGCGGCCAGCAAGGCGACGCCCGAGCTGATGGCGTTCACGATCCGCTACTCCAGCGGCGTGATCTGCGCGCCCCTGCCGGCGGTGGAGCTGGACCGGCTCGAGATCCCGTTGATGACCCCGCACAACCGCGACAAGCTGCGCACGGCGTACACGATCTCGGTCGACGCCCGCGACGGCGTCTCGACCGGCATCTCCGCGGCCGACCGGGCCCACACCGTGCGCGTGCTGGCCGACTCGGCCACCGAGCCGTGGGAGCTGACCCGCCCCGGCCACGTCTTCCCCCTGCGTCCGCGCGAGGGCGGGGTGCTGGTGCGTCGCGGCCACACCGAGGCGGCCGTCGACCTGGCCACCCTGGCCGGCCTCACCCCGGCCGGTGTCCTCGTCGAGCTCGTCAACGACGACGGCACCATGAAGCGCGGCCCCGAGCTGCGCACGTTCGCCGACGAGCACGGACTGGCGATGATCTCGATCGACGCCCTCGTGCGCTACCGACGCCGCCACGAGAACCTCGTCGAGCGCGTCGCCGAGACCCGGCTGCCCACCCGGCACGGCGAGCTGACCGCCTACGGCTACCGGATCACCGTCGACGACTCCGAGCACATCGCCCTGGTGCACGGCGACGTCACCGGCCCCGAGCCCGTCCTGACCCGGGTGCACTCCGAGTGCCTGACCGGTGACGTCTTCGGCTCCGACCGCTGCGACTGCGGGCCCCAGCTCGACGAGGCGCTCGAGCGGATCGTCGCCGAGGGCCGCGGTGTCGTGGTCTACCTGCGCGGCCACGAGGGCCGGGGGATCGGCCTGGTCGCCAAGCTGCAGGCCTACCAGCTGCAGGACGGCGGCCGCGACACCGTCGACGCCAACCTCGACCTCGGCCTGCCCGCCGACGCGCGCCACTACGGCACCGCGACCCAGGTCCTGCGTGACCTCGGCATCGAGCGGGTGCGGCTGCTGACCAACAACCCCGACAAGGTCAGCAACCTCGAGGAGTACGGCATCGAGGTGACCGAGCGGGTCCCGCTGACGCCGCGACCCAACGACCACAACCTCGCCTACCTGCTGACCAAGCGTGACCGGATGGGTCACGACCTGCCCGGGCTCGCCGGACCACCCCGCGCCGGAGATCCGGCCGACCTCGAGGAGACGGGCCGATGAGCGGTCACGGAGCACCCACCCCCGCCCGGATCGACGCCACCGGTCTGCGCGTGGCCGTCGTGGCCGCGAGCTGGCACGAGGAGGTCATGGACGGGCTGCTCGCCGGAGCCCTGCGCGCCTGCGCGGAGGCCACCGTCGAGCCCACCGTGGTCCGCGTGCCCGGCACCTTCGAGCTGCCCGTCGTCGTCGGCGCGCTGGCGGCTCGCGGCTACGACGCCGTGGTCGCCCTCGGCGTCGTCATCCGCGGTGGGACGCCTCACTTCGAGTACGTCTGCTCGGCCGCGACCGACGGCCTGACCCGGGTCGCGCTCGACCACGGAGTTCCGGTCGGCTTCGGGGTGCTGACCTGCGACACCGAGCAGCAGGCGCTCGACCGCGCCGGTCTCGAGGGCTCCGTCGAGGACAAGGGCCACGAGGCGACGACGGCGGCCCTCCAGACCGCGCTCACCCTGCGCACGCTGCCGGGTTGAGGGTGAGCCCGGCGAGCGGCCGGGTCGGGCCGGGCCGCGCGGACGCCGTAGGCTGGGCGCTCGTGAAGACGTTCGACGCCCTCTGGGACGAGCTGAGCGAGAAGGCCCGCGCCCGACCCGCCGGTTCCCGCACCGTCGCCGAGCTCGACGCCGGCGTCCATGCGATCGGCAAGAAGCTGGTCGAGGAGGCCGCCGAGTCCTGGATGGCGGCCGAGCACGAGGGCAAGCAGCGCACGGCCGAGGAGATCAGCCAGCTGCTGTACCACGCCCAGGTGCTCATGCTGGCCAGCGGCCTCGAGCTCGACGACGTCTACGCCCACCTCTGAGGAACCGTGTCCACCATCGCCCCCGGCACCCCACCCGGCACTCCAGCCGGCACCCCACCCGGCACCCTGCCCGAGACCCCGTTGCTACGGGTCGCGGTGCCCAACAAGGGCTCCCTGTCCGTCGCGGCCGTCGAGATCCTGCGCGAGTCCGGCTACCGCCAGCGCGAGGACGCCAAGCAGCTCAGCCTGACCGACCCCGAGAACGGGGTCGAGTTCTTCTACCTGCGTCCGCGCGACATCGCGCTGTACGTGGGCGAGGGGACCCTCGACATCGGCATCACCGGTCGCGACCTGCTGCTGGACTCCGGTGCCCACGCCGGTGAGGCGCTCTCCCTGGGCTTCGGACGCAGCCGGTTCCGCTTCGCGGGCCCGGCCGGCCGGTTCTCCCGGCTCGAGGAGCTGGCCGGCATGCGGATCGCGACGTCCTACACCGGGGTCGTCTCGGCCTTCCTGGCCCAGCGCGGGGTCGAGGCGACGGTCACCCGGCTCGACGGGGCCGTCGAGAGCAGCATCGCGCTCGGCGTGGCCGACGTGATCGCCGACGTCGTCGAGACCGGCAGCACCCTGCGCCAGGCCGGCCTGGAGGTCTTCGGCGAGACGATCCTGGAGTCCGAGGCGGTGCTGATCACCCGGCAGGGCAGCGAGCCCGACGGTCTGCAGGTCTTCCGGCGGCGCCTCGAGGGCGTGCTGCTGGCCCGCAGCTACGTGATGATGGACTACGACATCGAGCAGTCGAACGTCTCCGGGGCGATCGCGCTGACCCCGGGGATCGAGAGCCCCACGGTCCTGCCGCTGCACCGCGAGGGCTGGGTCGCCGTCCGCGCGATGGTGCCCCGCCACGGCGCCCAGCGGCTGATGGACGAGCTGTGGGGTCTCGGCGCGCGCGGCATCCTGGTCACCGACATCCATGCCTGCCGCATCTGAGCCGGTGCGGCCGTCGTTGCCGCGCACCTACCGACCACTCGGCCCGCGCATCGCCGGTCTGGTGGCGCTGGCGGCGCTGCTCGCGGTCGGCGCGGGCGCCTGGTTCACCTTCGACCAGGAGACCCGCGACGCCTTCACGCCGTTCCAGCGGGGGACCGTCCTGGCGCTGGTACTGCTCGTGACGACCGTGATCCACGCCCTGGTGCGCTCGCGCGTGGTCGCCTCCGCCGACGAGCTGACGGTGATCAACGGCTACCGCACGCGCACCTACGCCTGGGAGCAGGTCGTGGCCCTCCACCTCGCGCCGGGGGCCCCGTGGGTGACCCTCGACCTCTCCGACGGTCACAGCGTCGCCGTCATGGGCATCCAGGGCAGCGACGGCGCCCGCGCGCGTCAGGCCGTGCGCGAGCTGCGGGCCCTGGCCGAGCGGTAGACGGCCGAGCGGTAGGCGGCCGGGCGGTAGGCAGCCGGGCGGTAGGTGGGAGGACGCCTCAGGAGATGCCGCGCTTGCGCAGCAGCGCCTCGATCTCCGCGAGGTCGTCGTCGATCGCCGGGTCGCCCTTGCTCGTGGCGGCCTGGCGCTTGGTCCTTCCCGGGCTCGTGCCCGGACCCGGGGTGGCGGCGGACAGCGGGGCGCGGCTGGCGCCGGTCACCGGCGCGGAGGCCGGGGTGCCGGCGCCGTCGCGCCGGGCGAGGACCCGCGAGGCGCCGAAGAGCACCACGGAGAGGCCGGCGAGCACGACGCCGGCCCACACGGCGGGGGAGAAGACCAGGCCCAGGGCCCAGTCGGCCACCGCATCGCCGATCCGCACGACCATGCGCAGCGTGCGGGTCAGGTAGGCCGCCGGGAACAGCAGCGTGATCGCGGCGCCGAGCAGGCCGGCGGAGAGGCCGCGGCGACGGTAGGCGACCCACGTCCCGACCGCCGACACGACGGCGAGGGTCAGGGTGAGCGCAGCCCACGTCACGTCGTCCATCTCTCCAGCCTGACACACGGGCGAGCAGGCAACCTGGTCTGACGCCGAGCCTCCCGCGGCGCGTGCGCCATGATGGTCGAGATGGAACCGACGGCCCCGACCCCACCGAGCAGGGACGGCACCCGCCTGCTCGCCCCGGCCTTCCCGGGCGACACCGGAGCCCCCGACGCCGTCCTGCGCGCGGCGCTCGCCGCCGCGGCCGCCGCCGGCACCGGGTCGGCGTCGGGCCGCGAGGCCCTGGCCCTGCTGCAGGGGTCCCGGGTGCTCGTGCCGGTGATGGCGGTGCTGGGGGAGAGCGAGAGCGACGAGCACGGGACCACGCGGGAGAAGTCCAGCGACATGGCGGCCGTGCTGATGACCGGGGCGGACGGTCGCCGAGCCCTGCTGGCCTTCACCGGCACCGACAGCCTGGAGGCCTGGGACGCCGCCGCGCGCCCCGTCCCGGTGAGCTGTCGGCACCGCCGCCCGGGCGGCCCTGCAGGAGGACGCTGCGGCGGTGGTCCTCGACCTCGCCGGGCCGGCGTCCTTCGTCGTGCAGGGCGAGGACCTCGACGCGCTGGCCGCCGGCTGGCACCTGGCGCGCGCGGGGGAGCGCTGGGTCTGGCTCGGGTCCGCTCCGGATTCGCCCGAGGGCGCCTGATCAGATAGCGTCTGCTGTTGACTGATCAGCGAGGTCCAGCCCGTCTGGGTCTCGGTGGTCGACAAGCGGGGTCAGGTTCCATCGACTCCCACCCGCACCACCCGCCGCGGCACACCACCGCACAGGGTGTCGGGTCCGGTCCCAGTTCCGACGCAGCCTCCACGGTGCGTCGCTGCTGGAGACGCCGTCCGCGGTGTCGTGGTGACTGGCTTCCGCTTGGTCCGAGCGGAAGCCTTCGTCGTCTCCGGCCCCCCAGGTCGGTGTCGGGAGAGCCTCCGTGCCCCTGACCCACTGGAGGACACATCAGCACCGAGCTCCGCATCAACGACCGGATCCGGGTACCCGAGGTCCGGCTCGTCGGACCCAACGGCGAGACCGTCGGCATCGTGCCGACCGACCAGGCCCTGCGGCTGGCCCAGGAGGCCGACCTGGACCTGGTCGAGGTCGCGCCCACGGCCCGCCCGCCCGTCTGCAAGCTCATGGACTACGGGAAGTTCAAGTACGAGAACGCCCAGAAGGCCCGTGAGGCGCGGCGCAACCAGACGAACGTGATCATCAAGGAGATGAAGCTTCGTCCCAAGATCGACGCGCACGACTACGAGACCAAGAAGGGTCACGTGGTGCGCTTCCTCTCGGCCGGCGACAAGGTCAAGATCACGATCATGTTCCGCGGCCGCGAGCAGCACCGTCCCGAGCTCGGGTTCCGGCTGCTGCAGCGCCTGGCCGAGGACGTCGACGAGCTCGGCTTCGTGGAGTCCTCGCCCAAGCAGGACGGCCGCAACATGGTCATGGTCCTGGGCCCGCACCGCAAGAAGGCGGAGGCGAAGAGCCAGCTGAAGGTCGAGAAGGAGACCCGCGCCGCCGAGCGCGCCGTCGAGGAGGCAGAGGACAAGGCCGAGCGCACCGCGGCCAACGCCGGACGTCCCACGGCGGCCAAGGAGCGCGGCCGCTCCGAGAACCTCGATCCCGAGATCGAGGCCTAGCACCGGCACCGGCGCCGCGGGCACCCGCGTCGCCCGTACCACGCACCACGTTCGCACCACGCTCGCACCATGTGAGGAGAAGCAGCATGCCGAAGAACAAGAACCACTCGGGCGCCAGCAAGCGGTTCCGGGTGACCGGATCGGGCAAGATCCGACGCCAGAAGGCGGGCCTGCGCCACAACCTGGAGAAGAAGCCGTCGAACATGACGCGCCGCCTCTCCGGCACGACCGAGGTCGCCAAGGCCGACGTCAAGCGCGTCAAGAAGCTGCTGGGTCGCTGACCTCTGACCAGCTGAGCCCAGCCGGACTCGCACCCGGCGTCCCGTAGATCGACAAGGAGCACCCCATGGCACGCGTCAAGCGGTCAGTCAACGCCCACAAGAAGCGCCGCACCACCCTCGAGCGCGCCAGCGGCTACCGCGGCCAGCGCTCGCGGCTGTACCGCAAGGCCAAGGAGCAGGTCACCCACTCCCTGGTCTACAACTACAACGACCGCCGCAAGAACAAGGGCAACTTCCGTCGTCTGTGGATCCAGCGCATCAACGCCGCCGCACGCGCGGAGGGGATGACCTACAACCGCTTCGTCCAGGGCCTGAACCTGGCCGGCGTCGAGGTCGACCGCAAGATCCTCGCCGACCTCGCCGTCAACGACCCGGCCGCCTTCTCGGCGCTCGTGGCCACGGCCAAGGCCGCCCTGCCCGAGGACGTCAACGCGCCCAAGGCCGAGGCCTCGGCCTGACCCAGCCCACGACCCCGCTCAGCCTCGGCAACAGCCGGGTCAAGGACGCACGCAGGCTCAGCCGCCGCCCGGTACGGACCGAGCGGCGGCTGTTCCTCGCCGACGGTCCGAACGCGGTCGCCGAGGCGCTGCTCGCGCCCGGCTGCGTGGTCGAGGTCTTCGCCACCGCGCGGGCCACCGAGCGGTGGGCCGACCTCGCGCAGCGGGCACCCCGGTGGAGCGTGGTCGAGGAGCGTGCGCTCGAGGCGCTCAGCGACTCGCGCACCCCGGCGGGCCTGGTCGCCGTGTGCCACCACCTCGACCAGCCCGACCTGGACACCGTGCTCGCCCGCAGGCCGCTGCTGCTGATGATCTGCGCGGAGGTCCGGGACCCCGGCAACGCTGGGACCGTGGTGCGGACCGCGGACGCGGCAGGCGCCGACGCCGTGGTGCTCGCCGGTGAGGCGGTGGACCTCTACCACCCCCGGACGGTGCGGGCCTCGGCCGGCAGCATCTTCCACCTGCCCGTGCTCGTCGAGGCCGACGCGGCCTCCGTCGTGCGGCCGGGTGCGCGGTGCGGGGCTGCAGGTGCTGGCTGCCGCCGGCGACGGCGAGGTCTCCCTGGACGATCCCGCGCAGCCGTGGGCCCGTCCGACGGCCTGGCTCCTCGGCAACGAGGCCCACGGCCTGGACGGTGGGCTCACCGCGCTGGCCGACCACCGGGTACGCATCCCGGTCCACGGCCGCGCCGAGAGTCTCAACCTCTCGACGGCGGCCGCCCTGTGTCTCTACGTGACGGCTACCGCGCAGCGGCGCGACAGCAACGGCAGCGGTGGCGGCAGCGGCGAGGTTGCCCCGTGAGCGCCGACCTGGACCTGCTGGACCTGCTGCCGGACGGCGTGGTGCTGGCCGGTCCCGACCGCCGGGTCACGGCGGTGTCCGCCCTCGCGGGCCGGATGCTCGGACGGGACCCCGCTGACCTGGTCGGCCGCGAGCTCAGCGAGGTCCTGGCGCTGCGTGACCAGGACGACCGGGACTGGTACGCCGAGACGCAGCCCTACGCCGGTCTGTGCACGCGGACCGGGATCCCCGAACGCTCGGCCCTGCTCCCCAGCGGCGACGAGGTCCTGGTGACGGCGCGCCTGCACCGCGACTCGCTCGCCTCGCCGGTCGGCCGGGTCGCGGTCGTGCTCCGCTCCGGGCGTGGTCGGGCCCGCCTGGACCGGGACCGCTCCGACCTCGTCGCCACCGTCGCGCACGAGCTGCGCTCGCCGCTGACCGGCGTCAAGGGCTTCGTCCAGGCGCTGCTGAACCGCTGGGACAAGCTCAACGACGAGCAGCGGCTGTTGATGCTGGCCACGGTCAATGCCGACGCCGACCGGTTGAGCCGGCTGATCGCCGAGCTGCTGGACGTGGCCCGCATCGACACCGGCCGGCTCCAGCTCTACCCGCGGCCCTGCGACGCGGCGGTGCTGACCGAACGGGTGGTGGCCTCGGTGCGGGCCGGCACCGCTCAGACGGTCGACCTCAGGCTCGGCCCCGACCTGCCGACCGTCCTGGCCGACCCCGACAAGCTGACCCAGGTGCTGACCAACCTGGTCGAGAACGGTGTCCGGCACGGCGACGGCGTCGTGACCGTTGCGCTCGACCGCAGTGGCGGCGACCTGAGCATCATCGTCGACGACCAGGGCGCCGGCATCCCGGTCGACCTCCGCCGCCGTGTGTTCACGAAGTTCTGGAAGCACGGCTCCGGCGGCGGCTCCGGCCTGGGCCTCTACGTCGTGCACGGCCTGACCCGTGCCCACGGCGGCCAGGTCACCATCGCCGACGCCCCCGGCGGCGGCGCCCGGCTCGTCGTGCTCTGGCCCGGCGTCGCCGCTGAGGGCTGAGGAGCCCGGGAATCCCCGGTCGGCCGGGGATTCCCAGGGTTGTCGTGGTTTGTAACCCCTGACAACCTCGAAAGAGGCCTGACCAGTACGCCGGTGACGGGCCGCGAGCCACCGGTGCGGCGGCGCCGGACGCCGGGAATCCCCGGTTGGCCGGGGACTCCCAGGGTTGTCGTGGTTTGTAACCCCCGACAACCTTGAAAGAGGCCTGACCAGTAGGCCGGCGGCAGGCTGCGGGGCAACCGGTTCGCGGACGGCCGTGCCGGCTTCCTAGACTCACCGTCATGTCCGGACCCAACGCTGACTACGACCCGGTCGAGGTCACCCCCCTCGGGGCCGAGCAGGTTGCCGCGATGCGCGACGAGGCGTTGGCTGCGGTTGCCATGGCGGCCGACCTCGACGAGCTCAAGGTGGTCCGGACCCAGCACGCGGGCGACCGTTCGCCCCTGGCGCTGGCCAACCGCGAGATCGGCGCCCTGCCTCCGCAGGCGCGCAAGGACGCCGGGCAACGCGTCGGCCAGGCCCGCGGCGCGCTCCAGCAGGCGCTGGCTGCTCGACAGGCAACCCTCGAGGTCGAGCGCGAGGCGCGGATGCTGGTCGAGGAGACCGTCGACGTCACCCTGCCGACCACCCGGACCGCGGACGGCTCCCGCCACCCGATCACCCTGATGAGCGACCTGATCGCCGACCTGTTCGTGGCCATGGGCTGGGAGGTCGCCGAGGGGCCGGTGGTCGAGGCGGAGTGGCTGAACTTCGACGCGCTCAACCTGGGGCCGGACCACCCGGCTCGGACCATGCAGGACACCTTCTGGGCCGATCCGGCGCAGGCGCACCTCGTGCTGCGCACCCACACCTCGCCCGTCCAGGCCCGCACCATGTTGACCAGGAAGCCCCCGATCTACGTGATCTGCCCCGGCCGGGTCTTCCGCACCGACGAGTACGACGCGACCCACAGCCCGATGTTCCACCAGGTCGAAGGCCTCGTGGTCGACGAGGGCATCACCCTGGCCCACCTCAAGGGCACCCTCGACCACTTCGCGGGGCAGCTCTTCGGCGACGGGATCACCACGCGGTTCCGCCCGTCCTACTTTCCCTTCACCGAGCCGTCCGCGGAGGTCGACCTCGTCTGCTTCGTGTGCCGCGGGCGGGAGCCGGCGGTCTCGGCGTGCCGGACCTGCAAGGGCGAGGGCTGGATCGAGTGGGGGGGTTGCGGGGTGGTGAACCCGCGCGTGCTGACCGCGTGCGGCGTCGACCCCGAGGTCTACACCGGGTTCGCCTTCGGGATGGGCATCGACCGCTCCTTCATGTTCCGCCACGGCGCAGGCGACCTGCGCGACATCTTCGAGGGCGACGTCAGGTTCTCCTCGGCCCTCGGATCGGAGCTGTGAGATGAAGGCGCCGGTGTCCTGGATCCGCGAGCACGTCGACCTGCCGGACGGCGTGTCCACCGACGACCTCGCCCGACGGTTGACGGCGCTGGGTCTCAAGCTCGAGGCGATCGAGCGACCGGGGGCCGAGATCAGCGGGCCCCTCGTCGTCGGCCGGGTGCTCACCCTCGCCCCCGAACCGCAGACGAACGGCAAGACGATCAACTGGTGCTCCGTCGACGTCGGCGCGGCGAACGGCACCGGGGAGCCGCAGGGCATCGTCTGCGGCGCGCACAACTTCGCAGCCGGCGACCTCGTCGTCGTGGTGCTGCCCGGTGGGGTGCTGCCGGGGGGCTTCACGATCGCCGCGCGCAAGACCTACGGTCACGTGTCGGCCGGGATGATCTGCTCCACCCAGGAGCTCGGCCTCGGCGACGACCACGACGGGATCCTCGTCCTGCCGGTCGACGCCGGCCAGCCCGGCGAGGACGCGCGGGCCGTGCTCGGCCTCGACGAGGAGGTCATCGAGTTCGAGATCAACCCCGACCGCGCCTACGCCCTGTCGGTGCGCGGCCTCGCCCGCGACGCGGCCCTGGCCTACGCGCTGCCGCCGTCGGCCTTCCACGACCCCTGCGCGCGCCCGGTCCCACCACCCGACGACCAGGGTCCCGCGGTCCGCATCGAGGACCCGGCCGGCTGCCCGGTCTTCGTGGCCCGCACCGTCTCCGGCCTGGACGCCGGGGCCCCGACGCCGGCGTGGCTGGCGCGACGCCTCCAGCTGGCCGGCATGCGACCGATCTCGCTGGCCGTCGACGTGACCAACTACGTGATGCTCGAGACCGGCCGACCCATCCACGGCTACGACGCCGACAAGGTCGTCGGTGCCCTCGGGGTACGCCGCGCGCTCGAGGGCGAACGGCTGCGGACCCTGGACGGCACGGACCGCGCCCTCGTGCCCGGCGACCTGGTCGTCGTCGACGACTCGGGCATCATCGGGCTCGGTGGGGTGATGGGCGGCGAGACGACGGAGATGTCCTCGACCACGACGCGCGTGCTGGTCGAGTCGGCTCACTGGGACGCCACCACCATGTTCCGTACCGGGAGGCGCCACCGGCTGACGTCCGAGGCCGGCAAGCGCAACGAGCGCGGCGTCGACCCGACGATCTGTGAGGCAGCGGCCGATCGCGTCGTCGAGCTGCTCGTGACCTACGGCGGGGCCTCCGCCGAGACCGGCGTCACCGTGGTCGGCGTGGCGCCCGAGCCGGCCCCGATCACGATGGCGCGCGACCTGGCCGCCCGGGTCAGCGGCATGGACGTGGACGAGACGACCTCTGCCACCCACCTGCGGGCCGTCGGCTGTGAGGTCGCCGACGGCGCGGGGGTCTTCAGCGTGGTCCCGCCCCCGTGGCGTCCGGACCTCACCGACCCCTACGACCTGGTCGAGGAGGTCGCCCGCGTCGTCGGCTACGACCAGGTCCCCTCGGTGCTGCCGACGCCGCCCGCGGGTCGGGGCCTGACCCGCGAGCAGCGGCTGCGCCGTCGGGCGGGGCGCACCCTGGCCGGGGCCGGCTACGTCGAGGTGATCAGCTTCCCCTTCGTCGGGGAGGCCGACCTGGACCGGCTGGGCCTCTCGCACGACGACGGACGACGTCAGACCCTGCGCCTGGCCAACCCGCTCTCGGCCGAGCAGCCCGCGATGACCACGACGTTGCTGCCGGGCCTGCTCGGCACCCTCGCCCGCAACGCGGGGCGCGGAGCGACCAGCGCGGCGATCTTCGAGATGGCCACCGTGACGCTGCCCCGGTCCTCGGCCACGGCGCCGATCTACGGCGTAGCCCAGCGGCCGACGCCCGAGGAGCTGGCCGCGCTCGACCGGGCGCTCCCGGAACAGCCCCTCCACCTCGGCCTGAGCCTGACCGGCGAGCGCGAACGCGCTGGGTGGTGGGGCCCGGGGCGCGCTGCGGACTGGTCCGACGCACTGGAGGCCGTCCGGCAGGTCGCGCGGGCCGTCGGGGTCGAGGTCGATGTGCGCGCTGCCGAGCGGGCGCCCTGGCACCCTGGCCGTTGCGCGGAGGTCGTCGTCGCCGGCACCGAGCTGGTGCTGGGCCACGCCGGCGAGCTGCACCCGACGGTGTGCCGGGCCTACGGCGTGCCCGCCCGTACCGCAGTGGCCGAGGTCGACCTGAGCCGGCTCCTCGAGCACGCACCGGAGGTCGTCCCGGCTCCGTCGTTCTCCGACTTCCCGCTGGCCAAGGAGGACGTCGCCCTCGTCGTCGCCGAGGGCGTCGCGGCCGCGAAGGTGGAGGCGGCCCTGCGCGAGGGTGCCGGCGAGCTGTTGGAGTCGATCCGACTCTTCGACGTCTACACCGGTGAGCAGGTACCGCAGGGCAGCAGGTCGCTCGCCTTCGCCCTGCGCTTCCGTGCCCCCGACCGGACGCTGACCGAGCAGGAGACCGGTGCCGCCCGCGACGCTGCGGTCGCAGTGGCCGGGGCCCGCTGCGGGGCCGTCCAGCGCTGACCGCCGAGGTGGCGCTCGCCGTGGGTCGAGGTGGCGCTCGCCGAGGGTCGAGGTGGCGCTCGCCGTGGGTCGAGGTGGCGCTCGCGGTGGGTCGAGATGGCGCTTGTCATTCCCCGGTGGATCCGTCGAGCAGCTCGCGCACCACGTCGAGGTGCCCGGCGTGCCGGGCGTACTCCTGGACGAGGTGCAGCAGCACCCGCTCAAGGGTTGCCGGGTTGGCGCCGTCCCACCGCGGACCTGGCTTCCCGACCTCGTCGAGGTCGTGGGTGCGCACCAGCTCGTCACTGCGCTCGCCTTGTGCGTCCAGGCGTCGAACGAGCTCGGCCGCAGGCTCGCGCGGGTCGACCCACCAGTGGCCGCCCCGCTCGTCGCCCCACGGGTCGGCAACGTCGCGGGCCTCGAACCCCCACTCGAGCCAACGGCGCTCGACATGGGCGAGGTGGTGGACGAGCTGCGCCGGCGTCCAGCCCGAGGGCAGCGCGCTCGAGTGCAACGTCCCGGAAGGCAGGCCCGTGATCTTGGCCCCCACCACGCTGCGGAAGAACGCGAGGTACCCGAGCAGCACCTCGCGGCGGTCGTCCTGCGGGGCGGTCGGCTCGGGGAAGGGAAGGGTCATCGGCAGTCCTCTGGAAGGATCGTCACGAGCGCCATCTCGCCTCGCGACGAGCGCCATCTCGCCTCGCGAGGAGCGCCATCTCGCCTCGCGACGAGCGCCATCTCGTCAGTTCAGGGGTTGGCTGAGGATCGCGGTCACGCGCTCCAGGACCGCCGGGTCGCCGGAGAAGGTGAGGGCCTCCGCGCCGCCACGCTTCCAGATCCAGGCGTGGACGTCGGCCGCCGGTCCGGCCACGACGGCGTCCGGCTCGGTGCCGGGGTCGGGGCACACGGCGATGTCGTCCTCGTCGGCGTAGGTCCTGCCGCTGGAGGGGTCGGTCCCGGCGAAGTGTCCCGTCTGGATCCACACCGGGACGCCGGTGTCGGTGAGGTCCCACCGCACCGTCGGCCCGTCCGGGGTGAACGAGCCCCAGGGCGGTGAGCCCCCGTACATGACGTCGAGGGTCTCCTGGACGCCATCGGCCGACAGCTCCGGGTCGAGCGGGGTCACCGCGCCCACGGCCTGCTCGGCGTCGAGCCGGTGGACCTGCGCCTCGAGGGCCTGGCGGCGCAGGATGAACGCCACGGTGTGGTCCTCCGACCAGGTCCAGGCCTCCTCGGCAGGGTCGGCGGAGGCGAGCGCGGCCTGCAGGTCGGCAGTGGCGGTGTCGAAGGCGTCCAGCAGGTCGGCGTAGGAGTCCGGTCGCACCGGGGTCTGCTGGTCCTCGGGCCCACGGGGTCGCTGCTGGACGACCGCGGCCCACATCGCCTGCACCTCGCCGCCGAGGTGCCACAGGAGGTCGGCGACGTCCCAGTCGGGGCACGCCGGCACCCGGGTGCTCGGATCTGCGTCGACCAGGACCTCCCGGAACCGCGCCGATTCCGAGGCGAGGTGCTCGCGGTAGCGCGCAGGGCTGAGCCGGTGCTGTGACGAGGTCATCCAGCCGAGGTTAGGCCCGGGCCGAGGTGCTGTCCACGCCCAGGTGCGCATGGTCATGCGTTCACGTGTATGGTCATGCGTTATGACCACACGCATCGCCGTCGCCGGCGCCAGCGGCTACGCGGGCGGCGAGATCCTGCGCCTGCTGCTCGGCCACCCCGGGGTCGAGATCGGCGCCCTGAGCGCCGGGTCGAACGCCGGGGAGCGGCTCGGGGGGCTCCAGCCGCACCTGGTCCCCCTGGCCGACCGGGTCCTCGAGGAGACCACGGCGGCGGTCCTCGCCGGCCACGACGTCGTCTTCCTCGGGCTGCCCCACGGCCAGTCCGGACCGATCGCCGCGCAGCTGCCCGACGACGTGCTGGTGGTCGACTGCGGCGCCGACTTCCGCCTCCGGGACGCGGGGGAGTGGGAGGCGTTCTACGGGGGTGAGCACGCCGGCACCTGGCCCTACGGGCTCCCCGAGCTGCCCGGGAACCGGGAGCGGCTGCGTGGGGCGCGGCGCGTCGCCGTCCCCGGCTGCTACCCGACGGTCTCCACCCTGGCCATCGCGCCGGCCGTGGCCGCCGGCCTCGTCCGGCCCGAGGTGGTGGTCGTCGCCGCCTCCGGCACCAGCGGCGCCGGCAGGTCGCCCAAGACCCATCTGCTCGGCAGCGAGACGATGGGCAACGCCTCGGCCTACGGCGTCGGTGGCGTGCACCGGCACACGCCGGAGATCACCCAGAACCTCGCCGGCCTCACCGACGACACGGTGACCGTCAGCCTGACCCCGGTCCTGGTCCCGATGGCCCGCGGCATCCTGGCCACCGCCTCCGCACCCCTGGGCGACGGGATCGACCCGGCTCGGGTCCGTGAGGTCTACGAGCAGGCCTGCGCCGACGAGCCGTTCCTGCACCTGCTGCCCGAGGGCCAGTGGCCCCAGACGCAGTCGGTGCTCGGCTCCAACGCGGTCCACCTCCAGGTCGTCGTCGACCAGACGGCCGGCCGCCTGGTCGCCGTCGGCGCGATCGACAACCTGGCCAAGGGCACCGGCGGCGCCGCGGTGCAGTGCATGAACCTCGCCCTGGGTCTCGACGAGACCCTCGGGCTGACCACGGTGGGGCTCGCCCCGTGACCTCCTGGACCCTGCGCCGCCACCCCGAGCCGCACGCCGTCGTCCGCCTCGCGGTCGGCACCGACGTCCCCGCCTGGGCGACCTCCGCGACCCTGATGTCGATCACCGTGACCGGCACCGAGACGACGGTGGTCTGCGCCGCCTCCGCGGCGCCCCGCAAGGCGCGGCCCGAGGGCCCCTACACCCCGTTCGAGGTCGTCGGCCCGCTCGACCTGGCGCTCACCGGGGTGCTCGCGGCGCTGCTGGAGCCCTTGGCCGCCGCCGAGGTCCCGGTCTACGTCGTGTCCACCATCGCCACCGACTGGGTCCTGGTCCCGAGCGCGTCGGCCGACACCGCGGCCCAGGTCTGGCAGTCGGCCGGCCACACCGTCGAGGTCGTCCCGACCAGCACCCGCAGGAGCCCCTCATGAGCATCACCCACCCGACCGGCTTCCGCGCCTCCGGCGTCGAGGCCGGCCTCAAGACCAGCGGCGGCCGCGACGTCGCCCTCGTCGTCAACGACGGACCGACCTACGACTCGGCCAGCGTCTTCACGGCGAACCGCTGCAAGGCCAACCCGGTGCTGTGGAGCCAGGAGGTCGTCAAGGACGGCACCGTCAAGGCGGTCTTCCTCAACTCCGGCGGCGCCAACTGCTACACCGGGTCCGAGGGCTTCCAGACCACCCACGCCGTCGCCGAGCGGGTCGCCGATCACGTCGGCATCGCCGCCGGGGACGTCGTGGTGTGCTCCACGGGACTGATCGGGCTGAGCAACGACCGTGCGGCCGTGCTGGCCGGCACCGACGCCGCCCACGCGGCCCTGTCGTCGCAGGGTGGTGACGACGCGGCGACGGCGATCATGACGACGGACTCGGTCAGCAAGCAGGTCGTCGTCGAGGGCCCCGGCTGGTCGGTCGGCGGCATGGCCAAGGGGGCCGGGATGCTGGCCCCCCAGCTGGCCACGATGCTGGTCGTGCTGACCACCGACGCGGTGGTCCCGGCCCCCGACCTCGACCAGGCCCTGCGCGCGGCGACCCGCGTCAGCTTCGATCGTCTCGACTCCGACGGCTGCATGTCGACCAACGACACGGTGACCGTGCTGGCCAGCGGCGCCAGCGGCATCACCCCGAGCCTCCCGGACCTCAGCGAGGCCCTCGCGAGGGCGTGCACGGACCTGGCCCTGCAGCTGCTCCACGACGCGGAGGGCGCCGACCACGAGATCGCGATCACCACGCTGGGCGCCGCAAGCGAGGACGATGCCGTCGAGGTCGGGCGCAGCGTGGCCCGCTCCAACCTGTTCAAGGCCGCGGTGTTCGGCAAGGACCCCAACTGGGGCCGCGTCCTGGCCAGCATCGGCACCACGGGCGCCGTCTTCGACCCGGCCGACCTCGACGTGGCGCTGAACGGCATATGGGTCTGCCGCGGCTCCACCCCGGCCGAGGATCCCGCACTGGTCGACCTCGAGCCGCGCGAGGTGACCGTCACGATCGACCTCAAGTCCGGCCCCGAGCGCGCCACCGTCTGGACCAACGACCTCACCCACGCCTACGTCCACGAGAACAGCGCCTACTCCTCATGAGCGAACCGACCCGCACCGGCGCCGCGCCCGACGCCTCGCAGATGACCTTCTCCGAGGTCCCTCCGGCCGATCCCGACAAGGCCACGACGCTGGCTGCCGCCCTGCCGTGGCTCAAGCGCTACCACGGCCAGATCGTGGTGGTGAAGTACGGCGGGAACGCGATGACCGACGACCACCTCAAGCGGGCCTTCGCCGAGGACATCGCCTTCCTGCGCTTCGCCGGCTTCCGCCCCGTGGTGGTGCACGGCGGCGGCCCCCAGATCTCGGCGATGCTGGCCAAGCTCGGCATCACCTCGGAGTTCCGCGGCGGCCTGCGCGTGACGACGCCGGAGACCATGGAGGTCGTCCGGATGGTGCTCGTCGGCCAGGTGCAGCGTGAGCTGGTCGGCCTGATCAACGAGCACGGCCCCCTGGCCGTGGGGCTCTCCGGCGAGGACGCCGGCCTCTTCACCGCGGAGGCGACCAACACCATCGTCGACGGCGAGGAGGTCGACCTCGGCCTGGTCGGCGAGGTCGCGTCGGTGCGACCGGAGTCCGTGCTGGACCTGATCGAGGCCGGCCGCATCCCGGTGGTCTCCTCGGTCGCCCCCGACGTCGACGGCCAGGTCCACAACGTCAACGCCGACACCGCCGCCGCCGCCCTGGCCCTGGCGCTGGGCGCCGAGAAGCTGATGGTGCTGACCGACGTCGAGGGCCTCTACCGCGACTGGCCCTCCAGTGACGACCTGATCTACGAGATCAGCCCCGAGGCCCTCGAGACGATGCTGCCGCACCTGGCCAGCGGCATGGTGCCGAAGATGGCCGCCTGTCACCAGGCGGTGCGCGACGGCGTCCCCCGGGCGACGGTGGTCGACGGACGCGAACCGCACGCGGTGCTGCTCGAGCTGTTCACCGACGAGGGGGTCGGCACCCAGGTCCTGCCCGGCGTCGAGACGAAGTACCGCAAGGCTCGCGAGAAGCCCCAGCAGAAGGAGGCGTGATGAGCCAGCAGCAGATCCAGGAGCGCTACGGCAGCCGCGCTGATGAACACCTTCGGCCCGCCCAAGCTGGCGCTCGTGCGCGGCGAGGGCGCCCACGTGTGGGACGCCGACGGCCGCGAGTACCTCGACCTGCTCGGCGGGATCGCCGTCAACGCCCTCGGTCACGCCCACCCCGCGCTGGTCGCGGCGGTGACCCGGCAGCTGTCGACGTTGGGCCACATCTCGAACTTCTTCACCTCCGAGCCCCAGGTCGAGCTGGCCGAGACGCTGCTGCGCCTGCTGGACGCCGGGCCGGGCAAGGTCTTCTTCGTCAACTCCGGCGCGGAGGCGGTCGAGGCGGCGTTCAAGCTGACCCGACGCACCGGGCGGACCCACGTCGTGGTGGCCGAGGAGGGGTTCCACGGCCGCACCATGGGCGCCCTCGCCCTCACCTCGAAGCGGGCCTACCGCGAGCCGTTCGAGCCGTTGCCGGGCCACGTCACCTTCGTGCCGTTCGGTGACGCGGCGGCGCTCGCCGAGGCGGTGACCGAGCAGACGGCCGCGATCCTCCTCGAGCCCGTGCAGGGCGAGGCCGGCGTCAACGTCGCCCCGGAGGGCTACCTCGCCCGGGCGCGGCAGATCGCCGACGAGCACGGGGCCCTGCTCTGGCTCGACGAGATCCAGACCGGCATGGGGCGGGCCGGAGCCTGGTTCGCCCACCACCTGCCCTCCATCGGCGGTGAGCCGGCCGTGCGGCCCGACCTGGTGACCGTCGCCAAGGGGCTGGGCGGAGGGTTCCCGATCGGTGCCTGCCTCGCGACCGGCGCCGCCGCCGACCTGCTCCAGCCCGGCAACCACGGCACCACCTTCGGCGGCAACCCGGTGGCCTGCGCCGCCGCGCTCGCTGTCATCGCCGTGATCGAGACCGACGGCCTGCTCGCCCGCGCCCGCGAGACCGGGCGCCGGCTGCAGGAGGGGCTGCTCGCCGACCACCGGGTCAGCGAGGTCCGCGGGGTGGGCCTGCTGATCGGGCTCGACCTCGTCGCGGAGCGCGCCGCCGAGGTCGTGGGCGCCGCCCAGGCGCGCGGGTTCATCCTCAACGCCCCGACCCCGTCGCGGATCCGGCTGGCGCCGCCCCTGGTCCTGACCGACGACGACGTCGCCTCGTTCCTGGCCGCCTGGCCCGGCATGCTCGACGAGGCGCTGCCGTGACCCCGGCCGCGGCTGTCCCGGCCCCGGTCGCCCCGACCCGGCTGCGCCACTTCCTGCGCGACGACGACCTCGACCCGGCCGAGCAGGCCGAGGTGCTTGCGCTGGCCGCGGCGTCCAAGGCGGCACCGTGGTCGCTGCGCCCCTTCGAGGGCCCGCGCTCGGTGGCGATGATCTTCGACAAGCCCACGCTGCGGACCCAGGTCTCCTTCGGGGCCGGCATCGCGGAGCTGGGCGGTCACCCGATGCTCATCGACGGCGACCTCGCCGGCATCGGGGTGCGCGAGTCCGTGCCCGACGTGGCCCGGGTGCTCGGTCGTCAGGTCTCGGCCGTGGTGTGGCGCACCTTCCACCAGACGAACCTGGCGCTGATGGCCGAGCACGCCGGGGTCCCGGTGGTGAACGCCCTGACCGACGAGTTCCACCCCTGTCAGCTCGTCGCCGACCTGCTGACCGTCCAGGAGCACCGCGGCCCGCTGCCCGGGCTGCAGGTGGCCTTCCTCGGCGACGGAGCCTGCAACATGGGCAACTCCTGGCTCCTGGCCGGGGCCACCGCCGGCATGCACGTGCGGGTCAGCGCGCCGCGAGGCTACGTCCCCACCGACGCGTTGTTCGCGACGGCCGCGGCCATCGGCGAGCGCACCGGAGGGAGCGTCGCCTCCGTCCCCGACCCGGTGGCAGCCGTCTCCGGTGTCGATGTCGTCGTCACCGACACCTGGGTCTCGATGGGCAAGGAGGAGCAGGCCGAGCAGCGGGAGCGCGTCTTCGGAGCCCACGCGCTGACCCCCGCGCTGCTCCAGCACGCAGCACCCGAGGCGGTCGTGCTGCACTGCCTGCCGGCCTACCGGGGCAAGGAGATCGCAGCCGAGGTCCTGGACGGACCGCGCAGCGTCGTGTGGGACGAGGCCGAGAACCGTCGGCACGCCCAGAAGGCGGTGCTGGCGTGGCTGGCCGCACACGCGGACGCCTCGGCGGCGACGGCGGCGACGGCGGCGACCGCCTCCACGGCCCCCCTCCAGGCGGTGTCCTCGTGACCGAGTCCGCCCTGCGTCCGGGCACCAAGAACGCCCGCCACCAGCGCATCATCGACCTCGTCACCCACCACGAGGTGCGTTCGCAGCCAGAGCTGGCCGCCCTGCTCGCGGAGTCCGGCGTCCACGTCACCCAGGCCACGCTGTCGCGCGACCTCGTCGAGCTCGACGCGCTCAAGGTGCGTACCTACGGCGGAGCGTTGGTCTACGCCGTCCCGGCCGAGGGAGGGGACCGCCGACCGGCCGTACCGGCGGAGTCGGCCGCCGCCGGCGTCCGCCTGGCGAAGCTGTGCAGCGAGCTGCTGGTCTCGGCCGAGGCCAGCGCCAACCTGGTGGTCCTGCGGACCCCGCCCGGGGCCGCCCAGTACCTCGCCTCGGCCTTCGACCGGGCCGAGCTGCCCGACGTCCTCGGCACCATCGGCGGCGACGACACGCTCCTGGTCATCGGACGCGACCCGCAGGGCGGCGACGCCCTGGTGCGACGCTTCCTGTCGCTCGCGCGACCCCAGGACCACTCCCGCGACCCGGATCACCCCACCCCCACCAGCAAAGGACCCCACCTGTGAGCAAGGTTCTGACCTCCCTGCCGATCGGCGAGCGCGTCGGCATCGCGTTCTCCGGAGGCCTGGACACCTCGGTCGCCGTCGCGTGGATGCGCGACAAGGGTGCCGTGCCGTGCACCTACACCGCCGACATCGGGCAGTACGACGAGGAGGACATCTCCGGCGTGCCCGACCGGGCCCGCCTCTACGGCGCCGAGATCGCCCGGGCCGTCGACTGCCGCACCCAGCTGGTCGAGGAGGGCCTGGCCGCGATCGCCTGCGGCGCCTTCCACATCAGGTCGGGTGGGCGCTCCTACTTCAACACCACCCCGCTCGGGCGCGCGGTGACCGGCACCATGCTGGTGCGCGCGATGCACGCGGACGGCGTCGACATCTGGGGCGACGGCTCGACCTTCAAGGGCAACGACATCGAGCGGTTCTACCGCTACGGGCTGATGGCCAACCCCGAGCTCCAGATCTACAAGCCGTGGCTCGACGCCGACTTCGTCGCCGAGCTGGGCGGGCGGGCCGAGATGAGCCAGTGGCTCACCGAGCACGAGCTGCCCTACCGCGACAGCCAGGAGAAGGCCTACTCCACCGACGCCAACATCTGGGGTGCCACCCACGAGGCCAAGACCCTCGAGCACCTCGACGTCTCCCTGGAGATCGTGGAACCGATCATGGGCGTGAAGTTCTGGGACCCCGCGGTCGGCATCGAGACCGAGGACGTCACGATCCGGTTCGAGGCCGGGCGCCCGGTCGCCATCGACGACGCCGCCTTCTCCGACCCGGTCGCCCTGGTGATGGAGGCCAACCGGGTGGGGGGTCGCCACGGCCTGGGCATGTCGGACCAGATCGAGAACCGCATCATCGAGGCCAAGTCGCGCGGGGTCTACGAGGCCCCCGGCATCGCGCTGCTGCACATCGCCTACGAGCGGCTGGTCAACGCCATCCACAACGAGGACACCATCGCGGGCTACCACGGTCAGGGCCGCCTGCTGGGGCGGCTGCTCTACGAGGGTCGCTGGCTGGACCCGCAGGCGCTGATGATCCGCGAGTCGATCCAGCGGTGGATCGCCTCGCTGGTGACCGGCGAGGTGACCCTGCGGCTGCGCCGCGGCGAGGACTACACGGTCCTGCGCACCGACGGACCGGCGCTGTCCTACCACCCCGACAAGCTCTCGATGGAGCGCACCGAGAACGCGGCCTTCGGCCCCGTGGACCGGATCGGGCAGCTGACGATGCGCAACCTCGACATCGCCGACTCCCGCGCGAAGCTCGAGATGTACGCCGCCCAGCCGCTCGACCAGGGCCAGGTACTGGTGGAGCACGGCACTCTCTACGGCGAGCTGGAGCGCGGCGGCGCCGACCGCATCACCAGCAACCCCGCAGCCGTCGCCGACACCAGCGACCGCCGCCTCGACGACGCCGCCATGGAGTTCGGGACCGACTGACCGCAGCCGGCGCCCGACGAGCGAGCGGAACCCTGCTAGGTGATCGAGGGCGAGCGCAGCGAGCGTCTCGAGATCCGGTGGGCGCGCTGGGTGGGTCTCGAGGCCCAGGCGTCGGACGCCCTCGCACCTCAACCTCCGTGGGCAGGGACGCGTCGGGCCGGTGCCACGAGGTGGCACCGGCCCGATGCGTTCAGTGCTGCGTGGTCACTCGACGTCGTCGTCGACCCAGTCGAGGGTCTTGGTGACGGCCTTCTTCCAGTTGCGGTAGAGCCGCTCCCGCTCGTCCTGGTCCATCGAGGGCGTCCAACGCTTGTCCTCGCCCCAGTTGGTGGTGATGTCGTCGGTGTTCTCCCAGTACCCGACCGCCAGGCCGGCCGCGTAGGCCGCGCCGAGGGCGGTGGTCTCGGCGACCTTCGGCCGGACGACGTCGACGCCGAGGATGTCGGCCTGGAACTGCATGAGGGTCTCGTTGACGACCATGCCCCCGTCGACCTTCAGCTCGGTCAGCGGCACACCGGAGTCGGCGTCCATCGCGTCGAGGACCTCGCGGGTCTGGAACGCGGTCGACTCCAGCACCGCGCGGGCGATGTGACCCTTGTTGACGTAACGGGTCAGGCCGACCAGCGCACCGCGGGCGTCGGGGCGCCAGTGCGGGGCGAAGAGGCCCGAGAAGGCCGGCACGAAGTAGGCGCCGCCGTTGTCGTCGACACCCTTGGCGAGCTCCTCGATCTCCGGCGCGCTCGAGATCATCCCGAGGTTGTCACGCACCCACTGCACCAGTGAGCCGGTGACCGCGATGGAGCCCTCGAGGGCGTAGACCACGTCGGCGTCGCCGATCTTGTAGCAGATCGTGGTCAGCAGCCCGTTCTCGCTGGGGACCTGCTCGGTGCCGGTGTTGAGGAGCATGAAGTTGCCGGTGCCGTAGGTGTTCTTGGCCATGCCCTTCTCCAGACAGGCCTGGCCGAAGGTGGCCGCCTGCTGGTCGCCGAGGATGCCGGCGACCGGCACTCCCTTGAGGACGCCGGGCTTGCACTCGCCGTAGACCTCCGAGGACGACTTGATCGTCGGCAGCATCGACATCGGGATGCCCATGTCGGCGGCGATCGACTCGTCCCACGAGAGGGTCTTGAGGTCCATCAGCATCGTGCGGCTGGCGTTGGTGACGTCGGTGACGTGCTCGCCGTCGTTCTCCGCCCCGCCGGTGAGGTTCCACAGCACCCACGTGTCGGTGTTGCCGAAGACCAGGTCGCCGGCCTCCGCCTTGTCCCTGGCGCCTTCGACGTTGTCGAGGATCCACTTGATCTTCGGCCCGGAGAAGTAGGTCGCCAGCGGCAGCCCGCACACGTCCTTGTAGCGGTCGGTGCCCTTGTCGCCGGCGAGCTCGTCGACGATCTTCTGGGTGCGCGTGTCCTGCCAGACGATGGCGTTGTAGACCGGCTGACCGGTGTTCTTGTCCCAGACCATCGCGGTCTCACGCTGGTTGGTGATGCCGACCGCGACGATGTTCCCGGAGTTCAGGTTGGCCTTGGACAGCGCGCCCCCGATCACCTTGCGCGTGTTCTCCCAGATCTCGATGCCGTCGTGCTCGACCCAGCCGGCCCGCGGGAAGATCTGCTCGTGCTCGACCTGGTCGCTGGCCACGACCTGTCCGGCGTGGTCGAAGATCATGGCGCGGGTGCTGGTGGTGCCCTGGTCGATCGCGAGGACGTAAGTCTTGTCTGCCATGTGGAACTCCTCCGGTGGTGGTGCGGATGCGGGGACGGGGCTGTGGAAGTGCTAGGCGGCCAGGAAGCCGAGGTCGACGCCGAGCAGGTTGACCAGGAGCCCGGCGGCCACCCCGCCGATGACGGGGCCCACGATCGGGACCCAGGCGTACCACCAGCCGCTGGAGCCCTTGTCGGAGATGGGCAGCAGGGCGTGGGCGATGCGCGGGCCGAGGTCACGCGCCGGGTTGATGGCGTACCCCGTCGGGCCGCCGAGGCTGGCGCCGATCCCGACGACCAGCAGCGCGACGGCCAGCGGGCCGAGCCCGCTGGGAGTGGCACCGAAGGCCAGGATCACGAACAGCAGGACGAAGGTGCCGATGGCCTCGGTGACGACGTTCCACACCGGGGCTCGCAGCCCGGGCATCGTGCTGAAGACGCCGAGCTTGTTCTCGGGCAGGGCGTCGGCCTCGTCGAAGTGCTTCTTGTAGGCCGCCCAGCACAGCACCGCTCCGGTGAACGCCCCGAGCAGCTGGGCGATGATGTAGACCAGCACGTCGCCGAGCGAGAGCCCGGAGTCGCCGGCCGCGAGCAGGCCGAGCGTGACGGCGGGGTTGATGTGCGCCCCGGACTTGACCGCGACGTAGACGCCGGCGAAGACCGCGACACCCCAGCCGACGGTGATCATCAAGAAGCCGCCGGCCTCACCGTTGGTCTTCGGCAGGACGGCGTTGGCGACCACACCGCAACCGAGCAGCAGCAGCATGGCCGTTCCGAAGAACTCGGGAAGGAAGATGTCCGTGAACACGCAGGTTCTCGCTTTCGTGAGAGCTCGGGGGCCCCGAGCGTGACCGGGGTCACGTTAGAGATGGAACGGGGTGGCGCGCTACCCCACCGTGCCCCGTAGGCTGCGAAATCCCCGTTGAAGAGGAGACCTCGTCATGGTCGAAGCCGTCCGTCTCGGTCCGGAGCGTCGGGCCCGGTCCTGGAGCGCCCTGTCCTCCCAGGAGCTCGACGTCCTGGTGATCGGCGGTGGGGTCACCGGTGCCGGCGTGGCGCTGGACGCCGCCACGCGCGGGCTGAAGGTCGCCCTGGTCGAGCAACGAGACCTGGCCTCGGGCACGTCGTCGCGCAGCTCCAAGCTGTTCCACGGAGGTCTGCGCTACCTGGAGCAGCTCAACTTCGTGCTCGTGCGCGAGGCGCTCAAGGAGCGCGAGCTGATGCTGACCCGACTGGCGCCGCACCTGGTCAAGCCGGTCTCGTTCCTCTACCCGCTCCAGCACCGGATCTGGGAGCGACCCTACGTCACCGCCGGCCTGACCCTCTACGACCGGATGGGCGGCGCGCGTTCCGTGCCCGGGCACAAGCAGCTGACCCGTACCAAGGCGCGCCAGCTGGTTCCGGCGCTGCGCAAGGACGCCCTGACCGGCGCACTGCTCTACTACGACGCCCAGGCCGACGACGCCCGCCACACGATGATGGTCGCCCGCACCGCCGCCGCCTACGGCGCCCACGTGCTGACCTCGGCCAAGGTCGAGGAGCTCACCCGGGCCGGCGAGCGGGTCGTCGGCGCCACCGTCACCGACGTCGAGACCGGGGAGCGCGCCGAGGTCAGGGCACGCGTGGTCATCAACTGCACCGGCGTGTGGACCGACGAGATCCAGACCATGGCCGGCGGCCGAGGACGCTTCCGCGTGCGGGCCTCCAAGGGCGTCCACATCGTCGTCCCGCGGGACCGCATCAACGCCGAGACGGGCATGATCCTGCGCACCGAGAAGTCGGTGCTCTTCGTGATTCCGTGGGGCACGCACTGGATCATCGGCACGACCGACACCGACTGGGACCTCGACAAGGCCCACCCGGCGGCGAGCCGAGAGGACATCGACTACATCCTCGACCACGTCAACTCCGTCCTGACGACCCCGCTGAGCCACGACGACATCGAGGGTGTGTACGCCGGGCTGCGCCCGCTGCTCGCCGGCGAGTCCGAGGCCAGCTCGCAGCTCTCCCGCGAGCACGCCGTCGCGCGTCCGCAGCCCGGGCTGATCTCGATCGCCGGCGGCAAGTACACGACCTACCGCGTGATGGCGCTGGACGCCGTGGACGCCGCCCGCGTCGACCTCGGGCCTGGGGTCCCCGACAGCGTCACCGAGCTGGTGCCGCTGGTGGGGGCGGAGGGCTACCAGGCCCTGGCCAACCAGGTGGAGCGGCTGGCTCGCGAGCACGAGCTGCCGGCGTGGCGCGTCCAGCACCTGCTCGACCGCTACGGGTCGCTGGTCACCGAGGTCCTCGCCCTCGGGACCGACGACCGGTCGCTCCTCGAGCCGTTGGAAGGTGCGGAGGAGTACCTGCGCGTCGAGATGGTCTACGCCGCGACCGACGAGGGGGCGCTCCACCTCGACGACCTGCTGGCCCGTCGGACCCGGATCTCGATCGAGACGCCCGACCGGGGAGTCCGAGCAGCCCGCGTCGTCGCCGAGCTGGTCGCCCCCACCCTGGCCTGGGACGCCGAGCGGATCGCCGACGAGGTCGCGGCCTACGACGCCCGGGTCGAGGCCGAGCGCGAGTCGCAGGCGGAGTCCGACGACCAGGCCGCGAACGCGGACCGCCTGGCTGCGCCCGACATCCGGGCCCGGTCGGTCGGCCGCGCGCTCGACTGACATCCTGGCGGACGTGACCAGCCGGACCGTACGTGGCGCCCTGTGGGGAGGTCGCTTCGCCGACGGCCCGAGTCCTGAGCTCGAGGCCCTCTCGCGCTCGACCCACTTCGACTGGCGCCTGACGCCCTACGACCTCGCGGGCTCCCGGGCGCACGCGCGGGCGCTGCACCGGGCCGGGTTGCTGGCCGACGACGCGCTGGCGACGCTCCTCGCGGGGTTGGACACCCTGGGGGAGAGGTTCGCTGCCGGCGAGCTGCTGCCCGATCCCTCCGACGAGGACGTGCACGGCGCCCTCGAGCGGCTGCTCCTCGACGAGGTCGGGCCCGAGATCGGCGGGCGCCTGCGGGCCGGACGCAGCCGCAACGACCAGATCGCGACCCTGTTCAAGGTGTTCCTGCGCGAGCACGCCCGGGTGGTCGGCGACCTGGCGCTCGACCTGGTGGTAGTGCTGGTGGAGCAGGCTCGCCGGCACCTCGGCCCCGACCCCACGATCATGCCGGGGCGCACGCACCTGCAGCACGCGCAGCCGGTGCTGCTCTCCCACCACCTGCTCGCCCATGCGTGGCCGCTGCTGCGTGACGTCGACCGGCTCGTGGACTGGGACCGCCGCGTGGCCGGGGACTCGCCCTACGGCTCGGGAGCCCTGGCCGGCTCCAGCCTGGGCCTGGACCCCGAGGCGGTCGCCCGCGAGCTCGGCTTCACCGGCTCGAGCGCGAACTCCCTGGACGGCACGGCCGCTCGCGACTTCGTCGCCGAGATGGCCTTCGTGCTCGCCCAGATCGGCATCGACCTGAGCCGACTCGCCGAGGAGGTGGTGCTCTGGTCGACCCGCGAGTTCGCCTTCGTGCGCCTCCACGACTCCTGGTCGACCGGATCGAGCATCATGCCGCAGAAGAAGAACCCCGACATCGCCGAGCTGGCCCGCGGCAAGGCGGGCCGCCTGGTCGGCAACCTCACCGGCCTGCTGACCACCCTCAAAGCCCTGCCGCTGGCCTACAACCGGGACCTCCAGGAGGACAAGGAGCCGGTCTTCGACTCGGTCGACGCCCTCGAGGTGCTCCTGCCCGCGTTCACCGGGATGGTCGCCACCCTCGACTTCGACCGCGACCGGCTCGCCGCGCTCGCGCCGCAGGGGTTCTCGCTGGCCACCGATGTCGCGGAGTGGCTGGTGCGGGAGGGGGTCCCGTTCCGGAGCGCGCACGAGGTCGCCGGAGCGTGTGTTCGTACGCTGCGAGGACCTCGGCATCGAGCTGGCGGACCTCACCGAGGACCAGCTCGCCGACATCTCGCCCGCCCTGACCCCCGCCGTGCGGTCGGTGCTCACCGTCGAGGGCTCCGTCGCGTCGCGGTCCGGGCGCGGCGGCACCGCGCCGGTACGCGTGGAGGAGCAGCTGGTCGAGGTCGAGTCGCGTGCCGAGCAGCTGCGTGCCGCTCTCGCCTGAGCTGCTGAGCCGGCCGGCGAACGAGGTCGCCCCGCTGCTGCTGGGCGCCGTGCTGCGCCACGGTGGCGTCGCGGTGCGGCTGACCGAGGTCGAGGCCTACGGCGGGTCCGACGACGCGGGCTCCCACGCCTGGCGGGGTCGGACGCCGCGCAACGCGACGATGTTCGGACCCCCGGGCCGGTTGTACTGCTACCTCTCCTACGGCGTGCACACCTGCGCCAACGTGGTCACCGGACGGGAGGGGGTCGCCTCCGCCGTGCTGCTGCGCGCCGGGGAGGTGGTCGACGGCCTCGCGACCGCTCGCGCACGTCGACCGGGCGTCGCGGACCGACAGCTCGCCCGGGGCCCCGGCGTGCTGTGCCGGGCGCTCGCCCTCGACCTCACGCTCGACGGGGTCGACCTCCTGGCGCCCGATGTCGCGGGGCCGGCCCTGGGGGCCGGCGACGAGCACCAGTCGACCCCGGTCCTCGCCGGACCCCGGGTGGGCCTGAGCAAGGAGGCCGACCGGCCGTGGCGGTTCAGCGTGACGGGACACCCGAGCGTCACGACCTACCGGCGCAGCCCGCGCGCGCCGGCCCCCGGTTCGCACCGCACGGAGGGGCCCTGCTAACGTTTCACCTGTCGCTGCGAGGCGGCCACCGTCGCCGGGCCTGAGGCCTGGAAACCAAGGTGGTCCTGCACGTGATGACATCGGCGGTCTTCGGACTCGCTCAGCGCGGCCCAGCCGAGTTGACGAGCAGGAGCCAGACCGGTAAGTTTGGTTAGGTTGTCCCGAGGCAGGCCGAAGGGCTGCGCGGCGGGTGCGCGTGATGTTTGAGAACTCAACAGTGTGTCTTGTAATATGTCGATGGATGTTTTTGTTTTGTCCTTGACCTCTTTTTTGGGGTTGGGGTTTGTTTTTGGCAATGATTCTGGCTTTTTGTCAGGGTTTGTTTGCTGGGTTTTTTGCTCTTTCAATGGAGAGTTTGATCCTGGCTCAGGACGAACGCTGGCGGCGTGCTTAACACATGCAAGTCGAGCGGTAAGGCCTTTCGGGGTACACGAGCGGCGAACGGGTGAGTAACACGTGAGTAATCTGCCCTTCACTTTGGGATAAGCTCCGGAAACGGTGTCTAATACCGGATATGAGCGCATCGCGCATGTGGTGTGTTGGAAAGTTTTTCGGTGGGGGATGTGCTCGCGGCCTATCAGCTTGTTGGTGGGGTAATGGCCTACCAAGGCTTCGACGGGTAGCCGGCCTGAGAGGGTGACCGGCCACACTGGGACTGAGACACGGCCCAGACTCCTACGGGAGGCAGCAGTGGGGAATATTGGACAATGGGCGGAAGCCTGATCCAGCAACGCCGCGTGAGGGATGACGGCCTTCGGGTTGTAAACCTCTTTCAGTACCGACGAAGCGCCTTTTGGTGGTGACGGTAGGTACAGAAGAAGCACCGGCCAACTACGTGCCAGCAGCCGCGGTAATACGTAGGGTGCGAGCGTTGTCCGGAATTATTGGGCGTAAAGGGCTCGTAGGCGGTTTGTCGCGTCGGGAGTGAAAACGCCGGGCTTAACTCGGTGCTTGCTTTCGATACGGGCAGACTAGAGGTATTCAGGGGAGAACGGAATTCCTGGTGTAGCGGTGAAATGCGCAGATATCAGGAGGAACACCGGTGGCGAAGGCGGTTCTCTGGGAATTACCTGACGCTGAGGAGCGAAAGTGTGGGGAGCGAACAGGATTAGATACCCTGGTAGTCCACACCGTAAACGTTGGGCGCTAGGTGTGGGATCCGTCCACGGGTTCCGTGCCGCAGCTAACGCATTAAGCGCCCCGCCTGGGGAGTACGGCCGCAAGGCTAAAACTCAAAGGAATTGACGGGGGCCCGCACAAGCGGCGGAGCATGCGGATTAATTCGATGCAACGCGAAGAACCTTACCTGGGTTTGACATACACCGGAAAGCTGTAGAGATATGGCCCCTTTTTGTCGGTGTACAGGTGGTGCATGGCTGTCGTCAGCTCGTGTCGTGAGATGTTGGGTTAAGTCCCGCAACGAGCGCAACCCTTGTTCTATGTTGCCAGCAAGCCCTTTTAGGGTGTTGGGGACTCATAGGAGACTGCCGGGGTCAACTCGGAGGAAGGTGGGGATGACGTCAAGTCATCATGCCCCTTATGTCCAGGGCTTCACGCATGCTACAATGGCCGGTACAAAGGGCTGCGATGCTGTAAGGCGGAGCGAATCCCAAAAAGCCGGTCTCAGTTCGGATTGGGGTCTGCAACTCGACCCCATGAAGTCGGAGTCGCTAGTAATCGCAGATCAGCAACGCTGCGGTGAATACGTTCCCGGGCCTTGTACACACCGCCCGTCACGTCACGAAAGTCGGCAACACCCGAAGCCGGTGGCCCAACCCTTGTGGGGGGAGCCGTCGAAGGTGGGGCTGGCGATTGGGACGAAGTCGTAACAAGGTAGCCGTACCGGAAGGTGCGGCTGGATCACCTCCTTTCTAAGGAGCACGCACACCACTGGTCGGCGAGTGTTCGGCCAGGTCATGGTGGTGCTCGGATAGTGGACTCATCGATGTGCTTGTTCGTGGTGGTTGCCTGCGTTGTGTGGGTGGCTGGTGCGGGTGGGGCGAGACACGCTGTTGGGTGTCTGAGGCATCACGCCTTGGTGGTGGAGCATCGGTGGTGCTTGTCCTTGGTGGGTGGGTGTTGCTGGTTGTCTTCTGGTTGTTTGATTGTTGGATAGTGGACGCGAGCATCTGCTCCGTGTCGTGGTGGCCCCCATTGGTTTTCTGGTGGGGGTTGGCTGTGTGCGGGGTAGTGTTTGATATTAGATTGTAGTGTGTCTTTGTAGTTTTTGTTGAGTGTTTGTGAGTGGCAAGCTGACAAGGGCACACGGTGGATGCCTTGGCATCGAGAGCCGATGAAGGACGTTGGAGCCTGCGATAAGCCCTGGGGAGTTGGCAACCGAGCTGTGATCCGGGGGTGTCCGAATGGGGAAACCTGGCTGGAGTTATGTCCAGTTACCTGCACCTGAATGTATAGGGTGTGTGGAGGGAACGTGGGGAAGTGAAACATCTCAGTACCCATAGGAAGAGAAAACAATAGTGATTCCGAGAGTAGTGGCGAGCGAAATCGGATGAGGCCAAACCGGTGGCGTGTGATACCTGACAGGGGTTGCGTTGCCGGGGTTGTGGGATGTGTCTTGATGCGGCTGTCGACGTGTCGCGGAGTAAGAAAATGTGTGTGAGGCTTGAGTCTGCTGGAAAGCAGTGCCGTAGAGGGTGATAGCCCCGTTGGCGTAAGCGCGCATCTCCGTTGACGTATTCCCAAGTAGCACGGAACTCCTGAAATTCTGTGTGAATCTGGCGGGACCACCCGTTAAGCCTAAATACTTCTCGATGACCGATAGCGGACAAGTACCGTGAGGGAAAGGTGAAAAGTACCCCTGGCGGGGAGTGAAATAGTACCTGAAACCGTGTGCCTACAATCCGTCAGAGCTGAGGCCTTGTGCCGAGGTGATGGCGTGCCTTTTGAAGAATGAGCCTGCGAGTTTGCGTTGTGTTGCGAGGTTAACCCGTGTGGGGAAGCCGTAGCGAAAGCGAGTCCTAATAGGGCGGTGCAGTAGCACGATCAAGACCCGAAGCGGAGTGATCTATCCATGGGCAGGTTGAAGCGCGGGTAAGACCGCGTGGAGGACCGAACCCACTTAGGTTGAAAACTGAGGGGATGACCTGTGGATAGGGGTGAAAGGCCAATCAAACTCCGTGATAGCTGGTTCTCCCCGAAATGCATTTAGGTGCAGCGTTGTGTGTTTCTTGCCGGAGGTAGAGCACTGGATAGCCGATGGGCCCGACCAGGTTACTGACGTTAGCCAAACTCCGAATGCCGGTAAGTGAGAGCGCAGCAGTGAGACTGCGGGCGATAAGGTTCGTAGTCGAGAGGGAAACAGCCCAGACCATCAGCTAAGGCCCCTAAGCGGTGACTAAGTGGAAAAGGATGTGGAGTCGCATTGACAACCAGGAGGTTGGCTTGGAAGCAGCCACCCTTGAAAGAGTGCGTAATAGCTCACTGGTCAAGTGATTCCGCGCCGACAATGTAGCGGGGCTCAAGTCATCCGCCGAAGCTATGGCATTCCTAGTGCGCTTTGGTGCGCGGCCTTAACGGGTATGGGGATGGGTAGGGGAGCGTCGTGTCGCGGGTGAAGCTGCGGAGTGATCCAGTGGTGGATGCGACACGAGTGAGAATGCAGGCATGAGTAGCGAATCACGGGTGAGAAACCCGTGCGCCGATTGATCAAGGGTTCCAGGGTCAAGCTAATCTGCCCTGGGTAAGTCGGGACCTAAGGCGAGGCCGACAGGCGTAGTCGATGGACAACGGGTTGATATTCCCGTACCGGCAAAGTAGCGCCCATGACGAGTCCGGTGATGCTAAGTGCCCGAAGCCTGTGTGATGGCCGCCTTTGGTGGTCACGTGCAGGGGGAGCGCACGACCCGATCCGGTAGTAGTCAAGCGATGGGGTGACGCAGGAAGGTAGCCCAGCCACGCCGATGGTTGTGCGTGGGTAAGCACGTAGGGTGGGTCCTAGGGAAATCCGGGGCCCTGTCTTGGATGACGTGCCTGAGATGTGATGCCGAGGCCTTATGGCCGAAGTGGGTGATCCTATGCTGTCGAGAAAAACCTCTAGCGAGCTATGCGCCGCCCGTACCCCAAACCGACTCAGGTGATCAGGTAGAGAATACCGAGGCGATCGAGTGAACCATGGTTAAGGAACTCGGCAAAATGCCCCCGTAACTTCGGGAGAAGGGGGGCCCGAACCGTCAGCACACTAGCTGTGTGAAGCGGGGAGGGCCGCAGAGACCAGGCCCAAGCGACTGTTTACTAAAAACACAGGTCCGTGCGAAGTTGTAAGACGATGTATACGGACTGACTCCTGCCCGGTGCTGGAAGGTTAAGAGGACCTGTTAGACCCCTTTCGGGGGTTGAAGCGGAGAATTTAAGCCCCAGTAAACGGCGGTGGTAACTATAACCATCCTAAGGTAGCGAAATTCCTTGTCGGGTAAGTTCCGACCTGCACGAATGGAGTAACGACTTGGGCGCTGTCTCGACCATGGACTCGGCGAAATTGCACTACGAGTAAAGATGCTCGTTACGCGCGGCAGGACGGAAAGACCCCGGGACCTTTACTATAGTTTGGTATTGGTGTTTGGTTCGGCTTGTGTAGGATAGGTGGGAGACTGTGAAGCGGCCACGCCAGTGGTGGTGGAGTCAACGTTGAAATACCACTCTGGTCGTACTAGATGTCTAACCTAGGTCCATGATCTGGATCAGGGACAGTGCCTGATGGGTAGTTTAACTGGGGCGGTTGCCTCCTAAAGAGTAACGGAGGCGCTCAAAGGTTCCCTCAGCCTGGTTGGCAATCAGGTGGCGAGTGTAAGTGCACAAGGGAGCTTGACTGTGAGACAGACATGTCGAGCAGGGACGAAAGTCGGAACTAGTGATCCGGCACCACCATGTGGATGGGGTGTCGCTCAACGGATAAAAGGTACCCCGGGGATAACAGGCTGATCTTCCCCAAGAGTCCATATCGACGGGATGGTTTGGCACCTCGATGTCGGCTCGTCGCATCCTGGGGCTGGAGTAGGTCCCAAGGGTTGGGCTGTTCGCCCATTAAAGCGGCACGCGAGCTGGGTTTAGAACGTCGTGAGACAGTTCGGTCCCTATCCGCCGCGCGCGCAGGAAACTTGAGAAAGGCTGTCCCTAGTACGAGAGGACCGGGATGGACGAACCTCTGGTGTGCCAGTTGTCCCGCCAGGGGCAGGGCTGGTTGGCTACGTTCGGAAGTGATAACCGCTGAATGCATCTAAGCGGGAAGCACGTTTCAAGATGAGGTTTCCCACCCGTTATGGGGTAAGGCCCCCCACAGACCATGGGGTTGATAGGCCGGAGGTGTACAGCAGCAATGCCTAGCCGACCGGTACTAATAGGCCGAGGGCTTGCCTCACAAACCCTCAACCATGACTACAAACACCGCGCACACAACGATCTGTCATTGATCGCGTCCACACATTCCACCCCCACCCCTACCACCCCACCCGTCAACGACGGGGCCCGGGTGCGAGCAGGGACTATCGGGGGTCATAGAGTTACGGCGGCCATAGCGAGAGGGAAACACCCGGTCCCATCCCGAACCCGGAAGTTAAGCCTCTCAGCGCCGATGGTACTGCGACCGCGAGGTCGTGGGAGAGTAGGACGCCGCCGGACAACACTTAGTAGAGGCCATCGGCACAGCCGATGGCCTCTACGCTATTTACGGGTGCGCCGGATCGGCGTCCCCACGACCAGATGGAGAAGGTGGCAGGACGTGGCGCAGGAACGACGTGACTCGCGGTCGAGCCGGCCCGCCGGCGGCAGCCGTGCACCCCGGACCGCCGGCGGTACGCGGGGCGCCGGTGATGCCCGACGTGGAGCGGGCGGTGGCCAGCGGCGTGACTTCAGCCGTCCGGCGGACCAGCAGAAGCCGCGCAGCGAGGACCAGGAGCGCTACGACGGCCCGCCGCTTCCCGAGGACGTGACGGGCGGAGAGCTCGATCGCTCGGTCTCCGGGCAGCTCAAGGGGCTCCCGGAGAAGCTCGCCGCGCGCGTCGCGCGGCACCTGGCAGCGGCCGGCATGCTCATCGACGACGACCCCGAGACCGCCTACCGCCACGCCATGGCCGCCCGTGCCCGCGCACCGAGACTGGCCGTGGTGCGGGAGGCGACCGGCGAGGCGGCCTACGCCGCCGGGCACTACGCCGAGGCGCTCTCCGAGCTGAGGGCGGCGAAGCGGATGAACGGCGCCACGGGCTACCTGCCGATGATGGCCGACTGCCACCGCGCCCTCGGCAACCCCGAGCAGGCCCTGAAGCTGGCGAAGAGCCCCTCGGTAGCCGGGTTCGCGCCCGAGCCGCGTGCGGAGATGACGATCGTCGAGGCCGGCGCCCGCCGCGACATGGGGCAGTACGACGCCGCGCTGCGGGTCCTGGAGCTCTCCCCGCTGAACTCGCAGAACCGGTCGCCCTGGATGGTGCGACTGCGCTACGCCTACGCCGACACGTTGCTGGCGGCGGGCCGGGAGCAGGACGCGCTGGCCTGGTTCCACCGCACCATGGCCATCGACGGCGAGGACGTGACCGACGCCGGTCAGCGGGCCGGCGAACTCGAGCGCGAGCTGGACCGGCGCAACCCGCCGCTGCCGCTGGACCCGCCCCTCACGGAGGAAGAATTCTGATCTCGGTCGGGTTCCCGGCCTCGAGGGTGCCCCACCGCAGTCCGTCGCGGAAGGTGATCTGAACCCGGTCCACCACGGCCACCGCGGCCTCGGACCCGGTCACCTGCAGCAGCACGTCGTCGCCGGTGGTGAGGTCGTTCCCCTCGGGGTCGACCACCTCCTCGCAGAAGTCCCCGGGGGCGAGGGTGACGCCCACGTCACCGGCGCGGCACAGCAGGGGCACGACGGAGACGTCGGCGGTGCTGGTGGTGTGCACCTGCACCCCGGAGACGTGCAGCGTCCGGTCGAACCCGGACGGCGGTGCGAAGACCCCGACGTAGACCGACTGCCCGGCCGGCACCGACGCCGTGAGCTCGAGGTCGTCGACGGGCAGGGGGTCGGGCGTGGTGGTGTAGACGAAGCCGACACACAGCAGCCCGACCGCGAGGATCGCGGCACACTGCGCGGCGGTCACCACCAAGCGCGAGGGAGTGGTCGACGACAACGGCACGGCCACACAGTAGGCCAACCGCGCGGGTCCGGAGCCACTTCGGGCCTCGGATGTCGGCGTTCGGCTGGTGCTCCTGCGCCCCATGCCTCACACTGGTAGCACAACTACACAGCTGTCATCTTGACCATCACACGAGCCCGCTGGGGAAGGCGTAGCTCGCGCCGAGGTGGGAACACCCACCGCGAACGATGGAGGCCATCAACCATGGACGCCAGGGTGACTGCAGGAAGCTCGGCCCGCGCCGTCACGCGTGGGGTGCTGTACGTGCACTCCACGCCCTCGGCGCTGTGCCCCCACATCGAGTGGGCCGTCGGTGGCGTGCTCGGTGTTGCCGTCAACCCCTCCTGGACGCCGCAGCCTGCGCAGGCCGGCAGCTACCGGACGGAGCTGTCGTGGTCGGGCGCCGTCGGGTCGGCGGCGGCGATCACCTCTGCGCTGCGGGGCTGGGAGCGGTTGCGCTTCGAGGTCACCGAGGAGGCGACACCCTCGACCGAGGGCTGCCGCTACGCCTCGACACCCTCACTCGGCGTGCTGCACGCCGTGATCGGGCTGCACGGCGACATCATGATCCCCGAGGACCGCCTGAAGGCGGCGGTGATCAAGGCCGCGGTCGGCGACACGACGCTGCTCGTCGAGATCGACCGGCTGCTCGGCAAGCCCTGGGACGACGAGCTCGAGACCTTCCGCCACGCCGGCGACGGTGCCCCGGTGCGGTGGCTGCACCAGGTCGTCTGAGGCCCGTGGCCCCCGCTGAGCCGAGCCGACGGTTGCCGATCGGGGCTCAGAGAGGGATGTTGCCGTGCGCCCCTCGACGCACGCCCGAGCTCTGCACTGCGTCGTCGAAGGCGCGGGCCAGGGCCGACCGGGTGGCGGACGGCTCGACGACCTCGTCGACGACCCCGATCTCGACGGCTCGCTCGACGCCGCCGGCGAGCCGCTCGTGCTCGGCGGCGAGCTCGGCCTCGAGGCGGGGTCGCAGGTCGGGGGCGACCTCGGCCAGCTTGCGCCGGTGCAAGATGCGCACCGCGGCGATCGAGCCCATCACGGCGACCTCGGCGCCCGGCCAGGCGAAGACGCGGGTGGCGCCCAGCGACCGGGCGTTCATGGCGATGTAGGCACCGCCGTAGGTCTTGCGGGTCACCAGCGTGACGCGCGGCACGACGCACTCGCCGAAGGCGTGCAACAGCTTGGCCCCGCGGCGCACCACGCCGTCCCACTCCTGGCCGACCCCGGGCAGGTAGCCGGGGACGTCGACGAGCACGATCAGGGGGACGCCGAGCGCGTCGCACATCCGCACGAAGCGGGAGGCCTTCTCGGCCGACAGCGAGTCGAGGCAGCCACCGAGACGCAGCGGGTTGTTGGCCACGACGCCGACGGTGCGGCCGCCGAAGCGTCCGAGCGCGGTGACGATGTTGGGCGCCCAGCGCTCGTGGAGCTCCTGCATCGAGCCCTCGTCGAGGACGCCGTCGACGAGGGGGTGGACGTCGTAGGCCCGCTTCCTGGACTCGGGCAGCAGCGCGGCCAGGTCACGATCGACGACGTCGGCCACGCGCAGGCTGCCCTGGGTACCGAGCAGGTGGGCGATCGTGCGGGCACGGTCCAGGGCCTCGCCCTCGGAGTCGGTGAGCACGTGCACCACCCCGGAGCGCCTCCCGTGGGGCTCGGGTCCGCCGAGCCGGAGCATGTCGACGGCCTCCCCGGTCACCGACCGCACGACGTCCGGGCCGGTGACGAAGATGCGGCCCTCGGGGCCGAGGATCACCACGTCGGTCAGTGCCGGACCGTACGCCGCGCCACCGGCCGCCGGACCGAGCACGACCGAGATCTGGGGGATGCGGCCCGAGGCCTGCGTCATCACCTGGAAGATGCGGCCCACGGCGTGCAACGACAGCACGCCCTCGGCCAGGCGCGCCCCGCCGGAGTGCCACAGGCCGATGATCGGGACGTTGTCGGTCATCGCCCGGTGGTAGGCGTCGACCACGACCCGGCAGCCGTCGTCGCCCATCGCGCCGCCCATCACGGTGGCGTCGGAGCAGAAGGCGACGACGTCGGTACCGTCGACGCGCCCGGTGGCGGCGAGCATCCCGGAGTCGTCGAGGGGTGTCAGCAGCTCGCAGGTGCCGTCGTCGAGCAGGGCCGCGAGACGGTGCGCCGGGTTGCGGGGGTCCTCCTCGCGGGGCGGCTTGGCCGGCTTGGCCGCTTCTGAGGCGCGCGCGGGTGTCGTGGCGGCCTGGCTCATCAGCGGCTGCCGAAGAGGCTGGCCACGTTGGCTCCACCGAAGCCGAAGGAGTTGTTGAGGGCGGCGATGTCACCCGCGGGCAGCTCGCGAGCGGAGGTCGCGATGTCGAGGTCGACCTCGGGGTCCTGGTCGTCGAGGTTGATCGTCGGGGGTACGACGCGGTGGTGCAGGGCGAGCACGGTGGCGATCGCCTCGAGCGCCCCGGCCCCGCCCAGGAGGTGCCCGGTCATCGACTTGGTGCTGGTCACGACGACCTCCGAGGCGTGCGCGCCGAGGGTCGCGTGCAGCATCAGGCCCTCGGCGATGTCGCCCTTGGGCGTCGACGTCGCGTGGGCGTTGACGTGGACGATCGAGGTGGGCTCGACCTCGGACTCGGCGAGCGCGCGCAGGATCGCGCGGGCGCCGCCGCGTCCGGCCGGGTCGGGCTGGGCGATGTCGTGGGAGTCGGCGGTGATGCCGGCCCCGAGGACCTCGGCGTAGATGCGCGCTCCGCGGGCCACGGCGTGCTCCTCGGACTCCAGCACCAGCACCCCGGCGCCCTCACCGAGCACGAAGCCGTCGCGCGCGGTGTCCCAGGGCCGAGAGACCGTGGTGGGGTCGCTGTCGTTCTTCGACAGCGCCATCATGTTGGCGAACGCCGCCATCGGCAGCGGGTGGATGGCCGCCTCGGTGCCGCCGGCGACGACGATGTCGGCGCGGCCCAGCCGGATCTGGTCGACGGCCAGGCTGATCGCCTCGTTGCCCGACGCGCAGGCCGAGACCGGCGTGTTCACCGCGCCCCGCGCTCCGATGAGGAGGCTGATGTTGGCTGCCGGGGCGTTGGGCATCAGCATCGGCACGGCCAGGGGGGACACCCTGCGGGGACCCTTCTCGCGGAGCACGTCGTAGTTGTCGAGCAGCGTGTTCACGCCGCCGATCCCGGAGGCCATCGCGACGCCGAGCCGGTCGCCGTCGACCTCGACGTCGGCCAGGCCGCTGTCGGCCCAGGCCTCCATCGCGGCCACCATGGCCAGCTGCGTGGAGCGGTCCAGGCGCCGGGCCTTGACCCGCTCGAGCACCTCGGAGGGCTCCACCGCGACGCGGCCGGCGATCTTGACCGGCAGGGTCTCGGCCCACTCCTCGGTGAGCGGGCGGATGCCTGAGCGCCCCGCGACGAGGCTCTCCCAGGTGCTGGGGACGTCACCGCCGACCGGGCTGGTGACGCCCATGCCGGTGACCACGACTCGGGTGCGGGTGCTCATCTGCTGATCGACTCCTGTCGGACGACGGTTGATGCGGGAAGCAGGTCGTGCGGGTCGGCCGCGGCCCGGGGGCCGCGGCCGCACCTCAGCCCTGGGAGCGCTCGATGAAGGCGACGGCGTCGCCCACGGTCTTGAGGTTCTTGACCTCGTCGTCGGGGATGGTCACCCCGAACTTCTCCTCGCACGCCACGACGATCTCGACCATCGACAGCGAGTCGATGTCGAGGTCCTCGGTGAAGGACTTGTCGAGCTGGACGTCGTCGGTGTCGGTACCGGCGACCTCGTTGGTGATCTCGGCGAGGTCGGTGCGGATCTCTTCGGTGGTGGCCATCGGGGGCTCCTTCTTCTGCGTCTTGCGTCGGTTGACGCCGGGCGGTGGTGCGGCCGTCCGGCCCGGGGTGGCCCGGGTCGGACGGGGGACTAGGGGAGGGTGACGACCTGGGCGGCGTAGGCCAGACCGGCGCCGAAGGCGATCAGCAGCGCGGTGTCGCCCGTGCCGGCGTCGCCCTCCTCGTACATGCGGGCCAGGGCCAGCGGGATCGAGGCCGCCGAGGTGTTGCCCTGCTCGGCGATGTCGCGTGCGATCCGGACCGTGGCCGGCAGCTTCATCGAGCGGGCCATGGCGTCGGTGATGCGCATGTTGGCCTGGTGGGGGACGAAGCAGTCGAGGTCCTCGGCGGTGATGCCGGCCCGGTCGAGCGCCTCCCGGCCGATCTTGGCCATCGCGAAGGAGGCCCAGCGGAAGACCGCGTTGCCCTGCATGACCAGGTGGGGCATGACCGGCTTCTCGGCGACGATGACGTCGCGCCAGTCCTCGCGCTGGCGGATCAGGTCGTACTGCTCGCCGTCGGAGCCCCACACGACGGGCCCGATGCCGGGGACGTCGCTGGGGCCGACCACGACCGCGCCGGCGCCGTCGGCGAAGATGAAGGCACTGCCCCGGTCGTCGGGGTTGGTGATGTCGGAGAGCTTCTCGACGCCGATCACCAGCACGTGACGGGCGCTCCCGGCGCGTACGAAGTCGGCCGCCATCCCCACGCCGTGGCAGAAGCCCGCGCAGGCGGCGGAGATGTCGAAGGCCGCGGCCTGCTCGGTGCCGAGCTCGTGGGCGATCAGGGTCGCGACGGCGGGGGTCTGCATCATGTGGCTCACGGTGGCCACCACGACGCAGTCGATCTCGCGGGCCTCGAGACCGGCGTGCTCGAGGGCGATGCGGCTGGCTGCGACCGACATCGACTGGACGGTCTCCTCGTCGGAGGCCCAGCGGCGCTGCTTGATGCCCGAGCGCTGCTGGATCCACTCGTCGGTGGAGTCGATGGGGCCCACGACGTCGGCGTTGGGCACCACGAGCGAGGGCCGGTAGGACCCCAGGCCGAGGATCCTGGCGTGCTCGGCGCCCTGGGAGGAACGCAGTGCGGTGCTCATGAGGTGGCTCCTGCCGGGTAGAGACGCAACAACGGCTGACCGGGCGAGACGAGGTCGCCGTCCTCGACGAGCCACTCGACGACCTGGCCGCCGTGAGCGGCGCTGACCTGCACGGAGTCGCGCGAGCTGGCGACCGCGCCGATCGGCGTGCCGGGTGCGAGGTGGTCGACGTCGGCCTCCGCGGCGCGGTGGAAGGTCCCCTTGGTCGGCGAGACCACCATGCGCCACGACGGGGTGCTGTCGATGAGCGACCCCTCGCCGTGCTTGGCGCAGAAGGCGCGCGCGTCGTCGAGCTGGTCGGGCCCCTTCAGCGCGAAGGTCTCGACTCCCTTCAGGACGCGCTTGGCGATGCCGGTCAGCGTCCCTGCCGGCGGCATCTCGAGGATGCCGGTCACACCGAGGTCGGACATGGTCTCCAGGCAGAGGTCCCACCGCACCGGGCTGGCGATCTGGCCCACGATGCGGCGCAGCACGTCGGGTCCGTCGTGGACGACCTGGCCGTCGCGGTTGCTGATCACCGCGGTACGCGGGTCGTGCACCGAGACCGAGCGCGCCAGTCGGCTGAGCCGGTCGACGGCCGGGGCCATGTGCTCGGTGTGGAAGGCGCCGGCGACCGGAAGGGGCATCAGCCGGGCCCGGGCGGGAGGATCGCCGGCGAGGGCGTCGAGCTGCTCGAGGGTGCCGGCAGCCACGACCTGGCCGGGGCCGTTGTCGTTGGCGGCGGTGAGCCCGTGACGCTCCAGTGCTGCGAGCACCTCGTCCCGGTCGCCGCCGAGGAGCGCGGTCATGCCGGTCGGGGTCGCCGCAGCGGCCTCGGCCATGGCCAGGCCGCGTTCGCGGACGAGCACCATGGCCTGCTCGGCCGACATCACCCGGGCTCCGGCCGCAGCGGCGAGCTCGCCGACGCTGTGGCCAGCCACCGCGCCGACCTGCTCGAAGGCGTCCGCGGGGTGGGGGAACAGCTCGAGGGCGGCGACCAGACCCGTGCCGACCAGCAGCGGCTGGGCGATCTTGGTGTCGCGGATGGTCTCGGCGTCGGCCACGGTCCCGTAGTGGGCCAGGTCGAGGGCCGCCACGGTCGAGAGCCACTCCAGTCGGGCAGCGAAGGTGGGATCCTCCAGCCAGGGCGTGAGGAATCCGGGCGACTGGGCTCCCTGTCCGGGGGCGACGATGACGAGCACTCCTCTACTGTGCCGCCCCGACCCCCTGGATTCTCCTCCGACGCGGACGAATCTCGACCCCGTTTCTTTGTCGGGTCCCCACAACGCCCCTATCGTCGTCGGGCGCCCAGGGATCACGTCAGGTGCGACCCTGACGGCCCAGGACGAGCGCCAGCTGCAGGGTCAGAGCGTCGCGTGGGTCGTGCGGAGCCAGGCCGGTCGTCTCCGCGACCTGGCGCAGGCGGTAGCGCACGGTGTTGGGGTGGCAGAACAGTGCTCGCGCGGTCGCCTCGGTCGACCCGGCGTTGGCGAACCAGGCCGCCAGGGTCTCCACCAGGGTCTCCCGCTCGGCCGCCAGCGGCCGGTACACGTCCTCGACGAGGTGCCGCCGGGCGTGGCCGTCGCCGCCCAGCACCCGCTCCGGCAGCAGGTCGACGCTCAGCACCGGTCGGGGCGCCCCGGGCCACCCGGCCGCCGCGCGGTACCCCGAGAGCGCCGCCCGCGCCGAGACGTGGGCGGTGCGCAGGTCCGCGGTCACCGGTCCGACCACGACCGGACCCTCCCCGAAGGCGTCGGCGACGCTGGCGGCCGCCGCCCAGGCGTCCTCGACGCCTCCGAGCAGGACCACGAGCCGCTCGCCCTGCACCGCGCAGAGGGCGTCGAGGCCGCCGCCCCGGGCGGCGCGGCGCACGGCCTCGACCAGGCCCGTCTCGGACCACTCGCCGGTTCGGGGAGCGAGGGCGGTGACACCCCTCGGGGCGCTGCCCAGCACGACGGCCACCTCACCCCTCCCGGCCCACCCCACCGCGCTGGCCCGGGACAGGACCGTCTCGTCGGCCTCGGCGCGCAGCACGGCGTCGACCACGAGGGCCTCCAGGCGGGCGTCCCACGCGCCGCGCGCCTCCGCCGCCCGGGCGTAGACCCCGGCGGTGGCGAACGCGACCTCGCGGGCGTAGCGGGACGCGGCGACCTGCAGGTGGGCCGCGTCGGCCGGATCGACCATGGTGTCGATGTTGCTCTCGACGACCTCGATCGAGAGCCGGACGAGGTCGACGGTCTGCTGCAGGGTGATCACCCCGGCCAGGGCGCGAGGGGCGGCACCGAAGACCGAGGTGGCCAGCGCCGAGCCGTCGTCGGCCGAGGCCTGCTCCCCGGCCCGCAACCAGTCGGCGAACCCACGTACCCCCGCCTGCAGGATCAGCCCGACCCACGACCGGTTCTCGGCGTCGAGCTCGGCGAACCAGGTGCGGTCGGTCTCCATGCGCCGCACTGCGGCCGTGCTGAGCGCGCCGGTGGAGCGCGCGACGGCGTCGGCGCACCGCGCGCGCCACGCCGCTTCGGCGGTGGAGGACACGCCGAGGAGCCTAGCGGCGGGCGGGTCTGCGCCGTGGTGGCATCGGAGGCGAGGGCCCGCCGTGCCGCACGGATGGAGACTTTCACCCACAGGCGTGCCCGACGGGTCCTCGTGCGTGGTTGAATCCGGGATCTGAATCTTCAGGAGGTCGTCGTGCCCGAGTCGCGCCACGAGGTGCAGTTCGTGACCGTCCACGGTCACCGACGCGCCTATGTGAAGGTCGGCTCGGGCCCGACCCTCCTGCTCCTGCACGGACTGGGCTGCGACCACACCACGTGGGAGCCCGTGATCGACCGTCTGGCCCGGCACTACACCGTCCTGGCCCCCGACCTGCTGGGCCACGGTCAGTCGGCCAAGCCGCGCGCCGACTACAGCCTGGGCGGCTATGCCAACGGCATGCGCGACCTGCTCACCGTGCTGTCGATCGACAAGGTCACCGTGGTCGGGCACAGCTTCGGCGGCGGGGTCGCCATGCAGTTCGCCTACCAGTTCCCCGAGCGCACCGAGCGGATGGTGCTCGTCGGTTCCGGTGGCCTCGGACCCGAGGTCTCACCGCTGATCCGCGCGATCACCAGCCCCGGCTACCACCAGGTGATGGGCGTGCTGACCATGCCGGGGGTCCGCCACGTCGGGATGGTCGGCATGCGCGTGCTGGCCGCGACCGGCTCGCGTCACACGCGCGACCTCGGCGAGGTGGCCGACATCTACGACACCTTCAAGGACCCCCACGCCCGGGCCGCGATCCGCCACGTGGTCGGCGCGGTCGTGGACTGGCGCGGGCAGATCGTCGGCATGGCCGACCGCGCCTACCTCACCGAGGCGATGCCGATCGCCGTGGTGTGGGGCCAGGACGACCAGGTGATCCCCGTACGGCACGCCGCCAACGCGGCCGCGCTGGCTCCGAAGGCCCGCGTCGAGGTCATCCCCAACGCCGGCCACTTCCCCCACAAGGACCACCCCGAGCGGTTCGCGCGCATCCTGCACGGCTTCGTGCGCTCGACCGAGCCGGCGACCTACTCGCGGGCGAAGTGGCGCACCCTGCTCAAGAACGGCCGGTCGGCACCGCCGCCGCCGGACCTGCGCAGCGTGCGCGGCCACTCCGCCTGAGCCGGGGACCGGCACCGCCGGCCCCGGCACCCAGGCAGCGGGCCCAGGCGTCGGGGCTCAGGCGTCGGGGCTCAGGCGTCGCCGCCCTCCTGCTCGACGTCGGCGACCGCGGTGGGGTCGTCGATGCGGTACTGCGCGAAGGCCTTCTCCACCTGGCTGCGCTCGACCTCGCCGGCGTCAGCGAGAGCCTGGAGCGCCTGGACGACGACCGACTCGGCGTCGACGTGGAAGAACCGTCGCGCCGCCGGGCGGGTGTCGGCGAAGCCGAAGCCGTCGGTGCCGAGCACCCGGTAGTCCCCGGGCACCCAGCGGGCGATCTGGAGCGGCACGGCACACATGAAGTCCGAGACCGCGACCGTGGGACCGACGGCCTCACCGAGCTGGCCGGCGACCCACGGGGTGCGGGCCTGCTCGCCGGGGTTCAGCAGGTTCCACTCCTCGACCGCGACGGCGTCCCGGGCCATCTCGTTCCAGGACGTCACCGACCACAGCTCGGCCTGGACGCCCCAGTCCTCGGACAGCAGCCGGGCGGCCTTCTCGATCCACGGGTAGGCGATGCCCGAGGCCAGCAGGCGCACGGTGGGGCCCTTGCCGCCGGCTGCGGCGATGCGGTGCATGCCCTTGAGCAGGCCCTCGTGGTCGAGGTCCTCGGGCTCCTTGGGCTGCGGGACCGGCTCGTTGTAGACCGTCATGTAGAAGATGACGTTCTCGCCCTCGGGGTGCTCCTCGGTCGCGCCGTACATGCGCTCGAGCCCGCTGCGCATCACGTGGGAGACCTCGTAGGCGAAGGCCGGGTCGTAGTGGACGACCGCCGGGTTGGTCGCGGCCAGCAGCGGGGAGTGGCCGTCAGCGTGCTGCAGGCCCTCACCGGTCAGCGTGGTGCGACCGGCCGTCGCCCCGAGCAGGAACCCGCGCGCCATCTGGTCGGCCATGGCCCAGATGGAGTCGCCGGTGCGCTGGAAGCCGAACATCGAGTAGAAGATGTAGAACGGGATCATGTGCTCGCCGTGCGTGGTGTAGGCCGAGCCCGCCGCCGTGGCCGAGGCCATCGCCCCCGCCTCGGAGATGCCCTCGTGCAGCATCTGGCCCTGCTTGGACTCCTTGTAGGACAGCAGCAGCTTGCGGTCGACCGACTCGTAGCGCATGCCGCCGGGGTTGTAGACCTTCGCGCTGGGGAACATCGAGTCCATGCCGAAGGTGCGGTACTCGTCGGGCGCGATCGGCACGATGCGTTGGCCGATGGCCGGGTCCTTCATCCAGTCCTTGAGCAGGCGCACCGAGGCCATGGTGGTCGCCACCGGGTTCTTTCCCGAGCCCTGCTTGAGCTCGGCGTACATCTCGTCGCCGGGCAGGTCGAGGAGCTTGGCCCGGTTGACCCGGCGGGGCACCGACCCGCCGAGCTGCTTGCGCCGGTCGAGCATGTACTGGATCTCGGGGGAGTCCTTGCCGGGGTGGAAGAACGGCGCGGCCCCGGTCTCCTCGTAGGACCGGTCGAGGTCACGGTCCGAGATCGGGAGGTACAGCCGGTCGCGGAACTTCTTCAGGTCCGCCGGCGTCAGCTTCTTCATCTGGTGGCTGGCGTTCTTGCCCTCGAGGCCGTCGATCGTCCAGCCCTTGACGGTCTTGGCCAGGATCACGGTCGGCTGGCCGACGTGCTTCTTGGCGGCGTCGAAGGCGGCGTAGACCTTGCGGTAGTCGTGGCCGCCGCGCGGGAGCTTGCGGATGTGGTCGTCGCTCATGTGCTCGACCATGGCGCGCAGTCGCGGGTCGCCCCCGAAGAAGTTCTCCCGGACGTAGCCCCCGCTCTCGACCGAGTAGCTCTGGAACGCGCCGTCGGGCGTGGTGTTCATCTGGTTGACCAGCACGCCGTCGACGTCGCGGGCGAGCAGGGTGTCCCACTCGCGACCCCACACCACCTTGATCACGTTCCAGCCGGCACCGCGGAACGTGGACTCGAGCTCCTGGATGATCTTGCCGTTGCCGCGCACCGGTCCGTCGAGCTGCTGGAGGTTGCAGTTGATGACCCAGGTCAGGTTGTCGAGCTCCTCGCGGGCGGCGACGCCGATGGCGCCCAGCGACTCGGGCTCGGCCATCTCACCGTCGCCGAGGAAGGCCCAGACGTGCTGCTGGTCGGTCTCCTTGATGCCACGGTTGTGCAGGTAGCGGTTGAAGCGCGCCTGGTAGATCGAGTTGATCCCGGTCAGACCCATGGAGACCGTCGGGAACTCCCAGAACTCGGGCATCAGCCGCGGGTGCGGGTAGGACGGCAGCCCTCGGCCGGGGCCGTGCTGCACCTCCTGGCGGAAGCGGTAGAGCTGCTCCTCGTTGAGGCGGCCCTCGAGGAAGGCCCGGGCGTAGACGCCCGGCGACCCGTGGCCCTGGATGTAGACCTGGTCGCCGCCGCCGGGTGCGTCCTTGCCCTGGAAGAAGTGGTTGAAGCCGACCTCGTACAGGCTCGCCGAGGACTGGTAGGTGGCGATGTGACCGCCGACCTCGAGACCCTTGCGGTTGGCGCTGGAGACCATCACCGCGGCGTTCCAGCGGATGAACGCGCGGATGCGCCGCTCGGCCTCCTCGTCGCCGGGGAACCACGGCTCGCGCTCGGGCGGGATCGTGTTGATGTAGTCGGTGCTGCGCAGCGCCGGCACGCCGACCTGCGTCTCGCGGGCCCGCTCGAGCAGGCGCAGCATCACGTAGCGCGCGCGCTCGCGGCCGCGCTGGTCGAGCATCGCGTCGAAGGAGTCGATCCAGTCCTGGGTCTCCTCGGGGTCGATGTCGGGCAGCTGGGTCGGCAGGCCCTCGTGGATCACCGACGCCTTGCGCTCGGCGCGGGACCCGGCGCCGGGCGCGGGTGCGGCAGCGGGGACGGCGGGGGCCACGGGCTTCGGGGCGGTCTTCTCCTCGGTCACCCCCTCATCGTCGCACGCGCGCGGAGCCCGCGAAATCCGCCGATCGGTCTACTCGTCAGTACGGTCACGGGCAGCGCCCGGGGCCCTCCAGGGTTGCGCGCCCGCCCCAACTCCGCTGGACTACGCCTTGGCTGGTGTCGTGGTGACGCGACCCGGCCGTGCGACCCACTGGGAAACACTCGGGGGCGACGTCGACAGGAGGCCTCAGTGAGCTCGACCGCGGGTGGCGGGCCCACCCAGACCGGATCGGTCACCGGCCCCGCCGAGAGGCTGGGCATCAAGCGCGGGATGGTGATCCAGGAGCTCGGGTGGGACAGCGACACCGATGACGCCCTGCGGGTCGCGATCGAGGACGCGCTCGAGGCCGACATGGTCGACGGCGACTACGGCAACGTGGTCGACGCCGTGCTCCTGTGGTGGCGCAACGACGACGGCGACCTGGTCGACGGACTCGTCGACTCCCTGACCGACCTCGTCGGAGGGGGCGCCATCTGGCTGCTGACCCCCAAGGTCGGACGACCCAACGCCGTGGCCGCGGCAGACGTCGCCGAGGCCGCGCCGGTCGCCGGCCTCGCGCAGACCACCTCGGTCATGGTGAGCCCGGACTGGGCCGCCACGCGGCTGGTCGCCCCCAAGACGCCCGACTGAGCGCCCGGTCGCTCGGCGCCGGGTGGGCAGACGGGGCCGCGCAGGTGTGCCACGCTCCACCCACTCCCTCCGCCGCTATCGACCGTCAAGGAACCGCCCGTGCTCGACAAGCTCGCCCTTCGTGCCGCCAACCTCGGCGTGACCGTGCAGGTCCTCACCAAGGCCGGCGTCGTCCGTCCCTACTCGCCCGCGGTGCTGGCGCGGCTGGGCAAGGCGCTCAAGGACTGGGGGACCGGCCCGGCAGGTGGCTTCGTGACCCTGGCCCTCCGGGCGCCCGACCAGGTGGGGCTGGTCGACGAGCTCGGCTCCCTGACCTTCGGCGAGATGCACGCCCGCTCGAACGCCCTGGCCCGTGGGCTGCGCGAGATGGGTGTCGGTGAGGGCGACGCGGTGGCGCTGATGTGTCGCAACCACCGCGGCTTCCTCGACGCGACGGTCGCGGTGGCCAAGCTCGGAGCGGATCTGCTCTACCTCAACACCGCCTTCGCCGGCCCCCAGCTGGTCGAGGTGCTCGAGCGCGAGTCGCCGGTCGTGGTCGTCCACGACGAGGAGTTCACCGACCTGCTGGCGCAGGCCCACGTGGAGCAGCGCGTGGTGGCCTGGGTCGACAGCGACGCGGAAAGCCTCGGCGACACCCCTACCCTGGAGGGTCTGCTGGCGGACCACTCCGAGGACGACCTGGACGCCCCCGAGCGCCACGGCCGCATCGTGATCCTCACCTCCGGCACCACCGGGACGCCCAAGGGCGCCCCGCGCAACGAGGCCGGCGTCGACGCCGCCGTGTCGCTGCTGAGCCGCATGCCGCTGCGCGCCGGGTGGCGCACCCACATCGCCGCGCCCCTGTTCCACACCTGGGGGTTCGCGCACATGGCGCTGGCGATGCTCCTCGGCTCGACGGTCGTGCTCCGACGCCGTTTCGACCCCGAGGAGTGCCTGCGCACCACCCAGGACGAGCGCTGCGAGTCGCTGGTGGTGATCCCGGTGATGATCCAGCGGATGATGGGCCTGGACCGCTCGACCCTCGACGCCTACGACCTGAGCAGGGTCGCGGTCGTGGCGGCCTCGGGATCCGCGCTGCCGGGGGACCTGGCCACGCGATGGATGGACGAGTTCGGCGACAACCTCTACAACATCTACGGCTCCACCGAGGTCGCCTGGGCCTCGATCGCGACCCCCGAGGACCTGCGCGAGGCGCCGGACTCGGCCGGCCGGCCCCCGCACGCCACGGTGGTCAAGATCCTCGACGAGGACGACCAGGAGGTCGCTCCCGGCGGCTCCGGACGCATCTTCGTCGGCAACGGCCTGCTCTTCGAGGGCTACACCGGCGGCGGCCACAAGGACATGGTCGACGACCTCATGGCCAGTGGCGACGTCGGGCGCTTCGGCGAGGACGGCCGCCTCTACGTCGAGGGGCGCGACGACGACATGATCGTCTCCGGCGGCGAGAACGTGTTCCCCCAGGAGGTCGAGGACTGCCTGGCGCGCCACGAGTCCGTCGACGAGGTTGCTGCGGTGGGGGTCGACGACGACGACTACGGCAAGCGGCTCAAGGCTTTCGTGGTGCTCGCCGGCGGCGCTCAGGGCGGCGCAACCGAGGAGGAGGAGCTCAAGGCCTGGGTCAAGGAGAAGCTCGCCCGTTACAAGGTGCCGCGCGAGATCGTCTTCGTCGACGAGCTGCCCCGCAACGAGACCGGCAAGGTGCTGAAGAAGGACCTGGTCGACGCCGAGGAGCCGGACGACGCGCAGGACAACGAGTGAGCGGACCGGGGCTGCGCATCGGAGGACCGGCCCCGGACTTCACGCTGCGCGACCAGTTCGGGCAGGACCTGACCCTCTCGTCCTTCCGGGGCAGCAAGTCTGTCGCCATCCTCTTCTACCCCTTCGCCTTCTCCGGGGTCTGCACGGGCGAGATGGCCGGCGTGCGCGACCGACTCGCTGAGTTCGTCACCTTCGACACCGAGGTCGTCGCGATCTCCTGCGACCCTCTCTTCGCGCTGCGCACGTTCGCCGACTCCGACGGCCTGAACTTCCCGCTGCTCTCGGACTTCTGGCCGCACGGCGAGGTGAGCCGCGCCTACGAGGTCTTCGACGAGTCCTCCGGCGCCCCGCGACGCTCGTCCTACGTCGTGGACCGCGGCGGCACGGTGCGGTGGGCGGTGCACAACGCGGTGCCCGAGGGGCGCGACCTCGACGAGCACCTGCGCCAGCTGCGCGCGGTGGACTAGACCGCGCCCAGCTCGTCGAACGCGGCGCCGACATTTTCGCGGGAGGCGTGGTCAGGACGGCCCCTCGTGGTCTAGATTCTGAGCTGTTGGACCGCTGGCGACCCGAGACGCCGGCGGTCCAACGTTCATTTGCATCGGCCGCGCCCGTACGGAGGGTGTCGCGTAGCCTGTGCGCGCCCGAGGCGGACTCGCCCGCGCCGGGGCGTATAGCTCAGCGGTAGAGCGCTTCCCTTACAAGGAAGATGTCGGGGGTTCGATCCCCTCTGCGCCCACCAGGCCCAGCCGGTCAGCCGCGACGGCTGCACCGTCGAGCACGCCTCCCACCAGCACTTCCACACCAGCACCGAGGGGTGCGGTTGACGCTGTGCCTGAGGGGCGTCGCCGTGGCGTCCATCGGGGGGAACAAGGGCAAGGCCTCGACGATGCTCGGCGCGGTGCTCGGGGGTGCGTCGTGCTCCTTCGACCTCCTTGACCACCCCAGCACGGACTAGGGAGACTGCGACATGGCCACGCCAAGCGGCTCGAAGGGGCCATCTCGGGCTGAGCGGCGTGAGAACGTCGGGCAGGTCTTCTGGATCGTCCTGGCCTCGGCCGGCATCGGCGCCTTGGCGGCGACCGGCCAGTGGAAGGGCGCGGCCGTGGCCATCGGCGTGGCCATCGTCTACGCAGCGGCGGCCTACGCCGGCTCGGTGTGGCGGCAGCGTCGGCACTAGCCGAGGCATCGCGGCCCGGGGTCCGCCGACCGGGCGATCCGCCAGGCGGGGTCGGGTGATCTCGGACCCATCCGGTCGGCCCTCGGCGCCGAACCCCTCGGTCCCTGCCCCTCGGGGCTGGGACCGCCGGGGTCGGTCCGGGCCGACCGCACATGGGGCGGTCGGGCCGGCCCCGCCGCGCGTGACCGCCGTGGGGACCGCATGGTGAGACGAATCGAGAATGGTCCCATCCGGCGTCGCCACGGCTCCGAAGCCCCTGTGACGCGGCTCACGCCGTGACCAATTCACCTTCGGAGGATCCGCATGAGCGACACCAGCAGAAGGAAGTTCCTCGCAGCGACGGGCGTCACCGCAGCAGTCGGGGGCGCCGCACTCGTCGGCACCGCGACCGCCGCGGCCGCAGCCCGGCCCCACCCCGAGCGGGCCCGCCAGCGCGTGCTCGCCGTCGTCGACGCCGACGACACCGACCAGGTGAAGCTGCTCGTCGGGGAGGACGAGGTCGTCGTCCGCGACCGCGACCTCGCCACCCGCATCCTCAACGCCGCAGGAGGCAAGTGATATGTCGTCCCACCGCGAAGCACCGGAAATCTCCAAGGACCCGGTCGCCGATGGCACCGACGTCTACGCGTTCGTCAACCCCGAGCGTCCTGACAACGTCGTCCTGATCGCCAACTTCCTGCCGTTGCAGCAGCCGAACGGCGGCCCGAACTTCTACGAGTTCGGCGACGACGTGCTGTACAAGATCAACGTCTCGAACCGTAACGACCACGAGCCCGACGTGAGCTACGAGTTCAAGTTCACCACCGAGGTGCGCAACCCCGGCTCGTTCCTCTACAACACCGGCGTGATCGAGAACATCGACAGCGACAGCTGGAACCGCCCGCAGTTCTACTCGGTGACCCGGGTCAAGAACGGCAAGCGCAAGGTCCTGGCCAAGCGACTCGCCTGCCCGCCCGTCAACGTCGGGGTACGCAGCACCCCCGACTACGCCAAGCTCTCGCGGCAGGCCACGCACAAGATCAACCGCCGGCGCTTCTTCGCCGGGCAGCGTGCGGACGCCTTCCACGTCGACCTCGGCAGCATCTTCGACCTGGGCGGCCTGCGGCCCTTCAACGAGAACCACCTGATCCCGCTGAAGAACATGGACGGCATCAACTCGGTGCAGGCCTACAACGTGCACTCGATCGCGATCGAGGTCCCGATCGGCGAGCTGACCCGCGACGGCTCGCGGCCCAAGAACCCGAACGCTCGCAAGTCGACGATCGGCGTGTGGGCCACCGCCAGCCGCCGCCAGGGTCGTGTCTTCGACGCCGAGCAGGGCAAGTACATCGGCACCGGCCCGTGGGCGCAGGTCTCGCGACTGGCCAACCCGCTCATCAACGAGGTCATCATCCCGATGGGCGAGAAGGACGAGTGGAACGCCCGGCCGCCCTCGAGCGACGGTCGCTACACCAAGTACGTCAACCGGCCCGAGCTGCAGGGGCTGCTGCCCTACCTCTACCCCGGCGTCTTCCCGCACCTCAAGGACTACGACAAGCCGCGGGCGGACCTCAAGGCGATCCTCTTCACCGGGATCCCGAAGGGCGTCGGGCTGGGCTTCTCGACCTACACCGGGCCGGGCAGCGCCGACCTGCTACGCCTGAACGTGGCGGTCGAGCCGACGAAGATGTCCGATGCCAAGGACCTCGGCGTCCTCGGCGGCGACAACGCCGGCTTCCCCAACGGTCGCCGGGTCAACGACGACGTGGTCACCATCGAGCTGCGGGCCATCGCCGGGCTCACCATCCCGCTCGTCGACCCCGACTACGAGCCGGACGACGCGGCCTCCGCCGTCACCGACGGCACGAAGGCGTTGCCGAACGCCCGGGGCACCGGGACGTTCCCGTTCCTCGCCCTGCCGGGTGGCGGGTACCAGACGGTGCCCGGCACGACCAAGGCCGACTCGAACGGGTACGAGGCAGAGTGAACGACGCCGGGGAGCGGGCCCCCGACTCCCCGGAGAACCCCGACGCCGGGCAGGGCGTGGTCCTGCTCGACGTCGGGGGTGACGTCGGAGCCCTGGTGGTGACCATGCCTCTGGAGATGGTCACCAGCGAGGTCGAGGTGCTGGCTCCCGGCGAGCACCCCAGCGGTCCCGAGGCCGACGGTCAAGGGGACGAACAGGGTCACGGGCACGGACACGGTCACGGTCACGGGCACGGTCCCGGCCACCCCCGGCACGTGGCCGTCGTCCGCCGGCCGTTGGTCGGCGGTGGGGAGGTGCCGTCCCTGGTCTTCCCCGACCTCGTCGAGGGCCACTACCGGCTGGTGCCCAAGGGCGCCGTCGAGGTCGTCCTCGAGGTCGACGTCCGGGGCGGAGAGGTCACCGAGGCCAGCTGGCCCGGCCTCTGACCCCGCGCCGGCGCACCTGTCCGGCAATCGCTCGACGACGAAGGCCCACCGGTCACCCACCGGTGGGCCTTCGTCGTGCGTGGCGACGACCTCCGGCAACCGGGCGCCAACGTCGGCGTGGCTAGAGTGACGCGCATCACCAGCCGGGTGCCCCCAGGAGGTAGCGTGATCGTCCCGTTCAGCGTCAACGACTTCATCGACCGGGCCGTGCAGGCCTACGGCGAGCGGGTCGGGGTGGTCGACGAGCCCGACCAGCCGGCACCGTCGCTGGGCGAGGTGACCTACGCCGAGATCGGCGAGCTGGCCCGGCGGCAGGCCGCGAAGCTCGACGAGCTCGGCATCGCCGTGGGCGAGCGCGTCGCGATGGTCAGCCACAACAGCGCCCGGCTGCTGGCCGCCTTCTTCGGGGTCGCCGGGTCGGGCCGGGTCCTGGTCCCCGTGAACTTCCGCCTGAGCCCCGACGAGGTCTCCTACATCGTCGAGCACTCCGGGGCCCGGGTGCTCTACGTCGATCCCGAGATCGACGAGTCCCTCGCCGCCGTCACCGCCGAGCACCGCTTCGTGCTCGGCGACGACGAGCACCTCTACGCCCCGGCCGACGCCGCGGACCCGCAACCCTGGGAGCCGGACGAGAACGCCACGGCGTGCATCAACTACACCTCGGGCACCACCGCGCGCCCGAAGGGCGTGCAGATCACGCACCGCAACATCTGGGTCAACGCGACCACCTTCGCCCTGCACACCGCGGTCACCGATCGCGACGTGTACCTCCACACCCTGCCGATGTTCCACTGCAACGGCTGGGGCATGCCCTTCGCCATGTCCGGCCTCGGCGTCAAGCAGGTGGTGATCCGCAAGATCGACGGCGCCGAGATCCTGCGCCGGGTCGAGGAGCACGGCGTGACGATGATGTGCGCCGCGCCCGCCGTGGCCGCGGCCGTCCTCGACGCCGCCCGCAGCTGGGAGGGCGAGATCCCCGGCCGCGACAAGGTCCGGATCATCATGGCCGGCGCGCCACCGCCCACGAAGACGGTGGTGCGGGTGCAGGAGGAGCTCGGGTGGGAGTTCATCCAGATCTACGGCCTCACCGAGACCTCGCCCCTGCTCACCGTCAACCGCACCCGCGCGGAGTGGGACGACCTGAGCCCCGAGGACCGCGCTTCCAAGCTGGTGCGGGCCGGTGCGCCGGCCATCGGAGTCCGGCTCAAGATCGCCGACGGCGACGCCGAGGGCGGCGAGGACGCTGAGGCCGGGGCGGTCGGGGAGGTCCTGGCCCGGTCCAACGTGGTGCTCGAGGGCTACTGGGAGCAGCCGGACGCGAGCGCGACCGCCCTGGCCGACGGCTGGTTCCACACCGGCGACGGCGGCACCATCGGCGAGGACGGCTACCTCTCGATCAGCGACCGCAAGAAGGACGTCATCATCACCGGCGGCGAGAACGTCTCCTCGATCGAGGTCGAGGACGTCCTCTTCTCCCACCCGGCCGTCGCCGAGGTCGCGGTGATCGGGGTGCCCAGCGAGAAGTGGGGCGAGACCATCAAGGCGCTCGTGGTGCTCGCCGAGGGCGAGCAGGTCACCGAGGAGGAGCTGATCGCGTGGTGCAAGAAGAAGGCGGCCAGCTACAAGGCCCCGACCTCGGTCGAGGTGCGCGACGAGCTGGCCCGCACCGCGACCGGCAAGCTGCAGAAGTTCAAGCTGCGGGCGCCCTACTGGGAGGGAAGCACCCGGCAGGTGAACTAGGGCGACGACCGCGTCGCTGACTACGCTGGGGCCATGCCCGCTCTGTCGCAGGTCGTCGACCTCCTCGAGGCGTGGTACCCGCCCGCGGCGGCCGACTCCTGGGACGCCGTCGGCCTGGTGTGCGGCGACCCCGACGACGACGTCCGCCGGGTCCTGCTCGCGGTCGACCCCTCGCCCGCCGTGGCGCGCGAGGCCGTGGCCTGGGGCGCCGACCTCCTCCTGACCCACCACCCGCTGCTGCTCAAGGGCGTGCACTCGGTCGCGGCGACCACCCCCAAGGGCCGGACGCTGACCGCGCTGGTGCGGGCCGGCTGCGCCCTGATGACCAGCCACACCAACGCCGACGTGGGGGTGGGCGGCGTCTCTGAGGCCCTGGCGGACACGCTCGGGCTCGTCGACCACGAGCCGTTGCGCCCGGCGCCGGGCACCTCGTCGGCGCTCGACAAGCTGACAGCACTCGTGCCGGTGGGTGACGCGCCGGCCCTGCGCGCAGCGTTGGCCGCCGCGGGCGCCGGCCGGATCGGGGACTACGACCAGGCCTCCTTCTCGGTGGCCGGCCAGGGCCGGTTCCGACCGCTGCCCGGGGCGCACCCGAGGATCGGCGAGGTGGGCACGGCGGAGACGGTCGAGGAGGAGCGGGTCGAGGTGGTCCTGGAGCGCCGCGACCGGACGGCCGTCGTGCGGGCGCTCCTGGCGGCACACCCCTACGAGGAGCCGGCCTACGACGTCGTGGAGCTCGCCGACCCCGGGACCTCCCGGGCCGGGATCGGTCGCGTCGGGACGGTGCCGGCCACGACGCTCGGCGACCTCGCGGCGTCCCTGGCCAGGCGCCTGCCGGCGACCGTCCACGGGGTCCGGGTGGGCGGCGACCCAGACCGGGTGGTCCGACGCGTCGCGGTGTGCGGGGGCGCCGGCGACTTCCTCCTCGACGACGTGCGGGCCCTCGGTGTCGATGCCTACGTCACCAGCGACCTGCGCCACCACCCGGCCTCGGAGTTCCTCGAGCACGAGGGCCCGGCCCTGGTCGACGTCGCGCACTGGGCGGCGGAGTGGACCTGGCTGCCGGTGGTGGAGCGCCGCCTGGTCGACGCCCTGGGCGCTACGGTGGAGACCCGTGTCAGCACCGTGGTCACCGACCCGTGGACCTTCCGGGCCTGACCCCGCACCCCACCGCAGGAGCATCCCCTGAGAGCCGATCCGTCCGCCCAGCAGCAGCTGCTCGAGGTGCAGGCGCTCGACGCCTCCGCCGACCACCTCGCGCACCGTCGCGCTCACCTGCCCGAGCTGACGAGCATCGCGACCCTGCGCGCCGAGCGCGCCCGCCTCGTCGACGCGCTGCGCGATGCCCACATCGTGGTCGACGACCTCGTCGCCGAGCAGGAGAAGGTCGACGCCGACGTGGAGCAGGTCAAGGCCAGACGGGCCCGCGACACCGTCAAGCTCGAGCAGGGACTCGTGCCGCCCAAGGACCTCGAGCGGCTCCAGCACGAGCTGACGTCGCTGGAGCGGCGCATCGGGGCGCTGGAGGACGACGAGCTGGAGGTGATGGCCCAGGTCGAGGACGCCCAGCGCACCCTCAGCGGGCTCGAGGCGGAGCTGGGCACGACCGAGGACCAGCTGGCCGCGCACGAGCGCACGCGCGACGAGGCCTTCGCCCAGATCGACGAGGAGGCCGCCGGCGTCGCCCGGGACCGCGAGGCCGCCGCGGCCGGACTGCCCGACGACCTGATGGCGCTCTACACCCGGTTGCGCGACCACAAGGGAGGGGTGGGCGCCTCCGAGCTGCGCCTGCGCCAGTGCGGCGGCTGCCAGCTCGGCATCGACAACGCCGAGCTGTCCCGGATCCGCGCGCTGCCGGCGGAGGAGGTCGTGCGCTGCGAGGAGTGCACCCGGATCCTCGTCCGCACCGAGCAGAGCGGGTTGTGAGCACCGGACCGCGCGCGGTCGTGGTGGAGGCCGACGGGGCGTCTCGGGGCAACCCCGGCCCCGCCGCGTACGGAGCCGTCCTCACCGACGCCGGGACCGGGCAGGTCCTCGGCGAGGACGGGACCCGGATCGGGGTGGCCAGCAACAACGTCGCCGAGTACCGGGGCCTGATCGGCGGTCTACGACTCGCCGCCGACCTCGCGCCCGGCGCCTCCGTCGAGGTCCGGATGGACTCCCGGCTCGTGGTCGAGCAGATGTCGGGTCGCTGGCGCATCAAGCACCCTTCGATGCGCCCCCTGGCCGCGGAGGCAGCCGGGCTGGCGCCGGCGGGCACGGTCTACACCTGGATCCCGCGGGAGCGCAACGGCCACGCCGATCGCCTGGCCAACGAGGCCCTCGACGGCACGCGGGACGGCGCGACCACCACCGCCGCGCACCCGGCCCGCGGCTGGGCGCCGGCCGGCGAAGACCCCACCACCCTGGTCCTGGTGCGGCACGGCGTGACCCCGATGACGGCGCAGAAACGCTTCAGCGGCGGGCTCGGCGGCTCCAACCCCGGGCTGACCGAGGAGGGGCGTGCGCAGGTGCGGGCGACCGGCGAGTGGTTGCGGCCGATGGCCGAGCAGGTCTCCGCTGTGATCGCCTCCCCGGTGCGCCGCACCCGCGAGTCGGCCGACATCGTCGCGACCCTGCTGGAGCGCCCCGTGGTCGAGGAGCCCGGCTTCGCCGAGATGGAGTTCGGTGCGTGGGACGGTCTCAGCTTCGCCGAGGTGGGCGAGCGGCACCGCGCCGACCTCGACGCCTGGCTGGGCTCGGTGGACGTCCCGGCCGGTGGCGGGGAGTCGATGCGGGCCGTCGAGGCGCGCGTGCTCGCGGCGCTCGAGCGGGTGCTGGCCGAGCACGCCGGGGGCACCGTGGTCGTGGTCAGCCACGTCACCCCGATCAAGGTGCTGGTGGCCCGGGCGCTCCAGGCGCCGCTCGACGTGGTGTTCCGGATGGAGCTGGCCCCCGCGTCGGTGACCGTCCTGTCCTTCTACCCCGGCCACGCCGGGGTACCGGGCCGCGCCTCCCTTCGGCTCTTCAACGCCCGCCCGCCGGCCACCGATCCCTTCACCGCCGCGACCTGGTAGCCGAGATGGCGCTCGCCGCGCGCCGAGATGGCGCTCGCCGCGCGCCGAGATGGCGCTCGTCGCGCGCCGAGATGGTGCTCGTCGCGGTCAGAGGGCGCTGACGACGACGTCGAGGCGGACCCCTCTCGCCCCCGGCGTCTCCTCCACCCGCCAGCCGAGGTCCCGCAGGTCGCCGGCCAGGCCGCCGGGGGTGCGCGGGTCGGCGCCGGACTCCAGCAGCTCGCGCAGGAGGCGGCCCTTGGTGGCCTTGTTGAAGTGGCTCACCACCGTGCGCCTTCCGTCGCTCTCGTGCAGGACGCGGACGGTCGCGGTCCGCGCGGCCAGGTCCGGTCCGGGCCGCCAGAAGGCGGCGTACGTCGTGCTGCGCAGGTCGACGAGCAGCCCGCGGCCGAGGGCCTCGTGGACGGCCGCACCGAGCACCTCGCGCCAGAGCCCGGCGACGACCCCGAGGCCCGGCAGGGTGGCGTCGCCCGAGAGGCGGTAGGCCGGGATCCGGTCGGTGGGGGAGACCAGGCCGAAGACCGACGAGACCACCGCGACGCGAGCCGCTGCGCGGCGCTTGGCGCCGGGCGTGAGCGTCGCCGGGTCCCAGGCGTCGTAGAGCACGCCGGTGTAGACGCGGTCGGCTCGCGCCGTGGGTGCCTGGAGCAGCCCGGCGTTGAGCGCCACGAGGTCGAGCTGGGTGGGGCCGAGCCCGAGCGTCGTGGCCGCCGCCCCCGGGTCGGCCCGACACAGGCCGACGAGGGCGTCCAGGACGCGTCGGCGGGTCGGGGTCAGCACGGGGGAGCCGAGGGCGGCGAGGTCGAGGGCGGCGCCGCGACGCGGGGCCGTCTTGCCCTCGCTCGGGGGCAGCAGGACGAGCACCGGCCAAGGCTAGGGTGCCTGCCACGGCGAGCATTCGCGTGGTCCGGGTCCGCGCGGTCGAGGAGGCGGCCGGGCGGCCGTGGAGTGACCGGTGACGGCGGCCGGTCCGCTGCCGCCGGGCCGCGCGACGTGCGCGTGCGCCTGGTCAGGGCCTCGGTCCAGGAGCCACGGGTCGCTCAGGCACTCGCTCAGCGGGCCGCGGGCGGCAGCAGGGCACGCGGCTGCTCCGGCGCCGCGAGGGGGTCCGCCGGCAGCGCCGCGACCTGCTCGAGGCACCACGGGCTGACCTCCTGGCGCCCGGCCAGCACGTCGTCGCGGAAGGTGCGCCAGTCCACCCAGAGCGCCTCGTCGACCTCGGTCGGGGTCGGGATGGGGTGGGCCCGACACCGTGGCGACGAAGACCGGGCACATCTCGTTCTCGGCAGTCCCGTCCGCCATCTCCGCCCGGTACCGGAACGACGGCAGGACCAGGCGCAGCTCGTCCAGGACGAGGCCGAGCTCCTGGCCGACCCGGCGGCGCAGGCCCTGCTCGAAGGGCTCGCCCGGTCCGGGGTGGCCGCAGCAGGAGTTGGTCCACACCGCCGGCCAGGTGCGCTTCGACGCGGCCCGACGGGTGAGCAGGAAGCGACCACGGTCGTCGAAGACGTAGCAGGAGAAGGCGAGGTGGAGCGGGGTCCCGGTGTGGTGGACGCCGGCCTTGTCGGCGGTGCCGGTGGCCCGGCCCTGCTCGTCGAGCAGCACCACCTGCTCCGGTGCGGCCGGCCCGCTCATGCCGGCCTCGCGAGCTGGTCGACGGCGGCCGAGAACGCCCACGGGGCCGCCGAGGCCGCACCGACCAGGCGGCGGCGGACGGCCGGGTGCCGGGTGGCGGCCAGGAGCGCACGGGTGAGCAGCTCGTGGCGCCGGCGCAGGTGGCGCCACGTCGCCTCGTAGCCCTCGGGCTGGCCGGACACGACGGCGCCCACGGCCGCCTCGGCCTCGGCCAGGCCCAGGGCGATGCCCTCGCCGGTCAGCGCATCGACGTAGCCGGCGGCGTCCCCGGCAAGCAGCACCCGGCCGTGGACGCGTCGCGTCGATCGTCGGCGCAGGGGCCCGGCGCCGCGGACCTCGCTGCGTCCGGCGTCACCGAGGCGCTCGCCGAGCCGTGGGAACCCGGCGAGCAGGTCGGCCAGCGGGGTCCGGTCGGCGGTCAGGACGGCCACCCCGACCAGGTCCGGGGCCACCGGGGTCACGTACGCCTCGGCGTGCGGCGCCCAGTGCACCTCGACCATGCTGCTCCAGGGCGAGGTGCGGACGTGGAGCCGCTGCCCGAAGCGGCGCGGCCCGTCGCAGGGCGCGTCGAGCCCGAGCAGCCGGCGCACGGGCGAGTGCAGGCCGTCGGCGGCCACCAGGTAGCGCGCCGGGTCGCCGTCGACGAGGACGTGGTCCCCGCGGTCCTGCACGTCGCGCACGGGTCGGGCGACGACCTCCACGCCGGCGGCGGCCAGCCGACCGGCCAGGGCCGCGTGCAGGGTGGTGCGTCGTACGCCGCGGCCCGGACCGGAGCGGAACACCGCGCGTGCCTCGCGGTGGCCGTCGAGGTAGCAGATGCCGTGCAGGTCGACGCCGACCGGGTCGACGCCCAGCGCGGCCAGTCGCGCCAGGGCACCGGGCATCAGGCCCTCGCCGCACGCCTTGTCGACCGGACCGGTCCGGGGCTCGAGGACGGCGACGTCGAGGCCGGCGCGGGCGGCGTGCAGCGCCACGGCCAGACCGACCGGCCCACCACCGGCGACGAGGAGGTCACGCACGGCTGGGCTCCCTCGGCTCGGCGCGGGGCAGCGCGGCGAGCGCGGCGTCCTCGACCCGGAGCCGCACCGTGAGCAGGGCGGCGTTGAGCACGGTGAAGGCGAGCGCGGTGACCCAGGCGCCGTGGACCAGCGGAAGAGCGACGCCCTCGATCACGACGGCCACGTAGTTGGGGTGGGACAGGACCCGGTAGGGCCCCGACCGCACCGGTGCCAGGCCGGGCACCACGATGACCCGGGTGTTCCAGCGCGGCCCGAGGGTCGTGATGCACCACCACCGCAGGGCCTGCGCGGCGACCACCAGCGCCACCATCGTCCAGGCCAGCACCGGGGAGACGTCGGGCCGCACGACGAAGGCCTCGACCAGCATCGCCACCAGGAAGCCGGTGTGCAGCACGACCATCACCGGGTAGTGGCCCTGCCCGGTCTCCTGCCCACCGCGGGCGAGGCTCCAGGCGGCGTTGCGGCGCGACACGACCAGCTCGGCGAGGCGTTCCAGCGCGACCAGCCCGACGACGACCGAGAACGCGGTCAGCGACGTCATGGCGCCGGCGTGGCGCGCAGCAGCACCAGCTCGGAGCAGAACCCGGGCCCCATCGCCAGCATCACCCCGATCGAGCCAGGAGCTGGCGGTCGGTCGCGCAGGGTGTCCTGGAGGACGTGGAGCACCGAGGCCGAGGACAGGTTGCCGACCGCGGCCAGGGAGTCCCAGGTCAGCTGCAACGCCTCCTGGGTCAGCTCGAGGGCGGACTGGAGGGCCTCGATCACCTTCGGGCCGCCCGGGTGGCAGACCCACCAGCCGACGTCGGCGCGGGTCAGCCCGGCGTCGGCGAGGAAGGCGTCGACGTCCTCGCGGATGTAGCGCCCCACGATGGCCGGCACCTCCGCGTCGAGCACGATCCGCAGCCCGGTGCTGGTGACGTCGAAGCCCATCGTGCGCTCGGAGTCGGGGTAGAGCCGGCTGCGGGTGGCCAGGACCCGCACCGGGGCCGGTCCCGGCACCTCCCGGGCCGTGCCCGAGGCGACGACCGCCGAGGCGCCGTCGCCGAAGAGCCCGCTGGCCACCAGGTTCGGCACCGAGACGTCGTCGCGCTGGACGGTGAGCGAGCAGAGCTCGACGGCCACGAGCACGGCCACGTCGTCGGGGTGCCCGAGCAGGTAGTCGTGCAGCCGCGCGACGCCGGCCGCGCCGGCCACGCAGCCCAGGCCGACCAGGGGCATCCGCTTGACGTCGGGCCGCAGGCCGACGACGCCGGCGATCCGGGCGTCCAGCGACGGCACGGCGAGGCCGGTGACGGTCGCGGAGATCAGCAGGTCGACGTCGGTCGGGGTCAGACCGGCGGCCTTCAGGGCGTCCTCGACGGCCCGCGAGCCCAGCACCACGGCCTCGTCGATGAAGCGGTCGTTGCTCGCGGTGAAGTCCGTGAGGGTGGCGTAGTCCGCCAGCGGCAGGGCGAGATGGCGGTACTCGACCCCGGCGTTGCGGTGGAAGCGGCGCAGGACCCGCTCGTCGAGCGTGCCGTTGGAGACGACGTCGGTGAAGGCCTCGGTGATCTGCTCCTGGGCGTAGCGGTGCTCGGGCAGGGCACCGCGGACGGTGAGCAGCTGCATGGTGTCTCCGATCAGGGGGCGGGTCGGGGCTCGGGCGCTGAGGGGTTGCGGGCGGGACGGGGCAGCAGCTGGGTGGCCAGGCCCCGGCCGAGGCGAGGGGTGATCCGGCCCCCGCCGAGGCCGATCTCGACGAGGTCGTCGAAGACGGCCTGGTCGCGGGACGCGGCCCGGATGCCGGCGGCGACGACGCGGGGACGCCGCGAGAGGCTGCCGGCCGCCCAGGTGTGGCGCAGGTGCGCGCCGAGCAGTCGCCGGACGGCGGTGCGGTAGTCGGCGCCGGCCCGCTCGGGCCGGTCCTCGCGGAGTGCGCGGGCAGCGGCCCGGCCGGCGAGGGCGCCGGTGGCGACGGCGTAGTAGATGCCCTCCCCGGTCATCGGGTTGACCAGGCCGGCGGCGTCCCCGACCAGCAGGCAGCGCCCGTCGGGCTGCTGCCACCGGAACCCCGACAGCGGGAGGTGGTGGCCCTTCCAGTCGGTTCCGTCGGCGACAGTTCCGGGCAGGAGGTCCTCGAGCTGGGCCAGCAGGTCGGCCCGAGAGGTCGGCTCCGCGGTGCCGTCGACGAGCTCGCCGTAGCCGACGTTCGACAGCCCGTCGCCCCGGTCGAAGGCCCAGGCGTAGGACGGTTGGCGGCGCGGCCCGTAGCGGATGACCTGCTGCCCTGCCCGGTGCGCCGGGGTCGGGGCGTACCCGCGCAACGCCAGGGCGCGGCGGGGGGCGGGGAGGTCGGGCAGCGCGGCGCGGACGCGGGAGTGCGCACCGTCGGCCCCGATCAGCACCGGCGCGCGGTACCGGTCGTCGACGGTGACCCCGGCCGCACCGGACGGTTCGACGCGCACCGCCCGGTGCCGGCGCAGGTCGGCGCCCCGCTGGACCGCTCGCTCGACCAGCCGGGCGTCCAGGACGGCGCGGGGGATGACGTGGACGTCGCGGCTCATCCGGCCGGAGACGGCCGTCGGGCCCAGCGAGAGCTCGAGGCGGCGCAGTGGCGTCCAGTCGTCGACGACGTCGTCGATGCCGAGGTCGCGCAGCACGTCGACGGCCTGGGCGGCGATCCCGTCACCGCAGCACTTGTCGCGGGGGAACGCGGCCCGGTCGAGCAGCAGCACCCTCAGGGACGGGTCGGCGGCCTTCGCAGCGACCGCCGCGACGGCGCCGGCGGGACCGGCGCCGAGCACGATCACGTCGTACTGCTCGGGGCCGGCGCTCATGACGAGACCACCAGCATCACGACGTCGATGCCGGCGATCGCGATCGCGGCGCGGAAGGCCTGACGGCCGGGGGCGGTCACGGCAGCCACCGAGAGCGCCGCGACCAGCAGCAGCGCCGCCAGCCGGACACCGGCCGGGACCGAGGTCGCGCCCACCGTCAGGACCACGCTCGCGGTGGCCAGCAGGAGCGCGGCCGTCACCCGGGACGCGGTGGCGCCGAGGCGGTGGGGGAGTCCCCGGACTCCTGTGGCTGCGTCGTCGGCGAGGTCGGGCACGGCGTTGAGCAGGTGCGCCCCGACCCCCAGCAGCGCCCCGGCGACGACGACCCAGCCGGCAGGCAGGCCACCACCGGCGGCCCACACGAAGACCGGCAGGATGCCGAAGGCGACCGCGTAGGGCAGCCAGGAGGCGGCCGTGGCCTTGAGCCCCAGGTTGTAGGCCCACCCGGCGGCGACGAGCAGCAGGTGCAGCAGGCCCGGGGCGAGGCCGCTGGCCAGCGAGAGCACGACCGTCGCGGCCACGGCGCCGCCACAGGCGGCCCGGACCAGCGCCTCGGGGACGGCGCCGGTGGCCAGCGGCTTGTCCCGCCGCCCGACCGCGGCGTCCCGGCGGGCGTCGACGAGGTCGTTGGACCAGCCGATCGAGAGCTGGCCCGTGAGGACGGCCGCCACGACGACCGCCGCGCGGGCCGGCGAGAGGCCCGCGGGCAGGCACAGCAACGCACTCAGGACGGTGACGGCGAGGGCCGGGACCGGGTGGGTGGCCGCGACCAGGGCGACGAGGGTGCGTGTGCGCAGCGTGGTCCTGCCCCCTCCCGTCGGCCGGACCGCGAGCACCGGGTCCGGCGAGAGCCACCACCGTAGTCCTCGCACCCCTCGGCGGGTCCTCCGGCGGGGTGAGGCCGGTCCTCCGCGACCCCGCCCCGCACGCCGCGACCGGCGGGTGAGGCAGGATCGCCCCGACAGATCAGAACGGAGCACTCCTGATGACCGACGTCGTGCTGTACGAGACCCAGCAGGGGGTCGCGACGATCACCCTCAACCGCCCCGAGAAGCTCAACGCCCTCAACGCGGAGATGGTCGAGGAGCTCACCCGCCGCATCGGGCAGGCCGCTGCCGACGACTCGGTCAAGGTGGTGCTCGTCGCCGGGTCCGGGCGGGCGTTCTGCGCGGGTTTCGACCTCAACGACGAGGTCGAGGACGGCACCGAGTCGGCCCTGGACTGGCGGGCCGTGCTGCAGCGCGACTCCGACATGACCATGGCGATCTGGTCCTGCCCCAAGCCGACCATCGCCGTCGTCCGGGGCTACTGCCTGGCCGGGGGCTGCGAGGTCGCGATGGCCTGCGACCTCGTCGTCGCGGCGGAGGACGCCAGCTTCGGGGAGCCCGAGATCCAGTACGGGTCGGGTCCGGTCACGCTGCTCATGCCATTCGTGCTGGGGCAGAAGAAGACCAACGAGCTGCTCTTCACCGGCGACCGGATCGACGCCCGGGCGGCGCTGGCGGCCGGGCTGGTGAACAGGGTCGTGCCCGGCGACGACCTCGACGCCGCGGCGTGGGACCTCGCTCGACGGATCGTCCCCACGCCGCTGGCCGTGCTCCGGCTCACCAAGCAGGCGCTCAACCGCGCCTACGAGGCCATGGGCCTGCGCGAGGCCGTCAACGCCAACCTCGACCTGTCGGCGATCCTCAACGCGGCCAACACCCCCGAGCAGCAGGAGTTCGACGCGATCGCCCGGGCCGAGGGGCTCAAGGCCGCTCTCGCCTGGCGCGACTCGCGCTACCCGGGCTGAGCGGCGGGGTGACTGCTTCAGCGCTCTTCCGTGCGACCGTGTGCGTGACCACCGTCGTCGACGACACCCGCCCCACCGGCCCCGAGGAGCACCCGTGTCCACACCACCTCTTCCCCCGGAGGCGGTCGAGCTGCTCCGCCGGCCCAACCCGTCGGTGATGGCGACCCTGCGCCAGGACGGCTCACCGGTCTCGGCCCCGACCTGGTACCTGTGGGAGGACGACCACGTCCTGCTGAGCATGGACGACGGGCGCGTCCGGCTCGGCCACCTGCGGCGCGACCCCAGGGTGACGCTGACCGTGCTCGACGCCGACAGCTGGTACACCCACCTCACGCTGCTCGGCCGGGTCATTGAGATCCGGCCCGACCAGGGACTGACCGACATCAACCGGATCGCCCGTCACTACATCGGTAGGGACTATCCCGACCAGGAACGCTCACGCTCGACGGCGGTCCTGACCATCGACCGATGGCACGGGTGGGGGTCGATGAAGGACAACGACCAGGCCGGGGGCTGAGCGGCGACCCGACGATCGGTCGCCCGCACCTCGACCTGTGGTGTCGCTGCGCCCCGCGATGCGGGTGGCCACCAGGAGGGATCGTCGACGAGCAAGGCCGGAGGGGACCAGAGGAACTGACGATGGGCTCGCGGAGCGACCCGATACGTCATCGGACTTCGTAGGGCGGGGAGCCGCGTCGACAGCGGTGAAGGGAGCGATCGGTGGGGCGCATACTTGCTCGGATGAGGGCAGTGATCTCGCTGGCCACGTTGGCCATCCTCATGTCGGGTTGCTCGGGGCCGCCGAAGTCCACCGTGTCCTCGTCGATGATCGAGACCACCGTCACCCTCTCGCGCTCGGGAGGCCTCGGGCCGTCACTGGACCACGTGCCTCAGCGAGAAGCCGTGGTCACCGTCACCGTCACCGATGCAGCGGGGGTGGAGCGGACCGCAACCACGGACGCCGACGGCCGCGCACGGCTCGCGGTTCCTGTCGGGGAGTACGACGTGAGCACGGGCTTCTGTCCGTTCCGGCCACAGCACGTGGTCGCCTCTCCTGGAGCCGTGGTCCGACTGACGATCGACTGTCTGGCTCCCTAGCCGGAGGCGGGCGATCGGCAGAGACTCCCCCCACTCGCTCTCCAACCATCGACTTTCGGCAGGTCCTGTGGTCCCGCCCGGAGCCGCCGGGGTCGAGCGCGTGGGCGCTCACCCCAAGTGAATGCAGTCGACCCCGGGAAGGTCGCCGAAACGGGCGCTGCGGTCACCAGTCAGAACGACGCGCGCTGTGGCGGCGGCCGTGGCGGCGATGATCAAGTCGTGAGCACCGCGTCTGGTTCCCTCACGGTGCACGTGCGCCAGCAGCCGGCCGTGCTCCTCGGCTGTCCTCAGGTCGTACGCCTCGACCGGCAGCGTCTCCAGCACGCGCACCAGGAAGTCGCTGCGAGCCGCTCGGCGAGCCTCACTGGCAAGCTCGACACCAGTTCGAAGTTCGGCCACGGTGATCGCGGCAATAGCGAGGTCGTCGTCGGCCTCGATTGCAGCGGTGAGAGTCCCCTGACTCCGTTCCGACATCACCAGGACACTGGTGTCGACGATCAGTCTGCGGGCCACGCCGGAGCCTCGAGCTCGCGTGCGGCAAGGACGTCGGCCGCGAAGTCCTCGTCGATGTCGGGCGACGCAAGCAGCTCAGCCACTGCAGCGCCATTACCAGCGGTGGCAGGGCCGATCGTCGCGATGCGGCGACCACCACGAGTCACGATGATCGTGCCTCCTCGTTCAGCCTCGTTCAGCAGCGACGCAAAAGAACGACTCGCTTCCGTCGCACTTATCGTCTTCACGAGATCAGATTATCTGATAGGTGGTGGCGCGGCAATTACTACGGTGAGCAGAGGAGGTCCGAGCGCCGAGCCTGTTCCAGTCGCTAATCGGCTACTGACACGCTCCGCGAGTAGATCCCCTTGCGAGTCAGGTTGCCTGCGGCACGACGGTGGCCGCCGCTGCGCCGCAAGCGGATGGGAGCTACAGCGCCGCGATCACTCACTGGCTCCTGAAGTGGGTGGTTGCGGTGTTGACCAGCAGTAAAGAAGACCACCCAGGCCGACCTGCGCACTCGCCCCACCGGCTAGACGACCAGCAGAAGGACAACGGCGGCCAGGGCCGCGACCATCAGCCCCGTCAGAGCTTTCGTGGCAGGGGTGGAGCGAATCGGCGGGTCAGCTCCAGCAGCAAGTGCCATCTTCCGGCGGGCGCGGTCCTTGCGCTGAAGGACACCGACAGTGACCTGGAGTACGGCGATCACCACGATCAGCAGCGACCGGGCGATCTCTGTCGTCATGGCGGCACTCCAGGGGCGCGTGGGCGCCTTGCTGAGGCGTCAAGTCCGCTACCGGCCGCGGTCTCGGTCACCGACCGCCGATCATTGACCCTTTGCGGGCTCCGTCCATCGAGGGTGTAGCGCTGTGAGCTCGTCGCGGGCCGCTCCGACCGGCGTCGATAGCTACGTGGAGCGGATCCCGTGGTGGCACGGCTCGCGTTGCGGAGCCGTCGTACGTCGGCAGGCCCGACGACGAGCCGATCGTAGAGCCAGTCCCGTCCCGGCCGTGAAGGGCGATCACAGCTGGATCGCTACGACGGCCCGCCGCGCGGAGGGCCGGTGCACCTCGACGAAGCCCGCGTCCAGGAAGGCGCTCAGCATCCCGGGGTGCAGCTCCTCGCTGAGCGCCGAGACGGTGGCCATCGGGTACCCCTCCAGCACGCGGGCCCCGGCACTGCGGGCGTGGCCCACCGCGGCCCGCACCAGTGCGCGGCTGACTCCGCGGCGCCGGTGGCCCGCCTTGACCAGCACACACGTAACGGCCCAGACCGCAGTATCCGCACGGTCCTCGTCGCGTCCGGTCCAGGCCGCCATGCTGGCATTACGCATCAGCCCGCCGAAGGCCGCTCGCGGCTCGACCGCGCACCAACCCACCGGCTCGCCGTTGGCGTAGGCAACCAGGCCGCTCGTAGCCTCGGACGCCGGATGGCCCGCATCGCTCTGGTCGCGCAACCGGTCCGCGCGGTCCTCTGGCGTACAGGACGCGAACGCCTCACCTGGGGCGAGCTTGTAGCGCTGGCACCAGCAACGCGCGGACGGCCCGCGAGTTCCGAAGACCGCCGCCACGTCGGCCCAGGTCGCCTCGTTGGCCGGCAACACGTCGTAGGACTGAAGGCTCACGACCCCGATGATCCCAGTTCCGGAGCCGTGCCGGCGGGCCGCCCGGGATCCGGCCGCCAACGAACCCCGGCGTCTGTGCCAGGTGCGTCTCTCAACGCACCTGGGTGAGCCGGCCGTGCACGTCCATCAGGGCTCGGCAGCGACGGTGTGGGTTCGGCGCATCCTTCCGCAGGGTCGCGACCAGCTCGTGGCGCCTACACCGGTGCTGACTGACGGGCCGGATCTGTCCGGGTCCTTGATGGGGCAGGGGTTCAACGCGCACCCGCTCCGGTGGTGGGGAGCCTGCCGGCGTTGCTCGCGGCAGGAGGTCCCGGCCGCGGCACCCGCGGCCGGAGTGCCAGAACGGCCCTGCCCCGCGGTGATCGCAGGTCAGGGCCGCTCTGGGTGAGGTGTCAGCCGCCGGAGATGAATCCGGCCACGTCGTCGCCCACGAACAGGTCGGACACCGACTTCGCGCCGCCGGGCACGTCAGCGGCACGGAAGATGTAGCTGGCGTCGCTGGGCGACTTGCCGACCTCGAAGGTCAGCGGCACAGCCAGGCCCTCGGTCTCGACGGTGCCGAGCTCGTCCTTGGCCTTGCTGACACCCTCAGGCGTCAGGTCGCCGTCCTCGCACGCCTTGTCCAGGATCTGACGCATCACGTCGGCCGCAGCAGTGCCGAAGACGACACCCAGCGTGGGGTCACCGGGGTACTCGGCCTGGTAGGACTTCAGCAGGTCAGGCAGCTTGTCGAACGGCGCCACCGGCGAGGCGACGTAGAGGTTCTCCTTCAGCGCGGCGCCAGAGGGTCCCTCGAGCAGCGCCGGGGCGAAGACCGGGTTGTTGCCCGCGATCGGGATGTCGAGACCCTGCGCCGCGGCCACGCCGGCGACCGAAGCGGTCTGTCCCGGAGCCACGGTGAGGGCGATCACGTCGACGCCCTCGGCCTTGAGCTTGGTGACCTGAGCGGTCATGTCGGCGTCGGTGGCCAGGATCTGCTGCTCGACGACGTCCATGCCATGCTGCTCGGCGAAGTACGTGGAGCCGGCCAGACCGCCGGCGCCGTACTCACCCTCGAAGTAGATGTGGCCGATCGTGTCGCCCTCCTTGATCGTGCCCTCCTGCAGGAGGTAGTCGAGCACGTTGATCATCTCGACCTCGTAGGTCGCTCCCACGATGGCGATCTCCGGGGACTCCGAGAGCGACTGCGCCCACGCGGCCGGGATGTTGACCATCTGGTCGGCCTCGAACTGCGGGAGCAGCCCGGTGTTGATCGGGGACCCGATCGTCTGCTCGATGGCCAGCACGTCGTTGTGGATCGAGCTGTAGAGCTGGATGCCTCGCTGCGTGTCGTAGCCGTGGTCCTTGACCGTCTCCTCGACCGTGTAGGTGCCGCAGATCTTGTCACCGGCGTTCTGCGACTTCCAGTAGAGCGACTGGGCGTTGGTGATGTCCTGGCCGAGCGCGGCGAACACGCCGGTCAGGTCGGTGAGGGCGCCGAGCGTGATGGTGTCGCCGTCGATCCCACGACCGACCGTGACACCGTCCTGCACGGACGAGCTGCTGTCCGACGACTTCGTGCTGCAACCCGATGCGGCCAGCAGCATCGTGACCGACACCAGAGTGACTGCCCCTCGCTTGGTATTCCTGTTCATCAGTTGTCCCTTCTGGTTGACGGGTCGGCTTGTGCCGGCGTCGTGGACTGATCGTTATCGGCTCCGGCGGCCGCAGACGCAGCGCCGGGTGCACGGTGGGGGCGCCGCAGGCGGCGGGCGAGTCCGGCGAGTCCGCCGGGCTCGAAGAGCACGACGAGCACGATCGCTCCGCCGTAGAGGAAGGCGGCCGCCTGGCTCGCCACGATCCCCGGCTGACCGGGATCGACGATGAAGGGCAGCGAGCCGGCGTACTGCTGCAGGATCAGGGGCGCCGAGCTGACGAAGGTGGCGCCCAGGATCGCGCCCGTCACCGAGCCCAGGCCACCCAGCACGATCATCGCGAGGAACTGCACCGACAGCGCAAGGCCGAAGGAGTCCGGCGCGACCGAGCCGATCGAGAGGGCGTAGAGCACGCCGGCCATGCCGGCATACATGGAGGAGACCAGGAACGCGCGAGCCTTGTAGGACCGGACATCGACGCCCATCACAGCGGCTGCGACCTCGCTGTCACGCATGGTCTGCAGCGCGCGTCCGGGGCGCGAGTGCACGAGGTTCGCAGCGAACCAGCAGGCCGCGACGCACAGGGCCAGCCCGAGGTACCACAACCGCTCGGTCTGCCCGAAGGGCACTCCGGCCACCACCAGCTCGGGTGAGTCGAGGCCACCGAAGCTGAAGCCGAAGAGCGAGAACGTGGGCACCAGGCGCCCGTTGAACCCACCGGTCACCGACGTCCACGTGTTGAGCACGTGCTGGCCGATGAAGACCAGCCCCAGGGAGGCGATGCCGAGGTAGATCCCGCGGAGTCGAGCAGCGATCGGGCTGAAGAGGACCCCGGCCAGCCCGGCGACCAGCACTCCGAGCGCCATGCCCACGACCGGCGGCAGCTCGAGGCCCCCGAAGTCGTTGGCCGTGCCTCCTGGGGCGCCCGAGACGTAGGTGTAGGTCACGGCACCGACGGCCAGGAAGAAGGCGTGGGCCAGCGAGAGCTGCCCAGTCGTCCCGACCAGGAGGTTGAGACCGAGCGCGCCGATGATCGCGGCGAAGGCGGCGAACCCGGTACGCAGCCAGAACTCCTCGACGTAGAGCGGGATCGCCAGGAGCACGACGACGGCGGCAAGGATCGCGACGAGCTTGATGATCCGGCCGGCGGGCCCGGAGCTGGGCCTCGGGCTCGCGTCCGGTGCGGTGTCCTGGACGGTGGCGGTCTCAGACACGTGTCAGCTCCTTGGTGCCGAAGAGCCCGGATGGTCGCACCAGCAGGACGGCGACCATGACGACGTAGGGGACCACGTCGCCGAAGCCTCGTCCGAGGAATGCGATCTGGTCCTGGTAGCCGGCGGCCATCGCCTCGGCGATCCCGATCGTCAGGCCGCCCACCAGGGCTCCACCCGTGGAGTCCAGGCCGCCGAGGATCGCAGCCGGCAGGGCGCTCAGAGCCACCGTCGCGACGGCAGGTGTCACGCCGGGAGTCGGCGATCCGACGGCGAACAGGCCAGCCACTGCCGCGAGCACGCCGGCGAGCATCCAGGCGAACATTGACACCCGACCTCGGTGGATACCCATCAGTGCCGCGGCCTCACCGTCCTCGGCGGCGGCTCGCATGGAGATGCCCCAGTTGGAGTACTTGAAGACGACGAAGAACCCCGCGATGAGGACCCCGGCGACGAGGATGGCCACAGCGCGGTTGGCGGTGATGCCGACCCCACCAAGCGAGATCGCCTTGCCCCCCCACGGGTGGCTCACATTGAGGATGTCGGACCCGATACGCCGGGTCAGCTCGGTGATGATGATGAGGTCGACCCCGATCGTCAGGATCGCCAGTCCGATCACCGGCGCGCCGCGCAGCCGGTTGATGAGCAGGCGCTCGACCAGCATGGCGGCTATCGCGGCGCCGCCGATGCCGACCACCAGCGCCGGCCAGAACCCGATCGTGTTGTCGAAGTGGCCGATCAGGTAGGCGCCGAGGAGCAGGAGCGAGCCCTGCATGAAGCTCGTGACCTCGCTGGCCTTGAAGATGATCACGAAGCCGAGCGCGATGAGCGCGTAGACGGCGCCGAGCGAGAGGCCGTTGAGCAGCAGGGACAGGAACTGTGTCATGGCGAGCTCTCCTCGTGGTGGTGGTCCAGCTCAGCGGCGTCGGAGGGCTCGCTGTCGTCTCCGGCGCCGAGGTAGGCACGGATGACCTCGGGATCGGCCTGGGTCTCGTCCGGGGTGCCGTCGGCGATCAGCCGACCGAAGTCCAGGACGGTCACCCGGTCGGCAATGCTCATCACCATCCCCATGTCGTGCTCGACCAGGACGATGGAGATGCCGAGCTCGTCACGGATCTCGAGCACGGCCAGCGCCATCCGCTCGGTCTCCTCGGCGTTCATCCCTGCCACCGGCTCGTCGAGCAGCAGCAGCCGGGGCTCGGTGCACAGGGCACGCGCCACCTCCACGCGCTTCTGGTCGCCGTAGGACAGCACCCCGACCGGCACGTCGAGCTTGGCGCCGAGCTCGAGGAACTCCGCGATCTCACGGACGCGTTCCTCGTGACGACGCTGCTCGCGCGTCGCCGTCGGGAGCCGCAGCCCGGAGGCGAGGAACCCGGCCCTGGTCAGGCCGTGCCGACCGAGCATCAGGTTGTCCGCAACCGTCTGGGTGCCTGAGAGGGCGATGTTCTGGAACGCCCGAGCCACGCCGAGGCGGGCGATCTTGTGCGGGCGCAGACCGTTGAGCACGGTCGTGCCGAGCGTCACGGTGCCGGCGGAGGCCCCGTAGACCCCCGAGAGCACGTTGAACATCGTCGACTTGCCGGCTCCGTTGGGTCCGATCACTGCGTGCACCGTGCCTGGTCGCACGGTGAAGGAGACGTCCGAGAGCGCCTTGATGGCGCCGAACTCCACCGTGACGTTCTCGACCGTGAGGGTCTCGACGTCCTCTCGTAGGTTGACGCGTGGCGTTGTCGTCACTGGGACCACCTCGTGAGCTTCCTGGTCGATCGCGTGGAGGATGCCCCGCGGCTGGGCGCGCCGTCAGCGCCGTGGCCGAGGTAGAGGCGCTGCACCGCGTCGGAACGGGAGAGCTCGGCGGCCGAGCCGGCGAGCGACACCTTCCCGACATCGAGCACGAAGGCTTCGTCGGCGACGCCGAGGGCCATTGTCGCGTTCTGCTCGACGAGGAGCACCGAGGTGCCCTGGCGGTTGATCTCGCCGATCACCTCACCGATCTGTCCGATGATGCGGGGCGCGAGACCCAGCGACGGCTCGTCGAGCAGCAGCAGCTTGGGGTGCGCCATCAGGCCGCGACCGATGGCCAGCATCTGCTGCTCGCCGCCTGAGAGCAGGCCGGCGCGCTGTGTCTTCCGTTCGGCGAGCACCGGGAACATCGTGTAGATGCTGTCGTAGTCCGCGGATCGGTCCCCGCGGCCCTTGATGCCGAGGCCTCCGGCCTTGAGGTTCTCCTCCACGGTGAGCCTGGTGAAGATGCGGCGGCCCTCCGGGACCTGGACCAACCCGCTGGAGACGCAGTGTGCGGGGTCGAGCCCCTTGAGGCTCGTGTCGCGATACCGGAGCTCGCCGCTCTCGACCCGCCCGCGGTGCAGGCTCAGGGTGCCGGAGAGCGCTCGCAGGAGAGTCGTCTTGCCTGCTCCGTTGCTACCGAGCAGCGCCACCACGGCGCCTTCGGCGACCGACAAGCTGATTCCGCGCAGCGCCTGGACCGCGCCGCCGTAGGTGACCACGAGGTCGCGGACCTCGAGGATCGGTCCCGCACCGGAGGTCCGGTGGACGTCGCTGTGCTCACTGCTGCTCATGCTTGCACCTCCATCGTCGTGCACACCTTGGCATGAACTCGTGTGACGGAGCAGACACAGGAGGCTGTGCGCGGTGTCGACTTGGTATCGATGTGCGAGCGGGTAGTCGACAGACCAACGAGGCAGGTCTCCCGGAGGCTGCATCGTTCGGGGAGGCCACCAGACCGTGCGCGGAGCTCACTCAGGACGACTCCGGCCCCATCCTCGCTCGTACAGGTGCGGCGGGAGTGCGCGATCAGGAGCGGCCTCACGGACTGCAAGACGGCGTCGTCGACCACGACGTCGACGTTCTGCGCCAGTCCGTCGAGAGAGCTGCGTCGGCCAGTCCTTGACGACGGCCCACCACCCAGCTCGCCGGCGACGCGACGGACCCCGTCCGCCTCGATGTCCATCGCCACGACGTCGGCGCCCGCCGCTACATGGCGCCCCGCGCAGGCACGACCGACGTCGCTGGCGGCGCCGGTGATGAGCGCCCGTGGGCCCGACAGTCAGACGACGACGAGTACGCCTGTAGATGCCGCGCACGAAGACTGTCGACCCGGAACAGAGGCGGATACGGGCATACCCACCCCCACCACCTGGGCCCGGTGGTGGTGAGTGCCCACCCGCGGCGCCAGAGCGTCCGGCCCCCCGGCGGACGTCCGCGCCCGGGCCCGTCGTGCCGGCGCGGCTCGTGGCGGGCTCACACCTTGACACCGCAGGTTCGTGCCGCAGAATTCGAGCATGCTCCCTCGTACTCTCTCCGCGGCCCTCGGCACGATGACCCTGCTCACCTCGCTGCTCCTCGTCGCCGAGGCGGGCAGCCCAGCGGTGGCTGCTCCACGCCACTGCGCCGGTCAGGGCCGGATCGCGGTGCCACACGCCGAGGAGCAGAAGGTCGCGTGCCTGGGCGACCTCACCACCGCGAGCACGGTGGAGACCGGACACACCAACCCCTCCGACTGGTCAGGGTTGAACGCGCCCGGCACGGACAACCCGTCGGGCGTCCCCGGGATCCAGGTGGACGGCTACTTCCCGGACACCTCGACGTCGAACACCAACAACGGGTGGAATCACGACGCCCAGTTCGTCATCCGCCTACCCGACCAATGGAACGGCAAGCTTGTGGTCAGCGGTGCCCCCGGCACCCGCACCCAGTACGCCGGCGACTTCCTGTTCAGCGACTGGGTGCTGTCCAAGGGTTACGCATATGCGATGACCGACAAGGGCAACAGCGGCAGCTCCTTCCAGAACGACGGCGCGACGCCGGGCGACGCGGTCGCCGAGTGGAACCGCAGGGTCACCCAGCTGACCAGAGCGACGAAGCGAGTGGTCCACCAGACCTACCAGCGGCCCCCGCGGCGCACGTACTTGTTCGGCATCTCCAACGGCGGCTACCTCACGCGCTGGCAGCTGGAGAACCGACCGCGCCTCTATGACGGTGGCGTCGACTGGGAAGGAACCCTCTTCCGCGCCAGTGGACCCAACCTGTTCACCTACCTGCCGACCGCGCTGCGGGACTACCCGGCGTACCGGGCCGGCGACGAGGCGGCGCACGACCGGATGCTCGCCGCGGGCTTCGCGGCCGGCTCGGAGTTCACCTGGGAGTACCACTACGGCGTCTACTGGGACCTCACCCAACGCCTCTACCGCGAAGAGTTCGATCCGTCGTACGACGGAGATCTCAACGCCGGCATCCCGTTCTGTGCCTCAGGGACGCCCAGCTGCGACGCCGACTACGACTATGCCCAGCGGCCGCGGGCCCACGCCGCCATGCGCAAGGTGCAGCTCACTGGCGACCTGCGTCGGCCGATGATCACCCTGCACGGCACCCTTGACGCCCTCCTGCCCATCAGCACGGACTCCGACGTCTACACCAAGATGATCAAGCGTCAGGGCCGGGCCGACCTCCACCGCTACTACCGGATCGTCGGCGGCACGCACGTCGACGGCCTCAACGCTGAGTACGGCGACCGCGTCCGACCGATCCTCCCCTGCGCCCGGAAGGCGTTCACGCAGCTGTCGGCCTGGGTGGAGCGCGATCGAAAGCCCGCCAGGAGCCGGACGATCGGTCGGCCCGCGGCCGGCTCGGACGCGACGAACACCTGCGCCCTGCGCTAGCAGGCACGGGCCGGCGCTGACCGCTTCGTCCGCGCGCAGCCAGCACGTCGGACGCGCTGTCGCTGTCCGGGGTGGAGCCGTCGCGGGAACGGGCGAGCTCGACGGGGTCACCCGAGTCCCAGCGGAACGGATCCTCGTGCGGGCCGCTCGCAGCGACGTGGGTGGCATCGACCCAGCGGGCGTCGAGCTGGGACCATCTGCGGACTGAGCCCGGCTCACCGCTTGCGTTTCCCCCGTCGAACGGGGTGAGGGCGGACGGGCTGGCCTGTAGGCCGGGCACTGTCTGGGGGGCCTAAAGCCGCAGGTCAGTACGCTAAGCGTGTGTACAGTCGTCGCAGGTCAGAGGCGATTTTCGCTGTACACACGCTTAGCGGGCCAGGTCATCGCGTATACCCGCTTAGCGCGGACTTCTAGTCACAGAGCAGTCACGCGGCGACGGGGCTACTCGATTGCCGCCGCCACGGACGATGACCCCGTGTGCTACAGGCCCAGCGGCTCGGGGTCGTCAGTTACGGAGTCCATGAACTGCACAGTCGAAGACTGAATCACGTCGTATCTGACCGCGCTGAGCAACCTCTGTTCGGCTTCGACGTGAGACTGCACGGCCTGGCGCAGGAGCCACAGCGGAGCGGCAAGCGCCAGGAGCCAGAAGGCCGAGTCGCTGGCCAGAATGCACAACAAGACTGTGAGAGGCAGCACAACTGCAGCGCGCAATTCCGATTCGGCTCGAATCCGGTCGAAGGTCACAAAAAGTTGCTCGCGCTGCACCTGCAGTCTGAGCGGCAGTTCGCTCAATAACTCCTCTTGGAGTGAAGCCTCGGCAAGTCCCCACATCAGCCAATCGCGCGGTCCGGCCTGCTTATCCGCGTCACCAAAGTCCGCGTTGCGCAACGTCTCCCTGCCAATGCTCGTTGCGCCAAACTCTTGGAGGTCCCGCGCGGAGACCTGCAGGTTTGGTGGGCATAAGCGGCCTTGGAATGCTGCCCAATCGAGGTCCAGCGGCACTAGCGATGCGCGCCGATGGAGCCAGTGTCTAAAGTCGCCCTGAAGAGTCGACAGTTCACCCTCGACCCCGAAAAGTCGGCAGACCGTCAGTCGCTTCCAGTCACCCTTATTGATCGGCAACCGGCGAGCGACCGACCCGACCGGCAGACTTGGAAACAGACCACCGAAGAGTATGACCACCAACGCGAGCGTTCCGACTATTACATTGCGCCCGACGAGGGTGGCCAGATCGTGCAGGCGCCCCTCGATCACCCCGCCGTCAGGTTGCGGTAGCAAGCCCGGCCCGATCGCCAACCAGGCAATGAGTAGCCATAGGACACCGGCGGCAAGTGGGGTTCGCGTATGGCGGAACCCAGGCAGAAGGTTGGCAAGCACGCCACATGGTACGTGCGACCGCTCAGGCGGTCCGTCGTCGATAAGGCGCTAGCAGCAGGCTTTCGAGGAAGGTGAAGCCCAGCATCGGCAAGTCGATGGACTGGCCCTCAGCGGACACGCTGCGGATCGCCTGGGGGTTGCTGGCGATGCGCGCGGCGAGGTGTAGGGCCACGGTCTCCACGACCGGCGGGACGGGGTCACCAACCCGCAGCCGGGTGCAGAAGGCCGCGACGTAGGTCGAGGCGGTCGCGGCTGCCTGGTCGGCAACGGCGTGCTCTGCTGCTGGGGCGCTCATCGTCGTCAGGTACGCCCGGAGTGCCTCCGGCTCGACGAGGGCCATGATCAGACCGTGACGTCTTCGAGCAGGACCACCGCGTCGGGGTTCAGCGGTGCGGCGTCGTAACGGGCCACCACGCGCAGGGCCTGCTCGTCGGTGTCGGCGTAGCGCTCTCGCAGCACGACGACGCTGGGGGCCATGTCGCGGGCCACGGCCACCTGGCTCATGTCGGCAACGACCACGCTCGTCGCTCCCGCGGCGACCGGCAGGCGGTTGGTGATGACGACCGGCAGCCCGTGGATTCGATAGGCGCCATCCGCGGTCGGGTCGGGCTGCAACAGGTACTTGCCGTCGGTAGTCTTCATCTTCCGGACCTGCACAAACGTGCCGGAGCGCATGAAGATGCGGCACCTGCTGGGGTCGACGTTGGCCGCGAGCAACACCCCGATGGCGTCGAGGATGTCGTCGAGCGACAGCGTGCCGATGCCCGGCAGCGCCTGCACCCCGGGGTAGTTCACGATCCCGAGCGGGGCGCGCAAGCCGTTGGCCGCGACGGCGCCGTCGCCAGCGAAGAACGCCGTGTCGAGGATCGCCGCGACGTCAGTGACCAACTTGTCCCGCAGCGTGCTGTCGAGGGCGACGATGCTGCTGCGCGCCATCTCGTTGGAGTAGCGCACGATCGCCTTCAACGAGGCCACGCCATCGAGCAGGATCACGTCGTCGAAGTCTGGGGACACCTCGGTGATCTGCTCGCCCTCGCCGTGCCAGCCGGGGGAGGTCATACCGGTCAGGCGGGGGATGCGGACGCGCCCGGAGTGGGTCACGTCGAAAATGCGCACGCCGGAGGCGAGGAACACCGACGCGGCGGCGAGGGGGGTAACGAGTATGCGCTGGACCTGCTCGGCGGTGAGTTCCGGCGCGGTCGCAGTCGTGGTGGTGGGCATGGGGGGTCTCCTCAGCAGAAGTGATCGTCTGCGGAGGGGCACCTGGCCCATCCGATCCCGCAGCCTTGACGCCTGGCCTCAGTGCGGTTTGGTCTGACCTCACCCCGACCCGGTTAACACCGGGACCGGGGATCGGCCTGCGCCACGCTCACAGCGTGGAGGCGTCGGCCTAGCCCGTGACCAACGTGTGAGGCCGACTTCTCCACGGTATGTGCCGGGACCCCTTAGCGTCTCGCCGAGGTCACGCCCCGGCGCGAAGTAGTCCCGCGAGGCTGACGTCGGCGCTGTCGTCGCGTGCGCCCTGCTCGACGTCGCCGCGTGGGGTGCGGCTGGCGAGGTGAGGCTTGGCTGCGATGAGGGCCTCGGCTGCGGTGCGGACCTTGCCGGGGTCGGGCAGCCCCTCGTCGTCGAGCAGCGCCGGGTCGAATCGAAGGTCGGTGGGGTCGGCCAGCAGGCCCGTGGCGCCCGCCTGCGCCTCGACCAGGCGCTGGGCCAGGGTCTCGGCCCGCCGGGACCCCACACGGGTCGCAGCGGCCTCGTCACGCAGCCTGCGGACCTCGGCGCGCAGGTCCTCCGGGGTGGCGTTGGGCATGACCTGGGCGGGCTGCTCGGTCGGCTCCTCAGACGGTGCCGTCGGGTCGGGTGGCTGGGGTGCGGGGCTTGTTGCGGTGGCGAGGTTCTGGGGTGTTGACGGTGCCTCGGACACGGGCTATCTCCTGGGTTACGGCCCGCTGCACGCAGCAGCAGCCGGTGTGGCGTTTCATGCGGACGGTGTAGGGGCGGACGGGTGAGGGGCCGCGAGGGTCGCCGCCGGACTTCCACCAGGCGACGCATCGCTCGCAGGGGTCTGGGTCTAACTTGCGGACCCACCCGACGACTTCGTCGGCGGGCGCTAGGGCGGCGGCGAGGGCCTCGTGGGCAGCGGCGGCTGCCTCGCCCCGGGCGATGCGCTCAGCGCGGCCCCGCTGGGCTTCACGGCGCTCGCGGCGGGCCTGGCGGCGGGCAGCAGCGGCATCGGTGCGGCGCTGCTCGGCGTCGGCTCGGCGGGCGCGGTAGTAGTCGGCCTCGATGGCTCGTAGGCGGGCGCGCTCGGCGGCGTTGGCCTCCCGGTCTGCGCGTTCCTCGGCAGCGCGCACAGCGGCGTCCTCGGCTGCCTCGCGGCGGGCGTCCTCGGCCCGGGCAGCGGCCTCGGCGCGCTCGGCGTCGGCCAGGGCCTCGCGCTCGGCGCGCTCCTCCTCAGCGCGCAGACGTTCCAGCGCCGCTCGTTCGGCCTCGATCTCAACACGCTCGGCCTCCAGCGCTGCGCGGGCCTCGGCGTCGAGCCGGGCGAGGTCGGCCTCGGCAGCAGCGAGTGCCTCGGACGCCTCAGCAGCGCGGCGAGCCTGCACCGCGGCCAGGTCGCCCTCAGCGGTGCCAGCGTCCGGCAGCGGGCGGGGGTCGGCGGACTCGGCGCCGGTGGCCATGTCGGCGGCGCGGTCGAGCATCGTCTGCGCGGCCTTCGTGAGCCGGTCGCGGTTCGCTGAGGTGGGCGGGGGCAGCAGCGGCTCGACGAGGTCGCCCCGCTGCCCGCTGAGCCAGCCAGCAGCGACCACGGAGGCCAGCGACGACGCTCGCGCCCGGTAGCCCAGCCACGAGCGCACCAGCGCGGCCACGAGCAGTCCCCGCACCCGGTCGGGGACTTCCTCCACCAGCACGCCGGGTGGCACCAGGCGGTCGAAGACGGCACCCGCCTCGACGGTCGCAGCGAGGGTCAGCGCTGCCAGAGCAGCCTCGTAGCCGGACCAGCCCTCCTCGGGCTGCTCAGCGGGTTAGGCGGTCACCGCAGGAGGTCCGCGACGTCGGCGCCGAGCGCGTCCAGGGCCTCGGCTCGGCGGGCGTCGAGGGTCCGGGCGACGCGCTGGGGGTCCCAGCCCAGATCGTCGAGAATGACGGCCAGGGGCACCCCCAGCGCGTGCAGTTTCGAGGCCCGGTCTGCCGCGACAATCTCGCTCCGGCTCTCGGCGTCAGCCCACACCGGAGCGACCTCGCGGAAGACGGGCCGCTCGACGCCGTCTCGCACGATCAGGGCGTGGCGCATGATGCGCGACCAGCCCTCGCCCAGGACCTGCTGCCGCAGCCGGGCACGGGTCACCAGGCCCACCTCTGAGGCCCGCAGGGCCTCAGCGGACGCGGGGGCGTCCTGAGACAGCCCGAGGACCGCCGGGGGCACCGCGGACACGGCTGCGATCTGGCGCAGCAGCAGCCCGACGCCCTCGACGAATGACGTCAGCGACGACGCGGGGAACTCCCCGAACTTCGTCTCGGTGCTCTCCGAGGTCCACACCCGGGCCGGGTTCTCGGTGAAGGGATTGACGGCGACCATGACCGGCTCGCCTGCCTCGTCGACGACGGGCAGGCCCTGCCGGTCGCGCATCGGCTCCTCGGGCACCTCCATGCCCGTCGCCCACCGGCGGGGGCGGCTGTGTGCCTCGCTGACGACCACCATGTCCTGGCACAACTTCGACACGGCGTCGACGAGCGGCAGAACGTCGTTGACCTCGCTCTCACCGAGCGGGAGGTCTGCGCGGGGGCGGTTGGGCAGCGGGGTGATCGGGACCTCGCGCAGGGCGTTGGCCATCACCTCGACGACGGTCCACCCGTTGGCGGGCAGCCCGGCGCCCGCGGCGACTTCGGTCGCGGTCTGTAGGCGGGTCACGCGGTCCGGCTCGAACACCACGGCGCGCCCGCGCTTGGCCTCGCGGTCGTACCAGCGGCGCACTCCGCTGACCGGCTCGCCCGTCGTCGGGTCGAGTGTCACGGTCGTGTTGCGCGGCGACTCCGCCCGGATGCGCGGTGCCCCGGTGTGGTCGGCCCAGACGCTCACGTAGCCGCAGCCGAGCAGCAGGCTGTCGAGGTGGGCCGACGACGAGCCGAGCACCATTCCTGACGCGCGCCACAGTGCCCACGCACCCGCGTCGTCGGTGCCGACGGTGAACCCCTGCACCTGTAGGCGCTCGGCCAATACGTCGACGGCGACCCGGGTGAGGTTCACCGGCAGCGCCGAAAGGCGGTTGCCGATGGCCTCGCGGGCGGACGGCGAGAGGAACGCCGCGCCCTGCCGCCCGGCGTAGTACGTGCTCAGGTTGTCGAGGACCCCGGCGCGCTCGTCGAGCGTCGTCGTGGCCCTTCTGAGTAGATCAGTCGCCGTCACCATGACAGCACCCGCCTTCGTTGTTTCGGTGCCTGTCTTGCGTGCCAGTTGGCGCGACTGTGTGCCATGACGCAGGCGACGGCGGCGTCGATCCGACGCCGCGAGAACTTGCTGACCTTCGAGAGCCGGACCCCGCGCCGGTCGTCGCGCAGCACCGCATTGGCCACGTGGACCCGCAGCCGGTCGTGGCCGTCCTGGGTCACCTCCCGGTTGAGCACCGCGTCACGCAGCGCGATGGTGGCGGGCGCCATCCGGGGCTGGGTCTGGGGGTGCTCGACGACTGGGATGCCCTCGGCGGTCAGCGCCTGCCTGGTGCGTTGCCACCTGTCCGGGTCGCAGGCCACCTCGCGCACGTCCCAGCGTCGGCACGCGGCTCTGATGACGTCCTCGACCTGGGCGACGTCAACGCGCCAGGAGGGGTCGTCGGCGGGCTGCTCCCACAGCCCCACGACCGCGAGATGCGGGCGCGGCGAGACGGTCGCAGCGACAACGGCGGTGCTGTCATCGGAGAATGAACCGTCGAGCGCCAGCACGACCCGGGTGCCGTCGGCGATCGGCTCCGGGTCGGCGCACGCCCTCCACGCGCCAGCGGGCAGCCATGATTCGACGTCGACCTCGGACCACTGCCCCAACCGTGCCCGGCGGAACTCGACCTCGCGGGTTTTGGGCGGCATCGAAGCCTCGACCTGCGCGAGGTCGAGCACGTCGCCTAGGCCGGGGTTTGCGGCCTCCCAGCAGTGCCGACAGTCGACGCCGTGGCTGGGGTCGCTGCCGAACTCGTGCAGCCTCATCGACGGGTCGTCACCGACACGGCCAGCGACGAGCAGGTCGAGCAACGGCGCCCGCTCGCGCCACGCGTACGGGCTGGGCGTGCCGATCGCGAGCATGGTCGAGCCGGGCCGCTTCATCGAGAGCAGCAGCGACTCCCAGACGTCGCGTTCGATCAGGCCAATCTCGTCAGCGATCGGCAACGTGAAGTCACCGCCCTCGACCCGGCGCATCTCCGCGGGCAGGGCCAGCAACTCGCCGCCGGTGCGGGGGCAGACCAACCGGTCGGCATAGACGGTGATCCGCTTCGACAGGCTCGGCGAGGTCTCGACCATCCGCGTCGCGGTGCGCAGGACGCGGGCGGCAGCGCGCTCGTCGGTGCTGACGATGGCAGCGGTCGAGCCGGGTTCGCCCTCGATGATGTGGTGCAGTCCCAGCCCCGCTGAGAGGCCGCTCTTGCCGTTGCCCCGACCGCAAATCCACAGCACGAGGCGCACGGCGTCGTCGAGCACGTCGGCGGCGATCCCGCGTTGGTAGTCACGCAGCACGAACGGACCGCCCGCGCCGGTGCCACGGGGCACCTGCACCCAGCGCCGCAGCCACGCGTCGAGGCCCTCGACGCCCGCGCCCGACGAAGGCAGGGCGCGCGTCGACGCCTCCGGCTTCGGCCCGGCCCTCATAGGGTGCCGCCATGTCGCCGGAAATCGCCCGATCCCTGCTGTTGCTGCTGGGCACCCTCATGGCGGTCGGGGTCGAGAGGCTGAGACAGCGAGACCGCGATCGGCGGAAGCAAGCCCTCGGCCCCGGTGCTCAGCCCCCCCTTCGCTACACACGAGGCGCGAAGATTCTGACGGGATTCGCCCTGGCCGCTTTCATGGGGCACGTGGCGCTCTACTTCGTCTGATCGGTCGAGGTGAGTAATCACCTCCGCTGCTAACCCCCGGGTGCCGGTCCCCTTGGGGTCGGGGGGTCCCTCCCCCGGGTCCGGCTCCTCGGCTCCGCCGGTGCCCTTGGAGGAGTTGCAGGGCCGACACAGCACGACGACGCCAGCGACTCCCGGGAGCATGGGGCCACCCGCGGCGACGGGCACGACGTGGTCGGTGGTCAGGTCGTAGGTCGTCCCGCACTCGGAGCACCACGGCTGAGCACGACGAGCGCGCTTGCTGAGCCGGTCCCACGCAGCAGGGCGACGCTCACGGTCGCGACCGACGCGACGGTCGGGTGCGCGACCAGTCGGAGCGCACTCGGGACACCGGCTGCCCGCGGTGGTGGCACAGCCGCAGGTCAGGCACGGGCGGGGCTGGGACAGCGTCATGCCGACCACCCCGCCGGGATGCAGGTGGTGCCCGACCCCACGACGGGCAACACCGGGCGCACCGTCGTCGCAGGGTCGGGGGGCTGGCACTCGTCACAATCGCAGCGAGATGGCGGTCGTCGCTCGACCGCGAGCGTGGTCATGCGTGCTCGCGTTCGGCCTCGGCGAGACCGTCGAGCAACTCGTCGGCGGTCGCGTGGGTGGAGTTCAGGGCGTGGCCCGCGACCAGCGCCAAGTAGAGGATGACGCCGAGCCGGTCGTCGGCCTGGTCGTCGAGGGTGCGGGCGAGCGCGAGCATGCCCTCCCAGTCCTTGTTCGACGCGGCACGCGAGAACGCGAGCGCCGTCGACAGGTCCGCGGTGCCGGGCCGGTGCATGGCCCGCATCTCATTCCTTGCAGCCGCCTGCTCTGGGGTCACCGGGCCACCTCCTCGTAGGCCGACTCACACGTCGCATGCGTCGTCTCACCGGCACGAGCAAGCGAGGGGTGGAGAGGATCGCCGCACCCCGCGCAGATCGCGGCCTCAGCGTCGGTCCCCATCTCCTCGGGCGACTTCCAGAACCGAGAATCGCTCGGCTTCTGCGAGGACGGGTCCCAAGTGCTGTCCTGTCCTGGCCTGTCCCTTTCGGTTTCCGTTTCGGTTAGCGACTGGGTTACCGACTGGGTTACCGACTGGGTTTTCTTGATGTGCGGTGCCTGCTCGCGCGGCTTGCGAGGACGGCCACCCTTGGCACCGTTCGCAGAGTTCGCGGCCTGCTGATTCACCACGGCCTCGCGGGTCCGCTGGTACTGGGCGTGATGCCGGATCACGTAGACGTCGCCGTCCTCGCTCCACCAGCCGCAGGCCAGCAACTCCGTGACGGCGTCGAGGTGCGTAGCGAACCGGCGGAGGTCATCGCGAGGGATGCGACAGTCCAGCAACTTCCTGCCGTTCCATACCAGCGCTTCGGTGTGGAGCCGGAACGCCTGATCGGACAGGGTCCAACAGTCGTCTGAGTAGTCATCGGACAACTTCGCCCAACTCATCTAGCGACCTCGCTTCTCATGGGCGACCTTTCGTCGGACCTCCCGACGGCTCGTGCCGCTCGGTTATGGCTGCTCCTATCAGCCGGGGTCCCCGCGGTCGCTCGCGCGAGGTATTCACTTATGCGCACAGCATACGCATACAACGCCAACAATGGCCGGTTGCTGCACGCGCGATGGCCGATTTCCACGCTAAGCGTGTGTACAGTCCGCTCTCTCCTCCCTACCGAGTGTACGTATCAGGTACGCTGATTCCCATGACCCAGACCACGGACCCCTACGCGACGGCACGCGACGCCCACACGCGCGTAGCCACGCTGTTGCAGATGCAGGAGGAGGCGCGCAGCGCTCGTGATGCCGCGGTGCTCGCTCTGCTACGCGATGGCCACCGGGTGAACCAGATCGCCCGCGAGATTCGCTGCATCGAGGGCACCGTGCGCCAGATCAAGCGAAAGGCCGGACTGTGACCGCGCGCAAGTTGCCCCAGGGCCTCGACGTGCTCCCCAGCGGGCGGCTGAGAGCGCGCTACGTCGACGGTGCGGGCAAGTGGCGGGCCAAGACGTGGCCGAAGGTCGACGGCCACGTGCGCGAGGCTGAGCGGTGGCGTCGTGAGCGCCTCGCTGAGGTCGAGGCTGGCACTCACCTCAGCGGCGACCCCAAGCGCCCATTCGGCGACTACGCCGCCGAGCGCACCGAGGCTTGGAGGCGTCACCGGGCGTCGACCCGTGCGCAGGTCGAAAGCCACGTCCGCAACCACCTGTTGCCGACGTTCGGCGCCGTCCCGGTCGGTGCCATCCGGCCCGCGCACGTCGAGGCATGGGTGGCCCGGACTGAGCAGGTGCTGGCCCCCGCGACCCTTCACGTCGTGTTCGCGTGGCTCAACCGTCTGATGGCCGACGCGGTTCGCGAGCGGCTGATCCGAGACAATCCGTGCATCGGGGTCGAGTTGCCTGCGGTCATCAAGCGCGAGGTGCAGCCGCTGCCGCTCGACGCCGTCGACGCCCTGACTGACGCGATGCCAGAGCACCTGCGGGCGACGGTGCTTGTCGCCGCGTGGTCTGGCCTTCGTCAGGGTGAGGTGCTCGGCCTGAGAACGCACCGCCTCGACCTGCTGGGGCGACGCGACGACCGCGGTCGTCGGCAGCCGCCGTCCGTGTACGTGGCAGAGCAGTTACAGACGTTGTCCGGCCCGCCGGTGCTCGTGACGCCCAAGACCAAGCGCTCGGAGCGCCGCGTGCCGATCCCCGGCGTGCTCGTGGACAGTCTCGCGGCCCACCTGGCAGCCTTCCCTGCCGGGCCGGAGGGGTTCGTGTTCACCAACACCGCCGGGCGCCCGCTACGGCGGAACTCGTTCGGCGAGACGTGGTCCAAGGCGGTGGCGGCAGCCGGTCTGCCCAAGGGCACCCGCTTCCACGATCTGCGGCACTCCTATGCCTCGCTGCTCATCGAGGCGGGGGAGTCGGTGACGGTGGTCAGCAAGCGACTGGGGCACTCCTCGGCGACCGAGACGCTGGACACCTACTCGCACCTGTGGCCCGACAGCGACGAGCACACCGTGGCCGCGCTCGACGCGGCACACGCCCGTCACACCTCGATTGCAGTCATCGGGCAGTCACGGGAGGCCCGCTGATCTGCGTATCCGCAGGTCAGCGGGCTTGGTGCGGACGGGCTGGCCTGTAGGCCGGGTTCTGTCCCACGACGTCTCCGCCGTGGGGGCGACCATCCATCTACGGCTGCCGTTGCCGACAGCCTCCAGCGGTCTACCCGTGCACTCGGGCGGGCAGCCCTCGGTCGTGCACGCGCCGCTCCGGAGAGCGACTTCTTGACCTTGCTCCAGGTGGGGTTTGCCGAGCCGGCCCGGTCGCCCGGGCCGCTGGTGGTCTCTTGCTCCACCGTTTCACCCTTACCGCGGTGTTCTGGCCGAAGCCGGTCCCACCATGGCGGTCTGTTCTCTGTGGCACTGTCCCGCGGGTCACCCCGGGTGGGTGTTACCCACCACCTTGCCCTGTGGAGCCCGGACCTTCCTCGGGAGCGCGCATCGCTGCACCCTCACGCGGTCGCCCGGCCAGCCCGTCCGCTCGCGCAGCCTAGCGCGTCGAGGTGGCGGTCGGGACCGGCCGAGGTGGCAGTCGTCCCGCGACCAGCGCCACCTCGGTGCGCGACGAGTGCCATCTCGTCGGGGCGAGGCCGGTGTAGTTTCGGGCTATGACCGAGTACTGGTACTGCCTGACCCACGAGCGGGTGGAGGGCAAGGACGGCTGCCGCAACGCCGACCGGCTCGGGCCCTATGCCAGCGAGTCGGAGGCGGCGCGGGCCAAAGAGATCGCGGCCGAGCGCACCGAGGCGTGGGACCAGGACCCCGACTGGAACGACGACTGGGGCAAGGGGTCGGCCGCCGATCAGCAGGGCGAGGACTGAGCCCCCGCCCCATGGCTCGAAGACGTACCGTCGGCCGGCCGCCGCGTCCGGTCGATGCTCCGTCGCCCTGGGCCTTCGGCGGCATGGCGGGAATGGCGTGCGCCCTGTTCCTCTACGGCAGCAGCGTGCTGGTGGCGCCGTGGTGGGCCGTGGTCCTGCTGCTCCTGGTGTGGGTGGCGGCGTTCCGCACCTGTCTGCGGTGGTGGCACCCCTACCCGCGCCGGCTCGCCGGCATCGCCGCGGGCACGGTGCTGGTCTGGTTCGTGACGCTCGTCGCCGGCGGCGCGTTCCTCGGTTGGTCGCCCGGCGGAGCCTGAGCGACCTACCGGGGGACCACCCGCAGGATCTTGTCCTCGCCGCCACCGTTGTCGGTGGTCACGAGCAGGGCGCCGTTGCGCAGCTGGGTCACCGCGCGCAGCCTGCCCTCGCTCTTGAGCGCCTTCGGGACGCGGACCCCCTGGAGGCGGCCCTGGGCGTCGAAGCGCTGGAACATCATCTTGGTGTCGCCCAGCACGGCGACGGCGAGCCGTCCGCGGTAGCCGCCCCACTGAGCGCCACGGATGAACGTCGCGCCCGACGGCGCCACCGTCGGGTTCCCCGAGCGCCAGCGGGCGGCGAGCTGCCGACCGGGCAGCGAGAAGTCGGTCATCGGCACCGACTCGTCGTAACCGGGGCCGGGGTCGTAGCCGTAGTTGCCGCCCGGGCGCAGCAGGTTGACCTCGTCGTCGCGGTAGGTGCCGTGCTCCACCGACCACAGGGTGCCGTCGCGGCGTTGGGCGAGGCCCTGCACGTTGCGGTGGCCGTAGGTCAGGACGTAGCGCCGCTTGCGGTTCGCGGCATCGGCGTAGGGGTTGGCTGAGGACGGGCGGCCGGTGAACCGGTCCAGACGGAGGGTCTTGCCGTTCAGGGAGGAGCGGTCCTGCGGATTGCTGGACACGGCTGCGTCGCCCGTGCCGACCAGGAGCGCGCCGGCGTCGGTGATCAGCAGCCGGCAACCGCCGTGACGACCGCTCGTGGCCTGGATGCCCCGGAGCAGGACGTCGACCTGGGTGGCGGTGGTGCCGTCGTCGCTGAGCCGGAAGGCGAGCACCCGGACGTCGTGGGAGTCGCCGCCGGCGAACCCGCCCTGGCAGACGTAGAACCGGCGGTTGTCGGTGAAGGCGGGGTCGACGGCCAGGCCCATCAGGCCGGTCTCACCGGCGACCCAGACCCGGTCCCCCGGGAAGTCGAGGGTGCGGATCTCCTGCCCGTTGACGATGCTCAGCTGCGCGCGATCGCGCTCGCTGACGAGCAGTCCCTCCCCGGGCACGGGCTGCACGTCCCAGGGGTGGTCGAGTCGGCCGGCCCGGGTGGTGACCTTCAGCCGCGGGAACCTGGACGGCGCCCGACGGACCGACGACATCGAGGCCGACACCGAGGCCGACGCTGCTGGTGCGGCAGCGGCACGAGCGGACTCACCGGCAACTGCGGAGACGGCGGGGGCCAGGGAGGCGGACAGGGCCAGCAGCAGCGTGGCGGCGAGAGGCGTGCGCATACCCCGCACCGTACGCCGTCGCGCCGACGGCCGAATCGATCAGAAGGTGTGCTCGGGGCCGGGGAACGTGCCGGCCCGCACGTCGTCGGCGTAGGCCCGCGCCGCGTCGAGGAGGACGGTGTGGACGTCGGCGTACTGCCGCACGAAGCGGGCCATCCGTCCGGTGCGCAGGCCGAACGCGTCCTGCCACACCAGGACCTGCCCGTCGCAGCCCGGGCCGGCGCCGATGCCGATCGTGGGGATGACCAGCTCCCCCGTGATCTCGGCGGCGAGGTCGCCGGGGACCATCTCCAGGACGACGGCGAACGCGCCGGCCTCCTGCACCGCGCGGGCGTCGGCCAGCAGCCGGTCGGCGCTCTCCCCACGACCCTGGACGCGGTAGCCGCCCAGCACGTGCTCGGACTGCGGCGTGAAGCCGATGTGCGCCATGACCGGCACGCCGCCCCGGACGAGGTGCGCGATCTGCGGCGCCATCTCGACGCCGCCCTCGAGCTTGACGCAGTGGGCGCCGGCCTCCTTCATGAACCGCACCGCGGTGAGGTACGCCTGCTCCGGCGAGGCCTGGTAGGACCCGAACGGCAGGTCGCCGACGACCAGGGCGCGATGGGCCGAGCGCGAGACGGCGCGGGTCAGGGGCAGCAGCTCGTCGACGGTCACCGGCAGGGAGGTCTCGTTGCCGTAGACGTTGTTGCTGGCGCTGTCACCGACCAGCAGGACCTCGATGCCGGCTTCGTCGAAGGTGGCCGCGGTGTACATGTCGTAGGCCGTCAGCATCGTGAACCGCGCGCCGCCCTGCTTCATCTCGCGCAGGTGATGGGTGCGGACCCGCTTGGCCGGCGCGGGCGCCGCGGGGTCGGCCGGTGCGGCGCCCGCCCCGTAGGGCGCGGTCTCCTCGGGCGTGCTCATGCTGCGCTCCGTTCACGGTCCCTCTCGCAGCCCCGGGCGGGGTCCACGGAATCGGTCGTCGGTTCCGGTCAGGCTAGTGCGCCGGGCGCGACCTCCCGGAGGGCGTCCCGGGGCGCGGCATGAAGCGCCGGACCAACCCGGTCTCGAGGCGGGGAGGACGCCTTCGGCAAGGGTTGCCCGTAGCACGTCCCGCGGCCTCGGGGCCCACCTCGGGGAGGGTTGTGCGGGCCCCGCCGGAGTGGTTGTGTCATGTGGGGGTGTGGCGCTCGTCACTGACGAGACGCCGGGCCCCGGAGCATGACCGCCCGCCGTCGAATAGCTCCCCCGAGGAGCAGTTGGGAATCGAACATGAGTGGCAACCGCATCGTCGTCTACAAGGGCCCCGGAGAGGTGGCCGTCGAGACGATCGACTACCCGAAGCTGGAGCTGCCCGGCGAGGTGGCGACCGGGATGGGCATCAAGCAGAAGGCGCCGCACGCGGTGATCCTCAAGCTGGTCACCACGAACATCTGCGGCAGCGACCAGCACATGGTCCGCGGGCGCACCACGGCGCCGGTCGGCCAGACGCTCGGCCACGAGATCACCGGCGAGGTCGTGGAGGTCGGCGACGACGTCCTGTTCGTCAAGGAGGGCGACATCTGCTCGGTGCCCTTCAACATCGCCTGCGGCCGCTGCCGCATGTGCAACGAGGGCAAGACGGGCATCTGCCTCAACGTCAACCCCGCTCGCGCCGGTGCGGCCTACGGCTACGTCGACATGGGCGGCTGGCACGGCGGCCAGGCCGAGTACGTGATGATCCCCTTCGCGGACTTCAACCTGCTGAAGTTCCCCGACCGGGACGCGGCGCTGGAGAAGATCCTCGACCTCACCATGCTCTCCGACATCTTCCCCACCGGCTACCACGGCGCCTACACCGCCGGGGTCACCACGGGGTCGACGGTCTACGTGGCCGGTGCCGGACCGGTCGGCCTGGCCGCGGCGTACTCCGCGCAGCTGCTCGGTGCCTCCGCGGTGATCGTGGGCGACATGGTGCCGGCTCGTCTCAAGCAGGCAGCCAGCTTCGGGTGCGAGACCGTCGACCTGAGCAAGGGCGACGACCTGGCCGACATGATCGCGCAGATCCTCGGGGAGCCCGAGGTGGACGCCGCCGTCGACGCGGTCGGCTTCGAGGCCCGCGGGCACGGCGAGGGTGCCGCCGAGGCGCCCGCGACGGTGCTCAACGACATCATGACCATCTCGCGGGCCGGCGCCTCGCTGGGCATCCCGGGGCTCTACGTCACCGGTGACCCCGGCGCCGTCGACGATGCGGCCAAGGAGGGTCAGATCGGCGTCAAGCTCGGACTGGGCTGGGCCAAGTCGCACGCCTTCGTCACCGGTCAGTGCCCGGTCAAGCAGTACAACCGGAAGCTGATGAACATGATCCTGGCCGACCGGGCGCACATCGCGAAGGCGGTCAACGCCATGACGATCAGCCTGGACGACGCTCCGCGCGGCTACCAGGAGTTCGACGCCGGTGCGGCGACGAAGTACGTCATCGACCCGCACGGCATGGTCGCCTGAGCACGCTCCCGCCGAGGTAGGACCGGCTCGTCACGATCACGTGACGGGCCGGTCCCGCTCGCGTGCTGCCCGTGGAGGTGCCCGTCAGGGCTGAGCGACGTGGCGGGGCGGCTCGAGCAGCTCGCGCACCAGGTGCAGGCAGGCCACGACGGTGCGTCTCCGGATGTTCGCCCGCGACCCGCCCAGTCGCAGCACCCGCGAGAGGGACCGGTCGTCGGTGCTGGCGCACACGTGCACCAGGCCGACCGGCTTCTCGACCGTCCCCCCGCCGGGTCCGGCCACTCCGGTCACGCCGACGCCGATCGTCGTTCCCAGCCGTCGGCGGGCGCCGTCCGCCATCGCGGCGGCCACCTCCTCGCTGACCGCTCCGACGGTGTCGAGCAGCGTCTGCGCGACGCCGACCTCGGCGACCTTCACGGCGTCGGCGTAGGTGACGAACCCGCCCAACAGGTAGGCCGAGGACCCCGGACGGTCGGCGAGCCGACCGGCCAGCAGCCCCGCGGTGCAGGACTCCGCGGTCGCGATCGTGGCCCCCTGGTCGAGCAGCAGCCCGGCGACGACCTCGTCGACGCTGCGGCCGTCCACGGAGTAGAGCGCCGCCCCGAAACGGGCGCCCAGGGCCTCCTCGAGCGCTTCGTAGGCCGGCTGCGCCGCAGGGGGGAAGCGCGTGACGACCTCGAGCTCGCCGTCACGCAGGCAGGTGGTGACCTCGAGCGAGCCCAGTCCCGCGCCCTGCGGTGACTCCTCGTGCCGGCGCAGCAGCTCGGCCAGGTCGACCTCGGGCGGGCCCCACAGGCGCAGGGTCCGTTGGCGCAGCTCGGTCCGGCCGGCGAGTGCCGCCTGCACGACGGAGTCGGCGACGGCGTCGTCCCACATCGGTCGCAGCTCACCCGGCGGGCCGGGCAGGACGAGGACCGGTGCGCCGTCGCCGCGCCCGTCGGTGACCACCAGGCCCGGTGCCGTGCCGACGGGCGCCAGCACGTGGGCGTCCTCGGGCACCAGCGCCTGCTTGCGGACGCCGGCGGCCGAGGCCGCTCCCGGCGCGTCCCACCCGCGCTGGGCGTGCAGGCCGGCCACGATGTCGGCGACCTGCTGCTCGAGGGCCTCGTCGAGGTGGACGTCGCGGCCCTGGACCTCGGCGACCACCTCGGCGGTGAGGTCGTCGGCGGTCGGACCGAGGCCCCCGGTGGTGATCACCAGGTCGTGGTCGGCGAGCAGGAAGCGCAGCGCCGCGGCGAGGTCGTCGCGCCGGTCGCCGACGACCACGACGCGGCCGACGTCGACGCCGAGCAGGCGGAGCCGCTCGGCCAGCCAGGGACCGTTGGCGTCCGGGACCCGTCCCGTGAGGACCTCGGTGCCGGTGACCACCACTCCTGCGCGCACGACCATGGTCGTGATCGTAGGCGGGTCAGCCCACCCTGCTGGCCGCGTCGGCCGCCTCCTCCAGCTCGGCCACCACGAGGCGCCGCATGCCGAGCATCGCCTGCAACGCGGCCTGGGACCGGGCGGGGTCGGGATCCCCGAGCAGCTCGCCGAGGCGCGTCGGGACGATCTGCCAGGACAACCCGAAGCGGTCCCGCAGCCAGCCGCACTGCGACTCCTCGCCCCCGTCGACCAGGGAGTCCCAGTAGTAGTCGACCTCGGACTGGTCGGCGCAGGAGACCGAGATCGAGACGGCCTCGGTGAAGTGGTGGTGCTCCGGCCCGCCGTTGATGCCCCGGAACGGCATGCCGTCGAGGGTCCACTGAGCGCCCAGCACGGTGCCGTCGGGCAGCCGGGCCAGCTCGCCGATCGAGGACCGCGGGAAGATGGCGGTCCAGAACGCCACCGCGTCCTCGAGGTCGTCGTCGAACCACAGGCAGGTGCTCAGGGGTGTCGCGGGGGCGTCCATGGCTGTTCCTCTCGTCGGGGGTGGGGTTGCCAGGGCAGACCCGCCCCGCGGGCCGCACTCATCGCCGGAGCGCCACCTCGACCCGCGACGAGCGCCATCTCGGCCCGCGACGAGCGCCATCTCGACGCCCGCGGCGAGCGCCATCTCGGCGGGGGGCGGGGCCCACCTAGAGTGAGCGCGTGGACTTCTACTCCGCCTACGCCCACGGGTTCGCCCGGGTCGCGGCCTGCACGCTGCCGGTGGCGCTGGCCGACCCCGCGCAGAACGCGCACCGGGTGATCGAGCAGGCACGGGCCTGCGACGCCGAGGGGGTGGCGGTGGCGGTGTTCCCCGAGCTGTGCCTGACCGGCTACGCCGTCGACGACCTCTTCCTCCAGGACACCCTGCTCGAGGCCGTGCTCGCCGCGATCGACGAGGTCGTCGTCGCCAGCCGGGACCTGCTGCCGGTGATCGTGGTCGGGGCGCCGCTGCGCGAGGGCAACCGGCTGCTCAACGCGGCGGTCGTGATCCACCGCGGGCGCGTGCTCGGCGTGGCCGCCAAGTCCTACCTGCCCACCTACCGCGAGTTCTACGAGCGGCGCTGGTTCGCCCCGGCCGACGACCGCCGCGGCGCGCGCACCACCCTGGCCGGCCAGGACGTCGCGCTCGGCCCGGACCTGCTCTTCGCAGCCACCGACGTGCCCGGGCTGGTCCTGCACGTCGAGGTCTGCGAGGACCTGTGGGTGCCGGTGCCGCCCTCGGCGGAGGCCGCGCTGGGCGGCGCCACCGTGCTGGCCAACCTCTCCGGCAGCCCGATCACCGTGGCGCGCGCCGAGGACCGGCGCCTGCTGGTGCGCAGCGCGAGCCAGCGCTGCGCGGCCGCCTACGTCTTCGCCGCCGCCGGCCAGGGCGAGTCGACCACCGACCTGTCCTGGGACGGCCAGACGATGATCTACGAGGCCGGCGACCTGCTCGCCGAGTCCGAGCGCTTCCCCGAGGGTCCGCGGCGCAGCGTGGCCGACGTCGACCTCGACCGGCTGCGTCAGGAACGGCTGCGCCAGGGCACCTTCGACGACAACCGACGCACGCACGACGCCCGGGTCTCGACGTTGCGCACGATCGCCTTCGAGCTGCGGGCGCCGGGCGGTGACCTCGGCCTGCGCCGCAGGGTCGCCCGCTTCCCGTTCGTGCCCGACGACCCCGCGCGCCTGGCCCAGGACTGCTACGAGGCCTACAGCATCCAGGTCTCCGGTCTCGAGCAGCGGTTGCGCGCGATCGGCCAGCCCAAGGTGGTGGTCGGCGTCAGCGGCGGCCTCGACTCCACCCACGCCCTCATCGTCGCCGCCCGCGCGATGGACCGCCTGGGACGCCCTCGCACCGACGTCCACGCCGTGACCATGCCGGGCTTCGCGACCGGGGAGGCCAGCAAGGCCTACGCGCTGCGCCTGGCGACCTCGCTCGGCGTGCACGTCGAGGAGCTCGACATCACTCCGGCCGCCCGCCAGATGCTCGCCGACCTCGACCACCCGTTCTCGGACGGCGAGCCGGTCTACGACGTCACCTTCGAGAACGTGCAGGCCGGGCTGCGCACCGACTACCTGTTCCGGATCGCCAACCACCGTGGCGGCATCGTGCTCGGCACCGGCGACCTCTCCGAGCTCGCGCTCGGGTGGTGCACCTACGGCGTCGGCGACCAGATGTCGCACTACAACGTCAACGCGGGCGTGCCCAAGACGCTGATCCAGCACCTGATCCGCTGGGTCGCCGGGAGCGGCACCTTCAGCGAGGAGACCGACGCCGTGCTGCGCGAGATCGTCGTGCAGGAGATCACCCCCGAGCTCGTCCCCCACGCCGAGGGAGAGCGGCCGCAGGCCACCGAGGACGCCGTGGGCCCCTACTCCCTGCAGGACTTCACGCTCTACCACGTGCTGCGCCGCGGCTACCGTCCGAGCAAGATCGCGTTCCTGGCCTGGCACGCCTGGCGGGACCAGGGTGCGGGCCGCTGGCCGCCCGGGTTCCCCGAGGAGCGACGCACGGACCACGACCTCGCGGCGGTGCGACACTGGCTCGAGGTGTTCACCCGGCGGTTCTTCGCCAGCCAGTTCAAGCGCTCCGCGCTGCCCAACGGGCCCAAGGTCAGCAGCGGAGGCACGATGTCGCCCCGCGGCGACTGGCGGATGCCCTCCGACGTCGCCCCGGCCGCCTGGCTGGCCGAGATCGAGGCCAACATCCCCACCGGCGCGACCATCGGGGAGACCGGCGGGGAGCCGACCGATGACGCTGGCGGCGACCCGGTCGGCGAGCAGGGCCCCCGCGTCCTCGTCGTCCAGCACGAGGACGACGCCCCCGCCGCCTGGTTCGGCCGCTGGCTCCTCGAGGCCGGTGCGCAGCTCGACGTCCGGCGCCCCTACGCCGGCGACGAGCTGCCGGAGGACCTCGCCGAGCACGACGCGCTGCTGGTCCTCGGCGGCGAGATGGGCGCCACCGACGACCACGTCGCCTGGATCGCCCCCACCCGGGCCCTCGTGCGCGAGGCCGCGCGGTCCGCGCGCCCGACGCTGGGCATCTGCCTGGGCCACCAGCTGTGCGCGGTCGCCCTCGGCGGGAGCGTGGGCCGCAACCCGCGCGGGCAGCAGCTGGGCCTGCTCACGGTCGGCTGGCTGCCCGAGGCCGCCGAGGACCCGCTGCTCGGCGCGGTCGTCGACACCGCGCACGCCGTGCACTGGAACGACGACGTCGTCACCGACCTCCCCGAGGGCGCTCGCGTGCTCGCCTGGGCACCCGGCGGCGAGATCCAGGCCGCGCGGCTCGCGGCGACCGTCTGGGGGGTGCAGCTGCACCCCGAGGTCGACCACGAGGTGGTGGCCGCCTGGGCCCCGGCGACCCGCGCGGTGCACGGCGACCCCGTCGTCGACGAGGCGCTGGCCCGGGTCGAGGCCGCCCGCGACGAGCTGCACGCCGGGTGGCGTCCCCTCGCCGACGCGCTCGTCGCGCTGGCCCGCACCGCGGCGTCGACGCGGCCCGCCGTGCCCTAGGCTCGCCGCCATGGGCAAGCAGGAAGAGTTCGTCCTCCGGGCGCTGGAGGAGCGCGAGGTGCGCTTCGTGCGGCTGTGGTTCTCCGACGTGCTGGGGTCGCTGAAGTCGGTGGCGGTCGCACCCGCCGAGCTCGAGGGTGCCTTCGACGAGGGGATCGGCTTCGACGGGTCGGCCATCCAGGGCTTCGCCCGGGTCTACGAGGCCGACATGCTGGCCAAGCCCGACCCGTCCACCTTCCAGATCCTGCCGTGGCGCGACGAGGGCCCCTCGACCGCGCGCATGTTCTGCGACATCGTCATGCCCGACGGCTCGCCGTCCTTCGCCGACCCGCGCAACGTGCTCAAGCGGATGCTCTCCCGGGCCGCCGACCAGGGCTTCACCTTCTACACCCACCCCGAGATCGAGTTCTACCTCTTCAAGGACGGCCCGGTCCGGGGCGGCGAGCCGGAGCCGGTCGACCGCAGCGGCTACTTCGACCACACGGCGCAGTCCATGGGCGCGGACTTCCGCCGGGTCGCGATCACGATGCTCGAGGCGATGGGGATCTCGGTGGAGTTCAGCCACCACGAGCACGGCCCCGGCCAGCAGGAGATCGACCTGCGCTACGCCGATGCGCTGAGCACCGCCGACAACATCATGACCTTCCGCACCGTGATCCGGGAGGTGGCGCTGAGCCAGGGCATCTGGGCGACCTTCATGCCCAAGCCGTTCACCACGCACCCCGGGTCCGGCATGCACACCCACCTGTCGCTCTTCGAGGGCGACCAGAACGCCTTCTACGAGCCCGGCGCCGAGTACCAGCTCTCCGCCACCGGGCGCTCGTTCATCGCCGGGATCCTGCGCCACGCCCCCGAGATCAGCCTGGTGACCAACCAGTGGGTGAACTCCTACAAGCGGATGATGTTCGGCACCGAGGCGCCGTCCTACGTGTGCTGGGGTCACAACAACCGCTCCGCGATGGTGCGGGTGCCGATGTACAAGCCGCTCAAGGGCCAGTCCACCCGCGTCGAGCTGCGCAGCATCGACTCCGCGACCAACCCCTACCTGGCCTTCACCGTGGTCCTGGCGGCCGGACTCAAGGGCATCAACGAGGGCTACGAGCTGCCCCGGGAGGCCGAGGACGACGTGTGGACCCTCAGCCACCGCGAGCGTCAGAGCCTGGGCATCCACCCGCTCCCGGAGAGCCTCAAGGAGGCGATCGCGGCGGCCGAGGACTCCGAGCTGCTCGCCGACGCCCTCGGTGAGCACGTCTACGACTTCGTGCTGCGCAACAAGCGCGCGGAGTGGGCCGACTACCGCGGCCAGGTGTCGGCCTACGAGCGCGACGCCATGCTGCCGATCATCTGAGCGGGCAGGACACAGCGTCGTGGGCCGACCCGCCACCGGTCGCGGCCGGCTGATCCGGCTCGGCTTCACCGACCCCGGCGCGGTCGGGACCGCGCTGGCCGAGATCGAGCACTACGGCCCGCCGCCGCCGGAGGCGCTGCTCGCGCTCCTGGGACGCACCGCCGATCCCGACGTCGCCGTCACCGCGCTCGCCCGCCTCGTCGTGGCCGCCGAGGAGCAGGAGGCCGGTCAGGGCCGGGTCCTCTACGCGGAGGTGGTCGACGACGAGGGCACCGCGATGCGGCTGCTCGGCGTCCTCGGGGCCAGCGAGGCCCTGGCCGAGCACCTGGTGCGCCACCCCGAGCAGTGGCGCGAGCTGTGCGACCCCACCCTGGGCTCGACGCGCCCGGCTGCCTACGCCGTGCGCGAGGGCCTGCTGCGGGCGGTCGGGGCCGACCCGGGCGAGGACGTCCCCGTCAGCCGGCTGCCCGACGCCGAGGCCGTCGACGCCCTGCGGGTGGAGTACCGACGCGTCCTGCTCCGCCTCGCCTCGCGCGACCTGGCCCACGACGTCGGCGTCGCCGACGTCGCCGCGGAGCTGGCCGACCTGGCGGCCGGCACCCTGGACGCGGCCCTGGCGGTGGCCCGCGCCCGCGTCGGCGAGCAGCACGAGTGCGTCCGGCTCGCGGTGGTCGCGCTGGGCAAGTGCGGCGGCCACGAGCTGAACTACGTCTCGGACGTCGACGTCGTCTTCGTCCACGAGCCGGTCGAGGGCGCCTCCGAGACCGCCGCCACCCGGGCGGCGACCCAGGTCGCCAGCCAGATGATGCGCATCTGCTCCGAGCAGACCGGTGAGGGCACGATCTGGCCGGTCGATGCCAACCTGCGGCCCGAGGGCAGCGCCGGTCCGCTGGTGCGCACGCTTGCCAGCCACCAGGGCTACTACGAGCGCTGGGCCAAGGCCTGGGAGTTCCAGGCGTTGCTCAAGGCACGCCCCGTGGCCGGCGACCTCGCGCTGGGCCGGGCCTATGCCGCGATGGCGGCGCCCTTCGTGTGGGCGGCGGCCGACCGCGACGGCTTCGTCGAGCAGACCCAGGCCATGCGGCGTCGGGTCGTGGAGCACATCCCCAGCCGCGACGCCGACCGCCAGCTCAAGCTCGGCGAGGGCGGGCTGCGCGACGTCGAGTTCGCCGTGCAGCTGCTTCAGCTGGTCCACGGACGGGCCGACGACACGATCCGGGCCCCCACCACGTTGAGCGCCATCGCCGAGCTGACGGCCGGCGGGTACGTGGGGCGCGACGACGGTGAGGAGCTGCACCGCTCCTACGCGTTCCTGCGGACCCTCGAGCACCGGATCCAGCTGTTCCAGCTGCGGCGCACCCACGTCGTGCCCAGCGACGACGATGCCCTGCGGCGCCTCGGACGCAGCATGGGTCACTTCGTCGAGCCCGCCACCGCACTGGCCCGCGAGTGGGCCGAGCACCGTCGCACCGTGCGCCGCCTGCACGAGAAGCTCTTCTACCGGCCGCTGCTCTCGGCGGTGGCCAAGGTGCCCGGCACCCAGGCGCGGCTCAGCTCGGAGGCCGCCCGCACCCGGCTGGTCGCCCTGGGCTACGCCGACCCCGACGCCGCCCTGCGCACCCTGGAGGCCCTCGTCGGCGGGGTCTCGCGCACGGCCTCGATCCGCCGGACGCTCCTGCCGGTGATGCTCCAGTGGTTCGCGGAGGGCCCCGACCCCGACGCCGGCCTGTTCCGGTTCCGGCGGATCAGCGAGTCGCTGCGCGACTCCCCGTGGTACCTCACCGCGCTGCGCGACGAGGGCGAGGTCGCCGAACGCCTGGCCCAGGTGCTCTCCACCTCCCGCTACGCCACCGACCTGCTCGAGCGTGAGCCCCGTGGCGTCCGGATGCTGCTGGAGGACCTGACCCCGCGGCCGGCCGAGGAGGTCGGCGAGGAGATGCGGGCCTCCGCGGCGCGGCACGACTCGCTCGACCAGGCCGTCCACGTCGTGCGGGGCGTGCGCCGGCGCGAGCTGTTCCGGATCGCGGTCGGTGACCTGCTCGGCCTCACCGACGTGGCCGACGTCGGGCGCGGGCTGTCCCGGCTGACCGACGCGACCCTCGAGGCCACCCTCGGCGTCGTCTCGGCGCGGGTGCTCGAGCAGCGCGGTCTGCAGGAGGCGCCGACCCGGTTGGCGGTCGTCGCGATGGGTCGCTACGGCGGCTTCGAGCTGTCCTACGGCAGCGACGCCGACGTGCTCTTCGTCCACGACCCGCTGCCCGGCGCCGACCCGCAGGTCGCCAGCGGTTTCGCGCAGGCGGTCGCCCTCCAGCTCACCGGCGCGCTGGCCCAGCCGGGCGCCGACCTGCCGCTGGTGGTGGACGCCGACCTGCGTCCCGAGGGCAAGAACGGGCCGCTGGTGCGCACGCTCGACTCCTACGCCGCCTACTACGCGCGGTGGTCGAAGGTGTGGGAGGCGCAGGCGCTGCTGCGGGCGGACCCCGTCGTGGGGGAGCCCGACCTGCGGGAGCGCTTCGCCGCGCTGGTCGACCCCGTGCGCTACGACCGGGCCGGGCTCGACGACGAGGCTGCCGTCGAGATCCGGCGGATCAAGGCTCGCGTCGATGCCGAACGGCTCCCGAGGGGCGCCGACCCCCAGCTGCACCTGAAGCTCGGCCGGGGCGGGCTGGCCGACATCGAGTGGACCGTGCAGCTGCTCCAGATGCAGCACGCCGGGCGCCTGGAGTCGTTGCGCACACCGCAGACCCTGGCGGCGCTCGAGGCCGCCGCGGCGGAGGGACTCCTCGACCCGGACGACGCCGACGTGCTGGCCACCGGGTGGCGTCTGGCCAGCCGGATCCGCAACGCGGTGACGCTGGTGCGGGGCAGGCCCGGCGAGGAGATCCCCCGTGACGTGCGGGAGCGGGCGGCCGTCGCGGCCGTGCTCGGCTACCCGCCGGCCTCGACCGACGCCATGCTGAACGACTTCCTCAAGGTCGCCCGGCGTACGCGGGGGGTCGTGGACCGCGTCTTCTGGGGCTGAGCGGGGCCCAGTCTCCGGTCAGCCGAAGGGCAGCGGGTCCGAGCCCAGGCTGACCGCTCGGGCGCGGGCGGCCGTCATCCGACGCCGGTGGTGCTGGCGGCACAGGACCTCGTAGGCGACGTCGGTGGCGTGGACCGGGCCGTCGTCGTCGCCGTCGCCGTCGTCGTCGTACGTCGACGTCGCCCACCAGGACGACCTCGCCCTCGAGGACCATGACGCCGCCCTCGGTGCGGGCGTTGTGCGTGGCCCGCTGGCCGCACCAGCACAGCGCCTCGACCTGGAGGACGTTCATCCGGTCGGCCAGCTCGACGAGGCGGGCGCTGCCGGGGAACAAGGTGGTGCGGAAGTCGGTGAGGATCCCGAAGGCGAAGACGTCGATCTGCAGCTCGTCGACGACCTTCGCCAGCTGCTCGACCTGCGCGGGAAGGTAGAACTGGGCCTCGTCGCAGACCAGGTAGTCGATGCGTGCGCCCCCGGTGAGCGAGTCGACGACGTAGCGCCAGAAGTCGAAGCCGGCGTCGACCTCGATCGCGTCGTGGGTCAGTCCGAGCCGGCTGGACAGGGTGGCGGTGCCGGCGCGGTCGTGCGCGGTGAAGATCCGGCCGGCTCGGCCCCGGGCGGCGTGGTTGTGGTTGACCTGCAGGGCCAGCGTGCTCTTGCCGGAGTCCATCGTGCCGGTGAAGAAGTGCAGTTGGGCCACGGTCGTGATCCTGTCACGGGGCGCCGGAGGGACCATGGGTGCGCCAGGATGGTCCGGTGACCTCGCCGTTGATCGACGCCGGCGGCCTGCGCCGAGCGCTCGCCCGCACCACCGTCCTCGATGTCCGGTGGCGCCTGGGCGCGCCGCACGGGGGCCAGGCCTACGCCGCCGGCCACGTCCCGGGGGCGGCCTACGTCGACCTCGACACCGATCTCGCCGGACCGGCGGGGGCCGGGGGACGGCACCCCCTGCCCGACCCGGAGGCCTTCGCGCAGGCGATGCGCAAGGTGGGCGTCCGCCTGGACCGACCCGTCGTGGTCTACGACGACTGGGCCGGACGGGCCGCCGCACGCGCGTGGTGGCTGCTGCGTCACCACGGTCATCGCGACGTCCGCGTCCTCGACGGCGGGTGGTCGGCCTGGACCGCGGCCGGCGGTCGCGTCGAGGTCACCGCGACGGCCGAGCGTCCCGAGGGCGGGGGCGACCTCGTCGCCCGTCCCGGGTCGATGCCGGTCGTCGACGCGGCCGGGGTGCCGGCGGTGGGCGTGCTGGTCGACGCCCGCGCCCCCGAGCGCTACCGCGGCGAGACCGAGCCGGTCGACCCCGTCGCCGGCCACATCCCCGGGGCCCTGAACCTCCCGGCCGAGGCTGTCCTGGACGCGTCCGGTCGTTTCCGCGACCCCGGCGAGCTGCGTGCGGTCTGCGCCGACCTCGGTGCCGTCCCCGGCGCCGACGTCGCCGCCTACTGCGGCTCCGGGATCACCGCCTGCCACGCCGTCCTGGCCCTCGAGGTCGCCGGCGTCCGCGCCGCCCTCTACCCCGGTTCCTGGAGCGGCTGGATCACCGACCCCACCCGCCCCGTCGCCTGACGAAGTGGCAGCCGTCGCGACCCGAGGTGGCGGTTGTGGCGACCCGAGGTGGCAGCCTCCGGGTCTGGACGCGCGCTGAGCGCCATCTGGACGCGCGCCGAGCGCCATCTGGACGCGCGCCGAGCGCCATCTGGACGCGCGCCGAGCGCCATCTCGACGGGAGTCAGGTCACCAGTGGACGCCGCGGAAGACGCGGGCGAGCATGATCTGCTCGGACTCCCGGGGGCCCTTGCCGACCTCGGGGGAGGACCCCTTGGCCGCGGCCGAGTCCGGGAAGACGTGGTAGGCCATGTTCAGCACCCGGAAGGCGACCTTCGGTGCCAGCGTGTGCATCGACAGCGCCTGCATTGCCGAGCAGCGTGTTGATCTCATGGGGCCGCTCGACGATGGCGCGCACGACGAGGTCGGCGGCCTGGGCCGGTGAGATCGTGGGGAACTTGTCGTAGAGCTTGGTCGGCGCGATCATCGGCGTCCGCACCAGCGGCATGTGGATCCCCGTGAAGGTCACCCCGTCCCCGACCAGCTCGGAGGAGACCACGTTGCTCCAGGCGTCGAGCGCTGCCTTCGAGGCCACGTAGGCCGAGAACCGCGGCGGCGAGGTCTGCACGCCGATCGAGCTGATGTTGACCACGTGGCCGCGCCGCTGCTCGCGCATCGTCGGCAGCAACCCCATCACCAGCCTGATCGCGCCGAAGTAGTTCAGCTGCATGGTGCGCTCGAAGTCGTGGAAGCGGTCCTCGCTGAGCCTCAGTGAGCGGCGGATGGAGCGACCGGCGTTGTTGACGACGACGTCGACCGTGGGCAGGTCGGCCACGATCTGCTGGCACAGGGCGTCGATCGCCTCGAGGTCGGAGAGGTCGCAGGGGTAGACGTGAGCGGTCCCGCCGCGGCGCTCGATCAGCGCGCGCGTCTCCTCGAGCTTGTCCTTGCCGCGGGCGACGAGCACGGGGATGCCGCCGGCTTGGGCGACCTTCAGCGCGACGACCTGACCGATGCCGGAGGAGGCCCCGGTGATCACGACGTACTTGCCGCCGAGCGCCGCGCGCACCTTGGGGTCGCGCGCCGTCGAGGTGTCCAGGTTCTCCTCCCAGTAGCTCCACAGCACGCGGGCGTAGGACTCGAGGTCGGGCACGGCGATGCCGGACCCGGCCAGCGCCTTCTCGGTCCGGCGGGAGTCGAAGACGGCCTCGAAGGAGGTGTGGGCGAGGACCTCGGCGGGCACGCCGAGGCGACCGATGGTCTGGTCGAGCACGGCCTGCGCCGGACCGGTACGCACCAACGCGGTGAGCAGGTTCGTGGGCCGCAGCGCGCGGGGGAGGAGGGGCCGGGGACCGAGCCGCGCGAGGCCCTTCTCGACGGGGGTGCCGAAGGTGGGGGCGCCCGCGGCGACGCAGAAGGCGTTCATCGTCTCCACGACCGGCTGGGGCTCGGGGTTGACCAGGTGGAAGGCCTCCCCGTCGTGGCCGGGCAGGTGCGCGAGGTGGTCCATCGCCTTGACGACGTAGTCGACCGGCACGACGTTGGTGGAGCCCAGGTCGACGCCCACCAGGGGCAGCCAGTTCGGCAGCGAGTCGCGCATCGCCTTGAGCAGCGGGAAGAAGTAGTAGGGCCCGTCGACCTTGTCCATCGCCCCCGTCGTCGAGTCGCCGACGACGACGGCCGGGCGGTAGACGCGCCAGGGAACCGTCGACTGGTCCCGGACGATCCGCTCCGACTCGTGCTTGGTGCGGTGGTACGGCGAGGGCAGGTGCTGCCCCTCGTCGAACATGGTCTCGTCGAAGCGCCCGCGGAAGTCGCCGGCGGCGGCGACGGAGGAGACCTGGTGGAAGCAGCCGGCGCGCAGCAGGTCGGCCAGCTCGAGGGCGTGACGGGTGCCCTCGACGTTCATCGCCTCGTTCGTGGCGTCGTCGGCGGTCATGTCGTAGACGGCGGCGACGTGGAAGAAGTGCTCGACCTGGCCGGCGTGCTCCTCGACCCAGGTCAGGTCGACGCCGAGCGCGTCACCGCCGAGGTCGCCGACGACTGGAACGACGCGGTCGCTGCCCCAGCCGCGCAGGAGCAGGTCCAGCCTGGTGCGCGACGCCTCGCGGACCAGGACGTGGATGGTGCCCTCGCGGTGGTCGATGAGCTCCTGGACGAGGTGACGACCGATGAAGCCTGTGGCCCCGGTCACGAAGTACGACATGAGCGGAGGGTACTCGGATCGCTACTGGTCGCGACCGCCGAACATGATCTCGTCCCACGTCGGGACCGAGGCCCGGCCACGCTTCTTCTGCACCGGTCGGCGCGGCGGGCCGTCGTCGGCCTCGACGTCGGTGCCGGGCAGCTGCGGCTGGTCGGGGTCCTCGGCGGCCGGCTGCTCCGCCGTGGTCTGCGGGACCGGCTCCGCGGCCGGGTCGTCGTGCAGGTCGGACTCGTGCAGGTCGGACTCGGGCAGATCGGGCTCGGGAGGGCGGGTCCGCGGCTCGTGCTCGACGACCGGCTCGACGTCGACCTGCTCGACGTCGACCTCGACCTCGACCTCGACCTCAGGACCCGAGACCATCTCGATGGCGTCGTCGCCCAGCGGCAGGTCGTCCCCGACGGAGGTCAGGCGCCGGGCCCGCACGGCGCTGAGGTCGTCGGAGCCACCGCGGTCGACGGGTGCCGGCTCGGCGGGCTCCTCCCCGACCAGCCACCGGGCGTCGTCGCCGTCGAGGAGGACGTAGGCGCCCGGGGCGTCGAAGACGAACGCCGCCGTGCCCTCGCGCCGGCTCGAGGCGAACTCGGCGGTGAGTGCCCAGCGACCGTCCTCGCGGCGCCAGGCGTCCCACTCGACGCTCTCGGGGGCGACCCCCTGCCGGCGCAGGTGGCCGGCCACGACGTCGCCGAGGGTCCGGGCCCCGCCGGCGTCGCCCGAGCGGCGACGCACCGTGGAGGCCAGCGCGCGCTGCACGACGTGCTGACGCTCGGCGATGACGGGCCCGGCGAAGGCCATGATCTTCTCGACGGTGGTCTGCGCCGCGGCGGCCACCGCCTCCGGGGTCTCGCCGGCCCGGATCCGGGCCTGGATGTCGCGGGGGCGTAGGGCGCTGTCCATCTGTGTCTCCAACTGACCGGGTCGTGGGGCCTGTGCGCGCAGGGCGGACCGCAGGCGGGCGTCCACACCGAGCGTGTGCTCGGCACCCTCGTCGTCGACCAGCAGCAGCAGCCGGCCGTCGTCGCTGGTCCCCGCCAGGCTCAGGTGCGCCACGGGGCCCACCTTCCTGCCGGTGATCGACGCCGGCGCTCTGCTCGTCGTCCTCCCACGGTGCGCGTGAGCCTACGCCAGCCGCGTGCCTCAGACCGAGCGGCGCGGCGCACCTGCTCGTCCACCGCTCGCTCCGGCACCCCGGCGGGTGACGGTGGGCCTCCCTAGGATGACTGCGTGACCGCCGCCGACCTCACCCCCGCCCCCGTCAAGGCGCCCGTCGAGGCGCCCGCCGAGGTGCCCGCCGAGGTGCTGGCCGTCGACGTCGCCCCCTACGACGCGGTGCTGCTGGTCTCCTTCGGCGGCCCCGAGGGCCCCGACGACGTGCTCCCGTTCCTGGAGAACGTCACCCGGGGTCGCGGCATCCCGCGGGAGCGGCTGGCGAAGGTGGGGGAGCACTACCACCTCTTCGGCGGCCGCTCGCCGATCAACGACCAGAACCGGTCCTTCCTGACCGCGCTGCGCGCCGACCTCGCCGACGCCGACATCGACCTGCCCGTCTACTGGGGCAACCGCAACTGGGACCCCTACCTGGGCGACACCTTGAAGCAGATGGCCGCGGACGGCGTCACCCGGGCGGCGTGCTTCGTCACCAGCGCCTACTCGTCGTGGTCGGGCTGCCGCCAGTACCGCGAGAACCTCTTCGACGCCGTCGAGCAGGTGCCCACCGGCAATGCGACCGCACCGCCGCGGTTGGACAAGCTGCGGCACTACTTCAACCACCCCGGCTTCGTCGACCCGGTGGTCGACGCGACCCTGGCCAGCCTGGTCGACCTGCCCGACGACGTCCGCGACGGCGCCCGGCTGGTCTTCGTGACGCACTCGATCCCGACCGCCATGAACGAGCAGTCCGGCCCCCCCGACCAGGGTGGTCAGGCCTACCTGCGCCAGCACATGGACGTCGCCGCGGTGGTCGCCGAACGGGTCGCGAGCGAGACCGGCGTCACCCACGCCCATGACCTCGTCTTCTGCTCGCGCTCCGGCTCGCCCCGCACGCCGTGGCTCGAGCCCGACGTCAACGACCACCTCCGCACCCTGGCCGCCCAGGGCGTGCCCGCGGTCGTGCTCGTGCCCGTGGGCTTCGTCTCGGACCACATGGAGGTCATCTACGACCTCGACACCGAGGCGGTCGAGACCGCCGCGGAGCTCGGGCTGCCGTTGCGCCGAGCGGCGACCCCGGGCGACGACGCCCGCTTCGTCGCCGTCGTGCGCGACCTCCTCACCGAGCGCGCGGCGGTCGAGCGGGGCGCCGAGGTGGCGCGCTCGGCCGTGGGGCAGACCGGTCCGCTGTGGGACCTGTGCCCGCTCGGGTGCTGCGCCGACCCGGCCGCCACCCAGCGGCCGGCTCTGTGCGGCGAGCCCGGATGAGCCCGCCCGACCTGGCCCACGAGCTGGCGGAGCTGGCCGCCGAGCTCGCCGACCTGGCGCTCGCGACCGCCCGGGAGGCCGCCGCTCTCGTGCGGGGCCGCGCCGAGGCGGGCGTCGTGGTCGCCGCGACCAAGAGCAGCGACGTCGACCCGGTCACCGAGGCCGACCGGGCCTGTGAGCGGCTGATCCGCGGACGGCTCCTGGGCGCGCGTCCCGACGACGCGGTGCTGGGCGAGGAGGGCGACGACGTCGCCGGCACCTCCGGTGTGCGCTGGATCGTGGACCCCATCGACGGCACCGTGAACTTCCTCTACGGCCTCCCGCTCTACGCGGTCTCGATCGCCGCCGAGGTCACCCCGGCCGGCGGCGAGCCGACCGTCGTGGCCGGGGTCGTGATCAACGTCGCACGCGGCACCGAGTACGTCGCCCGTCCGGACCCCCAGGGCCGCACGGTCGCCCTGTGCGACGGCGAGCCGATCACCGTCCGCGCGACCGTGCCGCTCGCCCAGCGCCTGATCGGCACCGGCTTCTCCTACGACGCCGAGGTCCGCGCCCTCCAGGGTGCCGCGCTGGCGCACCTGCTTCCGCGCGTGCGCGACGTCCGCCGGCTCGGCTCGTGCGCCCTCGACCTGTGCCTCGTGGCACAGGGGAGCCTGGACGGCTACGTCGAGGAGGGCCCCCACCTGTGGGACCACGCGGCCGCGGGCCTGATCGCCACGACGGCCGGCGCCCGGGTCGAGTGCACGACGGGCGCGGGGGGTCTGGCGCTGGTCCTCTGCGCTCCCGAGGACGGCTTCGCCGCCCTGCGTGAGGCCGTCGACGAGGCCGGTTTCCTTGCTCGGACCGACGCGAACCCCCGGGGGGAATAGTGGGGGCCGCGGCACCGTTGGTGCCTTCGCCGTCGCAGCCCTCCGCAGAGGAGGATGAGCGCCGATGCGTCCACGGGGCAGACCCCGTGGCCGACCGGGCAGGCCGATGGTGCACAATCTGGCCCGCCAGTGGGGGCGAGCAAGTTTCTCGAGGGGAGTGAGTCACGATGGCGACCGACTACGACGCGCCGCGCAAGAACGAGGAAGACCAGTCTGAGGAGTCGATCGAGGAGCTCAAGGCCCGTCGGCACGACAAGAACTCCGGCAAGGTCGACGAGGACGAGGCCGAGGCGGCCGAGTCCTTCGAGCTACCGGGAGCAGATCTCTCCCACGAGGAGCTGGCCGTCGAGGTCAAGCCCAAGCAGGACGACGAGTTCACCTGCATGAGCTGCTTCCTCGTGCACCACCGCAGCCAGCTGGCCGACGAGAAGAAGATGATCTGCCGCGACTGCGCCTGACCCGCGCCCGCCCGTCCGACGGACCTCGGCCGCCGGGCCGACCGGACGGACCGCTCAGGTCCTGGGCGTGGGAGCGTCGGGGTCCTGGTTGTCGGCCCCCAGGCCCGGGGGCAGGTGACCCGTCGAGCGGGTGTAGTAGTTCGCCGCCCGTCGCGCGGCGAGCATCCGGGCGATCTGGACGATGGTGCCGCTGACGGTGGCCCAGGCCACGGCCTCCCAGATCTGCACGTCGGGGTCGGCCGGGTTGGCGGGCGGCTGCTTGCCGGTCGCCTTCACCCAGGTGGTGTTGAGACCCTTCTTGGCCACCGTCGCCGCGCCGATGGCCGCGCCGAGGGAGAAGATGGTCCAGATCTTGGAGCTGTCCGATGCCATGGCGACGACCCTAGCGGCCGATCGCCGCGACGACCTTCACCCACCGGGGGATACTGCGGCGGCCAGGGCGGCAGCGAGGGCCTCGGGGCGTCGCGTGCTCACCAGCCAGTAGGGCGCCGGGTCCCGCGGGTCGGTGATCTCCACCCGGACGGCCCGGCGCAGGTAGGGCCGCAGCAGCAGGAATGCGCGGGCGTCGGCGTCGACCCCGGCCGCGCGGCGTGTCTGGACCTCGTCCAGGGCCTCGGCCCGCCCGAGGTGACCCACGTCCACGCTGGCCCGGCCGGCCCGCAGGAGCCCCGCCTCGACCCGCACCGGGGCTGCGCCGTAGCCGCCGAGCAGGGCGACCAGGAGGCCGAGCGCGACGACGGTCGCACCCCAGGCGACGACGCCGGGCACTGCCACGACCAGGGCCAGCCACAGGGAGGCGACGAGCATCGTGCCCTGCACCCACCAGCGCAGCGGGACCGTCAGGCGCTCGCGGTGTCCGGCGGGCGCGCTCGGGTCCGGGCGGTCGGCGGGCACCGGACCAGCCTCCCACCCACGGGGTCGGCGGCAACGACTAGGGTCCCGGCCGTGGCAGCCGACCCGACCGACCCGCCCTCCGAGGGCCCCCGGGTCCGCCTGCTCCGCCTCGACCCGGACCTGCCGCCGCCCCGGTACGCGCACCCCGGCGACGCCGGGGCCGACCTGTACGCCGCCGTCGACGTCGACCTCGGGCCGCACGAACGCGCCCTGGTGCCGACCGGGGTGGCCCTGGCCCTGCCCGACGGCTACGTCGCGCTGGTGCACCCACGCTCGGGCCTGGCCGCACGCCACGGCCTCTCGGTGCTGAACACCCCCGGCACCGTCGACGCCGGCTACCGCGGCGAGGTCACGGTGCTGCTGGTCAACCACGACCCCGTCACCCCGGTCCGGCTGCGCCGCGGCGACCGGATCGCCCAGCTGGTCCTCCAACGGGTCGAACGGGCGGTCTTCGTCGAGGTCGAGAGCCTTCCGGGCTCCTCGCGCGGCGAAGGGGGTTACGGTTCTACCGGGGGGTTCGCGCCCGCGGACCCCCGAGGAGGAGAGCGTTGAGGTTCCGCCGCAAGACCGACTCGACCGAGGACTCCGGCCAGGAGGCCGGCGCCACGATGGACGGCCAGTCCGGCGAGGCTCCGGACGAGAAGAGCGCGCCCGGCTCGGGCCCCTGGGACGTCTCCGAGGTCACCGCGGACGACGTGGAGCGGGTCGACCTCGGCTCGCTGCTGCTCCAGGGCGAGCCCGGTCGCGACCTGCGGCTCCAGGTCGACGAGTCCTCGGGCACGGTCCAGTCCGTCCTGATCGCCGGCAACGACGGCGCGATGGACGTACGAGCCTTCGCCGCGCCCCGCCACGGGGACCTGTGGAGCGAGGTGCGGCCCCAGATCGCCGCCGACCTGATCGAGCGTGGTGGCACCAGCACCGAGCGCGAGGGACGGTTCGGCACCGAGCTGGTCTGCGAGGCGCAGGTGCAGACCCCCGACGGGCAGCCTGGCCTCCAGCAGTCCCGGATCGTCGGGGTGAACGGTCCCCGCTGGATGCTGCGCGCGACCTTCATCGGCCGCCCCGCGGCGGAGCCGGAGTCCGCTCGCGACTGGGAGGACTGCCTGACCCGCGTCGTCGTGCGCCGCGGCGACCACGCGCTGCCGCCGGGGGAGCCGCTGCCGGTCAACCTGCCCGAGAACGCGCGGCGCATGGAGGCTCCGCCGGCCGATCCGCGCAGCGCCCTGGCCACGCCCCAGGAGCCGGGCCCGTCCCAGAGCCGGACGCACCCGACGGGACCGCACCGTGACCCGGCCGTGACCCCCCTGCGCCGCGGCTCGCGTCACGAGCCCCACCGCCGCCGCGAGGCCGTCGCGGACCGTGCGGGTCGTCCTGCCCGTCGCGACCGTCCCTCGCCGACCCGGATCGCCGACGCCGTCGACCGCCAGCCGGTGGTCCTCGAGGGGACGCTGCGCACCGTGACGCTGCGTCCTCGCGGCGGGGTGCCGGCGCTCGAGGCCGAGCTGGGCGACGGGACCGGCACGATCACGGTGGTCTGGCTCGGACGCCGGCAGATCACCGGCATCGGCGCCGGCGGCCTGCTGCGGGTGCAGGGCCGCATCGCCGTGCACGACGGCATCCGGATCATCTACAACCCCCGCTACGAGATCGTCCCGTGAGCCAGGACGCACCCGCAGACCCGCCGCGCCCGGCGGCGCCCGCACCGCTCGGCATCGACACCGTCGAGGCGATGGTGCGGGCCCAGATGGCGACCGCGCTGGGTGGGCGCCGCGGCATGGTCGAGGCGGCGGTGCCGAGCATCCTGTTCACCGTGCTGTGGCTGAGCACCAAGGACCTCCAGGTCGCGCTGGTGGTGAGCGTCGCGGCGTCCGCGGTGGCGGTCGTGGTGCGGCTGGTGCAGCGCTCGACGCTGCAGTTCTGCCTCAACGCGCTCTTCGGGATCGGCATCGGCTACCTCTTCGTGCGGCTGGCCGCCTCCTCGGGGGGTAGCGAGTCCGACCAGGCGCTGGCGTTCTTCCTGCCCGGGATCCTGGTCAGCCTCGGGTACACCGTGGTCATGGCCGGCTCCTGCCTGGCCGGCTGGCCCTTCGTCGGGTTCCTGCTCGGCAGCGTCACCGGCGATCCCACCGCCTGGCACGCCGACCGGCAGATCAGGGCACTGTGCAGCCGGCTGACGTGGCTCTTCCTGCTTCCCGGGGCGGTCGGGGTCCTCCTCCAGGGGCCCGTGTGGCTGGCCGGCTGGTCCGACGCCATCGACGTCGACCTGGCCGTGCTGCTCCTGGGCGTCCTGCGCCTCGGGCTGGGCTGGCCGCTGCGGATCCTGGCCTGGATGTCGATGATCTGGGTCCTCACCCGCGACAAGACCCCGATCTCACCGGGGGTCGCGGGCCTCCCGGACCTCTCGGACCGGGTCCGCTAGCCCTTGCCGGGGTGGGTGCCGGGCGCCAGCAGGCGCTCGAGCTCGTCCTCGCCGGCGTCGGGGATCACGAACAGCAGCTCGTCACCGGACTCCACCGGCTGCTCGGGGTCCGGGGTGTAGACCTGGCCGTCGCGCAGGATCGTCACGAGGGCGCAGTTCTCCGGTAACGGGATCAGTCCGACCGGCTTGCCCACGTAGGGCGACTCCTTCGGCAGCGTCATCTCGACCAGGTTGGCGTTGCCCTGGCGGAAGGTGAACAGCCGCACGAGGTCGCCGACGGTGACGGCCTCCTCGACCAGCGCCGACATGATCCGCGGGGTCGAGACGTTCACGTCGACGCCCCAGGCCTCGCTGAAGAGCCACTCGTTGTTGGGGTGGTTGACCCGGCCGACGGTGCGTGGCACCCCGAACTCGGTCTTCGCCAGCAAGCGAGGTCACCAGGTTGGCCTTGTCGTCGCCCGTCGAGGCGATGACGACGTCGCACTTGTCGAGGCGGGCCTCCTCGAGCGAGGACAGCTCGCAGCAGTCGGCCAGCAGCCACTCGGCGTCCGGGACGCGTTCGGGGCGGATCGCCGAGGCGTTCTTGTCGATCAGGAGGACCTCGTGACCGTTGGTGATCAGCTCGCGAGCGATCGAGCGTCCGACCGCACCGGCTCCGGCGATGGCGACCCTCATGGACGGCTCCTGGCTGGGCGGGCGGGACGGGCGGACCGGGCGGGACGGGTCGAACGGCTCGGTCGGGCGGGGTCGGTGGTCATTCGGCCTCCGGTCCCCGCTCGATGGTGGCGTAGGCGTGCTCGGCGTTCTCCTCGCGGATCACCAGGTGCAGCAGGTCGCGCTCCTGGATCACCGACTCGTGCCAGGGCAGCATGCCCTCGCCGAGCCGGTCGATCCACGCGATGCGCGAGCTGGACTGCTCCTCGAAGTCGCGGGTGCGGTGACCCACCCACGCCTCGGGCGCCGGCACGGTGTCGACGCGGATCGTGCCCGAGGGGTCGCGGAAGTCCGGTTCGGCCCCGGCCGGGACGATCCGGCGCAGCACCTGGTCCGCGGTCCACTTCACCGTCGCGACGGTGGTGATGCCGAGTCGCTGGTACACCTCGGCGCGGCCCGGGTCGTAGATCCGGGCGACGACCTCGTCGATCCCGAAGGTCTCGCGGGCCACGCGCGCGGCGATGATGTTGGAGTTGTCGCCGCTCGAGACGGCCGCGAAGGCGTCGGCCCGACGGATGCCGGCCTTCTCCAGCACCTGCTGGTCGAAGCCGTAGCCGGTGACCTTCTCGCCGTTGAAGCCCGGGCCGAGGCGCCGGAAGGCGTCGGGCTCGCTGTCGATCACGGCCACGGTGTGGTTCCGGTCCTCGAGGCTGCGCGCCAAGGTCGAGCCGACCCGGCCGCAACCCATGATCACGACGTGCACCGGGTCACCGTATCCCGCGCGGGCCCCGGTGGGGCGCAGGTGCCGTACTCTTCTGCTCCGTGGGAGTCGGCGACGCATCGAAGCGGATCCTGCTGGGTCGCAAGCTGCGCTCCTCCCAGCTCGGCGAGACGCTGCTCCCGAAGCGGATCGCGCTGCCGGTCTTCGCCAGCGACGCGCTCTCCTCGGTCGCCTACGCCCCCGACGAGATCTTCATCATGCTCTCGTTGGCCGGCGCCTCCGGCTACGTGTGGTCGTGGAAGATCGGCATCTTCGTGGCCGTCGTCATGACCGCCGTGGTCGCCTCGTACCGCCAGACGGTGCACGCCTACCCCAGCGGTGGCGGGGACTACGAGGTCGCCTCGGTCAACCTCGGGCCGACCGCCGGCACGACCGTGGCCTCGGCGCTGCTGGTCGACTACGTGCTGACGGTGGCCGTCTCGATCTCCTCCGGGGCGCAGTACGCCGCGGCGGCGATCCCCACCTTGCGCGGGCACGAACCCCTGGTCGCCAGCGTCATGGTGCTCGTGCTGATGTCGATCAACCTGCGCGGCATCCGCGAGTCCGGCTCGTTCTTCGCGGTCCCGACCTACCTCTTCATGGTGGCCGTCCTGGGCATGTGCGGGGTGGGACTGGCGCGGCTGATGCTGGGCAACATGCCGGCGATCGAGAGCGCCAGCCTGGTCATCATGCCGACCTCCCAGTACGAGCAGGGCATCACCACGCTCGGCCTGGTCGTGCTGCTGGCGCGCGCGTTCTCCTCGGGATGTGCGGCGCTGACCGGGGTCGAGGCGATCTCGAACGGCGTCCCGGCGTTCAAGAAGCCCAAGAGCCGCAACGCGGCCACGACGCTCTCGCTGCTCGCCCTGATCGCGATCACCATGATGATGAGCGTGATCGTGCTGGCCAACCAGATGGGTCTGCGCTACGTCGACCCAGCCGACATCGACCGGCTGCGCACCGCGTCCGGTGAGGCGATGCCGGCCGGGTTCGACCAGAGCGCCGTGATCGCGCAGATCGCCGACGCCGTCTTCCGCGAGTTCCCCCCCGGGTTCTACTTCGTGGTCGCGATGACGGGGATCATCCTGGTGCTGGCCGCCAATACCGCCTTCAACGGCTTCCCCGTCCTCGGCTCCATCCTGGCCAAGGACGGCCTGGCGCCGCGAGCACTGGGCTCGCGCGGGGACCGGCTGGCCTACTCCAACGGCATCGTGTTCCTCGCGCTGATGGCGATCGTGCTGATCGTGGCCTTCGACGCCCAGACCACCCGGCTGATCCAGCTCTACATCGTCGGTGTCTTCATCTCCTTCAACCTCAGCCAGCTCGGCATGATCCGGCACTGGACCCGACTGCTGCGCACCGAGAAGGACGCGGGCCTGCGCCGCCGGATGGTGCGCTCGCGGGTCATCAACACCATCGGGCTGAGCTTCACCGCGGTGGTGCTGGTGATCATCCTCATCACCAAGTTCCTCGCCGGGGCCTGGATCACGCTGCTGGCCATGGTGTTCTTCTTCGCGCTGATGCGGGGGATCCAGACCCACTACCGCAGCGTCGAGGGCGAGCTGGCCGCCGACGAGGACGACAAGATCCTCCCGACCCGGGTGCATGCGATCGTGCTGGTCTCCAAGCTGCACAAGCCGACGCTGCGGGCGCTGGCCTTCGCCAAGGCGACGCGCCCCAACGTCCTGGAGGGCGTCTACGTCTCCAGCGACGCCCGCGACACCGCGGTGCTGCTCGCTGCCTGGGAGCAGCGCAACTTCGGCGTCCCGCTCAAGGTCCTGCACTCGCCCTACCGTGAGCTGGTCAAGCCGGTCGTGGAGTACGCCACCGAGATCCGGCGCGCCAACCCGCGCGGCGTGGTGGCCGTCTACATCCCCGAGTACGTCGTGGGCCGGTGGTGGGAGCAGCTGCTGCACAACCAGACCGCGTTGCGGCTCAAGGGTCGCCTGCTGTTCACCCCCGGGGTCATGGTCACCTCGGTGCCCTACCAGCTTCGCTCCTCGCAGATCGCCAAGGAGCGGGTGCTGCGCGAGGGCGAGCGGGTGCGCCCGGGCGACCTGCGGCGCGGTCGCGCCAGCGAGCGACGCGAACGCGGCGACGACCCCGCGCGCCGCCGGTGAGCCGGCGCGCGCCGCGCCCGCGCCAGGCCCGCGGCCGGTCCCGCGTCGGAGAGCGCTTCGAGGTCGAGGTCGGACCGGTGGCCCATGGCGGGCACTGCGTGGCACGCCTGGGCGAGAGCGACGGCGGTCGGGTCGTGTTCGTGCGCCACACCCTGCCCGGCGAGCGCGTGGTGATCGCGGTGACCGAGGGCACCGAGGGCGACCGGTTCTGGCGCGCCGATGCCGTCGAGGTGCTCACCGCCGCCCCCGACCGGGTGCCGGCACCGTGCCCCTACGCGGGACCGGGCCGCTGCGGCGGCTGCGACCTCCAGCACGTCTCGCTCCCGCGCCAGCGCAGCCTCAAGGCCGACGTGGTGCGCGAGCAGCTGTCCCGGCTGGCCGGCCTCGACGTCGAGGTCGAGGTGGAGGCGGTCGAGGGCGACGACGACGGCCTGCGGTGGCGGACCCGTCAGCGCTACGTGCGGCTGCCGGGCGGTCGGCGCGGGATGCGCCTGCACCGCTCCCACGAGGTCATCGAGGTCGACGACTGCCTCCTGGACGCCCATGCGCCGCCGTCCCACGAGGTCGAGGTCACCGGTGCGGACACGCACGCCTTCTCGGTCGCGGACGACGGCTTCTGGCAGGTCCACCCCGGCGCGCCCGAGGTCCTGGTGTCAGCGGTCCTCGACGCCCTCGCCCCGCGTCCGGGGGAGCGCGCTCTCGACCTGTACGCGGGGGTGGGGTTGTTCGCTCGGTTCCTGCTGGACGCGGTGGGCGCGACCGGCGAGGTGATCGCGGTCGAGGCCGACGCCGAGGCCTCCCGGCTGGTGCAGGTCAACTGCCCGGGGGTCGACTCGCTCCACGGGCCGGTCGAGGCAGTCCTGGCCGGCGACGTCGCCACCGCCGTCGACCTCGTCGTCCTCGACCCGCCGCGCACCGGTGCCCGTCGGGTGGTCGTCGAACAGATCGTGGCGCGCGGGCCGCGGGCGGTCGCCTACGTCGCCTGCGACCCCGCCGCCCTGGCCCGCGACGTCGCCACCTTCGCCGAGCACGGCTACCGCCTGGGCGGTCTGCGGGCCTTCGACCTCTTCCCGATGACGCACCACGTCGAATGCGTCGCTTTGCTCACCAGAACCGGTCCTGACCTGCGGTAATGCGATTCCCGCGCGGCAGGTCGAAATCCGAAGTCTGGCCTTGAGGCTCACTTTGAGGCCCTTGTGGCTCGCTTTGAAGCCGCGGAGCGGGCGCTCTACCGGGGGCCGCTATCCAGCCTCCTGGGGGAGTGCAGTCGCGGCGGAATGCCCCAGCTGGATGGCTGTCCGAGCGGCTCCTGCACCTCTGCGCTAGGCCTCGACAAGGGCGCGGAATGGGCTCGCATTGATTCGCAATCGCGCGCAACACGGGCCCTGGGCCCGCGGGCCACGAGACCGGCCTCGGCGCAGGTCAGAGACCGACCGGTTGCGCCTGGGTCTGCTGCACGAACAGGTCAGGTTGGGTTGGGCCGGGCTGGTCCCGCTCCTGCGACCGTTCAGAAGTCGCCGGTCCGGGGGGCTGCCACGTCCAACCACGCGGCAACGGCGCCCGATCTCGAGAGGGTGACGGGCAGGTTCTTCGCGAACGCCAGGGTGAAGCGGTCCTCGCCGCGCAGCTACGACGAGGTCACCGCGGCGCGGCCGTGGGAGATGAGCACCCACATGATCGGTCCGGGCGACATCGCCTAATGGGAGTGCATCACCCGGTCTTCGGCCAGAGTGGTGTCCGAGTCCGCCGGTGGGAGAGCACTTCGTAAGCCTGGCCTGTGAGGTCTAGCTCTAGATCGTGCCCCTGCCGGTGAACGAGGAGGCGTTGATGGCTGCTGGGATAACGCGCCCCGCCTTGTGCGGTGAGCACTGAACCATTAGGTCGCCTGCAAGCCTCTTCCGGACGATCCGGTGCAAGAGACTGAGGAGGTCAGGGTGCTGTTCCTGGGTGATGACTGGGCCGAGGCCCATCACGACATCGAGCTCCAAGACGAGCACGGCAAGGTGCTGAAGCGGCGACGGCTGCCCGAAGGGGTGACCGGGCTGACCCAGCTTCATGAGCTGATCGCGGACCACCTCGACGACTCCGACGAGCCGGAGTCGGTGCTGGTCGGGATCGAAACCGACCGGGGCGGCTGGGTCCACGCCCTGATCGCGGCGGGCTACACGGTCTACGCGATCAACCCCAAACAAGCAGCCCGCTACCGCGAACGGCTCACCACCTCAGGTGCCAAGAGCGATCCCGGCGACGCGCATGTGCTGGCCGAGATCGTCCGCAAGGACCGTGAGCACCACCGCGTCGTGGCCGGGGACAGTGAGCTGGCCGAAGTGGTCAAGACCGTTGCCCGCACTCATCAGACGATGATCTGGACCCGGCAACGGCAGGCCAACCAGCTGCGCTCGATGCTGCGCGAGTTCTATCCCGCCGCCCTCGAGGTGTTCGGCGATGACCTGGCCGGACGAGACGCACTTGCGGTGCTTGCGGTCGCCCCCACCCCGGCAGCCGGCCGCAGGCTGACCAGGTCGCGACTGGTCAGCGTGCTGCGCAAGGCCGGCCGGCAGCGCAACCTGCAGAAACGGGCCGAGGAGATCTCGACCGTGCTGCGCGCCGAGCACCTCGGGCTGTCTGACGCGCTCGCCGAGGCCTACGGCATCAGCATCGGTTCACTGGTCGCGGTCATCACCACCATGGTCGCGCAGACCGCGGCCCTCGAAAGCGAGGTGGAGCGGTGTTTTGGCCAGCACCCGGACGCTGAGATCATCACCAGCCAACCCGGCCTCGGTGTGGTCCTCGGAGCCCGGGTGCTTGCCGAGTTCGGCGATGACAAGGACCGCTACGCCGACGCCAAGGCCAGACGCAACTACGCCGGCACCAGCCCGATCACCAAGACCTCCGGCAAACAACGTGTCGTGCTCGCACGCTACGTCCGCAACAAACGACTCGCCGACGCCCTGCACCAGCAAGCTTTCGCCGCCCTCACCGCATCACCAGGAGCCCGGGCCTTCTACGACCACCACCGCGCCCGCGGCGCCACCCACCACCAAGCACTCCGCACGCTGTCCAACCGTCTCGTCGGCATCCTCGACGGCTGCCTGCGCCACAGAGTCACCTACGACGAATCCACCGCCTGGGCCCACCGCCTACCCGCAGCAGCTTGACGACTTGCGCCCCTGGGATATCTAGAGCGCAGCCACCGGATCACGCGGTGGCCCCTTCATCCACCACGCGCGTGGACTCGACCCTCTCGGCACGCACGCGCAGCGCGTCGTTCATCGCCTCGAACCCTGCACGAGTCCGCTCGAGCATCGTCCCCATGAAAGGCACGAGGATGCCGCTGAACTCCTCGCCTTGCGTCAGGCGCGTCTCGGTGACCCCGACAGTCTCCAGGTCGAATGAGTGCCGCCCGTGGAAAAGGCCGGGCACCGCCAGTCGTCCAAGCCACTCCAGACGATTGTGTTCCACCACGTCGGTGATCGTCGGTCGAAAGGTCATCGCGCGACCTCCCGGCGGCCTAATGCGAATCTCCAGCCGACTGCCCTGGACCAAGTCACCTCGAAACGTCGTGATGAACGGGTTCCATGTGGCGTACTTCGAGATGGCAGTCAGCTCCGCCCAGACGATCTCGACGGGTGCTGCGATGTCGGTGACGACTCGGATGGTCTTCATGGCTTCTCCTGCTTGTTGACATGGGTGGGCGGACCAGCAGCCGCTGGTGCGGATTCGAAGGGCTAGTGTAGCGACTCGTTGTAGCGTCGGCGGGCCTCGGCCGGCCTGACGCCTACTTGACCTCGGCCCGCACCACGATCACGAGGCCGACGGACAGGGGGACAAGCAGCCAGATCAAGCTGGTGGCACCCAGGTGTTGCCATTGTTGGCTGGTGACTGTTCCGTCGATCAGGGTTCCTTGGGCGTACTTGAAGTCGACCCATGGCTGGAGGTCGCGGAACCAGGCCTGCGAGCCGGCGAGGAGCACTGACAGCGTGGGGAGGACGAATGAGTAGACGAAGTAGCCCACGATGGCTCCGGCCGAGCTCCGGATCAGGACGCCGAGCATGAACCCGACCAGCAGACCGAGCACGTTGGACAAGGCGATGGTCGCCATGTTCGCCACCGTCACGTCCCAGACTGGCGTGATCCCCGCGACGTTGGATCCCACCACGTTGCCGAGCGCCCCGAGCGCGAAGGCGAGCGGGATGGTGGCGACCGCGACGCCGACGCACGCGACCGCCTTGGCGGCGATGATGCGGCCGCGGTGTGGCACGAGGGTGAAGGTGGTGAGTCCACTGCGCTGGCTCCACTCGCTGGTCACCGACAAGATCGCGACGATCGGGAGGACGACGGTCATCGGATAACCGATCGCGGTCGCGAACGCGCTGTAGGTCATGCCTGCGTCGGAGGAGAACGCGACGACTGCGGCGCTGGCGAGCATCGCAAGGATGCCGATGCTCGCCATCAGCCAGAATCCGGAGCGGGTGTCGAACATCTTGCGCAGCTCGGTGGCGACGATGCGGCTCATCGGGATGGATCGGTGGATGGTCGCGGAGCCCGTAGTGGCCCCGACAACGGGTGTGGGGGTGGTGTTGAGGGTGGTCATGCGACTGCTCCTTCGGGGTTGTTGTCGCCCGTGGTTTCGCGTTGGGTGTTGGCGGTGAGCTCGAGGAACATCTCTTCAAGCCCGGCGCCGTCGGCTGTCTTGAGCTCGAGCAGTGGTGCGCCGGCGGCGAAGGCGATCTTTCCGACCTTCGCGGTGTCGGCGTGGGCGAGAAGCCCATCTGTTCCGACGGGCGTGGAGGTGACGCCTGCGTCGAGCAGAGCCTGGGCGACGAGGTCGCGGTCGAGGGCACGGAGCATGGACCCGGCGGATCGGAGCAGGTCGCTCTTGGCTCCTTGGGCAACGATGCGGCCGTTGCCGATCACCACGAGGTCATCGGCGATGACCTCGATCTCGTGGAGCAGGTGGGAGGAGAGCAGGACGGTGCCGCCACGGTCGGCGTAGTCGCGCAGTAGTCCCCGCATCCAGCGGATACCGGCCGGGTCGAGGCCGTTGGCCGGCTCGTCGAGGATCAGTACCTCCGGCTCGCCGATCAGCGCGGTCGCGATGCCGAGGCGTTGCCGCATCCCGAGGGAGTAGTCGCGGACCCGCCGGGACGCCTCCTGTGGCGTGAGGCTGACCAGGGCGAGCATCTCCTCCACGCGGCTTCGTGGGAGACCCATGAACCGTTGGGCGATGGTCAGGATCTCCCGTCCGGTGCGGCCGGCGTGCTGGGCGGAGGCGTCGAGCAGTACCCCGACTTCGAGTCCGGGGTTGGGTAGGTCGACGTACCTGCGTCCGGCGACCGTGGTGGTTCCAGATGTCGCGGTGGTGAGCCCGACGATGATCCGCATGGTGGTGGACTTCCCGGCGCCATTGGGGCCGAGGAAGCCGGTCACGCGGCCGGGCTGGGCGGTGAAGCTGACGTCGTCGACGGCGGTGAAGTTGCCGTAGGTCCTGGACACGGACTGGATGGTGATCATGGGTTGAGGTCCTTGGGGTCGGGTGATGCGGAGGCGGCCGGGCCATGGTGAGCCCAACAGCGTGGAGGTTTAGGCGTCGGCGTCGAGGGTCTTGACCGAGAGGAGGGTGGCGCCGAGGTCGCGCACCTTGGCGATCAGGCCGTGCAGTGCGGCTTGGTCGGTCACGGGGCCGCGCAGGGTGGTGGTGCCGTCGTCGTTGCGGGTGAGCGTCAAGTCGAACCAGGTCGACCAGTGCTCGTCGAGATGCCCGGCGATGCGGAGCTCGTAGTGGCCGGCCGGGCGGGGTGTAGGTCGGGCGTTCATCGCGAGGCCGCCAAGCCTGCGCGGAGGCGCGTGCTGCGTGTTCGCCGGGCGGAGGGGCGTCGGATGATCCATTCTGCGACGGCGAGGTTGATGGCCCAACCTGCGCCCATCATGAGGTCGGTGCGGACGACGCCGGTACCGAAGAGGGCTTCGCCGAACCCGACGGTGAACACCTGGGTGCCGGCTCCCAGTGCCAGGGCGTAGGCCCGGGTCATCCAGGCGCGGTGCCGGGTGATGTCTCGTCGCCGGATCGCGGTGACCCCGAGGACGATGCTGGCCGCCATCCCCGACCCGAAGAGCAGCCGGAACACGTAGAGCAGGTCGCCGGTGCCTTCCTTGTAGGGGTATACCAGCGTCATCCACAGCCCGGAGAGCGCGACCGCGAGACCGAGTGCGACCAGGACCCGTCCGGTCCGGCGATGCCACCCGGGGTGACGTCGGCGGATGCCCGCGGAGAACTGGAACGCGCCGAGGAGGGCGTAGCCGATGGCGGCGACGACGTGGATGACGACCGGAGCCGGGAAGGCAGCGAAGCGCGCGTCGGTCGTGCGAAGCTCGGGTCCGCCGAGGACCTCGACGAGACGGGCGCTGCCGGCCAGGACGGGGATCGCGGCCAGCGCGACCAGACCTCCAGGCACCCACCGGGCGGTCCGCCGCGTCATGGGGCACCGCCTGAAGTCAAGAACGGGGGGTCGACAGCGGTCGGCTGCTGGTTGATCATCGGACGGCGGACTGCAGGACGGGGCTGACGGGAGGGGTGGTCCCGGCAGACGCCTCGCGCACGTTGTCGCCAGCGTTGCGCCACAGGGACACCCCCAGGGCGACGAGTGCCATGCCGACGGGGACGGCGAGCGGTCGGTTGAACGACTCCGGCAGCATTGCGAGCGCGGCCAAGGCCCCGGTGCTGACTGCGAGTAGGGCGGCCGCCGAGCGGGCAAGGACCCCTGTGCGGAACACGGCGATCCCGAAGACGACGCCGCCGACGATGAGGCCGGCTCCCATCAGGCCGAACAGGATCTGGAGTCCGCCGATGTCACCGTTGGCGACCCCGCCGTTGGCGGCGGCGACGACGTCGTTGACGAACCCGGGCTCGCTGTCGACGAGGCTTGGCAGCACGACGGCGGCGATGACCTCGGTGGAGAGCATGGCCAGGTAACCGAGGGCGAAGACGAGGTAGCCGACCAGGCCCAGGAGGCCAGCCTTGCGGTACTGGCGCAGGTACATGCCGGTGATGCCCGCCAGCGCGAGCACCGCCATCACGATCTTGGCGCACTCGCGTACCACCCACTGGGTCGTCTCGGTGGTGAAGGTGTCGGACGCCGGGTGGTTGATCTGAACAGCGATGAAGATCGCTCCGGCGACGGCGGCTGCGGCGCCGGCCGCCCGGGTGAGGGTGGTGGATGTGATGGCCATGTCGGGCTCCTGTCTGGTTGCTCCGTGACGATCGCCGCGGGGATGACTGGAACCTAGGAGTCGAGAGGGTGACTTGGCGTCACCACATGATGTGACTGACGTGGTGACATCCGAGCGACCTGACGGCGCGATCGCCGAGTGCCACGCCCGAGGTGCGCCCTGCTTCAGAGGTTGCCCGAACGGGACAGGAGGCCGAGCTGGTGTGCCTTGCTCACGGCGGCGCGCCGGTTGTTGACGTCGAGCTTGGTGTAGATGTGCTTGGTATGGGTCCGGATCGTGTTCATGGACACGATCAGCTGGCGCGCGATGGCAGGGCCGCCGAGGTCTGAGGCGAGGAGTCGCAGCACATCCAGCTCGCGCTCGCTCAACGGGTCCACCAGCCCCACGCCCGGCCCCGTTCCGGGCGCCGTGCCCGGGCCGGTTTCGTCGCCGGCCTGGTCGCCGGCATCGGTGGCAGGGCTCCCGGCCGCCGTCACCGCTGCGAGAAGTTCTTGCACGTGCTCAGATTGTGGCTGACGCGCTGCGAGCTCCTGCAGCAGATCGGTCAGGGCGGGGGCTGCGTCGACGAAGACTCGGACCCAGCCGTCTGTGTGAGCGAGGTCGACAGCCTGCCCGAGTGCCTTGAGCGATTGGTCTCGCGAGCCGCCTGCGTGATGGGCGATGGCCCGGAGCACGTTGAGCTCGATGACCGTCCCGAGGCGCTCACCTTCCTTGGCTGCGGCCAGCAGTCGGTCCAGGAGGCCAGCAGCGTCCTGCAGCGTCTGCCTGGAACCGGTGGCGGCGTGCTCCGCGAGCAGGATCCGGGCGAGGCTGATGTGCTCGTACTCGCGCAGGTACGACAAGTCGTCGGTCGTGGCGACCTGGTGCTGGCGTGCCCAGGCACGGGCCTCGTCGAGGTCGCCGCGCGCTGCGAGCACGCGGGCGCGCATTGCGTGGACTGGTTGCACGTTGGGCAGGTAGTCCGCGACGTACATCCGTTCTGCCTCGCCGAGGAGATCCAGGGCTGTCGACAAGTCGCCCTCTGCCGCCCGTAGCCTGGCCATCTCGACCCTCCACCGGTAGGCGTTCTGCGGCAGCGATGCGGCCTCCCCGAGATCGTCGGAGCGGCGTAGGTAGGTGGCCACGGCGGTGAGGTCGTTGCGGTACCAGGCCACCCGGCTGAGCCCGACGAGCATGTCAGCAGTGCCCCGCATGACACTCGAGCCGGCTGGCGCGTTGGCCTGCGCCAGCTCTAGCGCTTGGCTGAAGGTGCGTTCGGCTTCATGCAGATGGCCCAGCCTGAGCTCCATGTCGGCTTTCGCGATTGAACAGCCCAGCACGTCCGCGATGTGTCCGGCGCGGGTCAGCGCCGGGATCGAGGTGGTGTAGCTGGCGTGAGCCGAGGCGATGTCTCCGGTGCTCCAGGACGCCAGAGCGGAGAGCGTTGCTGCGGCGCCGGTGACCAGGTCGTCACCGGCGACTGCTGCCTCGATGGCCTGCCTTGCCTGCGCGATGGCACCGGCAGGGTCGCCGTCGATGAGCGCGAGTGCGGCCCGATACATCGTGACGGTTGCGGGCAGGCGGGGTAGCTCGTCGCGGTCCATGACCACCAGGTCGGTGGCTGGCTTTGCCAAGAGCTGCTCGACATGATCGAGGCGTCGGTCAATGCCCTGGAACTCGTTGCTGGCCATGAGTCCGCCGATGAGTGCGATCGCGAGCACGGGGCGGTTGCGGACGGCATCGTCGGGCAGTTCGTGGGTCCATCGGCGGATGAGGTCCTCGCGCCGCTCGCGACCAAGAGCCCGGAAGTTCAGCTCGATGAGGTCGCCTGCGCGCGCGACGTCTCCGCCGGCCAGGG
>CAWGHQ010000005.1:0-260601 GCA_963822495.1 uncultured Actinomycetota bacterium | reverse complement strand
CCTCCCCAAACGGCAAGGCTTCACGACACAGCGCCGCCAAGACAGTTGCAGCTGAGGCCAGCAGGAGATCGACGCCCACGGTCAACACGGGTAGGGCCCGTAGAGCCGGACTCGTCCCCACACGCGCCACGCGGGTGCGGCGTTGCGAGACGATCGACATAGCGGTCCGTTCCTCCGGAGGCTCGGCCGGCGCACTGGTCTTGGTGACTAGTCGCCTACTGGCTCCGTTGCCGCCTTCATTCTGTCGGACGCGGACCGGAACGGCAAAGTGGCAACCAGGTATCTCTCCCCGGTCACTCGGCCCGGCGGGCCGCCAATTTTCTGTCAGCTGAAGCCCCAGCGACGTGCCGATGGGTGCCAAACACCACTCAGCGCGTGTGAAAAAATGTCAAGGGCCAGTAGGAACTGCCCAGAGGCGGTCATGAAACCTGCCCGCTGACGGTCACGAGATCTGCCCGGTGGTGGCCATGGGATCTGCCCATGGGGGCCAGGCCACCACCGACCAGGGTGCTCAGCTCAACGGGTTCACCCCCTGGCCGGCGAGTGCTTGGGTCAGGCGCACGCTGTCGCCGCTGGTCTGGCAGACGTGGGCGTGGTGCAGCAGCCGGTCGACGGTGGCGGTGGCCAGCGTCTTGGGCATCAGCTCGTCGAACCCGTGGGGTGCAGGTTCGAGCTGATCGCGACCGAGCGCTTCTCATAGGCGGCGTCGACGAGGCGGTAGAGCCCCTCGGCGGCGTCGGTGGCGACCGGGAGTAGGCCGATGTCATCGACGACGACCAAGTCCGCTCGTAGAACGCGTGCGATGGCTTTCGACACGGTGTCGTCGGCGCGGTGGCGGCGCAGCAGCACCCCGAGGTCTTCCAGGGTGAACCAGGCGACCTTGAGCCCGGCCTCGACGGCTTGTTGGCCGAGCGCTTCGAGCAGGAACGTCTTGCCGGTCCCTGATGGGCCGCACAGCACGAGGTTCTCGCGGCGGTGCACCCATTCCAGGGTCCGCAGCGCCTGCTGGGTCGGGGCGGGGATCGAGGAGATCTCAGGCTGCCAGGCATCGAACGTCTTGCCGGTCGGGAACCCCGCCGCTGCGCGCCTGGTGGCCAGGGCGGAGCGTTCCCGGCCGGCGACCTCCTCGGCGAACAGTGCCTTCAACACCTCGGCCGGTTCCCAGCGCTTAGCCTTCGCGGTCGCGACGACCTCGGGGGCGTGATGCCGGATGTGCGGCAGCCGCAGTCTGCGTAACAGCTCCTCCAACTCCACCGGCAACGGCGGCGCGGTGCCGATGGGGCTCCTCGTCGTCATCGGTTGACCTCGCCGTCGCTGTCGTCGCTGTCGTCGCTGGACTGTTGGCCGAGCCGTGCCCACGCGGCGGTGCCCTGGGTCAGCGAGGAATCCTCACTGGCACGGTGCTCACCACCCTTCCCCCTGGTGGCGTGGTGGTCCAGGATCGAGGACAGGTCGGCCTCAGCGAACCGGCCATGGACCGCGGCGTGGCCCAGAGCCCAGTCGACCTCGACGGGGTCGAACAGCTTCGCCAACGCCAGCGCCTCGGCCATCTTGACCCGCATCCGCGGCGTGCCCGCCGCGGCGGCCTCGACCAGCCACAACCGGGCACCCTCGCCCAGGTCGAGAAACTCTGACTCCGCGGCATTCTTCGCCCGCGGCCGTCGCTGCAGCGGCCCTTCGGGTCGGGCCGGGAAATGCTCATCGATCAGTCGAGGTCTCCCGGGGGTAGCCCGTTGGTGGCGGGCAACCTCGAGGGGACCCTCATCGCTGAGGTGGACGATGACGATCTGCTCGCCGGCGCCGACGCCCTGGGTGCGCACCCACACCGTCGCCCCCAGCAGGGTGTGCGGGACCGAGTACTGGCCGGACTCGAACATCACCATCGGCGTGTTCGCCGGCACCACCCTGGTGGTGCCGAACGCCACGGTGTGCGGCATCGCCGGGACCGGGTGCAACCGGGCACGCTCCTCGGCGAGCATCTCGACCGGCGGCCGCTTGGTGACCCGGTGGGCACGGGTGTTGACCTTCTGGCAGAACGCCTCGCACGCAGCCTCGAGCTCAGCGAAGCTGCCGTACTCCTCGAGCAGGTTGGTGTCTTTGGGCACGATGTCGGCCTTGCTGATCTTCACCGACGACTCGGTGCCACCCTTCGATGCCGGATCGGCCGGGACACAGGTGTGGACCACCACCGAGTAGTGCTCGGCGAACGCGACCAGCTGGGGTTGCGCACCGCGATCCCGGCGATGTGCTCGACCGTGACGGTCTTCTCGTTGTCGGTCAGCACGTAGGTCGGCACCCCACCCAGCCGCCGGAACGTTGGTCCAGGGCGGCGAACACGCTCGGCATCGTCTTGTCCCGCAGCGCGATCACCACCCGGAACCGCGACCACGCCAGCCAGGCCACGAACAGCACCGTCTTGACGCCGTCGATGACCGGCCCGTCGCCGTAGTCGTACTGCAGCCACATCCCCGGCTCGGTGACCCACGGCCGGTGCACCCTGACCTTCCCGCTTCGGTAGTTTTCCTTGACCGCTGCGACCGCCCGTCGGGTGGTGCGCTCCGAACCGGTGTAGCCCAGCGCGAGCAGCTTCTCGTGGGCCTTGTCGGCACGGACCTTGCCCATGGACCGTTCGACCCACTCCTCGACCTTGGGCAGGTACTCATCGATCAGCTGCGGCCGCGCCGCGGCCCGGTCCAACTCGCCGGCAGCAGCACGCCGATCGACGTACCGCTTCACAGTGTGGTGCGAGCAGCCGGCCAACTCACCGGCGTCACGCAACGACCCTGTCAGGTCGTAGGCATCCAAGATTTTCATGATCTCCTCGGCAGACTTCAACTCATCCCTTCCTCGGGGCGATGGGGCGCTTCAGCACCGCTCATCGCACCCGAGGAAGGGGCCTCAACCGCGGACCGCGGCGAGGCAGACGACGTCGTGTCGGGCAGATCCCATGACCGTCAGCGGGCAGTTCTCATGTCCGCCACCGGGCAGCTTCGTGGCCGTCTCCGGGCAGTTTCTCGTGGCCGCCGACATGTGAAGTCGGCAGCGGCCCATAGGGCCACCGTGGCGGCGCGGCTACGCCTTGCGCACCCACCGTTCCGTGCCGATCGTCGATCCGCGCGAAGGCTGGAGCCACGTGGTGCCCTGCGCCCTGCGGGCAGAAGACGCTGGTAGCTCGACGGGGTTCGTCACTGATACCACTGCCCTACACGGCAGTGGGTCCCCTGAACGGCGGCGCGCTGCTGACGACGTTCTGGTCGGCGCCGGGAGCGCCGTGACGACCATCTCTGGAGTAGTTCTTGATCCCGTCGAGACCTCTAGGAAGGTCCGGGTTCAGCTCGAGGAGTGGCATCCCCGGTCGCGGTACATTGATAGAGGCAAAGCCATCTCGCTCGTGCGACATATCGCCAAGGATCTGCCCGGCACCTTCGGCCGCATCCTCAAACGTCAGCGCGCAGCAGCAACCGCACGCGAGGTCGGATCGTCGGCATCGCATCAACACCGACGAGGCGTCGCGAGGTGATGCTGAGCATGACTTGCACCACGATGGTGACACCGAGCGAGGCGAGTGCGATCACAATGGCGCTACCGGTGAGCGAAGCCGCAAGACAGGCAAGCAACCTCAGTCCTACCCCCACCCACCAGATGCGGCTCGCGGCGCCCTCGTGGCCGGTCATTGCAAGCATGACGCTGCCAAGGTTGGTGGCCGCGCGGAGCACCGCGCCCACAACCAGCACCCGCAATACCGTCGAGTCGACCGGAAACGCCTCGCCGAAGAGCACGGCACTGACGAAGTCGGGGGTTGCGATGAGTGGGATCGCCAACACCAGGCTGCACAGCACGGCTCCAGTTGCGCCGGCGCGCACTAACCCATCAAGGGTGGCGCGGTCGGCGCGCGACCGAGCCAGCAGAGGGCTGATCACCATCGCAATCAGGGCGCTCGGGACCACGAGAAGCGTTGCAAGCCTGTGCCCGGCGGCGAAGGAGGACGAGGCGACAGCGTGCAGGAGCGTGGCCGCCACAAATAGGTCGACCAACGTGTCGAGGTTCATGCCGACCTGCAGGCCAGAAAATCCGCGCGAGCGGCGCATAGCGAAGCGGAGGTCCGCAACCGGTCGCCAGCGGCTTCTGGTGCGGCCCATGAGCGACGTAAATCGTGCGCGAGCCAGCAGGCTGGCGGGAACCGCCGCGAGACTGGCGGCCAGGATTGCGCCGCCAGCCGAGACTTCGATGCCAGCGACGAACAAGACAGCCAGTGTGAGCCCTTGAGGCGCGAGCATCAGGGCCCCACCGGCACGTCCCTCGAGCAGGCTTGACCAGACCACGTCGCCGAAGCCACGGAGGTACTTGGCGAACAGTCGCTGCTGACCCCCAACCCAGGTGAGACCGGCCACTGAGACGATCAGGATGACGGTCGTCCGCCCCGTGACCCCGGCGAGGCCCGTCAGGACCCCAGCGCACACCACGCCGGCGAGGGGAAGCAGCACCCGCGAAGCGGTGCGCACGCATGCCACGTGCACGTCACGCTCCGAATCACTCACTCCGTCTCGCAGTTCGACGCTATCGCGCACCGCGAGGCCCTGAAGCCCGAACAGTCCGACTTGGGAGGCCAGCGCCGTACCGGTCATCGTCAGCACGAAGAAGGCAAAGCCGTCGGCCCCCAGCAGTCGAGCCGCCATGGCGTTGACCATCAGCAGGCCGAAGGTCGCGATCATGTAGGAGACGATCATCCAGGACAGCGCGGCGCGAAACCGCGCTCCGGCAGGTCGACCTTGTAGCACCACGCCTCCAGCTGGGAGTTTCCATCGTCGAAGGGCCCATCGTGCGCGATGCGCCGGCGGTACGGAGGAACATGCCGTCCCTGCGGGGGCGTCGCTCAGCACCTGTACTCTACGCGAAACGAGTATGGTCCCCGAGGACCGCTGGGTGGTCGGAGGTGGGACGGATGACCGATGCGGCGCTGGTGAAGCCGCTCGCGCCTTCGACGGACGGCTCCCACCAGGCGTTGACTCTCACCGGTTTCGGTGCCGTCGCGCTACTGATTTCGGTGAACCTCAGTGCTCTGCCACTGGTCTCGCTGGCTCCGATCGTTCTTGTTGCTTATCTCACGGTGTTGAGATTGTTGAGCCAAAACCGTATAGCGGTTGTCGGTTTGATCAGTCTGCCATTTCTGGGTTTCATGCTGGTTTCCGGCGCCTTCGCGGGCAGCCTACCCACCTCTGGTGCCGCACTGGCCGCCTGGTTGACCGCTGATGGTCGAGCATTGACCGCATTCTTGCCCCTTGTCTTTCTAGGCTCCTCTCGCGTGCGGCGCGCCGACTACGACGTGTTTGTTCGCGGTGTCGTGGTGATGGTGTGGGCGAACCTTCTGCTGTACGGCGCGACGCTGGGTGGGGTCCTGCCAAAGAGCCTGATCACTATCCGCAAGCTCAGTTTCAACGGGTTGACGTCATCCCACCACGCGGTGGGGCTTCTGATGGGCGTCGCGATGCTAGTTCTTCTTGCCGAGTTACACCGCGGGCGGATCAGTCAGCGTCGACTCTTGCTGACGCTACTTGCAGCTTTCATCGTTCTTATCGTCTCCGGCTCGCGCACCGCGATGGTGGGTCTGCTCAGCGTTGGCCTCTACCAGCTGGTTCGGCATCGCAAGGCGAGCGAGATACTAAGAGTGTTTGCGGTGCTAGTCGTGGGCGTGGGCGTGGTGCTGGTGTTCAGCGCAAAAGAACTAGACACGGTTTCCAGCCTTTTTTCTCCCGACTTCCAGCGCCAGGCTGCCGAAGCATTCTGGCGAGGCATGGATCAACCCGAAGCGCAGACATACAATGCGGGGCTTGGCGAAGGGTATCTAGCCAACATCATTATTAGGTTCTTCTACTTCGGCATCGCGATCGGCTTCTTCGTCGCGAGCCCGCTTGTCGGTATTGGCGCCTTTCGCTATACCGATTCGAATCTGACCTTCAGTGGCACCGACGGACTGGTCTATGTCGCGACCTCTGGCACTCCGGAGGGCGCCGAGTTGATCGGAGCTCACAATCAGTTCCTCGGGGTGTTGGCCGAGGGTGGGCTTCTCGGCATTGCTTTGTTTATGCTGATCTGGGTCCATCTGTTCCGCGCAGGTCGGCGGGTCGGCGATGCTCGCCACGGACAGCTTGTCCGCAATATCGTCGTTTTCTCCTTGGCAACCGGTCTGACCGGCTACACGATGACGTCCCCTGCGCTTACCTTCATCGCGCTCACCGCGGTAGGACTGCTGCTGCGGGTGCAGGACTCAGCCGTCGACGACACCGCCGCCGTGAGAGCAGCGTGAGCTCCAGATGGGGGCATCCCGACATGCTCGTGCCCCGTTGCCGAGAGGTCTGAATTGACCCGGCTGCAGGGCCAGCGCAACCAGCCGACCGTTCCCTTCTCGGCAGTTGCGAGGGCCGCCTACTTCCCAGCGGAGTCCCACCGCGGCATGGGGCGGGGCCCCGATCGCTGTGAGAGCAATGACCAGAAGCCGCTCATCTACGTCCCCTCGACGGGCCGTCGCCTGTCCGTCTGCAACCGAAAGCCTCGCGACTCGGCGACATCGCACGATCGACCACAGCCATGGAGGACGATATGGCCATGACGACAGCTATCGCGCACGAGTGGATCAGCGCACGGGCTGGCAGCGAGAAGGTCTTCGAGGCGTTGGCTCAACACTTCCCGGACGCCGATCTGTTCGCCCTCAGCCGCGAGCCAGGGGTGCATCTGGACGTTGGCGGACGTCCCATCCAGACCACCTTCCTCGATGGTCACCGACTGCTTCGCGAGCGGCGGTCACTGACGCTTCCCCTCATGCCGGCCGCGTGGCGGCTGAGTGGTCGCGGGCGGCCCTACGATCTGGTGATCACCTCGAGTCATGCCTGCGTCAAGGGCTTCTACCCGGCTCGAGACGCTGTCCACCTCTCCTATGTTCACGCGCCGATGCGATATGCCTTTGACCCTGAGCTCGACGCGAGGGGTGCGGGACGACTCGCTGCGCCCGCGCGCGCCGCGCTCAGGCGATGGGACCTCTCGACGCTGAAGTGGGTTGACTCACTGGCCGCCAACTCCTCGGAGGTGCAGCAACGCATCCAGCGCCACTACGGCCTCGAGTCGCGGGTGATCGCACCCCCGGTGGAGACGGAGTTCTTCTCCGCTGACCTCGACGTGGGTAGCGCGCGGTCCGGCTTCCTCGCCTTCGGTCGGCTCATCGCCTACAAGCGGTTCGACCAGGCGATCCGCATCGCTAAGGCGTTGAGCACTCCGTTGACCATCGCCGGCAGTGGTCCTGAGGAGCAGGCGCTGCGCGGCCTGGCCGAGGATCTGCACGCTGAAGTGACCTTCGTGATCAGACCGAGCGACCAGGCGCTTCGCGATCTGTACCGGACGCACCAAGTACTGCTCTTCCCCGGCATCGAGGACTTTGGGATCATCCCGGTCGAGGCACAGGCTGCAGGTTGCCTCGTGACTGGCCCGGGGGCCGGCGGGTTGCTGGACACGGTGCTCGACGGGGAGACCGGCGTGCTCGCGCCTGATACGGACCTCGAGAACCTAACTATGGCCGCTGCGGCGACACTCGACCTCTGTTCCCCGCGTTCGTCGACCTCTGCAACTCGGCACGCCGGGGCCTTCGGGCCGGCCAGATTCGGCGCCGAGATCGACGCGTGGGTGGCCTCCGCGACGAACTCGGCCCAGGCAACGGGTCAGTCGACATCATGACGCGCTCTGAACTGCCGCAGATCGCGCTCATCGGCGCCGCTCGAAGCGGGACGACTCTCCTGGCGTCCTGCCTGGCGCAGCACCCGGAGATTCGGGCGCCGCACGTGAAGGAGCCGAACTTCTTCACCTCCAACTGGGATCGCGGCTGGGACTGGTACCAAGGACTCTTTGCTGGCCAGTCGGGCCATCTCACGATCGACGCGAGCGCTTCCTACAGCTCCCCAGCCCATGAGCAGGCGCTCCCGCGGTTGGCCGAGGCTTCACCATCGGCGCGGATGGTCTACATCGTCAGACACCCCCTCGAGCGGGTCGAGTCGCAGTATCACCATGAAGCGGTCTACATGAACGAGGGCGATGGGCCGCAAGCCGGAGCGAACGTCCTGCGCCAGGCGATGCAGGATTACCGGCGATTTGTGCTGCCCAGCCGCTACGACGTCGTCATCGATCAGGTCTCGGCGCTGTTCGGCGAGGACCGCCTGCTCGTGGTGCCGTTCGAGGCAGTCTCCCGGGACCCAGTGACCACCGCCGGGCAGGTGCTGCGCTGGCTCGGCCTCGATGTTCCTGACACCATCGTGGCAAGCGACCTGTTTCGCAACGAACGGACGAACTTTCGTTCACCGGTCGCCTCGCGCGGCTTCAATGCCCTGCGAAAGTCGCCCCTCTACCCTAAGGTCCGCGCCGCGCTCGGGCCGGAGCGCACGCGATGGATCCGTAAGCAGCTCACCGCACCCGTGCGCTCGTCCCGGCAACCGGCAGCCGCAGAGTGGGACGGGACATCTCAGGAGCTGAGTCTCCTGGTCGAGGTGCAGCGGGAGGCGGCAACAGCCGTACGTTCGCGCCTGTCAGCCCAAGACGCTGACCTTGACCTGGGCTGGCTCCAGCAGGCTCTGTGGTTGGAAGAGGGAAACGACCGGTGATGGTGTGAGCAGCCACAACGTGGGCCCTCATGGCTGTATGCTTTCGGCTCACCGCCAGCATGGATTCTCCCTACTTTCGGATGGGCACACTGATTAATGTCCCTTAAGTCGTCGATGAAGTCAGCGATCTACCGACCCCATGGTGACCTTCGCCGAATAAGTTTCGAAGAGGCCGGCGTCGCGCTCAGCATGTTCGTGCCTGACGACCATGTATGGAACATGAGTAGAGAGCTCATCCTGAGCCGCGTCTACGAACGCAAGGGATGGTTCGAGTTCGGAGAGATCACTGGTTCAGTGATTGACGCCGGCGCACACGTAGGCTTCTTCTCCCTCATTGCCTCGGTCCACGCGAAGTCTGTGGTGAGCATCGAGGCCCTGCCCGTGAACTACCACACCCTCTTGCTCAACATCGAGGCAAATCAGCGCCGCAATATCATTGCCCACAACCGAGCATTCTGGTCGGATGACTCAGTCGTCACCTTCGGGGGCGGCGAGGACTCGGGATCCGGCAAGATCGGGGGCGCGGGGCAGTCGGTGCGGGGCATCTCGCTGACAGAGGCGATTGAGTGTGCCAGCGATGCGACCGTTCTGAAGATCGATGTCGAGGGCGCCGAGTTCACAGCGCTGACGAACGCGCCGACCTTCGGGAACATCTCGTCGATCGTCGGCGAGCTCCATCGCGGTATCGACAGCGAAGAAGTCGGGCGCCTTGTCGAAAAGCTGGAGCATGAGGGCTTCGAGGTCGATCTAGTAGACGAAAGCTATTTCTACAGCGAGACGATGCTTCAGCGGGCCATGAAGAATGCCGGAACCCTGCAGGGGCAAAGGCTGACCAAGGCAGCGATCTGGCCCTACTACAAGTCGTCGAAGTGGTGGGCGCACGCTCAGGGTGGTCTACCAGGACTCTTCGCCAGGCGCTAACCACGTTCGCGCGCGCCATGAGACTTCGACGTCGCCGAACGGGTGTCAGGAGGGGGCGAAGGTGATGGACTTCCACCGACCAAGGAGTGCCGGACGCACGTGACACCTAGCCCTGACTTTCTCTTCATCGGGCCGGACAAGTCGGGGTCGTCCTGGCTGCAAAAGGTCTTGTCGGACCATCCGGACGTCTACGTTCCCCCAGCGAAGGATCTCTACTACTTCGCGCAGGAGTACTCGCGCGGACCCGAGTGGTACCTCGGACACTTCGCCCAGGCGCCGGCCGGGACGGTGGTCGGCGAGATCTGCCACGACTACCTGTCCGATGCCGCTGCTCCACCTCGGATCCACGCCATGCTCCCGGACGTCAAGCTCGTGGTGTGCTTGCGGGAGCCTGTGGAACGCACTTGGTCGGCCTACCTGAACCTGCAGCGTCACCGGGAGACGGATCAGACGTTCACTGCTGCTTTGGACTCCGAGCCCTCCCTGATCGAGAACTCCAGCTACAGCCGAAACTTGGCCCGCTTCCTTGCCCTGTTCCCCCGAGATCAGCTTCTCGTGCTGTGGTTCGACGACCTCGAGAGGGACCCGCAGATCATCCTCGATCAGCTCTGCAACTTTCTGGGAGTCGCGACGATGCACCTCCTCCCCGAGCAGCGGCAGAGCACCAGACCGGCGGGTCAGGCACGAGTGGCGCCCGTGGCCAGACTGGCCAAGCGCGGGGCCGTGCTCGCCCGCCGGCTAGGTCGCCCGACGATCGTCGGTCGGGTCAAGTCCAGCTCGTGGGTGCAAGGCCTCCTCTACCGTTCGCTGGACGATGATGTCCGACGCCCGCCGCCGGAGGCGTATGCGACGGTGCGGGCTCGCCTCGGCCCGGACCTCGTCCGGCTCCCGGAGGTCCTCCAAGTGCCAATGCCTGACCGATGGAGGGAGACGTGGGACTGAAGGCGAGGCGGATCGAAAGAGTCACCGTCCGCGCCCATGCGCAGCCCGCCTCACCTGCGGCGAGCCGGTGCGCGTGGGCCGAGATGGGATTGCGGAGATGCGCTGGCAGGGATCAGCGCAGGAACGGCCGCTGACGGCTGGTCTACACACCGATCGACCTCTTGCGAAGATCCCGTCCGGCAGCACGCCGGACGGACACATACTCCACCCATGCCTACCCCCTCCCCCCTGCGACGCATTGCGCGTCTTGGCGCCGGCCTGCTTGTCACCGGTGCGACCCTGACTGCGCTGGGCGCCCCCCACGCCAGCGCCTCCCCGGCTCCAGACTGCAGCGCGGAGACTGCAGCGTTCGTCGCCGCCCGTGACGCTTTCCGACCGGCGAGTGCGGCGCTCAGCGCTGCCCGCGCCCAGCGCGATGACGCGCTCGCCGCCTACCGGATCGAGCGCACTGCGGACACGCGTGCAACCCTCGACACTGCGACGGCGGCTCGAGCTGACGCGCGTCAAGCCTTCGACCCCGTGGTGGTGATGTATCGCAGCACGCGCCAAGCCCTCGACACCTGCAAGGCGCCGATCGCGATCACGACGACGCCTGTGGTCTACAGCCCGTCCTGGAACCAGGCGGGAGCACCCGTCACGGACGTCACCGTCCGTGGGTTGACCGTCGGCGCTCTCTACATGATCGAGACCCCGGACTTCTGTGGCTCGCTCTGCGGTCCCGTCCTGACAGCAGATGTCGACGGGATCATCGGGTACCACCCCGAGTTCCCGGTCGGAGATTGCGCCGCCACTCCGTCAGCGACCACGGGGACCATCAACATCATTCGCTGGGACACCCGAGAGGTTGTGGCCACCCAGGCGGTCGACATCCCGGTCGGCACCTGCCCCCCAGTCTGACGATTGACACTCGCTGACAAGAACCGCCAATGCCACTACCTGCGGCCTGGGCGTCAACAATCAGGGCAGTCACTCCAAAGCCCGCGCGGTCACCCTGAAACGCAGGGGCGCATCTAACTCTCCTGCGGGTGACTGATCGTCCCCTGGCCCGACGGAGGTGACCTGCCCTATCGTCCTTCCTGTGAAGCGGAAGCAGGCGCTCGTCGTGACCTGCCTGCTCGCCAGCGCTCTTTCGTCTTCCTTCGGCACCGCCGGAGCCCAGCTAGGGCCTTCCCGCGGCTTCAGTCCGTCGCCGTTCGAGCTCGGAGCGGGCGCCTACCGTCTCTACGACCTGGGCGTTGTGGACTACAACAGCGATGGTCATCTCGACGTCTACTCGACGAACCACACGGCTCGCGCCGCCCTGCGTCCTGGTATCGGCACGCTGAGCTACCCGAACGACGTCATCGGTGCGGTAGGCCTTGATTCTGCTCCTGGTCTACCCGGCGTTGAGGAGGTCGGTCTACCGGCTGACCGCTCGGCGCCGGGGCTCTATCTGTACCGAACGGCGCCAGGCAAGCTCGTCGCAGAAGTTGTCATCGGGTCCGAGGTCGACAGGGTCGAAGCATCGCTCACGTTCTACGGGAACGTGCGGGCGCGGACGTCTGGCCCGGTGGAGGTCGTCGTCGACCCGGCGACGGACTCGGTCGGGCGCCCAACGAACGTGGTGACGATCGCGGCGAGCAGCAGCGCGTCTGTGGAGCTGACGCTCGAGCTCGCTGCCACGAATATGAGTGCCAACGTCACCACACCGACCGACCCCAGGTTGATCAGGCTCGGAGTCCCAGGAACGACTCCGTCGAGTCCGGTGTTCTCATGGTTGCTGCGCGACAGGCACGGGGTCGCATGGCCTGATGTCGGTGGCAGTGATGCCCCTGACATGTTGATTGCCAACGGCGGTCTGAAGGCTCATCTGGACGACCTGCCTGGTCTCGCCGCAGACGAACTGCTCCTCGGACGAGAGGGCGGCTTCGACGCCGTAGAGGTCGAGCAGCTCTCCACTGGCCACTGCCGGTCGCGCAGCCCTCAGTGGGCAGACGTCGACAACGACGGCGTCCTGGACCTCTTCATCACGTGCGAGGACGATCCCGCGCGCCTGCTTCTCGGGACGCCCGGTGGTGGTTTGGTCGACAACTCGCGTGCGCTCCCAGCGACGCTGGACGGCGACGTCCCGGTGCGGTGGGTGGATGTGGACGGCGATCGGGTGCCGGAGCTGATAGCGCCGACAGCCGCCGGTCTCTGTGTCTTCGGTCGTGAGTCAGACGGGGCGTACCAACGCCGCCAGCGCGTGGGCCCACCAGCCGTCTACTCGGACGCGTCGTTAGCAGATGTGGACAACAACGGCACGCCTGACCTGTATTACGCGTCGAGCACCGGATCCCGGTTGCTCCTCGGGGCGGAGAGCGGTTTTCGCAGCGTCCGTCCGGGCCGGTACGGACTGCCCGGCACGGCCGAGCGCGCCGCCTGGGTCGATGTCGACAACAACGGGCGGACTGATCTCTTCGTCGTTCCGGGGGGCCTCTACCTGCAAAGGAAGACCGGACGCTTCGGCGCAAGCGGCCTGTTGGGCGCAGCTTTCCCAGAGAACACGAGAAATCAGAACTTCGCCTTCTTCGACGGTGATTCCGACGGCGACCGCGATCTGATCACGGCTTACGAGAGCGACACCTCGTACGTCTCGCACGTGACCATGCTCGAGAACCAGGCTGCCCGCGGCCACTGGCTCGAGGTCGACCTGCGCGGCCCCTCGGGCAACGCATCGGCCTTGGGTGCGGAGGTCCACATCGTCGCTGACAACATCCAGTCGAGCCACTGGGTCGGTGAGTCAGAGAACGCCAAATCGTCGCAAGGCCATTTCAGGATCTACCGAGGCTTGGGGTCGGCACCCAGGACCGACTCGATTGAGGTGCGCTGGCCCGATGGGACCACGCAGCTCGTACCCAACGATGGCGACCGTCGGCTGGTCGTCGTCCACCCTGAGGCCAGCGGGAGACGGTCGGCCGGCTGAGAGTCCCGACCCAACGACGGGGGCCTAGCTTCCGTCTGCTGATCAAGGGTGAGGTTTAGGCGCACGGTATCGGCCGGGCACTTCCGTCGTGTGGACGTCCACTCCTCAACGGCAACTTCAGTCATCGCCGTTCCCGGAGTCACGACAGCAGGCTCGGGACATCGTGGGGGTCGCCTGCCGTCTGGAGCGACGACGTTCCCCGTCCTGCCCTGACCAAGGAGGTTCATCCAGCGCCGGTGTCGAAGTCGATCAGGTCGTAGTCGCGCCTGTACAAGTCCCTGATGCGTTCCCGCGCATTCTCGTCGAGGTCGACGGCGAACCGCCCCGTCAATGGCACCATCGTCCGGTGGTGCGCGGCGTGACGGAGCCGGAGGTACGCGGTTCGTCGCCGCCGCGCCTGGTTCGCGGCGTTGACGTGCGGAACTTCCACATGGTGCATGCCACACGACTGCGCCAGGACGGCGGGAAGGACTCGGTTGAGATCCTGAAGCGGGATGATCCGATCCACGAGCCGGCGACCGTGGTCGTCGAAGAGGAAGTCTGCCTGCGGGCGCATGAACCAGTGCCACCGACTGCTTTCCGCCGCCAAGGTCGGCGCGAGGTAGTCGTCAAGAAACTGGGGGAACGGCATCACCTGGTCGAGCGCGAGGTGTCGGTAGAGCGACACCGCGCGCGCAACGGGATCTCGGACCGTGCCGAAGGTAAAGAACGTCTCCCACTCCTCGACGGAGCAGTACTCGACCGCGTAGTCGTCTGCGCGGAGGTGCGCGAGCCTGAGAGGCCCTCGCTCGCCGCGCCTTCGCTTGCGAAGCAGCAGTTGGTCTCTCTGGTCCCAGGTCAGACCGGCATCGTCGAGAAAGAGCTTCTCGACGCTCTGGCCACCACATTTCGGGATGTGGACGAAGATCACCCCGCGACGGCGCGCGATCATCAGAGGATCATCCCGGCGCCGACGGTGACGCCGGTGGCCTCGTCGATGAGGATGAACGAGCCGGTGGTGCGGTTCTGCGAGTAGGGGTCGCACAGCAGCGGCACGGTGGTGCGCAGCTGGACGCGGCCGATCTCGTTGACGCCGAGCTCCTTGGTCTCCTGGTCGCGGTGCAGCGTGTTGACGTCCAGGCGGTACTGGATGTCCTTGACCAGGGCCCGCGCGGTGCGGGTGGTGTGCTTGATGGCCAGCTTCTGGCGCGGCTTGAGCGGCGCGGTGGTCATCCAGCAGACCATCGCGTCGATGTCCTGGCTGGGCTGCGGGGCGTTCTTGACCCGGGCGATCATGTCGCCGCGCGAGACGTCGACGTCGTCCTCGAGGCGGACCGTGACCGACATCGGCGGGAAGGCCTCGGCGATCTCCTGGTCGAAGAGGTCGATGCCGGCGATCTTGCGAGGTCATGCCCGAGGGCAGCACGACGACCTCGTCGCCGGGCTTGAGGACGCCGCCGGCGACCATGCCGCCGTAGCCGCGGTAGTCGTGGTGCTCGTCGGACTTGGGGCGCACGACGTACTGCACGGGGAAGCGGACGTCGACCAGGTCGCGGTCGGAGGCGACGTGGACGTGCTCGAGGTGGTGCATGAGCGTGGGGCCGGAGTACCAGTCCATGTTCTCGGAGCGGTTGACGACGTTGTCGCCGGCCAGCGCCGAGATCGGGATGACCTCGAGGTCGGGGATGTTGAGCTTGGTCGCGAACGTGCGTGAACTCGGCGTGGATCTTCTCGTAGACCTCCTCGGAGAAGTCGACGAGGTCCATCTTGTTGACCGCGAGCACCAGGTGGGGCACCCGCAGCAGCGACAGGATCACCGCGTGGCGGCGCGACTGCTCGGTCAGGCCCTGGCGGGCGTCGACGAGCACCAGGCCGAGGTCGGCGGTCGAGGCGCCGGTGACCATGTTGCGCGTGTACTGCACGTGGCCCGGGGTGTCGGCGATGATGAACTTGCGGTTGGGCGTCGCGAAGTAGCGGTAGGCCACGTCGATGGTGATGCCCTGCTCGCGCTCGGAGCGCAGACCGTCGGTCAGCAGCGCGAGGTCGGTGTAGTCGTAGCCCTTGGACGCGCTGGTGGCCTCGACGGCCTCGAGCTGGTCGGCGAAGATCGACTTGGAGTCGAGCAGCAGGCGACCGATGAGGGTCGACTTGCCGTCGTCGACGGAGCCGGCGGTGGCGAAGCGGAGCAGGTCCATGTTGGTGGCGCTCGACTCGGTGGTGGTCTCGTCGGCCATCAGAAGTAGCCCTCCTTCTTGCGGTCTTCCATGGCGGCCTCGGAGAACCGGTCGTCACCGCGGGTGGCGCCGCGCTCGGTGAGCGTGGCGACCGAGATCTCGTCGATGATCTCGGGGATGGTCGAGGCGGTGGACTCGACGCAGCCGGTGAGGGTGATGTCGCCGCAGGTGCGGAAGCGGACGGTGCGCTCCTCGACGACCTCGCCCTCGCGCAGCGGGTTGAGCGGGGTCTCGCTCATCAGCATGCCGTCGCGCACGAAGACGCGGCGCTGGTGGGAGAAGTAGATGTTGGGGATCTCGATGCCCTCGCGGCCGATGTAGTCCCAGACGTCGAGCTCGGTCCAGTTGGAGATCGGGAAGATCCGCATGTGCTCGCCCTCGTGCAGGCGGCCGTTGTAGAGGCTCCACAGCTCGGGGCGCTGCATCTTGGGGTCCCACTGGCCGAACTCGTCGCGGTGGGAGTAGACGCGCTCCTTGGCGCGGGCCTTCTCCTCGTCGCGGCGGCCGCCACCGAAGGCGGCGGTGAAGCCGTTCTCCTCGATGGCGTTGAGCAGGGTGCCGATCTGCATCCGGTTGCGCCTGGTCTTGCCGTCGTCGACCACCACGCCGTTGGCGATCGCGTCGTCGATGCTGGCGACCACGAGGCTTCACGCCGAGGCGGTTGACCCAGTTGTCGCGGGTCTCGAGCACCTCGGGGAAGTCGAGGCCGGTGTCGACCTGCAGCACCGGGAACGGGATCTTCGCCGGGTAGAACGCCTTCTCGGCCAGGCGGAGCATGACGATGGAGTCCTTGCCGCCCGAGAACATCAGGACGGGCTTCTCGAACTCGGCGGCGACCTCGCGGAAGATGTGGATCGACTCCGCCTCGAGCTGGTCGAGCTGGCTCAGCCGGTAGTCGGCGTGGGTGTCTGACATGAGATCAGGGGTACCTCTCGGTTGGACGGCAGGCGCCATCGTAGCGACGGGAGTATGGCGCGATCGACCCGGACGCGCGACGAGGGGGCGCAGAGGTGCCGCGCGGCCCGAATTTTCCGCGCGAGGCCCGTTTGGAGGCGCCCAGTACGGCGCTGGCGGCCTGTGTTACCTAAAGTTTCCCAATTGGGAGCGAGACAACCTAACGCTCGGAACCCACCTTGTGGTTTGCTTAGCCCACTAACGTCCCACCAAGCCAGGGAGCTCCCTCCATGAAAAAGTTGATCGCGGCCATCCTGACCGCCTTCCTGATGTCCGCTGGTCTGGTCGCGGGAGCCTCTTCGCCGGCCGCAGCGGCCTGCCCCTACACGAACTGCGTCGCGACCGGCACCACGGCGATCGGCCTCAAGGCGAGGGCCCCTCACAAGGCCAAGGTCTACGTCAAGGTCTCCTCGTTCGGCAACGGCAAGCCGCGGGGTACGCTCACCTTCACCTTCGTGGACAAGCGCGGTCGGTCGTTCACCTTCACGCGCCCCTACCCGAAGCGGCACGCCGGCAAGAAGGGTGTCTTCAACTTCAAGCCGCTGCACAAGGGCAAGTACAACGTCGTCGTCACCTTCAACCCGCGGAACGGTTCCGTGTACGAGGGCAGCGGTGACAGCACCAAGGTCAAGGTCAAGGGCGGCCGTCGCCGCTGACGTCTCAGTCCTACAAGCGATGCCCCGCGATCGAGGTCGCGGGGCATCGTTGCGTGTGTCTGCGATAGCCAGCGTTGTGAGGAGCTACCGGAGCATGGGGGTTGAACCGTGGTGACTCGAGGCCGCGTGGCCGTCGCGGTGGTGGTCGGACTGTTGGTCGCGGCCGGCTGGACCGCGTGGCAAGCCTGGGAGATCCAAAGCGACCTCGGGCGTGCTCAACGATCCGTCGGGGTGCTGAGAATCGCTGTCGATCGAGGTGACGTCGCGACCCAACAGGTCGCCCTAGCCGATCTCAGGGACTCAGCGACCGCGGCCGACGACCGAGCCGGTGGTTGGTGGTGGACGGGGATCACGCACCTCCCTGTCGTCGGAGACGATGCAGAGGGCGTGCAGGTGCTGGGCCAGACCTTGTCCCTGATCTCGGAGGACGGACTCAGCCCCCTGGCCGACGTCGTGAACCAGTTCGACGAGGTAACCCGAGGCAAGGGCATCGACCTCGATGTCGTTCGGCAGATGGAGGATCCGATCGCCGCTGCCGACGGGGCGTTCTCCACGGCTGTGAATGACCTGGACGGGCTCGACAGCTCCGGCTACGTCGGCGCACTGAGGACCCGCTTCGATGACTACCGCAGCCAGGTGGACGCGGCTGCTGCCGGACTGTCCGCCGGCCGGACAGCCGTCGACCTGCTCCCATCGATGGCAGGCGGGGACGAGACACGCGACTACCTGCTCATCTTCCAGAACAATGCTGAGATCCGAGCAAGCGGTGGCCTACCCGGGTCCTGGGCGCGTTTGCGGGCGGAGGACGGCAGGTTGACCCTCCGTGAGCAGGGTGCGTGGGGGGACTTCGCGGTCACCGACGAGCCTGTGGTCCCGTTGACGGCCGCCGAGGAAAGCATCTTCGGCGACAGCATCGCCACCTTCTTCTCCAACCCCGGATATGTGCCTGACTTCCCGCGTTCCGCGCAGATCTGGGACGGTTTCTGGGCCAGGAAGTATCCCGAGATCGATCTGGACGGCGTCATCACGATCGACCCCGTAGCCCTGTCGTACCTGGTGGCGGGGACCGGGCCGGTGCAGGTCGACGACGTCAGGCTCACCGAGGACAACCTCGTCGACGAGGTGCTGCGGGCGCCCTACGCGCGACTTGCGGCGCCCGCCGACCAGGACGCCTTCTTCCAGAGCACGGCGCGGGCGGTGTTCGACGCCATCACCGGCGATCTGGCCTCACCCACCGCCTTCGTGGACGGGTTGGCACGGGCCAGCCGCGAGGGCCGGTTCCTCGTCGCCCCGTTCGAGCAGCGGGAGGCGGAGGCTCTGGAGGGCACCGCGGTCGCGGGAGCGCTGACCGGCGCCGACGTGCGGACGCCCTACGTCGACGTCGGCATCAACGACGCCACGGCGTCGAAGATGTCCTACTACCTTCGTTACGACGCCCAGGTCGACTCGATCTCCTGCGACGCGGCCGGCCGGCAGCAACTGGCCGGGCGGATGACGATGCGCCAGGACATCTCGCCTCGCGCGGCGATGGCGCTCTCGGACTACGTCACCGGCGGGGGGCGGCTGGGGACCGAGCCTGGCTCACAGCTCCTCGCGGTCCAGCTCTACGGGCCCGTGGGTGGAGACATCGGGTCGGTCCAGCTCAACGGGAGGCAAGTGGCGGGTCTGACGGTCGCCCGTCTCGAGGACCGACCCGTGGTGTCATTGAGCGTGCTCCTCAACTCGAGGGATGATGTCGTCGTGACGTGGGACATGACCTCGGGAGACGGCCAGTCGGGTGACCCCGAGCTGAGCATGACGCCCAGCGTCGTGCCGGGGATCGAAGGGGCGACGAGCCCGAGCGGGTGTTGACGCCACCGGACCGATCGTCACCAGGTCACCCCGGGACGCGTCCGACGGCCAGCGTGCCCCCGTCGGCGCGGAGATCGGCGATGCCGTGGGGGACGAAGAGGCAGTCGCCACGCTGCAGGGTCACTGGCTCATCCTCGGAGGTAGTGATCGTGGTCGGCTCCAGACAGAGCACGACGACCGGCCCGGCCTCTCCCGAACGCGACAGGTCCCCGTGCGTGATCTGGAGCTCGAACTCACTCACGGGTGGGCCGAACGTGCGGGCTCCTGAGACGACCTCGGGCTCCCACCGCGGTGGGGGGATCGGAGTGAAGTCAGTGACGCTCAGGAGCTCAGCGACGTCACGATGCTTCGGGGTGAGCCCCGCGCGCAGGACATTGTCGGAGGCGGCCATGATCTCGACGCCGATGCCTGAGGCGTAGGCGTGCACGACACCGGCGTCGACGTACATCGCCTCGCCGGGCGCAAGGACCACGTGGTTGAGCAGCATGGTGACCAGCACCCCCGGATCCTCAGGGTATCGGTGCACCAGACCGGGGAGCAGCTCGAAGACCCGGATCGCCTCCCGCCGCAGGTCCCCGACCGAGGGGTCCTGCCTGGCGGCTCCTGAAGTGCTGGACCGTCGCTGCTGCGGTGCAGCTCGATGGCGCGTTCCTGGGCAGTACGCGCGAGGCCGCTCAAGACCTCGTCGAACCTCGCGAGCGTCGGTGTGCAGGATCTCGGTGACGGCCGCGCGAAGCCTGGGCCGGGTAACCCAGGGAGCAGCAGCGCGATCGTCGGCACCAGGCGCCACCGAGCAGCTCGAGCAGAGGCGGAGCGCGCGACGTCGCGAAAGCCGGCCATTCCCTCGAAGCGGTTGAGCGCGTAGATCAGCTCGGGCTTGTGCCACGGGTCCTTGTAGCTGCGCTCGCCGGACTCGCGGGATCCCGGCCCGCTCCTCGCGAGCGAACCCGATGCGGGCCCGCTCGGCGCTGGGGTGCACCTGGAGGCTGAGCGGCTGGTCGACGGCGAGCACCTTCATCATGAAGGGGAGGCGACCCTCGTAGTCGGCTGCGACCCGCTCGCCGAGCATCCCGACCGGGTCGGCGGCGATCGCGTCGTCCAGGCGACGACCGTCCGGCAGGATGGACGGATCGCCCTCGTGGGCGCCGATCCACAGCTCGGCCTCGGGGCCACCGCTGGGCTCGCGGCCCAGGAAGCGGGCCAGGTGCCGCTCGGAACCCCAGGAGTAGTCACGGACCGGGTTGGTCAAGGCGATACGATGCCTCCTCGGGAGCGGGACCGCGCTGACTCAGGGCTGGTGGTGCTACGGCGCGCGACGCGTCCTGGTCGTCGAGCTCGGCCACCGTCGGGGCGCCCATGAAGGGCAGCCCCTGCTCCTTGCGCAGCAAGCCCCAGATCAGCGGCACCAGGACCACCATGACCAGGCCGATGACGGCCACGAGGACCGGGTGGGTCTCGTCGGCGTCGAGCGGTGCCCAGCCGGCCTTGTCGAGGAGCGCCACGCCGGACATGGTCAGCACCACCACGATGCCGCGCCGGATCAGCGACTGCGGCACCCGCGGCGCCAGCAGGCTGCCCAGGATGGTGCCGGGCACCGAGCCCAGGATCAGCGGGATGGTCAGCCCGAAGTCGAGGCCGTTGATGACGATGTTGGAGATCGCAGCGGCCAGCACGAGCGGGACGGCCTGGACGAGGTCGGTGCCCACCAGCTTCACCGCCGAGAGCCCGGGGTAGAGCATCAGCAGCGCGACCATGATCACCGAGCCCGAGCCGACGCTGGTGATGCCGACGAGCAGTCCGCCCAGCATGCCGACCAGCAGGGTCGGCACGGGACGGATCTTCGGGTTGGGGTCACCCTCGATGCCGCTGCCGCGCACCCGACGCAGGTTGACGTAGAGGCGCAGGGCGTAGGTGAGGGCGGCGAGCAGCAGGGCGAAGCCGATGCACAGCTGGAGGACGGTCTCGACGTTCTCGGCGTCGGTGAAGGCGCGCACCAGGTAGGGGCCGATCAGCGCCATCGGCACCGAGCCGATGATCAGCCACTTGGCCAGCTGGAGGTTGGGTGAGCCCTCCCGGGAGTGGACCACCGCGCCGCCGGTCTTGTAGACCGCTGCTGCGGTGAGGTCGGCGGTCACCACGCTCGAGGTGTCGCCCACCCCGAGGAAGATCAGCGCCGGGGTCATCAGGGCACCACCGCCCATGCCGGTGAGGCCGACCACGATGCCGACGATGAAGCCGGCGGTGAGGATCGAGAAGAATCCGCCGGTGATGAGCTCTGCCATGGTGGGGTCCTTGCTCTCAGGTGAGTCGCGCGACGACCGCGCGGACCAGGTCGTCGATCTCTCGGGCAGCGCGGGCGCTGGCCTCGGGGCCCTGTTGGTAGGGGTCCTGCACGTCGAGGGCGGGGTCGGCGTTGCCGCGTCGCTGCCCGACCGTCTCGATCAGCTCGTGTGCTCGGAGGTCGGCGGGTGCCCGGCTGCTCGCCTCGACGAACTGGCCGAGGGTGAAGATCCGGCGGAAGGCGTCGGGGTGGTCCTCGAGCAGCCGGGTGCGGTGCGCGGCCTCGGCGGTCAGCACGAGGTCGGCGCGCTGGACCGCCGCTGCGGTGACCGCGCTGCTGACGAACCCGGTCGGGTCGCCGCCACGTTGGAGGAGCTCGGCGGCCATCGGCTCGTCCATCGGGTAACTCGGCGACGGCGTGGGTGCCGGCACTGGCGAAGGTGACCGTGGCGTCCGCCGCGAGGTGGCGGGCGAGGCGCTCCATGTAGGGGGAGCGGCAGATGTTGGCGGTGCAGACGAAGAGGACGTGGAGGGGGGTGGTATCGAGGCTCGGCGCTGGCGCGCCTCGCGTCTCAACCTCCGGGGGTGCTGGGGTGCCTTGCGCCTCGACCTCCGGGGCGGGGATGGGGAGGTAGCCGGCGGCGTCGAGGGCGCTCAGGACGTCGTCGAGGGCGTCGGCGATGGTGCGGCCGGTGGTGTCGACGCGGACGTCGGCGTCGAGGGGCTCCTCGTAGGGCGAGGAGATGCCGGTGAACTCGGGGATCTCGCCGCGGCGGGCCTTGGCGTAGAGGCCCTTGCGGTCGCGGCGCTCGCACTCCTCCAGGGGCGTGGCCACGTGGACCAGGAAGAACGCGCCGCCGGCCTCGTCGACCATGGCGCGCACCTGCTGCCGGGTCTCGTCGAAGGGGGCGATCGGGCTGCAGACCGCGACGCCGCCGTGGCGCGAGATCTCGGCGGCCACCCAGCCGATGCGACGGATGTTGGTCTCGCGGTCGGCCTTGGAGAAGGTCAGGCCGGCCGAGAGGTGGCGCCGCACGACGTCGCCGTCGAGGCTGGTCACGGTGCGGTCCCCGGCCTCGAGCAGCCGGTCCATGAGCGCCCGGGCCAGGGTCGACTTGCCGCTGCCGGAGAGACCGGTGAAGAAGAGGACCAGGCCCTGCTCGTCGGCGGCCGGCTGGTCCTGGGCCAGGATCTCGGCCACGCGGGGATCGGTGTCGCCGCCAGCGAGGAGGCCCACGACCTCGGCGTCGCCGGCATACGTCTGGGCGACCTGCACCCCGAGATCGTGGTCGATCTGGGCGTCGCCATGGGAGGGAAGCGGGACGGCGACCACGGCGGCGTCGAGGTCGGCCGACGAGGCGAGGGTCGCGCGCACCAGGGCGACCGGGCTCAGCTCGGAGAGACCGGTGCCGCACAGCACCAGCAGCACGCACGGGCCCGAGCCGGCCGAGCTGGACGACCTGGGTGTCGGTGAGGGCGTCGACGACCGGCACGACCGGTCGACCCGGGTAGCGCGCCGCGGACTCGGCCGGGGTGAGGTGGAGTCGTCGGAAGGGGCCGTACTCGGCGCGGGCGAGCGGCTCGACGGCCCAGCTGTCGTCTGCCCTGCGAGTGACGCGGGCCAGCGGCAGACCCTCGGGGTCCACCAGCTCGACGCTCGTCGCCTCGGCCAGCGACGGCGGCAGCGTGAGGCGCACGGGACTGCCGGGCTCGTCGAAGCCGGCGATCGGAGCGAGGGCCCCGGAGCACAGCAGCTCGAGGTCGTCGAGCTCCCGCGGGGTCGGGCAGTGCTGGGGGACGGGGTCGGGCACGTTCGTATCCTAACTACATCTGGTCGCTCGACTTTGGGGGCACGCCCACGGGCTGGTGCCGGCCCACGTACGGTCGCCCCATGCCAGCCGAGGTCGTCGCCGAGATCATCCGCTCCGGGTTCGTGGAGGGCCACCACTACGGATCGCTCGTCGCGCTCGATGCGGATGGTGGCGTGGCCTGGTCGGTCGGCACCGCGACGGCGCCGATCCTGCCGCGGTCCTGCAACAAGCCGATCCAGGCCCTGGGCATGGTCCACGCCGGCCTTGACCTGCCAGAGCGGCTGCTGGCCCTCGCCTGCGCCTCGCACTCCGGGGAGCCGATGCACCTCGAGGGCGTCCGGGCGATCCTGGCCACCGCCGGCCTCGACGAGTCCGCGCTCCAGACCCCGTTGGACTACCCCCTCGACGACGAGGCGCGGGAACTGCTCCTCCGTCAGGGCGGGGAGCGGTCCGCGATCGCGATGAACTGCTCCGGGAAGCACGCCGCGATGCTGGTGACCTGCGCGGTGAACGGCTGGGACCTCGCGACCTACCTCTCGACCGAGCACCCGCTGCAGCAGGCGATCGCGGCCACCTTCGCCCGGACCACCGGGGAGGCCGTCGAGGTCGTCGCCGTCGACGGGTGCGGCGCGCCGCTGCTCTCGACCTCGCTGGTCGGACTCGCACGGGCCTTCCGGAACCTCGCGCTGGCTGCCGACGGACCCGAGCACCGGATCGCCGACGCCATCCGGCACCACCCCGAGATGGTCTCCGGCACCCGCCGCGACGAGCTGACCCTGCTGCGGGCGATGCCGGGGTCCATCGGCAAGGCCGGCGCGGAGTCCTGCTACGTCGTTGCGCTTCCCGACGGCCGCGCCTTCGCCCTCAAGACCGACGACGGTGCCGGCCGGGTGCGCCCGGTCCTGATGGCCGCCGCCCTCGCCCGCTCCGGCGTCGACACGGAGGCGTGGGTGGACGGTGAGGCCGTGCGCGGCACCGGCGTCCACGAGCTGCTCGGCGCCGGCCAGCCCGTAGGGGAGATCCGAGCCACCTTCTGACCGGAGCGGGTGGTTTCGAGGCTTCAGGCGCTGCACGCCTTTCGCACCTCAAGCTCCGTGGGGGGTGGGCCAGTGGGGGAGCTGGACGGTGTCGATGTAGTGGTCGCCGTCGGCCTCGAGCTGGGCGATGTCGGCTTCGACCATGATCCGGGCCAGCTCGTCCATCTGCACGCTCGGCCGCCAGCCCAGTCCGGCCTCGGCCTTCGAGGCGTCGCCCGACAGTGTGGCCACCTCGGTGGGACGCAGGTAGCGGTCGTCGAAGCGGACGTGTCGTTCCCAGTCGAGGCCGGCGTGCTCGAAGGCGGCGACGACGAAGTCCTGCACCGAGTGCGCCTCGCCGGTCGCCAGGACGTAGTCGTCGGGCTCGTCCTGCTGGAGCATCCGCCACATCCCCTCGACGTACTCCGGGCGCGTACCCCCAGTCGCGTACGGCGTCGAGGGTGCCGAGGTAGCAGTAGTCCTGGACCCCCGCGCGGATCCGCGCCACGGCCCGGGTGACCTTGCGCGTCACGAACGTCTCCCCGCGCCGCGGGGACTCGTGGTTGAAGAGGATCCCGTTCACCGCGTAGAGGCCGTAACCCTCGCGGTAGCTGCGGGTCATCCAGTGGGCGAACGCCTTCGCGGCCGCGTTGGGCGAGCGCGGCGCGATCGGCGACTGCTCGTTGCGCGGCCCGCTCTGCTCGCCGAACATCTCCGAGGAGCCGGCCTGGAAGAAGCGGCAGTCGAGCCCGCTGCTGCGGATGCTCTCCAGTGTCCGGATCGCGGCCATGCCGACCGTCTCGGCGGTGTAGTTCGGCTGGTCGAAGCTGATCCGCACGTGCGACTGTCCGGCGAGGTTGTAGAACTCGTCCGGCTCGACCTGGGCCATCAGCGTCAGCAGCCGGACCGGGTCCGAGAGGTCGCCGTGGTGCAGGAAGAGGCGCACGTCGTCGTCGTGCCGGTCCTGGAAGATGTGGTCGATGCGGGTGGTGTTGAACGTCGAGGCGCGCCGGATCAGCCCGTGGACCTCGTACCCCTTGCCGAGCAGGAGCTCGGCCAGGTAGGACCCGTCCTGCCCGGTGATGCCGGTGATGAACGCCTTCTTCACGGGCGACATCGTGGCACGACACCACCTGTGGGGCAGGTCACGCTTGCTCAGCTTGCGTTTTGCTAGCAGGTGTTAGCAAGATAGGGACATGGCCAAAGGAAAGGTAGGAACGACCGTCGCATCGCTCGGCGACTACCTCAAGGAGCAGCGCGTCGACTCGCGCATGTCCTTGCGTCAGCTGGCCGAGCTGACGGGCGTGTCGAACCCCTACCTGAGCCAGATCGAACGTGGTCTGCGCCGTCCCTCGGCCCAGGTGCTGCAACAGCTCTCCAAGGCGTTGCGCATCTCGGGCGACCAGCTCTACGTCCGCGCCGGGATCGTCAGCCCCGACCAGCCGCTCGGCAACGGCGCGATGACCGTCGAGGTGGCCGTCCTGCACGACCCCGCGCTCACCGAGCGTCAGAAGCAGTCCCTGCTCGACGTCTACTCCTCGTTCCTGGCGCTGAACGCCCAGGCCGCCGGAGAAGACAGCACCGCGGCACCGCCCGCGGCGCCCACCGACCACCAGCACACCGCTGGATCCAACCGATAACAGGAGTGATCGACATGGCGAAGGCCACGACCAAGACCCGCAAGATCGAGATCCCGCGCCGAGGTGACCCGTCCCCTGTACGCCTACGTGGGCGCCACCGACCTCGCCGTCGAGGTCGTCCGCGGAGCCGTCTCCGACGTCCAGAAGCGCCTCACCGGTGCCCAGAAGGACGTCCAGGCGAAGGTCTCCGACGTCCAGAAGTCCGTCAAGGACGCCGACCTCGAGCCGAAGGCCCTGCGCGACCAGGCCGTGACCAAGGTCAACGAGACCGTCGCGGACATCCAGGACGACGCCAAGGAGCTGCGCGGCAAGGTCGCCTCGACCATCGACGACAGCGTCTCCGCCGTCGCCGGCACCTACAACGACCTCGCCAAGCGCGGCGAGGCCCTCGTGGTCCGCATCCGCAAGCAGGAGTCGAGCCAGGCCACCAAGTCCTCGGCCAAGACCACCACGGCGAAGGCCAAGACGACCAAGACCCAGGGCACCGGCGCCGCCAAGAAGACCTCGACCGCGGCCAAGCGCTCCAGCACCACGACCAAGAACGCCACCAAGAAGTCGGCCCAGCAGACGGTCAAGTCCGCCGCTGACACCGCCACGACCGCGGCCACCTCGGCGCAGTCCGGCGCGAAGTCGACCACCGCGACCGCCAAGAAGACCTCGGCGCCGGCGCGCAGCAGCGCCAAGTCGACGGCCACGGCGGCCAAGAAGACGGCCACGAACGCGGCGCAGGCGACCACCGACGCCGCCGCCAAGGTCGGCGACTGAGCGACGCACCCGGCGGCCGGATGACAGCGGCCGCCACCATGAACCACGTGGGCCCCGGGGCATGATGCCCGGGGCCTTCGTGCGTTCCGCAGGACCCGCCGGGTGACCGGCACGGGTCAGACCGATCAGTAAGGTGTGGTCACCATGGAGATCTTGCTCATCGAGGGGTACGTCGGCGTCGTCGTGACCTTCGTCCTGCTGGCGGTCAAGATCTTCGCCTTCGTCAACAGCCTGCTCTTCTCGGCCGAGTCCTACGACGTGGCCGGGAAGCTCAACAAGCCGACCTGGTCCATCCTGCTCGGGCTCGGCGTTGCCCTGCAGCTGCTGCCGATCGGCATCCTGAACGTCGTGTTCACGATCGCGGCGTTCGTCTACCTCGCTGACGTGCGCCCCGCGCTCGCCGGCCTGCGCCGCCGCTAGGCGCCCGCCTCGCTGAGCGTCGACGCGCAGGTCGGCGGACGGTGCCCGACGTCGATCGGGCTGTCGAGACCCGGACGGGTTAGGCTACGACGACCAAGCGGGCGCAAACGATGGGGACGCAGTGGAGCTGACGGACTACTGGCACACGATCCGGCGCCGCTGGGTGCTGGTGCTGCTCACCTTTACGCTCGCGTCGGCGCTGCCGCCGCCTTCACCGCGACCGCAACCCCGCAGTACTCATCCAGCGCCAGCTGTTACATCTCGACCCAGCAGAGTGACGCCGAGCACCGCGTCGCCGGAGGACACTTCGCCTCTGCAGCAGATGGCCTCCTACGCCGACCTGGTCGGGGACGCGACCTGGCCGGCGAGCGTCGCGTCGACGCCTCGGGGGCGAGGGTCGATCCCGATGACTTCGACCTCGGAGGTCCAGGCAATGGTCTCAGCCCGACACCGTCAACCTCGCATCGACCGCGACCGACCGGACGCGCTGACGGTCCCAGCGACTCGCTCAGGGCTATGCCGAAGTCATGAGCGACACGATCGAGCGACTCGAGACTCCTGGCGGGCCGCACCAACCCGCTCGTCACAGCCACCGTCCCGGACAACGCCAACGTCGCGCACGACGCCGGTCAGCCCGCCGCCGTTACGCAACCTCGCCCTCGGCGCGCTCCTGGGGCTGCTGCTGGGCATCGGGCTCGCGGTCATGCGGGACCTGCTCGACTCCTCGATCTCGACTGCCGACGACGTTCAGCAGATCACCGACGCGCCCATCCTCGGTCACATCAATGCCGACCCGGCCGCGGTGAAGAAGGCCCCGGTCGCCGCACTGACGGGAGCCGACGCCCTGGAGCGAGGCCTTCCGGGTGCTGCGGACCAACATGCAGTTCGTCGAGGTTGACAGCGATCAGCGGTCGTTCGTGGTGTCCAGCGCGCTGCCCGGCGAGGGAAAGTCCACAACGACGGTCAACCTGGCCATCACGCTCGCGATGGCCGGCCAACGGGTCGCTCTGGTCGACTGCGACCTCCGGCGCCCGATGCTTGCGGGCCGGTTGGGTGTCGACGGCAGCGTCGGCACGACCAGCGTGCTCATCGGACAGGTCAAGCTGGACGACGCGCTCCAGCCGCTGGACGAGGCAGGTATCCAGGTGCTCGCGAGTGGGCCGGTGCCGCCCAACCCCTCCGAGCTGCTTCAGTCCCACGCGATGAGCGAACTGATGCACGACCTGCGGGAGCGCTTCGACGTCGTCCTCGTCGATGCCCCTCCGCTCCTGCCGGTGACGGACTCCGCGGTGCTTGCGGCTCAGGTGGACGGGCTGCTGCTGATCACGCGCCACGGTAAGACCACGCGAGACCAGCTTGCGCACGCGATCGAGAGGGTCGAGGCGGTCGGCGCCAAGACGGTGGGTGTTGTCATCAACATGGCGCCAGCCAAGAAGGCCGGTCGAGCCTACGGCTACGGCTACGGCTACGGCTACGGCTACGGGGTCGTGGAGACCAGTGTCGAACCGAACAGACGCGCAGCACGTAAAGAGCGCAAGCTAGCGGCTCGCGCGGCCTCGCGGGGCCGTCGCGTACGACCGGAAAGATCCCGCAACTAATCGGTGAGCAGCACTCCTCCAGAAGCTGGAAATGAGCCCCGCAGGGACTTCAGCGTCTCAGTGGGACTGTTTTCGCTGGGTCGCCGGCCGGGTTAGAGCCATTAACGCCCCCAGCGGGCCAAGGTGACGATCCTGCGCCGGTGAGAAACGGTCGTGCCCCGGCCCGCAGCAAAGTGGGATTTGCGGCTCATCGCGTTCGATCAGCGAGCCCCATGTCAGCCCTAGTCAGTAGGCCCCACGCGAAGCGAGCACGGCACCGGCGGTGCGCGCGAGGATGATGAGGTCTTGAAGCATGGACCAGTTGTCAACGTAGTAGAGGTCCAACCGAATTGCCTCCTCTGTAGTCAGGTCGCTGCGACCCGAGACCTGCCAGAGTCCGGTCATGCCGGGACGAACGTGGAGGCGACGACTCATCGCGTGGTCATACAGCTCGACCTCGCTCGAGACCTGGGGCCGAGGCCCAACCAGGCTCATTTCGCCCCTGAGCACGTTGAAGAGCTGCGGTACCTCGTCGACGGAGAAACGTCGTAGCCACTGTCCGGGCTTGGTGATCCGGGGGTCGTCCTTGACCTTGAAGAAGAGCGCGTCCTGGTCGTTGGCTTGCTGCATCTCGGTGATGAGTGAGTCGGCAGCCGGGACCATCGTGCGGAACTTCAAGCAGGAGAAGGGCTCGCCGTGTCGCCCGATCCGCGTATGACTGAAGAAGATGGGGCCTCGGTCGTGAAGCTTGATCCTCAGAGCGACGAAGGCCAACAGGGGAGCGAAGATCAGCAGCAGGAGCCCAGCGCCAGTGAAGTCGAAGAGTCGCTTCCCCCACCGGGACGCGTCAGTCCACGTCGGCGGATCGACATGGATCAGGGGGAGGCCTCCGACAGGGCGGATCTTCACGCGCTCCCCCGAGATGTCGGTAACACTAGGGGCGACGACGACGCTCACCTGCTGCTGTTCGAGAGTCCAGAACATCTGCCGCATGACCGCTGCGGACCCCACCGCACCGCCAGCGAAGAAAATGACGTCGGCCTGATGCTCAGCCGCCACGGTCGGTGCGTCCTCGCCGTTGCCGACAACCGGAACGCCCGTCGAGGTCTCTTCCGAGAGGTCATACTCTGGCGTCAGAGCGCCGACGATGTGATACCCCAGCCAGCTCTCTCGCCGCAGTACGCGCACGATGTCGTCAACGTGCGAACGTGTGCCCGAGATGATGACCCGTCGGCTCAGCAGTCCGCGCCTGCGAAGGGTGTGGAGAGCCTGTCGTGACGCCCACCGTCCGCCAAGCAGAATCGGAAGCCCTAGGGCGTACGCGAGGAGGTAGAAGCCCCGCGACAGCGGATACTGGGCCACGTAACACCCAACCGCGGTGAGCCCGCCGGAGAACAGGGTCGCGTTGAAGACGCGCTTGAACTCCGAGGTTCCGGCGCCAAAGATGTCCGCACGATAGCCACCGAGGATGGCGATCATGGCCACCCAGCCCACAAGCATCAGGGGCCCGGCAGCGCCCACGGATTCTGTGATCGCGGTAGGCCGCATCAGCCACGGCATCTGCTGTCGACCGAGCACGGCGAGGGTGCCTGACACGGCGATGAGGAGCACGTCCATCAAAAGAGTCAGGGCAGGCAAGTACCTCAGGGCAGTCTTCGAGCGGGTGGCGGCGAAGAGGCGCCGAACCCTCTCCTCAGAGACTATGGACATCGATTCCCCCACAAGTGATGCACCTCGAATCGCGCAGCAGGACAGCACTCGTGAAACTATCCAATCGCGATCCATCGCTTACGTGATGCTCGGACCACCGGATGGTTGTCGGACTACGGGAGCATCGCGAGCCTAGGCCACCGTGGCCTCGGCGACTACCCTCGATCATGGATCTTGCTGAGTCGTCACCATCCTGTTGCGGTGCGGTTGCTTGCCTTTCCTCCGCGCGGCGCGGTGGCGGGGCGGCCGGTGGGCGAGCAAACGTTAGCGGCCTGTGAAACGTGGGGCGTTAGGCTCACAGTCTCTCGTGATTGAAGGAGCTCTGCCGTGACCGGTCCGATCCCCCGCCCGCCGCTCTGGAGCGTGCTTGTCGGCGTCGCCATTCTGATCGCCGCGTTGACGGCGTGCAGCGGCGACGACGAGCCTGCAGAGGGCCCCGCTTCCTCGGACGCAGGATCTCGTGGTCCAGCGCCGATCGAGGTCGAGGAGGACGGGCTGCCGGCCGGCTTCCCGAGGGAAGAGGTCCCTGTCATCGACGGCCAGGTCGTCTCCGTACGGGCGCCGAGGGGCAGGAACTCCACTTATACGGTCCTGATCTATGCCAGTGGCTCTAGCCGCGCTGGGGTGGTGCAGGACGCCGTTTCGCAGCTGCAGGGGAAAGGCTGGCAGGCGATCACCGAAGTGTCCGGCGCTGTGCCTGCGCCACAGGTGTTGACGAAGAACGGCGGGACGGCCTCGCGGGTCATCCTCACCAACGGCGAGCAGCGCGACGAAGTTGCGATCACCTACTCCGTGACGGTGGCGGACTGACCAGGTTCTTCATCGCCGTGGTGGGTTGCGCACTCACGGCGATGACGCTGCTGCTCCTGGCGGGGCACGGTCCGTGGTCCGGCCACGTCCTGGTGGAACTCACCAACAGGCACGGGCTCAACTACGGAGACCTGCCAATACTCGCACTCTGGGTCATCGGGCTAATTTGCTGCGTCGCGTTGTGGCGGCGCCGGGGCGCCTGACATGTCGGCGACGCGGCGGGGTCATGACCAGCGATTGGCGTGGGCGCCGCTCTCTCCGCCGCGGACGCCGTTCTGGGTGGCCCTTGCCTAGACCACCGCCGGTCCGACGGCAGACCGTCACATGATGTTTGTGGCCATGAGGAAGTCCTTACCAGTGGCCACAAAGCGGTCGCGGTGATGGCCAGTAAGTCTCATTGTTCGTTCGTCGTGTCGTGTAAGTGTTGAGATCGCGGCGGGTGCTCTGTCGACAGTCCGTCGGCCGGCCCACCTACAGCTGGCTCCGCGACGACCTGTTCCTTCTCAACGAGCTCGGTTAACACCCTGAACGACACCGGCGGCCAGCTGCTCCGCTTCCTGGTCTCACGCAGCTCGACACGCTCAGCGTCGGTGAGGCCAGCACGGCGCCCGTCCCCGGACATCGGCACGCTTGAGCCAGTTCGACAGCATGCCTTCGGAGATCCCGAAGTCCGTCACGATCTGGGACAACGGAGCCTGACCCTTGCGGGCCACGGCCACGACGTCGTCGCGGAACTCCGTCGGGTATGCCTTCGCCGTGCTCGACATCCTCCCAGCGAGGGTCGAATCCTCACATGTCAGGTGTCAACCAAACTCCGGGCCGACCCATCTCAGCCTCAGCCCGCTGATGCGTCCTTCTTCGCACGAGGGGTGTGGCGGTAGGGAGGAGACGGGTTGCGACAGTACGGGTTGAAATTCGCCGACTCGGCGTCCCACGTCGGCCCTCGAGCCGCGGGTGGACAAGGTGGTCACTCGACGGTCAGTGGGCCGTAGGTAGAACTTCCATAGCCCCCCGACTTGGCATTGATCACCGTGAGGACGCGGGTCGTCCCACGCACGGCGCGGGTCGAGGTCGATGCGGTCGCGGTGATGGTGGTGGCGTCGACACGCGTCACCCCGTCGAAGACCACTCCGCTCGGTCCGACGACCTTGACCCCAGGGGTGAAGTTCGTCCCCCGTAGCGTCACCTCCGTCGTAGTGCCGCGAGTGAAGGTGGTCCGGCTCATGGAGGTCACCTCGGGTGAGTCGATGATGGTGAAGCATCCGTAGCAGTTGCCCTTGCCAGCGTCAGGATTGGTCACGCTGACCAAGACACTGGCAAGGCTCGACGTCGGGCTCACAGTCACCAGCGCCTCGAGGGTGGTGGGGTCGATGTAGGACGTCGACGACACGGTGGCGCCGCCGATCTTGGCCACTGCGCCGGGTTTGAAGCCCGAGCCGTTGATCGTGATCTCGCGGCTCTTAGCGCCTCGTCCGAGGAACGACATGTCGGTCGAGGTCACGACTGGCTTCGCGGTCACCGTCAGGCACCCAGTACACGTCGCCGTGCCGTTGGCGCCGGAGACGGTGACATCGGTCGCGCCGAGAGTGGCGTTCGTGACAGTGAGCTGCACCCTCATCGTTGTCGCGTCGACGTACTCGGTGCTTCCTGCCACCGGAGTGACCCTTGGGTTGGCGACGGTCACGGTCGAGGTCGGGTCGAAGCCCGAGCCGGTCACGGTCACCGACACCGCTGTGGCTCCCTGCCCGAGAGAGGACGGGGACAGAGCGGTCACGGCCACCCTGGGCGGCTCGGGGTCGTCGTTGGTGATCGTGCCTGTGCCGTCGTTGGTGCCGATGCTGGCGTTCGAGGGACCGGAGAGGCGCACCAGGAAGGTCTCGTCGGGCTCGAAGGTGGCGTCTCCGTTCACCGTCACGGCGACACTCTTGCTCGTCTCGCCCGGAGCGAAAGTCAAGGTTCCCGACGCCGAGGCGTAGTCGCTCGGAGCCGTGGCCGTCTGGTCGACGGTGGAGTAGTCGATGCTCACCGGACGATCGCTGGCCTGGTCAAGCGTGACGGGGAAGGTCACGGTCGCGGTGCCCGTGTCACCCTCAGCGGTGCTGGCGCTGCCGACGCTGGCGACGGGATCGGCCACCACGCGGAGGGACACGCCGGTCCCGTCGTAGACGGCCCGCCAGTACTTTCCCGTCGGCAGCGAGTCGATGCCCTCCACGCTGGAGAAGGTGCTCGAGCGACTGCCGGCCTCCAGGATCCGCACAGACGTTCCCACCGGGGGGTCGAATGCCGGCGCAGTGCCGATGCTCAACCGGCCTGACAAGGTGGCGGCACCGGAGGTGACCAGCTTGGAGAAGTCGGTACCAGGTGTGGCAGTCCCGTTGATGGTGGCTCCGAACACTCCGCCTGAGGCCTGGGTGTAGGAGCCGGTGACGGTCAGCGGGTTGCCGGCCGCGCCGGGTTGCACGACGCCGCCGTTGGAGACGACACCTTGAACCGTGCCGCCGCCCAGCAACGTGCCGGCGTTGATGGCAACCGCGGCGGTGCCGGTGGTACCGGCCTTCAGCGTCGCGCCTGGGTCGACGCGGGTGGAGCCGCCGGACTGGGTGTAGGAATTCCCGCGGAAGGTGCCACCCTTCAACCAGACGGTGCCGGCATTGGTCATGGGGCCGGTCAACGTGACGCTCGGCGTCAGCGTGAGCGACCCGGTGTTGGAGCGCAGTGCCGGCAGCGCGCTGGCACCCGCGGTGTTGATGCCTCCGCTGACAACGGTCACGACGCCCTTGTTGGTGACGATGGCGTTGGGCAGGTTCAGGATTCCGCCCTGGGTGGTGAGCGTGCCGTTGTTGAGGACCCCAGCGGTGGTGAGGTTGGTCGGTGAGACGGTGGTCGTGCCGGAGGTGGCCTTCAGTTCCCCGTCGTTGGTGAAGGGCACCGTGGTGAGGTCGAGGGTGTTTCCGGAGCCCGGCGCCGCAGTGACGATCCCGGAGACGCCGTTGGTGAAGGTGCCGCGGTCGCCGTAGGGGTTGTAGAGCGGCGCCTGGCTGGCGTTGCTGAAGGTCCAGGTGCCGTTGTTGACGACGCGATTGAGCTGGCCGGCCGTACCCAGGTTGTAGCCGTAGAAAAGGTAGCCATTGCCGCCGATCGAGGTGGTCCCATTATTGGTCAGCGTGGTGCCCTGGTCGAGGGTCGGCGACTCGTTGGCAGCGATCGTGGCGGTGCCGCCGGACGGCACAGTGATCGTTCCCCCGCCCAGGATGCTCCCGGAGTGAAGGGCGGTCACCGGGGCCAGCGAACCGGTCCCGGTGACATTGCCACCGGAGAGGTTGAAGGTGCCGGGGCCGGCCCAGGTGCTTCCGGTGAGGTCGAGGGTGGCGCCGTTGTGGTCGTAGCTGGTGCCGGTGGCGAGGTTGTAGGTGCCGGTGCCGGTGCCGTCGACGGCGTTGGCAACGTGGCCCTTGGTGACGTTGACCGTGCCGTTGTTGGTCAGGGCGGTGCTGTTGCGGGCGACGGTGTCCGAGGCGAGCGCTGGGGAGAAGTTGAGGGTGCCACCCGTGGCGTTCAGCAGGGAGGCGTGGCCGTAGGGGGAGTAGAAGGGGTCGTTGTTGGTGTTGGTGGCGGTCCAGGTGCCGTGGTTGATGAGCTTGTTCGGGGTGTCGCCGGTGCCGGCGTAGTAGCCGAAGAGGATGTATCCGTTGTTGGTGGTGACCGAGCCGAGGTTGTCCAGGGTGGTGCCCTGGTCGAGGATGGGGGACTCGCCGCTAGCGATGACGGCGGTTCCGGCGGAGGGAACGGTGAAGGTGCCGCCGCCCTGGAGCGTTCCGCCGTGGAGCTTGGTGGTGGTGGGCAGTGCCGCGGTGCTGGTGGCGTTGGGGGTGGTGAGGGTGCCGCCGTTGAGGTTGAAGGTGCCCGGGCCGGTGAACTGGGTGCCGGTGAGGGTCAGGGTGCCGCCGTTGTGGTCGTAGCTGGTGCCGGTGGCGAGGTTGTAGGTGCCGGTGCCGGTGGCGTCGACGGTGTTGGCGACGTGGCCCTTGGTGACGTTGACAGTGCCGTTGTTGGTCAGGGCGGTGCTGTTGCGGCTGGCGGTGTCGGAGGCGAGTGCGGGGGAGAAGTTGAGAGTGGCGCCGGCGGCATTGAGAAGCGAAGCGTGGCCGTAGGGGGAGTAGAAGGGGTCGTTGTTGGTGTTGGTGGTCGTCCAGGTGCCGTGGTTGATGAGCTTGTTGGGAGCGTCGCCGGCGCCGGCGTAGTAGCCGAAGAGGAGGTAGCCGTTGTTGGTGGTGACCGAGCCGAGATTGTCCAAGGTGGTGCCCTGGTCGAGGACGGGGGACTCGCCGTTGGCGATGACGGCGGTTCCGGCGGAGGGAACGGTGAAGGTGCCGCCGCCCTGGAGCGTTCCACCGTGGAGCTTGGTGGTGGTGGGCAGTGCGGCGGTGCTGGTGGCGTTGGGGGTGGTGAGGGTGCCGCCGTTGAGGTTGAAGGTGCCCGGGCCGGTGAACTGGGTGCCGGTGAGGGTCAGGGTGCCGCCGTTGTGGTCGTAGCTGGTGCCGGTGGCGAGGTTGTAGGTGCCGGTGCCGGTGCCGTCGACGCTGTTGGCGACGTGACCCCGCGTCACGTTCAGAAGGCCGTTGTTCACCAGGGGCACGCTGCTGCGGGGGACCGAGCCGGCCGAGGTCGGGGCCGTGAAGGCCATCGTGCCGCCGGCCGCGTTGACCAGGGAAGCATGCCCGTAGGGGTCGTAGAACGGGTCGTTGCTGGTGTTGGTGACCGTCCAGCTGCCACCGTTGCGGACCTTGCTGGGCGCCCCGCCCCCGCCTGCGTCGTAGCCGTAGTACACGTAGCCGTTGTTGGTGGTCACACTGCCGTTGTTCTCGAAGGTGTAACCACCGTTGACGTAGACAACTTCGCCGCTCGCCAGGGTCGTGCTCGCTCCCGGGGCGAGCACCAGGCTGCCCTGGCTCGAACCGGAGCTCATCCCGAGGGTGACACCGCTCAGCGAGCCGATGCTCGAGGCCGTGACCGGGGCCGACCCGCCCAACGTGCTTCCGGACTGGAGGTCGAGGGACCGAACCACCGAGTCGTAGCTGTTCGGAGCGGTGCCGCCGACCTGGAGGCTGCCGGAGCCGGTCACGCGCAGGGTCGGCAGCACCGAGCCGTTCGCGGGGAACGTAACGCCGGCGACCTGGCGGCTGTCGCTGACCACGACCGTCGTCCGCGCCGGGCTGGTGGAAATGCAGGCCACGTCACTCGCGGTGGGGACGGTGCTCGCTGCGCCACCGTCGGTGGCCGACCAGTTGCCGGCGACCTCCCAGGCTGTGCTGGCCGCGCCGGTCCAGTAGCGCGTGCAGGTGCCGGCTGCTGCTGAGGCGCTCTGCGGCGAGCCCCACGAGAGCAGCGCCACGACGACGACGCCGGTCGCGGCGACCAAGCTGAGCATCCGGGCCCCGAGAGTGGACAGGTGAGGAGAGGCCATGATGTTTTCCGTTTCCCATGCGGGCCCCGGCGACTTGACCGTCTGGGGCACTGAACTGCTCGGAATATATGCTGCGTCGACCCCATCAGATAGACGCCTCGGGCAACAGTTGCGCTCGCATCTGGCACAGGAAGGTAACGAGGCGTCAGCGGCGCGCCTGAGGAGTCAACTGTGTGGTGATCGTGACCAGCGTGGTGCCGAAATGGGCGCTCCGCGGCGGCGGCAGATACCTCGCGTGCAGCGGGGTTAGGTGCGACCGGCCCGAGCACAGCGCGGAGGGCCGTCGCAGGCTGGGGTGCCGGGGGGGAGCATGTAAGGCCGCCGCGCGACCCAGGAGTGTTTACCTCACCGTGACGTGCGATCAGACCATCGTCCGGCCCGCGCTGGCAGCGGGGAGCGGGGAGCGGGGAGCGGGGAGCGTCCGAGGGTCACCCCTGCTCGTCGCCGACGCGCGGACCCGCAGTCCCGATAAGGCGTCAGAGGCCGCTCCGGAGCGGCACGACGACCGCAGCCAGACCGGGTATCACCGTCGTTGGACGTGTTGGCGCCGGGGCCCTCTCTACCGCTAAGTGCGCTCGCAGGCGGGTGACCTGGGAGTGTCAGGAAAGGCACGCACCGCAACCCCGTGCGGCCGGCTTGTCGACCATCCGAGGTCTCGTGGCTTCGCCCGGGGTACTCGCCGCGGCTAAATCCAGTCGCAGCGGTTCCTCGCCATCTCGCCGCTGAGCAGTCCGATAGCTCCGATCACTGCATGCTCGGGCCTTGACGGGAACATCCCGACGGGGCAGGACTGGCTTGAAATTCTCATGTCGTCACGCGTGGACCAAGGCGGCGAGCGAACGATCTCGAGCCTAGGCGCCAGATACCACCATTCCGGCTTTGGGGAACTAGGCGGCTCGGCCGATCGAGCCCGGTATATCGGCCACACGTTGCTCGCCGGCACTGATCGCGCGACCGACAAGGATGGCAAGCGGTAGGGCGATGGCGATCCACGCCGTCAAAGTCACGAGCGCCCAGACCATCACAGTCAACATGTGGAGATAGTGACAGATTGGTAAGCAAACGTCTTTGCTTCGGCGAGATCGGGCAGCGCTCGCACGGGCCCACTGCACTATCCATAGACGCCTGTCGGCGAGGCGGAGCATCGAGGGCGGTTGGCCACCATCTGCGTAGTGACAGCGGACCCGCGACGACGGTTCGCGCGGCTAGTTGGGGGGGGGGCACTGCTGCTGCAGCTGGTTCATCTGCAGCTCGACCCGCTTGCGGCTGAACGCGTGCGGCGCGAGGTTGCGGAGGAGGGCGCGCCGCGACCGACGGCCGGAACGGGGGTTGAGGAGAAGGGCGCCCAGCGCCCGGCGTCTCGAGACCTTGCGAGCGGCTAAGGGCCCGAGCACGAGGGTTCCAAGACGCTCGCTGCGCTCGCTCCTCAACCATCGTGTTGCCGCGCTCGCTCTCAACCAGCGTGGCGGAGGGTCAGCGGAGTCGGACCCTGATGGCTGGGCTGGCGGGTGAGGCGCCGACCGCGTTGATGGCGACGACCTTGAGTTTGTACAGGCCGGGTTGGAGCCTCTTGAGCGCGGCCTTGGTGGTCGGAGCAGCCACGGTCACAGTCCGCCGCCCGGCGCCGAGGACCTGGTAGGCGGTGATCGGTGAGCCGTTGGCGGAGGGGGCCGTCCAGCTCAACCGCACGACGCCCCTCCGGACGGTCGCGGTCGGCTTCGCGACCCGGGAGGGTGCGGTGGCCGTGGGGACGGCGACCGGCGTGACCGGGGCGGAGGGCAGGGACGCAGGCGAGCTGCCGACGGCGTTGCTGGCGACGACGGTGAAGGTGTAGGCCGTGCCGTTGGTCAGACCCGTCAGGGTCGTCGACCTGGCGCCGGCACCCACGGTGCCGCTCACCCCACTCGGACTGCTGGTCACGGTGTAACCGGTGGTCGGTGACGTCCCGGCGGCGCCCGGCGTCCAGGAGACGACCGCCGAACGGTCGGCCGCGACCGCGCCCACCCCGGTCGGCGCCCCCGGGGCCCGCGGCGTCGGCACCGAGGACCACGTCAGGTCGAACGGTCCGGTGCCGCCGGTGAAGTCGAACCCGTCGACGGCGACGCGATAGGTGGTACCGGCCGTGACCGGAAGCTCGACTGCGGCCAGGACGCTGCCGACCTGGTCGTCGTTGGCAACGATCTCGGTGAGCGAGCCGCGGGCGCCGGTGTAGACGGCCAGCGTGGTGTCGCGGGCCGGGTTGGTGGACCCGGTGGTGAAGCCTGCCGTGCCGGTCGAGGGAGCGGTCCAGGCGTACCAGACCGAGTGGCCGCCGGCGCCCGCTGCGGCGCCGGGCGGCATCGGGTCGTCGCTCTCGCCGGTCGCGTTGGAGTTGTCCCCTGGTGTGGTGCCGCTGGCGCCGGAGAGCACCTGGGCCGCGGCGAAGTCGTCGTTGGCCGGCCTCGACCCGACGGTGACGGGGGTGCTCGCCGCGGTTCCAGTCCCCACGCGGTTGACAGCCCGGACGGCGACGACGTGAGAGCCGGGTGCGATGCCATCGAGGGCGACGACATTGGTGGTCGCGGACACGCTGCCGACCGACACCGCGTCGATGAGCAGCTGGTAGCTCGTGATGGCCGCGCCGCCGTCGCTGGTCGGCGGGTCCCAGGAGACCACCGTGCGGTTCGTCGGGGCGTCCCACCGGGCGGCGAGGTTACGGGGCGCCCCCGGGGCGGTGACGGCGGTAGCGGTGGTGGCCCGTGCCGTGGCACCCGGCCCGGTGCCCGCGCCGTTGACGGCGGCCACGCTCACGTCGTAGGTGGTGCCCGGCGTCAGGCCGGTGAAGGTGTGACTGCGGGCGCTGGCCGGCAGGGTGACCGGGGTCGCCGAGCCGCTGATGGTGGCCACGTACCCGGTGACCGCGCTCGTGCCGCTGCTGGTCGGCGGCGACCAGGCGAGGGTGATCCGTGGCTCGACCGGGTCGGGGGTCGCGGTCACCGACGTCGGCCGGCCGGGCGTGCCGGCGGTCGAGCACCCGGTGGTGCGCAGCGTGTACGCCCCGAGGCTGTCGTAGTCGTCGTAGCCGGTCGCCCAGGTGCCGTTGCCGACGCCGTCGACCGTGACCACGTAGCCGCTGCCCGCGGTGGGGACCGTGAGCGTGGCATCCATGCCGGTGGCGCGGTCGTAGGCGGCCCTGGTCGATGGCGGGTCGGCGCTCGCGAGCACCGTGCCGCTCGCGCCGAGCAGGCGTGCGCCGACGTCGAGGTTGGCGGAGGTGGCGTCGGGGGTGACCTCGATCGTGGCGCCGGCGCTGCAGGTGCCGACCTGGAAGGCGTCGACGTCGCCGCGGGAGGTGATGAAGGCCGAGGTCCCGGCGGTCGGGAGCGGCGCTGCCGTGGCGACCGTGTCGCCGGCCTCGTCGCCGCGCAGGTCCACCGAGTTGGCGATCATCGCCAGGTCGTCCTCGTGGTTGTTCGCCCCGGCGTAGTCACCCTTGCTGAACTGCACGATCGGGTTGTTGTAGCCGACGCCCATGATCGGAGCCCAGGCGCCGTGGCCCGGGTCGTAGCCCTGGGTGGCGTTGCCGTCGTGGTTGAGCCCGAAGTTGTGGCCGACCTCGTGCGTCGTGGCCTCGGCGATCGCCTTGGGCCCGTTGCCGAGCAGGTGCGGGAAGACCCAGGCGGGGTCGAAGGGCGAGGCCGCGCCGACCACCGCGTTGAAGACGTTGACGTAGGCCACGCCACCACACCCACCGCCACAGATCTTGTTCGCCGCGTCCGTGCTGGGGGTGATCAGCGCGCGGGTGCCGTAGACGAAGTCGCTCGAGCTCGAGCGGGTCAGGGCGGCCAGTCCGGGGTCCTGGGTGGTGACGTCGACGTCCCAGGGGGCGTAGTCCTCGGCCACCATCGCCCAGATCTTCTGCACCTGGGCGCGCTCGGTGTCGTTGAAGCCGGCGCCGTCGCCGCTGGGGTCCCAGGCCGGGTGGCTCGTGGCGACCCCGTAGTCGCTGTTCCAGAAGGTGCCGGTGACGTCGCCACCGTCGAGGTCGAGGAAGATCGTCCGGGTCGAGCCCGGCTTGCTGTGCAGGAGGAAGGTGTCGGCCAGGGGCGCCTCGGAGGAGCCGGGGGACGCGGTCGGCGCCGGGCCCGGGTGGTCCGGGATCGCGCGGTCCGGGACCGGGTCGATGTAGAAGAGGGCGCCGGCGTTGTCGACCCAGGCCGTGGAGTCCGTGCGCAGCAGACGGGTGAGGCCGGCGGGGGTGAGGCCGTTGAGCGCGGCCGCCACCGGCAGGTCGTCCCCGAGGCGCGTCACCGCCGCGCTTCCGTGGGCCGGCGCCCCGAGCAGGGTGTCCGGCGTGTCGACGGTGATGCCCCGGCTGGGCTCGGCCCCGCGCTTGCCCTCGTCCGCGGCCGCGGCCGCGGCCACGGGAGCCAGGGCGGGGGCGGCGACGAGAGCGGCGACGGCCACGAGCGTGAGACGAGCGATGGACCTGTGGTGCAGCGACACTATTTCCCCTAGCAACGGTTCGGCTCTGGTCATGGTCCAGCACGAACGGGTCGGTGACCATAGCCAGATCGGGCCAGGCGGGCCCCGGGGCCGGTGGACGTCCGGACGCCGGGACTTCGGGGCCGCCGGGCAGGATGGCGCCATGCCCCTCGACCCCGGCACCGCCGCCGTCCTCGACTTCATCGCCACCGCCGGCTACCCGCCGATGCACCAGGGCACCCCGGAGACCGCCCGCAAGGCGTTCCGCGCCATGACCGTCGACCTGGTCGACGACTCCTCGCGGATCGTGGTGGGTGAGGTGCGCGACCTCGACGCCGGTGGCGTCCCGGCCCGGCTGTACCGGCCCGCAGGGGAGGGGCCGTGGCCGACGCTGGTCTACCTGCACGGGGGCGGGTTCGTCATCGGCGACCTCGACACCCACGACCAGACCTGCCGACGGTTCTGCCGCGACGCCGACGTCGCGGTGCTCTCGGTCGACTACCGGCTCGGCCCGGAGGCGCCCTACCCGGCCGCCGTCGACGACGCGCTCGCCGCGGTCGCCTGGGCCGGCGACCACCTCGAGCTGCTCGGCGGCGACGGGACGCTGGCCGTCGGCGGGGACAGCGCCGGCGGCAACCTGGCCGCCGTCGCGGCGCAGACCTACCGCGAGCTGGTCGCGGCACAGGTGCTGATCTACCCCGCGACCGACTTCGGCGGCGACTACCCCTCGCGCACCGAGAACGCCTCGGGGTACTTCCTCGACGTCGAGACCATGCTCTGGTTCGGCGGGCACTACCTGGGTGCCAGCGGCGCCGCGGTCACCGACCCGCGGCTCTCCCCGGTGCACGGTGACCTTGCCGGCCTGCCGCCCGCGGTCGTCGTCACCGCCGAGTACGACCCGCTCCGCGACGAGGGCGAGGCGTACGCCGCCGCGCTGGCGGCGGCCGGGGTCGACGTCGACCGGGCCCGCTACGACGGCCTGGTGCACGGCTTCATCGACATGGGGGCGGCCAGCCCCGCCGCCGAGGCCGCCCTGGGCGACGTCGTCGCGCGGACCCGACGGCTGCTGCACGGCGGGTGAGCGCGCACTGGTCCGACTGGAGCCTCGAGGAGCTGCTCGCGGCCAAGGGGGAGACCCGGGTCAGTCTCGTCGTCCCCGCGCGGGACGAGGCCGCCACGGTGGGCGACGTCGTCGCCCGGGTGCGCGAGGCGCTGGTCGACACGGTGGCGCTGCTCGACGAGATCGTGGTCGTCGACTCCGACTCCACCGACGACACCTACGCCGTGGCGACCGAGGCCGGTGCGACGGTGCACCGCAGCGCCGAGATCCGCCCCGACCTGGGCAGCCACCCCGGCAAGGGCGAGGCGATGTGGAAGTCGCTGTTCGTCACGACCGGTGACGTGGTGGTCTTCATGGACGCCGACCTGCTCGACTGGGACACCCACTTCGTGCCGGGGCTGCTGGGGCCGCTGCTGGGGAATGGCTCGGTGGCGCTGGTCAAGGGGTTCTACGAGCGGCCCGGGACCGACGGGCCCTGGGAGGGGGGACGGGTCACCGAGCTGGTCGCCCGGCCCCTGGTGGCGACCCTCTTCCCGGCGCTCTCGGGGCTGGTGCAGCCGTTGGCGGGGGAGTGGGCGGCGCGGCGGTCGCTGCTCGAGCGGCTCTGGATGCCGACCGGGTACGCCGTCGAGCTGGCCGCGCTGGTCGACACGCTGCGGCTGCTGGGGCCCGAGGCGATCGCGCAGGTCGACCTGGGCCGTCGGGCCCACCGGCACCAGTCGTTGCGTGACCTCGGCGGCATGGCGACCCAGATCGTGGCCGCCGCGCTCGCGCGGGCGGGCATGGATGGTGCTGGGGAGGGGGTCGCGGATCCCGTCGTGCTGAGGCAGTTCGGCCCGGAGTCCGTCGAGCGGTCGGTGCCGACGACCGAGCGGCCGCCGGCAGTACGGTTCGGGTGATGCTGCGTCTGGGTCGCCACACCTTCGCCGACGACGCCACCTTGATGATGGCGATCGTCAACCGGACGCCCGACTCCTTCTACGACCAGGGTGCGACCTGGGCCGAGGAGCGGGCCTTCGAGCGGGTGGCGCTCGTGGTCGAGCAGGGTGCCGAGGTGGTCGACATCGGCGGCATCAAGGCCGCCCCCGGGGAGGAGGTCGGCGCCGAGGAGGAGAAGGCGCGGGTCGTCGACCTGGTCGCCCGGGCGCGGGAGGCCTTCCCCGGGCTGGCGATCTCGGTCGACACCTGGCGCGCCGAGGTCGGCGACGCGGCCTGCGTGGCCGGCGCCGACGTCCTCAACGACGCCTGGGGCGGCGCGGACCCCGAGCTGGCCGACGTGGCCGCGAGCCACGACGTCGCCCTGGTGTGCACCCACACCGGGGGAGCCACCCCCCGCACGCGGCCCTACCGCGTGGAGTACGACGACGTGGTGGCCGCCGCGATCGCCGACACGACCGCCTACGCCGAGCGCGCGCTGGCCGCCGGGGTCGCCCGCGAGTCGCTGGTGATCGACCCGGCGCACGACTTCGGCAAGAACACCTTCCACTCCCTGGAGCTCACCCGCCGCCTCGGCGAGATGGTCGCGACGGGCTGGCCGGTGCTGGTCTCGCTGAGCAACAAGGACTTCGTCGGCGAGAGCCTCGACCGACCGGTCGGCGAGCGGCTGCTCGGCACCCTCGCCGCGACCGCGGTGTGCGCCAGCGCCGGGGCCCGGATCTACCGCGTGCACGAGGTCGTCGAGACCCGCCAGGTCGTCGACATGGCCTGGACCATCGCCGGTCGCCGCCTGCCCGCCCGAGCGATCCGCGGCCTCCAGTGACGCCGGGCGGGTGGTCTCGAGACCCCGGAACCCGGATCGTCCTCGTCCCCGGCGCGCTCGCGCTCCTGCCGGAGTACGCCGCGATCGCCGACCCCGTCGCCCCGCTGCGCGCGGCCTGCCTGGAGGCCGTGAGCTGGCTCGTCGGGGCCGGGGCGCCGGTGACGGTGCACGCCTCGGGACCCCAGGGTCTGCGGGTCGCGACCCACCTGGTCCACGAGGCCGGCGGTCACGTGAAACCCGACGACTGCACACCCGAGCACGGCGGCACGTCGTGGTCGTCCGAGGCCGTGCTCGTGGTCGCCAACGGCTCGGCCTGCCGCTCGGAGAAGGCGCCCGGCCACCTCGACGCCCGAGCCGCGGCCTACGACGACGCGCTGCGGGCGCGCTCTGTGCGGGCCCGACCCCGCGGCGCTGGCCGGTCTCGACCCCACGCTGGCGCGCGAGCTGTGGGCCGACGTCGGCGTCTCCTCGGCCTCGACAGCGCGCGCGCTTCGACCGCCCGCTGCGGGCCGAGGTCATCTACGACGACGACCCGTACGGGGTCCAGTACTGGGTGATTCGCTGGTCCTGACCACGACGAGAACCTCCTGTTCCGCCGACGAGCCTCAGCGAAGACGGCCGCATGGTGCCTTCCTGGCCGACACCGCCGGCCTGCTCGGCGCGGCCGAGTCGTCACTCACGCTTACACCTTCGTGTGGCGAGAGGTAGCTAGCGGGCTGCGTCGGACGGAGGGGTGCGGAGCGCTGGCTAATCTGGCCGGGTGAGCACCTTCCGGTCCTACCCCACGCCCACGCGGCACCGCGCGCCCGACTGGGTCCGCGCCGCGGTGTGGGTGGGCGCCTTCGTCGCGCTGCTGTGGGTGCTCGAGGGCCTCGACGCCCTGGTGCTCGACGGCGCGCTCGACGCGCAGGGCATCCGCCCGCGCAGCGAGGACGGCCTGCTCGGCATCCTCCTCGCCCCGCTGCTGCACCTGGGGTTCGGGCACCTGGTCGCCAACACGCTGCTCACGCTGCTGCTGGGCTACCTCGTCCTGGCCTCGGGCCTCGGGCGAGGACTGGCCGCGACGGCCGTCATCTGGCTCGCCAGCGGCGTCGGGGTCTGGGTCTTCTCGCCGGCGGGCTCGGTGACGATCGGGGCCTCGGGGCTGGTCTTCGGGTGGCTCGTCTACCTGCTCGTGCGCGGGTTCTTCACCCGCTCGGCCTGGGAGATCATCCTCGGCCTCACGCTGTTCTTCCTCTACGGCGGGCTGCTGCTCGGCGTGCTGCCCGGTCAGCCCGGGGTCTCCTGGCAGGGCCACCTCTTCGGCGCGGTCGGCGGACTCCTGGCGGCCGTGCTGTTCTCGGAGCGTGGCTCGCAGCAGACCGCGGACCTCTACCGGTGAGGCTCCTGCTCGGCCCGGACGCTCCGCGCGAGGTGGAGCCCGGCGACCTGGGCGCGCTCTACGCCCGACCGGGCGACGTCCCCGACGAGGCGGTCTGGGTGCGCGCCTCCATGGTGACGACGCTCGACGGCGCCGCGACCGGGCCGGACGGCGACAGCGGGGGGATCAACAACGAGCCCGACCACGCCGTCTTCGACGCGCTGCGCGGCGGCGCGGACGCGATCCTGGTGGGCGCCGGCACCGCGCGCGCGGAGGCCTACGGCGGCGCGGCCGTGCCGATCGTCGTCGTCAGCCGGCGCGGGTCGGTGCCCGAGACCCTCCGTGGGCTGGAGCCGGGACGCGTCGTCCTCGCGACCGCGTCCGGCGCCGAGCACCTCGGCGAGGCCGAGGCGCTGCTCGGCGCGGACCACGTCTGGTTGCTCGGCGAGAGCGACGTCGACCTCGCCGCGATCGTGCCTCGCCTGGCCGAGCGGGGCTGGCGCACGGTCACCTGCGAGGGCGGACCGAGTCTGCTGGGCGACCTGCTGGCCGCCGGCGTCGTCGACGAGGTCTGCGCCAGCGTCGTCCCGCGGCTGCTCGCCGGCGACCTGCCGCGGATGACGACCGGCCCCGTGGTCGACCGGACGCTGGAGCTGCTGACCCTGCTCGAGCACGACTCGACGCTGCTGGGTCGCTGGCGCGTGCGCTGACCGGCCCGGGTCGCTAGGCGGCTCGCGCGGTGGACTCGTACTGCTCGGCCACGCGACGTTCGCCGGCGCCGATCGAACGGCCGACCACGATCGCGATCGGCAGGGTGAGGGCGAACCAGCCCAGCAGTCCAACGAATGTCCACAGCACCATCGTCACCATCGCACGAGAGTGACAGACGAGTAACAGGCGCGCTCCCCCCGTGGGAAGGTACTGAGAGCGGCCCGGAAGTCTTGCTTGGAACGTGCGGGTGGTGCTGACGACGAGCGCCATCTCGACGCGCGGCGAGCGCCATCTCGACGCGCGGCGAGCGCCATCTCGACGCGGTGCGAGCGCCATCTCGACGTGGTACGAGCGCCATCTCGCGGGTGAGGTCGGACACGTCTCGGCGCAGGATGCGACGGTTCGGTGCCGCGGCCACTATGCTGGAAGGGCGATGGCGGCCCCATCAGTTCTGCCACGGGCCGCGCCCCACACGTCGTCCACCGAGCGCCGCGGACCCGATCGAAGATCGTGAGCTCCGCGCCGGGCAGGACATCCCGTACTACTGGAAGCGAGTCGGCGGCCGCCTGCGGTCGCCTCACCCCCCATGACCTCTGCACAGACCTTCGCCGACTTCGGCCTGCCTGCCCCCGTGCTCGCCGCGCTGACCCAGGCCGGCATCACGAGCCCCTTCCCGATCCAGTCCGCGACGCTGCCCGACAGCCTCGCCGGGCGCGACGTCCTCGGACGCGGCCGCACCGGCTCGGGCAAGACCTACGCCTTCCTCCTGCCGCTCGTCTCGCGCCTGTCGACCTCGACCAGCAAGCGGCAGCCCAAGCGGCCCCGCTCGCTCATCCTGGTCCCGACCCGCGAGCTGGCCACCCAGATCGACACCGCCCTGGCCCCGCTGGCCAAGGCGGTCGGCCTGCGCACCGCGACCATCTTCGGCGGCGTCGGCGCCAACCCCCAGATCCAGGCCCTGCGCAACGGCGTCGACGTGATCGTCGCCTGCCCCGGCCGGCTGGCCGACCACGTCCGCTCCGGTCACGCCGACCTCGGCGGCATCGAGGTCACCATCCTCGACGAGGCCGACCACATGGCCGACCTCGGCTTCCTGCCCGAGGTCAAGCGCCTGCTCGACCGCACCCCCGAGCGCGGCCAGCGGATGCTCTTCTCCGCCACGCTCGACGGCGGCGTCGACGTCATCGTCAAGCGCTACCTGCACAGCCCGGTCACGCACAGCGTCGACTCCGAGCAGTCGCCGATCGCGGCCATCGACCACCACGTGCTGCACGTCGGCAACGACCAGCGCCTCGCGGTGATCACCGACCTCGCCGCCGCCCCCGGCCGCACGGTCGTCTTCACCCGCACCAAGCACGGCGCCAAGCAGCTGACCAAGAAGCTCAACGCCGCCGGGGTGTCCAGCGTCGAGCTGCACGGCAACCTCTCCCAGGGTGCGCGCACGCGCAACCTCGAGGCCTTCAGCACCGGCTCGGCCAGCACGATGGTCGCCACCGACATCGCCGCCCGCGGCATCCACGTCGACGACGTCGCCCTCGTGGTGCACGCCGACCCGCCGGTCGAGCACAAGGCCTACCTGCACCGCTCGGGCCGCACCGCCCGCGCCGGTGCCGCCGGCACCGTGGTCACCGTCATGCTCGACAGCCAGGTCTCCGACGTGCGCCAGCTGACCCGCAAGGCCGGCATCAAGCCGACCACCACCAAGGTCACCGTCGACTCCGCGCTGCTGCGCCAGATCGCTCCCGGTGAGCGCGACTTCAGCGCCCCCCGCATCGCGCCGGTCGCCGAGCCGGCCCGGGGCAACGGCGGCGGTGGCGGCCGCTCGGGCGCTCGTCGCGGCGGTTCCGGTCAGGGTCGTCAGGGCCAGGGCGGCGGACAAGGCGGCCAGGGACGTTCGTCGCAGGGCCGCTCCGGCGCCCCGTCCCGCGGACGTAGCGGTTCCGGCTCCGGTGGTGGCCGCGGCCGCTCCGGCAACGGCTCCAGCGGGGGCTCCCACAGCGCCGCGTCGTTCTCCTCCTACCGCTGAGCCCCGCCCATCGCTGAGCCTCGCGGCAGGCTAGACGATGCCGGCGTCCTCGAGGATGCCGCGCATCTTCGCCGCGAGGTAGCCGTGGCCCTGATTGGTCGGGCGCACCCCGCTGGGGCCGATCAGCGCGGCGTTGTCTCGGAGAACCACGGCTCGGCCTGCGGGTCCACGAAGGTGACCCCGGCGGTCTGTGCGGCGGCCCTTACGGCCTCCCGCGCTGCCTCGCCGCCCGGCGGCGGCGCCTGCGTCGGCCAGACGGGTCCGATGCAGATCACCGTCGCCGGGGCCGCGGCCCGCGCGAGGTAGGTCAGGGTGCGGGTCGCTGCCGCCTGCACCTCCACCGGGTCGGCCTCGGCGTCGGTCCGGCTCCCGAAGACGATGACGGCATCCCCTGCCGCACCGCCGTCCCAGCCCTGCAGCATGGGGCCGGCGCGGTCCTCGAAGGTCATGCCCTCGGGACCCGTCGCGTAGCCGGTGGCCGGGCGCGCGCTGGTCGTCACGTCGACGCCGACGCGCTGCTCGAGGAGCGCGGGCCAGCCCTTGTCGCCCTTGCCGCCGTCCGGTCCGCCGGAGGTGTAGCCGTCCCCCAGCACGGCCACCGCGGGCCCGGTCGGCTCCGGCTCCGGCTGCGCCGTCGGCGAGCTGCTCGGCGCGGAGGCGGTGGCGTCGTCGACCCCGGCAGCGTCACCCGGGGAGCCCCCAGCGGCCTCGGGCGGGAAGGTGAGCACCAGGTAGGCGGAGTAGGCGAGCACCACGACGGCGAGCGCCACGACCAGCCCGGCGGTGATCACGCTGCCGCCGGGCGTGGAGCGTCCGCGTGGTGTCCCCATCACCCCGCAGACTCTAACCGTTCCGGTAGCCGATGGGGAGCGGCGCCGGACTCGACGGCGGCGGCCAGGACGACGACGAAGGCGTTGCGGTCCAGCTCGTAGGAGACCCGGCCGCCGTGGGCGCCGACCAGGTCGGCCACCACCGAGAGGCCCAGGCCGGAGCCGTTGACGGGGTGGCCCTCGGCGCGGGTGTAGCGCTCGAAGAGACGCTCGACGAACGCGGCGGGCACGCCGGCGCCGGCGTCGGCGACCTCGATCCGGACCTCGCCCGACGGTTGACCGCCAGGCGTCGCCGGCTCGGCGACAGCCCGCGCAGGATGACCGGTTCCGCGCCGTACTTGACGGCGTTGGTGACCAGGTTGTCGAGGACCTGCTGGAGCCGGAGGGGGTCGGCCATGACGCGCAGGCCCGGCTCGCACTCGACGCGGACGTCGCGCTCGGTGTAGGCCTCGGCGACCATCTCGAGCGCCTCGGTGAGGTCGAGGCTGTCGACGACGACGTCGAGCGCGCTGTGCCCGGCGGTCGAGACGGCCAGGAGGTCCTCGGTGAGCAGGCTCAGCCGACGGGCCAGCCGCTGCGAGCGGGTGATCATGTGCTCGGCCTGGGCCGGCGTCAGCTCACCCTCGTGCAGCAGCTCGAGGTAGCCGGTGAGGCCGGCGATCGGGCTGCGCAGGTCGTGCGAGACGACGGCGGCGACGTGGTCGCGCAGGGTCTGCGCCTCGATCAGGGCGGCGTTCTGCAGCGGCGAGCTGCTCGGCGGTCTCCCGCACCCGCCGGTACAGCAGGGTGAAGCCGCGGAAGATGGAGAGCAGGACGACGACCGCGGCGACGGTGGTCAGGGCGCGCGCGCCGTACCAGCCGACGGTGAACCGGCCCTCGCCAGGAGCGAGAGCGCGGCGTCGCCCTCGGAGGCCGTCAGGGCGACGACCGCCCAGGTCTCGACGCCGCGCGCCGGGCGGGTCAGGACCCCCCGCAGCGCCAGCGGCGAGCGAGACGAGCCCGGCCAGGCCGATCCAGGGCCCGGCGAGCGTGGTGAGCGCGGAGTAGTCGCCGGCGGTGACGACTGAGGGGAGCCGGCTCCCCGGGTCGACGACGACCAGGACGGCCACGACGCCGGCCACCGCGGCGACGACGCCGTGGCTGAGCAGGATCCGCCGCAGCCGGTGCTCGCGGGCGTCGAGACGGCGCAGCCACCGCGCCGGCCAGGGCGCGAGGGCGGCGCCGAGCAGCAGCGGGAAGCCGACGTGCCACGACGTCCACAACCAGGCCGACGTGCTGGGCGTGGCGCCGAACAGTCCCTGCGGGTCGACCAGCCCCGGGAAGACCAGCGCGTACGGCACGATCGTGACCGCGGACCACGTGTAGGCCCACGACAGGGCCAGCACCCGCGGCCCCCCGACGTTGAGGTAGCGGACGGCGAGCAGCACGCAGGTCAGCAGGTCGCTGGCCAGCACCAGCGTGAGGAACGCCGGCAGGAACGCCGGCACGGTGCCGATCATCATCGGCGCCGCGACGAGCAGCGCGACCGTGGCCACCGCGACGGCGGCGGCCACCGCGAAGGGGGTCCGGCGATGCAGGCCGACCTGGGCCGGCCCGGCACCTGAGTCGATGCTCGCCACGGTGATCGGGACGGCGCTCGGGACGGCGCCGTCGCCGGGAGTGGTCACCCACCCATGATGACGCCCACGCCCCAACCCCGACGGGTTTTGCTCAGACCGCTCCTCGCGGTCTGGCCCGTGGCTCAGTAGCCGGCGCCCGGGTTGAGGATGCCCTGCGGGTCGAGGGCCTTCTTGATGGTGTGGTTCAGGGCGAGGACGTCCTCGCCGAGGTAGGCCCCGAGCCAGCCCTTCTTGAGGCGGCCGACGCCGTGCTCGCCGGTGATGGTGCCGCCGAGGCCGATCGCGAGGTCCATCACCTCGCCGTAGGCCTGCTGGGCGCGCTCGGCCTGGCCGGCGTCGCTGGGGTCGAAGACGATCAGCGGGTGGGTGTTGCCGTCGCCGGCGTGGGCGAGGACCGCGATGGTCACGTCGTTGTTCGCGGAGATCTCGGCGATGCCCCGGACCAGGGCGCCCAGCTGGGGCAGCGGCACCCCGACGTCCTCGAGCAGCAGCGAGCCCTTCTCCTCCACCGCGGGGATCGCCATGCGGCGGGCCACGACGAACTGCTCGCCCTCCTCGGGGTCGTCGGTCGAGAACGCCTCGGTGGCGTTGTTGTCGTGGCAGATCGCGGTGATCTTCTCGATCTCCTCGGCGGCGTAGGTGATCGGCTCGTCGGACTGGATGATGAGCATCCCCTCCGCCTCGCGGTCCAGGCCCATCTTGGTGATGTCCTCGACGGCGTTGATGGTCGGCTTGTCCATGAACTCCAGCATCGAGGGACGCATCGTCCGGGTGATGTCCAGGACGGTCTGGGTGGCGTCGTCGAGGGTCTTGAAGGTCGCCACCAGCGTCGCGGGCGGACGCTGCAGCGGCACCACGCGCAGCACGATCTCGGTGACGATGCCCAGGGTGCCCTCGGAGCCGACGAAGAGCTGGGTCAGGGAGAGCCCGGCGGAGTCCTTGAGCCGCGGGCCGCCGACCTTCATCACGGTGCCGTCGGCCATCACCACGGTCAGTCCGAGCACGTAGTCGCGAGTGACGCCGTACTTGACGCAGCACAGGCCGCCGGCGTTGGTGGCGATGTTGCCGCCGATCGAGCAGATCTCGTAGGAGGACGGGTCCGGCGGGTACCACAGGCCGTGCTCGGCGCAGGCCTTCTTCACCTCGGCGTTCATCAGGCCGGGCTGGGTGATGCAGGTGCGGGTGACCGGGTCGACGGTGATCTCGCGCATCCGCTCGGTGCACACCACCATGCTCCCGTCGAGGGCCGAGGCGCCCCCCGACAGCCCCGAGCCGGCACCGCGCGGGATGACGGAGATGCCGTGCTGGGCGGCGAAGCGGACCGCGGCCTGGACGTCCTCGGTGGAGGTGGCCCGCACGACGGCGAGCGGCACCCCGGCGCTCGGGTCGTGGGCGCGGTCGAAGCGGTAGTTGGCCATCGAGTCGGGGTCGGTGATCACGCACCCCTCGGGCAGGGCTCCGACGAGCTCGGCGAGGTCGGGACCGGTGGTGTCGTGCGGGGCGACGGGGGCGGTGGTCGACACGAGGTGGCTCCAAAGGGTCGGACAGACAACGGGATCCGAGGATCGTCGTTTCCATCATGCGGAAGAGCGACCACTGTCACCCTCCGCCGACCGCGGCGGCCCTGTCAAGGGTGAACGGCACCCTCGGTGATCCTGGCGGCTGCGCTGCGCAGAGCGGGGACGGCGCGGGCGACCACGTCGTCGGTCAGCCGGGCCAGCGGCCCCGAGACCGAGACGGCCATGGCGACCCCGGCGCCCAGCACGGGAACCGCCACGCACCGCACGCCCAGCTCCTGCTCCTGCTCGTCGACGGCGTAGCCGCGCTCGCGCACCAGCGCCAGCGCTGCGCGCAGGGAGGCCGGGGTCACCAGGGTGTGCTCGGTGAGGGCGGCCAGCCCGGCGACGTCCACGACGTCGGCGACCGCGGCGTCGTCGAGGTGCGCCAGCATCGCCTTGCCGACGCCGGTGCAGTGCAGTGCGACGCGATGGCCGACCTGGGTGAAGACGCGCATGGAGTACGCCGAGGGCACCTGGGCGACGTACTCGGCGCGGTGGCCCGAGAGCACGGCGAGGTTGGCGGTCTCCCCCAGGTCCGCGACGAGGTCGGCCAGCACCGTGCGGGTGGTCTCGCCCAGCAGGGCCGTGGCCGCGGTGCCGAGCGGGACCAGCCGGTAGCCCAGGGCGTAGCGCCGGTCGGCGCGCTGGCGCACGTAGCCGCGCTCGAGGAGCGTGCGCAGCAGCCGGTGCACGGTGGCCATCGGGATGTCGACGGCCTCCGCGAGCTCGGCCAGGGCGACGTGGCCCCCGCGCTCGGCGATGACCTCGAGCAGGTCGAGGGAGCGGTGGAGCGACTGCACGCCACCGGGCGCGGCGGTTGACACGTCTCCGGCCTCCTGGCTAGTTTCGACGGACCGGTCGGATGTTTCCACATGGTGGAAGTTCTGACCAGAGCCCACACTCAGTCGTGTCGTCGTCACCGCACCGCGGCCGAGAAGCACGCCAGCTGCCGGGAGGCACCAGATGTCGCAGTACGTCCAGGTCGGAGGGCTGCGGGTCGACCCGCAGCTGCACCGTTTCGTGGCCGAGGAGGCGATCCCGGGCTCCGGGGTCCAGGAGGCGGCGTTCTGGGCCGGGCTCGAGGACGCGCTCGCCGCGCTCGCCCCCCGCCAGCGCGCCCTGCTCGAGCGGCGCGACGAGCTCCAGCGTCAGGTGGACGACTGGCACCGCGAGCACCCCGGCGTCCCCGGGCGCGACGGCGTCCCGGCCGCCACCTACGAGGCCTTCCTGCGCGAGATCGGCTACCTGGTCGACGCACCGGAGTCCGTCGAGATCACGACCGACGGCGTGGACCGCGAGGTCAGCACCGTCGCCGGCCCGCAGCTCGTGGTGCCGCTGCTGAACGCACGGTTCGCCACCAACGCCGCCAACGCGCGGTGGGGCTCGCTCTACGACGCCCTCTACGGCTCCGACGTGATCGGCACCGACCAGGGCCGTGAGCCCGGCTCGAGCTACAACCCCACCCGCGGCGCCGACGTCGTGGCGCGGGCCAAGGCCTTCCTCGACGAGCACCTCCCGCTCGCCGACGGCTCCCACGCCGACGCCTCGGCCTACGCCGTCGACGACGAGGGCCTCGCGGTCACCGTCGAGGGTGAGACCCGGCGTCTGGCCGACCCCGACCAGCTGGTCGGCTTCACCGGCGACGCCTCCGCGCCCACGTCGGTGGTGCTCGTGCACCACGGCCTGCACGTCGAGATCCAGGTCGACCGCGACGACGTCGTCGGCGGGGCCGACGCTGCCGGCGTCAAGGACGTCGTCCTCGAGGCGGCCGTCACCTCGATCATGGACCTCGAGGACTCCGTGGCCGCGGTCGACGCCGCGGACAAGGTGCTCGGCTACCGCAACTGGCTCGAGCTGATGAAGGGCACGCTGGCCGAGCAGGTCACCAAGGGCGACCGCACCTTCACCCGCTCCCTGCACCCCGACCGGACCTACGCCACCGCCGACGGCGGCGAGGTGACCCTGCCCGGGCGCGCGCTGCTGTTCATCCGCCAGGTCGGGCACCTGATGCTCAGCGACGCCGTGCTCGACCCCGAGGGGAACCCGGTGCCCGAGGGCATCCTCGACGCGTTCCTCACCGGGCTGGGCAGCGCCCACGACGTCACCGGTGGTGCCGAGGGCCCCGACGGGTCCCCGCGCCTGCGCAACTCCCGCGCCGGGGCGATGTACGCCGTCAAGCCGAAGATGCACGGCCCGGAGGAGGTCCAGCTGACCTGCGACCTCTTCGACCGGGTCGAGGACACGCTGGGCCTGCCGCGCCACACGATCAAGGTCGGCATCATGGACGAGGAGCGGCGCACGTCGGCCAACCTCTCGGCCTGCCTCGAGGTCGCGCGCGAGCGGGTCGCCTTCATCAACACCGGCTTCCTGGACCGCACCGGCGACGAGATCCACACCGACATGGAGGCCGGTCCGGTCGTGCGCAAGGGCGCCATGAAGGCCGAGTCCTGGATCAAGGCCTACGAGGACGCCAACGTCGACGCCGGCCTGGCCGCGGGCTTCAAGGGTCGCGCCCAGATCGGGAAGGGCATGTGGCCCGCGCCCGACGACCTCGCCGACATGCTCGAGCAGAAGGTCGGCCACCCGCGCGCCGGCGCCAACACCGCCTGGGTGCCCTCGCCGACCGCGGCGACGCTGCACGCGCTGCACTACCACCAGGTCGACGTCGCCGAGCGGCAGTCCGAGCTGGCCGGCGGGCACCGGACGTCGCTGGGCGACCTGCTCACCGTGCCGGTCGGCTCACCCGACGAGTGGTCCGAGGAGGACCGCCAGGCCGAGCTGGACAACAACATCCAGGGCGTCCTGGGCTACGTCGTGCGCTGGGTCGACGCCGGCGTCGGCTGCTCGAAGGTGCCCGACATCTCCGGGACCGCGCTGATGGAGGACCGGGCCACCTGCCGGATCTCCTCCCAGCACGTCGCCAACTGGCTGCGTCACGGCGTGGTCACCACCGAGCAGGTCGAGGAGACGCTGCGCCGGATGGCGGCCGTCGTCGACGAGCAGAACGCCGGCGACGCCACCTACGTGGCGATGGCGCCCGACTTCGAGGGGGAGGCCTTCCTGGCCGCCCGCGAGCTGTGCCTGGAGGGCGTGGACCAGCCCAGCGGCTACACCGAACCGATCCTCCACCGACGCCGAGCTGCCCGGAAGGCGCAGCTGGCCTCGTCCACCTCATCGACCACCGGGAGCACCGCATGACCCACCGTCACCTCGACCTCGAGACCGCCCGCACCATCGTCGCCGCGGCCCGCGCCGCCGGCACCGAGCACGGCTTCAAGCCGCTGACCGTCGTCGTCCTCGACCCCGGCGGCCACCTCGTGGCCGTCGAGCGTGAGGACGGGTGCTCGATCGGACGCTTCGACGTCGCCCGCGGCAAGGCCTACGGCGCGCTGGCGCTGGGCATGGGCTCGCGCGCGATCATGAACCGCGCCGAGCAGCAGGCCTACTTCGTCGCGGCCGCCGGCGCCGCCCTCGGCGGTTCGCTGGTCCCCGTGCCCGGCGGGGTCCTGGTGCGCGACGAGAACGGTGAGCTGATGGGCGCCGTCGGCATCTCCGGCGACAGCTCCGACAACGACGAGACCGCCGCCGTAGCGGGCATCGAGGCCGCCGGCCTCACGCCTCAACCAGCCTAAGCCGCTCTCTATGGTGGCTCATTCGAACGTTTACTCGATTGTTACCGTCGGGAGTGTGGATAACCGCCTCTGAGCAGGGGGGACTGTCGGTGGTCGGTGCCAGAATGGGTCCATGGCCACCACCGAGGACACCACGACCAGCCACCCGCTGGTCGCCTTCGTCCACGCGTTGGACCACGAGCTCGACGCTGTCGCGGACGTGCGGACCTGGTCGCTGGATGAGGACACCACCCGCGAGCTGCTGATCCGGTTGTCGCTGACCCAGGCCCGGTTGGCCGAGGTCGAGCTGCGCATCGCAGCACACGCCGACGTCGTCGAGGTCGGCGCGCGGACCGGTGCGACCTGCACCGGGACCTGGTGGGCGCATCGAGACCCGCCAGACCCGTCCCGGGCGCGATCGGCAAGACCCGGTTGGCGTTGGCGTTGGCCGGGCCGCGTGGCCTGACCCGGGATGCGCTGGGCGCTGGTGGGCTGCTGCTCGAGCAGGCCCGGGTCATCGTCCGCACCCTCGAGGACCTGCCCGGCGACGTCGACCCCGCGATCGTGGCCAAGGCCGAACGCACCCTGATCGAGGAGGCCAAGGTCCACGACGCCCACGCGCTGGCCCGCCTGGGCGAGCACATCCTGGCCGTGGTGGCCCCCGAGGTGGGGGAGAAGAAGGACCAGGAACGCCTCGAGCGGGCGGCCCGGCTGGCCGAGCAGAAACGACGCCTCACGATGACCCGCGACGGCCAAGGGTCGGTGTTCCTGCGGGCGACGCTGCCGGAGGCCCAGGCGCAGATGCTGACCAAGGTCCTGCACGCCATCGCTGCGCCCAAGCACCAGAACGCCACCCACGGTGCGGGCACCTGGGAGACCTCGAAGCCCTCGGCCCAGCGGATGGGGGAGGCGTTTTGTGAGCTCATCGAGACCCTGCCCACTGGCGACCTTCCCCGCATCGGGCGTGCGAACGCCTCGGTCGTGGTCACCATCGACCTCGAGGCGCTCTTCTCGGGTATGGGGTCCGCGACGTTGGACACCGGTGGGGTGATCACCGCCGCCGAGGCCCGCAGGTTGGCGTGCGAGGCGCGGATCATCCCGGCGGTGCTGGACGGCAAGAGTCGGGTCCTGGACTACGGGATGGGCAAACGGTTCCACGATGAGCACCAGCGCGGTGCGATCACCCTCGAGCAGCACCACTGCACCGCCACCGGGTGTGACTGGCCGGCCTACCTGTGCCACGTCCATCACGACCACCCCTGGTCGCTGGGTGGGCCTACCGACAAGGCCAACGGGCGCCTGTTGTGTCCCAGCCACCACGCCAGGGCGCACGACCCCGCCTACACCGCGACCATCACCGGCGAGAACGCCGTGAGCTTCACCCGGATCAACCGACGAACCTAGGCCGTACCCCGGCACCGAGGTCCATCACACCAGGTTCCGAGACGTCAGTCGCAGAACGCCCTCCTCCTCGACCTCCGTGGTTGGGCGCGGGCGTTCTACCTCGCACTTGCGGCGGGGGTTGGAAGTCGTCGGTGGGGAGGTCGAGGCGGTGGGGCGGCGAGCACGGCGGCGCGGGCCGCTGGCGCAGGATCGCAGCATCCTCCTCGAAGGGTGCTGCGCAACTGCTCGCCGATGCCGGCGAGGTCCTGAGCTCGGCGTGACTCCGGCGAGTCCTGGGCCCAGTCGGCGGCCAGCTCCCCGACCCCACTGACCGCGGTCGCACTCAGCATCAGGTCGACCTGCGCGAGCAGGACGCCGACCAGGCCGAGCAGCACGAGGCACCCGACGCTGAGCAGCATCAGCCCTCGCGGGCCCCGATTCACCGGGCCCAGATCCACCGGGCCCAAATTCACCGGGGCGGTGTCGGCCGGTGGGCTCGGCGCGAGCAGTTGAGGCGTTGTCGGCGAGGAGCCGGGAGCATTACCCTTGAACTGCGTCGAGGCCGTCGTTGTCGCCCAAAAGCCGCCGCCGCCGCGGGGCAACCCGGGCGAGTCGGCCACGCCTGCGGGACCGGCGAGAACGCCGTGAGCTTCACCCGGATCAACCGACGCATCTAGGCCGTGCCCTGGCACCGAGCTCCACCACACCGGAACCCTCACTTGGTTGAGGAGCGAGCGTCTAAAAATCCCCCAACAGCTCCTCGTTCCGCTCACGAGGTCTCGGGTAGCGGGAAGGGGTTCCGGCGTGGCGGACCTGGGCTGCGGGCTGGACGGGGGTGACGTCGGGCACGCTGGAGGCGACACTTCCAGGGAACCGGCCCGAGCGCGGGCCGCCCCACGAGGCCGGGAGCCACGCATGACACGACCAGCAGACGCCGGGCGCGCGCCCGTGCCTGCCCTGGCCGAGTTCGCCACCACGCTGCCGTCCCTGCACACCCTGGCCGACCTCCTTGACGCCGCCACCGCGGCGATGCTGATCACGCTGGAGGCCGACAGCGCGCACGTCGGCCGGCTCGAGACGTCGCACGGCCGGCTCCGGATCCTGCGCAACGCCGGTCGGCTGGCCGCCTGGGAGGAGCCGGCCCCCGACGACGAGACCTACCTGCTCACCGAGCGCCCCCAGCTGCTGCACCTCGTCGAGGACGTCCGGCCCCGCCGGTGCAGCCTGGCCGACCCCGGCACGGGCGAGCACGACCGGGCGATGCTGCGCCGCCAGGACCGGGCGCACTCGCTGAGCGTGCGGGTCTTCGTCCAGGACGGCGCCTGGGGCGAGCTGCGCGTCACCCGCGCCGGCGGGCTCCCCTTCACCGTCGCCGACGAGGAGGTGGCGACGGTCCTGGCCGGGCTCTTCGCGGCGGGGCTGGCCCGGGTCCTGGGCGACGAGCGGTTGCGCCAGCTGGCCTACACCGACTCCCTGACGACCCTGGCCAACCGGCGGGCGGCCGACGAGCAGCTCGAGGCCTGGGCCACCGACCCGGCCACGGCCGGTGCGCTGACGGTGGTCCTGTGCGACGTCAACGGGCTCAAGCAGGTCAACGACCAGCACGGGCACCTCGTGGGCGACCGCCTCATCCAGGACGTCGCGGTGCTGGTCTCCGCGGCGGCCGGTCGGCTGCACACCAGCCTGGCCGCCCGCATCGGAGGCGACGAGTTCCTGGTCGCCGCCGTCGACGCGCACGGCCCGCTGGTCGACTCGGTCGTCGACGAGCTGGTCGAGTCGGCCGCGGCGCTGCCCTTCGGGGACGGCGTCTCGTGCGGGGTGGGCTCCGCGGACGCGCTGCTGCGGCCCGAGGACACGCCGCAGTCGCTGGTGCGTTCGCTGCTGCGCATCGCCGACTCCGAGCAGTACCGCCACAAGCTGGCGCTGCGCGTGGTGCGGGACTCGACCGGCGCGGGACGGCCGGCGGCGCCCGCGGCGGACCCGCCCGCCCTGGACGTGCTCCGCGCCGAGGTCCAGGCGCTGCGGGCCCGGGCGGACCCGGGGGAGCAGACCTCCGTCGAGGCGCGGCTGGGACAGGTGGCCCAGGTCGTCTGCGAGCTCGCGCAGGGGGTGGGGTGGTGGGTCAGCGAGGTCGATCTCGAGGTCGGGACGGCCCACACCGTCTCCTACGCGCCGGTGCGCGTCGCCGGCGTCGGCGACGGGTTGTGGCCCGCGGTCGAGAACGACCCGGTCGTCTACGAGCTCGCCGACTTCCCGGCCACCGAGCGCGCGGTGCGCGAGGCCGGCGTCTTCTGCGTCGACACGCTCACCGGCGACCCGGCCGAGCGGCACCTGCTGATCCAGACCGGCTACCAGTCGATGATCGCCGCCGGGCTGGTCGACAGCGGGGGCCGCGGATGGCTGGTCGAGGTGTGCGGCGACTCCCTGACCCGCGACCTCCAGGAGTTCGCGCTGCTGCTGCACACCGCGGTCGGCGAGATCCCCCAGACGGTGCCGGCTCCGGCACCGCGGTAGCCCCGCAGCGGCTGCTGGCTAGCGGCCGCCCTTGCGGACCCGCGAGGCGGTCTTCGCGCGGTCGTGGGCGTCCAGCACGACCTTGCGGATGCGCGCGGCGTCCGGGGTCACCTCGACGCACTCGTCGTCGCGGCAGAACTCCAGGCACTGCTCGAGGGAGAGCCGCCGCGGCGGGATCAGCTTCTCGAAGTTGTCCGAGGTGGCCGAGCGGATGTTGGTCTGCTGCTTCTCCTTGGTGATGTTGACGTCCATGTCGTCGGCGCGCGAGTTCTCGCCGATGATCATGCCCTCGTAGACCTCGGTGGTCGGCTCGACGAACATGATCCCGCGCTCCTGCAGGTTGGTCATCGCATAGGCCGTTGCGGCGCCCTTGCGGTCCGCGACCAGCGAGCCGTTGGTGCGCGAGCGGATCTCGCCGGCCCACGGCTCGTAGCCCTCGGAGATGCCGTGGGCGATGCCGGTGCCGCGGGTGTCGGTGAGGAACTCGGTGCGGAAGCCGATCAGGCCGCGCGCCGGGACCAGGAACTCCATGCGCACCCACCCGGTGCCGTGGTTGGTCATCTGCTCCATGCGGCCCTTGCGGGAGGCCAGCAGCTCGGTGATCGTGCCGAGGTACTCCTCGGGGGCGTCGATGGTCAGCCGCTCGAAGGGCTCGTGCACCTTGCCGTCGACCTCGCGGGTGACCACCTGCGGCTTGCCGACGGTCAGCTCGAAGCCCTCGCGGCGCATCTGCTCGACCAGGATCGCCAGCGCCAGCTCACCGCGGCCCTGGACCTCCCAGGTGTCGGGACGCTCGGTGCTCAGGACCCGCAGCGAGACGTTGCCGATCAGCTCGGCGTCGAGTCGGTCCTTGACCAGGCGTGCGGTCACCTTGCCGCCCTTGGTGCGGCCCACCAACGGGGAGGTGTTGGTGCCGATGGTCATCGAGATGGCCGGCTCGTCGACGTGGATCAGGGGCAGCGCGACCGGGTTCTCGGGGTCGGCCAGGGTCTCGCCGATGGTGATCTCCGGGATGCCCGCGATGGCCACGATGTCGCCGGGGCCGGCCTGCTCGCCGGCCTTGCGCTCGAGGCCCTCGGTGACCAGGAGCTCGGTGACCCGGACGTTCTTGACCTCGCCGTCGCGGCGCATCCAGGCGACGGTCTGCCCCTTGCGCAGCGTGCCCTGGTGGACGCGGACCAGCGCGAGGCGGCCCAGGAACGGCGAGGCGTCGAGGTTGGTGACGTGCGCCTGCAGCGGCGCGCCCTCGGTGTAGGTCGGCGCCGGGATGGTGTCGAGGATCGTCTTGAACAGCGGCTCGAGGTTCGTGCCCTCGGGCATCGAGGCGTTCTCGGGCTGCACCAGGCTGGCGATGCCGGCGCGACCCGAGGCGTAGACGACCGGGAAGTCGAGGGCGTCCTGGCTGTGGGAGTCGTCGAGGAGGTCCAGGAACAGCTCGTAGGTCTCGTCGACGACCTCGGCGATCCGGGCGTCGCCCCGGTCGGTCTTGTTGACCACCAGGATCACCGGCATGTCGGCGTTGAGCGCCTTGCGCAGCACGAAGCGGGTCTGCGGCAGCGGGCCCTCGGAGGCGTCGACGAGCAGCACGATGCCGTCGACCATCGACAGGCCGCGCTCGACCTCGCCACCGAAGTCGGCGTGGCCGGGGGTGTCGATGATGTTGATGACCATCGGCTGGCCGCCGCCGGCGGGACCCTCGTAGTGGACCGCCGTGTTCTTGGCGAGGATCGTGATGCCCTTCTCGCGCTCGAGGTCCCCGGAGTCCATGACCCGCTCGGCGACGCTCTCGGCCTGGTGCGCGGTGAAGGCGCCGGCCTGGCGCAGCATGGCGTCGACCAGGGTGGTCTTGCCGTGGTCGACGTGCGCGACGATGGCGACGTTGCGCAGGTCGGAGCGGGTGGTGGTTCCAGACATGAGGTGACGGCGTCGCTTCCAGTGGGGGACAGGAGGCCCTAGGAGGCCCCGGCGAGTCTACGGCCGGGCGCGGTGGGCGCCGATTCGGCAGCCCACCCGCAGCCTGCCGACTGCCTGCCCGGGCCGGCCGCCCGGGCTGGCTAGGCTGGGGCGATGGTCACCTACGCCACCGCCGACGTCGTCAGCCGCGAGGACCTGCTCGAGTTCGTCCGCCCGCGCCACCGGATGACGCTGATCACCCAGCGCCAGGACGGCCGCCCGCAGGCCAGCCCGGTCAGCGGCGGCGTCGACGAGGACGGTCGCGTGGTCGTCGCCACCTACCCGCAGCGCGCCAAGGCGGCGAACCTGCGCCGCGACCCGCGGGCCAGCGTGGTGGTCCACTCCGAGGACTGGAACGGCCCCTACGTGCAGGTCCACGGCACGGCCGAGGTCCTCGACATGCCGAGCCAGGAGGCCGAGGACGCCCTGGTCGAGTACTTCCGGTGCATCGCCGGCGAGCACGACGACTGGGCGGAGTACCGCGCCGCCATGCGCACGCAGGGCAAGTCGCTGCTGCGGATCACCCTCGATGACTGGGGCCCGGTCGCGACCGGCGGTTTCCCGCCCGACCAGGCCTGAGCCCGAGGCGAGCCCGACCGGCGCGGCGCCGGGTCCCCTGCTGTTGCTGGGCGTTCGCCGGTCCCGGGCGTCCCGTGAACCGTCTGCTGGGCCAGGCCGCCCACGGCCCGAGCACCGTGAGCATCGTCGGGAGCACCAGCAGGCGCACCACGAGGATCTCGATGGCGATGCCCAGCGACAGCGCGAACGCGAGCTGGCGGAACGGTCCCAGCGGCACCAGCGCCAGCAGTCCGAAGCTGGCGCCGAGCGCGAGTCCGGCGGTGAAGACGGCACTGACCGACGACGGCAGCGCCAGCCGGATCGCCTGGCGCATCGTGTGGCCGCGGGAGTCCTCCCAGACGTGGCCGACGGTGAAGATGTTGTAGTCCGAGCCGAAGGCCAGGAGCAGCACCGCGGCGGCGAAGGGGACGTAGAAGGTCAGGCCCTGCCCGGGGTCCACCGCCTCGAAGAACACGCTGGTCAGGCCCAGGGTGGCCCCGAGCGAGAGCAGCGTGGTGGTCAGGAGGGCCACCGAGGCCACCAGGGCGCGCAGGAAGAGGATCAGCATCAGCAGGTTGGCCGCCAGCGCGGTCAGGGCGATCCGCAGCAGGTCGCCCTCGGTCTGGGCGACGAGGAAGGCCGCGGTCGCGCTGTCGCCGGCGACGGCGACCGAGTCCCCAGCCAGGCCGGCCCGGCGCTGCAGGTCCGGCAGGGCGCGCTGCACCGCGGCGGTGGTGGCGATCGCGTCGGCGCCGAGCGGGTCGGCGTCGAGGATCATCAGGTAGCGGGCGGCGTCGCCGTCGGGTGAGAGCAGCAGCCGGCGCTCCACTGCGGGGGCCTGGGAGCCGGGGCCCAGGACGCCGGCCACGCCCGGCATCGAGGCCAGCCCGGTGCCGAGCCGGGCCAGCGCGGCCCGGTCCTCGGCGACGCCGTCGCCCTCGAGGACGATCTCGGTGGGCGAGAGGATGCCCTCGGAGAAGCCCTCCTGGGCGCTCGCGGCGGTCTCGCGGATGGCGGTGTCCGCCGGCAGCGCACCCAGGAAGGAGACGCCGAGGTCGAGGCGCAGCACCAGGGTCGACGAGAGCGCGAGGCCGGCCAGGCACGGCACCAGCACCAGGAGCGCGGTGCGCCGGCTCGCGGTGACGCGGTCGATGACGGCCCGCGGCCAGGTCGCCGTCGAGACGTGGCTCACGCGCCGCCAGCGCCCGCGCAGCCCCCTATGGGTGTCGCTGCCGGCGTCGCTGTTAGCGTCTAGACGGCGCCGCGAGGGCCAGAAGACCCGGTCACCGAGCACGGCCATCAGGGCGGGGACGAGGGTGATCGCGACCACGAGACCCACGGTGACCGTGAAGGCCAGCGCCGGCCCGAGCGCCCGGAAGAACGGCGACTCGGCGGCCAGCAGGGTCCCGGTGCCGAGGGCGACGGCGAGCCCGGCGACGGCCACGATCGGGCCGGACCGGGCGATGGCGGCCGTGGTCGCGGCGACGGAGGCCGCACGGACCTCGGCCCGGTCGCGACCCGTTCCCGGCAGCACCTGCGGGGTCTGGTCGCGCAACGAGGAGCAGAAGAAGATGACGTAGTCGGTGACCACGCCGAGCAGCAGCGCGACCACCACCGGTTCGAGCTCGTCGGGACTGGCGAGGTCGAAGCGGCCCGACAGGTACGCCGAGAGCCGCAGCGTCACGACGTAGGCCACCCCCGCCGTGACCAGGGCGATCGCCGGCGCGACCACGGACCGGAAGGCCAGCCCCACGATCAGCACGATCGCCAGCAACGTCGCCAGCTCCACCCCGGGCAGCGCGTCGCGGATGATGCTGCCCTGCAGCGACCGTGCCGGCGCGGACCCGGTCACGCCCACGACCGCGTCGCGCTCGCCGAAGAACCGGTCGGCGTAGCGCTCGGCCGCGCGGGTGCGGGCGCCCAGGGAGGCGTCCGGGCCGAAGAGCAGGTAGGTCAGCGAGGTGGTGTCGGACTCGTTGCTGCCGGGGAACAGCCCCAGGGTGTTGGTCAGGGGCAGGGCCCCGAGGACCGGGCGGACGTCGCCGGCCTTGCCGCGGTCGACGGCGACGGCGCGCACCACGGTGCGGGCCTGCAGGTAGGGGGAGATGCCGTTCTCGTCCCGCTGGACGACCACGGTGCGGGCGATGAGGGGGAAGCCGAACAGCTCCGCCGACCGCTTCTCGGCGGTGACCGCCGGGGTGTCCCCGGACAGCAGCCCGTCCAGCCCGCCGGCGGCCGGCGCCTGGGCGGGCAGGAAGGAGACGCAGCCGACGATGACCGCGATCCAGCCCAGGACGATCGCCCAGCGCCCGGCCACCAGGGCTCGGGCGAGTGCACCGCTGATGGTCACGGGCGCCTCACCGGCCGCTCATGGGCAGCGCATGACCGGGGTCGCGACCGGTGGGCTCACGACCGGGTGATGCCCAGGCGCGCGAGCTCGGCGTCGGCGAGCCGGCGGTCGACGTCGCTGTGGGCGGGGGACGGGTCGAGGGTGGCGACCGACTCGTAGGGCAGCGAGGCCCGGGCGCGGTCGGCGAGGTAGCGCTCGAAGGCCGGGTCGTCGGAGTGCTGGGCGAGCTGGCGCCGGATCGCTGCGACCTCGCGGCCGCGGCGCACCCGGAGGGGGAGGTACAGCCCCAGGATCGGGGTGACCGGGATGCCCACCACGGCGATCCCGAGCAGGACGCCGAGCTGGCGCAGCTGTCCCTTGACCTCACCGCCGCGGACCGCGATGTCCTGCGCGCTGGTCTGGAGGTCCTCGCCGATCGCGGCGGGCTGCTCGCCGACGACCGGCACCCCGCCCAGGCTCTGCAGGCCGTCACCGACCGAGGACAGCGACCTGCCCGAGCTGCTGATGGTGTCGCCGACGTCCGAGGCGCTCCACAGCGTGACGCCGGTCCAGACGCCCAGCACGCACCACAGCACCACCCAGAACAGCACCGCGGCGTCGAGCAGCTTGAGGCTCTGGTGGTCAGCGGCTACCCGTATGGTCGTCTGCACGGGCACCGTCCTACCAGACGTGGCGGCGCCCGGAGCCCCCGGTGAACGGATAGTCCCTGACAAGGTGGTCGCGATTTCGCCGAGATCGCGACCAGATCGTCAGGGACTATCCCGTTCGCCAGTGGTTCGGCCGGCGCAGGACGACCCGGAGGGGGACATGGTGACGCTGATCGAGGTCCACGAGAGCTGGTGGCAGCGCTGGGGACTGCGGCTGCTGCCCGCGCTGACCTTCCTGGTCGGGATCGCCCTGGCCGCCGTCGTCGTGCGGGCCACCGGCCCCGACGCGCAGAGCGTGGCGACCGAGGAGCCGGGCGCCACGGCGAGCTCCGAGAGCCCCGGTGCGACCAGCCCGGACACCGTGGTCACCGTGCCCGGAGCGTGCGAGGACGCCTCGCAGAAGATCAGCGAGGCCACCGCCCTCATCGACGACGTCGTCGGCGCGGTCAGCGAGTTCCAGCCCCAGGAGCTCGTCGACCTGCTGAACCGCCTCGAGGACCTCGACGCCGAGACCCGGCCGCTGGCCGCGCAGTGCGCCGCGGTCGACGTCGCGGAAGGGGCCTCCGGGTCGCCTACCCCGTCGCCCACCTCGTCGCCTACCCCGTCGCCCACCCCGTCGCCGACCCCCAGCGAGTAGGCCGCAAGCCGGCCGAGCGATGAGGCTGGCGGACGTCGGCGGCGGAGGCCACCATGGATCGATGAGCCACGACACCGGGACCACCTGCCGCTGCGGCTTCGTGCCGCCTCACCTCATCGATGCGCTGGGCTTCGACGCCACGCGATCGCTGGACGAGAGGATCCGCTCCCGACGTCGCGCCGAGGCCGGTCGGAGCGTGCGGGAGAAGCGGGCCGACGAGCCTGCCTGGACCGTGCACACCTCCGGTCGGAGCACCGAGCTGCCGGGCCGTCCGGTGCGCTCGGCCGGCGAGCCGGAGTCCGGCAAGGGCGCGGTCGACGAGGCGGCGACCGGGATCACGGCGGCGCTCGCGCTGTTCGCCGAGGTCTACGACCACGACTCCTACGACGGCCGGGGCGCCCCGGTCTCGCTGAGCGTCCACTACGGCCAGGACTACGCCAACGCCTTCTGGGACGGCACCCAGCTGGTCTTCGGCGACGGGGACGGCGAGGTCTTCGCCCGCTTCACCAAGGCCGTCGACGTGCTGGCCCACGAGCTGACCCACGCGGTGACCGAGCGGACCGCGGGCCTGGAGTACCAGGGTCAGTCCGGCGCGCTGAACGAGTCCGTCTCCGACGTGTTCGCCGCCTGCTCCGAGCAGCGCCTACGGGGCCAGAGCGCGGCCGAGGCCGACTGGTTGATCGGCTCCGAGCTGTTCCGGCCCGGCGTGCAGGCGCGCGGTCTGCGCGACATGGCCGCACCCGGGACGGCCTACGACGACCCCCGGCTGGGCAAGGACCCGCAGCCGGCGCACTTCGACGACTACGTCGAGACCACCGACGACCACGGCGGCGTCCACCTCAACTCCGGGATCCCCAACCGAGCCTTCCAGCTGGCCGCGACCGGCATCGGCGGCAGCTCGGCGGAGGGTGCCGGACGGATCTGGTTCGCCGCGCTGACCGGCGGCGACGTCGGCCCGCGGACCGACTTCGCCGGCTTCGCGGCGGCCACCGTCGCCGCCGCCGGGCGAGCACGCCGACGTCGTCCGCGACGCCTGGAGCACGGTCGGGGTGGCTCCGGGGGCCGCGGGGCCTTCCGGCGGCTCCGGCGCGACCGGCGGGGAGCACGGGCACGGCAGCCGTCGGGGCCGGGTCCGGGTCCGCCGGACCGGCGGCGTGACGGGCGTGCCGGTGGAGTCCGCGGTCGACCTCGACTCCGACGACGAGCGCGCCGCGCCGCTGCGCGAGCTCGTCGGGCGCCTCGACCTGACCGGCGTCGCGCCGAGCGAGACGGGGGCGGACCGCTTCGTCTACGAGTTCGACGTCGACGGCGAGACCCACCACGTCCAGGAGCAGGACCTGACCGACGAGCTGCGCACCGTGGCCGACCTGGTGCTGCGTCCGGGGGACGCGCCCCGTACCTGAGCGACGGCGTCCGCCTGCGACGATGCGGGCGTGACCCCGCCGACCACCCGTGCCGCGACGCCGGCACCGGTCGGCGGGGGTGCGCGACCCGGGCGCGGCCTGGCGCTGGTGAGCCTGGCCGCCGTCATCTGGGGCACGATCGGACCGGCGGTGCAGGTCTCCGTGGACGGGTCGGACCTGTCGCCGCTGAGCATCGGCTCGGTGCGGGCCCTGGTCGCCGCCGCGGTCCTCCTGGCCGTCGTGGTCGCCACCGGGCGGCTGAGGTCCTGCCTGACCGAGGTGCGCGGCCTGACCGGCCGGGTGCTCACCGTCGGCGTCCTGACCGCCACCTTCCAGCTGCTGTTCTTCCTCGCCGTGGTGTGGACGGGGGTCAGCGTGACCACCGTGGTCTGCCTCGGCTTCGCGCCGGTCCTGCTGCTGGTGGTCGCGGCGGTGCGGGACCGGCGTCCACCGGCGCCCGGGCAGACGATGACCGTGGTCGTGGCCGTGGTCGGACTCGCGCTGGTGAGCCTGGTCGGTGGAGCGACGGCGTCGGCGCCCGAGCCGCTGCTCGGGATCCTCGCCGCGCTCGGTGCCGGTGCCGCGTACGGGTTGTCGGCCGAGGTCGGGGCGCCGCTCTCCCAGCGGCTGGACACGCTGACGATCACCGCGGCGACGGTCACGGTCGCCGCCGTCGCGCTGGTGCCGGGCGGCCTGCTCGTCCCGTGGTGGCGCGGTGAGCCGGTGCTGCCCAGCGACGCCGCAACCTGGGGCTGGATCGTCTACCTCGGCGTCGTGACCATGGCGCTGGCCTATGCGCTGCTGTTCACGGGGCTCCGAACGACGCCCAGCGGTGCTGCGGTGGTGGCGACGTTGCTCGAGCCGGTGACGGCCGTCCTGATCGCCGTGGCCCTGCTCGGCGAGGTGCTGAGCCCGGCCGGGGTCCTCGGCTGCGTGCTGATCCTGGCCGCGATCGCGAGCCTGACGCGTCGGCCGCCGCCGCCGCAGTAGGCCGGGCTGGCTCAGGCGGGCTGGCTAGGCGGCCACGCGTCGGGCCGGCTCAGGCCAGCGCGCGGTCGAGCGCGGCCGCGACGTGCAGCGTCGTGCACGGGAACAGCGGCAGGTCGGCGTCGGCCTGCCTCACGAGGAGCTCGAGCTCGGTGCACCCGAGGATGACGCCCTGGGAGCCGGCGTCCCACAGCTCGTCGACGAGGCCGACCACGGTGCGCCGGGAGGAGTCGAGGACCCGTCCGTGGATCAGCTCGCCGTAGATCATCGCGTCGAGCTCGGCGTGGTGCCGGGCGTCGGGCACGTCGACCCGGACGCCGTGGCTGGCGAGGCGGTCGACGAAGAACGAGCGCGACATGGCCAGCGCGGTCCCGAGGAACCCGACCCGGTCGAGCCCGCGCGCGAGGCAGGCCTGGGCGACGACGTCGGCGAGGTGCAGGAGCGGGATGTCGACGGCGGCCTCGACCTCGTCGGCGACGCGGTGGAACGTCGTCGTGCAGAGCATGAGGAAGTCGGCCCCGGCGCGCTCGACGCCCCGGGCGGACTCGACCAGGATCGTGGCGACGTCGTCCCAGCGCTCGGCGCGCTGGAGGGCGTCGACCTCGGCGAAGTCGACCGAGCTGAGCACGGTCCGCGCCGAGCTCAACCCGCCCCGCCGCTGCTCCACCCCCCGGTTGAGCGCCTCGTAGTAGACCGAGCTGCTCTCCCAGCTCATCCCGCCGATCAGTCCGATGGTCTGCACGCGCCGCAGTCTGCCACCGCCCACCCCCCCACCGCCGAGATGGCGCTCGCCGGCGAGCCGAGGTGGCGCTTGCGGCGGGCCGAGATGGCGCTCGCCGCGAGCCGAGGTGGCGCTCGTCGCGAGCCGAGATGGTGCTCGCGGCGCGCCCAGGTGGCGGTTGTCGCGCGCCGACACGTCGGGCGGGTGACGGCGACCGCCATCTCGGGTGACGGCGACTGCCATCTCGGGCGACGGCGACTGCCATCTCGGGTGACGGCGACTGCCATCTCGGGTGACGGCGACCGCCATCTCGGCGGGTCAGGGTTGGCGGAAGACCTTGTGCTGGGCGGCCTGGGCGCGGGGCTTGATGACGAGCTCGTCGATGTTGACGTGGGCGGGGCGGGTGATCATCCAGCCGATGGCGTCGGCGACGTCCTCGGCGGTCAGCGGCTCGGCGACGCCGGCGTAGACCGCGTCGGCCCTGGCCTGGTCGCCCCCGAAGCGGACGGCGCTGAACTCCTCGGTGCGCACCATGCCCGGGGCGATCTCGCAGACCCGCACCGGCTGGTCGAAGAGCTCCAGCCGCAGGGTCTCGCTGACCACCTGCGTGCCGTGCTTGGCCGCGGTGTAGCCCGCGCCGCCCTCGTAGGCCACCCGCCCGGCGGTGGAGCCGACGTTGAGGATCGTCCCGGCCCCGGAGGCCACGAGGGCCGGCAGCAGGGCGCGGGTGACCTGCATCAGCCCGATCACGTTCACCTCGTACATCGCCCGCCACTGGTCGGCGTCGGCCTGGGCGACCGGGGACATGCCGAAGGCGCCGCCGGCATTGTTGACCAGCACGTCGAGCGTCGGTCCCGTCCGCTCGACCTGCTCGGCGAGCGCGGCCACGGACTCGGCCGAGGTCACGTCGAGCGTCACCGCCGTTCCGCCGACCTCCTCGGCGAGGGCTGCGACCCGGTCGGTGCGGCGTGCGGCGCACAGCACGTGGAAGCCGGCCTGGGCGAGGACGCGGGCCGTGGCGGCGCCGATGCCGCTGCTGGCACCGGTGACGACGGCGAGGGGTGAGGTCATGGGGCCCATTGTGCGGGAATGCTGCGCGAGGAGGAGAGGTTGGGGACGAGGTGGAGGTGAGGACCGCGTGATCCCAGGACCGGTGCGCCGCGTGGCGATGGTGAGCCTCCACACCTCTCCGCTCGACCAGCCCGGCACGGGCGACGCCGGGGGCCTGAACGTCTACGTCACCGAGCTGTCCCGTCGCCTGGCCCGCCAGGGCGTCGAGGTGGACATCTTCACGCGCGCCACCAGCTCGGCGCTGCCCCCGACGGCCGAGCTGGCGCCGGGCGTGACCGTGCGCCACATCCACGCCGGCCCCTTCGAGGGCCTCACCAAGCACGAGCTGCCCGGCCAGCTGTGCGTCTTCGCGCGCGAGGTGCTGCGCGCCGAGGCCGCTCGACCCGTCGGCTACTACGACGTCGTGCACTCCCACTACTGGCTCTCGGGCCAGGTCGGCGCGTTGGCGCGCGACCGCTGGGGCGTCCCGCTGGCCCACACCATGCACACGATGGCCAAGGTCAAGAACGCGGCGCTCGCCGGCGGCGACACCCCCGAGCCGCCCGCCCGGGTGATCGGCGAGGAGCAGGTCGTCGAGGCCGCCGACGTGCTCGTGGCCAACACCGACCTCGAGGCCAAGCAGCTGATCAACCTCTATGACGCCGACCCGGGCCGCGTCGAGGTGGTCTACCCCGGCGTCGACCTCGACGTCTTCACGCCGCGCGACCCGGCCGGCGTCCGGGCCGGCCTCGGCCTGCCCGGGGAGGCGGTGGTGCTGCTCTTCGCCGGTCGGATCCAACCGCTCAAGGCGCCCGACGTGCTGCTGCGAGCGGTCGCGCACCTGCTCGAGGGCTCCCCGGAGCTGCGCTCGCGCCTGGTGGTCCCCGTGGTGGGCGGCCCCTCGGGCAGCGGCCTGGACCAGCCGACCAGCCTGGTCGGCCTGGCCGAGGAGCTGGCCATCACCGACGTCGTCCGCTTCGTGCCGCCGGTCGCCCAGAGCGAGCTGGCCCGCTGGTACGCCGCCGCCACCCTGGTGGCGGTGCCGTCCTACAACGAGTCCTTCGGGCTGGTCGCCGCCGAGGCGCAGGCCTGCGGCACGCCGGTCGTGGCCGCGGCGGTCGGCGGCCTGCCGACCGTCGTCCGCGACGGCTTCAGCGGACTCCTGCTCGAGGACCACGACCCGCGGCGCTGGGCCGACGCGCTCGGCACCCTCCTGGCCGACCCCGCCCGGCTGGCCCGGCTCGGTGACGGCGCCCTCGCCCAGGCCCGGGAGTTCTCGTGGGAGGCGACCGCCGAGCACACCCTCGCGGTCTACGAGCGGGCGCGCGCCCTCATGGGACGGGCCTCCGCGTGAGCCCCGACGAGCGGACGCCCCGCCAGCGCGAGCACGCCGAGGCGCTGCGCACCTACCTGGCGGCCAACGACATCGAGTACGACGAGAGCGCCGCCGGCTCCTTCTCCTTCGCCCTGCCGGGGGAGCGCAAGCTGCAGACGCCGCTGCGCCTCGACGTCGGGGTCCATGCGCTGGGCGTGCACGCCTTCGTGTGCCGCAACCCCGACGAGGAGCACGAGCGGGTCTACCGCTGGCTGCTCGAGCGCAACCTGAAGACCTACGCCGTCGGCTTCGCCGTGGACCACCACGGCGACATCTACCTCGACGCCCGGCTGCCGCTGGCGGTGCTCGACGACCCCGACGAGCTGGACCGGCTCCTGGGCTCGGTGCTCAGCACCGCCGACGAGTCGTTCAACACCATCCTCGAGCTCGGCTTCGCCACCTCGATCCGCAAGGAGTGGGACTGGCGCCTGCTGCGGGGCGAGTCCACGGCCAACCTCGAGGCGTTCCGCGGCTGGCTGACCACCGACTGACCGGGCGGCACAGGGCTCAGCCCTGGATCCGGCTCAGCCGGCTCAGGCGGAGGCCCCGCGCGTCCGCGCTCCGACGCCGGCCCAGAAGCTCTCCGGGGCCGCGGGTCGTCCGAGCAGGTACCCCTGACCGAACCTGGCACCGAGCGCCTGCAGGTGCGAGGACTGCACGGCGTCCTCGATGCCCTCGGCGATCACGGTGACCTGGGTGGTGGCGAGCAGTCCGAGCACGGTCCGGATCAGCGCGAAGTCCGCCGAGGAGGTGCCGATGTCGGCCACCAGCGACCGGTCGACCTTGACCGTGTCGATCGGCAGCCGGTGCAGGTGGGAGATCGAGGAGTAGCCGGTCCCGAAGTCGTCGATGCCCAGGCCGACGCCGAGCGCGCGCAGCCGGTAGAGGGTCTGGAGGACGTGCTGGTCCTGGGTCAGCACCGCGGTCTCGGTGATCTCCAGCAGCAGCCGCTCCGGGGCCAGGCCCGCGCGGCCGAGCGCCGCGGCGACCGTCTCGACGTAGGTGGGGTCCTGCAGCTCGAGCGCCGAGACGTTGACGTGCGTGCGGTAGGCCGGGCTCACGTCGCCGAGCCAGGCGACGGTCTGCGCCAGGGACAGGTCGAGGACGTGCCGGCCGAGCTGGTGGATCAGCCCCGAGCGCTCGGCCGCGCCGACCGCGTCGAGGGGCGAGACCTGGCCGCGCCGGGGGTGCTCCCAGCGCATGAGCGCCTCGGCGCTGATGAGGGTGCCGCTGCGCAGGTCGAAGACCGGCTGGTAGGCCATGCTGAGCTGGTGGGGCTGCTCGTGCAGCGCGGTGGCGAGGTCGGTGACCAGCTCCAGGTCGCGCTCGTCGCCGGCTCCCGCCGCGCCCTGGTGCCAGCGGACGGTGCCGCGCTGCGAACGACCGGCAGCGAAGAGCGTCGAGCGCACCTCCTGCAGGCACTCGGCGCTGTCCTCGTCGGGACGGCAGGGGCGGAGGCCGACGGTCACCACGGGCCAGACCCGCTGGTCGGTCAGGTCGACCAGGCCGGTCAGACGGTGCGCGACCGCCTCGGCCCGGTGCACGGCGCTGCCGGGATCGACGACGACGGCCGCCAGGAATCCGCCGAGCGGGGAGGACCGCAGCAGGGTGACGTGCTCGTCGGAACCGGTCAGGCGCTCCATCAGCCGGCCGGTGACCGCGGTGAGCGCGTCGGCCCCGAGGGCGTCGATGATCTCCTCGCCGTTCGACACGGTGCCGGCCAGCAGCACGACCTGCCGGGAGCGCCGCACGGCGGACGCGCGGAGCTCGTCGATGCGCTCGGTGAGGTCGACGGTGCCGGCGAACGGGTCCGGGGTCGCGTTGGCGGCCTCGGCCAGCGGGCAGGTGGTCACGAGGGCAGCTCGACCCGGTCGATCGACCACGGCAGGTGGAGCCCCCGGATCACGTCGAGCAGCGCGTGGTCGGCGACGTGACGAGACAGGTAGGCATCGGCGCCGCGGCGGTGCAGCTCGGCGAGCTCGTCGTCGCCGGGGTCGCCACCGACCACGATGACGGGCGTGCGGCTCAGGGCGCAGTGGTCGCGGACCGTGCGCAGCACCTCGAGGCCGCTGCCGAGCCGCAGGCGCAGCTCGGTGACGACGACCGCGGGCAGCGGGTGCAGGTCGCCCCGGGAGTGGCTGCCCAGTCCCAGCAGGTAGGTCGACGCCTCGTCGCCGTCCGCGCAGGCGACGACGGGGTTCGTCAGGCCGCCGGAGAGCAGCTCGTCGCGGGTGCGGCGCACCGCGGCGGGACCCTTGCCGACCAGCAGCACCGCTGCGCGGCCGGTGGGCGGCGCGCTCGCGGTGACCGAGGTGACCGAGGGGCGCGGGGCGCTCGACCGCGACCTGGCGGGGGAGAGCTCGGCGACGCGGTCCAGGGCCTCGCGCGACGGGGCCCGACGACGCTCGCGGCGGTGCGCCGGCGGGTCGAGCTCGGGCGCGGAGGTCACCGCAGGCCGACCAGGCTCAGGTAGGTGCCGGCGACGGTGTCGCCGGCGAAGACGCCGACAGCGGCGCCGGCCAGCATGAAGGGTCCGTGCGGCACTCGCGCACCACGTCCGGCCCGTCCCGTGGCGATCAGCAGCAGGCCGACCACGGCGCCGATCACGAAGCCGGCGCCCAGGGCGACCACCGAGGGGCCGAGGCCGAGCAGGCCCAGGGTGAGGCCGAGCACGGGCGCCAGGGCGACGTCGCCCAGACCCATGCCACGACCGGCGGTGCCCAGCCAGATGCCGGCGTAGACCGCCGACCAGGCGGCCACCGAGATCAGCAGCGGGCCCCAGGCCGGCGCGGGCGCGCCGATCGCGAGACCACCGAGGACGGCGACGCCCACCAGGGCGCCGGCGACGCCGGTGATGGCGAAGGGGAGCCGCTGGTGCTCGAGGTCGATGAGGGCGAGCGCCACTCCGGCGCCGGCCACGACGAGCACGGCCACGAGGGCGACCGGCTCCTCGATCCGCCAGGCCGCCAGCGCGAACAGGGCGCCGGTGGCGGCCTCGACGGCCGGGTAGTGCCACGAGATGGGGGAGGAGCAGTCCCGGCAGTGCCCGCGCAGCAGCAGCCACGAGAGGACCGGCACGTTGTCGCGGGCGCGGACCTCGTGGTGGCAGGCCGGGCAGGCCGAGCCGGGGCTGACCACGGACAGTCCGGCGGGGACCCGGTGGACCACGACGTTGAGGAACGAGCCGACCATGAGGCCGAGCCCGCCGACGAGCCCCACCAGGACGCCCCAGGGCATCAGGACCGTCACGACAGCGACCGGTCGCCGAAGGTGGTGGCCAGGGTGGCGCGCTCGTGGGGCTCCACCACCGCGGTGAGCACCGCGCGGACCCGGCGGACGTCGTCGGGCAGCGATGCGGACGTGGTGGAGGCCAGCTGGTCGGGGTCGCGCTCGCAGCGCAGGCTGGCCAGCGCCAGCCGGCGGCGGAGCCGGACCGAGGCGAGGCGGTGGTCGCCGCTGCGCCGAGCCGAGCCGAGCAGCACGGCGTCGAAGGCGGCCAGGTCGGCCTCCCAGGCGGCCTGGCGGGCGGCGACGGGCTCCCGCTCGGCCAGGGCGAGGGACCGCTCGGTCCCGGTGCGGGCCAGCTCGCGCAGGGTGTCGGGGTCGTCGTGCACGACGGGCTCGTAGGTCTCGGCCACGGACGCCGCGAGCTCGACAGGCAGGGGGCCCAGCACCAGCGGGACCTTGTCGAGACGGTGTCCGGCCAGCGCGCAGGCGGCCTCCCGGACCGAGCCGAGCAGCGCCCGGGCGTCCACCGGCAGGGAGCGGTCGGTCTCGAGCGGCAGCGTGCCGGCCGCCAGGACGGTGGCGAGCTCCTCCTCGTGGTCGGCCAGGAGCGGGGCCAGCAGGCGGAGGTCGGCGGCCCAGCGGGCCACGACCGCCTCGAGGTCCAGACCCTCGACGGCCAGGTCGCGCGCCAGGGCCTCGTAGCAGGGGTCCTGGTCGACCCGGTGCTGGTCGACGCGGTGCAGGTCGGGCCGGTCGAGCCGGTCGAGCCGGGGCGCGGGCGGCGGCGACTCGATGACCTCGGGGACGTCGTCGGGCCGCGGCTCGAGGATGCTCAGGGTCGGGGCTCCGTCGTCGCGGCGCTCGGGCGCGGTGTCGAGGTCGGTCAGCGCATCGGTCAGGGAGGCGACCTGGCGGGCCAGGGTGTCCAGGGCAGGGGAGCCGGCCGGTACGGACGGGCCGTCGGCGATCTGGTGCTCGCGGGCGACGAGGGCTGTCGCCAGGATGCCGCCGAGCGCCAGGGTGACGGCGGTCAGCAGGACGAGGGGGGTCATGGTCCGGCTCCTCGAGAGAGGTGGAGGGGCGAGCGAGGGGGGACGAGCAGGAGGCTGGTGGAACGGAGCGAGCAAGGGGGGTGTGCGGGTGAGCGGGGGGCTCGGGTCCTGCTAGGAGCATCGGTCCACGGAGGGGGTGCCTTGACCCCGGACCGAGCACGCTCGGGTCCGGGGTCGGGCGCGGCTCAGGGGTCCGTGGTGATGGCGGCCGACGAGGCCCGAGGTGCCGCCTTCGTCGAGTCGGGCTGAGCGACCGGAGGGGCCACGAAGGTCGCACCGGTCAGGGACAGCGTCACGACGTCGCCCTCGCCCGCGGTCAGGGAGACCGACTGCATGAGCACCGAGCGCGGCATCTGCTCGATCCGGTCGAGCAGCTGCTGGGCCTGGTCGTAGGTGCCGTCGGCGACGATCGTCACGTTCTGCACGTAGTAGGGGATCTCCGCGACCGGCTCGACCGGCGCCGCCGGGTCGACCGGGACCGGGACGACCGGTGCGGCCGCGACCTCGCCCTCGGCGCCGACCGCGACCGGGGCCGTGGGGCTGAGCGTGGTCAGCGACGTCGGCGTGTACCCGGCGTCCGCCGCGGCGCCGGACACGGCGGAGAAGAACCCGGCCTGGTCCGCGGTCGCGGGGAAGTGCTGGTTGAGGACGCGGTTGGCCCGGTCGGTCACCGAGAGGTCCTCGGCCTGGCTCACGAGCCCGGCGAGCTGGACGGTGAGCAGCTCGTTGCCCGAGCGGGTGTCCTCGACGCTGGTGGTGGCCTCCCCGATCGCACTGGTGGCCGGTCCGACGAGGAACACCCATCCGGTGGCGGCGATCGCTGCCATGGCGGCGCTCCCGATCCCGATGGTGGCACGGGCCGTCTTGAGGTTCACGGTGTCTCCTGCAGGTCGAGCTGGGTGGCGAGGTCGTCGTAGCGGGCGCTGAACAGGGTCGGCGTCAGACCGACGGTGCCGGCGAAGGTGACGGCGCCGCCGGCGTCGCCGGTGGTGTCGATGGCGCTGACCCCGGTGGTGGTGGTGCTGACGAAGGGCTCCACGAACGCGTCCTTGGCGGACAGGGCGTCCACCAGGCTGCCGACGCTGTTGCGGTCGGCGGCCGTCCCGGTGATGGTCATGCAGCCGATGGACGGCTCCACGGCGTAGGGGTCGGGCCCGGGGCACCCCAGCGCCGACATGCCGCGCGTCTTGTCGTCCTCGGCGGGCGCCACGGGGGCGGCAGCCGGGTCGACGGGCGCCGGCGCTGCGACGACGGGCGTCGACCCGTCGGGGGTCACCCCGCCGGGCAGCAGCGAGACCGACGCGGTGTCGATCGTGACGCCGGGCGGCAGCGCCACCTTGAGCGCCGCGAGGGCCTGGGCGAGGCTGACCTCGGTCTCCATGGCCTTCTCGACCTCGGTGGCCCGCGAGCGGACGCCGACGACGTAGGCCTGGACCGGTTCGAGGGCGGCGATGTCCTGGTTCAGGCCCTCGCTCGTGCTCTGCTCGCCGGCAAGCTGCGACTCGACGGTCCGAAGGTTCATCTGCTGGTAGCCCCATCCGCCACCGACGAGGAGGAGGACGGCGAGGGCTCCGTAGACGAAGCGGCTGCGCAGCCGGCGGACCTTGATCTCCTCCAGCACCCAGGGGGAGAGGAGGTTGACGGCGTTGCCGGGGCTGATGGTCTCGGCGGACCGTGCACGTCGATTGAGGTTCATGCCGTCTCTCCCAGGCAGAGGCCGATCGGTACGAGGAGGTCGCTGTCGCGCAGGGTCCCGGGCGGGGGATCGTCGAGCTCGTCGTCGTTGCGGCCGCCCGAGCGGCGCAGGTGGGCGACCGCGCTCGGGTCCAGCCGGTGGACGGGGATGCCCAGGTGGCGTGCGCACTGGTCGACGAAGGCGGGGTGCGCGGAGCCGCCGCCGGTGATCACCGCACGGGTCGGGACGTGCGAGGGGTCCGTTCCGGCGTGGAAGTCCAAGGTGGTGCGGATGTCGGAGAGGAGGCGCTCGGTGGCTGCCGCGACGACCTGGGCGGTGTCGCGCTCCAGCGTGCGGTCCTCGCCGGCCTGCCCGGTCTTGGCCTGCTCGGCCGCGGCCCAGGTCGCCCCGGTGCGCTCCACGACGGCACGGGTGAAGGTCTCGCCGCCCAACCCGGGCGCGACACGCACGAAGTGGGGGATGCCACCGGTGTGGACGGCGACGGCGATCTTGTCGGCGCCGATGTCGATGACGGCCTCGGTGGGGGTCGAGGGGGAGTCGGGCAGGTCGAGGTCGTCGTCCTCGCTGACCGCGGCGGCCGCCCGGGCGGCGGCACGCACCAGCGCCAGGGGGGAGAGGTCGGCGGTGATCGGGCGGAGCCCGGCGGCGCTGACGCAGCGGACGAGGTCGTCGACCCCGCCGCGCGCTGTCGCCACGAGCAGGATGCGCACCATGCGCGACGACTTGCCGGTCGCCGGGTCGACCCGCTCGTGCTCGCCGAGGTAGACGTGGTCGAGGTTGGCGTCGTCGACCGAGACCGGGAGCAGGTCGGCGACCTGGTAGCGCAGGGCGCGGCGCAGGTCTGCCTGCGGCATCCAGTCCAGCTCGATCTGGCGCACGAGGACCGAGCCGCTGCAGACGCCGAGACGGACGTCGCGGCTGGAGATCTTCGACTCCTTCCACAGGGTCTTCAGGGCCTGGGTGACGGCGGCCGGGTCCTTGACCAGGCCGCCCTCGACGGCACCGAGCTCGAGCGGGACACGTCCGGCGTGCTTGACGACCGGACGTCGGCTGCCGCCGCGTAGCTCGACGGCCCGCACGGCCGTGCGGCCGATGTCGAGGCCAACGGCAGAGGTGGACATGACGCCTCCGTGAGGGTCTGAGGGGGGTGGGAGGTACGGGGGGTGCTGCGGGGTGGTGCCGGTCAATGCGGGGGTACCGGTGGCCGTGGACGGCTCATGGGCGTTGATCGGTGCGAGCCGGCGCCGACTTGAGGGTCCGGCCCGATCGGTGCGTCCGATCGGTCCGGGGGTCAAGTACGAGGTGCGGTGAGCCGAATATCCCTCAGAACCCCCCTGTGCCGCCCACGTTTCGAGGAGATCCACTGATGACGGTCGTACCCGACGAGCTCGCAGAGCTGCTGCGCGCCGTCAAGGAGCAGGGCGCCTCCGACCTGCACCTGCGCAGCAACACCTTCGCCAAGCTGCGCATCCGCGGCGAGCTGGTGCGCTGCCAGGAAGCGCCGCTGGAGGGCCGGATGGTCAGTGCGATGGTCCGCGGCGCGATGGACGCGCAGATCCTGCACGAGTTCGAGACGACCCAGGAGGCCGACTTCGCGGTCAGCCTCTCCGGTGTCGGTCGCTTCCGGGTCAATGCCTTCCGCGCCCGCGGGAGCGACGGTGCCGTGTTCCGCCTCGTGGGTTCGGAGCCGGTCTCGCTGCGCAACCTCGGCATGCCCGAGATCGTGCACCGCCTGGCGATGCGTCCGCGTGGGCTGGTCCTGGTCACCGGTCCGACCGGGTCGGGCAAGTCCACGACCCTGACCTCGATGGTCGACGCCATCAACGAGGCCAAGCCGGTCCACGTCCTGACCCTCGAGGACCCGATCGAGGTCCTGCACCGCGACAAGGTCGCCACCGTGACCCAGCGCGAGCTCGGCAGCGACACCCGTGACTGGAGCAGCGCCCTGCGCGCTGCGATGCGCCAGGACCCCGACGTCATCCTGATCGGCGAGCTGCGCGACGCCGAGACGGTCCGCGCCGCCCTCTCGGCGGCCGAGACCGGCCACATGGTCCTCAGCTCGATGCACACCACGGACGCCAAGGAGACGGTCCTGCGGATCGTCGACTTCTTCCCGCCGCACGAGCAGGGCCGCGTCCGCGCGGCGCTCGGCGCCTCGTTGGAGGGCATCGTGTGCCAGCGCCTGGTCGGGACCGCCGACGGGAAGGGCCGCACCGTGGCGATGGAGATCGCCGTGCGCGACGCCCGCTTCGCCGCCGCGGTCTCCGACCCCGAGCGGACCGAGGAGATCCCCGACATCCTCGCCGACGGCGAGTACTCCGGGATGATGACCTTCGACCAGCACCTGCTGAAATTGGTGACTTCGGGGACGATCGACGCGCGGACTGGCACGATGTCGGCCAGCAACCCACACGACTTCGCGGTGATGCTGCGCCGGACGGGCTGGACCCCGCAGGGCGGTTCCCCGCGCTCGTCCCTCCAAGGAGTCGGATGACCATGGACACCACCCCACCCACCCTGGACGCCGCCGACGCACCCCGTCTGGCCGACCTCGACCTGCCCCGTCTGCGGGCCTACCGCCAGCGGCTGCGCGACGAGGAGGACCGGGCCTCGTACTGGCGCCGCGTCGTCCACGCCCGGCTCGACCTGCTCGAGGCCGGCGGCCTGACCAGCGGCGCGATCAGTCTCGAGGACCTCGTGCGCGTGCTGGGCGACACCGGCACCGGCGCCTCTCGGGGCGTCCTGCTCCGCGTCGAGGCGGCCGACGCCCTGCCCGACCTGCCCGACCTCGCCGAGGTCTGGACCACGCCGGGCACGCCCGAGGAGACCGTCGAGGCCACGGCGCGGCTCCGCTCGGCGGAACGGCAGCTCACGTCGTACCGCAGCGCTCTCTTCGCCCGTCTCGACGAGACGACGGCCGCGCTGATCGAGCGCTACCGCGCGCGTCCCTCGGCGGCCCTGGCCGTCATGTCCTGACCCCTCAGCTCTTCACCCCGCAGCACCCCCACCGCAGCACCCCCCACCGCAGCACCCGTTCACCGGCGCAGCTCACCCACCGTCGAGCGCTCCGGCACCCCCTCCCACCCCCCGTACAGGCAGGCTCCCATGACGTTGATGGACCAGAGCGTGACCGTGGAGGCGCTCCTCGCCTCCGCCGTGGTCACCCAGGACCAGGTCGACCAGGCGACCGCGCTCGGCGACGTGTCCGGGCGGGGGACGATCGAGGGTCTGGTGCAGATCGGCGCCATCGAGCGCCGCACCCTGCTCGCGCTGGCCGCACAGGCCGCCGGGCTGCTCCACGTCGATCTCAACGAGACGCTGGTCGACCCGATGGCGGCCGCCCTCCTGCCGGCGGAGTTCGCGCGGCGGGCCGAGGTGCTGCCCCTGGAGATCCGCGACGGCGAGCTGCAGGTGGCGGTCCCGCTGCGGGCGGTCAACGACCTCCAGCTCAAGGACGACATCGCCCGGCTCTCCGGACGCCGGGTGCAGTTCGTGCTGGCCTCGCGCACGGAGATCGGGCAGCGGATCAACCAGGCCTACCGCGCCGAGGGCGAGCTGACCGACCTCACCACCAACCTCGTCGTCGAGCCGGAGTACGGCGGCGACCTGGCCGGCCTGACCGAGGTGACCGAGGACGCGCCGGTCGTCCGGTTCGTGAACCTGCTCATCCACCAGGCCATCTCCGACCGTGCCTCCGACATCCACATCGAGCCGACCGAGAAGGACCTGCGCGTGCGCTACCGGGTCGACGGCGTGCTGCGCGACGCTCACCGGGCTCCGCGCTCGATCCTGGCCGGGGTCGTCTCGCGGCTCAAGATCATGGCCGACATGGACATCTCCGAGCGGCGCATCCCCCAGGACGGGCGGCTCAGCGTCGAGCACCAGGGCCAGCGGATGGACCTGCGCGTGGCCACCCTGCCGACCGTGTGGGGCGAGAAGATCGTCGCCCGGGTCCTGGACAACTCCAACACCCGGCTGGGACTGGACGACCTCGGCTTCAGCGCCGGCAACTTCTCCCGCTTCGAGGCGTCCTACTCCAAGCCCTACGGGATGATCCTGGTCACCGGACCGACCGGGTCGGGCAAGTCCACCACGCTGTACTCGACGCTGAACATCCTCAACCAGCCGCTGGTCAACGTGATCACGGTCGAGGACCCGGTGGAGTACCGCCTCCCGGGCATCAACCAGGTCCAGGTCAACCCCAAGGCCGGCCTCACGTTCGCCTCGGCGCTGCGCTCGATCCTGCGCTCGGACCCCGACATCGTCCTGATCGGCGAGATCCGCGACCACGAGACCGCCAACATCGCCATCGAGGCGTCGCTGACCGGGCACCTCGTGCTGTCCACGCTCCACACCAACGACGCCCCGTCGGCCCTGACGCGGCTGGTCGAGATGGGCATCGAGCCCTTCCTGGTCGGCTCCGCCCTCGACTGCGTGGTCGCCCAGCGGCTGTGCCGCTCGCTGTGCCCGCGGTGCAAGGAACCCTTCACCCCCCACCCTGAGGAGATCGACGCTATGGGCTTCACCCTGCCGGCCGGCCACGACGGCCAGGTGTTCCGACCGAAGGGGTGCACCTCCTGCGGCGGCACCGGCTACCGGGGCCGGATGGCCCTGCACGAGGTGATGCCGGTCGGGGAGGAGATCGAGCGGCTGACGGTCCGCCGGGCCGCCACCGAGGAGATCTCGCGAGCCGCCTGCGCCGACGGCATGGTCACCCTGCGCGACGACGGCTGGCTCAAGGTGCTCGAGGGTCGGACCTCGGTCGAGGAGGTGCTCCGTGTCGTGGGGTGAGGCGAGCGGCTTCGACGCCATCGTCGACGCCGAGCCGAAGCTGCCCCTGGACGACCTCCTGCGCCACATCGCCGACAGCGGCGCCTCCGACCTGCACCTGACCGCCAAGTCGCCACCGATGATGCGGCTGCGCGGCGAGATGACCGCCGTGGAGGGTTACGAGTCCCTCACGCCGGAGGCGTTGCGCGAGAGCCTGTACGCCATCATGACCGAGCGCCAGCGGAGGAGCTTCGAGGAGGTCCGCGAGCTCGACTTCGCCTACACCGTGCCGGGCTTCGCCCGCTTCCGGGTCAACACCTACTTCCAGCGCGAGTCGGTCGGCGCCGTGATGCGGCTCATCCCGACCGAGATCAAGCCGCTCTCCGAGCTGGGGATGCCGGCCGTGGTCGAGTCCTTCGCCCACCTCAAGCGAGGCCTGGTGCTGGTCACCGGGCCGACCGGGTCCGGCAAGTCCACGACCCTGGCCGCGATCATCGACCAGGTCAACCGGACCCTGCGCGGGCACATCATGACCGTCGAGGACCCGATCGAGTTCCTGCACCAGCACAACAAGTGCCTGGTCAACCAGCGCGAGGTCGGTCAGGACACCCACGACTTCCGCGCTGCGCTGAAGCACGTGCTGCGCCAGGACCCCGACGTGATCCTGGTCGGGGAGCTGCGTGACCTCGACACCATCTCGGTGGCGCTCACCGCCGCCGAGACCGGCCACCTGGTCTTCGCCACGCTGCACACCCAGTCCGCCCAGGACACCGTGAGCCGCGTGGTGGACGTCTTCCCCTCCGGTCAGCAGCAGCAGGTCCGCACCCAGCTGGCCGCCACGCTGCAGGCGGTGGTGTGTCAGTCGCTGGTGCCCTCGCCCGACGGCAAGGCCCGCGTCCCCGCGGTCGAGGTCATGGTCTGCAACCCCGGCATCCGCGCGATGATCCGCGACGACAAGCTGCAGCAGATCCCCGGCGCGCTCCAGTCCGGCGCCAAGGACGGCATGCAGACGCTCAACTCCGACCTCGCCTCGCACGTGCGCGCCGGTCGGATCACCCGTGAGGCCGGCCTCGAGCACTGCTCGAACCGCGAGGACTTCGCCGCCCTGGTCGGTCCGGCCAGACCGGCTCACGACCAGCCGGCCGCGCCTCGTACGGAAGCCCCAGCCTGGCCCAGCCCGCCGGCTGGTCCTGACCACCGCACCAGCACCGCACCCCCCACCGCACCCACCCCCCACCGCCAGGAGCGCCCATGTCCGCCACGCAGTACGCCTACAAGGTCCGTGACACGACCGGGCGCTTCAAGGAGGGGAAGGTCAAGGCCGACAACAAGAACGCCGTCGCCGAGAAGCTGCTGGCGATGGGCTACGTCCCGCTCGAGGTGAAGGAGACCGGGACCGGGCTGAACACGGAGATCAGCTTCGGCACGAAGAAGGTCAAGACCAAGGACCTCGCGATCTTCGCCCGCCAGCTGGCCACCATGGTCGACGCCGGGCTCACCCTGCTGCGCGGGCTGACCATCGTCTCGGAGCAGACCGAGCACCCCGGCCTCAAGGCGGTGCTGGCACGGGTCAAGCAGGCGGTGGAGGGCGGGCACAGCCTGTCCTCGGCGCTCAACGCCGACAAGGACATCTTCCCGCCGTTCATGATCCACATGACCCGCGCCGGCGAGGCCGGCGGCTTCCTCGACGCGGCGCTCAAGCAGGTCGCCGAGACCTTCGAGGCCGACGTCAAGCTCCGCGCGAAGATCAAGTCCGCGATGACCTACCCCACCGTCGTCTTCGCCATGGCGATCCTCATGTGCGTGGGCATGCTGCTCTTCATCGTGCCGATCTTCGAGACGATGTTCTCCGACCTCGGCGGCACGCTGCCCCTGCCGACCCAGGTCCTCGTGGTCCTGTCCAACAAGATGCCGTTCATCGTGCCGGCGGTCGCGGTCGGCGCCGTGGTGGGGTTGATGTGGTGGCGGCGCTACGGGCGCAGTGAGAAGGTGCGCAACGTCGTCGACCCCCTGAAGCTCAAGCTGCCCGTCTTCGGGATGCTCAACACGAAGATCGCGCTGGGCCGGTTCGCCCGCAACCTCTCGACCCTCCTCGGAGCCGGCGTGCCGGTGCTCCAGTCGCTCGACATCGTCGCCGACACCAGCGGGTCGGTGGTCATCGCCCGAGCCCTGCACGACGTGCGCAACTCGGTCGCGCAGGGCGAGTCGATCGCAGGCCCTCTGTCCAAGCACGACATCTTCCCGTCGATGACGGTGCAGATGATCGCCTCGGGCGAGGAGTCCGGGGCGGTCGACCAGATGCTGGGCCGGATCGCCCAGTTCTACGACGAGGAGGTCGAGGCCACCACCGAGGCGCTCACCGCGCTCATCGAGCCGCTGATGATCGCCTTCCTCGGCGTCGTGGTCGGCGGCATGATCATCGCGCTGTACATGCCGATGTTCGCGATCTTCGACCTCATCAAGTAGACCCAGCTCCCACCTCGAACGAGAGGCCCTGGCCGTGGCCGTCACCACTGCGCTGCCCACCCTCGCCCCACGGGCGGACCGGTCTTCCACCGTTGCCGGAGTGATCGCCGCGCACGGCGTGCGGAGCGTGTTCCAACCCATCGTCGACCTCACGACCAGGGCGGTGCTGGGCCACGAGGCCCTCGCGCGAGGCCCGGTCGGGACCGCGTGGGAGAGCCCGGCCGCCCTGTTCGGCGGTGCCCGCGCCGAAGGCGTCCTGACCGAGCTCGACGAGGCGTGCCGCTCGTCCGCGTTCCGGGCAGCGCGCGACCTGGGGATCCGTCGACCCGCTGACGGTCTTCGTCAACGTCGAGCCCGAGGCCCTCGACCGGGCCTCCTTCGAGGACCTGCTCGAGGTCGTCGGCGGAGTCGGCGTCGGCCTGCGCGTGGTGCTCGAGATCACCGAGCGGGCGCTGGCGTGCCGACCGGCCGAGCTGCTGCGCACCGTGGACCGGGTCCGCGAGCTCGGCTGGGGCATCGCGCTCGACGACGTCGGCGCCGAGCCGGCCTCGCTGACGTTCATGGCCCTGCTGGAGCCGGACGTCGTCAAGCTCGACCTCTCCCTGGTGCAGCGCCCGGCGAGCTCCGCGACGGCCGAGGTCATGAACGCGGTCAACGCCTACGCGGAGCGCTCGGGAGCCGTGCTGCTCGCCGAGGGCATCGAGACCGAGCAGCACCTGCGCACGGCCCAGGCGCTGGGTGCGACGGTGGGGCAGGGCTGGATGCTCGGACGGCCCACGTCGGCTCCGGACGTGAGCGCCTCCGGCGCTGTCGCTGCGGCTTCCTGCCGGCAAGCCCGCGCGCGACGAGCGGCCGACGTCGCCCTTCGCCGCGCTCCCCGCCGGCACCGTGCTGCGGCATTCGCCGAAGCGGCTGCTCATCGAGATGAGCAAGCACCTCGAGCGCGAGGCCCTGCGGCTCGGGGGGGCGTGCGTGGTCGCCTCGACCTTCCAGCACGCCCGGCACTTCACCCCGGCCACCGAGGAGCGCTACCGGGAGCTGGTGGCCCGTACCGGCTTCGTGTGCGTCCTCGGTGACGGTCTCGGGGCCGACCACGTCCCGGGTCTGCGGGGTGCGACCCTGACGGCGGGCGACCCGGTCGCCGACGAGTGGGACGTCGTCGTCCTGTCGCCTCACTTCAGCGCCGCGCTGCTCGCGCGCGACCTCGACGACTCCGGCCCCGACCTGGAGCGTCGGTTCGAGTACGCCCTTACCTACGACCGTGCGACGGTGACGGAGGCCGCGCACGGCCTGCTGACCCGCGTCGCGGCCCAGGACCCCGCGTCCAGCTGAGCCCGAGCACGGGTTGTTGTTGTTGTGCTGACCCGATCGGCCGGCCGGCCGCGCCAGGTGCTGAGCGCCGACCAGGCGGAAACACCAAGGTGCTGCGCTGCGCCCGCGGCGACCGTCGCCGTCCGGAGGCGCCCGCGCAGCGTCGAGTCTGGGCGGGCAGGAGCAGCGGCGACCGGGTCCGTGGGCGCACCGGGGACTTCCGCTCTCCGGGCGCCTACTTGTCAGGGAAAGTTCGACCTTGTCGTGGCTTACGAACCACGACAACCCTGGGAATCCCCGGTCAGCCGGGGAATCCCAGCGCCGAATCCCAGCGCCGAATCCCAGCGTCCGACCCCAGGCGCTCAGCGGTCGAGCTCGACGTACTCGCTGGTCTCGACCGAGAAGAGGAAGGGGCTGAGGTTGTCGAGGAAGCACTGGTTGAGGCTGGTCTCGAAGCTGCCGGTCGTGTTGACGGTGTTGGCGTAGATGGTTCCGACGAAGCCCGCGTTGCCGTTGGCCTTGTCGATGTTGCCGTACGTCTTCGAGGTCAGGACGACGCTCGCGGCCAGTGCCTTGTTGCTGTTCATGTCGGCGTTGCCGTTCTCGATCACGATGAGCAGCGACCGCTCCGGGCACGGGTCGGTCACCTGCTTCCAGGTGGTGCCGAAGTCGTTGAGGTTGATCGTCTTGCCGACCGAGCTGCCCTGGAGGTCGAAGTAGACGATGGCGTCGCTGACGTCGGCCGGATCCGGCACGGTCCACCCGTTGTGCGAGGTGAAGTAGGTGCCCTGCTCCTGGGCGAAGGCCTTGAGCTCGTCGAGCTTCGACTGCGGGAAGGGATCGGGCTCGATGTCGTAGAGGTCGAGCAGGGTCGCGTCGTCCTTGATGTAGGTGCCCGTCGAGTCGTGCGTGCCGTCGCCGTCGAAGTCGTGCGGTCCGTAGTACCGCGCGTACTGCGACGGGGAGGTCGGGAACCAGCCGGCGGCGCACGGGCCCCCGATCGCGTCCTGGTCGTACTTGTACTCCACCGGGCACTTGACCGGGTTGTGGATCGCCTTCTTGTCGACCGAGCAGTTCGCGGTGTTCCCGTTGGTGTCGGTGATGATCTTCGAGCTGTGCACCGCGGTCGGGATGTCGTAGGCCGCGTCGAGCGCGCTGGTGAAGTGGATCTTGGAGCGCTCCCACACGCAGCCGGTGCTGAAGACCGAGATGCCGTCGAAGTCGGCGCTGCCGCCTCCCTGGAACGACTTCGCGAACACGCCCAGGGGGAAGCCGAGCCGCGGGACCAGGTTGACGGTCTCCTGGACGACGCGCACGCCGTTGCCGGCCGAGCCCTGCGAGGTGACCTTGAGGGTCTTGGTGCGCTTGTCGGTCGCCGAGGTGGGGCACAGCGCCACCCAGGTCTTGTAGCGCTGGAGGCTCGTGCCCGGCACGGCCTGGTTCAGCATGGGGGTCGCGGTCTTCCACCCGTCGCGGGTGCAGGCCGGCAGCGTGCTCGGCAGCCCGCGGACGCCCTTCGAGCGCAGCTGGACGACCATCTGGGTCAGGCCGGCGTCGGCGGCGTCGAGCGCGAGGGCGGAGTCCTGCGCGCGGCGCGCCGACCCGAGGTTGTTGACCGTCACGCTCAGCACCGTGGTGGCGAGCACGCCGACGAGCGCGATCACCATCATCGTGATGATCATCGCCGCCCCGTCGTCGCGGTGCGCTGCCGTCTTGGCCGGGGCCGTGGCCGTGGCTGGGGCCGTGTGGGAGGAGTTCGGAGTCGTCATCAGCTCTGGGCCATGTTCCGTAGGTCGATCTGCGTGGTGAAGGTCTGCTCGGCGCCGCCCTCGCGCACCTTCATGGTCAAGGAGACGAGGTCGATGTGCTCGAGCTCGGGTCCGTCGGGACGGCCGTTCCGGTTGCCCACGGGCGCACCCGCGGCGTCCAGCTCGGCCCAGGTGGTCGGGACGCCGTCGTTCGGGCTGGTGTCGTAGGCCCACAGGCTGCTCTGGAGTCCGAGCGAGAAGTCGACCACGGTGCCGGCCAGGACGGGGCGGGTCACCGCGGAGCCGCTGGCGTCGTTGGCGGTCAGGGTGAGCGCCTGAGTGCCGGGGTCCCACCGGTAGGTGAGCACCTCGGGGTCGGAGATGTCGAGGTCACGCAGGCCGTTGGCGTTGAAGTCGGTCCAGAAGGTGATGGCGGTCGTCGTGGTGGTGGCCGACTGGAACTGCACCGCATCCACCTCGCGGGCCTGGCGCAGCTCGCGCGCCATCCGCTCCAGGGCGAGCCGCGACTCGCCGGTGACGTCCGCGGCGTTCCCGACGCTGGCGGTGACCCGGGAGGTGGAGAGCGCGAAGCCCAGCATCAGGCTCCCCAGGATGGAGAAGATGCTGATCGCGACCAGGATCTCGATCAGCGTGAAGCCCTGGTCGCCTGGGCTCGACGAACGCGGCTGGCGCCTCATCGCGCGTCCATCGCGTCGCACGAGAAGGTGCCGACCGACATCGTCACCGCGGAGGCGGGGTCGAGCTGGGTGCTCGGGACGGTCACCGTCGGGGTCGCCGTCGGGCTCACCGTTGCCGTCCCGGTCGGCAGGGTGGGCAGGGTGACGGTGGGAAGCGTGGGCAGGGGGAGGACGGGCGTTGACGTCGGCGTCGGCGTCGGCGTCGGGGTGGGCGTCGGCGTCGGGGTGGGGGTCGGCGCCAGGATCTCCGTGCGGGTGCGCACCGGCTGGGTGGTGATGTTGACGACCCCGGGGACGGACACCGAGGCGGTCGCCGGCCGAGGCGCTCCTGGTGACGCGCGCGGTCGTCGCCGACGACCAGGAGGCGATGTAGTCGCCCAGGACGTGCCCGCTGCCGACCGAGGTGGTGGCGAGGTTGACGCCGGCGAGCGGGTCGTTGGCCGAACCCGAGGTGACCGGCACCGAGGCGTAGCCCGTGCCGTTCCAGTACTGCACGACGGCGGCGTAGCCGGTGGTCGCCGTCGAGGCGTGGGTCAGGCCACCGACGCGGCAGCTCGTGGCCGCCTGCGTCAGGCTGACCTTGATCAACCCCTCAGGGGCGAAGAGGGTCGGCAGCAACGAGATGGCGCCGGTGCGGGCCACCCCGCAGGCCTCCACGAGGTTGGCGTCCGGGCCGACCCCGTCGCCGGTCGTGCGCAGCCAGCCGGCGGCGGTGACCCGGTTGCCGTCGGTGCCGATGCTGTTGTTCGCGGTGCAGTTCGCGTCGACGCCGTCCTTGACCCCGCTCCCGGTGTCGGCCCGCACGAGCGGCTGGACCAGGGACAGCTCGAGGTCCGGGACGGTAGAAGGAACCCGGGCCGCCGTAGAGCGAGATCCCTTGAAAGCTCGACGAGTCCAGCGTGGCCGCCGCGGGGGCAGTGGGTGAGTTGAAGTTCGGCAGCCCGTCGGAGGTGCCGGCGCTCAGGGCGCTGGTGCGGCTGGCGCCCCAGCAGGCGAGGGTGCAGGCGACGCCGAGCGTGCCTCCGGGGGCGGTGGTCGCGGTCTTCGTCGCGTTGGGCGGAGCGGTGAGCTGGGCGGTCGCCCCGCTCTTCTGCTCGCCGGTGCCGACGCCGGTCAGTGCCGCGGCCAGGCTGCCGGTGGTGTTGCTGGTCGCGGTGAGCGACGTGCTCAGGTTGACCACGCCGGCGGAGAAGGTCACCGGGAGACCGTCCGCGGAGGTCGTGCCGATGTCGACGACCGACATCTCGACCCGGCTGGCGACCCGAGGCTTGGCCGGCTCGGAGCGCCCGATCTGGGTGGTCGAGGTGATCGGGTTGCTGATCGGCACCCGGGCGGGGAAGACCGCGACCGTCACGCCGATCTGCGACGAGGGCGGCAGGGCCTTGCGGGGGTCGGGCGGGACGGTCGGCGTCGAGGGCGGGAAGGCGTTGTAGTCCGCGGCCGGGGTGAGGACCGAGGTCGACGTGCCCACGTCGCTGAGGAAGCGGGTGTCGGTGACCACGACGAAGTCGCCCTGGAGGTCGACCTTGCGGTAGAGCGGGCCCACCGGCTCCCAGGGGCACCGGGTGGCGGTGTCGGAGACGTAGCCGGTCCAGCCGGTGGTCGGGACCGTCCAGGCCCCCGCGCTCCCGCAGGTGACCGCGGTGGTGGGTCCGGTCCGGTTGCGGTAGTAGGTGTCCAGCACGTCGCGGAACTCTCCGGCGTCCGGGGCCAGGTGGTAGGGCAGGTTGCGCATCTTCTCGGCCTGGGACTGCGCGACGGTCTTGGCCTGGGTGCGGATCTTGGCCAGGTCGTTGGAGCGGATGCCGGTGATCAGCTGGGGCACGACGGCGCCCGAGACGAGTGTGATCAGCGCGAGGCACGCGAGCAGCTCGATGAGCGAGAAGCCGGCGTCCGCCGACCGACGACTAGGCGACGACGACACGACCGGTCAACCCCTCCACCTTGATCTGGATCTGACGGGAGGATCCGTCGCGGGTCACGACGAGCGAGCCCGGCGTCGCCGTCCCCCGTGAGGTGAACGTGACCCCGGCACTGCTCGCGAAGCTGGGGGTGATGAGGTGGACCCGCTTCGAGTCGATCTTGACGGGCCCCTCCAGCGTGCTCGTGGTGGCGCCGCAGGCGCCGCGGTAGGTGGTCCAGGAGTCGGCGCTCGGGCTGAAGAGCACGCAGATCGAGCTGCCCTCGGTCACCGCCTGCTGCTGGGCCTGGCGCAGCGTCGCCTCGATCTTGCTCGCGGTCCCGGCCTGCTCGTTGGCCTGGGTCCAGCGCACCCAGCCGCTGACCGAGATGGCCAGGACGATGCCCATCAGCGTGATCACCGTGAGGACCTCGATCAGCGTGAAGCCGGCCGCGCCGACAGGGCGCTGCGATGGTGCCGGCATGGGAGGTCCTCGGGGGTGGGGGCGGGAGGGAGAAGGGGGGTGCTGTGCGGCCCGGTGGGACTCGGGCTCCTGAGGTTAAGTCGTGCACCCGGGGCTTCGGAGGCGTTCGCCCAGGTCTTGAGGCTCCGCAGCGACTGGTCTGGACCAGGCTCAACCCCTCTTGCGCCCGATCCGACATCTCTGCTGTCAAAGCGCCACGGCGTCCCGCACCACCGCTCTACCGTTCACCCCGTTGCACCGCCCCCCCGGACACCAACCCCCCGGAACACCACCCACCAAGGAGATCCCCCATGCTCAACCGCCTCAGGAAGTCCCTCGACGAGAAGGACAAGGGCTTCACCCTCATCGAGCTCCTCGTCGTCGTCGTCATCATCGGCATCCTGGCCGCCATCGCCATCCCCGTCTTCCTCTCGCAGCGGCAGAAGGGCTACGACGCCAGCGCGAAGAGCGACATCCGCAACGCGGCGACCGAGATGGAGACCACCTTCGTCGACTCCCAGACCTACCCGGCCGTGAGCACCACCGCCGCCGGCACGGCCACCAGCCTCCCGAACTTCAAGGGCGACCCGAAGGTCACCGTGCTCATCAAGAGCAAGACGGCCAACGACTTCTGCCTCTCGGCGAAGCACGCGGACAGCTCGGCGACCTGGTACTACCAGAAGTCGACGGGCGGGCTCATGGCTGCCGGCGCGACCTGCTGACAGCTCCCCTCGACGTCGAGCGGCGCGCACGGACCTCGGTCCGTGACGCGCCGTTCGTCGCCTCCGGGCGTCGTAGCCGCTGCACCGTGGCCGTCGACCGGGTCAACCGGGGTCGTGCGTCCCGAGACACCTCTGGTGGCACCAGCACCACGACCCACCCGCAGTGCCGTTCTTCCTCCCGCTCCATCCCCCCGCCCCCCGGACACCACCCGCAAGGAGATCCCCCATGCTCAACCGCCTCCGGAAGTCCCTCGACGAGAAGGACAAGGGCTTCACCCTCATCGAGCTCCTCGTCGTCGTCGTCATCATCGGCATCCTGGCCGCCATCGCCATCCCCGTCTTCCTCTCGCAGCGTCAGAAGGGCTACGACGCCAGCGCGAAGAGCGACATCCGCAACGCGGCGACCGAGATGGAGACCACCTACGTCGACACCCAGACCTACCCGGCCGCCGCAGCCGCCGCGACCACGGCCGGCACGATCACCAACCTCCCGAACTTCAAGGGCGACCCCAAGGTCTCCGTCGTCGTCAAGAGCGTGGCGGCCAACGACTTCTGCCTCTCGGCCAAGCACGCCGACAGCAGCGTGACCTACTACTACAAGAAGTCGACGGGTGGTCTGACCACGACCGCCTGCTCCTGACAGCTCCTCCACAGACGGGCGGCGCGTCACGGACCTCGGTCCGTGGCGCGCCGTTTGAGGTCTGCGGCCCTAGACTGCGACCCATGGACGCCGACCCCACCCCGGGTGCCCACGACGAGGCTGCCCCCGACGAGCCCACCCGGGGCTCGCTCGAGGAGGATCTCGCCGCCGTCACCCGCGTCCTGCTCGGTGTCGAGGCTCCCGAGCCCGACGAGCAGGTCGACCCCGCCGAGGCGCGCCGGCGCGCCCAGGTGCGTCAGCAGCAGATCCTCGACGAGCTCCGCTTCCTCGACGACTGAGCCGAGGATTCTCGTTTCAACCACCCCGTCCCGCCGCGCGGTATAGCGTCTCTCCTGGACGAACGCAAGGAGGACACGCATGGGAGCCACCCGAACCGCCACGAGCCCCGACGCCTCGGTGGCCGCACTGTGGGCCGAGTACAAGACCACTGGCGACGCCGAGCTGCGCAACCAGCTCGTGCTGCAGTACTCGCCGCTGGTCAAGTACGTCGCCGGCCGGGTGCGCAGCGGTCTGCCGGCCTCGGTGGAGTCCGCCGACCTCGTCTCCGAGGGCGTGATCGGGCTGATGGACGCGATCGAGAAGTTCGACCACTCCCGCGGGCTGCAGTTCCAGACCTACGCCGTGCCGCGCATCCGCGGCGCCATCATCGACTCGATCCGCGCCGCCGACTGGGTGCCGCGCTCGGTGCGCAACCGGCTGCGCGACATCGAGGTCGCCCGCACCGCGCTGCACCACGAGCTGGGCCGCGACGCCGACGACGTCGAGCTGGCCGCACGCCTGGGCATCCGGGTCGCCGAGCTGCGCGAGATGGCCGGCAAGCCCACGCAGATGGGGGTGGCCGCCGACGAGGAGCTGGTCGAGATCGGCGACGCCGGCCCTGGCCTCGAGGAGGCCTTCGAGGACGAGGGCACCCGCGACCTGCTGATGCGGGCCGTGCGCTTCCTGCCCGAGCGGGACCAGATCATCATCGCCCTGTACTTCTTCGAGGGCCTCACCCTGGCCGAGATCGGCCGCGTGCTCCAGGTCACCGAGTCGCGGGTCAGCCAGCTGCGCAGCCGCGCCACCAAGGCGCTGCGTCAGCAGCTGCTCACTGCTCTCGCTGACTGAGGCGTCGCCGCGGGCCGCGTCGTGCGACCGAGACGCCGACCAGCGCGAGCAGGCCGCCGGCGTAGGCCAGTGAGGGCGGGGCCTCGTCGAGCAGCACCAGCCCGAGCACGATCGTGATCGGCGGCACCAGGTAGGTGGTCACGCCGAGCCGGGAGGCGTCCATGCGGGTCAGCGCGAAGGCGTAGGTCGTGAAGGCGATCGCGGTCGGGAAGACCCCGAGGTAGACCACCCACCACACCGACGACGTCGGCGCGGCGGAGAGCTCGCGCAGCAGGGTCGGGGCGAACGGCAGGCAGACCAGCGCCCCGACGCTGCAGGCCAGCCAGGTCACGTGCAGCGCGGAGAGGCGCCGGACGAGCGGCTTCTGCAGGACCAGCGAGACCGCGTACACCGCCGCGGCCAGGAGCACCAGACCGACGCCGACGAGGTCGCGTCCCACGGCCGTCGCCCGGTGACGACGCGCCGATCAGCGCGACGCCGCCGAAGGCCAGGGCCAGCCCGAGCGCGAGCCGGGCGGTGAAGCGCTCGTCCAGGAACAGGGCGGCCAGCAGGGCGATGAGCACCGGTGAGACCTGGATGAGCATCGCCGCCGTGCCGGCGTCGACGCGCAGCTCGCCCTCGTTGAGCGCCAGGTTGTAGACGCCGAACCACAGCACCCCGATGCCACCGATCGAGGCCCACTCCCGCGCGGTCGGGCGGGGCAGCGCGCGGCGGCCGGGGCGCGCCCGGGGGCCGCTGCTGCCGGCCAGCGCCACGGCCCCGAGCACCAGCGAGCCGACCGCGAGGCGACCCAACGACAGGGCGCCCGGGGAGAAGTCGCGACCCAGGTGGCGGATGGCGACGAAGGCGGAGGCCCACAGCACCAGGGTGCACGCGACGGCCGCGAGCGGCGGCCAGTCCACCCGGCGATCGGTGGTCTGCAGGGTCGTCACGCCGCGAGCCTAGGTGCGCTCACGGCGTGGTTCGGCCCACCCCCTCGGCTCGGACCCGGGACGGGGTCAGCCGAGGGCCGCGGCCTGCCGCGCCAGGGCCTCGACGCGCGCCCAGTCGCCGGTGGCGAGGGCCTCGGGCGGGGTCAGCCAGGACCCGCCGACGCAGCCCACGTTGGGCAGCGCCAGGTAGGAGGCGGCGCTGGCGGGGGTGATGCCGCCGGTCGGGCAGAAGCGCGCGGCCGGGACCGGCGCCGCGACGGCCTTCAGGTAGGGCACACCGCCGGCGGCCTCGGCGGGGAAGAACTTCATCTCACCGATCCCGGCCTCGAGCACCGCGAGCACCTCCGAGACCGAGGCCGTGCCCGGCAGGAAGGGGAGCCCGGTGTCGAGCAGGCCGGCCAGGAGGGCAGGGGTCGCGCCCGGCGAGACGAGGAACCGGGCGCCGGCCGCGCGGGCGGCCTCGGCCAGGGCCGGTGTGGTCACCGTCCCGGCGCCGAGCAGGATCTCGGGCACCTCGGCGGCGATGGCCCGGATGGCCTCGAGGGCGACGGGGGTGCGCAGCGTCAGCTCGATCACCGGCAGGCCGCCGGCGACCAGCGCGCGCGCCAGGGGCACCGCATGGGACGCGTCGTCGAGGACGACGACCGGCACGACCGGGGCGACGTCGAGCAGCGAGACGGGCAGGGTGCCGGCCAGGGGGTCGACCAGGGGGTCGACCTGAGGGCTGACCTGGGCGGTCTCAGACGGGCTGGGCAACGGGAACCTCCGAGGTGGTGACGGCTGGGAAGACGCTGGCGCCGGCGTCGGCGGGTCCGACGCCGGCCCGGAAGGCGGCGAAGAGCTCGCGACCGGTTCCGGCCCACTCCTCGCCCTGGGGGGGACGACCGGTCGAGGCGCGGGTGGCGAAGTCGTCCTCGACGTGCAGCCCGAGGACGCCCGTGGTGGCGTCGAGGGTGATCAGGTCGCCGTCGCGCACGCGCGCCAGCGGACCGCCGAGGGCGGCCTCCGGGGTGACGTGGATCGCCGCCGGGACCTTGCCGGAGGCGCCCGACATGCGTCCGTCGGTGACCAGCGCGACCTGCTGCCCGCGGTCCTGGAGGACGCCGAGGGCGGGGGTCAGCTTGTGCAGCTCGGGCATGCCGTTGGCGGCAGGCCCCTGGTAGCGGACGACGGCGACCAGGTCGCGACCGTCGAGCCTTCCTTCGCCGAAGGCGGCGAGCAGGTCGTCCTGGTCGTCGAAGACCAGGGCGGGCGCCGTGACGGTGCGGTGCGAGGGGTCCACGGCGGAGACCTTGACGACCGCGCGGCCGAGGGGTCCGTCGAGGATGCGCAGCCCGCCGTCGGCGGAGAACGGGTCGTCGGCCGGGCGCAGGACGGCGTGGTCGAGGGACGCGGTCGCGCCCTCGCGCCAGGACAGCGCGCCGTCGGCGTCGAGCACGGGCTCGGTGGTGTAGCGGGCCAGTCCACGACCGACGACGGTGGCGACGTCCTCGTGCAGCAGGCCGGCACCGAGCAGGGTGCGCACGAGGAAGCCGATGCCGCCGGCGGCGTGGAAGTGGTTCACGTCGGCCGTGCCGTTGGGGTACATCCGGCTCAGCAGCGGCACCACGGCCGAGAGGTCCGACAGGTCGTCCCAGGTCAGCGCGATGCCGGCGGCGTTGGCGACGGCGACGAGGTGCATCGTGTGGTTGGTCGACCCGCCGCTGGCCAGCAGCGCGACGCAGGCGTTGACGACCGCCCGCTCGTCGACCAGCTCGCCGATCGGTGCCGTCTCCTCGCCGGAGGCCAGGGCGCCCTGCCGGCTCAGCGCCACGGCCCGCGCGGCCGCGGCGCGGGTCAGGGGCTCGCGCAGCGGTGAGTCCGGGTTGACGAAGGAGGACCCCGGCAGGTGCAGCCCGAGGACCTCCATCAGCAGCTGGTTGGAGTTCGCGGTGCCGTAGAAGGTGCACGTGCCGCGCGAGTGGTAGGACGCCGCCTCGGCGTCGAGCAGCGCGGCCCGGTCCACGAGGCCCTCGGCGTGCTGCTGGCGCACCCGGGCCTTCTCGGCGTTCGGCAGGCCGGAGGTCATCGGCCCGGCCGGCACGAAGACCGTCGGGAGGTGGCCGAAGGCCAGGGCGCCGACCAGCAGCCCCGGGGTGATCTTGTCGCAGACGCCGAGCATCAGGGCGGCGTCGAACATGTCGTGGGAGAGCGCGATCGCCGTGGACATCGCGATGACGTCGCGGCTGTAGAGCGAGAGCTGCATGCCGTCCCGGCCCTGGGTGATGCCGTCGCACATCGCCGGCACGCCACCTGCGACCTGGGCGATGCCTCCGGCCCGCGCGACCGCGGCCTTCAGCACGGGCGGGTAGGCGCCGTAGGGCTGGTGGGCCGAGAGCATGTCGTTGTAGGAGGTGACGATCGCGACGTTGGGCTTGACCCGTCCGCCGGTGGCGCGCAGGTCCGCCTTCTCGGCGGGCTCGGAGGCCGCGAAGCCGTGGGCGAGGTTGGCGCAGCCCAGCCGGGACCGCGCCGCGCCGCCGGCGGCCTCGGCGGCCGCCCGGGTCCGTCGGAGGTAGGTCGCCCGCGCGGTCGCGCTGCGCTCGGTGATCCGCCGGGTCACCTGCTCCACCACCGGGTGGACCGGTGGGAGGGCGAGGTCGGGCCGGGGGACAGGCTGGGGGTTGGGCTGGGTCATGTGTCGCTCTCCTGCCAGGAACGGCCGTCCCGCTCGATGAGCATGGTGGCGGCGGTGGGTCCGGGGGTGCCGGCGGCGTAGCGGCGCGGCCGTTCGGGGCTCTGGGCCCAGTGCCGCAGCACGGGCTCGGCCCACGACCAGGCGGCCTCGATCTCGTCGCGGCGCATGAACAGCGTCGCGTCGCCCTTGACGACGTCCATGATCAGGCGCTCGTAGGCGTCGGGGGAGCGCTGGCCGAAGGCGGCGGCGTAGGAGAGGTCCAGCGAGACCGGGCGCAGCCGGTAGCCGCCCGGGCCGGGCTCCTTGGCCGTCAGGTGCAGCCGCATGCCCTCGTCGGGCTGGACCTGGATGTGCAGGCGGTTGGCCTCGGTCTGGCCCTCGGCGTGCGGGAACATGTGGTGGGGCGGGTGCTTGAAGACGACGACGATCTCCGAGGTCCGCTGCGGCATCCGCTTGCCGGTGCGCAGGTAGAACGGGACCCCGGCCCAGCGCCAGTTCTGCACCTCGGTGCGCAGCGCGACGAAGGTCTCCGTGCTGCTGCCCCCCGCGGGGGCGGCCCCGCCGAGGTCGTCGGCGTAGGAGGCGACCGGGTGGCCGTCGACGAGGCCGGCCGCGTAGGCCCCGCGCACCGTGTCGCGCTCGACGTCGGCCGGGCTCATCGGCTTGAGGGCCTGGAGCACCTTCAGCTTCTCGTCGCGCACCGTCTCGCGCCCCACGTAGGTCGGCGGCTCCATCGCGACCAGGCAGAGCAGCTGGAGGAGGTGGTTCTGGACCATGTCGCGCAGGGCGCCGGCGCGGTCGTAGTAGGGCCCGCGGTCGCCGACGCCGAGCGACTCGGCGACGGTGATCTGCACGTGGTCGACCCACCGCGAGTTCCACAGGGGCTCGAGGAAGGTGTTCGCGAAGCGGGTGACCAGGAGGTTCTGGACGCTCTCCTTGCCGAGGTAGTGGTCGATGCGGAAGATCTGCGACTCCGCGAAGACCCGGCCGACGGCGTCGTTGACCTCGCGGGAGGAGGCCAGGTCGTGGCCGATCGGCTTCTCCATGACCACGCGGGAGCGCTCGTCGACCAGGCCGACGTCGTCGAGGTGCGCGCAGATCGGGCCGAAGGCCGACGGTGGGACCGCGAGGTAGAAGACGCGGACGGCCTCGGCCGCACGGGGGCGGTCCTTGAGCAGGCCGTGCAGCAGGTGCCACCGCTCGCCGTCGTCGAACTCGAGGCTGACGTGGTGCACGCGGGCGATCAGGCGCTCGACGGCGGCCTGGTCGATCTCGCGGGCCTCCACGTGCGCGGCCAGCGCGGTGCGGACCTCGCTGCGGTAGGCGTCGTCGTCGAGGAGGGAGCGCGAGACGCCGACGATGCGGGTGTCGGCTGGCAGCTGGCCCTCGACCTCGCGGCGGTAGAGCGCGGGCAGGAGCTTGCGCAGGGACAGGTCACCGGTCCCCCCGAAGACGACGAAGTCGCAGACCTGGGGGTAGGTGGGGGGAGCGTCGGTCATACCACCACCGTAGGCCACTTCTGATCTATAGCAAGCCGACTTAGGTTTCTCTCAAGCAAAAGTTGCGTGACTTGAGGGTGACAGGGCTAAATGGGGTGATGGTCGACACGGTCGCTGACCCTCAGGGCGCACGGTTCTCGGTGCGTGAGCGCCGGGCGCCGACGAGCGCGGGCGCGAGCGCCGGCGACCTGCTCTCCCTGGTGCGCAGCGGCCGCGCCAGCACGCGCGCGGGTCTGGGACGGGCGACCGGCCTCTCGCGGACCGCCGTCGGCGCCCGGCTGGCCCTGCTCAGCGACGCGGGCCTGCTGCGCGCCGGCGACGAGCTGGCCTCCACCGGTGGCCGGCCGGCCACCGGTCTGGTCTTCGACGCCGACGCCGGGGTGGTCCTGGCCGCTGCGCTGGGACGCTCCCGCAGCCAGCTCGCCGTCGTCGACCTCGACGGGCGCGAGCTGGCCTCGAGCTCGCGGGAGCACCCGGCCGGCACGGGGCCCGAGGACCTCATGCCGGCGGTGGCCACCGACCTGGGGGACCTGCTCGCGGGGCTCGAGCGTCCGCCCCGCCGGGTCCTCGGCATCGGGGTGAGCCTTCCGGGCACCGTCGACGGCGTGCGGGGGGCCAGCGTCGACTCGCCGGTGATGGCCGGCTGGGACGGCGTCCCCCTGGCGCCGTACCTGACGGGCCTGGGACGCGCCGCACGCGAGGGCGGCTCGGTGGAGCCGCCGCTCTACCTGGCCAACGACGCCGACGCGCTCGCCCGCTCCGAGCGGCTGGGACGACTCGCCGACCTCCAGGACGTGCTGGTCGTCAAGGCCTCGACCGGGCTCGGGCTCGGGATCGTCGCCGGCGGGCAGGTGGTCACGGGCCACCTCGGCGCCGCCGGCGAGATCGGCCACACCATCGTCGACGCCGCGGCGGGTCTGCCGTGCCGGTGCGGCGCCACGGGCTGCCTAGAGACCCTCGCCGGCGGATGGGCCCTGGTGGCGCGCATGGCCGAGGAGGGCCGCCCGGTCACGCACGTGCGCGACCTGGTCGCCCTGGCCCAGGCCGGCGACGGGCCGGCCCGCGCGCTCCTGCGCGAGAGCGGCCGGCGGCTCGGCGAGGTGCTGGCGGTCGCGATCAACCTGCTCAACCCCCAGGCGGTCGTGCTCGGCGGCGACATGCCGGTCGCCTTCGAGACCTACTCCGCCGGCGTCCGCGAGAGCATCTACGCCCGCTCGGCCGCCCTGGCCACCCGCGACCTGCAGATCCTCCCGGCCACCTACGGCGACCGCGCCGGCCTGGTCGGCTGCGCCGCCACCGTCCTCGACCACGTCCTCAGCCCCGCCGGCGTCGACGCCTGGCTGGCGGCGGCGCCGGTGGGAATCCCCGGTTGACCGGGGAAACTGACGCTGGGAATCCCCGGCTGGCCGGGGACTCCCAGCGTTGTCGTGGTTCGTAAACCACGACAACCTCGAAAGTCCCCGGCTGACCGGGGATTCCCAGCCGCCGGACGCCCGAAAACCCCTCAGAGGTCGAGCTTGTAGCCCAGGCCGCGCACGGTCACGAGCAGCTTGGGCTCGCCGGGGTCGGGCTCGAGCTTGGCGCGCAGGCGCTTGACGTGGACGTCGAGGGTCTTGGTGTCGCCGACGTAGTCGGCGCCCCAGACCCGGTCGATCAGCTGGCCTCGGGTGAGCACCCGACCCGGGTTGCGCAGGAACAGCTCGAGCAGCTCGAACTCCTTGAGGGGGAGCCGCTGCTCGGTGCCGTCGACGGTGACGACGTGCCGCTCGACGTCCATCCGGATGGGCCCGGCCTCGAGGGTGTCGGCGGCGACGTCGGCCTCGGCGGAGCCGCGGCGCAGGACGGCACGGATGCGGGCCACGAGCTCGCGGGGCGAGTACGGCTTGGTGACGTAGTCGTCGGCGCCGAGCTCGAGCCCGACCACCTTGTCGACCTCGTCGTCCTTGGCGCTGACCATGATCACCGGCACCGAGGACGTCTGACGGATGGTGCGGCAGACCTCGGTGCCGGGGATGCCCGGCAGCATCAGGTCGAGCAGCACGACGTCGGCGCCGTTGCGGGCGAACTCGACCAGGGCGGCGTTGCCGTCGGCGGCCACGGCTACCTCGAAGCCCTCGCGGCGCAGCATGTAGGAGAGCGCGTCGCTGTAGCTCTCTTCGTCCTCCACGACGAGTACCCGGGTCACGGGCGGTCCTCCAGGTCGTCGGCCGCCTCGGCGGCGCTCGGGTCGGCACCGTGCGGGGCCAGGGGAAGGGTCAGGGTGAACGTCGAGCCGCGGCCCTCCTGGGACCAGACTCGCACGTCGCCGCCGTGGGTGGCGGCCACGTGCTTGACGATCGAGAGGCCCAGACCGGTGCCGCCGGTCGAGCGGTGACGGGCCGGGTCGACGCGGTAGAACCGCTCGAAGATGCGCTCGACCTCCGCGGTGGGGATGCCGATGCCCTGGTCGACGACGGACAGCTCGAGGTCCTCGGCGACCAGCTTGGTGTTGACCAGGACGGTCGCGCCGGCGTCGGAGTAGGCGACGGCGTTGGCGACCAGGTTGGCCACGGCGGCGGTGATCTGCTCCTCGTTGCCGAAGACCTTCAGCCCCGGCGCCCCGCCGACGGCGACGCCGATCTGGCGGGCTGCGGCGTCGATGGCGCTGGTGTCGATCGCCACCGCGATGACGTCGTCGACCGAGACCGGCACGGGGTGGTCGAGGGGCTCGTCGCCCTGCAGGCGCGACAGCTCGATGACCTGCTGGACCAGCCGGCTCAGGCGTTCGCCCTCGGTCACCATCCGGTCGGCGAAGCGGCGCACGGCCTCGGGCTCGTCGGCGGCGTCGTGCACGGCCTCGGCCAGCAGTCGCAGCGCCCCGACCGGGGTCTTGAGCTCGTGGCTGACGTTGCCCACGAAGTCGCGGCGCACCGCCTCGACGCGGCGCTCGCGGGTCCGGTCCTCGACCAGGGCCAGCACGAGACGGTGGCCCAGCGGCGCGACCCGGGCGGTGACGTGGCGCGAGGGGGCCCCGTCGCGGCCCAGGACGAGCTCGGTCTCGCGGATCTGGCCGTCCCGACGCACCTGGGTGATCAGGCCGGCCAGCTCGTCGGAGGCCAGCGCGTGACCGCGGACCAGGCCGAGCGCGTAGGCCGGGGCCGAGGCCTTGACGACCAGGTCGGCGTCGTCGACCACGACCGCACTGCTGCGCAGGACGTTGAGCACCGCCGCGACGCCGGCCGGCACGAGCGGCTCCTCGGTGCTGGGACGCGCGTACTGCTGGAGGTCGCTGACGTGCCAGGCCAGCACGGCACCACCGGCGACGACCGCACCGATGACGGCGGCCAGGAAGGCCTGCAGCGTCGGGTCCACGTCTCGATCGTAGAGGGCGCCCGCACCGCGCCGCTGCGGCGAGCGTCGCGGTGCGCGAGTGTTCACCGCCCGTTCAACTGCCGGCCCCGGGTGGTCATCGGGGTCGCCCCGACGCCGCCTATGGTCGGGTCCATGCGTGATCTCTTCCACGAGCAGCTCGACGGCATCTTCGACGACCTCGCGAGCATCTGCCGCAACGTCGAGACGGCGGTGGGCCTGGCGACCCGCGCGCTGACCGAGGGCGACGCCGAGATCGCTGAGCAGGTGATCAGCGGCGACGTCGAGATCGACCGCGCCCGCGAGCGGGTCGAGGACTCAGCCTTCAACCTGCTCTCGCTCCAGCAGCCGGTGGCCGGTGACCTGCGCACCGTCGTGGCGGGCCTGCGGATGGTCAGCGAGCTGGAGCGGATGGGCGACCTGTCGGTCCACGTCGCGAAGATCGCGCGACTGCGCGTGCCCGAGGTGGCGGTGCCGGCCGAGGTGCGCCCGACGATCAACAAGATGGCCATGACGGCCGAGGACATGGTCTCCCGCGTGGCCAGGATCATCGTCGACCGCAACGTCGAGGCGGCCATCGAGCTCGGCCGCGACGACGAGGTGATGGACCAGCTGCGCCGCAAGAGCTTCACCGAGCTGCTCTCCGACGACTGGTCCCACGGCGTCGAGGCCGCGGTCGACCTGGCCCTCCTGGGCCGCTACTACGAGCGGATCGCCGACCACGCGGTCTCGGTGGCCAACCGCGTCGTCTTCGTGGTCACCGGGGAGTACCCCCGCCGCACCGAGTCGCTCTAGGCCCCCGCTCCAGGCCCCCCGCTCGAGGCCCCGGGGTCCGCTCAGCGACCCTGGCTGGCCACGGCCGCGGCGGCGGCCTCGGCGGCGTCCGGGTCGAGGTACTCGCCGCCGACCACGGTGGGTCGCAGGTCGTCGTCGAGGCGGTAGACCAGCGGCATGCCGGTGGGGATGTTGAGCCCCGCGATGTCGTCGTCGCCGATGCCGTCGAGGTGCTTGACGATGCCGCGCAGGCTGTTGCCGTGGGCGGCGACCAGGACGGTGCGACCGGCCCGCAGGTCCGTGGCGATCGCGTCGTCGAAGTAGGGCAGCATCCGCACGATGACGTCGCGCAGGCACTCGGTGCGCGGCATGTCGTCCCCGAGGTCGGCGTACTGCGCCAGACCGGCCTGGCTGAACTCGTCGTCGGGGTCCTGCTCGGGCGGCGGGGTGTCGAAGGAGCGGCGCCAGAGCATGAACTGCTCCTCGCCGTACTCGGCCAGCGTCTGCTTCTTGTCCTTGCCCTGGAGGGCGCCGTAGTGGCGCTCGTTGAGACGCCAGGAGCGCCGGACCGGGATCCAGTGCCGGTCGGCCTCGTCGAGGGCGAGGTGCGCGGTGCTGATCGCGCGCCGCAGCAGCGAGGTGTGCACCACGTCGGGCAGCAGCCCGGCCTCCACCAGCTGACGCCCGCCGGCGGCGGCCTCGCCGCGACCCTTGTCGTTGAGGGGGACGTCGACCCAGCCGGTGAAGAGGTTCTTGGCGTTCCACTCGCTCTCGCCGTGGCGGAGCAGGATCAGGGTGTGGGTCATGGTCGGCCTCTCACTCGGCAGCGGGCTCGGGCAGCTCGCACTCGTAGGCGATCTCGTCGCTCCCGGCAGGTGCGGACGCGGTGGTCTCGGACGGGCTGGGCGTCGGGCTGGGCGAGGCGGACGACCCGCCGCCCTTGCCGGCGCCCGGCTTGCCTGCGTCCGGCTTGCCGGCGCCCGGCTTGGCCGCGCCCGGCTTGCCGGCGCCCTGCTGCTGGCCGGACCCCTGCCCGTCGGCGCTGCCCGCGGTCGGCTCGGGAGTCGCGAGAGCCTCGGCGGAGCCGTCGAGCCCCTCCCACTGGCGGCACGCCGGCACCACCGGCACCTCGAGGACCGACTGCTCACCGTTGGCGAAGGTGTAGGTCAGCGACATGACGTCGCCGGGGGTGAACTCGCCGGTGACGCCCACGCCGTCCTCGCCCTGCAGCACCGCACGCCCGCGCGGGTCGATCGCGACCGGCTCGGTGGTGGCGACCTCGAGGGGCGTCTCGTCGCCGGCCTCGATGAGGTCGAGCTCGGCGGCCTCGGTGGGGTCGTTGTTGACCAGGGTCGAGATCAGGGTGCCGGAGCCGGGCTGGGCGCTGACGATCACGGCGTTGAGCACGTCGACCTGGCCGGAGCGGTCCGCGCCGCCCATCGAGATCGTGTTCACCCGGTTGGTGGCCTTGTCGAACCCGCAGGAGGCCAGCGCGGGCGAGGTCAGGGCCAGGGCGCCCAGCGCCAGCGTGGTCCGGCACAGGAGGGAGGGACGGCGAGTCATGGCAGCAGCGGGACCTTCGGGTCTGTGACGGCGGACGACGAGCAGCCTAGCGCCCGGTGGACCCTCTCAGCGGGCGAGCCCGCCGGTGCTGCCCACGACGGCCATCGCCAGCGCGACCAGCACCGTCCCGCCCGCGGACAGGCGCAGGAGCGAGGCCGCTCCCAGGCGCAGGCCGAGGCGGACCGGCAGGCTGCGCCAGTGCTCCTCGTGGTCCGCGACCAGCCCGTAGGTGGAGCGCAGCAGGTGCACCCCGACGCCGAGCAGGGCCGCGAGCAGCGTCATCGCCCACGACGGCGCCGGGCCGAGGGCCTGGCCGCCCCAGCCGCCATAGCTGAGGTAGGCCGGCAGCAGTGCGAAGGAGACCGCCCAGGGCAGCCACGAGAGCCGGCCGCGGCGCAGCAGGCGCTCGCCGAGCAGGGCGACCGCGACGGCGATCAGGTACGACAGGCCGGCCACGACGCCGGTGGCGATCGCCAGCGGGACCAGGAGCAGGACGCCGCACAGCAGCGAGAACCACACGGTGCCGGGGTCGAGGCGCTCCCCGACGAGGGGCTTCCCGGGCTGGTGACGGGCGTCGCGCCCACGGTCGAGCAGGTCGTTGTGCCACCCGAGCACCGCCTGGCCGACCAGCACCGTGGCCAGCACGACCATCGCCTCGCGGGCCTCCCGTCCGGCCAGCAGCGCCGCCGCCGCCATCAGGAGCGCGGTGACCAGCGCCTGGCCGGGGTGGGCGGCGCGCACGAGCAGCACCGGCCACCAGGAGCGGAGGCCTGGTCTAGCGGGCCCGGCCGGCTCGGCCTGCTCGCCCGGCTCGGCGAGGAGCGTGCCGCCGGTCGAGCCTGCGCTGGTGCTGCCTGCGGCCGTGCGCCGCCTCGTCCACGCCATGCGGGCAGTATCGGGCACGGAGGGCCCCTGTGGGGCACTTCACCTCTGCCTGGATGCGGCCCGGAGTGTCGCGGGGCCCGCGACCGGCGTCGCGGGAGGACCGCTCGAGGGTCCGTCCGGGCCGCCCGGACCACAGAACGCGGCCGATGTCAACCCCGGTTGAGCCTCTGACCTGCGAAAACGTGGAAAGTGGTGGCCTCGGGCCGTGGTAAAGTAGGTGGTCCTAGCGAAGGGGAACATCACATATGACATTCACGGTCGGAGAAACGGTCGTCTACCCGAATCACGGCGCGGCGATCATCGAGGACATCGAGACCCGCACCATCAAGGGTGAGGACCGGGAGTACCTCGTCCTCCGGATCGTCGCTCAGCAGGACCTCGTCGTGCGGGTCCCCTCGTGCAACCTCGACCTCGTCGGCGTCCGCGACGTCGTCGACAAGGAGGGTCTCGAGCGCGTCTTCGACGTGCTCCGCGCCGAGCACGTCGAGGAGCCGACCAACTGGTCGCGTCGCTACAAGGCCAACCTGGAGAAGCTGCACAGCGGCGACGTCATGAAGGTCGCCGAGGTCGTGCGCGACCTGTGGCGCCGCGGGCGCGACCGCGGCCTCTCGGCCGGCGAGAAGCGGATGCTGGCCAAGGCGCGCGAGATCCTGGTCTCCGAGCTGGCCCTGGCCGAGCAGACCAACGAGGACAAGGCCGAGACGATCCTCGACGAGGTCCTGGCCAGCTGAGGCTCGCGGACGGCGAGGCGTCGCGGGGCCGCCATGATCCTCATCGAGCAGGACGCCCCGGACCTCTCGCCGTCGCTCGGCGCCGTCGTCGACCAGGGCAGGGGCTCGCTGCCCTACGCCCTCCTGCACGGCGAGGCCCTGGTGGCCTGCGCGGCCTGGGCGCTCGGAGAGGCCGGCACCACCCTGCTCGACACCGGCACCCCGTGGTCCTCGGTCGTCGCCGCCCAGGAGCCGTTCGTCCTGCACGACAGCCTGTGCCCGATGACCCCACCGGACTTCCTCGCCGCCTGCGTGGTCCGCGCGATCGCGACCGACCACGTGGTGGTGGGGGTCCGCCCGGTCACCGACACCGTCAAGCTGGTCGAGGACGGGGCGGTGGGCGCCACGGTGGACCGCGAGGCGCTGTGGGCGGTCGCCTCTCCGCTGGTGCTCCCGGCACGGGTGGTCGCAGCGCTCGGCGACGCCGGTCCCGAGGGGCTCGACCCCGACCTCGACCTCGCCCGGTTGGTCACCATCCTGGGCGCGCAGCACGTCGTCGAGCACGCCGTGGCGCCCGGGCAGGCCCGACGGGTGGGCTCGGCGGCCGATCTCGAGGTGCTCGCCGCCGAGACCGGTCCCCAGACCGGACCCCAGACCTAGCCGCCGGGCAGCAGGACCAGGGCCACGGCGAGGTCCTCGGCCCAGGTCACCTTGAGGTTGAGCGCGGTGCCCGGCACGGCGACCACCCGCAGACCGGGCCCGCCGTACCGCTCGAGGACGCCGGCGGTGTCGGTCGCCTCGAAGCCGTCGCGGGCGGCGGCGTCGAAGGCGGCCAGGAGCGGTCCGGCGCGGAAGGCCTGCGGCGTCTGGACCGTGATCATCGCACCGACCGGCGACGGCCCCTCACGCGCCAGCAGGCCGCTCACCGGCACGCCGGGGAGGGCGCCGCCGTGCTCGCGGGCCGCGTCGACGACCGCGCTGAAGAGCTCCGCCGAGGCCAGGGGACGGGCTCCGTCGTGGACGACCACGACGTCGACCGTGCCGTCCTCGACGACGCCGCGCAGCGCCGCCAGCGCGCGCACCTCCGAGGCGTGCCGGCTGGCCCCGCCCAGTCGACCAGCACGACCTCCGGCCCGGCGGCGACGGGGAGCTCGGGGCGCAGCTGTCCGGCCACCTCCTCCCGCTCGTCGGGGGCGGTCACCACGACGAGGTGGCTGACGCCGGGGACGGCCAGGGCGGTGCGCACCGAGCGCACCAGGACCGAGACGTCGCCCAGGGCCAGCAGCACCTTGTTGACGCCGGCGCCGACCCGGGTGCCGGACCCGGCGGCCAGGACGACGACGGCGGCGCTCACGCCGGCAGTCTAGGAGCCGGGTCGCTCGGTACCCGGCACCGGTTTGCACGGGCGTAACACGGCGTTACGCCCCCCGAACAACCCGGGCCTAGGTTCGCGCCATGTCGGTGCACCAGCCTCGGGCCCACGATGCGCCCGCGTCGCGGTGGCAGGCCGTCTGCCGGGTCTCCGAGCTCGAGGTCGAGCGCGGCGTGACAGCCCTCGTGCACGGCCAGGCCGTCGCCATCTTCCGCACCGGCGGCGACGAGGTCTTCGCCCTGGGCAACCACGACCCGTTCGCCAAGGCCTCGACGCTGGCCCGTGGCATCGTCGGCGTGCGCGACGGGGTGCCGTTCGTGGCCTCCCCGGCGCACCGCCACGGCTTCGACCTGCGCACCGGTGCGTGCCTGGAGGACGACCACGTCTCGGTGCCGACCTACGAGGTCGACGTCGTGGACGGGGTGGTCCGGGTCGGCCCCCGCCGGGCGGCCTGAGGCCTCAGGAGCCGCGGGTCCGGGTCGCCGGCCCCGGCTCGACCTCGACCACGAGGGCCGTCGCCACCGCGGCGACCCCCTCGCCCCGTCCGGTCAGCCCGAGCCCGTCGGTGGTGGTGGCCGAGACCGTGACCGGCGCCCCGACGGCGGCGCCGAGGACGGCCTCCGCCTCACCGCGCCGGGGGCCCAGGCGCGGCTCGTTGCCGATCACCTGCACCGAGACGTTGCCGACCGCGAAGCCTGCTGCGCGCACCCGGGCCGCGGTCTCGGCCAGCAGGGAGGTCCCGGACGCGCCTGCCCAGGCGGGGTCGGAGGTGCCGAACTGGGAGCCGAGGTCGCCCAGCCCGGACGCCGCGAGCAGGGCGTCGCACGCGGCGTGCGCCGCGACGTCGGCGTCCGAGTGGCCCTCCAGCCCGCGGGGCGCGTCGGGCCAGGCCAGGCCGGCCAGGTGCAGGGCGACGCCGGGCACGAGCCGGTGGACGTCGACCCCGGTGCCGACCCGTGGCAGCGCCCCCGCGCGGGGTGTCCACGGCTGCTCGGCGGGGACCTCGGCAGGCCAGGGTGAGTTCACGAGATGATGATGCCTGAGTCAGACTCGTCCCATGAGCACCCCTGCCCGCACCTGGTCGCTGGCCGGCCTGGCCGCCGGCGGCGCGGGCCTGGCCGCCAGCTACCTGGTCGCGACCCTGCTCGGGATCCGTGAGTCGCCGGTCGTGGCGGTCGCCGAGACCGTCGTGGTGCTCACTCCCGGCGCCGTCGCCGAGGCCCTCATCGCCGTGGTCGGCCGGGCCGACAAGCCGCTGCTGGTCATCGGGGTCGTGCTCGTGGTGGCCGCCCTGCTCGCGTGGGCGGGCCGCCTGGCCCGGCGGACCTGGTGGGCCGCGGTCGCGGTCTACGTGGCGCTCGCCGTCGTGGCCGGCGCCTGCGTGCTGGGACGCCGCGGCACCGGCGCCGGCGACCTGGTCCCGGTCGCGGCCGGGCTGGCGGTGTGGGTGATGGCGCTCTCCGTCCTCGTCGACCCGTTGCGGGCCGCCGACCGCGAGCGGGACGGCGGCGAGGCGGCGCCGACCGGCTCGCGCCGCGGCTTCCTGCTCGCCGTGGCCGGCGTCGCGGCCGTCAGCGCTCTGGGCACCGTGGCCGCCCGCTTCGCGGGGCGGGGCCGACGCACGGTCGAGCTCAGCCGACAGCTGCTGCGCATCCCGGGCGTGAGCGAGCCGCGGGTCCCGGCGTCGGTGCGCCTCGACCTCGCAGGCGTCGCGCCGTGGGCGACACCGGTCGAGGACTTCTACCGCATCGACACCTCCATCGCGAGCCCCGCCATCGAGCCGAGCGAGTGGCGGCTGCGCATCCACGGACTCGTCGACCGCGAGCTGGTGCTGACCTACGACGACCTGCTCGCCCGCGAGCTGACCGAGGCCTGGATCACCCTGAACTGCGTGAGCAACGTGGTCGGGGGGCCCCTGATCGGCAACGCGTGGTGGAGCGGGGTGCGGCTGGCCGACCTGCTCGAGGAGGCCGGGATGTCGCCGGAGGCGGACGCGCTGCTCCAGACCTCCGACGACGGGTGGACCTGCGGCACGCCGATCTCGGTGGTGACCGACGGTCGCGACGCGATGCTCGCCGTGGCCATGGACGGTCTCCCGCTGCCGATCGACCACGGCTTCCCGGTCCGCACGATCGTCCCGGGGCTCTACGGCTACGTCTCGGCGACGAAGTGGCTCGTCGACATCGAGGTCACGCGCTTCTCCGACTTCACCGCCTACTGGACCGAGCGCGGCTGGGGCGAGATGGGCCCGGTCAAGATGTCGTCGCGGATCGAGGCACCCCGCTCCGGCTCGACCGTGACGGCCGGAGCCGTGCGCGTCGGCGGCACCGCGTGGGCCCAGCACACCGGCATCGAGGGGGTCGAGGTCGCCCTCGACGGCGGCGCCTGGGTGCCGGCGACGCTGCGACGGGTGCCCTCCGAGGACTGCTGGGTGCCCTGGGAGGTCGAGCTCGACCTGCCCGAGGGGGACCACCAGCTACGAGTCCGGGCCACCGACACGACCGGCGAGGTGCAGACCGGGGTCGAGCGCGACGTCCTCCCCGACGGCTCGACCGGCTGGCACAGCATCAGCGTCACCGCAGCGGCCGGCTGAGCCTCACCAGTTGCTGTGGCTCCCGCCCGGAAGCGGGTGCGCCCGGTCGTGCACGACGTAGACCAGCCCGCCCGAGCGGGTCAGCCAGGCGCGCTCGAACTGGGCGCGGTCGTAGGTGCGGCGCACGCCGTCGCTGCCCGGTGCGGCCGGGTCGTTGACCACGACGTCACCGTCGCGGTCGAAGCCGACGATCACGAGCAGGTGGCCCTGGGTGGAGGAGATCGGCGCACCCGAGAGCTCACCCGGCCCGAACGAGACCGACGCGACCAGGGGGATGCCGGCGGCGATGAACAGCTCGGCCTGGCGGGCGCCGCGCAGACGGGTGACGAACGCCGAGCCGACGTGGCCGGCGGCCCAGGCGGTGTTGAAGGGCCAGTTCCCGGTGCCGCCGTAGTCGTGGTCGTAGGTGGAGCGGGCCGCGGCGTCGACCCACGGGTCCGGGTGGCCCTCGGGCACCCAGGAGCGGGACCGCGCGCCGGGCAGGGCGTCGTAGTAGCCGAGCACCATGGCCGTCGACGCCGGTGAGCACCAGGCCTCACCGCCGCCGCCCCACTGCGGGTAGTGGCCCTCGTGGATCATCTGGGAGTAGCGCGGCACGTCGAGCACGACCCCGCGGACGTCGCCGGGCCGCGAGGTCGCCGGGCTTCCGGCCGGCAGCCGGGAGGCCATCGCGCCGATGGTGTCGAGGCGTGGTGAGCCGGTCTGGCCGGCGCGGCGCAGGAGCGTGACCTTGAGCTGGTAGGCCGCCAGGCCCGCGCTCTCCCGGGCCACCCAGGTGTCGACCTCGACCGAGGCGAGGTCGTCGTCCTGCCCGGAGCGGGAGGTCCGCTCGAGGTGGTCGTCGCCGCTGGCCCAGCGGCCCATCAGGTCCCAGCTCGACTCGCGCCCGTCGGTGGCGCGGCCGCGCACCCGCACCTCGATGAAGCTGTCGCGCGGGGTCCGCGCCGACCACGACGGCACCAGCTCGGTGAGCCCGAAGCCCACCGAGCGCCACGGCGAGACCCACGAGCCGTGCTCGTAGGAGCGGCCACCGACCGAGCGGGTCGTCCCCGCCCGGGGGCCGCCGTCGGGCAGGTGCAGCCGGCCGTCGGTGATCGCGACCCCGTCGAGCGTCCCACTGCGCAGCTGGTCGGTCGAGGACCACTGGTGGTAGTCGATGTGCCGGCTCGCGGAGTGGGTGGTGGCGTCGGCGGACGGCATGGGGCCCATCATCGTCCCGATCAGGACCGCGGTCAGCGACAGGCCCTGCCGGCGGAGGGTGCGGGGAGTGGTCACCGCAGCACGATAGGTCCCACCAGCCTCATCCGTCACTGCTGTCCCAGAACCGATCGGGGTCGGCGACGTGGTCGGGGCGACCTCGCGCCTCTCCTAGACTGCTCGGGTGACCTTCCGGCTCTACGACACCGCGACACGCCAGGTGCGTGACTTCGTCCCCCTCGAGGAGGGGAGGGCGGGTCTCTACCTGTGCGGGCTCACCGTGCAGTCGGAGCCGCACGTCGGACACGTGCGCTCGGCAGTCGACTTCGACGTGCTCCAGCGCTGGCTGCGTCACGAGGGCTACGACGTGACCTTCATCCGCAACCTGACCGACATCGACGACAAGATCCTCACCAAGGCCGCCGAGCAGGGCCGGCCCTGGTACAACCTGGCCTACGCCATGCGACGCGAGCTCGACGCCGCCTACGCCGCTCTCAACGTCGCCCCGCCGACCTACGAGCCCGCCGCGACCGGGCACGTGCCCGAGATGATCGAGCTGATCGGCGAGCTGATCGCCCGGGGCCACGCCTACGCGGCCGAGGACGGGACCGGCGACGTCTTCTTCGACGTCCGCTCCTGGTCGGCCTACGGCGAGCTGACCCGTCAGGGCCTCGACGACATGGAGGCCGCGGGCGACGCCGACCCGCGCGGCAAGCGGGACCCGCGCGACTTCGCCCTGTGGAAGGGCTGGAAGAAGGAGTCCGAGCCGGAGACGGCCGCGTGGCCCAGCCCGTGGGGTCCCGGGCGGCCCGGGTGGCACATCGAGTGCTCGGCGATGGCCGGGAAGTACCTCGGCCCGGCCTTCGACATCCACGGCGGCGGTGTCGACCTGCGCTTCCCGCACCACGAGAACGAGCAGGCGCAGTCGCGGGCGGCCGGGCGGCCGTTCGCCACGTACTGGATGCACAACGCCTGGATCACGACCTCGGGGGAGAAGATGAGCAAGTCGCTCGGCAACTCCCTGACCGTGCCGGCCGTGCTCGAGCGCGTGCGGGGCATCGAGCTGCGCTTCTACGTGGTCTCCGCGCACTACCGCTCGCACGTCGAGTTCAGCTTCGAGGCCCTCGAGGAGGCCGCGTCCGGCTTCCGCCGGATCGAGTCGTTCCTGGCCCGCGTCGGCGACCCGGCGCCGGACGGCTCCCTGCCGGCGGCGTTCGCCGAGGCGATGGACGACGACCTCGGGACCCCCGCCGCCATCGCGGTCCTCTACGACACGGTGCGGGAGGGCAACCGGCTGCTGGGTGCCGGTGACCGCGACGCCGCCGCCGTCAGCGCCGGCCACGTGCTGGCGATGCTCGACGTGCTCGGCCTGCACCCTGCCGACGCGGCCTGGGGCGGCGGGACGTCGCACGACGACGCCGCGCTCAGCTCGGCCGTCGACGCCCTGGTGGGCGTCCTGCTCGAGCAGCGGGCCCACGCCCGCGCCGAGCGGGACTTCGCCACCGCTGACCAGATCCGCGACCAGATCAAGGCCGCGGGCATCGACGTCGAGGACACTCCCGACGGACCGAAGTGGAGCGTGACCTAGATGGCCGGCAACTCGCAGCGCAAGGGAGCGGTCCGACGCTCCAGCAAGGCGCCGACCGCCGGCTCCGGTGGGCGCGTCAAACGGGGTCTCGAGGGCAAGGGACCCACCCCGAAGGCGAAGGACCGGCCCTACCACAAGGCCTACCAGAAGCCCCAGCGCGCCGGCGCCGGTGGCAAGCAGCCGGGGCGCGTGCCGGGCGGACGTCCCCCGGGGGGCCGCGCCAAGGGCTCGGGCACCGAGTGGATCGCTGGGCGCAACTCGGTGGTCGAGGCGCTGCGCGAGGGCGTGCCGGTCACCGGCCTCTACGTCGCCGAGGGCGCCGAGCGCGACGGGCGGCTGCGCGAGGCGTTCGCCCTGGCCGCCGATCGCGGCATCAGCCTGCTCGAGGTCAGCCGGGGCGAGCTCGACCGGATGACCGACGGCGCGGTCCACCAGGGTCTGGCCGCCAAGATCCCGGCCTACGAGTACGCGCACGCCGACGACCTGCTCGCCCGGGCGGCCGAGAGCGGCGAGCCGCCGCTGATCGTGGCGCTGGACTCGGTCACCGACCCGCGCAACCTCGGCGCGGTGGTCCGCAGCGCCGCCGGGTTCGGCGCGCACGGCGTCGTCGTGCCCGAGCGCCGGGCCGCCGGCATGACCGCGTCGGCCTGGAAGACCAGTGCCGGCGCCGCAGCCCGGGTGCCGGTGGCCCAGACGGTCAACCTGGTCCGTCAGCTCAAGGCCTACCAGGCCGCGGGCTGCATGGTCGTGGGTCTCGCCGCCGACGGCGAGGTCTCCCTGCCCGACCTCGACCTGGCCGACGGTCCGCTGGTGCTGGTCGTCGGCGCGGAGGGCGGCGGGCTCTCGCGCCTGGTCTCCGAGACGTGCGACCAGCGCGTCTCGATCCCGATGGCACACCAGCTGGAGTCGCTCAACGCCGGCGTCGCCGCGTCCGTGGCCCTCTACGCGATCGCCCGCGCCCGCGCCTGACGGCCGAGATGGCGCTCGCCGCGCGTCGAGATGGCGCGTCGCTGCGCGCCGAGGTGGCGCTCGGCGCGCGTCGAGGTGGCGGTCGTCGCGCGCCGAGGTGGCGCTCAGAAGTAGTCGAGGACGTGCGGGCGACGGCCACCGAAGGCGAGGTCGAGGTCGCGGTCGAAGGCGCGGTCGCCGCCTCGGAGGTGACCCGCGAGCCGCAGGTTCGCCGCCGGTTGTGAGCCGGCGTAGGCCAGCGCGAGGCCGTGCGGACTGAGCGCAGGCAGGCCGTCCGGGTCGATCGGCGTCACGGTGGTCCCCTCCTCGCGCAGCGCGAGGCGCCACCCACCCTCGAGCGTGCCGAGCGGGTCGCCGACGACGCGGAAGGCCAGGTCGAGCGGGTGGTGCCCGGCCGACAGCACCGCCAGCGCCGCAGGGGAGTGGACCCGCACCATGCTGGGGTGCTCCTGGACGACCTGCCAGGCGCCCGACGGCAGGACGAGCCGGGCCAGGTGGTCGCCCGAGGACCGCAGACGGACGGTGCCGGTCACGCTGGCGAAGCCGGCCAGGGTGCGCCACAGCGCACGGGCCGCGTCGGCGGTCAGCACGACGAGGTCGTCGACGTGCAGCACGGCGTCGGGCCCGTAGCCGGGACCGCGTCGCCACGCGGCGTACCCGACCACCTGTCCGCCCTGCTCGGCCAGCGTGATCCCGGTGACGGCGTCGAGCTCGGCGCGGTCGCGGGCGGGACCGGCCGCGGGGAAGCAGGCGCCGGTGCGGGTCAGCGGGCCGTTCTGCGCCCACGCCCAGGTGCTGTAGGCCGCGCGCACCGCCGGCAGGTCGGCGGTACGGGCTCGGTGGACGGTGGTGCCGCTCGCAGGTGCGGCCACCTGCGCCAACGAGGACGTCGGCACCTCGACGGTCTGCAGGGAGGTGACCACCTCGTAGCCGAGGCGACGGTAGATGCCGGGAGCGGTCGGGAAGAGCGTGGAGATCTGGTGCCCGCGCGTGGTGGCGTCGGCGAGCAGCGCCTCCATGACGGTGGTGAGGTGGCCCTGACCGCGGTGCTCGGCCGCGACCGCGACGCCGGCGACGCCGCAGGTGGGGACCTGCGAACCGTGCCACCAGGACAGGTCGTCGCGGCCGACCGCCTTCGCGATCAGCCGACCCCGGTCGACCACCCCGACCGCGTGCTGCCCTGGCGCGGGGAAGGCGGGCGGCGCTCCGGTCTGCCTCGCCGGCGACGAGCCGAAGGCCTCGCGGCCCAGCGCACGGCTGGCGTCGGCGTCGGCGTCGGTCAGCGGACGGGTCTCGGGCACGCGCCGAACCTATCCCGCCGAGGTGGCGGTCGTCGTGCCCCGAGGTGGCAGCTGTCGTGCCTCGAGGTGGCAGTCAGGGTCGGGGTCGACGACGCTGGTCGGTCCGGCTCTCGCCGCGCGCCCAGAGCCGCTGGGTGGACGGTTTCCGCTCCTTGTGGATCGCCTGCAGCTCGTGCACCCAGGTGCTCAGTCCGGGCTCGGCGAAGCCGTCGCGGCGCACCACGACGACAGCCCAACCGGCTCGTCGCAGTGCCTCGCGCCGCCTCGCGTCGTGCTGCCGGTCCTCGGGAGCGGTGTGGAACTCCACGCCGTCGTACTCGATCGCCGTGCGCTCGCGGCGGTAGGCGAGGTCGAGGCGGACCCAGCCGAGCTCGTCGAGGTAGGTCTCCACCTGGGCCTCGGGCGCGGGGAGTCCGTGGTCGATGACGGCCAGCCGCGTCCAGGACTCGGGGGGCGACTCCGCCTGGGCGATGGCGAGGGGGCCCAGCTCACGCAGCTGCGTCACCCCGCGACGGCGCGCGAAGCGGGACGCGATCGCGACGTAGTCGGCTCGGGTCAGGCCGTGGACGCGGCAGAACCCGTCCAGCACCGCGATGGCGTCGTTGCGACCCCGGCGGCAGGCGAGGTCGGCCGCCGTGCGCAACGGCGTGGTGACCTTCACGCCGTGCAGCTCCATCACGTCGCGAGGGGGCACGCTGCGCTTGCACCCGGCCAGGCCGGCGCGCCCGCTGGCCTCCCGTCCGCTGAGGCTCGCGACGTCGAGCGGCGGAGGGGAGTCGGGGTCAGCGCCGGGCACGCCGTGCAGCCAGCGGGCGGTGTCGTCGCAGAAGACCGCGCCGGGTGGCACGACGAGGGCCGCGGCACGAGCACGCAGGGCGGTGTCGAGGGGGAGATCGGCGCGCACGTACACGCCGCGGAGCACGCGGCGGACCTGCTGCCGATCGTCGAGACGGCGCAGCTCGTAGGGGGTCAGTCGGAGCCGCTCGAGGTCGGCGCAGGTGAACGGGGTCTCGGGCAGCACGGGCATGACGCATCGTCGGCCGCTCGGTGGTGCAGAGTGGCCCGCCGCGGGCCAGCCTGGGGAGAGCTCGTCCGAGGACCGCCATGTGGACGCGCGGCGGCTGCCATCTCGGCGTCACAGCTCGCTGGCCAAGGCCTCCTCGGGGCGGGCCGGCAGCTGGGTCTCGATGTAGTCCTGAGCGGTCGCCATCAGGTCGATCTCGCGTCCGGCCTGCTCGGAGAGGTACCACCGGTGCTCGAGGATCTGGTGGAACAGCTCGGCCGGCTGCAGCTTGCCGCGGCGGTCGGCGGGGACCATGCGCATCAGGGGCTCGTAGATCTCGGTCAGCCAGCGGTTGGCGACCAGGCTGCGGTCCTCGCGGCCGAGGTCGTGGAAGGCGGTGTAGGAGGCGATGTCGTTGAGCAGCCGCCGCGCCTGCGCGTCCTCGACGTCGAGCCCGGTCAGCGACTGCAGCTCGCGGCAGTGGTGACCCAGCTCGACGACCCGCGGCTGGATGCGCACCTCGTCGCCGTCGAAGTCCGTCACGATGTCGAGCTCGGCGACGTCGAAGCCGAGCTCGTTGAGCCGCTCGATGCGGCACTCGATGCGCCACATCTCCTCGGTGGTGAACTCCTCGGCCACGGTCAGCTCCTCCCACAGCGCGAGGTAGCGGTCGTGGAGCAGGTCGACGACGTCGTGCGCGTCGACCTCCGGCTCGATGGTGCCGCTGGCCTGCAGGTCGAGCAGCTCGGCGAAGACGTTCTCGGTCGCGACGGTCAGGTCGTGCTCGCGCATGCCCCGCGAGAGCTGGGGACGCAGCTCGCCGGTCTCGGCGTCGACCAGGTACGCCGCGAACCCCCCGGCGTTGCGGCGGAACAGCACGTTGCTCAGCGAGACGTCGCCCCAGTAGAAGTCGGCGAGGTGCAGCCGGACGAGCAGCACGACCAGCGCGTCGATGAGCGACGGCAGGCCGTCGGCACGGGTGCCGTGGGCGAAGAGGCTGCGGTAGGGCAGGGAGAAGGACAGGTGCTCGGTGACCAGCGCCGCCGGCAACGGCTCGCCGTCGCGATCGACCCGGCCGGTCACGACACCCTGCGGCACGACCGAGGGGAGCCCGAGTCGCTGGAGGTCGCGCAGGAGGCGGTACTCGCGGAAGGCGATCTCCTCGACGGTCTCCTTGACCGCGTAGGTGCGCTCGCGCAGCCGCACGATGCGTACGACGTGCCGGGAGAGGCCGCGCGGCAGGGGGACCACGTGCTCCTGCCCCCACTCCGCGAGGGGGACTCCCCAGGGCAGCGTCACGACGGCCGGGTCGGGCCTGCTCGCGACGATGTGCAGTGCCATGGGCTCACCCTAGGCCCACGCGACGCCGGCCATCTCGGGTCGCGGCGACTGCCATCTCGGGTCGCGGCGACCGCCACCTCGGCGGTCAGCCGAGGACGGTGTGCGAGCTGGCGGTGTTGACGGGGCGGATGCGGGAGAACGAGGCGAGGTCGATCTTGAGGCCGGTGTGGGCGCCGACGTAGGTGACCGGGCTGGCGTCGTGGTCGTGCCCGGACTCGACCGCCTCGACGATGGCGGCCAGGAAGCAGCCGGCGATCGGGGCGTTCTTGAACTGGTTGCCGCTCGTGCCCATCGCGACGTAGAAGCCGGGCGCGTCGGTGCGGTCGTAGATCGGCGTCCAGTCGTCGGCGACGTCGTAGACGCCGACCACGCCGGCGGGCCGGTTGGGCACACGCAGCTCGGGCAGCCGCCGCGCGGCACGGGTCACCTGCGACTCGTACCGGGCGCTGCTGACGTGACCGTCGACGGCGTCGGGGTCCTCGACCCACTCGAGTCCGTCGCACTCCGGCTCGGTGCCGCCGACCACCCAGGCCCCGCCGGGCCCGGGCCGCATGTAGGTGCCGAGGTCCATGTCGAAGACGCCCGGGCCGGGCGCCGCGTCGGTGCCGTACCCGGCCGGCTGCGCCACCTGGTGCACCTCCTGGCGCAGCGGACGCACCCCGACGGTGAACTCTCTCGCCCACCCCGGCGAGGGCGTTGAAGGCTCCGGACCACGGTCCGGCGGCATTGACCACGACCGGCGACTCGACGCGCCGACCGTCGGCCAGCAGGAGCCTCCACTGCGTGCCGACCCGCTCGCAGGAGACGACCTCGGCCCGGAACGCCGTCCGGGCACCGTGCAGCCGCGCCGCGTAGGCCAGGTTGTCGGCCGCCAGCCGCGGGTCGTCCATGAAGCCCGCGTCCGGGGTGTAGATCGCCCCGAGCCGCTGGTCGGTCTCCTCCCAGAAGGCGTCGTCGGCGACCGGCTTGTTGGGCCAGTAGGCGCCGACGTCGAGGTGCGGGAAGCGGTCAGTCAGCGCGTCGGCGTCGAGGTACTCGAAGGGCACCCCCGCGGAGCGGAGCAGCTCGACGCCGTCCTCGCGGGAGACCGCCGGGACGTCGAGGTGCAGCATCCCGGTGCGGTGGAAGCGGCTCAGCGCGGGCGGGTCGGCGAGCGGCTCGAAGCCGGGCAGACCCAGGTGCTCGGCCCACTGCTCCCACATGAACTTCGCCTCCCACGCGGTTGCGGTGGTGTCGAAGGTCGAGTAGAGGAAGCGGATGACCGCGCTCGAGGACGACGTCGAGCCGTGGCCGGGCCCGGCGGCCTTGTCGAGCACGAGGACCGAGCGTCCTGCTCGGGCCAGCTCGAGGGCGACGGCGGAGCCGATGACGCCGGAGCCGACGACGACGGCGTCCGCGGTCAGGTGGGAGGGGGACTGGTCCATGGGGGTCTCCGGTGCTCGACTGAGGAGCGGGTCGGGGCGGGTCGGGCGGGGCTGGGCGGGGCTGGGCGGGTCAGGCGTCGACGACGATGTCGCCGTCGGGGGTCGAGCAGCACGGCAGGAACTTGCCGGCGGCCACCTCGCGGGGCCGGATTCCGCCCTGGTGGTTCATCGCCACCTTGCCGGCGAGCAGCCCCGACTTGCAGGTTCCGCACAGGCCCGACGCGCACGAGCTGGGCAGCGAGATGCCGGCCTGCTGGGCAGCGGCCAGCACGGTGGTCCCCGGCGCGCAGGCCACCTCGCGCCCGGAGCGCCCGAAGGTGATCGTGGCGCTCCCGACCTCGGCGCCAGCCAGGTCTTCGGGCCCATCGAGCGCAACCAGCCCGTCGGCCGTCGAGGCCGCCACGGGCGCGGCCACGACCGGGGCGGCGGCCTCGCCGAGGACGAAGCTCTCCTCGTGGCACCGCTCGGGCTCGACCCGCAGCTCGGCCAGCAGCGCCCGGGTGGCGCCCATGTAGCCCGGGGGCCCGCAGGTGAAGACCTCCCGGTCGGCGACGTCGGGCACCTCGGCCAGCAGGAGGTCGGCGGTGAGCCGGCCCCGCGGACCCGGCCAGGAGGCCGAGCCGGGCGAGTCGTCCTCGCAGACCCACACCACGCGCAGACCGGGGTGGTCGGCGGCGAGGGCGTCGAGCTCGCTACGGCAGGCCAGGTCCGCGGGCGTGCGGGCGCTGTGCACGACGACCACGTCGTCGAGCTCGCCGAGGTCGGCCATCGTGCGCACCGTCGAGAGCGTCGGGGTGACGCCGCTGCCGGCCGAGAGCAGCAGGTAGCGCGCCGCCGGGTGCGCGGCGACGGTGAAGTCGCCGTGCGGACCACGCACCGCCACCCGCTCACCGGGCTGCAGCCGGTCGTGCAGGTAGGGCGACAGCGCGCCGCCCTCCATCCGCTTCACGGTGAGGGTCAGCAGGTGCGGCCGGCTGGGCGGGGAGGAGATCGTGTAGCAGCGCTCGGTCGGGACGCCGTCGACGTCGACGACCAGCGTCACGAACTGGCCCGGCGCGAAGGCGAAGGCGCCCGGCACGGTCGGCTCCAGCACCAGCGTGACGACGTCGTGGGTGACCGGCACCCGTCGGCGCAGCACCATCTCCTGGTCCAGGCCGGCCTCGGGCGCCAGCAGGCCCTCGCCGATCGTGCGGGGCAGGTCGGGCACCAGCCGCAGCGCGGGCGTCGGTGCCGGGTCGGTCCAGGCGTCCTGGCGCAGCTCGGTCATCGGTCCAGCTCCTCGCTGCATGCGGGCGGCGTACCAGGACACGAACGCATCCACCTGGGCCTCGGACTCGGTGTAGGGGCCCGGCACGTAGGCCGGGTCGGAGACGCCGCGCTGGGCCAAGCGCAACGAACTGCGCGTCCTCCTCGTTGGTGTGGCGCCACACCTCGGTCAGCGCGTCCAGGTCGTAGTCGACGCCCTCGACGGCGTCCGCGTCGACCAGCCAGGTGGTGCGAACCAGCGTCCGGTCCACGCCCACCGGGAAGACCGCGAAGGTGACGGCGTGGTCGGCGCACACGTGCAGCCACAGGTTGGGCTGGGCGTGCAGGCCCAGCCGGCCCATCCGGAAGCCCTCGACGTCGCCGAGGGTGCGCTGCACCAGCCGGGTGCCGTCGCGGCTGAAGGACTCACCGGCCGCGTCCATCGGGCTGCGCTCGACCCGGAAGCCGAGCGGTCGGTCCACCAGGTCGCTGATCGTCGGGTAGGGCATGCCCTGCGCCGCGCAGCGCTGGGCGAGCTCGGCATCGGCGAGCAGGAACCGCTCGTGCGAGGCGCGCAACCGGTCCGGGACCTGGTGGTCCTCGAGCCCCCAGGTCTGGAAGTAGGTGCGCAGCAGGTCCGGGTGGCCGTCGCAGTGGTAGCACTCCCGGTTGTTCTCCATGGTGAGCTTCCAGTTGCCGTCCTCGACCAGGTCGATCTGCGCGGCCACCTTGGCGCGGCCCAGGCCGTGGGGTGCGAAGTACGGCGCGAGCACCTCCGCGACCGCCTCCACGTCGTCGGGCGGCTCGGCGGCCAGGCAGCAGAACAGCAGGCCCTCGATCTCGCGGACGTGGACCGAGAGCAGCGACAGGCAGGCCGGGTCGATCCCGGGCCCGAGCTGCGGGGCGTGCACGAGGCGTCCGTCGGTGCTGTAGGTCCAGTGGTGGTAGCCGCACACGATGTTGCCCACCGAGCCCCGGTCCTCGGTGACCAGGCGGGCGCCGCGGTGCCGGCAGACGTTGTGGAAGGCGCGGACCTGCTCGTCGTCGTCGCGCAGCACCATCACCGAGGCCCGCCCGATGTCGACGGTGACGTAGTCGCCCGCCTCGGGCACCTCGGCGGCGGTGCCGACGAAGACCCACTGCCGCGACCAGAGCACGTCGAGCTCGACCTGGTGCAGGTCGGCGTCGGTGTAGAGCGCGCCGGGCAGGCTGTGACCCGGCGTGCGGGCGTCGAGCGCGTCGCGCAGGCTCGCGCGTGCCGGGCTCAGCCGGGCCGCGGTGGTCGGTGCCGCGGTGGTCAGGTGCCGCGGTGGTCTGGGCCGGGGAGGCGTCGGTCAGGGTCATCAGGGGGACCTCCTGGTGGGTGGGCAGGGGACTAGACGGTGATGCACAGGCGCAGCGCGTCGTAGATGGCGGCGTGGATGTTGCGACTGGCGACGGCGTCGCCGATCCGGTACAGCGCGAAGCGGCCACCGGGGTGGGTGGCGACCTCCTGGGGACGCCCGGCGAGCAGGGCGTCGTGGTCGACCTCGCCGAGGTTGGTCGAGGAGGCGACCAGGTCGAGGTAGAGCTCGTCGTTGGCGACCGTGCCGTGCTCGACGACGACGTGGTCGACCCGGCGCTCCAGGGGCCGGTCGGCGTAGTCGCTGCCCAAGGTCGCCACGAGGCGGCCGGGCTCGCCGTGCTGGGCGCGCCGCACGTCGGCGAGGCGGCGGGCCACGGTGATCTGCACGTCGTGCTCGGCGAAGGCCCGCAGGTAGGCCGGGCTGTTCATCGCGCCGACCGAGATGCCGACCATGCGCTCGGGGGTGACCAGCTCGACGCGGCAGCCGAGGCGGGCCAGGTGCTCCGCGGCGTCGAGCGCCGGCTCGCCGCCGTGGTCGTCGAAGACCAGGACGGACTCGCCGGGCCGCGGCCCGCTGGCGCCGGTGCCGCCCAGGACGTCCCAGGTGTCCAGCACGAGGGGACGCGCCGCCGCGGGCAGGAAGCCGGTGTCGGGCACCCCGCCGGTCGCGACGACCACGACGTCGGGCTCCTCGGCCAGCACGGTCGCGGCCTCGGCGTAGACGCCGAAGCGGAGCTCGACGCCGGAGTGCTTGGCCTCCGAGACCCGCCAGTCGATGATCCCGACCAGGTCCCGGCGACGGGCCCCGACCGCGGCCAGCAGGACCTGGCCGCCGGGGCGGTCCGCGGCCTCCATCAGCACCACCTGGTGCCCCCGCTCGCCGAGCACGCGGGCGGCCTCGAGCCCGGCCGGGCCGGCGCCGACGACGACGGCGCGCTTGCGGCGGCCCAGGGTGGTGGCGACCACGTGCGGCATCGTCGCCTCCCGACCGGTGGCCGGGTTGTGGAGGCACTTGGCGTCGCCGGACTCATAGATCGCGTCCAGGCAGTAGGAGGCGCCGACGCAGGGGCGGACCCGGTCCTCCTCGCCCCGCGCGACCTTGGCCACGAGGTGCGGGTCGGCCAGCTGCGGACGGGTCATCCCGACCAGGTCGAGGAGGCCGTCGCGGATGGCGTGGCGGGCCGTGGCGACGTCGCCGATCCGGGCGGCGTGCATGATCGGCAGGTCCACCAGGGCGCGGCGGACCTGCCCGGTGAAGTCCAGGAACGGCGAGGACGGGGTCCCCATGGAGGGGATGGTCGCCGCGAGGCGCGCGTCGGACTCCACCCCGCCCTTGATCACCGACAAGAAGTCGATGCCGTGCTCGCGGTAGCGCTGCAGGACCGCGACGGCGTCGTCGAGCCCGAGACCGTCGGGCAGGTCCTCGTCCATCGCCATCCGGATGCCGACCACGAAGTCGGGCCCGACCGCGGCCCGCACGGCCTCCAGCACGCGCAGCGGGAACGTGAGCCTCGCCTCGGGGTCGCCGCCGAAGGCGTCGTCGCGATGGTTGGTGGCCGGGGAGGCCCAGGCGTCGAAGAGGTGGCTGTAGGAGGCGATCTCGATGCCGTCGAGCCCGGCGGCCTGGCACCGCTGGGCGGCCTCGGCGAAGTGACGCACGATGCGGTCGACGTCCCAGGGCTCGGCGGCCTTCGGGAAGGAGCGGTGCTGGGGCTCGCGCAGCGCGGAGGGGTAGACCAGCGGCAGCCAGTCGCCGGTGTAGCTCGACGTGCGCCGGCCCAGGTGCGTGACCTGGCACATCACCGCGGCGCCGGCCTCGTGGACGTCGTCGGCGAGGCGGCGCAGCCACGGCACGATCTCGTCGCGGTAGAGCAGCATGTTGCCGAAGGCCGGCGGGCTGTCGGGGGAGACGACCGCCGAGCCGCCGATCATCGTCAGGCCGACACCGCCGCGGGCCTTCTCGAGGTGGTAGAGCCGGTAGCGGTCCTTGGGCATCCCGTCCTCGGTGTAGGCCGGCTCGTGGGAGGTCGACACGACCCGGTTGCGGAGCTCGAGGCCACGCAGTCGGTAGGCCTCGAGCAACGGGTCCAAGGAGTGCACGCTCCTAGTCTGCGGCCACAGGACCGTGCGAGAAAAGCGAACGTTTTACCCAAGTATCGTGCAGAATCTCGACATGATCGACACGCGCCTCCAGGTGCTCCGGGTGGTGGCCAGCACCGGTACCTTGACCGCTGCCGCCCACAGCCTGGGGTACACCCCCTCCGCCGTGAGCCACCAGCTGCGGACGCTGTCCCGCGAGCTCGGCGTCGTCCTGCTCGAGCCCCAGGGCCGGGGGGTGCGGCTGACCGCGGCGGCCACGACCCTGCTGCGTCGCTCCGACGACCTGTTCGCCCACTGGGAGACGATCCGCGCCGAGGTGCAGCAGGTCTCCGGCGACGGTGCCGGCCACCTGCGGCTGGCGGGGTTCTCCACGGCCGCCTCCGCCCTCCTGCCCGCGGTGGCGCGTGCCGTCATGGAGGCGTTCCCGCGCTCGCCGGTCCAGATCGTCGAGGCCGACCCCGAGGTCTGCGTCGCGATGCTCCTGGCCCAGGGCGTCGACGTCGCCGTGGTCGTCGGCACCGCCGGCCTGCCCACCGAGGACGCGCGCTTCGAGCAGCAGCCCCTGTTCGACGACCCGCTCGACCTGCTGGTCCCGGCCGGTCACCGCCTCGCCGAACGCCGGTCGATGCTGCTCTCCGACGCCGCCGAGGAGCCCTGGATCATGGACCGACCCGGGAGCGCGCACCACCAGCTGGTGATGACGGCGTGCGCCGCGGCCGGCTTCACCCCCCGACACCTCCACCGGGTGGTGGAGTGGGACACCGGCGCGGCGCTCGTCGCTGCCGGCTTCGGGGTCTCGATGGTCCCCCGGCTGGCCCGGATCCCTGGTGGGGACGAGCTGGTCCGCGTGCCGCTGCGCGGAGATCCGGCGCCGGTGCGCCACGTCCGCACCCTGGTGCGCAGCGGTACCTCGGAGCAGCCGGAGATCGCCCTGGCCCTAGCCGCGCTGCGAGCCGAGGCGGAGCGGGTACGGAGGCCGGCCTAGGACGTGCCTACGATGTGCGGGCCGCCGGCGTCCCCGGGCGAGGCGGCGCGCCGGTGTAGCTCAGTAGGTAGAGCGCCTCTCTTGTAAAGAGGATGTCGCGGGTTCGACTCCTGTCACCGGCTCCTCGCGCTCGCCGACAGCGGCTCTTGCGCGCCGTGGGTCAGCCTCCTAAGTTGTTTCGACCGCTGTTCGGCGGTCAGTCCTGGGAGCACCATGACCCGGTTCACCCGCAGCCTCGCCACCCTGGCGCTCGCCCTGGTGGGCAGCGCCGCGGCTGCGGGTCCCGGGGCCGCAGCGCAGGTCCTGGACGAGGAGCCACCGGTCTTCTCCTCGTTCGTCGCCGCGCCGTCGTCCCTTCCCTACGAGGGCGGCGAGGTCCTGCTCTCGGTGCACGTCGCCGACGCCGACGGCGTCGTGGGCGTCGGCTACTCGGTGTACCTCTTCGGCGCCGGCACGCTCAGCGGGGCCCTCGCCCCCGCCTCGGTCGACGACCAGGGTGTCGGCACCTACGAGGGTTCGGTCGACATTCCGGCGAACGCCTCGACCGAGGCCGTCAGCCACGGGGTCGAGCTGGACGCCACCGACGGTGCTGGCGGCTTCGCCCTGGAGCTCGTGGGCTACCTCGAGGTCGAGGCGCCACCGCAGTTCGACGAGCGTCCGGCCGTGAGCGACCCGGTGGTGACGCCCACCGAGCTGCCGGCCTCGGGCGGCGAGGTCACCGTCGCGGCGACGGCCACCGACGACCGCAGCGTCAGCGAGGTGCTCTTCGTCGTCGACGGCGAGGCCGTGGCGATGGACGGGGTCGGTCCCACCCGCTTCCAGGGATCCTGGACCGCGCCGGCCAACACGACCGCCACGGCAGTGACCCACCCGATCACCGTCGTCGCCTACGACGACATCGGGCAGTCGGACGAGGTCGACGCGGGGAGCCTCGTCGTCGCCGCCGCACCGGCGCCCGATCGAGGAAGGCTGGGCCTCACGCCGCGGCGGATGCGCTTCGGTGCCGTCGAGGTGGGGAAGACGGCCGTGCGGACGCTTGTCGTGACCAACGTCGGTGGCACTGCGGTGACCGGCGCGATCCGTCCTGTCCCGCGGCCATTCGCGTTAGTCGGCCAGCGCGGCCGGCCAGTGCCGTTCGACCTGTCACCGCAGGAGTCGTCGACCCTGTCGATCACCTTCGCGCCCCGTTCGGTCACGAGGAGGTCAGCGGTGCTGCGCGTCCGGCGCGACGATCGCCGGCAGCCCGGTCTCTCGACCAGCCTCAGCGGGCGCGGCCTGCGGTAGAGGCTCGACCGGTCCCGGACCGCTGGGTCCGGGTTGCCGCCCGGGCGTCAGCGACGACGCCAGCGCGCGCGTCCGTCGGCGCGGCGCAGGCGGCCACCCGTCGTCCAGCCGCCCCGCAGGCCCTCGACGTCGGGCCGCGGCGCGCGGACGTTGCCGTCGGTGTCGGCCACCCGCGGTCCCCGCAGCGCGGACCGGTCCACCAGGGGGCCCACGATGCGGTCGTAGAGGCCGGGCGCGCAGCGGTAACCGGCCACCGTGAGCAGGTTCGCCGGGCCGACGTGCACCATCCGGCGGGGGCGGTCGAGGACCCTCTCGCAGGCTGCGGCGACCCGGTCCGGCGCGACGACGGGCGGCGGCGCCGAGCCGGGTGCGCCCGCGTACGTCGCGGCCTGGTGGTAGATCGGCGTGTCCACGGCACCCGGGAGCACGATGCTGACCTCCACGCCGCGTTCGCGCCGGACCTCGATCTGCAGGGTGCGGGCCAGGCCGAGCTGGGCCCACTTGGCGGTGCAGTACGCGCCCATGGACGGCACCGCGATCGCGCCGAGCAGCGAGCTGACCACCACCAGGTGTCCGCCGCCCTGGCGTCGGAAGACGGGCAGGGCGGCGCGCGCGAGGTGCACCGTGCCCATCACGGCGGTGTCGACGACCGTGGCGAAGACGTCGGTCGGGACCTGTTCGAGGGTTCCGTAGGCCATCACCTGCGCCGTGGTGACGACGGCGTCGAGGCGTCCGTGCTCGCTCACGCAGCGCTCGACGCCGGCCTGCACCGAGGCCTCGTCGCCCAGGTCGAGGACCACCCCGCTCGCGTCCCCCCCGAGCTCGGCGGCCACGCGAGCCACGCGCTCGGCGGCCCGGGCGGCCACGACGACGGTGTCGCCGCGGGCGGCGAGCCGGTGGGCGGTGGCCAGCCCGATCCCGGAGGTGCCGCCGACGACGAGGACCACCCGGCCGGATCTGGCGGTCCTCGAACCGGAGGTGCTCATTCGTACCACCCTAGGCAACGAGGCTCCGCGCACCGGCTCACCCTTGTGATTCCGTGGTCCTGCGACGCTGGAGCCATGGCCCCCCTGCGCATCGCGCGCCTCCCGCTGCGCACCCTGGTCCCCGTTCCCGCGCTGCCGCGTGTCGTGCCGGGCGGCCGTGTCGTCGTGGTCACCGGGGCCTCCAGCGGGATCGGGGAGGCCACCGCCCTCGAGGCGGCCCGTCGGGGCCACCACCTGGTGCTCGCGGCCCGCCGTCGCGAGGTGCTGGAGGAGGTCGCGGCCCGCTGCGAGGCCGCCGGCGCCGCCTCGACCCTCGTGGTGGCGACCGACGTCGCCGTGGACGAGGAGGTCATCGCGCTCCTCAAGGCCACGACCGCCCGCCACGACCGGCTCGACGCCGTGCTGCACTGCGCCGGTCAGGTCACCTACGGCCGTGCCGAGGACACCCAGGCGGCCGACTTCGACCAGATCCTGGCCACCAACCTGTCGGGCTCGGCCAACGTCGCGCGCCACACGCTGCGCGTGCTGCGCGACCAGGGCCGCGGGACCCTCGTGCTGGTCGGGTCGCTCCTGGGCCAGATCGCGGTGCCGGAGATGACGCCGTACGTGGTGAGCAAGTGGGGGGTGCGGGCGCTCGCGCGCCAGCTGCACGTGGAGAACCTCGACCTGCCCGACGTGCACGTGTGCCACGTGGTGCCCGGCAGCGTCGACACCCCGATCTACGACAAGGCCCTCGACGACGCCGGCGGCGTCAACACCCCGCCCCCGCCGGCGATCAGCCCCGAGCGGGTCGCCCGGGTCGTGCTGAGCCAGCTGTCCTGGCCCCGCTCCGAGACGCAGACCGCCTGGAGCAACTACGGACTCGTGCTCGGCTTCGGGCTGGCGCCGTGGGCCTGGGACCGTGCCGTGGGCCCGGCGTTCCGGCTGGTCTCGCGCAAGAACTGAGCGGCGAGGACCAGGGAGGGCCCACCTCGCTCACCTCAAGCGGCGGACCGCGAAGCGCTCCGGGGGGTTGGCGATCGCGTCCTGCGCGGCGATGAGCGCGATCTCCCGGGACCCGGCGGCCACGGTCGCCTCGAGCACGGCGAAGACCGTGTTCGTGGTCAGCCCGAGCGCTCGCTGCGGGGACCCGGTCGTGCGCAGGTGTGCCAGGTAGAGCGCCGAGGTGACGTCGCCGCAGCCGTTCGGCGCGACGTCGAGGCGCGGGGTGGTCACGGCCCAGGCGCCGTCGTCGGAGACCGCCATGACGTCGAGCGTGCCGGGCTCGCTCTGGTCGTGGACGACGCTGGTGACCAGGACGTCGCGCGGGCCCCGGGCGCGCACGGCGTCCACCGCGGCGAGCACCTCGGCCAGGGTGGTCGTGGTGCGACCGGCGAGGAAGTCGAGCTCGAAGTGGTTCGGGGTCAGGATGTCGGCCGCGGGCAGCACGGTGTCCCGCAGGTACTCCGGGATGCCCTCGCGCACGAACATGCCGCGCCCGACGTCGCCCATCACCGGGTCGCAGCAGTACACCGCGTCCGGGTTGGCCGCCTTGACCTGCGCCACGGCGTCGAGGATCACCGCGCCGACGGCCGGGTCGCCCTGGTAGCCCGACAGCACGGCGTCGGCCTCCCCGAGCACGCCGCGTTCGGCGATGCCGGCGATGACGTCGGCGACGTCGGTCGGGGCGAGCAGCGGCCCCCGCCAGGCGCCGTACCCGGTGTGGTTGGAGAAGTGCACGGTGATGACCGGCCACACCTCGTGACCCAGTCGCTGCAGCGGGAACGTGGCCGCGGAGTTGCCGACGTGGCCGTAGGCGACCGAGGACTGGATCGACAGGATCTTCACGACCCCGATCGTCGCGCTCCCCGGGCTCCCGGGGCAAACCCGCACCCGGACCCCGCCGAGGTGGCGGGCGCGACCCGCCGAGGTGGCGGGCGTGACGCGTCAAGGTGGCGGGCGTGACGTGCCGAGGTGGCGGGCGTGACGTGCCGAGGTGGCGGCCGTGACGCGCCGAGGTGGCGGGTGTCGCGCAGGGACCTCTCAGCGGCCCGGGATCGTCCAGTCGACCGGTGCGCCGCCCTGCTCGACGAGGAGCGCGTCGACCCGACTGAAGGGCCGGGACCCGAAGAACCCGCGGGCGGCCGAGAGCGGCGAGGGGTGCGCCGAGGTCACGGCGGGCACGGGTGTCAGCAGCGGCATCAGCGACTGGGCTTCACGTCCCCAGAGGATCGCGGCAAGCGGCCCGCCCCGGGCAGCGAGCGCCCGTACCGCGGCCTCGGTGACCTGCTCCCAGCCTCGTCCGCGGTGCGAGGCCGACTCTCCGGGCCGCACCGTCAGTACCCGGTTGAGCAGCATGACCCCCTGATCGGCCCAAGCCGTGAGGTCGCCGTGCGAGGGCGCGGCCACGCCGAGGTCGTCGACGAGCTCGCGGTAGACGTTTACCAGGCTCCGTGGCAGCGGGCGGACGTCGCCCTCGACGGCGAAGCTGAGCCCGATCGGGTGTCCGGGCGTCGGGTAGGGGTCCTGGCCCACGACGAGCACCCGCACCTCGGCCAGGGGCCGTTCGAATGCGCGGAAGATTCGAGCACCGGCCGGCAGGTAGGCGCGGCCCGCAGCGACCTCGTCGCGCAGGAACGCGCCTATCGCGCCGATCTGGTCGTCGACCGGGGCGAGCGCCTCCGCCCAGTCTGCGGCGACCAGACCCTTGTCCACCAGTCCTCCCAGCGCGCTCATGGTGCGAGCCTAGGAGCGACCCGGCGACCCGGCGACCCGGCGACCCCGGGACTCCGCGGCGACACCGCTGGGCGCCGCACCTCGGCTCACGGCAACCGCCACCTCGGCTCGCGGCGCCCGCCACCTCGGCTCGCGGCGACCGCCATCTCGGCGATCAGGTGGCGAGCGCGCGGGAGCCCTCCGAGCCGAAGCGGCGCCGCCGGCTGGTGCCGATCGTGGCTCGGGAGCGCTCCTGGGTCTCCTCCTCGGGCCCGGGCACGGGGGTCGACCAGCGGGCGAACCAGGCGTCGAGCGCGGGCCAGGTCGAGGTGCGGGCGCGACGGCCGGTGAGCAGGCCGAGGTGACCGCCGGGGACGATCTCCAGCTCGGCCGACTCCGCGCCGGTCAGCAGCGCCAGCAGGGCCTGGACGGCGGGCACCGGCGCGATGCCGTCCTCGGCGCCTGCGACCACGAGGACCGGAACCGTGATGTCGGCCAGCGCGATCGTGCGCCCCTCCATCTCCAGCTCGCCGTCGACCAGCGCGTTGCCGCGGATGAAGCGGTGGTAGAGCTGGCCGAAGGTCCGGCCGGGGTAGGCGCTCATCTGGTCCATGAACCGGTCCACCGCCTCCAGCTGGGCCAGGAACTCGGTGTCGTCGATCCGGGTCGCGATCGCGAGAGGCTTGGTGACGAGCTTGTGGAAGGACGAGAGCTGGAAGGCCCACCGCACGAAGGGCGCCGGCGCACCGCCGAGGGCCTGGTAGGTCCGGGTCACCAGGCCGCGGCCGTTGGTGGCGTTCAGCAGCGGGCGCAGGGGCGCGACCAGCGGGACGAGGCTGACGTCGACCGGCGAGCCGAGGACGGTGAGGGAGGCGATCGGCAGATCGGTCCGGTCGGCCGCCGCGAGCAGCGCGAAGATCCCGCCGAGGCTCCAGCCCACGACGTGGACGGGGCGGTCGCCGGCGTGCTCGGAGACCGCGCGGATCGCCTCCGGCACCACCTCCTCGACCCAGTGCTCGATGCCCAGGGCCCGGTTGCGGAAGGACACGGCGCCGTACTCGACGAGGTAGGTGGGGCGCTCCTCGGCGACGAGGTGCTCGACCAGCGAGCAGGACCGGCGCAGGTCGTAGCACAGTGCGGGCGCGGCGAGCGGCGTCACCAGCAGCACCGGGTCGCCCTGGGTCTGCGTCGTCGCCGGCCGGTAGTGGTAGACCTCCCGCAGATCACCGTCGTCGATGAGGGTGCGCGGCATCGGGCGCAGGTCGGCCAGGCCGCCGTAGAAGACGCGGTGGGCCACATTTCCGGCCGCGGAGACGAGCTGATCGGGCTTGGGGACCAGGTCCATGGGCGTGACGGTAGCCGACACCGGCCCCCCGGGTGGTGGCGCGCGGGGGGCGGACGCGATAGCAAGGGGCGTGCCTTCCCCCACCGCCCTCAAGGCTCTGGGCGGCGGAGTGGCCGCACTCGGCGCCATCGCCACCCACGACCTGCTCCAGCGTCGCCACGCCGTCCTGCGCAACTACCCCGTGATCGGTCACCTGCGCTACCTGCTCGAGACCCTCGGCCCCGAGCTGCGCCAGTACATCGTGGCCTCCAACGACGAGGAGCGCCCCTTCAGCCGCGACCAGCGGCGCTTCGTCTACGCCTCGGCCAAGGGCGAGGACGCCTACGTCGGCTTCGGCACCGACAACGACCTCGAGCACACGGTGGGCTACCCGATCCTCAAGCACCGCACCTTCCCCACCGAGGACGTCGGCGCGACGTCCGGCACGGACGAGGAGTTGCGCCTGCCCTCGCCAAAGGTCCTCGGCGGCCCGCGTGGCCGCCGCCACGCCTTCCGGCCGGCCTCGGTGGTCAACATCTCCGGGATGAGCTTCGGCTCGCTCTCGGGGCCGGCGGTCGAGGCGATGAACCGGGGCGCCCTCGCGGCGGGCTGCCTGCACGGGACCGGGGAGGGCGCGCTGTCCGTGCACCACCAGCAGGGTGGCGACCTCGTCTTCCAGATCGGAACGGCCTACTTCGGCTGCCGCGACGACGCCGGCCGCTTCGACCTCGACCTGCTCGCCGAGGTGGTGGCCGAGAACCCCGTCCGAGCCATCGAGGTGAAGCTCTCCCAGGGCGCCAAGCCGGGTCTCGGGGGGATGCTGCCCGGCGTCAAGGTCAACCAGGAGATCGCCGACGCCCGCGGGATCGAGGTCGGCCGCGACTGTGCCTCGCCGGCACGCCACACCGCCTTCAGCGACGTCGACTCGATGCTCGACTTCGTCGAGACCGTCGCGGAGCGCACCGGCCTCCCGGTCGGCATCAAGTCCGCCGTGGGCGAGCTGAGCTTCTGGGACGACCTCGTCGCGGCGATGCTCCCCGGCGAGCGCGGGGTCGACTTCATCGTCGTCGACGGCGGCGAGGGCGGCACCGGGGCCGCACCCCTGCTGTTCTCCGACGCCGTGGCCTACCCCTTCCGCCTCGGGTTCGCCGAGGTGCGTCGCCGCTTCGACGAGGCCGGGATCGCGGACCGGGTGACCTTCGTGGGCTCGGGCAAGCTGGGCATCCCGGAGAACGCGCTGGTCGCCTTCGCGCTCGGCGTCGACCTGGTCAACGTCGGCCGAGAGGCGATGCTCGCGGTCGGCTGCATCCAGGCGCAGCGGTGCCACACCGACCGCTGCCCCACCGGCGTGGCGACCCAGCGAACGCGCTACACCCGGGGGCTGGACCCCGACCTCAAGAGCGAGCGGGTGGCCGGCTACCTCCGCTCGGTGCGCCGCGACCTGCTCCGGGTCTCCCAGGCCGTGGGCGTGCCCCACCCGGCCCTGATCACCGCCGACGACATCGACCTGCTCGACGGGGACCGCCACCGGGTCCCGATCCGCGAGGTCTACGGCTACCCCGAGCACGGGGGTCGCCTCGGGGACGACCTGGCCGCCGAGCTGCGCGAGGTCCTGCGCGGCTGAGCCCCGTCCGACCCGGGTCCTCCGAGCTCGAGCCCGAGGTCGAGCCCGGGCTCAGGAACCCGCGGCCCGCCGCACGGCCTTGCCGTGGGCGAAGTCGTCGTCGGCCAGCATCTCCATGAACGCCTTCGCCCAGGCGGCGACGTCGTGCTGGCTGATGGTGCGGCGCATGGCCCGCATCCGCCGCGTGCGCTCCTTCTCGTCGGCGCCGTAGGCCGCCAGCAGCGCCTGCTTCATCCCGTTGATGTCGTAGGGGTTGACCAGCCAGGCCTGGCGCAGCTCGGCGGCCGCCCCGGCGAACTCGGAGAGCACCAGCGCCCCGGTGTCGTCGGCCTTGCAGGCGACGTACTCCTTGGCGACCAGGTTCATGCCGTCGCGGTAGGGCGTCACCACCATGACGTCGGCGGCGCGGTAGAGCGCGGCCATCTCCTCGCGCGGGTAGGAGGAGTGCAGGTAGCTGATCGCGGGCCGACCGATCCGGCCGAGGTCGCCGTTGATGCGACCGACCAGCCGGTCGATGTCGTCGCGCAGGATGCGGTACTGCTCGACCTGCTCGCGCGAGGGCACGGCGACCTGGATGAACACGGCGTCCTCGACGTCGAGGTCGCCGTCGCGCAGGAGCTCGCTGAAGGCCCGCAGCCGCGCGACGATGCCCTTGGTGTAGTCGAGCCGGTCGATGCCGAGGAAGATCTTGCGCGGGTTGCCCAGGGCGGCGCGGATCTCCGCCGCGCGCTCCGCGACCGGCTCGGAGGTGGCCAGCTCCTCGAAGCCCTTGGCGTCGATGCTGATCGGGAACGCCGCCGCGCGCACCGTGCGCCCGTCGGGCAGGTAGACGAGGTCCTTGTGCGTCTTGTGGCCGACCCGCTGGCGCACCAGCCGCACGAAGTTCTGCGCGCCGCCGGGCAGCTGGAAGCCGAGGAGGTCCGCACCGAGGAGGCCCTCGAGGATCTGGCGCCGCCACGGCAGCTGCGCGAAGAGCTCGGCCGGCGGGAAGGGGATGTGCAGGTAGAAGCCGATGCGCAGGTCGGGGCGCAGGTCGCGCAGCATCTGGGGCACCAGCTGCAGCTGGTAGTCGTGCACCCACACCGTGGCGCCCTCGGCGGCCTGCTCGGCGGCCTTGGCCGCGAAGCGCTCGTTCACCCCGACGTAGAAGTCCCACCACTCGCGGTGGAACTCCGGCTTGGCGACGAGGTCGTGGTACAGCGGCCACAGGGTGGAGTTGGAGAACCCCTCGTAGTGGCCCTCGATCTCCTCGGCGGTCATGCTCATCGGCACCAGCCGCATGCCGTCGTCCTCGAACGGCTCGAGGTCCTCCTCGGTGCCGCCGGGCCACCCGATCCAGGTGCCGTCGTTGGCGCGCATGACCGGCTCGATGGCCGTGACCAGCCCGCCCGGGGACTTGCGCCAGGCGGTGCTGCCGTCGGGCTGGACGACCTGGTCGACCGGCAACCGGTTGGCGACGATCACGAGGTCCGAGGTCACCTCGTCACCCTAGGGCAGCCTGACGGGAGCCGATCCTCACCCCGGCGAACGACTATCGGGGGTAGTGGACGCCGACCTGGCTGCGCACGTCGTCGAGCTGGCGCAGGAGCGTCACCGTCTGGGCGTGGGGCACCAGGGGGCTCTCGCGCAGGCCGGCGCGCAGGCACCGCACCACCTCGGCGGCCTCGTTGCCGTAGCCGCGACCGATCACCGCTTCGGTGACCTCGATCGGGTGCGGGTCTCCCGGCCCGCTCCGACCGCCGCCGGAGCCGCCGCCGGAGCCGTCGTCGTAGGGGATGAAGACGGCGCCGTCGGGGTGGTGGAACTGGCCGGTCATCTCGACGCGCCCGAGGTCGGTGGCGATCGCCGCCGAGCGGTCCGACCACGAGGTCATCGAGGCGGTCAAGGTGGCCAGCGCGCCGCCGGCGTAGCGCCCGGTCACGGCGACGTCGAGGTCGATCCCGCTGGGGGAGAGCACCGCGCTCGCGGTCAGCGACGTGGCCTCGCCGAGCATGAGGTGGGCGAAGGTGAGGGGGTAGATGCCCATGTCGAGCAGCGCGCCGGCGCCCAGGGCAGGGTCGAGCAGGCGGTCCTCCGGGCCGCTGGTGACGCGGAAGCCCAGCTCGGCGCGCAGCTGGCGGGGGGTGCCCAGGTCGCCCGAGGCGAGCTTCCCGGCGACGGCACGCACGACCGGGTGGCAGGCCGTCCACATCGCCTCCATGAGGAACCGGTCGTGGAGGCCGGCCAAGCGCACCATCTCCTCGGCGTCGGCGGCGTCGAGGGTGACCGGCTTCTCGACGAGCACGTGCTTGCCGGCCTCGAGGGCGAGGCGGACGTGCTCGAGGTGCAGCGCGTGCGGCGAGGCGACGTAGACGACGTCGACGCGCTCGTCGGCGACCAGGGCCTCGTAGGAGCCGTGCGCGGTGGCCGGGCCGTCGGGGCCGGCGTGCTCGGCAGCGAACGCAGCGCTGCGCTGCGCCGAGCGCGAGCCGACGGCGACCAGTCGCGCGTCCGGCACCAGCGCCAGGTCGGTCACGAAGGTGTGTGCGATGCGGCCGGGGGCCAGGACGCCCCAGCCGACGGGACGGTCCTCGGGCACCAGGCTGCTCACGGGGCGACGGTAGACCACCGCCCGGCGAGGCGAATGACACCAGTGTGGTTCGGCCCCTACAGTGGTGCTCGCACACCTTCGACCCACGACCTGCGGGAGACCAGCGCGATGAACGCTCAGCGCGACGCGGCGGCCGGCGAGGCCGCGGCCCCGGCCGGCCTCAGCGACCGTGACCGGTCGATCCTCGAGTTCGAGCGCCAGTGGTGGAAGTTCGCCGGGGCCAAGGAGACGGCCGTGCGCGAGAACTTCGCCATGAGCTCGACGCGCTACTACCAGGTGCTCAACGCGCTCATCGACCGTCCCGAGGCCCTCGAGGTGGACCCGCTGCTGGTGCGCCGCCTGCGCCGGCTGCGCTCCCAGCGGCAGCGGCAGCGCTCCGCGCGTCGGCTCGGGTTCGAGGTCTGAGCGCCGTGCTGTGCAGTCGGGGCCCTGGAGCCCGTCGAGACGAGCGCGGGGTGGCCGTGCCGTCCCCCGTCGTGATCCTGAGCATCATCGCCATCGCCATGGCCGCGGTGGCCTACCTGGCCACCCAGGGAGCGCCGCCGACCGAGCGTGAGGTCACCATCGTGGCCCGCGACCAGTCGCCGTCGGCCGCCCCCACCCCGGGCCCGGGCCGCAAGCCGTCCTCCTCGCCGACCCCGACGCCGACGAAGAAGCCGGCGCCACCGCCGGTCAAGCGCGGTGAGGTCTTCGTCTCCGTCTTCAACAACTCCGGCATCACCGGCCTCGCCGGGTCGGTGGGCAGCCAGGCCGCCGCCGCCGGCTGGCAGGTCGTCGGCACCGACAACTGGTACGGCAGCGTCCCGGCCTCGACGGTCTACTACCCCGCCGACCTCGAGCGCGCCGCCAAGCTGCTCGCCCTCGACCTCGGCATCGACCGCGTCCAGCCGCTGGTCGGCTCGATGCAGGACGACCGCCTCACGCTGATCCTCACCGCACCGCTGGGGTGAGGCCCCGGTTGTCCGGACGCACCGCCGCGGACGTGGTTGGCTGAGACCTCGTGGAGTTCACCACCGAGCGCGGCGAGCAGCGCTACGCGGCGTTCGTCCGGGCCGCTGCCGAGAGCGTCGTCGGCCTCGACTTCGACGGGACCCTCGCACCGATCGTCGACGATCCCGAGTCCGCCCACATCCACGCCGACGCGGCGGAGGTGCTCGTCGAGCTCGCCCAGCAGGTGCGCGCGCTCGCGGTGATCACGGGTCGCCCGGCGCGCCAGGTGCTCGAGCTCGGCGGTCTCGAGGAGGTCGGGGCGGCCGTGCGGGGCGTCGGCAAGGAGCTGTTCGTCTTCGGCCAGTACGGCAACGAGCGGTGGAGCTCGGAGCGGACGCGGGTGGTCAGCCCCCGCCCGCCGGCCGGGCTGGCGACCTTCGAGCGCGAGCTGCCCCGCCTGCTGCGTCGCCTCGACGCCGCCGACGCCTGGGTCGAGGACAAGGGCCTCGCGGTCGCCATCCACACCCGGCGCCTGCCCGACGCCCAGGCCGCCTTCGACCGGTTGCTGCCCCGGCTGCGGGAGCTGGCCACGACCCACGACCTCTCGGTCGAGCCGGGCCGCAACGTGATCGAGGTCCGATCGCCCGGGGTGCACAAGGGCGGTGCCGTGGACACGCTCGTCGAGGAGCTCGACGTCGGCGGCTTCTGCTTCGCCGGCGACGACCTCGGCGACCTGGAGGCGCTCGAGGCGGTCGGCCGTCTCGACGAACGGGGCCTGGCGACGCTGCGGATCTGCTCGGCCTCCGAGGAGGAGAGCGCCCTGCTGAAGCTGTGCGACGTCGTCGTCCACGGGCCGGACGGCGTCATGGCGCTGCTGCGCGAGCTCGCCCGCGACGCCGCGGCCAGCCGCGCCTGAGCGGCTCCCCGACCAGCACCCGAACCAGCGCCTCCGGCACCGGGGGAGGACGGCCCCGTCGCCTTCGCCTTGGTCCAGATGGCGGAATCGGGTGACGCATCCTGAGACAGCGCCCTGTAGGGTCGAGCACAGCTCATCAAGAGGGACCGAGGGTACGGCCCGGTGAAGTCCCGGCAACCGCCACGAACCTCCGCCCAGCGGATCGCCTGACCCAGGTGACGCGCAGTCGGTACGTGGAAACGGTGCTAATTCCGTCCCGGTGGCGAAGGTCGCCCCGGGGAAGATGAGAAGGAGGTTCCATGAGCGCCCTGACTGCCGAGAAGACCGGTGTCCCCACCCCCGAGGACGTCGCCTCGACGCCCGAGCTGCGCGCCGGGGCCTTCGGGAACGCCACCACCCTGAGCTGTCGCGAGTGCGGCCACGACGTGCCCCTGGGCCCGCACTACGCCTGTCCGGAGTGCTTCGGGCCCCTCGAGGTCGCCTACGACTTCCCCGCGGTGACCCGGGCCGAGATCGAGGCCGGTCCGCGCAACATCTGGCGGTACAAGGCTCTGCTCCCGGTACCGGCCGACATCGAGACCAGCCCGAACATGGAGCCCGGCTTCACCCGCCTCCTGCATGCCGGCAACCTCGGTCGCGAGCTCGGCCTGGACAACCTGTGGGTCAAGGACGACTCGACGAACCCCACCAACTCCTTCAAGGACCGGGTCGTCGCCTGCGCGCTCAGTGCCGCCCGGGAGTTCCACGCCAAGGTCTTCGCCTGCCCGTCGACCGGCAACCTGGCCAACGCCGTCGCCGCCGCCGGGGCGCGGGCCGGCATCAAGACCGTGGTCTTCATCCCCAGCAACCTCGAGAAGCCCAAGCAGGTCAACTCGGCGGTCTACACCGAGCAGCTGGTCGCCGTCGACGGCAACTACGACGACGTGAACAAGCTCGCCTCCGAGATCGCGGGCGAGGAGGACGGCTGGGCGTTCGTGAACGTCAACGTCCGCCCCTTCTACGCCGAGGGGTCCAAGACGCTCGGCTACGAGATCGCCGAGCAGCTCGGCTGGCGCCTGCCCGACCAGGTCGTCATCCCGGTGGCCTCCGGCTCCCAGCTGACCAAGGTCCACAAGGCCTTCGGCGAGCTGGTCAGCCTCGGCCTGGTCGAGGACAAGCCGGTCAAGATCTTCGGGGCCCAGGCGACGGGCTGCTCGCCGGTCTCGGTGGCCTGGAAGGACGGCGCAGACGCCATCCGGCCCGTCAAGCCCGACACGATCGCCAAGAGCCTGGCCATCGGGAACCCGGCCGACGGGATCTACGTGCTCGACATCTGCCGCTCGACCGGCGGCGCGGTGGAGGACATCAGCGACGAGGAGGTCCGCGAGGGCATCCTGCTGCTGGCGCGCACCGAGGGGATCTTCACCGAGACCGCGGGCGGTACCACCGTCGGCGTCCTGAAGAAGCTGGTGGAGTCCGGCCAGCTCGACCCCACGCTCGAGACCGTGGTGATCAACACCGGCATGGGCCTGAAGACCCTCGACGCGGTGGCCGACCGGGTCGGTCCCGCCGCCACGATCGCCCCGACCTACGCCGCGTTCGTCGCGACCGGCATCGCCTGACCTCCGACTCCCACCCCGCACCCGTGACCCGAGGAGCAGCACCCGTGAGCGTGTCCGTCCGCGTCCCGACCATCCTGCGCAGCTACACCGGAGGGGACTCCGAGGTCACGACCGAGGGGGCCACCCTCGGCGAGGTCCTCGGCCACCTCGACGCCTCCTACCCCGGGATCCGGGGCCGGGTGCTCGACGACAACGACAAGCTGCGCCGCTTCGTCAACGTCTACGTCGGCAACGAGGACGTCCGCTTCCTCGACAACCTGGCCACCCCGACCCCTGACGGCACGCAGATCTCGATCATCCCGGCGGTCGCGGGGGGCTGAGCGCCCTTTTTCTGGCCGACCGGGAAGATTCACCCCGCGTGGCGCTGTCGGTGCCGCCCCGGAGGACGTAGTTTCTCGACCCATGAGCCTGCTGGGGAACCTCACCCGCACCAAGGACATCCAGACCGTCCTCCACCAGAACGACGGGGCGGAGGGCGGGGAGTCCCACGGGCTGAAGAAGGCGCTCTCGGCGCGTGACCTGATGGGCTTCGGCATCGGGATCGTGATCGGCACCGGGATCTTCGTCCTGACCGGGGTCGAGGCCAAGCTGCACGCCGGGCCCGCGATCACCGTCTCGTTCGTCATCGCCGGCGTCGTGGCGATGCTCGCGGCGTTCTGCTACGCCGAGCTGGCCGCCGCCGTGCCGACGGCCGGCAGCTCCTACACCTACGCCTACACCACGATCGGCGAGGTCTTCGCCTGGATCATCGGCTGGGACCTCATCCTCGAGTTCGCCCTCGGTGCGGCGACCGTCTCGCGCGGGTGGTCGGGCTACCTGCAGGACTCGTTCGGACTACCGACCTCGCTGTTCGGGGAGAAGGCGCCGATCAACGTCGGGGCCGTGCTGATCGTGGCCATCCTCGGCGTCATCGCCGCGGTGGGCATCCGCGAGTCCAAGTGGGTCACCAACGTGCTGGTCTTCATCAAGGTCGCCATCACGATCTTCGTCATCGTCGCGGGCGTCTTCTTCTTCAAGACCTCGAACATCACGCCGTTCTTCCCGGAGTCGAAGCCCGACGACTCCGTGGGCGGCGGGTTCGCCCAGCCGCTGTGGCAGTTCGCCACCGGCGTCGAGCCGACCGCCTACGGCCTGACCGGAGTGTTCATCGCCGCGGCCGTGGTCTTCTTCGCCTACTCCGGCTTCGAGGCCGTGGCCAACCTCGGCGAGGAGACCGAGAATCCCGGCAAGGACATGCCGCGCGGACTGATCGGCACCCTGGCCATCTGCACCATCCTGTACCTGCTGGTCTGCGTCGTCCTCACGGCGATGGTCGACTACCGCGACCTCTCGGTCGGGGCGCCGATCTCCGACGCCTTCCGCCAGGTCGGGCTGGACTGGGCCGCGGTCCTGGTCGGGATCGCGGCCATCGCCGGGCTGACCTCGGTGATCCTCGTGCAGCTCGTCGCGATGGGGCGGATCGGCTTCGCCCTGTGCCGCGACGGCCTGCTGCCGGCCTCCGTGGGCAAGGTGCACCCGAAGTTCCGCACCCCCTTCCGGCTCACCATCGGCACCACCATCGTCGTCGGGGTGCTCGCGGCCCTGGTGCCCATCGACGCGCTCGCCGAGATGGTGAGCATCGGCACCCTGTTCGCCTTCGTCGTGGTCGCGATCGCCGTCGCGGTCCTGCGCCGCACGAACCCGCGCATGGAGCGACCCTTCCGGACCCCGCAGGTCCCGCTGCTGCCCATCGTCTCGGCGCTGTCCTGCGTGGCCCTGATGGCCAACCTCGCCGTCGACACCTGGCTGCGCTTCCTGGTGTGGCTGGCCATCGGCATGGTCATCTACTTCGCCTACGGCCGCAAGCACTCGACGCTGGTGCCCGGCAACCACCCCGAGAAGGTCGCGGACCCGGTCGACTGAGACCGTTCCGGGAGCCCGACCGGACGCCGGACACGTGCCGTCCGCGCGGCCAGGTGTTTGCACTCGGAGGGGTCGAGTGCTAGACACGGGGTTGGCACTCTTACCATGAGAGTGACAAACCGATGTGGTGCCAGCTGAGGTTCCAGCGCCGGCGAGAAAGGGTTCGCCGGGTCGTGGGGACCGTCCGTCGCGGGCAGCCCATCCATCGGTCCCACCGACTCTAAGCGTGAGGAATCGCAGGAGTTATGCCCAAGCTGATTGCATTTGACGAAGAGGCCCGGCGCGGCCTCGAGCGTGGCATGAACACGCTCGCCGACGCCGTGAAGGTCACCCTCGGTCCCAAGGGCCGCAACGTGGTCCTCGAGAAGAAGTGGGGCGCCCCCACGATCACCAACGACGGTGTGAGCATCGCCAAGGAGATCGAGCTGGAGGACCCCTACGAGAAGATCGGCGCCGAGCTGGTCAAGGAGGTCGCCAAGAAGACCGACGACGTCGCCGGTGACGGCACGACGACGGCCACCGTGCTGGCCCAGGCCATGGTGCGCGAGGGTCTGCGCAACGTCGCCGCGGGCGCCAACCCGATGAGCCTCAAGCGTGGCATCGAGGCCGCGGTCACCGCGGTCTCGGAGAAGCTGCTCTCGATGGCCACCGAGATCGAGACCAAGGAGCAGATCGCCGCCACGGCGTCGATCTCCGCCGCGGACCCGATCGTCGGCGAGATCATCGCCGAGGCGATGGACAAGGTCGGCAAGGAGGGCGTCATCACCGTCGAGGAGTCGAACACCTTCGGCCTCGACCTCGAGCTGACCGAGGGGATGCGCTTCGACAAGGGCTACATCTCGGCCTACTTCGTCACCGACACCGAGCGCATGGAGACGGTCCTCGAGGACCCCTACGTGCTCATCGCCAACCAGAAGGTCTCGAACGTCAAGGACCTGCTGCCGATCCTCGAGAAGGTCATGCAGTCGGGCAAGCCCCTGCTGATCCTCTCCGAGGACGTCGACGGCGAGGCCCTCTCGACCCTGGTCGTGAACAAGATCCGTGGCACCTTCAAGTCCGTGGCCGTCAAGGCCCCGGGCTTCGGTGACCGTCGCAAGGCGATGCTCCAGGACATCGCGATCCTGACCGGTGGTCAGGTGATCTCCGAGGAGGTCGGCCTCAAGCTGGACACCACCGGCATCGAGCTGCTCGGCCAGGCCCGCAAGGTCGTCATCACCAAGGACGAGACCACCATCGTCGAGGGTGCCGGCGACCAGGACCAGATCGCGGGCCGGGTCAACCAGATCCGCGCCGAGATCGAGAACTCCGACTCCGACTACGACCGCGAGAAGCTGCAGGAGCGCCTGGCCAAGCTGGCCGGCGGCGTTGCGGTGATCAAGGTCGGCGCGGCCACCGAGGTCGAGCTCAAGGAGCGCAAGCACCGCATCGAGGACGCCGTGCGCAACGCCAAGGCGGCCGTCGAGGAGGGCATCGTCGCCGGTGGCGGCGTCGCCCTGGTGCAGGCCGCTGCGGAGGCCTTCGCCAAGCTCGACCTCACCGGTGACGAGGCCACGGGCGCGAACATCGTGCGCTACGCGACCGAGGCGCCGCTGAAGCAGATCGCGATCAACGCCGGCCTCGAGGGCGGCGTCGTGGCGGAGAAGGTGCGCAACCTGACCCCGGGTCACGGCCTCAACGCCGCGACGGGCGAGTACGTCGACATGCTGGCCGAGGGCATCATCGACCCGGCCAAGGTCACCCGGTCGGCGCTGCAGAACGCGGCCTCCATCGCCGCGCTCTTCCTCACCACCGAGGCCGTCGTGGCCGACAAGCCGGAGAAGGCGGCGCCCATGGGCGGCGACCCGTCCGGTGGCATGGGCGGCATGGACTTCTGATCCGCCCGCTGCGCAAGCAGCACCAGCACCTCTGCGAGGCCCCCGGGACGACGTCCCGGGGGCCTCGTGGCGTCTCCCCGTGCCGACGGGCAGCGCCTTGGAGCTCTCGGCGGCAACACCTGGGACACCACCGGGGCGCTGGCCACCTCGGCGCGCGACGAGCGCCACCTCGGCGCGCGACGAGCGCCACCTCGGCTGCGCGACGAGCGCCATCTCGACGCGCGCCGAGCGCCATCTCGGCGCCTCCCGGTCAGGGGCTCACCAGGTCGGTCCGTCCGCGGTGCCCGAGCCGCGGGGTGGCTGGGAGGTGCGCGTCCGCCCGTTGCTGGTTCTTCTGGGCGCGGTTCGCGCGTCGGGCCTCGCCGGCGTCGTTGCGCTGGCCCAGCTCGTCCTGCTGCTGCTTCTTCTGGTCCCGCTGCTCCTGCGGGGCGGACGGCTCGCGCGGGGCGGGCTCGGGGTCCGGCTCCTCGGGAGCCGGCTCGGTCTGCTTCTCGCGCAGCCGGGCGTCGACGGCGGCGGCGGTGCTGCCCGGCTCGACGCAGTCGCCCCCGGCGAGGGTGTCGCGGGCACGCTGCCAGGAGCGCTGCGCCACCTGGTGGAGGTCCTGTCCGCCAGCGTCACCGGCCGGATCACCCGCAGCCCCACCTGCCGTGGCCGCCTGGTCGCCGACGGCCTCCAGGCTCAGGGCGAGGTTCACCCGGACCCGGCACTGCTCCTGCGACGGCGCGTCGGCCAGGGCCGCCTCGAAGGAGACGACGGCACCACCGTGGTCGCCCAGGGTGAAGCGGGCCACGCCCTCGTCGTAGGGCGCGACCCAGGGCTGGAGGAGGTTGAGGCTGCGGTTGGCCGCGAAGGAGTCCCGCGCCCGCGCCGCCGCGCCGTCGGCCAGCGCGTCACGTCCTGCCCGGTCGTGCGCGAGCATCACCCCGACCTTGAGCGCCAGCGCGACGCACAGCAGCAGGGGCAGCACCCCGGCCAGCAGCAGCCACCGTCGCAGGGCACGGCGACGGGTGCCTGGGCCGCGCTCCTCGCCGCTCATGCGCGGGCCTCCCGACGGGCCTCGAGCCAGCGCCGCCAGCCACGACGCAGCTCGGGCAGGGCCAGGACGAGGAGCAGCAGGGCCCACAGCCACCCGACGTGCCGCTCGCCCGGGCCGACCCGGGCGCCCGGGTCGGCCCGGGCCCCCGAGCGCAGGGCGGCGACGGCCGGTCCGAGGCCGCCCGCCTCGGTGCGGTGCAGGTACACGCCGCCGATCTGGGCGGCGACGTCGCGCAGCGCGCCCTCGTCGAGCCGGGAGAGTGCCGGTGCCCCCGTGGCGGGGTCGATCACCAGCCGGTCGGCGCCGCCCGGGTCGTCGGCGACCAGCGGCATCCGTCCGCCCTGGGTCGTGCCGTAGCCCAGGACGACCCCTCCGTCGAGCAACGGGTCGAGGGCCTCGTAGGACGTCGACCCGCCGGCAGCGGTGCGTTCGCCGTCGGAGGCCACGACGAGCGCCCGGGGCCGGTCGGTCGGGGGTGCGTCGCGCTGGTCGGTACCGCCGAGCAGGGCGCCCAGCAGCGGCACGGGGCGGTCCAGCGAGGACCCGGCCCCGTCGGTGGGTGCCTCGGCGACGATCGCTGCGAGGGCCAGCCGCAACGCGTCCCGGTCGGTGGTGAACGGGACCACCGTCTGCGCTGCGGCGCCGAACACGACCACGCTGAAGCGGGCCGACGGCACCGCCTCGGCGAGCGCGTCGACGTCGCGCACCGCGGCGGCCAGGCGTGAGCCGGCCGGGTCGTCGAGCGCCGACATGGAGGTGGTCCGGTCGATCGCGACGAGGACGTCGAGCGGGGGGGCCGGAGCGGACGGACGCCGCGACGCGGTCCGGTCGCCGACGCCCAGCACGATCGCGACGAGCACGAGCACCAGGGCCACCCTGCGCAGCAGGAGCCACGCCCCTGCCAGCACCCTCATGCCGTCCTCCGTCGACGTCGCACCAGCAGGTCGGTCACGACCAGCACCCCGGCGGCCGCCCAGGTCACCACCAGCAGGGCCAGGCCCAGCGCGGCCAGGGCGGCGCCCGGCAGCGGGTCGTCGCGGAGCACCTGCCGCGGGGCCACGTCGACGCGCTGTCGTTCCAGGGTGTCGATCCGCTCGACGATGTCGGAGGTGGCCCCGTCATCACCGACGAGGGCGAAGGTGCCCCCGGTGCTCGTCGCCGCGGCGGCGAGCCCCTGGCGGGCGGCTGCCTGGTCGTCCTCGCCGAGCACCGGTGCTCCGATCGCGTAGAGGAGCACGTCGCGGCGCTGCGCGTAGGCCGCCGCCTCGTCGAGGCTGTACACGGACTCGCCGAAGGGGTCGTTGTCCGAGGAGACCACCAGCGCCCGGGAGCGCTCCCGCTCCGGGAGGTCGAAGCGCTGCGCGCACGACACGATTCCGTCGCCGATGAGGGAGGCCCGCGGGTCGGCGAGCTGGACCCCGGCGAAGTAGGACTCCTGCTTTCCCGAGAACGCCCGCTCGGCCAGGTCGAGCTGCTGGGTGACGTAGTCGTAGTCGTCGGTCAGCGGGAAGACGGTCACGGCCGCACCGCTCCACAGGGTCAGCCCGACCCGGTCGCCCTCGAGCCCGGCCACCAGGTCCTGCACGGCCCGGACGACCTTGACGTTGTCGTCGTCCATCGAGGCCGACGCGTCCAGGCACAGCATGATGTCGCGGCTGCGGTCCGCGACCGACCGCGTCTCCACGGCCTGCGGTCGGGCCAGCACGACGGTCGCGCCCGCCACGACGACGAGGGCGGCCAGGGCCTGCACCGCGCCCAGCAGCCGCCGCCGCCGCAGCAGCGCCCGGTAGCGCGGCAGGGCCCGCACCCGAGCGGCGTGGGCGACCAGGAGTCGCTGCTCGGGCCGCGGCAGCCGGCCGCGCCGTGACCACCACCCCAGCAGGAGCAGCACCACGCCGCCCACGAGGGCGAACGCGACCGGCCAGCGGAGCTCCGCGAGGGAGTCGAGGTCGGGCACGGCTCACCTCCCGCCCGCGGTCAGGTCGGAGCCGGCGACGAGGGCGCGGGCCCGTCGCAGCGCCTCGTCGAGGCGGTCCCGGGCCAGCTGCTCACCCGGCGCGAACTCCGGCGGGTACACCAGGGCCACCACCTCGGCCAGGGCCGGCGGGCCGGTGCGACGCAGCTCGTCGAGGGTCATGGTCGTCGCCGGCAGGCCGGTGAGGGCGGCCGCGTGGGCGCGGACGACCTCGCTGACCTGGCGGTGACCCTCACGGGCCGTGATCTGCCCGGCGGCCACCGCCGCGGCGACCTCGTCGAGGCGGCGCAGCGCCTGCTCGCGGGAGCCCGGCCCGTGCCCGGCCCGCCGCGCGCGCCCTGGGCCCGGCGTCCGGGTCCACCACAGCACCGCGGCGCCGTAGAGCAGCACCAGGGCCAGGGCGCCGATCGTCAGGACCAGCCAGGTCGGGTCGTAGCCGACCGGGCCCTGCAGCTCGCCGGCCCTAGCGGCGGGCACGGCGGTGCCTGTCCAGGAGCCTGAGCACCGTTCGCGGCACGCCGTCGGGGTCGTCGACCCGCTCGTGGACCACCCCGGCCGCGACCAGGGAGTCGTGGAACGTGGCGCGGTCGCGAGCGGTGCTCGCGGCGTGGTCCTCGCGCAGCCGGGCGTCGCCCAGCAGCCAGGCCGGCAGGGCCCGTCGGCTGTCGACGTCGACGCTGCGGCGGGGGCCGGCCGTCACGGCGGTGGGGTCCACGTCGGCCACGCTCACCACCAGCACCTCGTGCTGCACGCACAGGCGGCGCAAGGCTGCGACCAGCTCGGGCGAGGCGTCCTCGTCGTCGCAGACCACCAGCAGGATCGTGCGGCGGCGCACGGTGCGGGCGACGTGGCGCAGCAGGGCCACCAGGTCGCTGGCCGCGGACGCCGGCGTCGTCGCGTCGTGGGCGGCGCCGAGGCAGCGCTCGAGGTGGAGCGCACCGCCGAGGGCCGGGTACCCGTGCTGCCCGGCCGCGTCGCCGTGAGCCAGCGCCACCAGGTCGCCGTGACGCACCGCTAGCCAGCCGACCATGCCGGCCACGAGGACGGCGAGCTCACGCTTGGTCACCTCCGCCCGGTGGTGGGCGGCCATGCTGCGCCCGGTCGAGACGACGAGCAGCACGGTGTGCTTGCGCACGGCCACGTAGCGCTTGACCAGCAGCTCGCCGCTGCGCGCGGAGGCCTTCCAGTCCAGGTCCTTGACGTCGTCGCCGCGCACGTAGGGGCGCAGGTCGTTGAAGTCGATGCCGCGCCCGGTCAGCACCGAGGCGTACTCGCCCTCGAGCAGGCCGCGGACCCGGCGGTGGGCCGGCAGGGCCAGACGCGACCGCACCTGGGCGACGTGGCTGCTCATGGCCTCAGGGGGTCGGCACGGCCGCGAAGACGGCGTCGACGACCGTCTCGGGTCGCACCCGGTCGGCCAGCGCCTCGAAGGTCAGCTGCAGCCGGTGCCGCAGCACGCTGTTGCGCAGCTCGCGCACGTCGTCGGGCACGACGTAGTGGCGCCCGGCGAGCACCGCCAGCGCCCGGGCGACCTGGAAGAACGCGATCGAGCCCCGCGGGCTGGCGCCGGTCTCGACGTAGCCCCCGAGCTCGGGGCCGAGCAGCTCGCCGACCGATCGGGTCGCCGAGACGACCGCGACGATGTAGCGCTTGACCGCCTCGTCGACGTACACGCGGTCCACCAGGGACTGCAGCTCGAGGATGTCGCCGGGCCCGACCACCTGCGCGACGGGCTCGACGGTGCGGCCGAGCGTGCCGGTGTCGACCCGGTCGAGCACCTCCAGCTCGTCGCCGGGCGTGGGGTAGTCGAGGACCTCGTTGAGCAGGAACCGGTCCATCTGGGCGCGGGGCAGGACGTAGGTGCCCTCCTCCTCCAGCGGGTTCTGGGTCGCGAGCACCAGGAAGGGTCGGGGCAGCGGGTGCACCGTCCCGGCGATGGAGGTCTGGCGCTCCTGCATCGCCTCGAGCATCGCGGACTGGGTCTTCGCGCTGGCCCGGTTGATCTCGTCCAGGAGGACGACGTGGGCGTGCACCGGACCCAGCTGGGTCGAGAAGGTGTGGTGCCGGGGGTCGTAGACCTGGGTGCCGACGATGTCGCTGGGCAGCAGGTCCGGGGTGCACTGGATGCGCGAGAAGCTCGCGCCCACGCTCTCGGCCACGGTGGCGGCGGCGAGGGTCTTGGCCAGGCCGGGGACGCTCTCGACCAGCACGTGGCCCTCGGTCATCAGCGCGACGAGGAGCGCCCTCAACAGCCGTTCCTGACCCACCACCCGCGTGCCGAAGGCGCGCGAGACCGCGTCCAGCAGCTGCGAGGCCCGCTCGAGCTCGGCGGGACCGAGGGGCTCCGCGGGGCGTCCGGTCATGGGTGGGTCCCTTCAGCACGGGGCGGAGGCCGGGCGCTGCGCCGCGGCGCCCCCATTGTCCATGCCGTCGGTCGGGGGCCGCGGGTCCCCGCTGCTCGTGGCGTCGGCTGTGCCAGGCTGACGGGGTGTCCGAGGAGCGACGGGTCCGCTTCGAGGAGGGGGCGGGGCCCCTGATCGAGCCGCTGCGGGCCTTCCTGCGTCGGCGCACCGATCCCGACACGGCCGAGGACGTCCTCGCCGACACCCTGCTGGTCTGCTGGCGTCGCCTGGAGGACCTGCCTGCCGAGCCGCTGCCCTGGGCCTACGGCGTCGCGCGGCACTGCCTGGACAACGCCCGGCGCGGCCAGCGTCGGCGGGACCGGCTCGCGGCCCGGGTGGCCGCCGTCGACCCCCCGCCGCCCGCGACGGCGGCGCCCGCGCCGGCCGACCTGCGGGTCCGCGACGCGCTCGCCGCCCTGCCCGATGCGGACGCCGAGCTGCTCCGGCTCTGGGCCTGGGAGGGTCTCGAGGCCGCCGACGTCGCCGAGGTGCTCGCGATCACGCCCAACGCCGCCGCGATCCGGCTGCACCGGGCGCGGCGCAAGCTGCGCGAGCAGCTGGAGCAGCGGGAGCGAAAGGATGGCAGCGGTGCCGGACATGGACAGGTGAGAGGAAGGACGCAGCCGTGACCGATCCCCAGGACCGGGCCCGCGACGGGGCCGACGACGACCTGCGCGCGCTGCTGCGCGCCGGTGACCCGGCCGGCCGGCTGCGCCCCCTGCCCACCGCCACCACGGCCCGACTGCTGGAGGACGCCATGACCGAGAGCCCTAGAACCCCGGAGCACGACGAGGACCGCCCCGAGGCCGGCGGCCGGCACCGCAGCCCCTGACCTGGCTGGTCGCGGCGGCCGCCGTCGTCGTCCTCGGCGGGGCGGCCTGGGCCGGGATCGGCCTGGCCGGCGACGACGTCCCCGAGCCCGGCAGCGCGGCGCCGCCGGCGTCCGCACCGAGCGCGGACGACGGCTCGGACGCCCCGGCCAGCCCGGGCGTCCCGGACGAGGTCACCGCCCTGGCGCTGCCGGCCGAGTCCAGCGCGCGGTGCATGGTCCCCACGGCGCGGGTCCTGGCCGGTCAGGACGTCGCCTTCGAGGGCCGGGTCACCGCGATGACCGAGGACGTCGTGACCCTCGAGACCGACCGCTGGTTCGCCGGCGAGCCGACCGAGGTCGTCGAGGTGAAGGCGGTCGACCCCACCTTGGAGAAGCTGATCCTGGGCCCCGAGTTCCGCACCGGGTCGACCTACCTCGTCTCGGCCACCGGCGACCGGGTCTCGCTGTGCGGCCTCAGCGCGGCGGCCTCGCCCCGGCTGCTCAGCCTCTACGAGCAAGCCTTCGAGTGAGGCACCGATGAGGGCGACCGGCCTGCTCCTGGCCGCCGGCGCCGGCTCCCGGATGGGCCGACCCAAGGCGCTGGTGGCCGGCGACGACGGTGAGCCGTGGCTGGTGCGGAGCGTCCGCCTGCTCCTGGACGGCGGCTGCGACGACGTCCTCGTGGTCCTCGGCGCCGCCGCCAGCCAGGCCCACCGCCTGCTGGCCGACCACGTCGGCCCGGACGAGAGCGTCGACGTGGTCGAGGCGGAGGCCTGGGCCGAGGGCCTCTCGGGCTCGCTGCGTGCCGGGCTGGACCGGCTGGCCGACGGGAGCTCCGATGCTGCGGTCGTCCTGCTGGTCGACCTGCCCGACCTGGTACCGGCCGTGGTCGCCCGCCTGCTGCCGGCCGGACCCGGCACGCTGGCTCGCGCGTCCTACGCCGGTGAGCCCGGCCACCCCGTCGTCCTGGGCCGCGAGCACTGGCCCGCGGTGGCGGCCGGCACGAGCGGCGACCACGGCGCCCGCTCCTACCTGCGCGCCCACGCCGACGACGTCGTCCTGGTGGAGTGCGGCGACCTCGCCACCGGCCGCGACCAGGACCGCCCCAACCCCCAGTGACCCCAGGAATCCCAATGACCCCAGGAATCCCCGGCCGGCCGGGGATTCCCAGGGTTGTCGTGGTTCGTAAGCCACGACAACCTCGAACTTTGCCTGACAAGTCGCGCGGAGATTCGACGATGCGCCCCGTCCGTCGTCCTGGGTCACCCGATCCGCTTTGGAGCGGCCAGGCAGGTCCGGGCGGTCCGAGGTAGCGCCGGGAATCCCCGGCCGGCCGGGGATTCCCAGGGTTGTCGTGGTTCGTAAGCCACGACAACGTCGAACTTTGCCTGACAAGTCGGGTGATGTCTCGGAAGCGGTGCTCGGGACGCCTGGGCAGGGCGGCCGGGTCAGGTGAGGCGGATGCGGATCGCGCCCTTGGCGGTGGAGGGATCCACCACGCGGCCGCCCTGGGTGATCTCGACCTCGCCGGCTGCGACGAGACGGCGGGCGGCGCGACGGGCTGGTTCCATGAGCTCGCGCCAGGCGTCGTCCTCGCTCGAGCCGACCGCGCGGGCCGCGTCCGAGGGACAGATGGTCTTGCCGCGGGCGCGTTCTTCCAGGAGGTCGAGGATGCTCCGCTCCAAGGCACGGTCGGTGGCGTTGACGCCGTGCTTGCGGCAGGACGTCGAGCAGTAGCGGACCTGGTCCCAGTCGCGCTCCCACTTCTTGCGCCACTCGATCGTGCGGCCGCACGACGCGCAGGTCTTCGGCTCGGGAGTGCTCATGGCACCAGTCTGGGTCGGCCCGCCACCCCCTCGGGTCACTGGTCCGTCGACGTGCTCCGGCCGAAGGCCCTGCAGGAGGGGGAGCGGTCGCTGCGGGCGCTTGTGGAGTGCGGTGTCGAGACGTCGGGCGCGGGCGGGGCGCCCTCCTCCCAACCCACCTCCCAACCCAGGCGTCGCTCCATAGGACGCTCAGTTCCGGCAGCGGGACGGCCCACGCCCGTCGACCAACCCCCGGCCAACACCGGCGTGCCTAGATTGGGAGCATGGAGACACTGGTGTCGTCCGCGGAGCTGACGCCGTCCGCGATCGCCGAGCGGCTGGCCGCGACCGGCTACCTCACCGACGACCAGCTCGCGACCGTCGCCTTCCTGGCGTTGCGGATGCAGCGCCCCCTGCTGCTCGAGGGCGAGCCGGGCACGGGGAAGACCGCCCTGGCCGAGGCCCTCGCGCAGAGCTTCGACCTGCCCCTGGTGCGCCTGCAGTGCTACGAGGGGATCGACGCCACGCAGGCGCTCTACGACTGGGACTTCCCGCGCCAGATCCTGCACCTGCGCGCCCTGGAGGCCGCGGGCGGCACCGGCGTGGAGGAGGCCGAGAAGAGTCTCTACGACGAGCGCTTCCTGCTGGCCCGTCCGGTCCTGGCCGCGCTCCAGCAGAGCCCGGCGGTGCTGCTCGTCGACGAGGTCGACCGGGCCGACGACGAGTTCGAGGCCTTCCTGCTCGAGGTCCTCTCCACCTACCAGGTCTCCATCCCCGAGCTCGGCACGGTCGCCGCGGTCGTCCCTCCCCTGGTCGTGCTCACCTCGAACCGCACCCGGGAGCTGCACGACGCCCTCAAGCGCCGGTGCCTCTACCACTGGATCGACCACCCCGGCCTCGAGCGCGAGGTCGAGATCGTCCGGTCCCGGGCGCCCGAGGTCGGCCACGCGCTGGCCCGCCAGGTCGTCCAGCTCGTCCAGGGGCTGCGCGAGCGTGCCGACCTCGAGAAGCCCCCCGGCGTCGCGGAGACCCTCGACTGGGCCCGTGCCCTGCAGCACCTCGGGGCCACCGAGCTCGACCTGGAGACGTCCTCGGCAACCCTCGGTGCCCTGGTGAAGTACCGCGAGGACGCCGAGAAGGTCCGGCACGCGCTCGACGCGATGCTGCGGACCTGAGGGACGTGCTGCGATGACCGTCTCCGCCAGCCTCGGGATCTTCGGGCACGGCCCCGACGAGGTCCTCCTCGGGTTCGCCACCGCCCTGCGAGCGGCGGGCGTCGGGGTGACCCAGGACCGGGCGCAGACGTTCCTCGCCGCCACGGCCGAGGTCGGTCTCGACGACGCCGCGGCGACCTACTGCGCGGGTCGCGCGACGCTGTGCGGGTCCCCGGACGACCTCGACCGCTACGACGCGGTCTTCGAGGCCTACTTCGACCACCGCGCCGGCCTGCCGCGCGCCCGGCAGGCACCCCCGGCGACCACCACGACCGTCTCCTCCCTCCCGCTCTCGGACCTGCCCGCGGGCGGCGGGCAGGAGCAGGACGACGACGACGTGGTGCGCGCTCGCGTCAGCGACGCCGAGGTGCTGCGCCACCGCGACGTCGCCACGATGACCGCGGGGGAGAAGAGCCGGTTGGCGGCCATGTTCGCGACGCTGACTCCCCGGCCGCCGCTGCGGCGCACCTCGCGCCACCAGGCCTGGCACCGCGGCGAGATCGACGCGCGGCGCACCCTGCGCTCGAGCCTGCGGCGGATGGGGGAGCCCGGCGAGATCGCCTGGCGACGCCGCGCCACCCGCCCACGCCGGATCGTGCTGCTCGTCGACGTCTCGGGGTCGATGAGCGGGTACGCCGACGCCCTGCTGCGTCTGGCCCACCGCACCACCGTGGCCTGCGCGGCCTCCGGAGGACGGGTCGAGACCTTCACCGTCGGCACCCGGCTGACCCACCTCAGCCGCGCGATGCGGCTGCGCGACCCCGAGCGTGCCCTCGTCGCCGCCGGCGACGCGGTGCCCGACTGGTCCGGCGGCACCCGCCTGGGCGAGACCCTGCGCGTCTTCGTGGACCGCTGGGGACGACGCGGACTGGCGCGGGGGGCCGTCGTGGTGATCTTCAGCGACGGCTGGGAGCGCGGCGACTGCACGATGCTCGGTGAGCAGGTGCGACGCCTCCAACGGGTCGCGCACCGGGTGGTCTGGGTCAACCCGCACCGCGGCAAGGCCGGCTACGAGCCGGTCCAGCAGGGGGTGCGGGCCGTCCTGCCGCACGTGGACGACTTCGTCGCCGGCCACTCGCTGGCGACGTTCGAGAGGTTGGTCGAGGTGATGGCTCGTGCGTGAGGTGCTCCCGGAGCTGATGGCCTGGTGGGAGGCCGGCGAGAGCGTCGGCGTCGCCACCGTGGTGGCGACCTTCCGCTCCGCGCCGCGTCCGCCGGGCGCCTCGATGCTGGTCGGCCCCGACCAGAGCGCGGTCGGCTCGGTCTCGGGCGGCTGCGTCGAGGGCGCCGTGTACGAGGTCGCCGGCGACGTCGTCGGCAGCGGGTCGCCGGTCCTCGAGCGCTACGGCGTCTCCGACGACGACGCCTTCGCCGTCGGGCTGACCTGCGGCGGCATCCTCGACGTCTACGTGGAGAAGGTCTCGCGCGAGACCTTCCCCGAGCTCGGCGAGCTGGCCGCCGACCTCGAGGCCGGCCGTCCCGTCGCGCTGGCCACCGTGATCGAGCACCCGGACCCGGCATGGGTCGGGCGACGCCTCGTGGTCCGACCCGACGAGGACGGCCCGCGCGGCGAGGACGGGCTGGGCTCGCCGCGCGCGGACGCCGCCGTGCGCGACGACGCGCTCGGCCTGCTGGCCGCCGGCACCAACGCGACGATGACCTACGGCCCCGACGGCGAGCGGCGCGGGGAGGGGATGCGGGTCTTCGTGTGGGGCTTCGCCCCGAAGCCGCGCCTGCTGGTCTTCGGCGCCATCGACTTCGCCGCCGCCGTGGCCCGTGTCGGCAGCTTCCTGGGCTACCAGGTGACCGTGTGCGACGCGCGGCCCGTCTTCGCCACCCGCAGCCGCTTCTCGCACGCCGACGAGGTCGTCGTCGACTGGCCGCACCGCTACCTCGCCGCCGAGCAGGAGGCCGGGCGCGTCGACCAGCGGACCGTCATCACCGTGCTCACCCACGACCCGAAGTTCGACGTGCCCCTGCTCGAGGTCGCCCTGCGGCTGCCGAGCGTGGCCTACGTCGGCGCGATGGGCTCGCGGCGCACCCACGACGACCGGATGGCGCGCCTGCTCGACGTCGGCCTCACCGACAAGGAGCTCGCGCGGCTCTCCAGCCCGATCGGGCTCGACCTCGGCGCCCGCACCCCCGAGGAGACCGCGATCAGCATCGCGGCCGAGATCGTCGCCGCCCAGTGGGGCGGGTCGGGCGACCGGCTCGCCGATCGGGAGGGCCGGATCCATCACTGAGCGCCCGTGGACCTCGGCCGTCCCGCCGCCCACCGGGGAGCGGGGCAGGACCGGTCCTGCCCGATCGGAGGGGTGGGGCCCCTCGGCCGCACGGTGGCCGGTGCCCGCGGACCTGCGTAGCGTCGAGGTCGGGTCGGCGACGAGGCCGACCCCGACGAGGGGAGACGCACATGGGTCGCTACGTGATCGAGCGCAACCTGCCAGGAGCCGGCTCGCTCGGCGACCAGGAGCTCCACGACATCAGCGCGAAGTCCAACGAGGTGCTCGCCGGGATGCAGGACATCTCGTGGGTCGAGTCCTACGTCAGCGACGACACGCTCTACTGCGTCTACGACGCGCAGGACCCGCAGCAGATCGAGGAGCACGCTGCCAAGGGCGGCTTCCCGTGCGACCGCATCAGTCCTGTCCGACGGATGATCTCGCCGGCCACCGGTCGTTGACCCCGGCCCCCGCCCGCCCCCGGTACGCCGGAGGGCGCGGCGTGGGCCGTCCCGGAGCGACCCGATGAAGCCGGTGCGGGCACCCTCGCTCGAGCGCGGGGCCGGGTCCGCCGACGACCTGCCCGGGGCGATGCCGCACAGCGTGGTGAAGTTCCACGCCCCCGAGCTGGTGGTCGGCCACGGCTCGCTGGCCGAGGCCGGGTTCGCGGCGGCACGGCTGGGGGCGCAACGACCCTTCGTGGTCACCGACCCCGGCATCATCGAGGCCGGGTGGGTCGAGGAGCTGCTGGGCCACCTCACCGACGCCGGGCTCCACCCGGTCCTGTGGCACGCCGTCACCCCCAACCCCAAGGACCACGAGGTCCGGGCCGCCCACGCTGCCTACCAGGAGTCCGGCGCCGACGTCATCGTCGGCATCGGCGGCGGGTCGGTGATCGATGCCGCCAAGGGCGTCGCGATCCTCCAGGCCAACGGCGGCGACATCCTCGACTACGCCGGGGTCGACCGGGCGACGCTGCCGATGCCGCCGCTGGTGATGATCCCCAGCACCTCGGGCACCGGCGCGGACGTCTCGCAGTTCTGCATCGTCACCGACACCGAGCGGTCGGTGAAGATCACGATCATGGGCCGGGCCCTGGTGCCCGACATCTCCATCACCGACCCCCGGCTGCTGGTGACCATGCCCGCGGACCTCAACGCCGCCACCGGGCTCGACGCCCTGACCCACGGCGTCGAGGCCTACGTCTCCCTCGCGCACAACCCGCTGGCCGACCTCCACGCGCTGAACGCTGTCGGGCTGGTCACCCACCACCTGCGCGACACGATGACCCACCCGCTCGACGAGCTGGCGCGCTCGAAGATGGCCCAGGGCAGCCTCGAGGCGGGACTGGCCTTCACCAACGCCATCCTCGGCGCCACCCACGCGATGAGCCACCAGGTCGGCGGCCTGCTCGACGCCCCCCACGGCGTCGTCAACGGCGTGCTGCTGCCCCACGTGATCCGCTTCAACGCCCAGGCCGCGCCGGGCCGGTTCGTGGCGCTCGCCGCCCAGGCCGGTCTGCCGGTCTTCGGCGTGCCGGGGGAGGAGGCCGCCGAGCAGCTCGCCCAGCACGTCCGGCGGCTCGCCGACGACGTGGGCGTGCCGCGCGGTCTGCGCTCCCTCGGCGTCCGCGAGGAGGACGTGCCGCGGCTGGCCGCGAACACCCTCGACGACGCCTGCCTGGCCACCAACCCGCGTGCGGCGAGCGCCGAGGACGTCCAGGACCTCTTCCGGGCAGCGCTGTGAGCGCGCCGCCGCCGGGTCCCGACCTGGCCACCCTGACCGGGGTCCGCTCGGGGAAGGGGTCCTACTACCGCGCCTACGTCCGCTCCGACGAACGCCTCCAGCAGGCCGTGCGCGCCATGGACTCCATCTCCCGCGCGCTGGTGCGCACCGTCCAGGGCCCGCGTGGCCTGTTGGAGGAGGTGGTCCGGGCGGTCGGGTCGCACCTGGACGCGGAGTGGGTGGTGCTCGCACTCGCCGACGGGCAGCTGCCCGGGGCCCGGCCCCGCTTCGTCGCCCTGGCGCGCGGCGGGGAGCCCCTCGACGCCGAGGCCCTGCTGCCGGAGCCGGTGCGACGCGAGCTCGGCGCGATCCGGGCCGGGCACGCGCGGCGCAGCGACGACACCGGCTGGGTCCGAGTGCCGATGAGCCTCGAGGGCCGGCCGATCGGCAGCCTGGTCGCGCGCCACGGGCTCGGCGCCGACCCCGACCCCAGCGACCTGTCGGTGCTGCGGATCCTGGCCAACCAGGCCGCGGTGTCGCTGCACACCTCCGAGCAGTACCAGGCCGGCGCGGCCCTGCACCGCCGTGCGCAGTGGCTCTACGACGAGGCGCAGGCCCAGGCCCGCGACCTCGAGCAGCGCACCCGCGAGCTGCGCCAGCTCGAGCACCGGCTCGTCCTGGCCCTCCAGCGAGAGCTGATCGACGCCGAGCGGCGTCGCATCGCGCGCGAGCTGCACGACAGCGTGGCCCAGTACGTGCTCTCCGCCGGGATGGCGCTCGAGGTCGCCCGCGGTGACCTGGCCGACCTCGGGGCCCCCGCCGCGAGCGCGCGGGAGTCGGTCGCGACCGCCAAACAGCTCTCCCAGCAGGCCGTCGAGCAGCTGCGCCGGGCGATCTACGCCTTGACCCAGGCCTCTCGCGAGACCGTCTCGACCCTGCCCGAGCTGCTCCAGGACGTCGCCGAGCACCACCGTCCCCAGGTCGCGGTCCAGGTCCGGGTCGAGGGCGACGTGCTGGCCCTCCCGGCCGACGCCGACCACGAGATCGCCCGCGCGGTGGGCGAGGCGCTGTTCAACGTCGCCACCCACGCCCAGGCGACGCGCGCGATCGTCCGGCTGCGCTACCGCCCCGACGAGCTGCGGGTGACCGTGGCCGACGACGGCGTCGGCGACCCGACGACGCTGAGCCGGGTCCTTCGCGTGCAGCGTGGCGACACCAGTGGACGACACCGCGGCCTGGCCAACATCGAGACCCGGGTGGTCGAGCTGGGGGGTCGGCTGTCCTTCCGTCGTGCCCGCCTCGGTGGGGTACGACTCGAGCTGCGGGTCCCCCTGCCGCTGGTGGTCCCGGCCACCTCCGGCGTCATCTCGGGGCTGATGGAGCGGGCATGAACCACCACGCGCACGCGAGCAGGGACGAGGACCGATGACCACCACGCACGACACCAGCACCAGCACCACGAGCACGTCCCCGCGGGACGAGCCGGCCGCCGCCGCGGACTCGGTGCGGATCATGATGGTCGACGACCACGCGATCGTGCGCCAGGGACTGCGCTCGATCCTGGAGCGCGAGGGCGACCTCGAGGTCGTGGCCGAGGCCTCGACCGCGGCGGAGGCCCTCGTCGTCGTGGGTCGGGCGGCGCCGCACATCGTCCTGCTCGACCTCAAGCTGTCGACGTCCTCCGACGACGAGGGCCTCGAGCTCTGCGCGTCGCTCGTGGCCGCCCACCCCGACGTGCGGGTGCTGGTGCTGACCACCTTCCTCGACGAGCAGCTGATCCTCAAGGCGATCCGCCTCGGCGCCACCGGCTACGTCGTCAAGGACGTCGACACCACGGGGCTGATCCGGGCCATCCGCGACGTTGCGCGGGGCGAGAGCGCCTTCGACCCGCGCTCGGCGGCCGCGATGGTGCGCGGGCTCAACGCGCCGGCCCCGCAGAAGGCCAAGCACCTCACGGCCCGTGAGTCCGAGGTGCTCGCCCTGCTGGCTCGGGGCCTCTCGAACGGCGAGATCGGCAAGGCGCTCTACATCTCCGAGACCACCGCGAAGTTCCACGTCGGCAACATCCTGCGCAAGCTCGGGGTCTCCCGCCGCGCCGAGGCGGTCTACGAGGCCTCCAAGCTCGGGTTCATCTGAGCCGCACCCCGAGGCACGCCCTCGCGCTGACGCGAGGCGCGGCTCAGCGGTCGAGGACCAGCCAGCCGCCGTGGTGCTCGTGGACCTCGTAGGCCGACGCACGGCCCGAGCCGAGCGACCGCCGGCCCCACCGGTGGAGGTCGTCGACGGTCACCGTGCGCACGTGACCCCAGGTCTCCTCGGCCTCGGCCTCGAACGGCACGGCCACGACCACCCGACGGCGGGCCAGCCGTAGCGCCTCGCTGACCACGCGGTCCCCGTGGTCCGGGTCGAGGTGCTCGAGCAGGTGGAGCACGAGCACGGTGTCGGCGGACCCGGTCGGCGCGGGGTAGCGCGCCGCGTCGGCGACGACGGTCGCCATCCTCGCCCCCAGTCGCACCGCCACGCGGTCCAGCAGGCCCACGGTGCCGGCCGAGACGTCGGAGGCCGTGACCTGCCAGCCGGCCAGTGCGAGCCGGATCGAGAGGAACCCGAAGCAGCACCCGAGCTCGACCACGTCGCGTCCGCGCAGCATCGCCTCGGCGTGGGCGTAGACCGGCGCGTACTCCGCGATCGTCCCGTGCCCGCCTCCCCCCGGGCCGGCCTGCGCAACACCGGCCGACCCGCGAGATGGCGCTCGTCGCGAGCCGAGATGGCGCTCGTCGTCACCCGAGGTGTCGCCGAGGTCATCGCCGGCACCAGCCCCTGCCCCCACCCCCGCGACCACGTCCTCGACCCGGCGCAGCGTGGCCCGGTAGAACAGCTCCCAGGCCTGGAGGGGCTCCGCGGCCGTGGTCAGCACCACCCCGGTGAAGATCCGCTCGAAGAGCTCGGCGCCACGCAGCCAGCCCGGCCCGAAGAGCTCGCCGGCCAGCAGGCCCGCCAGGTCGTCGTCGACCTCGCCGGCCACCAGCACGTGGTCGACGCGGACCAGGTCGCCGATCGTGGTCACGTCGAAGTGGAGCGTCCGCACGGTCTGCCGCTCCCGTCGCGACCGCGCCGGCCCGACGGCCCGCACCTCGACCAGGTCGTCGCGGTAGACCCCGACCTGCGTCGCCGAGAGCGGGTCGATCGGCGCCGCCTCGAGGCTCATCCGCCGCCCGCCCCCACACTCCCGAGCGACGTCGTGACCCGCTCCAGGCCACTGAGGCTGCGCACGACCTGCACCCGGTCGCAGTACTCGGCGTAGGCCGGCAGGTCGCAGCCGCCGAGGCCCCAGGAGTAGCGCGGCTCGGGGGTCAGCCAGATCGTGCTGCGGGCGCGCCGGGTGATCTCCTCGAAGGTCCTCAGACCGGGGTCCTTGCCGTTGTTGCGCCCGTCGCCGAGCACGATGACGGTGGTGCGGCGGGTCACGGCCGAGCCGTAGAGCTCGAGGAAGGTCTCGAAGCCCGACCCGTAGTCGGAGTCGGCGTCGACGTCGAGCACGCCACCGGCCGGCAGGCCGCTCATCACCAGCGACAGCGCCTCCTCGATGCGGTGCTCGGCGAAGAGGTCGGTGACCTCGACGAGGTCCTTGACGAAGGCGAAGGTGCGTACCGAGGAGGCCACCGACTGCAGGCTGTGCACGAGGTGGAGGGTGAAGCGGGCCGTCGAGCGCACCGAGAGCGAGACGTCGCACAGCACCAGCAGCCGGGGCCGGTCCTCGACCTTGGCCACGGTGACCGGGCGGAAGGGGACGCCGTCGTACTTCATGTTCGTGCGCATGGTGCGCCGTCCGTCGACGACTCCGCGCGCCGCCGCCCGGCGGCGCGGCCGGGGCGCCCCGTGCAACGAGCGCAGCAGCCGGCGCAGCGACTGCTCGAGGTCGGCGCGCTCGTGCTCGTCGACGGTCTCGGCCTGCGCGGCCTCGATCTCACGGGTCTCGATCTCGCGCTCCATCGACATCAACCGCTCGAGGTGGTCGCGCAGCGTCTCGGGCAGCTGGGCCAGCCACGGGGCCAACGCCTCGCGCAGGGCGGCGAGGCTGGCGCCGCGCTCCTCGTCCGGGTCCTCGGCGATCTCGGCGACGCGCTCGTCGATCCAGCTGAGCAGGGCGATCTCCTCGGCCACGGAGAGCTCGACGTCCATCTGCATGCCCGGGGAGCGGATCAGGTCGCCGGGGTTGCCGGGGTTGTGCATGCGGCTCGTGGAGAGCTGGACGCGCGCCATCTCCTCGGCGGAGTCGGTGGTGTCGTTGGACAGCACGATCTCGTCGGTCAGCGCCGCGATGTCGATCTTGTTGGCCTCCTGGTGGAGGTTGTACTCCTGGGCCATGTCCTCGGGCTTGAAGAACTCCTTGATGTCGTCGGGCTTGCCGTGCGAGTGCCCGTCCTCGGGGACGTCGCCGGGTTCCTCCGAGAGCGTGAAGTCGGTCAGCTCGCCGTCGTCGGTCAGGTCGTCGTGGGCGTGGCCGTGGGCGGCGTCGGGGTCCTCCTCGATGACGGCCCGCAGCCCGAAGAAGCGGTCGAAGACCCGGTCGAAGGTGTCCTGGTCGCGACGGTCCTTGACCAGGCTGACCGCCAGCGCCGACTTCAGCACCGAGCGGTCGTCGAGCACGCTGGGCTGCGCCACGGCGCGCATCGCGTCGATGACCTCCGCGGTGCTCACCCGCACGCCGTGCAGCCGCAGCAGCCGCACGAACCGGTGGAGCGCCCCCTCCACGGCGGTCTCCTAGACCGGGCGCCGGCGGGTGGGGAAGGACCGGCTGCCCTGGCTGCTGGTCACCGAGCGGCCGACCGGTCCGGGACGGGACGCCGGGCTCGCCGGGGGTGGTCTTCCCGCCGCCGCGGTAGGCGTCGTCGTGCCGGCCGGGCTGGTCCTTGGCGGCGCGCTTGGCCTTGCCGTCGACGTCACCGTCCTCCACGGGCGACGGGGCCGGGGACGGCCGGTCCTGGTGGCCGTGGCCGTGACCGTGGCCGTGGAGGCTGTCGGGCACGGTGGCGTTCGGGTCGACGATCCGCGGCATCGCGTCCATGGCCTTGCGCAGGTCGCGCTCGTACTTGACGACCACGTTGAGCGTCGAGGAGAGCACCTCGGAGGTCAGCTCCTCGACGCCGAGGACGGCGAGGGTGCGGGCCCAGTCGATGGTCTCGGAGATGCTGGGGGCCTTGCGCAGCTCGAGCTCGCGCAGGGAGCGGACGATCTCGACCAGGCGCACCGCCAGCGACTCCGAGAGCCCGGTCTGCTTGGAGCGGATGATCTCCAGCTCGCGCTCGGCGCCGGGGTAGTCGAGGAAGAGGTGCAGGCACCGGCGCTTGAGGGCCGCGGAGAGGTCGCGGGTGTTGTTGGAGGTGAGCACCACGTAGGGCGTGTGCTTGGCGCGCACCGTGCCGACCTCGGGGATCGAGATCTGGAACTCGGCGAGCAGCTCGAGCAGCACGGCCTCCAGCGCCTCGTCGGCGCGGTCCACCTCGTCGATGAGCAGCACGACGGGCTCCTCGGAGGTGATCGCCTCGAGCAGCGGGCGCGGGGCGAGGAACCGCTCGGAGAAGAAGACGGAGTCCTGGGCGGCGATGCGGTCCACGGCCTCGTTGAGGTCGACGGCGTCCTCGACGACCTGACCGATCTTCTCCCGCAGGATCTGGGTGTAGAGCAGCTGCTTGCCGTAGTCCCACTCGTAGAGCGCCTTGGTCTCGTCCTGGCCCTCGTAGCACTGCAGGCGCAGCAGGCGCCGGCCGGTCGCGTCGGCCAGGCTCTTGGCCAGCTGGGTCTTGCCGACCCCGGCCGGGCCCTCGAGCAGCACGGGCTTGAGGAGCCGGGTCTGGAGGAACACGGTGGTGGCCAGCCGTTCGTCGACCAGGTAGCCGACGTCGGCGAAGCCGGCCCGCACCGAGTCGACGTCGGCGAAGTCGGGGTGCTCGGGAGCGACGGGCTGGTCGGAGGCGAGACTCACGCTGATCTCCTCGGGGGACGGACGGTGGGAACGGTCCCGGCGGCGTGCTGGACGCCACCGGGACCGCGTGCGGGGTGCTGGCGCGACCTCAGGAGAGGAGGTCGTCCAGGTCGCCGTTCATGCAGTGGTCGACCACGGGGCGCACCGTCTCGAAGGTGCACTCCTTGGCGTTGCCCGGGGTGCAGGCGTCGCCGAGGACGTGGTGGGTGATCCGGTCGACGTCGGCCCCGTCCCCGGTGATGGTGCCGGAGTTCTCGTAGTACTTGGTGGGGCCCTTGCCGAGGCGGTTCTTGGAGTAGGTGTCGGCGGTCACGTCGGTGAACTTCTCGGTGATGCCGACGTCGCGCAGCAGACGGATCGCCGCACCGAGCGCGGCCTCGGCGGCCTGGACGTCGGTCATCCCGTGGGTGTCGATGTCCATCGCCCGGGCGATGTCGGCGAAGCGCTTGTACTGCGTGGGCATGTTGAAGGCCCACACCCGCGGCAGCGCGATGGCGTTGTTGAGGCCGTGGTGGGTGTCGTAGAAGGCGCTGATGGCGTGCGAGATCGAGTGGATGATGCCGAGACCGCCCGAGTTGAACGCCTGGGCGGCGATGTACTGGGCGTACATCATGCCCTCGCGGCCGGCGAGGTCCTGGCCGTTCCACACGGCCTGGCGCAGGTTCTGGTTGGTCAGCTTGATCGCGTGCAGCGCGTTGCCGAGCGAGGGCTCGAAGTTGATCCGCGAGACGTAGGGCTCGCTGGCGTGCGCCAGGACGTCGAAGCCGCACTGGGCGGTGAAGTCGACCGGGCAGTCGAAGTAGAGCACCGGGTCGTCGATGGCCAGCGAGGTCACCGAGGCGTCGTCGAAGGCGACGTACTTGTGGGGGTTGTCGGGGTCGGTCGTGGTGTCGGTGATGACGTAGGCCCAGGACGTCTCCGAGCCGGTCCCGGCCGTCGTGGAGACCGCGATGTGCGGCGGGTTCTTCGGGTTCTCGGACATGTTGAAGCCCTCGAACTCGTTGACGTTGCGGCCGTCGTGCGCGACCGAGACGCGGGCACCCTTGCAGGCGTCGTGCGAGGAGCCGCCGCCGATGGAGACGAAGGAGTCGCAGGCGTTCTCCTGGTACATCTTGACCGAGTCCATGACGTTGTAGTCCTTGGGGTTGGACTCGACCTTGTCGTAGATCACCACCTCGAGACCGTGGTACTTCATCGACTCCGCGATCTTGTGCACGATGTCGGTGCCTCGCAGCCCCGAGGTCATGATCAAGGTCTTGCGGAAGCCCATCTTGAGGGCCTCGGGACCGATCATCTCGTGGGCGCCGGGGCCCATCAGGGCCCGCGGGAACGGGTGGAACTCCTTGATCGGGAACGGCTTGAGCAGCTCGTCAACTTGCATGGTCGAAACCTCCTGGGGTGCGGCACTGGCTCGACAGCGACGCTAGGAGTGGCGTAGGTCACGCGCCAGACGAGGACCCGGAAACAGGCCGCAGGGTGGGTGCGGGACCTCTCCGGTCCGGTAGGTCGTCCCGTGCGGAGGCACCGCCCGGCGTGGGTCGGGGTGTGCGGCCCCCATGATGGGGCCCACCATGTCGCCCACCCACTCGGCCGTTCCCCCGGCCGTTCCTCCGGCCGTTCCTCCGGCCGTCCCCCCGGCCCCGGTCGAGCCGCTCGTGCCGGCCGGGCTCGGGCTGCGTCTGCGCCCCGACGCGCAGGTCGGCGACGGTGGCCGGTCCCTCAGCGGCGCCGGGGCCGACCGGGTCCTCTACCTGCGCCCGGCCGCGGTCGACCTGGTGGCCGGCCTGCCCGCCCCCGTCCTCGATCCGGCGGCGCGGCGTCTGGCGCGGACCCTCCTCGACGCCGGCATCGCCGAGCCGTGGTGGCCCGAGCCGCCGGCCGAGGGCCAGGACGCGGGCGAGATCACGGGCGGGGTCACGGTGGTGGTGCCCGTCCACGACCGGCCCGAGGGCCTGTCCCGCCTGCTGGACGCCCTGCCACCGGCCGTGCCGGTCATCGTCGTCGACGACGCCTCGAGCGACCCGGTGCCGGTGGCCGACCTGGCCCGCCGCCACGGCGCCCGCCTGCTGGTGCACGCGGTCAACCGGGGCCCGGCCGCTGCCCGGAACACCGGCCTGCGTGCCGTGCGGACCGCCCAGGTCGCCTTCTGCGACTCCGACGTGGTGCCCGAGCCCGGCTGGTTGGGGCGCCTGACCCGCCACCTCGAGGACCCGGTGGTCGCGGCGGTGGCGCCGCGGGTCCTCGGTCTCGCGGGCACGCCCGCCGACCGCTGGGTCGAGCGCTACGAGCAGGCCCGGTCGTCCCTCGACCTCGGTCCGCAGGCCGCCCAGGTGCGCCCGCGCGGCCCCGTCTCCTACGTGCCCAGCGCGTGCCTGCTCGCCAGGGTCGCCGCCCTCGGCGGCGGTTTCGACGAGACGATGCGCGCCGGCGAGGACGTCGACCTCGTCTGGCGGCTGGTCGGCGCCGGCTGGCGGGTGCGCTACGAGCCGGCGGCCCGGGTGCGCCACGACCACCGCACCGAGGTGGCGACCTGGCTGCGTCGCAAGGCGTTCTACGGCTCCTCCGCCGCGGCGCTGGCGCGTCGGCACGGCCCCGCGGTCGCCCCGGCGGTGCTCAGCCCGTTCTCTGCCGTGGTCGCCGTCGGACTGCTCGCCCAGCGCCGCTGGTCGCTGCCGGTCGTCGCAGCCGCCTGGGTGGTGGCCACGGTGGGGCTCTCGCGCCGGTTGCGGGGGGACCGCCGCCTGCAGGCGGCAGCGCTGCTGAGCGGACGAGGACTGGTCGCCACGGCGACCCAGACGGCGTCCTGCCTGACCCGGCACCACTGGCCGCTCGCCTTGGCGGTGAGCGTCGTCTCGGCCCGTGCGCGCCGGGCCTGGCTGGTCGCCGCGGTCGTCGAGGGCCTCTACGACCGTCGTCGAGTCGGCTCCGACCTCCCGCCGGTGACCTACGTGCTGGCCCACCGCCTCGACGACCTCGCCTACGGGGCCGGGGTGTGGACCGGCGCCGCCCGCGCCCGCTCGGCACGGGCGCTGCTGCCGGCGATGGTGGGTTGGCGGCGGTCGACCTCGCAGCGAGCGTGATCGGGAGCGTGATCGGCCTCACACCCTTTGCTAGGTTGGCTGGACCCGGGTGTCGGCGACGCGCCCCGTGGTCGCGCGATGACGGTCGCCGCGAGGGGACCCATGGATCGCAACGACCTGCACACCCGCAAGATCGAGGCTCTGCGGCAGTGGACCTCGTTCGTCGAGCACGGTGACGCCGCCGGCTCCCTGGTGCGTCCGGAGATCCTCAGCAGCTGGACCCGCTCGGTGGCCGCGATCCCGACCGACGTGTCGGCGGCGCCGATGTCCGACGAGAGCGAGACGGCGTCCCTGTGGCGGGACTCCCCGCTGCAGGCTGCCGTGGCCGGGGTCGAGGCCGAGCTGCGCCGCACCGCCGAGGACGGTGACCTGGTCCTCGCGATCACCGACGCCGACACCCGGATCCTGTGGACCTACGGCGGTCGGGTGATGCGCCGCAAGGCCGAGACCGTGAACTTCGCGCCGGGCGCCCGGTGGGACGACCAGTCGGTCGGGACCAACGCGCTCGACCTCGCGAACCGGCTGGCCACGCCTTCCATGGTCTTCTCGGCCGAGCACTACGCGCCGATCGTGCACAACTGGGTCTGCTGGGCCGCCCCCGTCTTCGATCCCCACAGCGGACGCCAGATCGGCGTCATCGACCTCTCGACCACCTGGGACCGCACCCACCCGATCGGCCTGGCGACGGCGCGGATGATGGCCCGCCTGATCGAGTCCGCGATGCCCCGCAGCCGCATGCACCCCACCGCGCGCGACGTCGACGACGACCACGTCGAGCCCGGCCTCGTGATGCGCCTGCTCGGCACCGCCGAGGTCCGCCACGACGGCCAGCGGCTGCTGCTCAACCGACGTCAGACCGAGGTGCTCGCGCTGCTGGCGCTGCACCCGGAGGGGCTCTCGCTGGACCACCTCCACGCCCTGGTCTACGGCGACCAGGCCGTCACGCTGTCGACGCTCAAGGCCGAGGTCTCCCACCTGCGGGCCGCCCTCGGCGGGCAGCTGGCCTCGCGTCCCTACCGGCTCACGATGCCGGTCGCCACGGACGTCGACCAGGTCCTCGACCTGCTCCGCGCCGGGCAGGTGGCCCGGGCGGTGCGTGCCTACGGCGGCGACCTGCTGCCCGGCACGAACTCGCCGGCCCTGGCCGAGCTGGCCGACTACGTCGCCGTCGCCGTGCGCGAGGCGCTGCTGGGCGACCCCGAGCCCGGTGCGGTGCTGCGCTACGCCGAGCTGGCGCCCTACGACACCGAGGTCGTCGAGCGCTGCCTGGCCACCCTCGGTGAGCGCCACCACCCCGCCAAGCCCCTCCTCAAGGGCAAGCTGGCCGCCGCCTCCCGCTGAGAGAGCGGTCCTGGCAGCGACTCCAACCATCGGCCAACCGTGCGGGCCTAACGTCACGGCCACGGGAGACCCACGTCACACGTTCGCTCGACGAGGCCCCCGCCGACGTCCACGCAATCCACCCTTGGGAGCGATACGGCATGGCCAAGATCAACCTCACCGTCGACGGGGCGAAAGTCTCCGACGACGTCGAACCGCGGATGCTGCTCGTGCAGTACCTGCGCGAGAAGCTCGGCAAGACCGGCACCGTCGTCGGCTGCGACACCAGCAACTGCGGCGCCTGCACCGTGCACCTCGACGGCACCTCGGTGAAGTCGTGCAACGTGCTCGCGGTCCAGGTCGACGGATCCGAGGTGACCACGATCGAGGGACTGGCCAAGGACGGTCAGCTGCACCCGGTCCAGGAGGCCTTCCGCGAGTGCCACGGGCTCCAGTGCGGCTACTGCACCCCCGGCATGATCATGCAGAGCGTGACGCTGCTCGAGGAGAACCCCACCCCCACCGAGCAGGAGATCCGCCTCGGGCTCGAGGGCAACCTGTGCCGCTGCACGGGCTACCACAACATCGTCAAGGCCGTGCAGCACGCCGCCGGAGCCGGCTCGGCCGGCGCCGGTACGAGCGGTGCCGCCGCAGAGGAGGCCTCCGCATGACCACCACCGAGGACCGCCCCGCCGTCGCGGCCGAGATCGGTCAGGAGCGTCGCCGCAAGGAGGACCAGCGGCTGATCACCGGCCGCACCCGCTGGACCGACAACATCACCCTGCCCGGCATGCTGCACCTGGCCATGGTGCGCAGCCCCTTCGCCCACGCCACCATCACCTCGATCGAGAAGTCCGAGGCCGAGGCGGCCCCGAACGTGGTCGCCGTGCTGACCGGGGCCGACCTCGGCGAGAGCCAGGGCACCCTGATCAACGCCTGGGCGATCACCACCGACCAGGTCACGCCGGTCCACACCCCGATGCCGGCCGACCGGGTCGCCTTCGCCGGCGAGATCGTGGCCGTCGTCGTGGCCCGCACCCCGGCCGAGGCGCGCGACGCCGCCGAGCTGGTCGACGTCGAGTACGAGGAGCTGCCCGCCGCGATCGACCTGAAGGCCGCCGCGGCCGACGAGGTCCTCGCCCACCCCGACCTCGGCACGAACAAGTCGGCCTTCTGGCAGTTCGACTCCGAGCAGGCCGGCACCGGCGGCAACGTCGAGGCCGCCATCGCCAAGGCCCGCACCGACGGCATCGTCATCGAGCGCGAGTACCGCCAGCAGCGCCTGATCCCGGCGTTCATGGAGCCCCGCTCCACCGTGGTGGACCCGACCGGCGAGCAGATCACCATGTGGTCGGCCACCCAGGTGCCCCACATCCTGCGCTTCGCGCTCGCCGCGACCACGGGCGTCTCGGAGGCCAAGATCCGGGTCATCGCCCCCGACGTCGGCGGAGGGTTCGGCGGCAAGCTGCAGACCACGCCCGAGGAGTGGCTGACCTTCGCGATCGCCAACCGCCTCGGCAAGCCGATCAAGTACACCGAGACGCGCTCGGAGAGCCTGATGGCCGGCCACCACGGTCGCGACCAGTGGCAGAAGCTGACGCTGTCGGCGGAGAAGGACGGCACGGTCACCGGACTCAAGGTCGACCTGCTGGCCGACCTCGGCTCCTACGTCTCCCTCGTCGGCGGTGGGGTGCCCGTGCTGGGCGCCTTCATGTTCAACGCGATCTACAAGTTCCCCGCCTACCAGTTCAACTGCCAGACGGTCCTGACGAACAAGACCTGGACCGACGCCTACCGCGGCGCCGGGCGTCCGGAGGCCACGTTCGCCATCGAGCGCATGATGACCGAGCTGGCCGCCGAGCTCGGCGTGGACCCCTTCGAGGTGCGCGAGAAGAACTGGATCAAGCACGAGGAGTTCCCCTTCACCACGGTCGCCGGGTTGGAGTACGACACCGGCAACTACGAGGCCGCGACCGCCCGGGCCAAGGAGATGTTCGGCTACGACGACCTGCGCGCCGAGCAGAAGCAGCGCCGCGAGGCCGGCGACCGCGTCCAGCTGGGCATCGGGGTCTCGACCTTCACCGAGATGTGCGGCCTGGCTCCCTCCCGGGTGCTCGGTCAGCTCAACTACGGGGCCGGCGGCTGGGAGCACGCCTCCGTGCGGATGCTGGCCACCGGCAAGGTCGAGGTCGTCACCGGCGCCTCGGCCCACGGCCAGGGTCACGAGACGGCCTTCAGCCAGATCGTCGCCGACCGCCTCGGGGTGTCCTTCGACGACGTCGAGGTCCTGCACGGCGACACGCAGATCGCCCACAAGGGACTCGACACCTACGGCTCGCGCTCGCTGGTCGTCGGTGGTGAGGCCCTGGTCAAGGCCGCCGACAAGGTGGTCGAGAAGGCCAAGCCCGTCGCGGCCCACCTGCTCGAGGCCTCGGTCGACGACCTCGAGTTCTCCGGTGGCCGGTTCAGTGTCCGCGGCACCGACCAGGGCATGGCCATCGGCGAGATCGCCGCTGCCATGTTCTCCGCCCACGACTACCCCGAGGGCATGGAGCCGTCGCTGGACTCGGAGGCCACCTTCGACCCGGTGAACTTCAACTACCCCCACGGCACGCACCTGTGCGCCATGGAGGTCGACACCGAGACCGGCCAGGTCACGATGCGCAAGTACGTGTGCGTCGACGACGTGGGCACGATCATCAACCCGATGATCGTGGCCGGCCAGATCCACGGTGGCCTCGTCCAGGGGATCGCCCAGGCGCTGTGGGAGGAAGCCGTCTACGACGAGGCCGGGACCCTGGTCTCCGGGTCGTTCGTGGACTACCTGCTGCCGACGGCGGCCGACACGATCAGCTTCGAGATCGACCACACCAGCTCGCCGTCGATCACCAACACGCTGGGGACCAAGGGCGTGGGCGAGGCCGGCACCATCGCCTCGACCCCGGCGGTGGTCAACGCGGTGGTCGACGCCGTGCGCCACCTCGGGATCAACGACATCGCGATGCCGTGCACCCCCGAGCGTGTGTGGAAGGCCATCAACGACGTGGGCGCTGGAGGTGTCGCGGCCACCGAGGGTGCCGCGGCGCCCCACTTCGACCCGTCGACCGGCATGGAAGGCACCACCGACCGCACCACCGGAGGTACGCAGGCATGATCCCCACAGCGTTCGACTACGTGGCCCCCACCTCCGTCGAGGCCGCACTGGCGGCCCTCGCCGAGCACGGTGACGAGGCCAAGATCCTGGCCGGCGGCCAGAGCCTGCTGCCGGTGCTCCGGATGCGGCTCAACGCGCCCGAGATGGTCATCGACCTCGGCAAGATCGAGGCCTTGCGGGGGGTGCGCGACGACGGCGACGCCATCGTGATCGGAGCCATGACCCCGCACGCGGTGGTCGGCTCCGACCCCCTGGTGGCCGAGCACGCCGCCCTGGTCCACAAGGCCGTCGAGCACCTGGCGGACGCCCAGATCCGACACCGCGGCACCTTCGGCGGGGCCCTGGCCCACGCCGACCCCGCCGGGGACCTCGGGGCGCCGACCCTGGCGCTCGGGGCGCAGTTCGTGATCGCCGGGCCGGGCGGCACCCGCACGGTCGAGGCCGACGACTTCTTCGTCGACCTCTTCGAGACTGCGATCGGGGAGGACGAGATCCTCACCGAGATCCGGCTGCCCAAGTACACCGGGTGGGGGGCCAGCTACGAGAAGTTCGTGCGGGTGGCCCACCAGTGGCCGATCGTCGCGGTCGCGGCGGCGGTGCGCGTCGAGGGCGGCACGATCGCCGAGGCCCGCGTCGGACTGACCAACATGGGCTCGACGCCGCTGCGCGCCCGTGGGGTCGAGGAGGCACTGGTGGGCGTCGCGGCCACCGAGGACGCCGTTCGTGCCGCTGCGGCCCGGGCGGTCGAGGGCACCAACGCGCCCTCCGACCTCAACGGCCAGGCGAACTATCGCGAGCACCTCGCCACGGTGCTCACCCGCCGCGCGGTGCTCGCCGCAGCCGGGGCCTGAGGTCCATGGACCTGTCCCACACGTTCACCGTTCCCACCGGCGTCGAGGAGACCTGGTCGCACTTCCAGGACCTCGGGGCCCTGGCGGAGTGCTTCCCGGGGGCGACCATCGGTGACTACGACGAGACCAACTTCTCGGGCTCGGTCAAGGTCAAGCTGGGACCGATCGCACTGGTCTACAACGGCTCGGGCACCTTCGTGGAGAAGGACGACGAGGCGCACCGCTTCGTCGTCGACGCCAAGGGCAAGGACAAGCGAGGCAACGGCACGGCCGGCGCGAAGGTGACGTTGTCGATGGCCGACGCGGCCGGCTCGACGGAGGTCGAGGTCCTCACCGACCTCGCCATCACCGGCAAGCCGGCCCAGTTCGGGCGCGGGGTGATGCAGGACGTCTCGGACAAGCTGCTCGGGCAGTTCGTGGCGTGCCTCGAGCAGCGGCTCTCGGGTGATCCGGAGCCGGCGGCCACCGCGGCGCCGGCGGCGGCTGCCTCCCCGCCCCTCGACTCCGCTCCGGCCGCCCCGGTTGCGGCCCCGGCCCCGGCTGCGACGCCGTCAGGGACCGGCGGAGACGACGCGCTCGACCTCGGCGCAGCCGTGGTCCCCATCCTGATCAAGGGTTACTGGAAGCAAGGAGCAGCTGCCGCCGCCGTCCTCGCCCTCCTGGTCTGGCTGATCAAGCGCAACTGAGCCCGCCTCGACCTCCGCCGGTTCACCGGTTCACCGGTGAAACTGTCGCTTCTGCACCGCTGCATCACCGCAGAAGCGCTCGGACGGGTGCAGAACTCCGAGGCGCTGCGGAAAGCCGACACAGGCGTCAACTGAGTCATCCCCGGCTCAGGAGTGGTCAGCTTTCGGATCAGACGTCGGGCGCGGGTCGCCCTCCTCCTCGACCTCCGTGCGGACGGGTGCTCAGACCCCCAGCTGGTCGAGGGCGGCGTACTCGTCGTCGCTGAGGGTGATCGAGGCGGCCGCGGTGTTCGACTCCAGGTGCTCGACCGAGGAGGTGCCCGGGATCGGCAGCATCACCGGTGAGCGGTGCAGGAGCCAGGCCAGGGCCAGCTGGGAGGGCGTCGCGTCGTGCTCCCGGGCGGCGTCGGCCAGGACCCCGTCGTCGGCGGACAGCTCGCCGGTGGCCAGGGGGAACCAGGGGATGAACCCGATCCCGTCGGCCTCGCAGCGCTCCAGGACGGGTTGCGCGTCACGGTGCGCGAGGTTGAAGAGGTTCTGCACGGTCGCGATCGGCGTGACGGCCTGGGCGGCGCTCAGCTCGTCGGCGTCCACCTCCGAGAGACCGAGGTGGCGGACCTTGCCCTCCTGCTGCAGCAGCGCAAGCTCGCCGACCTGGTCCTCCAGCGGCACGTCGGGGTCGATCCGGTGCAGCTGGAAGAGGTCGATGCTCTCGAGGCCCAGACGGCGCAGCGACAGCTCGCACTGCTGGCGCAGGTAGGCCGGTCGGCCGACCGGGACCCACTGCCCCGGACCGGTGCGCGTCAGCCCGGCCTTGGTGGCGATGACCACGTCGTCCGCGTAGGGGCGCAGAGCCTCGGCGAGCAGCTCCTCGGCGACGTTCGGGCCGTAGGAGTCGGCGGTGTCGAAGAACGTGACGCCCACGTCGACGGCCCGGCGCAGCACGCGCATCGCCGCGTCGTGGTCGCGCGGGGGACCCCACACGCCCTCGCCGGTCAGCTGCATCGTGCCGTAGCCGAGCCGCACGACGGGCAGGTCGCCGCCGATGCGGAAGGTGCCGCTGGCCGCGGCGAGGTTCTCGGTGTCGTGGGTGGTGCTGGTCATGACTGGTCCTCCTCGGACAGGTCGCCGGCCCAGAGGGTGTGGAAGGTGCCCTCGCGGTCGGTGCGCTCGTAGGTGTGGGCGCCGAAGTTGTCGCGCAGGCCCTGGATCAACGCCGCCGGCAGCCGGTCGCGGCGCAGGGCGTCGAAGTAGCTCAAGGACGAGGCGAAGGCCGGTGTCGGCACGCCGGCCCGGGCGGCGGTGGCCACGACGTCGCGCCAGGCGTCGAGGCCCTCGCTCACCGCGTCGGCGAAGTAGGGGTCGACCAGCAGGCTCGGCAGGTCGGCGTTCTCGGCGTAGGCCTCGACGATCCGGTTGAGGAACTGCGCGCGGATGATGCAGCCTCCACGCCAGATCGTGGCCATCTTGCCCAGGTCGACGTCCCAGCCGTGCTCGTCGCTGCCGGCCCTCATCTGGTCGAAGCCCTGGGCGTAGGCGACCACCTTGGAGGCGTAGAGGGCGGCGCGGACCTTGTCGACGAAGGCGTCGCGGTCGATCTCGACGTCGTGCACCGCGGAGCCGAAGGTCGTCGCGGCGGCCGAGCGCTGCTCGGTGTGCCCGGAGATGCTGCGCGCGAAGGTGGCCTCGGCGATCCCGGTGACCGGGACGCCGAGGTCGAGGGCGCTCTGGACCGTCCAACGGCCCGTGCCCTTCTGCTCGGCGGCGTCGCGGACGACGTCGATGAAGGGCCGGCCGGTCTCCGCGTCGGTGTGGGCGAGCACGTCGGCGGTGATCTCGATGAGGAACGACTCCAGGTCGCCCCCGTTCCACTCGCGGAAGATCTCGGCGATGGCGTCCGGCTCGAGGCCGAGCAGCGTGCGCAGCAGGTCGTAGGACTCGGCGATCAGCTGCATGTCGGCGTACTCGATGCCGTTGTGGACCATCTTGACGAAGTGCCCGGCCGCGTCCGGACCGACGTGGGTGGTGCAGGGGGTGCCGTCGACCACGGCGGCGATCGACTCCAGAACAGGGGCGAGCCGCTCGTAGGCGTGCTCGGAGCCGCCCGGCATGATCGAGGGCCCGTTGAGGGCGCCCTCCTCGCCGCCCGAGACGCCCATGCCGACGAAGTGGAGGTCCTTCGCGGCCAGGGCCTCCTGACGGCGCAGCGTGTCGTCGACGTGGGCGTTGCCGGCGTCGACCACGATGTCGTCGGGGTCGAGGAGGGGCACCAGGTCGTCGATGACGGCGTCGGTTCCCGCCCCGGCCTTGACCATGATGATGATCGCCCGAGGCCGCTCGATCGCGGCCACGAACTCCTCGAGACTCTCGGTCGGCACGAAGTCACCCTCGTCGCCGAACTCCTCGACCAGGCTGGTCATCTTCTCGGTGGTGCGGTTGTGGACCGCGATGGTGTGGCCCTGCCGAGCGATGTTGCGGGCCAGGTTGCGACCCATGACGGCCAGGCCGGTCAGTCCGATGGTGGCGGTTGCGTTCATACCCGACCCCAACGCCGCCGCGCCCTGCGGTGTTCCACGACGGTCTGCAAGTGCGCTCGGCCATGGCTGGATCGGTGGCACGACCAGCCCCGCCGGTACCCGCCGGGCCGCGTTCACCCACCCCGGCTACCGGCGGTCGGACCGCCTGCCCAGCTCGTACAGACCGCTCCGGATCCCGGAGGTGACCGTCGAGAGAGGGAGGTCGAGTCGCTCAGCGACCTCGGCCCGGGTGCAGGCACCGAAGTAGCCGAGCTCGATGGTGTCGCGCTGCGTCGGCGTCAGGGTCGCCAGGGCGCGGTGCACCGGATCGGCGGCGTGCCGGCCCTCCAGCGCGGAGACAGGCTGGCCGGAGCCGTCGGTCGCCCGCACGGGACACGGCGGCCCGACGTCTCGCGTGGCACGGTTCTGGACGGCACGGGCGCGGCCCACGGCGTGACGGTGGACGATCGTGAGGATCCACGACATCGCCGTCCCCTGGTGTGGGTCGAACCGCCCCGCTGAACGCCAGAGCTGGAGGTAGGCCTCCTGGACGACCTCCTCGGTCTGGGCGACGTCCGGGAGGATGCGCAGGGCCGTCCCGAACGCCCGGGCCACCGTGGCGTCGTACAGGAGGGCGAAGGACTCGCGGTCGCCGGTCCCCGCGAGCGCCAGCAACGCCGACTCGTCGACCTGGTGGTCGGACCGTGCCTGTCGGGGCGCCGGTCTCCGCAGCCCGCCCAGCGGTCTCGAGCGACTCGTCCTGCGGACCCGGCGTGCACCCGGGCGTGGCGATGGTGGCATCAGACCTCACCCAGGGGCGCGGGATCACTTCAGGCGCCGGCGGGGTCTGGGGAAGCACGGTGAACGTCCCTCAGCACGTTACGGCAGGACTCGGGCGGCGGCAATCGGGTCGTGACGTGCTCGCTCGGCCCCGGATCAGCCGGAGGTCGGCCGAGGAAGCTAGGAGATCACGGCGTCGATGGTCTTCTTCAGCGCGCTCGGCTGGGCCGGGCTGGTCGGGGCCGACTTCTTCGCCTCGAGCATCGCCTCGCCGATCTCCTGGAGCACCTTGCGGCCCAGGCCCTGGCGGACCTTCGGGAACCACTCCTGCTCCTCCTCCTCGATGTGGTGGGTCACGTTCTCGATGAGCACGGTGGTCTTGGCGTCGAAGCGTTCGGCGTCGGGCAACATGGCGAACAGCTCCATGACGAGGAGGTCGGCGACGTGGTGCTCCTCGTAGGACTCGAGGACGTCGGCCTCGAGCTCGGGCAGGAGCTCGCGGACCCGGGGGTACATGATCTCGTTCTCGAGGTACGTGTGCACGGTGAGCAGCTCGATCATCCGGGTGACGAGCTGTCCCTTGCGCGCGTGGGCGTCGGGGCCCGCGCCCTGGAAGTCGCGGAAGACCTTCCGGATCTGCTGGTGGTCGCTCTTGAGCAGGACGATCGCGTCGGTGGACATGATCGCCAGCCTCGACGACCCGGGAGGACCCGACCTACACCCGCAAGGGGCTATCTGGACGACGGCGGGGAGCGCCGAACCTGGATGCTCCACGGTCCCGGGCCACCGTCGGTCCGGGCGAGGAGAGGCGGGTGACCGATGAGCACGAGCACCGCGACCATCCAGGTCCCGGCGGAGGAGGTCTGGGCGGTCCTGTCCGACGGCTGGCTCTGCCCGCTGTTCGTGGTCGGGCTGGCGGAGGTCCACAAGGTCGATCGGACGTGGCCGCAGCTGGGCGCACGCCTGCACCACTGCCTCGGGTCGCAGCCCGTTCCGCGCGAGGACCAGACCTCGGTCCTCGCCGTCGATCCTGGGCGACGGCTGGTCCTGCTGGCCCGGACCCGGGCCGGCGGTGCGGCCGAGGTCGGGGTCGGGGTCGGGTCGAGGTCGAGATCACGCTGCGGCCGGCGGGCGCGAGCACCGAGGTCACCGTGCGCGAGGACGTCGCACCTGGATCGGGTCGGTGCCGGCTGAGGTCCGCGCGCGACCCGCACCTGGCCTGGCGCAACGCCGAGACGCTGCGCCGTCTCGCCTTCGTCTGCGAGGGCCGGCACGCGACGCACCGCGCCTGATCAGAAGACGTTGAGAGGACGGAACTGGACGGAGACCCGCGGCCCGGCGCCGGCTGTCTTGGGGACGGCGTGCTCCCAGGTGCGCTGGCAGGATCCGCCCATCACGACCAGGTCGCCGTGTCCCATGGTGACCGTCCGCGTCTCCCCGCCGCCCCGCGGACGCAGGGTGAGGCGACGCGGGTCGCCGACCGAGACGATCGCGACCATCGTGTCGTGGGTGCTGCCGCGACCGATGGTGTCCCCGTGCCAGGCCACCGAGTCGCGGCCGTCGCGGTAGTAGCAGCAGCCGGCGGTGCGGAAGGCCTCACCGAGCTCGTCGGCGTAGTGGGCGCTGAGGGCGTCACGGGCCTCGGTCAGGGTCGGGTGCGGCAGGTCCTCGCCGACCATGTAGGTGTGCAGCAATCGGGGCACCTCGACCAGCCGGTCGTACATCTGGCGCCGCTCGGCCCGCCAGGGGACGTCGGCGACCAGGCGGGCGAGGACGTCGTCGGCCTCGGGCAGCCAGCCGCGGCACACGTCGACCCAGGCGCCGCGACTGAGCGGCACCCGCTCGAGGCGTCCAGCGCGAGGCGCTCCCCGCCGCTCGGTGGATGGTCCGGGGCTGCCTCGTCGGCGAACAGCGTGGCCTGGAAGTCCATGGCCTCAGTGTACCCCGGGGATCGAACATTCGTTCGACCGACCGACCGGTCGGGTGCGGCGCGCCGCGCTCAGGTCAGGCTGCGGGTGATCTGCGCGACGGTGTCGTCGGCGAGCTTCTCGAGCTTGCGTCGCACCACCAACGGCGCCAGCACGCTGACCGGGAAGGGGAACTCGAAGTCGGCGCGGTAGGTGATCGAGGTGCTCGCGCCGGCGGCGGCGAAGCTCATCGTGTCGGTGGCGACGGTGCGCCCGTTGCGTCCGCGCAGCTGGAGCCGGCTCGGCGGCTGGTGGGTGATCGTCTCGTAGGTCAGCTCGACCCGGCGGCCCATGAACTCCGAGGTGTTGGCATAGGTGGTGCCGACCCCCCCGTCGCCGCCGGTACGGGTGCACGCGACGGTCCCCGGGTCCCACTCCGCGGCGTGGGTGAAGTCCGCGAGGTAGGTGAAGGCCTCGTCGACCGAACGGGGGACGGAGAAGGTGCGTTCGACGTGCATGCTCGTGAACCTAGGGCTCCGGCGAGCCCGACGCCCCACCTGAGGCCGTTGCACGCCCAGGAGTTATCGGACCGTCACCTGGCGAGCACGTCGCGGGCCAACTTGGCCGATCGCAGGACGCTCGGGCATCCGCGAGCCTAGGGTGAGCGAGTGAGCGAGACCCTGACCGAGCGCCGGACGCTGAAGCACGTGCAGGTGCGCGAGTACGTCCGTGACCTGGTCTTCGGGGCTGCCCCCGGCACCGCCGCCCCCTCCGAGCGCGAGCTCGTGCAGATGTTCGGGGTGGCCCGGATGACGGTTCGTCAGGCCCTCGACACGCTGGTCAGCGAAGGCCTCCTCGAGCGCATCCCCGGACGGGGCACGTTCGTGGCCAGCCCGACGCGCTCCCACGGTCGGATCACCGGCTTCACCGAGGAGCTCAAGCGGCGCGGTCAGCTCGCCGAGTCGCAGACCCTGCTGGCCCGCCGCGAGCAGGCCGGGCCCGGGGTGGCCCGTGCCCTCAGCCTGACCGAGGGCGACGCCGTCCTGCACTGGCGCCGCCTGCGCCGTGGCGACGGCACGCCGGTCTGCGTCGAGGACGCCTACCTCAACGAGGTCCTGCTCCCCGGCTTCCTGCAGAGCGGGATGCCCACCAGCCTCTACGACGACCTCGCCGCCCGCGGCCTGCGGCCCGACTGGGCCGAGGACTCGATCACCGCCGACGTCGCCAGCCCCGAGGAGCAGCGTCTCCTCGAGCTCGCGCCGGGCGGCGCCGTGCTGCGTCACTCCCGTCGGGCGATGACCGGCGACAAGGTCGTCGAGGTCTCTCGCAGCGTCTACCGTGCCGACCGCTTCACCCTCTGGGTCCAGCTCGGCGACTGACCCGCGAGATGGCGCTCGGCGCGTGCCGAGATGGCGCTCGGCGCGTGTCGAGGTGGCGCTCGGTGCGTGCCGAGATGGCGGCCGTCGCGCGCCTCAGGCGCCCAGGGAGCCCAGGGCGGCGGCGACCTGACCGGTCTCCTCGCAGACCCAGTGCGGGTCCGGGCCGCCGAGGTCGGGCTGGATGTAGAGCGCGTGCTGCGGGAGCTCGTCGAGGTCGCAACCCAGGCACAACGGCCAGCGTCCGACGGTCTCGAGGAGCGCGTCCTGCACGTCCTGGGCGACCAGGCCCGCGACGTAGACCTCGCCGGCCGGCCACTGCTCGGCCCACCAGGTGCGCGAGGAGCACGCCTCCTCGAGGGCGGAGACCGCGTCCGCGGTGGCCTCGCGTCGCGCGTCCAGGTCGGCGAGGACCTGGGCTCGGGCAGCCAGGATGAGGGCGACGTCCATGGCTCCAGTCTCCTCGCCGCGCCAAGTCCGGCCGGTCACGGCCCTAGAGTCTGCGCCATGGAGCCTGGACGCGCGCTGCTCGAGGTGACGGTGCTGCACCAGCGCGACGTCCGGGGCGCGGTCGAGGGCGGGGCCGACCGGCTCTCGCTCGTCGTGCCGGGCGACGTCGCCGGCCACTCCCCGGAGCCGGCGGCTGCCTCGGCGGTGATCCGGGCCAGCGAGGTGCCGGTTCGCGTGGTGCTGCGCACCGCGGCGACCTACGCCGCGAGCGACGAGGACCTCGACCGGCTGGTGGCCTGGGGCCAGGAGTACCTCGCGCTGGGCGCCGAAGGAGTCGTGCTCGGTTTCCTCGACGCCGACCTGGAGGTCGACGTCGCCGCCTGTCGCCGGGTCCTCGACGCCCTCCCCGGCGTCGCGTGGACCTTCAACCGTGCGCTGGACTCGGCGCTGGACCCGCTGCGCTCGTGGGGCCGCGTGGTCGACCTGCCGGGGTTGACCGCGGTCCGCTCGGGGGGCTCCCCGCAGGGCCTCGAACAGGGCTTCGACGACCTGCTGGGGCTGGCGCGGCGCTCGCCCGACGTCGCCCGGCTGCTGATGCCGGCCGGTGGGCTGGCCGCCGAGCACGTGCCGTGGTTCGTGCGGGCGGGGGTGCGACAGGTGCACCTCGGGGTGCAGGTGCGCCCGGGGTCGACCTACCGCTCCTACGTCGACGCCGGCTACGTGCGGTCCTGGCGCCGGCTCCTGGACGAGGCGACCGGTCGGGCGCCGCGGTGATCCTCATCGACCCGCCGTTGGTGGAGTGGCGCGGTCGGCACTGGTCGCACCTGGCCTCCGACACCTCCTACGCCGAGCTGCACGCCTTCGCCCGCGACCTCGGCATCCCCGAGCGGGGCTTCGACCGCGACCACTACGACGTCCCGGCCGACCACTACGACCAAGTGGTCGCCCTCGGCGCCGTGGAGGTCTCCTCGCGCGAGCTGGTCGCCGCCCTCGTCGCCGCCGGCCTACGTCGGCGCAAGAGCCAGGTGGGGGACGACCCGCGGGGACCGCAGCACTGAGCGCCGAGGTCGTTGCCCGGTGGTGATCCTGGGCTCAGTCCTGAAGGGCCGCGACGCCCCGGCCGAGCCGCTCGAGCTCGTCCTGGACGTTGGTGCGGGCACGCTGCTCCCACTGCCGGCCGGCCCACTCGGTGCGGAACAGCCGGTCGCGGGCCAGCAGGTCCTGCAGCACCGTGGAGCGGCCGCGCGCGAAGTCGTCGTCACCCACGTGGGCGTACTCACGTCGCACGGCCGCGACGTACTCCGCGTACCGCTCGGGAGCGGCGGCCAGGATGGCCAGGTCGGCGTCCGAGAGCGCGCAGGCCCCGGTGTCGTCGGTGTCGGGATCGTGGGTCTCGGTCATGCGGACCAGCCGTGCGACCTCGGCGCGCGTCGTCGGGGTGACGAGGTCGACCAGTGCGTCCTCGGCCCACGCCGCCGAGCGCTCCTCGGCGTCGCGCTCCCCGTCGTAGACGGCGTCGTGGAACCACGCCGCGAGCCGCACGGTGGCGACGTCGAAGGCCGGGCCGTGGGCGGCCAGCTCGTCCAGCGCGGCGAGCACCTCACGGAGGTGGCGTAGGTCGTGGTAGACGCGCGTGTCGTCGTCGTAGGCCGCCACCAGCGCCTCACGCAACGCCGCGCCACGATGCTCGGACCGAGCGTCGGCGCCGTCGGGAGAGCTGTCGGAGCGGTCGCTCAGCGGCCAGGGCAGCAGATGGTCGGGATCCGGCACCGGACCATCTAAACAGCAGCGGGGGCGGCCGGGGGAGCCATGGCCCACCGGATGGTGCCGGTGGCCAGCGCGCCGAGCGCGCGGACGACGGTGCGTTCGGAGACCGGGAGGTAGGGCAGGCGCAGCGGTCGACGCGTCCAGCGCGGCATCAGGGAGACTCCGGCGGCCATCAGGACGCCGTAGGGCGCGCGGGCCAGCAGCGGCAGCGGCGGGCGCCAGATCAGGTAGCGCACGGCGGCCCGGGCCTCCGGGCTGGTGCGCAGCTCGGGGCGGAACGCGGCCATCCGGGCGTCCAGCTCGGCCTCGGTCGTGGGTGGGTCGAGCGCGCCCAGGGCGCGGGCGACCTCGGCGGTCTGGGCGACGTAGGTGTCACGCTCGTCCTGGGTCAGCGTGGTGGCGCCGTAGACGGTGTAGGCGCGCAAGAAGCTGTCGGCCTCCGCGACGTGCACCCACTCGAGCAGGTGCGGGTCCGAGGCGGCGTAGGTCGAGCCGTCGGGCATCTCGCCGGTCACGCGGCGGTGGATCGACCGGACGACCTCGACGGAGCGCTGCGCGTCTGCGGCGGTCCCGAAGGTGGTCACGGCCAGGAAGTGGCTGGTGCGCGCCAGGCGGCCCCACATGTCGCCGCGGTAGCCCGAGTGGTCGGCGACGGCCTTCATCGCGGCCGGGTGGAGGGTCTGCAGCAGCACGGCCCGGATACCGCCGACGAACATCGAGGCGTCGGCGTGCACCACGGTGATCGGGCTGCCCGGCTCGAACCAGCGGGGACCGTCGGTGAGGTGGATGCGGTCGCGGTGCTCGACGCCGTCCGGGCCGGCGACCCGCGCGAAGATGGCCTCGCCGAGGCGGGTCCGGACGGTGTCGATCACGTGGTCGAACCTACCGAGCAGCCGAAGGACCGGGTCACCCGTCGAGGTGGCGGTTGCCGTACGTCGAGGTGGCGCTTGCGGTGCGACGAGGTGGCGCTCGGCGTGCCTCAGCGTGCCGTCATGGTCCGCAGCAGCACTGTCTCGGGCATCGCGGCCAGCACGTCGACGGTGGCCTGGTCCAGCGGCTCGGCGACGTCGGTGACGACGTAGCCCTGCTCGCCCCGGGTCGCCAGGGACTGCCCCAGGATGTTCGTGCCTCGGGCTGCGAGTGCGTTGTTGACCTCGGCGAGGACGCCGGGCACGTTGCGGTGCAGCAGCGTGACGCGGTGGGTGCCGGCCTCCGGCGTCGCACCGGCCTCGGGGAAGTTGACCGACAGCGCCGTCGTGCCGTGCTCGACGTAGCCGATCAGCTTTCCGGCGACGAAGTGCCCGATCTCCTCCTGGGCCTCCTGCGTCGACCCGCCGACGTGAGGGGTCAGCACGACGTTGTCGAGCCCGCGCAGCGGTGAGTCGAAGGCGTCGCCCTGGGCCTTGGGCTCGATCGGGAACACGTCCATCGCGGCACCGGCGATGTGGCCCGAGAGGATGCGGTCGCGCAGGGCCTCGGTGTCGACGAGCATGCCGCGGGAGGCGTTGATGAACAGCGAGCGACGCTTCATCAGGTCGAAGTACTGCGGCCCGAAGAGGCCGGCGTTGCCCGGGCGGCCGTCGACGTGCAGGGTGACGACGTCGGCCTCGGCCAGCAGTGCCTCGAGGCTCGGCATCCGGCGGGCGTTGCCGTGGGCCAGACGGTCGGCGACGTCGTAGAAGATCACCCGCAGGCCGAGCGCCTCGGCGACCACGGAGAGCTGCGAGCCGATGTTGCCGTAGCCGACGATGCCGAGGGTGCGGCCGCGGACCTCGTGGCTGCCGGAGGCGGACTTGTCCCAGATCCCGTCGTGCATGCGGATCGTCTTCTCGGGCAACCGCCGCGCGAGCATGATGATCTCGCCGATCACCAGCTCGACGACGCTGCGGGTGTTGGAGTGGGGAGCGTTGAAGACCGCGACGCGGTGGGCCAGCGCGGCCGGCAGGTCGACCTGGTTGGTGCCGATGCAGAAGCACCCGGCGGCCAACAGGTCGGGGGCGTGCTCGAGGACCCGCGCGGTGAGATGGGTGTTGGAGCGGATGCCCAGGAGGTCGACGCCGGGCAGGGCGTGCACCAGCTCGTCCTCCGACATCGAGGCCTTGCGCAGGTCGACGGCGTAGCCGGCCTCCTCGAGGCGCGCGACCGCGGCCGGGTGGATGTTCTCGAGCAGGAGCGCCTTCATGGGGGCAACGCTAGGTCGTGGACGCGTGCGCGCCCGCATCGGGACTCCCGCCGGGCGAGCACCGGTGCCGCCCGGAAGCTCAGGCCGGCAGGTCCTCGGCGTCGACGATCCGGTAGGCGTAGCCCTGCTCGGCCAGGAAGCGCTGTCGGTTCTGGGCGAACTCGGCGTCGACGGTGTCGCGCGCGACGACCGCGTAGAACCGCGCGGTCTGGCCGTCGGACTTCGGTCGCATCAGCCGGCCCAACCGCTGGGCCTCCTCCTGGCGGGAGCCGAAGGAGCCGGAGACCTGGATCGCGACCTCGGCCGAGGGCAGGTCGATCGAGAAGTTGGCCACCTTGCTGACCACGAGGAGGCCGATCTCACCGGTGCGGAAGGCCTCGAAGAGACGCTGCCGCTCCTTGACGGGGGTGTCGCCCTTGATGACGGGGGCCTCCAGCGCGGCGGCCAGCGTGTCGAGCTGCTCGATGTACTGGCCGATCACCAGGGTCGGCTGACCGGCGTGACGCGCCACGAGGTCCTTGACGACGAGGTCCTTGTAGGGCGTGCACGCGGCGAGCCGGTAGCGCTCCTCGGGCTCGGCGGTGGCGTAGACGAGTCGCTCGGCGTCGGGCAGGGTGACGCGGACCTCGACGCAGTCGGCCGGCGCGATCCAGCCCTGGGCCTCGATGTCCTTCCACGGTGCGTCGTAGCGCTTCGGACCGATCAGGCTGAAGACGTCACCCTCGCGGCCGTCCTCGCGCACGAGGGTCGCGGTGAGGCCGATGCGGCGCCGGGCCTGGAGGTTGGCGGTCATCCGGAAGATCGGGGCCGGCAGCAGGTGGACCTCGTCGTAGATGATCAGGCCCCAGTCGCGCGCGTCGAGCAGCTCGAGGTGGGGGTAGACGCCCTGCCGGCGCAGGGTCAGGACCTGGTAGGTCGCGATGGTGACCGGGCGGACCTCCTTGACGGCGCCGGAGTACTCGCCGATCTCGTCCTCGGTCAGGGACGTCCGCCTGACCAGCTCGTCCTTCCACTGTCGCGCGCTGACGGTGTTGGTGACCAGGATCAACGTCGTCGCGCCGGCGTGGGCCATCGCCGCGGCCCCCACGAGCGTCTTGCCGGCGCCGCAGGGCAGGACGACGACGCCCGACCCGCCGTTCCAGAACGAGTCCGCCGCGTCGCGCTGGTAGCCACGAAGCGTCCACGCGGACTCGTCGAGGTCGATCGCGTGCTTCTCGCCGTCGACGTACCCGGCGAAGTCCTCGGCCGGCCACCCGAGCTTGAGCAGGACCTGCTTGAGGTTGCCGCGCTCGGAGGCGTGCACGACGACGGTGTCGTCGTCGACGCGCTCCCCGATCATGCCGGCGACCTTCTTGGCCCGCAGGACCTCCTCGAGCACCGGGCGGTCCGAGCTGGCCAGCACCAGCCCGTGGACCGGGTGCTTCTCCAGGCGTAGGCGGCCGTAGCGGGCCATCGTCTCGGCCACGTCGACCAGCAGCGAGTGCGGCACGGCGTAGCGGCTGAACTCCAGCAGCGTGTCGACGACCTGCTCGGCGTCGTGTCCGGCCGCCCGCGCGTTCCACAGGCCCAGGGGCGTCAGCCGGTAGGTGTGGACGTGCTCGGGGGAGCGCTCGAGCTCGGCGAACGGGGCGATCGCCTTGCGGCAGTCGGCCGCACGATCATGGTCGATCTCGAGGAGCAGGGTCTTGTCGGACTGCACGATCAGGGGGCCGTCGTTCACCTCGTGATCCTACGGGCGCCACCTCGACCGGTGGCGAGCGCCATCTCGACCGGCGGCGAGTGCCACCTCGACCGGCGGCGAGCGCCACCTCGACCGGCGGCGAGTGCCATCTCGTCAGGCGGGGAGGACGGAGTGGATGCGGTGCACCGCGAAGGCGCGGATCTCGTCGGCGCGGTGGTCGCGGGCCGTCAAGGTGCCGCCCTCGACCCGCAGCGGGTCGACGAGGCGGTCGCTGCGGGTGCCCTGGTTGTCGACGTAGGCGATCACCACCGCCGTCCCGGCCTCGACGGCCTCACGCAGCGCGCTGAGCGCCCCGCTGGGGCTCAGGGAGGTGGTGCCCGGGCGCGAGGCGGCCGCCCGGTCGCCGGCCCTTACCGCGCTGACCACGGCCGCGGCCGTGGCGCTGCGCCGGGCGGAGGTGACCGCCGCCGGCCGCTCGCGCGGGGTCCGCGCCCGCAGCAGGTCCGGTCGCGTGATCTGGACGGTGCCGTCGGCGGCCTCGACCACCGGCGCCGCGCCGAGCTCGCGCAGCCGCGGCAGCAGGACGTCGAGCGGCGTCGTCGAGACCACCACGGTCGGTGCCACCTGGCGCAGGCCGAGGGTGGCCGCCCGCGGGTGGTGCACCAGCGTAGTGAGGGCAGCCTCGTCGTCGGAGCGCAGGAACGCCTCGGCATGCCCCACCCGCACGGTGCCGTAGGTGCGCACCGTGTCGTCGACGAGGTAGCTCAGCGGCTGCGGGACCGGGGTCCGCGAGACCGTCCCGAGGAACTCGTGGACCTCCGCCGCGGTCCATCCGACATCGAGCGCGCGGCGCACCGAGCCCGCTGAGAACCGGTAGACCGTCGCCCCACCCCGGGACTCCACGTCGGCCAGCAGCTGCAGGCGTCGGGCCAGGGACGACTCCAGCGGGCCGGGTGCGACCGCCGTCAGGTCGGCCTGCACGAGGACGTGGTCCACCGGCTCGGGCAGCAGCTCGTCGAGGAGGCCGACAGGGTCCTCGCCGCGCACCAGCGCCGCGGCGTAGGAGGCCAGGCCGCCGAGGGCGACGAGGCCGAGCAGCGCGCCCTGGTCGAGGGCGGCGGCGACCTCGCCGGCACGGGAGGCCGGGCGGCGCGGCCGCTGCCAGGCCAGCCGGGCCACCAACGACGCGACGCCGGTCCCGCTGGCCAGCACCCGCCCCTCGGGCAGCGTGGAGAGCGTCTCGAGCGCCATCCGACGCGACTCCGCCACGGTGCGGCTGGTCAGACCGGGGGAGAGCGTGTTGCGCGGCTTGTCGGCCTCGTCGCGGCTGCCGACGAGGGCGACGGCGCGGTGGGTGGTCAGCCAGGTCTGCGCCAGCTCGGTCCACCGCTCCGCCGTCGTACGGGCACTCCACCGGTCGAAGTGGTCGGTGGGCACCCACACCGGGTCGCCGCCGACATCGGCGCGCTGGGCCACGAGGCCTGCCGCGGCGGCGGTCTCGACCAGCAGCGCCGCCAGGGGCTCCTCGACGTGCAGCAGGCGGGCCGTCGCCTTGAGGTCACGCACCCCGAGCCCGCCGCTGCGCAGCGCCGGGGCGGGGTGGGCGCCCCAGTGGTCGAGGAGCAGCTCGATGCGGCGGACCGTCTCGAAGGCCGCACCGGCCGCGGTGCGGTCCACGAGGGCGGCGGGCCGGTCGGCCGTGGCCAGGTCGGGGACGACGTCGACCGGCTGCGTGGTGGTCCGGCCGCCGCGCAGCACCAGCCCGACCTCGCCCGGCAGCACGACCGCGTTGCCGCCGCGCGGGACCAGCAGCCGACGGGCCAGCAGGTGCTCGGCCGGCGTCGCCGCCTGCTCGACCGCGACGAGCTGGCGGGACCCTCCGGTCGTGGCCTGCCCACCGTGCGCTGCCACGTGGTCGAGCAGGGCGCGGGCCGCCTGCGGCAGCTCCGCGAGCCGCTCGCGCACCTCGGCGGGGGACAGGGGCGGGTCCGCGGGCGGCAGCAGCCCGCTGACGCCGGCGTCGGGCACCAGGGCCAGGGCCTCGGCCACCCCGGTCAGCGCCCGCAGCCCGAGGGTGGAGTGCCACACGAGCGCACGGTCGACCAGCCGGTCCAGCGCCGGCCCGGCCGCTGCGGGGTCGGCGTGCACGAGGTCCACCACCGCGGAGCGCGTCGTTTGACCGCCGACCAGCACGGCGTCGAGGATGGACAGCTCCAGGCGGTCGAGCTGGTCGACGGCGCGCATCACCGAGACCCGCACGGTGGCGCGCGAGGCCAGCTGAGCGAAGTCGTGAGGGGCAGGCGTGGCCAGGTCAGGGCGCAGGACCAGCAGCTCGGCCAACCGCTCGTCGGTCCAGCCGCGCAGCTGGTCGGCCAGGGAGCGGTACCCTTCGGTCGTGCTCGAGATGCCCATCGGGTCCACGCTAGCCGTCGGCACCCCGGCGGTGGCACGGTGACCGGGGTCGAGCTCCGCCACGGAGCCGCCACCGACGTCGGCCGGGTGCGCGAGGCCAACGAGGACGCCTTCCTGGTCGCACCGCCCGTCTTCGTCGTCGCCGACGGCATGGGCGGTCACGACCGCGGCGACGTCGCGAGCCGGATCGTGGTCGAGCAGTTCGCGGCGCTGGCCGAGGACGGCTACGACCCCGAGCGCGCGGCCGAGGCGGTCGCGGCGACGCTGCGCCGCTGCGAGCGGGCCATCGGCGACTACGACGCCGCTCAGCGCGCGGAGGGCGCCCGCGACTTCGCCGCCGGTACCACGGCCGTCGTCCTGGTGCTGACCGCCGACCCGGTCGATCCCGTGTGGCTGCTGGCCAACGTCGGCGACTCGCGGGCCTACCGGCTCCGCGCCGGTCGACTCGACCAGCTCAGCGTCGACCACAGCCTGGTCCAGCAGCTGGTGGACTCCGGGGCGATCGCCCCCGAGGAGGCCGCGGTCCATCCCGAGCGCCACGTCGTGACCCGGGCCCTGGGCGGCACGGGGCACGTCGAGGCGGACTACCTGGTCGTCCCCGTCGTCGTCGGCGACCGGTTGCTGCTGTGCTCGGACGGTGTCAGCGGGATGCTCGAGGAGGCCGCGATGGCCGCCCTCCTCGCTGAGACCCCGGACGCCTCGCACGCTGCCGACGCGCTGGTGGCCGCGGCCGTGTCCGCCGGGGGCCACGACAACGCGACCGCCGTGGTCGTCGACGTCGCCGGGCTGCAGCAGCCTGGTCCGGCCTAGCTCGGCCTAGCTCAGGCCTAGCTCGCGTCCGGGACGTCGGCGAACGCGTCGGGCCGGGAGACCAGGTGCGCCCGTCCCGGGGGCCAGGCCAGCGCGAAGACCTTGCCGACCACGAGGTCCTCGGGCACGTAGGCGTCGCTCTCGTCGCACCCGGTCGCCCGGCCGACGCACAGCCGCACCGAGGAGTCGGCCGAGGCGTTGCGGTTGTCGCCCATGACGAACAGCTCGCCCTCGGGCACGGGGCCGGCCGTCCAGTCGCAGGAGCCGCCGCCGGGCATCGGCCCGTCGCACAGCGCCTGGCGCGCGATGAACTCGGACTCGTCGACGGCGAGGCCGTTGACCTCGATGCGGCCCTGGTCGTCGCAGCACACGACGGTGTCGCCGCCGACGCCCACGACCCGCTTCACCAGGTGCCCCCCGGTCGGGTAGAGGCCGATGGCCGCCATGCTCCGGGTGAGCGGGTTGGTGGGGCCGGCCGCCTCCTCGGGGCCGAGCCAGCCGCCCGGGTCCTCGAAGACCACGACGTCGCCCCGCTGCGGGGTGCCGTCGAACCAGTAGGAGAGCTTCTGCACCAGGATGCGGTCGTTGACGACCAGACCCGGGCGCATGGAGGACGAGGGGATGTAGAAGGCCTGGACGAACAGCGTCTTGATGATCAGCGCCAGCACGACGGCGATGACGAGCAGCAGCCCGGTCTCCGCCCACAGCGGGATCTTGCGGCGGGCAGCAGTGGTCACGCTGGCCGACCTTACGGCACACCACCACGCGCCGGAGGCGAACGCGAGCGGGCTAGCGTGGCGTCTCGTGAGCGAGGTCTGGTACGTCTCCTACGGCTCGAACATGTCCGCGGAGCGACTCGCCTGCTACCTGGTGGGCGGCTGCCCGCCGGGGGGACTGCGGCCCAACCCGGGCGCCCGGGACCGGGTCCTGCCGACGCGCTCGGTGCCGGTCGACCTGCCGGGCACGACCTACTTCGCCGGGGACTCCCCCCAGTGGGGTGGCGGGGTGGCCTTCTACGACCACGACACCCCCGGGCCGACGGCCGCCCGGGGCTACCTGGTGACCCGACGCCAGCTCGTCGACATCGCCGCCCAGGAGATGTACCGCCTGCCGCGCGACGGGGACCCGCTCGAGGGCCTGCTGCTCGAGCCGCTGCCCGGTGGGCGCCACGAGGTCGGCCCCGGCCACTACGAGACCCTCGTCGAGGTCGGTCGCCTCGAGGGCCTGCCGATGCTCACCTTCACCGCGCCCGGTGGCGTCGGCGCGATGCCGGACCGGACCCCCTCGCGGGCGTACCTCGCGACGCTCGGCACGGGACTGCGCGAGAGCAGGGGGTGGCCCGAGACGCGGGTCGGGGCCTACCTGGAGGCGATCGTGGCCGGAGGAGAGTCTCGCGAGGAACCCGGAGCGCTCAGCCCTGGCCGGTGGTGACCCGGCTGGCGGACGGCACGGGCCCGAGGGCCCGGTCGACGGCGGCCTCGGCGTGGACCCGCATGGAGTCCAGCAGGGGGAGCGGTGAGTCCTCGGCTCGCACGAGCAGCTCGATCTCGGTGCAGCCGAGCAGCACGGCCTCGGCGCCGAGGGCGGCGAGCCGCTCGATGACGGCGACGAAGGCCGCCCGCGAGCGCGGCTCGAGCCGGCCCTGGGTGAGCTCGTCGAAGACCACCCGGTCGACCATCGCGCGCTCCTCCTCGTCGGGCACGAGCACGTCGAGGCCGCCGGAGCGGAGCCGGCCGAGGTAGAAGTCCTCCTCCATCACCCAGCGGGTGCCCAGCAGGGCGACGCGGCGCCACCCCCGGGCGGCGGCGCGGTCGACCAGGGCGTCGGTGATCCGGAGCAGGGGGACGTCGAGCGCCGCCTCCACGTCGTCGGCGACCTTGTGCATGAGGTTGGTCGCGATGAGGACGAGGTCGGCCCCGCCGTCCTGGCAGCGCCTGCCCGCCGCGGCGAGGAGACGGCCCGCGGCGGCCCAGTCGCCCTGCTCCTGCAGGGCGCGCACCTCGGCGAAGTCGAGCGACTGCAGCACCACCCGCGCCGAGGCGTGGCCACCGAGCCGGGCCTGGACGGTCTCGTTCAGGACGCGGTAGTACGCGGCGGTGGAGTACCAGCTCATCCCGCCGATGATCCCGATGGTCTGCACGGCGTCCATCCTCACCGACGCGGACCCGCGCGCGACAGGGCGGTGGTCACCGCACCGTTAGGGCGGGCAGTGGTGGTGGTCACGGCGCTGACCTAGATTCGGTCGCATGGAGTCCTATGCCGCCGGAGAGACCACGCCAGCGCTCCTCGAGGAGACCATCGGCGCCAACCTCGACCGCACCGTCGCCGACCACCCCGACGGGGAGGCGCTGGTCGAGGTCGCCAGCGGGCGTCGGTGGACCTGGTCGGAGCTGGCCCGGGACGTCGACGCGCTGGCTCGCGGGCTGATGGCGGACGGGATCGCGGTCGGCGACCGGGTCGGCATCTGGGCGCCGAACTGCGCCGAGTGGACGTTGGTGCAGTACGCGGCGGCGAAGGTCGGCGCCGTGCTGGTCAACGTCAACCCGTCCTACCGGACCCACGAGCTGGCCTACGTGCTCGAGCAGAGCGGCCTGGCGCTGCTGTTCGCGGCCACGCGCTTCCGCACCAGCGACTACCGGGCGATGGTCGAGGAGGTCACCCCCGGTTGCCCGACCCTGCGGCGCACCGTCTACCTCGACACCGACGACCTCGCCGGCCTGGTCGACCAGGGCGAGACGGTCGACGCCAGCCTGCTCGCCGAGCGGGCGGCGTCCCTCACGCCGAGCGACCCGATCAACATCCAGTACACCTCGGGGACGACCGGTCGGCCCAAGGGCGCGACGCTGAGCCACCGCAACATCCTCAACAACGGCTACCTGACCACCGAGCTGATCGGCTTCACCGGGTCCGACCGGCTGTGCATCCCGGTGCCCTTCTACCACTGCTTCGGGATGGTGATGGCCAACCTCGGCTGCACCAGCCACGGCGCGACCATGGTGATCCCGGCGCCCGGCTTCGACGCCGCGGTGACCCTGCGCGCGGTGGAGGAGGAGCGCTGCACCGCGCTGTACGGCGTCCCCACGATGTTCATCGCGATGCAGAACAGCCCCGACCTGGCCGAGCGCGACCTGACCTCGTTGCGTACGGGGATCATGGCCGGCTCGATCTGCCCGGTCGAGCTGATGAGGAGCTGTGTCGAGGACATGCACATGGCCGAGTTCTCGATCGCCTACGGGATGACCGAGACCTCGCCGGTCTCGTGCCAGACCCGCGTCGACGACGACCTGGAGCGCCGTACCGCCACCATCGGGCGCGTGCACCCGCACGTCGAGGTCAAGGTCGTCGACCCCACCACCGGGGCGACGGTCGAGCGTGGCGAGCCCGGCGAGCTCTGCACCCGGGGCTACTCGGTGATGATCGGCTACTGGCAGGAGCCGGAGAAGACCGCTGAGGCTGTCGACGCCGACGGCTGGATGCACACCGGCGACCTGGCGGTGATGCGGGAGGACGGGTACTGCAACATCGTCGGACGGATCAAGGACATGGTCATCCGCGGAGGCGAGAACATCTACCCTCGCGAGATCGAGGAGTTCCTCTACACCCACCCCGACGTCGAGGACGTCCAGGTAGTCGGCGTCCCCGACCAGCGCTACGGCGAGGAGCTGTGCGCCTGGATCAAGGTCAAGGCCGGGCGTGAGCCGCTCGACGCCGACGCCGTCCGGGCCTTCGCGACCGGGAAGCTGTCCCGCTACAAGATCCCGCGGTACGTGATGGTGGTCGAGGAGTTCCCCATGACCGTGACCGGCAAGGTCCGCAAGGTCCAGATGCGCGAGGAGTCGGCCGACGCCCTCGGCCTGGCCTGACGAAGTGGCAGCCGCGACGGGTCGAAGTGGCAGCCGCGACGGGTCGAGGTGGCGGCTGCGTACGCATGACGTGCGTGGCGGGTGCCATCTGGACGCGCGGCGGGTGCCGATGCTGGACGCGCGGCGAGCGCCATCTGGACGCGCGGCGAGTGCCATCTGGACGCGCGGCGAGCGCCATCTGGACGCGCGGCGAGCGCCATCTGGACGCGCGGCGAGCGCCATCTGGACGCGCGGCGAGCGCCATCTCGGCGGTCAGGCGCCTCGGGGTGGCTTCTCGGCGGCGAGCAGCAGCGTCGTGGGGCTCCACTCGACGACGTCCCGCAGCCGCCAGCCGGCACCCTCCAGCGCGGCGAGGGTGCTCGCGGCAGGGTCGTGGGGGCGGTGCTCGGTGCTCAGGACGAGGCGACCGCCGGGTCTCACCCCGGCCCGGACGGCGCGGAAGAAGCGGTCAGGGTCCCTGAGGTGCTCCAGCACCCGCGCGCACCAGGCGAGGTCGTAGGCCTCGAAGGGCAGCGTCACCTGCTCCAGGTCGGACTGCTCGAAGACCGACCCGCTGGTCGCCAACGGTGGCGCGGGCCCGGTCGAGCACCGGCATCGAGAGGTCCAGGGCCAGCACCGAGGCCACGCCCTGCTCCAGGGCCCACGAGGTGAAGGAGCCGACCCCGCAACCCAGGTCGACCAGGTCACACCCGCGCAGCGCGGGCAGGAAGGTCCGCAGGGTCGACCAGCCGGGCGCACCCTCCACCCGGGCCTCGGTCACCGGTGGACGACGAGCGGGATCCGGCTCCGGCTGCCGTCGCCACCGCGCCACACCACGTGACCGTCGTCGGTCCGCACTCCCGAGCGGGGGCTGTCGTCGCGCACGACGAAGGTGGCGCGCTCGCCGGGGTCGAGCAGGACCGCTGCCGGCAAGACGGTGACCTGGCTGCGCACACCGCGCACGGAGGAGGAGAAGTACAGCGAGCGGTCCGCGGTGTTGGTGATCGTGCGTCGGGTGGAGGCCCCCGCCCGCGGAAGGAGCACCGAGGGTGCGTTCAACGTCACCGGTCGGCCGTCGAGCCAGGAGCGGTAGTCGCGGACGTCCTGGGCGTAGGTCAGTCGGACGTCGCCGCCCCCGGCCCCCAGTCGACCGGCACCGGCGCGCAGCACCGGCGCGCCCGGCATCGGACCCGCGCTCGTCGCCAGCGCCGAGCGGACCTCGATCGCGCTCCAGCCGGGGTGGCGGGCGCGCAGGCTCGCTGCCACGCCGGCCGCCCACGCCGTCGCCGCCGACGTGCCGGAGGCGACGTCCCAAGCCGTGCCGGCCTCGCCGGGCACGGCGCCGTAGAGCCCGGCCCCGGGGGCAACGACGTCGGGCTTGAGCAGGCCGCCGACGGGGTCCCCGGAGGGGCTCCAGGCAGCGAGTCCGGCCGGGCGCCCGCGCCCACCGGGAGAGAGCGCGGCGCGGGCCTCGGGGTGCCGGTGCAGCCAGCGCACGAGGGTGTCGCCGGGCCCGGCGCCGAGGTGCACGGTCGGCACCTCGTGGAAGTCGGCGAAGGTCGACCGACCCGAGCGGTTGACCAGGACCATGCCGGCCCCGTCGGCGAGGGCGACCGTCGCGGACTTGTCCACGCGACCGACCACCCCTCGCTCGCAGACCACCACGCGGTCGGCGACGAGGGCGGCGTCGAGGCTCCCGGGTGCACAGACGCTGGCGTCGGCGGGATCGACCTGCGCCGCGGCGGTGTCGGCGCCCAGCACGAGCGGCCGCGTCGGTGTCCCGGTCCGGGACGCCGTGACGCCGCGCAGCGTCGGCCCGCCGCGGACGATCACCGCACCGCGGGGCTGCTCACCGGCGGTCGCGCCGACCGTGGTGACCCACGGGCTCGGATGGGCGGCGTAGGCGCTGCGGGCGTCGTTGCCGGCGGCCGCGACGACGACCACGTCGGCCTCGGCCGCGCCGAGCAGGGCACGCTCCACGGTGTCGATCCGGTCCGGTCCGGCCACCGAGAGGCTCAGCACGTCCACGCCGTCGGCCACGGCCTGGTCGACGGCGGCGACCAGGTCGGAGGCCGCGCACCCGTCGTCGCGCGGGTCGGGCGCGCTCCAGCAGGCCTTGTAGGCCGCGATGCGGGCGTCGGGGGCCCGGCCGCCGGTCCGCAGGAGCTGCTGGGAGCGCACGCGGACCGTCTGGTCGGCGTTGCCGGCCGCGATCGAGGCCATCTGGGTGCCGTGCCCGTCGTCGTCACGCGGGGAGAGCGCCGAACCGGCCCGCACAGCGTCGCGCCCGAAGCCGTCCACGAACCACCGGGCGGCCACGACCTTGCCGCCGCACTGGCCCGGCGACCAGTCCTCGGCGGCGGCGCAGGCGCCCCGCGGTACTCCTGCGGCACGGCCCAGGGAGGGGCGCGTCGCGAAGGAGGTCGACTCGGGCGCCAGACCGGAGTCGACGACGCCGACCACGATCCCGCGGCCGCCGTGGGGCGGCGCCGGGGTGGAGGTCGGCGCCGGGACTGAGTGGCCCAGGCCGGCGAGCGGGCGCACCTCGTCCGGCTCGACGAGGGCGACCCGGCGATCCGCGGCCAGGGCGCTGGCCTGGTCACGGCTCAGCTCGACCGCCACGCCGGACAGGGCGGTGCCCCACGCGTAGACGGGCTCCGGCGCGCCGACCTCGGCCAGGACCGCTCGCTGCCGCCGCTCGGCGCGCAGCTGCCAGGCGGCCCGGTCAACGGCGGGGACGCCGGCGCTCCCGGGGCCGTCGAGCGTCACCAGGTAGAGGCGCTGCGGCGCTGCGGTGGCCGAGACGGCCGACGCGGCTCGGTCGGCTGCGGCCACCGGGGTCGCGGCCAGCGCCGGCAGCGCCACCACGACCGAGGCCGCGAGCGGACCAAGGACGACGACGAGGCGACGCCGCAGGGCGCGCTCGGGAGCGCGGCGGTAGGTCCGCACCGTCACCACCCCCTCTCCGGGTCACCTGTCCGGCTCGCTCCGGCCGAACGGCCATTCTGTCCCACCAGTCCCAAGCACGCACCCCTTGTCCCCGACCCGGCTCCCGTCGTCCTGCTGCGCCCTAGGCTGGAGGGGTGGTGCTGACCATCGGCTTCGACCTGGACCTGACGCTGATCGACACCAGGCCCGGCTTCCGGGCCACGCTGGACGCGCTCGCCGAGGAGCTCGGGGTGAGGCTTCCGGCGGAGGAGATGACCCGACGTCTCGGTCCGCCGCTCGACCACCTGCTCGGCCCCTACCTGCCGGCCGCGCTCGTCCCGGGTGCCGTCGCCCGCTTCCGCGAGCTCTACGTCGAGCACGCGGTGGCGTCGGTCCCGGTGCTGCCGGGTGCCCATGAGGCGCTCGCCGCGGTGCGCCGCCTGGGCGGACGCGTGCTGCTGGTCACCGGGAAGTTCCAGGCCAACGCCGAGCTCCACGTGGCCCACCTCGACCTGGACGTCGACGTCGTCGAGGGCGAGGTGTGGGGCCCGGGCAAGGCGGCGGTGCTGCGTCGCGAGCATGCGGCGGCCTACGTCGGCGACCACGTCCACGACGTGGCGGGCGCCCTCGCGGCCGGGGTGCTCAGCGTCTCCGTGCTGACCGGCGGCTGCACCCGCGAGGAGCTGCTCGAGGCCGGGACCGACGTCGTGCTCGCCGGGCTCGAGGACCTCCCGGCCTGGCTCACGCGGTGGTGGAGCGAAACCGAGGCGGCCCGCGGCCCCTCGATGGCCTAGGCTCACCCGGCGCCCCGGACCGTCCGGGCGCCTCAGGGATGCGAGGACGAGCCGTGCCGACTGGCAAGGTGAAGTGGTACGACGCGGAGAAGGGCTTCGGGTTCCTCTCCCAGGAGAGTGGACCGGACGTCTACGTGCGCAGCGAGGCTCTGCCCGAGGGCGTCGCGACCCTCAAGGCCGGCACCCGGGTGGAGTTCGGGATCGCCCAGGGGCGCCGCGGCGACCAGGCCCTCCAGGTCCGGGTCCTCGACGCACCGGCCTCGGTGGCGCGCAACCAGTCCGCCGCCCGACGGCGACGTCCCGCCGACATGGTCCCGATCGTGGAGGACCTCATCCGCCTCCTCGACGGCGTCGAGGAGGCCTACCGCCACGAGCGTCACCCGGACGCCCGCACGGCCGCGCCGACGGCCAAGCTGCTCCGGGCTCTCGCCGACCAGCTCGAGGCCTGAGCCGCTCCTGGGCCGCTCCTGAGCCGCTCGGGGCTCAGGCCTCCGGGCTCACCACGGCCCGTCGGTGGTCCCGGCATCGGCCCCGTCGGCGGTGGTCGAGGAGCGCGTGGCCCGGCGCGTGGTGAGGACGTAGACCGTCCACGCCGCCAGCACCACGAACGCCAGCCCGAGCCCGAGCCGGGGCACGAGGGGCACCACGATGCCGGCGAATCCGCCGACGACCCAGGCCAGCTGGAGGGTGGTGTCGCTGCGGGCGAACGCGCTCGCCTGGACCCGCGACGGGACCGTGGTCTGGATCGTGGCGTCGAGGGAGACCTTGCCCAGCGACTGGGCCAGCCCGGCGACGAGACCGAGACCGAAGAGGGTGAGGACGCCGTAGAACAGGGCGCCGACGAGCACCATCGCCCCGTCGGCGAGCAGCACGAGCAGCACCATGGAGGTCGGGTCGATGCGGCGCAGGACCGAGGCGGCCACGATCCCCAGGCCGTTGCCGAGGGCGGCGCCGCCGATGACCACGCCCAGCAGCAGCTCGGGGCGGTCCTCCCACCCTGCGATCGGGTTCACGCGCAGCAGGAAGGCCATGAACATGGTCAGGAAGCCCGAGAGCCACCGCGGTCCGCAGTTGGCCCGCAGGGCGAACGCGACCGCGGGCGGGATGCGGGTGCTGCGGCGCGGCTCACCGGGCAGGGACGCGGCCGGCGAGTCGCTGCGCAGCACCATCGTGCGCTCACCTGCGGAGGCGTCGACCTGGGAGGGCAGCAGGACGGCCAGGACGGTCGCCGCCACGAAGAGCGCGAAGGCGTAGCGCAGGGCCCAGGGAGCACCGAACGTCACCGCGAGCAGAGCCAGCGGCGCCGAGACGCCCGCGCCGACCATGCCGGACAGCGAGACCCTGGCGTTGGCCTTGACCAGCGTCAACGAGGTCGGCAGCAGCCGGGGCACCGCCGCCGCACGGGTCACGCCGTAGGCCTTGGAGGAGATCAGCACCCCCAGCGCGGCCGGGAAGATCAGGTGGGACTCCGTCTGGACGGCGTCGGCGAGCACCCAGCACAGGAACGCCCGCAGTGCCATCGTCGTGCCGACGGCCCAGCGCCGACCGTGGCTGAAGCGGTCGAGGAAGGGGCCCAGCAGGGGGGCGACCACCGCGAAGGGCAGCATGGTCAGCCCGAGGAACAGCGCGACCTGGCCCCGGGCCTCCCCGGTGGGCACCTGGAAGAACAGGGAGCCGGCCAGCGCGATCGCCACCGCGGCGTCGCCGGCGGTGTTGAAGGCGTGCATCTCGATGAGCCGGTTGAGGCCGGACTTGTCCGCGCCCTCGGCCCCGGCGGCACGTCGGGCCTGGAAGAAGGTGAACCGGGTCGCGCGCCTCGTGACGCGGGCCGCGCCGGCGACCCCCCGGGCGGTGGCGCGTGCCCCGGTGCCGACACCGCGGCCCAGTGACCTGCCCCGACCGGGGACGGTCCCCCCAGGGCGCTGACCCGGGGGGTCCGGGGGATGGTCCGCGCTCATGACCCCATCCTGCCCGCTGCGGGCGGGGAGGCACCCGGACACCCCGACCCGGCGGCTGACACTCGCGCGACGATGAGACACACTCTCTCGCGTGAGCACCACGACGCGCCGCCAGCCCGACTCCGTCGCCACTGCTGCCGTCGAGCAGGCCCGCGCCGCCCTGCTCGAGGAGGCCGCGGCGAGTGACGTCGGCGAGCACCTCGGCGCCCGCGCCGAGGGTGACCGGGTGGTGACCCATCTCTTCGCGTGCACCCGGGCCGGCTACGTCGGCTGGCACTGGTCGGTGACCGTGGCCCGGGCCTCGCGCCAGAAGGGCGTCACCGTCGACGAGGTCGTGCTCGTCCCCGGCGACGGGGCGATCGTGGCGCCGCCCTGGGTGCCCTACCGCGAGCGGATCCAGCCCGGCGACCTGTCGGCGGGCGACCTGCTGCCGGTCGAGGACGACGACCCGCGCCTGGTGCCGACCTACTCCTTCGGCGACGACCCGCTCGACGCCGACGACAAGGCCCAGGTGCGGCGCGTGGCGCAGGACCTCGGGCTCGGTCGGGTGCGCACCCTGTCGGTCGAGGGCCGCGACCTGGCCGCCGAGCGCTGGTTCGACGGTGACCCCGGGCCCGGTTCGGCGCTGGCCCAGGCCTCACCCCAGTCGTGCGACTCCTGCGGCTTCCTCGTCCGGCTCGCCGGGCCCCTCGCGCTCAGCTTCGGGGTCTGCGCCAACGGTGACGCCAACGACGACGCCAAGGTGGTCTCGTTCCAGCACGGCTGCGGGGCACACTCCGAGGTCCGGCTGGCCAAGAAGCACGAGCGCCAGCCCCTGCCGGAGCACGTCGTCGACACCCTCGACGACGAGGTCGAGACCTTCTAGCCCACTTCTGGCCCACGGTCAGGCCCCGGGTCACGGGAGGGCGGCCTGGGCCCGCGAGAGGACCCACACCGCGTACTCCTCGTTCGGCGGGTGCAGCTCGTAGGAGCCGAACCGCGCCTCGACCCGCAGGCCGGCCCTCTCGGCGTCGGCGGCGAAGTCCTCCGGCGGGTAGGCCCGGCTCGTGGTGGGCCCGTCGACCGGGTGGAAGCCGACCAGCATGCGTCCGCCCGGCGCGAGCAGGGAGCCCAGCCGTGCCAGGACCGCGACCTCGGTCTGTGGTGCGAGGAAGATCATCACGTTGCCGACCGCGACCACGAGGTCGAAGGCCGACGGTGAGCCGCGGGAGGCCAGCAGGGCGGCGTCCAGGCCGAGGACGTCGGTCTCGAGGACGTCGAGGTCGGGGTAGGTGCGGCGGGCCTGCGCGGCGAGGGTCGGGTCGGGCTCGACGGCGAGGACCGTGTGGCCCCGGGCGGCCAGCGCGGCGCCGACGCGACCCATGCCGGCACCGGCGTCCAGGACACGGGCGTTGCGCGGGCACAGCGTGTCGGCCAGCCGGGCCTCCCCGTCGACGTCCTCGCCCGCTGCGACGAGCCCGGCGAACCTCTCGCCGTAGCCGTCGTTCTCCGGGCCGCCCCGGGCCCACCGGGTCGGGCGGGTTGGATGAGGCAGGCTCACTCGACGGGGTCCGCGGCGGCTGCGGCGGTCTCGGTCGTTGCGTCGGTCGCTCCGGCCGGATCGGTCGATCGGGCTCGTCGGGCGTGGCGCCGGCGGCGGCAGTACTCCAGGCCGACCAGCCCGAGGCCGGCCCCGGCCAGGCAGGTCCACAACCACCACGTCCGACCTTCGGCCTCGAGCCGCCCGTAGAAGGGCAGCAGCGCGACGAAGGCGACCACGAAGATGGCGATGCCGACCTCGACGGTCCGCACGCCGTCCACGTCGAGCGGCTCGACCGGGGCGACCACGTAGGTCCGGTTGCCGATCTCGTGGGTCATCGGCTGGTCGTCGCGCAGCTCCACCCGCGTCACGCTAGCCGAGACCTCCTCGTCACCGGACGGCCGGAGTGCTCTGTCACGATGCTGCCCGTGAGCGACTTGACGACGGCGCGCCCGTCCTCCTTCCTGGACCGCTACTTCGAGATCGGCCGACGCGGCTCGAGCGTCGGGCGCGAGGTGCGTGGCGGGATCGTCACCTTCGTGACGATGGCCTACATCGTCGTGCTCAACCCCTTGATCCTCGGCTTCGTGCCGGACTCGCAGGGTGCCTTCCTGGGTGGCGGCAGCGGGGACGGGTCCAACCTGCCGGCGATCGCCGCCGGCACCGCTCTGGTCGCCGGGCTGATGACGATCGCGATGGGGGCCGTGGCCAACTACCCGTTGGCGCTGGCCACGGGCCTGGGGCTCAACGCCTTCGTCGCCGTCGGGATCGCGACCCAGGTGACCTGGGCCGCGGCGATGGGCCTGGTCGTGATCGAGGGTGTCCTGATCCTCGTCCTGGTGCTGACCGGCTTCCGGGCGGCGGTCTTCCGCGCCGTCCCCCCGCAGCTGAAGGTGGCGATCTCGGTGGGCATCGGGCTGTTCATCGCGCTGATCGGCTTCGTCGACGCCGGCTTCGTGGGCCGGATGCCCGACGTCGCCGGGACCACGGTCCCGGTCCAGCTGGGTCGCACCGGCCAGCTCGTGGGCTGGCCGGTCGTCGTCTTCGCCGTCGGGCTCGCGCTCGTGGTGGCCCTGTGGGTCCGCCGGGTGCGGGGCGCGATCCTGATCAGCATCGTCGCCGCGACCGTCCTGGCCGTGGTGATCGAGGCGGTCGGCGATCTCGGCAGCTCCGTCGACAGTCCCGGTGGGTGGAGCCTGACCGTGCCGAGCCTGCCCGACGGTGTCGCCGCCCTCCCCGACTTCGGCACCCTGGGCCAGGTCGACCTGGTCGGCGCCTTCGACACGCTGGGGCTCGTGGCCGCCGCGCTGCTGGTCTTCAGCCTGATGCTGGCCGACTTCTTCGACACCCTCGGCACGATGACCGCCATCGGCGCCGAGGCCGACCTGCTCGACGAGACCGGCACCCCGCCGCAAGCCCAGCGCATCCTCATCGTCGATTCCGTCGCCGCGATCGCCGGCGGCGCGGGCGGCGTCTCGTCGAACACCAGCTACATCGAGTCGGCGGCCGGCGTCGGTGAGGGTGCGCGCACGGGCCTGGCCTCGATCGTCACCGGGGTGCTGTTCCTGCTGACGATCTTCCTGGCGCCCCTGGTCGCAGTGATCCCCTCCGAGGCGGCCGTCCCGGCCCTCGTCCTGGTCGGCTTCTTGATGATGCAGCAGGTCGGCCAGATCGCGTGGGACGACGTCGACGTCGCCATCCCGGCCTTCCTGATGATCGTGCTGATGCCCTTCACCTACTCGATCAGCGTCGGCATCGGCGCGGGTTTCGTGGCCTTCGTCCTGATCAAGGTGGTGCGCGGCCGGGTCCGCGAGGTGCACCCCCTGATGGCCCTCGTGGCCGTGATGTTCCTCGTCTACTTCGCCATCAACCCCCTCACCGCCCTGCTCACCTGACCGCCGAGGTGGCACTCGTCGCGCGTCGAGGTGGCGCTGGCCGTGCGTCGAGGTGGCGCTCGTCGCGCGTCGAGGTGGCGCTGGCCGTGCGCTGGTTCGGTGGCTCCGGCCCCTAGCCGGGTCCCTTCGTGGTTTCGGTCGAGCTCGTCCTGGAAGCCCTGGACCGCCTGGCCCCTGAGGTGGAGCTGCTCTGCACGTCGTTCGGTGCCGAGCTCGCGCTCCTGCCCGCGGCCACCGACCTCCGTGTGACCGGCACCGTCGCGTTGTCACCCTCGCCCGTGGTGTGGGCGGGGGTGGAGGACGGCGGAGCCGACGGTCGCGTGAGGTCGCACTGGAGCAGCAACGGCGAGCTGCTGCCGTTCGACCCCTTCGACGAGTTCTGGACGCCCGACAGCAGTGGCCGTCGTACCGCAGCCTGTACGAGAGGAGCCTTCACACCTACGCAGAACGGGCGCCCGCGGCCACCATCCCGGTCGAACGGATCGGCGTTGAGGTCCTGGCGGACTTGGGCGGGAACGACCAGGTGTGGCCGAGCGCAGAGTTCGCCGCGCAGGTCGCCGCGCGCCGCGGCAGCCACGGCCGGGCGACCACGGTCATCACCGCGCCGGACGCTGGGCACCGCCTCGTCCTGCCCGGTGAGGAGCCGGTGCGGCGCGGACAGCGGATGGCCCGTGGCGGCAGCGGACGCTGCCCTGGGGCCCTCGCGTGGCCTCATCTGCGTCGCACCCTCGGCCTGACGTGACAGTGACACAAGGAGTGCAGGTGCGTCCCGCCACCTCGGCTCGCGGCCCCCGCCATCTCGGCTCGCGCCGGCCGCCATCTCGGCTCGCGCCGGCCGCCACCTCGGCGGAATAGTTAGCAACGCTCAGGACTTGGGGTGAGTGACATGCCGACCACCACCTCCGCCGTCCGGACCGACACCGGGCTCGCCTGCGAGCTCCGGCTCTGCGTGATGCGGCTGCGACGCCGCCTCGCGGTGGAGCGTCACCCCGACAACGAGCTGAGCCTGGGGGCGATGGCTGTCCTCGGTGCGCTCTACCGCGGCGGGGACCTGCCGATCGGCGAGCTCGCCACCCGCGAGCGGGTGCAGCCGCCGAGCATGACGCGCTCGGTCAACGCGCTCGAGCGGGCCGGCCACGTCACCCGCCGCGCCCACGAGAGCGACCGGCGGCTGGTGCTGGTCAGCCTCAGCGGGACCGGACGGGCGGTCGTGCTCGCCGACCGACGCCGCCGCGACGCCTGGCTGGCTCGGCGACTGGCCGACCTGAGCGCCGACGAGCGGGACGTCCTGCGTCGTGCCGTGCCGATCCTCGAGGGACTGGCCACCGCTTGAGTCCCACGTTCCGGTCCCTGTCCCACCCCAACTACCGCTGGTACGCCACCGGCAACCTGATCTCCAACGTCGGCACCTGGATGCAGCGTGTGGCCCAGGACTGGCTGGTCCTGCTGCTCGCCACCAACGACGCCGCCTCCATCGGGATCACCACCGGCCTGCAGTTCCTGCCGTTCCTGCTGCTCTCGCCCTTCGCCGGCCTGCTCGCCGACCGGGTGCCCAAGCGCCGGCTGCTCCAGATCACCAACGTGGGCATGGCGCTGCCGGCCGTCGTCCTGGGCCTGCTGGCGGTGACCGGTACGGCGCAGATCGGGCACGTGTACGTCTTGGCCTTCCTGCTCGGGGTCGCCTCGGCCTTCGACGCGCCCGCGCGCCAGTCCTTCGTCTCCGAGATCGTCGACACCGAGGACCTCTCCAACGCGGTCGGACTGAACTCCGCCGGCTTCAACGCCGCGCGCCTGATCGGACCCGCGCTGGCCGGGCTCTCCATCGCCGCACTCGGCTCGGGGGTGCGGGCCACCGGGTTCGTGATCCTGCTCAACGCGCTCTCCTACGCCGCCCCGATCGTGTGCCTGGCCGCGATGGACCCGCGGCTGCTGCACGTCGCGGACCCGGTCGGTCGCGCCCCAGGTCAGATCCGCGAGGCGGTGGCCTACGTCCGCGGACGTCCCGACCTGCTCCTGATCATGGGGGTGGTGCTGTTCGCCGGCATGTTCGGCCTCAACTTCCAGATGACCTCCGCCCTGATGGCGACCCAGGTCTTCGACAAGGGACCGGCGGAGTTCGGCCTGCTCGGGACGTTCCTCGCGGTGGGCTCGCTGGCCGGCGCCCTGGTCGCCGCCGGCCGGGTGCGCGTGGGGCACCGGCTCGTGGTCGGTGCCGCGCTGGTCTTCGGCTCCGTCGAGGTGCTCGCCGGCCTCGCGCCGTCGTACACGGTCTACGCCCTGCTGTGCCCCGTGATCGGTCTGACGGCCCTGACCATGATGACCAGCGCGAACACCTTCATGCAGCTCAACACCGACGCCGGGATGCGCGGGTCGGGTGATGGCGCTGTACCTGACGATCTTCATCGGCTCCACCCCCATCGGCGCGCCGGTCGTGGGCTGGGTCGGCGAGGTCCTCGGGGCCCGTTGGACCCTGATCGGCGGGGGTGCGGCGACCGTGCTGGGCGTCGCGGCGACCACCGGGGTCTACCTGCTGCACCAGCGCCGGGTCGAGCGGACGGCCCTGCAGGTGGCCCGACGGGCCCAGCAGCCCGACGACGGTCAGTTCCGGCGTTTTGACCGTGCCGGGGGCGCCCGGTAGCCTCAATCCTCGTGTCTGGAGCAACCCAGACCATCGCGCGTGCCCGAAAACTCTGGGCCGGTCGAACCGGCTCCCCAGCATCGGGCGCCCACCCACCGGCACGAAGATCTAGGCAACACCGCCGTGCCCGGCACCGTGCCGGGCACTGAGAGCAGAAGGAAAGGGAACCACCAGGTGCCCACCATCAACCAGCTGGTCCGCAAGGGCCGCCAGGACAAGGTGTCGAAGAACAAGACGCCCGCCCTGAAGGGTTCGCCCCAACGACGCGGTGTCTGCACCCGCGTCTACACCACCACCCCGAAGAAGCCGAACTCCGCCCTGCGCAAGGTCGCCCGCGTGCGCCTGTCCAGCGGCGTCGAGGTCACCGCCTACATCCCCGGGGTCGGCCACAACCTCCAGGAGCACTCCATCGTGCTCGTGCGCGGCGGACGGGTGAAGGACCTGCCCGGCGTGCGCTACAAGATCATCCGCGGCTCGCTCGACACCCAGGGCGTCAAGAACCGCAAGCAGGCCCGCAGTCGCTACGGAGCGAAGAAGGAGAAGAGCTGATGCCACGCAAGGGTCCCGCTCCGAAGCGCCCGATCGACATCGACCCGGTCTTCGGGTCGCAGCTGGTCAGCCAGCTCGTCTCCAAGGTGCTCGTCGACGGCAAGAAGCAGGTCGCGCAGCGCATCGTCTACACCGCGCTCGAGGGCTGCCAGGAGAAGAACGGCACCGACCCGGTGGTCACGCTCAAGCGTGCCCTGGACAACGTCAAGCCGGCCATCGAGGTCAAGTCGCGCCGCGTCGGCGGAGCGACCTACCAGGTCCCGATCGAGGTCAAGGGCACGCGTGGCACCACGCTCGCGCTGCGCTGGCTGGTCGGCTACGCCGCCGCCCGCCGTGAGAAGACCATGGCCGAGCGACTCATGAACGAGATCCTCGACGCCTCCAACGGCCTCGGTGCCGCGGTGAAGAAGCGCGAGGACACCCACAAGATGGCGGAGTCGAACAAGGCCTTCGCCCACTACCGCTGGTGACCACCGGCGCGCGACCGCCCCGCCGCGGTCGCGTGCCGACCACCGTCCGCCCCCCAGCACCAGCAAAGGAAATGTGACCCTCCGTGGCTGTCGACATCACCACCGACCTCAAGGTCGTCCGCAACATCGGGATCATGGCGCACATCGACGCCGGCAAGACCACGACGACCGAGCGGATCCTCTTCTACACCGGCATCTCCTACAAGATCGGTGAGGTCCACGACGGCGCTGCCGTCATGGACTGGATGGAGCAGGAGCAGGAGCGCGGGATCACGATCACCTCCGCCGCGACCACGTGCTGGTGGAAGGACCACCAGATCAACATCATCGACACCCCCGGGCACGTCGACTTCACCGCCGAGGTCGAGCGCTCGCTGCGCGTCCTCGACGGTGCCGTCGCGGTCTTCGACGGTGTCGCGGGCGTCGAGCCGCAGACGATGACGGTGTGGCGCCAGGCCAACAAGTACTCGGTGCCGCGCATGTGCTTCGTCAACAAGCTCGACCGCACCGGGGCCGACTTCTTCCGTTGCGTCGAGATGATGGTCGACCGCCTCAACTCGACCCCGCTGGTCCTCCAGCTGCCGATCGGCGCCGAGGGTGACTTCCTCGGGGTCGTCGACCTCGTCGGGATGCGCGCGCTGACCTGGCACGGCGAGACCACGATGGGCGAGGACTACACGGTCGAGGAGATCCCGGCCGACATGGCCGACCAGGCCGCCGAGTACCGCGAGAAGCTGCTCGAGACGCTGGCCGACGCCGACGACGCGGTCATGGAGAAGTTCCTGGACGAGGGCGAGTTCGGCGTCGAGGAGCTCGAGGCCGCGATCCGTCGCGCCACCCTGGCCGACAAGATCAACCCCGTCCTGTGCGGCACGGCGTTCAAGAACAAGGGCGTCCAGCCCCTGCTCGACGCGGTCGTGAAGTACCTCCCCTCGCCGCTCGACGTCGAGGGCATCGTGGGCCACTCGGTCAAGGACGAGGACGTCGAGATCGTCCGCAAGCCCTCCGACGACGAGCCCTTCTCCGGCCTGGCCTACAAGATCGCCTCCGACCCTCACCTGGGCAAGCTGATCTACATCCGGGTCTACTCCGGCAAGCTCGCGGCCGGCTCGACCGTGGTGAACTCGGTGAACGGCCGCAAGGAGCGGATCGGCAAGGTGTACCAGATGCACGCGAACAAGCGTGAGGAGATCGCCTCGGTCGGCGCCGGCCAGATCGTGGCCGTCATGGGGCTCAAGGACACCAAGACCGGTCACACCCTCTCCGACCCCCAGCACCAGGTCATCCTCGAGTCGATGACGTTCCCGGCCCCGGTCATCGAGGTCGCGATCGAGCCCAAGACCAAGAGCGACCAGGAGAAGCTGGGCATGGCCATCCAGCGTCTCTCCGACGAGGACCCGACCTTCACCGTCAAGGCTGACGAGGAGACCGGTCAGACCATCATCGCCGGGATGGGCGAGCTGCACCTGGAGATCCTCGTCGACCGGATGAAGCGCGAGTTCCGCGTGGAGGCCACCGTCGGCAAGCCGCAGGTGGCCTACCGCGAGACGCTGCGCAAGGAGGTCACCAAGCACTCCTACACCCACAAGAAGCAGACCGGTGGGTCCGGGCAGTTCGCGAAGGTCGTCATCTCCCTCGGCCCCAACATCGATCCCGAGACCGGCACCGGTGCGGGCTACGAGTTCGTCAACAACGTCTCGGGTGGTCGCGTCCCGCGCGAGTACATCCCCTCCGTCGACCAGGGCGGCCAGGACGCCATGGAGTTCGGCGTGCTCGCCGGCTACCCGATGGTGGATGTCAAGTACACCCTGGAGGACGGCGCCTACCACGACGTCGACTCCTCCGAGCTGGCCTTCAAGATCGCCGGCAACCAGGCCTTCAAGGAGGCCGCACGCATGGCCCGGCCCGTGCTGCTCGAGCCGATGTTCGCCGTCGAGGTGATCACGCCGGAGAGCTTCCTCGGCACGGTCATCGGCGACATCAACAGCCGCCGCGGTCAGATCCAGGCACAGGAGGAGCGTCACGGTGACATGGTCATCAACGCCCTCGTGCCGCTGTCCGAGATGTTCGGGTACGTTGGCGACCTGAGGTCCAAGACCTCCGGTCAGGCTTCGTACTCGATGGAGTTCGACTCGTACGCCGAGGTTCCCACGAACGTCGCTGACGAGATCATCAAGAAGGTCCGCGGCGAGTAACCGCCGCCGGTCCTCGGCACGTCACCCATCAAGTACGAGTCCCCGTAACAAGCACCCAGGAGGAGCCAGCAGTGGCTAAGGCGAAGTTCGAGCGGAACAAGCCGCACATCAACATCGGCACCATCGGTCACATCGACCATGGGAAGACGACGCTCACCGCGGCGATCTCGAAGGTCCTGCACGACCAGGACCCGGTGGCCAACCCCAACACCGAGGCGTTCGACCAGATCGACAAGGCCCCGGAGGAGCGTCAGCGCGGCATCACGATCTCGATCGCACACATCGAGTACCAGACCGCCGGGCGCCACTACGCGCACGTCGACTGCCCCGGTCACGCCGACTACATCAAGAACATGATCACCGGCGCGGCCCAGATGGACGGTGCGATCCTCGTGGTCGCCGCCACCGACGGCCCCATGCCCCAGACGCGTGAGCACGTGCTGCTCGCCCGTCAGGTCGGCGTTCCCGCCCTGGTGGTCGCGCTCAACAAGTGCGACATGGTCGACGACGAGGAGCTCATCGAGCTCGTCGAGATGGAGGTGCGCGAGCTCCTCTCCGAGTACGAGTTCGACGGCGACGACATCCCCGTCGTCCAGGTCGCCGCCTTCCCGGCGCTCAACGGCGACGAGAAGTGGGGCCAGTCGGTCCTCGACCTCATGCAGGCCGTCGACGACTTCATCCCCACGCCGGCCCGTGACACCGAGAAGCCCTTCCTCATGCCCGTCGAGGACGTCTTCACGATCACCGGCCGCGGCACGGTCATCACCGGCCGCATCGAGCGTGGCATCGTCAAGGTCAACGAGGAGGTCGAGATCATCGGCATCCGCGAGAAGTCGCAGAAGTCGACCGTGACCGGCGTCGAGATGTTCCGCAAGCTGCTCGACGAGGGCCAGGCCGGCGAGAACGTCGGTCTGCTGCTTCGTGGCACCAAGCGCGAGGACATCGAGCGCGGCATGGTCGTCATCAAGCCGGGCACCACGACCCCGCACACGAACTTCGAGGCCTCGGTCTACATCCTCTCGAAGGAGGAGGGCGGCCGCCACACGCCGTTCTTCAACAACTACCGTCCGCAGTTCTACTTCCGCACCACGGACGTGACCGGTGTCGTGACCCTGCCCGAGGGCACCGAGATGGTCATGCCCGGCGACAACACCGAGATGGTCGTCGAGCTGATCCAGCCGATCGCCATGGACGAGGGTCTGCGCTTCGCGATCCGCGAGGGTGGCCGCACCGTCGGCGCCGGCCGGGTCACGAAGATCACCAAGTGACCTGAGCTCTTCTGCACCTCAGCACGGCCCCGGACCGCACGGTCCGGGGCCGTGCTGCATCTGAGGACCCCCCCACTGAGGACCCCGCGGCGACAGGTCTCAGCGCGCCCGGTCGAGGACCAGGCCCCACGCCACCAGCAATCGCTCGAGACGCTCCCGCTCGAGGTCGTGGTGCGTACCGCGTTCCGTGGTCGTGAGCCGGTGCCGCTCGCCGATCGCGTCGGCGCACTCGCCGAGCGCGAGGTCGTAGGCGTGGCGTACCGCCTCGACCTTGACGTAGGAGTCGCCGTGCTCGAGGCCGTGGAAGTCCGCCCGGAGGCGGCGTACGTCGGCCACGACCTGTTCGACGGGGCGACGGCCGGGTGCGGCAGCAGGCGCAGGCAGGATCCGCAGCCTGCGCAGCACGGCGTTGGTCTGAGGCCCGATGTCGCCCACCTCCTGACTCGACGGTAGGTCGCGGGCACGCGCTCCACAAGGAGCATCGGTTGGTGCCGGCTCCGGGTCGGTCGAGGTCGGGGGAGAGGATGCTCCCATGGACTTCCCGGTCGAGCAGGACGTCGCCACCGCGCGCCCGCACCACAAGCTGACCCCCGAGGGTCGGCGGATGCGGGAGGTCCTCAGCTACTCCCGGCGAGGCAACCGATTCACCCCGCGGCAGCGGGCGGCGTGGGAGGCCCACCAGGAGCGGTGGGTGGTGCCCGACGAGGCCCTCGACGAACCGGGCCTCTCCTGGGCCGACCACTTCGGCCGCGACGCCCCGCTGGTGGTGGAGGTCGGCTCCGGGGTGGGAGAGGCGACGGCCGCGCTGGCCCGCACCCGTCCCGATCGCAACGTCCTGGCGGTCGAGGTGTGGCGGCCAGGCATCGCGGACACGCTGTGGAAGCTTCACGACGCGGGGGTCGAGAACGTCCGCCTCTGCTCGGTCGACGCGGCCTGGGTGCTCGACCAGCGGGTGCCGCCGGACAGCCTGGCGGGACTGTGGACCTTCTTCCCCGACCCGTGGCCCAAGACCCGCCACCAGAAGCGGCGCCTGGTCGACGCCGGGTTCGCCGCGCTGGCCGCGAGCCGGCTCAGGCAGGGCGCCACGTGGCGGCTGGCCACCGACTGGGGCGACTACGCCGCGCAGATGCGCCACGTCCTCGACTCCGAGCGAGGTCTGCAGGGCGGTCCGGTGCCGCGGTGGGAGGAGCGGCCAGTGACCCGTTTCGAGCGCAAGGGACTCGACGCCGCCCGCGAGATCGTCGACCTGGCCTACACCGCGATCTGAGGCCCGCCGCCCTGCGGGTTGGTGGGTCAGGTGCCGATGGTGAGGCGTCGGCGCAGGGCGGCCTCACGGGCCAGGCGGGCCTGGTCACGTTCGCGACGGGTGGCCACCACGGCCGCGAGGTAGTCGGCCGGGTGAGTGCCCGGGGGAGGGGCCGGGGCGACGTAGGCGGCCACCTGCGCAGCCAGGCGGGACCCGACGCGCTCGCGGGAGACGGGATCGAGGGTGGAGAGACGGCCGAGGTACTGCCGCACCGCGAGCGCGAGTCCCGGCGGGAGGCTGGTGACGTCGGCCGCGCGCGCCCACCCCGCCAGGTGCGGCGGCATCGGCAGGGGCGGCGTGAGGCGGAGCCGGTGACGGGCGCGCACGACGTAGGTACCGGCAGCGAAGTCGCCGAGACGCTTGCCGCGGCTGTTGACGAGCGCCGAGTAGAACGCGGGCACCCCGAAGGCGACGTAGATCTCGACCACGCCGACCAGCGCGCGCACGAAGGCGTGCTGGAAGGTGATCGGCCCGGCGTCGTCGCGCACCGTGCGGAGCCCCAGGGCGAGCTTGCCCACCGAGCGGCCGCGGGTCAGGGTCTCCAGGACCGTGGGGAAGACCAGGAAGACCAGGATCACGGTGCCCAGGCCGGCGACGGACAGCAACGCCTCGTCGGACTGCAGCGCGGCGAGGGTGAGGACGATCGTCGCCACCAGGAGCAGCAGCAGGCTGACGACGAGGTCGATGAGCCCCGAGGCGATCCGCACGCCCAGACCGGCCGGGGGCAGGTCGAGCGCCACGGCCTCACCGGTGACCAGGTCGTCGCTGGTCAGGGTGGCGAACTCGGCGGATCCGGACGTGGAGGTCATGACGACACCTAGGCTATCGGCGTGGACCTCGACGCGTACGTGCTCGCGCACTCCTCGGAGTGGCAGCGGCTCGAGCAGCTGACCAGGTCCGCCCGCCTCGGCGGGGCGGAGGCCGACGAGCTGGTCGAGCGCTACCAGCGGGTGGCCACCCACCTCTCGGTCGTGCGCACGTCGGCCCCCGACGCCGCGGTGATCGCCTACCTCTCCTCGCTCCTGGCCGGCGCGCGCTCCCGAGCGGTGGGATCCCACGCAGGGACGTGGCGCTCGGTGCGGTCGTTCTTCACCGAACGCTTCCCGGCGGCCCTCTACCGGTTGCGCGCGTGGTGGCTGGGCTGCCTGGTCGCCAATCTCGCCGTCACCGCGGTGATGATGCTCTGGTTGCTGGCGCACCCCGACGTCGAGCAGAGCCTGCTCGGCCCGGCCGAGGTCGACCAGCTGGTCAACGAGGACTTCGAGGGCTACTACAGCCAGTACGCGGCGTCCCACTTCGCCGCCCAGGTCTGGGTGAACAACGCCTGGGTGACCGCCCTGTGCATCGCACTCGGCGTCCTCGGTCTGCCGGTGATCTACCTGCTCTTCCCCAACGTCGCCAACCTCGCCATCGTCGGATCGATCATGACCCGCAACGAGCACGGTGGACACTTCTGGGGCCTGATCCTGCCGCACGGACTGCTCGAGCTGACCGCTGTCTTCGTCGCCGGAGGGGTCGGGCTGCGACTGTTCTGGTCCTGGATCGAACCGGGCGACCTGAGTCGCACCCGATCCATGGCGCGGGAGGGACGCACCGCCGCGACGGTGGCGCTCGGGCTGGTCGTGGTCCTCTTCGTCAGCGGGCTCATCGAGGCGTTCGTCACGCCCTCGGGACTCCCCACCTGGGCACGGATCGGCATCGGCGTGCTGGCCGAGGTGACGTTCCTGGCCTACGTGTTCGTGCTCGGTCGAGCGGCCGCGGCCCGGGGCCACGACGGCGACCTGGACCCCGGCCTGCTCGAGGACTCGGTCGCGGCCCGCGCGTGAGGCGTTCTGGGGGGTTCTGCGTCGGGCCCGACCTGGCTGTAACGCTGAGTTACTTCGTCTGCTGTCGGCGCGCGGTCGCGCACCGGACGAAGTAACTCAGCGTTACAGGGCGACGGGCGCCCGGGTGGGGGCCGCTCGGGGCAGCTGGTCACCCCTGAGGTGCGACGACCGAGAACACCAGCGCGTCCGCAGGCCGGTCCTCGATGGTGAGGAAGGAGCGCAGCCGCCCCTCGTGCTGGAACCCGGCGCCGAGCAGGACACGCTGCGAGGCCAGGTTGCCCGGCTCCACCCAGGCCTCGAGGCGCTGGAGGTCCAGAGCCTCCAGGGCCCAGGGGACGACGAGGCGAGCCGCGCTCGTCGCGAGCCCCCGCCCACGGGCCGCCGGCACGATCCAGTAGCCCAGCCCTCCGACGTGCGCCTGAGGTCGCAGGGCCACCCAGATCAGACCGACGGCACGGTCGGTGTCCACCTCGACGATGGCCTGGCTCACGCCCTCGCCGTCCTCCGCGCGACGCCACTGCCTCGCGATGAAGTCGGCGCCGTCGGCGACATCGCCGGTGGTCGGCACGGTGGTGCCCGCCGTGATGCGAGGGTCGGTGCCGGCCAGCCGGACGCACTCGACGTCGGAGTCGCTCCACCGCCGCAGGCCGACCCGCCGATCGTGCAGGGGTGGGTCGGGGTACGGCAAGGCTCGACCCGTCATGGCGCCGATCGTCCCACCGGTGCCGGATGCCGGGTGCCGGATGCCGGATGCCGGGTGTCGGGTGTCGGGCGCCGGGTCGGCTCAGAGCAGGCCGCGTGCCTTGAGCGCGAGGTAGTGGTCGGCCAGCGCCGGCGGCAGTCGCTCGGCGTCCGCGTCGATCACGTCGACGCCGAGCCGGGTGAGCAGGTCGCGGGTGTGCGCCCGACGTCGCAGCTCCTGCCCGGCCGCGGCCGCGGCGTAGACCTCGTCGACCCCGGCGCGACCGCTCGCCATCCGCTCGAGCGCCGGGTCGCGGACCGAGGCCAGCACCACGCGGTGCCGGGCGGTGAGCACCGGCAGCACTGGGAGCAGACCCTCCTCCACCGCCGCCGGTTCCAGCGGTGTCAGCAGGACCACGAGCGCCCGTTGCCGCCCCAGCTGGCTCACCGCGCCGACCAGGCTGCGCCAGTCGGCCTCGGCGATGACCGGTTCGAGGTCGGCCATCGTGTCCTGGAGCCGCGCGACGACGTCGTGCGCGCCGGTCGACCGCAACCGGGCCCGGACCCGGCGGTCGCCGGCCACGACGTCGACGCGGTCGCCGGCTCGAGCTGCGAGCGCGGCGAGCAGCAGGGCGGCGTCCATGGCCGAGTCGAGCCGGGGAACGTCCTCGACCCGGCCGGCCGAGGTGCGGGAGGTGTCCAGGACCAGCACGACCCGGCGGTCGCGCTCGGGCTGCCAGGTGCGCACGACGACCGAGCGGTTGCGCGCGCTGGCTCGCCAGTCGATGGACCGGACGTCGTCGCCGGTGACGTACTCGCGCAACGAGTCGAACTCGGTGCCCTGGCCGCGCACCCGGACGGCGGCGCGGCCGTCGAGCTCGCGCAGCCGGGCCAGCCGCGAGGGCAGGTGCTTGCGGGACTCGAAGGGCGGCAGCGAGCGCACCCGGCCAGGCACGTCGAGGGTCCGCTGCCGCGCCACCAGGCCCAACGGTCCCGACGAGCGCACCGTCAGGCCCAGCGCCCGCAGGTCGCCGCGACGGGTCGGACGCAGAGTGGTGCGGACCCTGAGGCGGGCGCCCGCGGCGAGATCCACCCGGTGGCGGTCGTCCCCGGCCCCCGCGCTGGGCTGCCAGGCGTCGCGCACCAGCAGCCTCAGCCGGCGGCTGCCGGTGTTGTGGGCGACGACCTCCGTGGAGGTCGGGTGACCCATCCGCACGGAGCCGACGGCGCCCCGGTCCAGGCGGACCGCGTCCGGCCGCGCTGCCAGCAGCCAGTCGACCGCGCCCAGCACGAGGACCACCAGGAGCCAGAGCCACACGGTGCCGCGCTCGGGACGCAGCACGACGGGCAGGAGGCCGAGCAGCACGAGCAGGGGCACGCGCCCGGAGATCGCCACCGGCTCAGCGCGGCACGGGCACGGAGCCCAGCGCGGAGGCCAGCACCTGGCCGACCTCGACCCCCTCGAGCTCGGCCTCGGGGCGCAGCCCGAGCCGGTGCACCAAGGTGGCGTGGGCCAGGGCCTTCACGTCGTCGGGGGTGACGTACCCCCGGCCGTTCAGCCAGGCCCAGGCGCGCGCGGCGCGCAGCAGCGCCGTGGCTCCTCGGGGGCTGACCCCCAGGCTCAGCGACGGCGACTCCCGCGTGGCCCGCGCGACGTCGACGATGTAGCCGACGACCTCGGGGGAGACCTGGACCGCTCCGACGGCGCGCTGGCCGGCCCGCAGCTCGTCGGGGCCGGCTACTGCCCGCACACCGGCCGCGGCGACGTCGCGCGGGTCGAAACCCCCGGCGTGGCGGGTGAGGATCGCGAGCTCGTCGTCGCGGCCCGGTACCGGGAGCACGACCTTGAGCAGGAACCGGTCCAGCTGGGCCTCCGGGAGCGGATAGGTCCCCTCGTACTCGACGGGGTTCTGCGTCGCGGCGACCAGGAACGGCGACGGCAGCGGGTGCGAGACCCCGTCGACCGAGACCTGCCCCTCCTCCATCGCCTCCAGCAGCGCGGACTGCGTCTTGGGCGGGGTGCGGTTGATCTCGTCGGCCAGCAGGAGGTTGGTGAACACGGGGCCCTCGCGGAAGCTGAGCTCGCCGTGGCGCGCGTCGATGACCAGGGAGCCGGTGATGTCGCCCGGCATCAGGTCCGGGGTGAACTGCACCCGCCGGGTGTCGACGGCCAGGCTCGCCGCGAGGGTGCGCACCAGGAGGGTCTTGGCCGTTCCCGGCACGCCCTCCATCAGCACGTGCCCCCCGCACAGGAGTGCGACGAGCAGCCCGGAGACGGCGGCCTCCTGCCCGACCACCGCCTTGGCCACCTCGCCACGCACGGCGGCGAGCCGCTCGCGGGCCTCGGGGTGGACCGGGTCCGGTGCGCCGGGGCTGCGGGTCGTCGGGGTCTCTGTCATGCGTCGCGCACCTCTCGGTCGAGCCGGTCCAGGTCCTGGGCCAGCATGATCAGGTCGGGGTCGGAGGACGGTACCGGGGCCGTGGGGGAGATCAGGGCCGCGACGTCGGCAGGGTCGCGGCCGGTCCTGACCGCGACGTCGCGGACCAGGGCGGCGGTGTCGTGGTGGGCGCCGAGCCCGAGGTGCTCCCCGAGGTCGGCGCGCGCACCGGCCCGGAGGATGCTCGCGGCATGACCTCGGTCGCCGGCCCGCCGGTAGAGGCGTCCGCGGCTGCGGGTGGTCTCGATGGCCCGCACCACCACGGGCAGCGGCTCGGTGGCCAGGGCGCCCAGACGTCGACCTCGCCACACGACCAGCAGCAGCAGTGCGGCCGCCGCGGTCCACAGACCGGGCACCAGCCACGGCGGCAGGAGGCTGCCGACGGCTGACGGCGTCGGTCCCGACGAGGTCGGTCGGGTCGGGGACGTACCAGACCAGTCGCGGGTCCTGGCCGAGCAGCCGAAGCGCCAGGGCAGCGTTGTCCCCCCGCAGGACCTGGTCGTTGGTCAGCGCCTCGCCGGCCCCGAGGAGCAGGGTCCCGTCGACCGTCACCAGCGCGGCGGAGCCGTCGGCCCCGTCGTTCCCGCCGGCGAAGCAGCCGGCGCCGGGGTAGGTCGTCACCCGGTCGGCCTCCAGCACCAGGCCGTCGACGACCTCGGCCACCGCGTCGTCGACGTCGGCAGCACAGGACGCAGCGAGACCCTCGTCGGCCCGGGCCCTGCCGGGGGAGCCGGGGGAGCCGGAGGTGTCGAGCAGGCCCCACACCGCGTCGCCCGGCTCGAGGAGCACCAGGGTGCCGGGTTCGGCGTGCTCGCGCAGCCGGCTCAGCGTGCTGCGGCCCAGCGCATCGGCCGAGGAGACCACCACCGTCGTGCTCGCGTCGACGGCCGTCTGCTCGAGGGCGTCGGCGTCACGAACCACCTCGGTGCGCACGCCCTCGTCGCCCAGCACGCGGTAGAGCGCGCGGGTCCCGTTCGGGCCGGGGTTGTCGGGATCGAGCCTGGCCGACGTCTCGGGGCTGCCCGAGGTGAGGGCGACCAGGGCGATCGTGGCCACGAAGACCCCGACCAGCAGCGCCAGGATGCGGTGCTGCCGCCGACCGGAGGCGAGCGTCGCTCTCACCGCACGCCGGCGAGGTCGTCGTCGAGCGCGAGGGCGGCGGCCGAGTCCTGCGGACCGGCCGGCAGTCCGCCGTAGAGCACCGCGTCGAAGAGGCCGGCGATCTCCCGCAGGCGGCCGGCCGACCCCCCGTGACCGGCGCCTGGTCCGGCGCCTGGTCCGGTGCCCGGGCCGGCGTCTGGTCCGGCGGCGAGCCCGGCGGCGAGCCGGTCGGCCACCTCGCGGGCGGTCGCCCCGGGGTCCTCGGGCAGGATCCCGCGCTCGACGTGACGGCGGGCGAGGGCGCGGAACGCCTCCAGCACCGCGTCGTCGTGACGGCCCTCCTCGCGCGCCCGGATCGCCCGGGTGCGCAGCTGGTCGGCGCTGACCTGCTCGGTGGTGATCACCTGACCGGGTTCGCGTCGCGCGCCGGCCGACGTGCGCGCCCGGGAGGCCAGCAGCGTGAGCGCCAGCAGTGCCGCGACGAGCAGGGCCATCGCCACGAGGCTCGAGACCTCCGGCACCGCCTGGGCGGTGCGCAGACCGTCGTCGAGGACGCGCCCCAGCCAGGTCAGCGCCTGCTGCAGCAGGTTCTGGTCGTGGTAGCCCGGGTCGAGCAGCTCGCGACGCAGCAGCGAGCGACCCTCGTCCGGTGAGGGAAGGAGGGGAGGCTCCGCCCGGTACACAGCCTTGACCCACGCCACCTGCTCAGGCCCCGGTGATCCCGGCCTGGGCCATCAGCTCGACGTCGTAGGCCTCCTTGCGCATCCGCTGGTCGAGGTACTGCAGCGTGGTGACGGCCGAGGTGAACGGGGCCGTGAAGGCGGTGGACACGATCGTCGAGACGGCCTGCGCGACGACCAGCAGCAGCACCGCGAGCTGCGGCACGGCCACGGCGGCGATCTGGCCGGCCAACCCGAAGGGCAGCCCCAGGACGAACGCGGCGGCGCCGGTGACGAGGCCGGTCAGCAACCCGATGCCGAAGATCCTCCAGAACTGCGCCGACGAGAGCCGGTAGGCCCGTCTGAAGGCACCGAGCACGCCGACGTCCTCCAGCATCAGCGCCACCGCGGCGAAGTGGGAGACCCGGACGTTGAAGAAGATCCCGAGCGGCACCACCAGGAACAGGCCGCTGAGCACCGCGTAGAGCACCACCAGGAGACCCGACGCGCCGGTCAGGACCACGGCGACGATCGAGCCCGCCCACAGGCCGAGGCCGAGCAGGTAGAAGAGCGCGACCAGCAGCACCAGGCCGAGCAGACGCCACCGCTTGCCCCGGGTGCAGGCCCAGGCCTCGGCCAGGTCGAGCTTGCGGCCGACGGCAGCGGCGTGCGTGACGTGGGCGACGACCCCGGTGAGCAGGATCAGCCCGACCTGGAGCAGCAGGGTGCTCGCCGCCAGCGAGCCGAACGAGGCGACGAAGCCGACGACCTCGCTGCTGGAGACGGTACCGCCCGAGCCGCCGATACCGCCCGCACCGCCGAGCGAGGCACCGCCCGAGAACCCGGTCGACGCCGTGGCCACCGCGACGGGGATGGCCTGGGTCAGAGCGGCCACCAGCAGGGCGGCGCCCACCGTGGCCTTCGGGTTGAACCGCAGGATGCGGAACGCGGCATCGAACATGTCACTGAGGCCGAGCGGGCGCAGCGGCATCGCGCCGGGCTTGTGGGCCGCGCCGAGCATGCCGGCTGGAGGGCCGCCCCCGGGCGGCGGCGCGCCGCGGGTCCACGGCGGGGGGCTGCCGGGCGGGGGACTGCCGGGCGGGGGACTGCCGGGGGGCTGGTCGCCAGGGGGCTGGTACGGCCCGTGCTCGGACATGGCATCCTCTCGTCGGGGCCGATCATCTCAGGAGAGGCCGCCTACCGGCGCCGGGACACCCGATTTGGCGCAGTCCCGGGGATCTGTCACGATAGTGCGGTTGCTCCGGCCGGGTCGTCGGGGTGCCTCACCGCTTGACTCTTCCATCGCGTCTCCTGTCGTCGTCCACCCGTGGCCGGCGCCCCGTGAACGATGGGCAGTGTGTGCCGGTACCGCACCAGGGGACCCGATCAGGGCCGGCGAACTGCCGGCCGCCACCGCCGGTGATGCAGAGCCATGGTTCCGCATCTTGTGCGCAGCGCGCGACACGCCCGACCACGGGGGTCGCTCGCGGCGCGGTGGTGAGCAACAGGGGGACCGACTCATTCCGGAGGACGTCCCAGACCAGCAGGGCACGAGCGAGTGAGAAGGACGAGAGAGACCTATGGCGGGACAGAAGATCCGCATCAGGCTCAAGGCCTATGACCACGAGGTGATCGACACCTCGGCGCGCAAGATCGTGGACACGGTGACCCGCACGGGCGCCCAGGTCGCCGGCCCGGTGCCGTTGCCGACCGAGAAGAACGTGTACTGCGTCATCCGCTCGCCCCACAAGTACAAGGACTCGCGCGAGCACTTCGAGATGCGCACCCACAAGCGGCTGATCGACATCATCGACCCCACCCCGAAGACCGTCGACTCGCTGATGCGGCTCGACCTGCCGGCGGGCGTCGACATCGAGATCAAGCTCTGACGTCGAGGACTGCCAAGGATCTGATGAGATGACTATCGAGCGCAACGTCAAGGGACTGCTGGGCCGCAAGCTCGGCATGACCCAGTTCTGGGACGAGGACAACCGGATCGTCCCGGTGACCGTCGTCGCCGCCACGACCAACGTGGTCACGCAGGTGCGTGCCCCCGAGGCCGACGGCTACAACGCGATCCAGGTGGGCTTCGGCGAGATCGACGGCCGCAAGGTGAACAAGCCGCAGGCCGGTCACTTCGCCAAGGCCGGCACCACCGCGCGCCGCCACCTGATGGAGATCCGGACCGCGGACGCCTCCTCCTACACCATCGGCCAGGAGCTGGCGGTCGACACCTTCGCCGCCGGCGAGGTCGTCGACGTCACCGGCACCAGCAAGGGCAAGGGCTTCGCCGGCGTCATGAAGCGGCACGGCTTCCACGGTGTCGGCGCCTCCCACGGTGCCCACCGCAACCACCGCAAGCCCGGCTCGATCGGCGCCTGCGCCACCCCGGGCCGCGTCTTCAAGGGCATGCGGATGGCCGGCCGGATGGGTAGCGACACCGTCACCACCCAGAACCTCACCGTCCACGCCGTCGACCTCGAGCGTGGCCTGATCCTGATCAAGGGCGCCGTTCCCGGCCCCAAGGGCGGGCTGCTCGTGCTGCGCTCGGCCGCCAAGATCACCCAGGAGGCATGACCATGGCGCTCACCACTGTGCAGGTCGACCTGCCGGCCGAGATCTTCGACGCGAAGCTCAACGTGCCGCTGATCCACCAGGTCGTCGTCGCCCAGCAGGCTGCGGCCCGCCAGGGCACGCACGCCACCAAGACCCGCGGCGAGGTCCGCGGCGGTGGCCGCAAGCCCTACAAGCAGAAGGGCACCGGCCGCGCACGCCAGGGCTCGATCCGCGCGCCCCAGTTCGCCGGCGGCGGCACGGTCCACGGACCGCAGCCGCGCTCCTACGACCAGCGCACCCCCAAGAAGATGAAGGCAGCCGCGCTCCGCGGGGCCCTCTCGGACCGGGCCCGCAACGGCCGGGTGCACGTGGTGGAGTCGCTGGCGACCGGCGAGAAGCCCTCGACCCGGGCAGCGCTGGAAGGCCTGCGCGGCCTCAGCGAGCGTCGCCGGTTCCTCGTGGTGCTCGAGCGGGGCGACTCGCTGAGCTGGCTCTCGCTGCGCAACGCCCCCGAGGCGCACCTGCTCTTCACCGACCAGCTCAACACCTACGACGTCCTGGCCAGTGACGACGTGGTGTTCACCCAGGCTGCCTACGACACGTTCGTGTCGTCGGCGACCAAGGCCACCACGACCCAGGCCACCACGACCCAGGAGGACGCCCGGTGAGCACGCTGCACAAGGACCACCGCGACGTCCTGCTGGCGCCCGTGGTCTCGGAGAAGAGCTACGGGCTCCTGGACGCCAACAAGTACACCTTCCTGGTGCGTCCCGACGCCAACAAGACCGAGATCAAGATCGCCGTCGAGAAGGTGTTCGGCGTCAAGGTCACCTCCGTCAACACCCTCAACCGCTCCGGCAAGACGCGGCGCACCCGGTACGGCACGGGCAAGCGCAAGGACACCAAGCGCGCGATCGTCAGCCTCGCCGAGGGCCACCGCATCGACATCTTCGGGGGCCCGGTCTCCTGACCGGGGACCGAGGCACCGAGAAGGAACCGACATGGCTATCCGCAAGTACAAGCCGACCACCCCGGGCCGTCGTGGCTCGTCGGTCGCCGACTTCGTCGAGGTCACCCGCACCACGCCGGAGAAGTCGCTGACCCGTCCCCTGCCCAAGAAGGGCGGACGCAACAACCAGGGCCGGATCACGACGCGTCACCAGGGCGGCGGGCACAAGCGCGCGTACCGCATCATCGACTTCCGTCGCTACGACAAGGACGGCGTGCCCTCCACGGTCGCGCACATCGAGTACGACCCCAACCGCACCGCGCGCATCGCGCTGCTGCACTACGCCGACGGCGAGAAGCGCTACATCATCGCGCCGCGCGGCCTGGGTCAGGGCACGAAGCTCGAGTCGGGCCCCGCGGCCGACATCAAGCCCGGCAACAACCTGCCGCTGCGCAACATCCCGGTCGGCACGACGATCCACTGTGTCGAGCTGCGACCCGGTGGGGGAGCCAAGATCGCCCGGTCTGCCGGCATCAGCGCCCAGCTCGTCGCCCGTGAGGGCTCGCGCGCCACGCTGCGGATGCCGTCGGGGGAGATGCGGTTCGTCGACGTGCGCTGCCGCGCCACCGTGGGCGAGGTCGGCAACGCCGAGCAGTCCAACATCAACTGGGGCAAGGCCGGCCGGATGCGCTGGAAGGGCAAGCGCCCGACCGTGCGCGGTGTCGTGATGAACCCCGTCGACCACCCGCACGGCGGTGGCGAGGGCAAGACCTCCGGTGGACGCCACCCGGTCTCGCCCTGGGGCAAGCCCGAGGGCCGCACCCGCAAGCGCAAGAGCAGCGACGCCCAGATCATCCGCCGCCGCAAGACCGGCAAGAAGCGCTGAGCGCGCGGAACCAGGAGTTGGAACCCACATGCCACGCAGCCTGAAGAAGGGCCCCTTCGTCGACGACCACCTTCGCAAGAAGGTGGACGCCGAGAACGACAAGGGCAGCCACAACGTGATCAAGACCTGGTCGCGCCGCTCGATGATCGTGCCCGACATGATCGGTCACACCATCGCCGTGCACGACGGGCGCAAGCACGTCCCGGTGTTCGTGACCGACTCGATGGTCGGGCACAAGCTGGGCGAGTTCGCCCCCACCCGCACCTACCGCGGGCACGCCAAGGACGACCGGAAGGGCCGCCGCCGCTGATGCGGCGCCGCCCCGACCAGAGAGACTGGAGACACCAGCCATGAGCACAACCGAGCGCAGGCGCACCAGCGCCCGTCGCGACTCGCTGCTCGGCGACCAGCCGGGCGCCTTCGCGACCGCACGCTTCAGCGGCATCGCGCCGATGAAGGCACGTCGCGTCGTGAACCTCGTCCGCGGCCTGCCGGTCACCGAGGCGACCGCCATCTTGCGGTTCAGCCCACAGTCGGCCTCCGAGACCGTGCTGAAGGTGCTGCAGAGCGCCGTCGCCAACGCCGCGACCACCGAGGGACTGCCCACCGGCGACCTGGTCGTCTCCGTCGCCCAGGTCGACGAGGGCCCCACCATGAAGCGCTGGCGCCCCCGGGCCCAGGGCCGGGCCACCCGCATCAACAAGCGGACCAGCCACATCACCCTCGCGGTGCAGCCGGCCTCGGCCGTCGCTGCCACCCGCGGCGCGAAGAAGGGACGGGCCTGATGGGCCAGAAGATCAACCCGAACGGGTTCCGCCTCGGCATCTCCACCGACCACAAGTCGCGGTGGTACGCCGACAAGCTGTACAAGTCCTACGTCGGCGAGGACGTCGCGATCCGCAAGCTGCTCTCCAAGGGCATGGACCGCGCCGGCATCGCCAAGGTCGAGATCGAGCGCACCCGCGACCGCGTCCGGGTCGACATCCACACCGCGCGCCCCGGCATCGTCATCGGGCGCCGCGGCGCCGAGGCCGACCGGATCCGCGGTGAGCTGGAGAAGCTCACGGGCAAGCAGGTGCAGCTGAACATCCTCGAGGTCAAGAACCCCGAGGTGGAGGCCCAGCTGGTGGCCCAGGGCGTCGCCGAGCAGCTCGCCGGCCGCGTCCAGTTCCGCCGCGCCATGCGCAAGTCGATGCAGACCGCGATGCGCTCGGGTGCCCAGGGCATCCGCGTGCAGTGCTCGGGCCGCCTCAACGGCGCCGAGATGTCGCGCACCGAGTTCTACCGCGAGGGTCGCGTCCCGCTGCACACGCTGCGCGCCGACATCGACTACGGCTTCTACGAGGCCCGGACCACCTTCGGCCGCATCGGCGTGAAGGTCTGGATCTACAAGGGCGAGGTCGCCGGCACCCGTGCCGAGCGCCAGGCCCAGGCGGCGGCGAAGGCCGGTGTCCCCGGCCGTGGCGGCCGCGGCAACGAGCGCGGCGGTGCCCGCGGCGGCGAGCGGCCCAGCCGCAGCTCGCGCGCCGAGCGCCCCGCCCGTACCGACGCCCCGGCCGAGGCCGCTCCGGTTGCCGCCGTTGCGGCGCCGAGCCCCGAGACCCCCGCGACGGAGGCCTGAGCCATGTTGATGCCCCGTCGTGTCAAGCACCGCAAGCAGCACCACCCCAAGCGGACCGGTGCGGCCAAGGGCGGTACCCGCCTCTCCTTCGGGGAGTTCGGGATCCAGGCGGTCGAGAGCCACTACGTGACCAACCGGCAGATCGAGTCGGCCCGGATCGCGATGACCCGTCACATCAAGCGTGGCGGCAAGGTGTGGATCAACATCTACCCCGACCGTCCGCTGACCAAGAAGCCCGCCGAGACCCGCATGGGCTCGGGCAAGGGCTCGCCCGAGTGGTGGATCGCCAACGTCAAGCCCGGGCGCGTCATGTTCGAGCTCTCCGGCGTGACCGAGGACGTGGCCCGCGAGGCCATGCGCCGCGCGATGCACAAGCTCCCCATGAAGTGCCGTTTCATCACGCGAGAGGCGGGAGAGTTCTGATGGCCCACCACACCCTGGCCCACGAGCTCGACGAGCTCAACGACGTCGACCTGGAGGCTCGCCTGCGCGAGTCGAAGGAAGAGCTGTTCAACCTTCGGTTCCAGGCGGCCACCGGGCAGCTGGAGAGCCACGGCCGCCTGCGGACGGTCAAGAAGGACATCGCCCGCATCTACACCGTGGTGCGCGAGCGCGAGCTCGGCATCCGGTCCGCGCCCGAGACGACACAGGAAGAGGCGAGCGCATGAGCGAGCAGACCAGCACCGGCGCCGAGACCCAGACCCGCAACTCCCGCAAGGTCCGCGTAGGCCTGGTGGTCAGCGACAAGATGGACAAGACCGTGGTCGTGGCCGTCGAGGACCGGGTCAAGCACGCCCTGTACGGCAAGGTCCTGCGCAAGACCTCGCGCCTGAAGGCGCACGACGAGCAGAACGAGTGCGCCGTCGGCGACCGGGTCCAGATCATGGAGACCCGCCCGCTCTCGGCCACCAAGCGCTGGCGCGTCGTGAGCATCGTCGAGCGAGCCAAGTAACCACGAGTTCGGCCAGGCTCGTCGCCGAGCAGGCGACGAGAACCGGCACGACAACCAGGAGAAAACCCCATGATTCAGCAGGAGTCGCGGCTCAAGGTCGCCGACAACACGGGTGCGAAGGAGATCCTCTGCATCCGGGTGCTCGGCGGCTCCGGCCGCCGATACGCCGGGATCGGTGACACGATCGTGGCCACCGTCAAGGACGCCATCCCCGGCGGCAACGTCAAGAAGGGCGACGTCGTCAAGGCCGTCATCGTGCGCACCGTCAAGGAGCGCCGCCGGCCCGATGGTTCCTACATCCGCTTCGACGAGAACGCCGCGGTGATCTTGAAGGCCGACGGGGAGCCGCGAGGCACCCGCATCTTCGGTCCCGTGGGCCGCGAGCTGCGCGAGAAGCGCTTCATGCGCATCGTCTCCCTCGCACCGGAGGTGCTCTGAGATGGCCAAGACCATGAAGATCAAGAAGGGCGACACCGTCAAGGTGATCGCGGGCAAGGACAAGGGTGCCGAGGGCAAGGTCATCTCCGTCCTGCGTGAGCAGGACCGGGTGATCGTCGAGGGCGTCAACCGGATGAAGCGGCACACCAAGGTCGTCAACGCCGGTGGGCGTGCCGGGACCACCGGAGGCATCATCACCGCCGAGGCCTCCATCCACGTCTCGAACGTGATGCTCGTCGAGGGTGACGGGGTGACCCGGGTCGGCTACCGCCGCGACGAGGTCACCAAGCGCCGCCCCGACGGCTCGACCTACACCGGGCACCGCAGCGTGCGCATCTCCCGCAAGACGGGGAAGGAGATCTGATGAGCGAGACCCAGACGACGGCGTCCGCGCCGGAGATCCCGCGGCTCAAGACCCGCTACCGCGAGGAGATCCTGCCCGCGCTGCAGACCGAGTTCGCCATCGGCAACGTGATGCAGGTCCCCGGCCTGACCAAGATCGTGGTCAACATGGGGGTGGGCGAGGCCGCCCGCGACGCCAAGCTGATCGAGGGCGCCGTGCGCGACCTCACCGCGATCACCGGTCAGAAGCCGGCCGTGACGCGTTCGCGCAAGTCGATCGCGCAGTTCAAGCTGCGTGAGGGCATGCCGATCGGCACCCACGTGACCCTGCGCGGGGACCGGATGTGGGAGTTCCTGGACCGGCTGCTCTCGCTGGCCCTGCCCCGCATCCGCGACTTCCGTGGGCTCTCGCCGCGCCAGTTCGACGGTCGCGGCAACTACACCTTCGGACTGACCGAGCAGGTCATGTTCCACGAGATCGACCAGGACCGGATCGACCGGTCGCGAGGCATGGACATCACCGTGGTGACCACCGCGACCAACGACGACCAGGGGCGCTCGCTGTTGAAGCAGCTCGGCTTCCCGTTCGCCGAGCGCTGAGCAGCGAGGAGACTCTGAGATGGCGAAGACAGCACTGAAGGTCAAGGCGGCCCGCAAGCCCAAGTTCGCGGTCCGCGGCTACACCCGATGCCAGCGCTGCGGCCGGCCCAAGGCCGTCTACCGCAAGTTCGGCCTGTGCCGCATCTGCCTGCGGGAGATGGCCCACCGCGGCGAGCTCCCCGGCGTCACCAAGTCCTCTTGGTGAGACGTTCCACCCGACAGCCACACCACCAACAGCGCTGAAGGTCCGCCTGACGTACGAGCGGGCGGAAACCACAACGAGAAAGGGCCTTACGGCCATGACGATGACTGACCCGATCGCAGACATGCTCACGCGTCTGCGCAACGCCAACCAGGCATTCCACGACGAGGTGACGATGCCCTTCAGCAAGCTGAAGGAGGGTGTCGCGGAGATCCTGCGCCAGGAGGGCTACATCACCTCCTTCGCGGTCGCCGAGCCCACCGAGGGCGAGGTCGGCCGTTCGCTGACCATCACCTTGAAGTACGGACGCAACCGCGAGCGCTCGATCGCCGGCATCCGCCGGATCAGCAAGCCCGGACTGCGGGTCTACGCCAAGCACACGGGCCTGCCCAAGGTGCTCGGCGGCCTGGGGGTGGCGATCATCTCCACCAGCCAGGGCCTGCTCACCGACCGCCAGGCCAACCGGAAGGGCGTGGGCGGAGAAGTCCTCGCCTACATCTGGTGACCCGGACCAACTAACGACGAAGGAGAGGAAAGCATGTCGCGCATCGGCAAGCTCCCCGTCACGGTCCCGGCCGGCGTGGAGGTACAGATCGACGATCGTCTGGTGACGGTCAAGGGCCCCAAGGGGACCTTGAGCCACCGGGTGGTCGAGCCCATCTTCGTGGAGCAGGGCGAGGGCGTCCTGGACGTCAGGCGTCCCGACGACGAGCGGGAGAGCAGGTCGCTCCACGGACTGACCCGCACCTTGGTCAACAACATGGTCGTCGGGGTGACCGACGGGTACGAGAAGCGCCTCGAGATCGTGGGCGTGGGCTACCGCGTCCTGTCCAAGGGCCCCACCGAGCTGGAGTTCCAGCTCGGGTACTCGCACTCGATCACCTTCAACGCCCCCGAAGGCATCACGTTCTCGGTCGACAGCCCCACCCGCCTCGGCGTGTCGGGCATCGACAAGCAGCTCGTCGGTGAGGTCGCGGCCAAGATCCGCAAGCTGCGCAAGCCCGAGCCCTACAAGGGCAAGGGCGTCCGGTACGCCGGCGAACAGATCCGTCGCAAGGTCGGAAAGGCTGGTAAGTGACATGGCGATCTCGCTGAAGCAGAGCAAGCACGGCGCGGCACGGACCACGTCCCGCCTGCGCCGACAGGTCCGGGGACGCAAGCGCATCTCCGGCACCGCCGAGCGTCCGCGCCTGGTGGTGACCCGGTCGGCCAAGCACATCACCGTGCAGGTCGTCGACGACGTCGTCGGCAAGACGCTGGCCTCGGCCTCCACGATGGAGTCCGACCTGCGCTCCACCGCCGCCGACAAGACCGCCAAGGCCACCCGGGTCGGCGAGCTGGTCGCCGAGCGGGCCAAGAGCAACGGTGTCGAGTCCGTGGTCTTCGACCGCGCCGGCAACAAGTACCACGGTCGCGTCGCGGCCCTGGCCGACGGCGCCCGCGCGGGCGGACTGTCCTTCTGATGGCACGAGCAACTCGCAAGGAAGAGGAAATCTGATGAGCGGACCCCAGCGCGGACAGCGCGCCGGCGGTGAGCGTGGCGGCCGAGGCGGCAACGACCGCCGTGGTCAGGGTGCTGAGAAGAGCCAGTACATCGAGCGCGTCGTCGCGATCAACCGTGTCGCCAAGGTCGTCAAGGGTGGTCGTCGGTTCAGCTTCACCGCCCTGGTCATCGTCGGTGACGGCGACGGCATGGTCGGCGTCGGCTACGGCAAGGCCAAGGAGGTGCCGGCTGCGATCGCCAAGGGCGTCGAGGAGGCCAAGAAGAGCTTCTTCCGCGTCCCGCGCATCCAGGGCACGATCCCTCACCCCGTCCAGGGCGAGAAGGCCGCCGGCGTGGTCATGCTCCGCCCGGCCGCCCCGGGTACCGGCGTCATCGCCGGCGGTCCCGTGCGGGCCGTGCTGGAGTGTGCCGGCATCCACGACGTGCTGAGCAAGTCCCTCGGCTCGTCGAACCAGATCAACATCGTCCACGCCACGGTCACGGCCCTGCGGATGCTCGAGGAGCCCCAGGCTGTCGCTGCGCGCCGCGGGCTGCGCGTCGAGGACGTCGCCCCGGCGGCGCTCCTGCGCGCCCAGGCCGAGGTGCCCGCGGGTGTCTCGGAGGAGGTGACGGCACGATGACGCAGCTCAAGGTCAGTCAGCACCGCTCGTCGATCGGCTGCAAGGCCAACCAGCGCAACACCCTGCGCACGCTGGGCCTGCGCAAGATCGGCGACGTGGTCGTCCGTGCAGATCGTCCCGAGGTCCGGGGGATGGTCAACACCGTCCGCCACCTGGTGACGGTCGAGGAGATCGAGGGAGGCGAGTGAACCCATGACGCTCAAGCTGCACAACCTGCGCCCGGCTCCTGGCGCCAAGACCGCCAAGACCCGCGTCGGTCGTGGTGAGGGGTCCAAGGGCAAGACGGCCGGTCGCGGGACCAAGGGCACCAAGGCCCGCAACCAGGTCCCGGCGTCCTTCGAGGGTGGCCAGATGCCCCTGCACATGCGTCTGCCCAAGCTCAAGGGCTTCAGGAACCCCTTCAAGGTCGAGTTCCAGGTGGTGAACCTGGACCGGATCGAGGCACTCTTCCCCGAGGGTGGCGAGATCACCGTCGACGCCCTCGTGGCGCGTGGCGCGGTCCGCAAGGGCCAGCCGGTCAAGGTGCTCGGCCAGGGCGAGATCGCGGTGCCCGTCACGGTCACCGCGCACGCGTTCTCGGCCTCGGCCCAGCAGAAGATCGCTGCCGCGGGCGGCTCGACCACCGCCATCTGAGCACCGTCTGAGAGCACGGCGCGGGGGCGTGACCCGGATCGGCTGTCACCAGCCTCCTGGGTTACGCCCCCGTGCTGTTCCCGGCGGCTGTTAGGCTCCACCGCGGGTCCTGGCGGCAACGTCGGGCCCCCCGTCAGCAGCAGAAAGAGGACCTCGTGCTCAGCGCGTTCGTGAACGCCTTCAAGACGCCGGACCTGCGGCGCAAGCTGTTGTTCGTCTTCCTGGTCGTGGTGATCTTCCGGGCCGGGTCCCAGATTCCCGGCGCCGGGCGTCGACGTCGCCAACGTGCAGGCCTGCCTCGGCGACCCGGCGAACAGCTCGGGGGTCTACAACCTGATCAACCTGTTCTCCGGCGGCGCGCTGCTGCAGCTGACGATCTTCGCGCTCGGGATCATGCCGTACATCACCGCGAGCATCATCCTGCAGCTGCTGGTCGTGGTGATCCCGCGCCTGGAGGCCCTCAAGAAGGAGGGCCAGTCCGGCCAGACCAAGATCACCCAGTACACCCGCTACCTCACCCTGGGACTGGCCCTGCTCCAGGCCACCGGCATCGTGGCGCTGGCCCGCTCGGGGAGCCTCATCAACTGCGACCGACCGCTGCTGCACAGCGACGGCACCGCGACCTTCCTGGTCATGGTGGTCACGATGACCGCAGGGACGGCCGTCATCATGTGGCTCGGTGAGCTGATCACCGACCGCGGCATCGGCAACGGCATGTCCATCCTCATCTTCACCCAGGTGGTCGCGACCTTCCCCAGCGCCCTGTGGCAGGTGCGGCTCAGCCAGGGCTGGTGGATCTTCGCCATCGTCGTGCTCGTGGGCCTCGTGGTCGTGGCGGCGGTGATCTTCGTCGAGCAGGCCCAGCGGCGGATCCCGGTGCAGTACGCCCGTCGCATGGTGGGACGCAAGATGTTCGGGGGCTCCTCCACCTACATCCCGCTCAAGGTCAACCAGGCCGGCATCATCCCGGTCATCTTCGCCAGCTCGCTGCTCTACCTGCCCGCGATGGCGGTGCAGTTCAACGCCAACAGCAGCTCGGCATGGGTCAGCTTCCTGGGCAAGTACTTCCAGACCGGTGCCCACCCCCTCTACATGGCGACGTTCTTCCTGCTCATCGTCTTCTTCACCTACTTCTACGTGTCGATCACCTTCAACCCCAACGAGGTGGCCGACAACATGAAGAAGTACGGCGGCTTCATCCCCGGGATCCGGGCGGGCAAGCCGACCGAGGACTACCTGTCCTACGTCCTGTCCCGCATCACGCTGCCGGGCGCGCTCTACCTCGGTCTGATCGCCCTGATCCCGCTGATCGCGCTCGTGCTGATCGGGGCCAACCAGAACTTCCCGTTCGGGGGCACCTCGATCCTCATCATGGTCGGCGTCGCACTGGACACCGTGAAGCAGATCGAGAGCCAGCTCCAGCAGCGCAACTACGAAGGATTCCTGCGTTCATGAGGCTGATCCTGATGGGCCCCCCCGGGGCAGGGAAGGGCACGCAGGCCACGCGCGTGGCCTCCCACTTCTCCGTGCCGGCGGTCTCCACCGGCGACATCTTCCGTGCGAACGTCTCCGAGGGCACCGAGCTCGGGGTCGAGGCCCAGCGCTACATGGACGCCGGCGAGTACGTGCCGGACTCCGTGACCAACCAGATGGTGCGCAGCCGGCTCGGCGAGGCCGACGCCGAGGCCGGCTTCCTGCTGGACGGGTACCCCCGCACGCTGGCCCAGGTCGAGGAGCTCGACGACATGGTCGGCGACCTCGGGCACCGTCTCGAGGCCGTCGTGGTCCTCTCGGTGGACACCGACGAGCTGGTGGCGCGGCTGGTCAAGCGGGCCGAGACCGACGGTCGCAGCGACGACACGGAAGAGGTCATCCGCCGTCGGCAGGAGGTCTACGCCGAGCAGACCGAGCCGCTGCTCGAGGTCTACCGCGAGCGCGACCTGCTGGTCGAGGTCGACGGGATGGGCGAGGTCGACGAGGTCACCGAGCGCATCCACGCCGCCCTGAGCTCGCTGAGCCAGAGCTGATCGGCCGGGCGTCGGCCTGATGGCGCCCTTCGGTCGCGGTCTCGAGGTCAAGACCCCGGCGCAGGTCGCGGTCATGCGCCGTGCGGGCCTGGTGGTCGGCGAGACCCTGGACGTGCTGCGCCAGGAGGTCCGGCCCGGCCTGACCACGGGCGAGCTGGACGCCGTCGCCGAGGACTGCATCCGCTCGCGGGGAGCGACCCCGTCGTTCCTGGGCTACCAGGGCTTCCCGGCCTCGATCTGCGTGTCGGTCAACGACGAGGTCGTGCACGGCATCCCCGGCGGGCGCGTGCTCGCCGACGGTGACCTGGTCTCCATCGACTGCGGCGCGATCGTGGGTGGCTGGCACGGGGACGCCGCCCTCAGCGTGGCCCTCGGTGCCGTCGGCGCGGACGTCGAGTCGTTGATGCAGACCACCGAGGGCGCGATGTGGGCCGGCATCGCAGCGGCGTCCCCCCGGGGCCGGGTCGGCGACATCTCCCACGCGGTCGAGTCGCACGTGCGCGCCACGAGTGCGTTCGGCATCGTCGCCGACTACACCGGGCACGGGATCGGCTCCGCCATGCACCTGCCCCCGGACGTCCCCAACCGGGGCCGGGCCGGCCGCGGACCGCGACTGGTCGAGGGACTGGCCCTGGCCGTCGAGCCCATGGTCACCCTGGGCAGCCCCCGCACCGAGGTCCTCGACGACGACTGGACCGTGGTCACCGCCGACGGTGGCTGGGCGGCGCACTACGAGCACACCTTCGTGCTCACCCCGACCGGTACCTGGGTCCTCACCGCCCTCGACGGGGGCGAGGAGGCGCTGACCGACCTCGGGGTCCGCTTCGGTGGCCGGTAGATTGTCCGCGGTCGCCCCGTCCGGGACGACGGCAGCTGATCTCGAGGAGTCCCGGTGGACATCCACCCCTGGGTGTGGGGCGTCACGATCGCCGTCACCGTCGCCGTCCTGCTCTTCGACGTCGTCATCGTCGGTCGGCGCCCGCACGAGCCGAGCCTGGCGGAGTGCGCCCGCGCCCTGTCGTTCTTCGTGGGCGCGGCCGTGCTCTTCGGCATCGGCATCTGGGTCACCTCCGGGGGGTCCTCCGGTGGGGAGTTCTTCGCCGGTTGGCTGACCGAGTACTCCCTCTCGATCGACAACCTCTTCGTGTTCATCATCATCATGAACAAGCTCGACGTGCCACGGAAGTACCAGCAGACGGCGCTCCTGGTCGGCATCGTGATCGCGTTGGTGCTGCGCGGCATCTTCATCGCGGTGGGCGCCGCGGCCATCGTCCGGTTCAGCTGGATCTTCTACCTCTTCGGCCTCTTCCTGATCTACACCGCGGTCAAGCTGGTCACCGACCACGATGACGACGGGGACGGCAACGCCTACGACGAGCCCCGGGTGGTGCGCTGGGCGCGTCGCCGCCTGCCGCTCTCGCAGGAGTGGAACGGGGTCAAGTTCTCGACCAGGGAGAACGGCAAGCGGCTGCTCACCCCGATGTTCGTCGTCGTGCTCTCGCTGGGCATGACCGACCTGCTCTTCGCGCTCGACTCCATCCCGGCCATCTACGGACTCACCAACGAGCCGTTCATCGTCTTCACCGCCAACGTCTTCGCCCTGATGGGGTTGCGCCAGCTCTACTTCCTCATCGGAGACCTGCTCCAGCGCCTGGTCTACCTCTCCTACGGCCTGGCCCTGCTGCTCGCCTTCATCGGCGTCAAGCTGATCCTCGAGGCCCTGCACGAGAACTCGCTGCCCTTCCTCAACGGTGGGAAGCCTCTCGAGTGGGCACCCGCGGTGCCGATCTGGCTGTCGCTGGTCGCCATCGTGGGCATCCTCGGGGTCACCACCGTGGCGAGTCTGGTCAAGGACCGGGCCGGGTCGCAGCCCTCCAGCTGAGGGAATCGGCGCCGGGCCCGCGACGTTGAGGCGGTGATGACCACGACTCCTGGTTCGACGCCCGCTCCGGCCCCGATCGCTCCGGCTCCCTCGGAGCCGGTGCTGTCCGTGCTCGACCTCGTCCCGGTGCGCTCCGACCAGAGCACCGGTGACGCCCTCGCTGCCGCCCTCTCGCTGGCCAGGGTCGCCGACGACCTCGGCTACGAGCGCTACTGGGTCGCCGAGCACCACAACCTGGCCTCGGTGGCGGCCACGAACCCACCCGTGGTGATCGCGATGCTCGCTGCCGCCACCCGACGCATCCGCGTCGGCTCGGGTGGCGTGATGCTGCCCAACCACGCCCCGCTGGTCGTCGCCGAGCAGTTCGCCCTGCTGGAGGCTGCCCACCCCGGGCGGATCGATCTCGGCATCGGGCGTGCCCCGGGCACGGACCCGGTCACCGGCTACGCCCTGCGTCACGGGGCCGGCGGGGTCAGCGACGAGGCGGTGAGCCGCTTCCCGGAGTACGTCGACAACGTGCTGGCCATGATGGAGCCGGCAGGGGTGGGCTCTCGGTGGCCGGCCGCACCCACCAGCTGCGGGCGACACCGCAGGCGAGGTCGTTGCCGACCGTGTGGCTGCTGGGGTCCTCGGACTACTCCGCCCGGTTGGCGGCCGAGAAGGGCCTGCCCTACGTCTTCGCGCACCACTTCTCGGGCTCCGGCACCGCCGAGGCGCTCGAGCTCTACCGTGCCGGGTTCCGGGCCTCCGCCGACGGCCCGGCGCAGCCTCGCACCTTCCTGACCGTCAACGCCTGCGTGGCGGACACCCAGGAGGAGGCGGAGCTGCTGGCCCTGCCCCAGCTGCTGGCCATGGTGGCCCTGCGCACCGGTGCGCCCCTGGGGCCCCAGGTGCTCGTGGAGGACGCCGAGAAGCAGGTCGCCAGCCTCCCCGTCCAGCACGCCGACCTGCTGGCCTCGATGCGTCGACGCTGGGTGGTCGGCACCGCGGTGACCGCTCGGGCCGAGCTGGAGGCGCTGGCGACCACCTACGGGGTCGACGAGGTCATGGTTCACCCGGTGGCCGGCGGCTGGACCGGGGGAGACCCGAACGCCGCCCCGGGCCGCGAGGAGACCCTGCGCCTGCTGACCGTGCGCGCCTGAAGCGGTAAGGTCTCGCTGAGAGCGCGCCCTGGGCGCCCGGGTGCGATTCGTGTTTCCGCTCCGGGTGCGCCTAGACTGGCGTGTCGATCCAACGTGGGTCTGTGTCGTGGCGCCTTGCGGCTGCCCGGGGACACCATCGGACCCGCTCCTGGGGTCTGCGGTGGCGTGCTCGAGACGTGGCTCCCGGCGCGAGCCCACGAGGTCCACCGACCAAGCAACGTCTGGTCGGGAGGTTCCCGGATCGGCGGTAGACGACGTGACGACGAGAAGATTGTGAGGACATGCCGAAGAAAGAAGGCGTGATCGAGATCGAGGGCACCGTCGTGGAGGCTCTGCCGAACGCCATGTTCCGCGTGGAGCTGAGCAACGGGCACAAGGTCCTCGCCCACATCAGCGGCAAGATGCGACAGCACTACATCCGGATCCTCCCCGAGGACCGCGTGGTGGTGGAGCTCTCGCCCTACGACCTCACCCGGGGTCGCATCGTCTACCGGTACAAGTAACCCGCCGCCGCACCAGAAGAAAGGGCCGAGATGAAGGTCCAGCCCAGCGTCAAGCGAATCTGTGACAAGTGCCAGGTGATCCGTCGCCACGGTCGCGTCATGGTGATCTGCGAGAACCCGCGCCACAAGCAGCGCCAGGGCTGATCCCTGGTGGCTCGCGGCGCGAGCACCACAACTGAACAACCACACAACGTGACCGCTAGGTCGTGGCCGCCCCCGGGCGAACCGCGACTGACCACCTCCGGAGCATCGGCCGGAGCCCGGACCACCCGCCGGGACGCGACACGACCGAAAACCGCTGCGAACAACCGAAGGGAACGCCTTCATGGCACGCCTCGTTGGTGTCGACCTCCCGCGCGACAAGCGCATCGAGATCGCACTCACCTACATCTACGGCATCGGCCGTACCCGCGCCCAGCAGCTGCTCGCCGTGACCGGGGTCGACCCCGACACGCGCGTGCACTCGTTGGGCGACGACGAGCTGGTCAAGCTCCGCGACGCGATCGAGTCCACCTTCAAGATCGAGGGCGACCTCCGTCGAGAGGTCCAGGCCGACATCCGTCGCAAGATCGAGATCGGCAGCTACCAGGGACGTCGCCACCGCCAGGGACTCCCGGTGCGTGGCCAGCGCACCAAGACCAACGCGCGTACCCGCAAGGGACCCAAGCGCACGGTCGCCGGCAAGAAGAAGGCCAAGTGACCCTGACGCTCCGCGTCGTCACCACCCTTCCCTCGATCTCACCGACCAGCTGACACAGGAGAACCTATGCCTCCCAAGAGCCGCACAGCGGCCGGCGCCAAGAAGGTGCGCCGCAAGGAGAAGAAGAACATCGCTCAGGGCGAAGCCCACATCAAGAGCACGTTCAACAACACGATCGTGACGATCACCGACCCCACCGGCGCGGTGATCGCGTGGGCCTCGGCCGGCACCGTCGGCTTCAAGGGCTCGCGCAAGTCCACGCCGTACGCCGCGCAGATGGCTGCGGAGGCCGCCGGCCGCCGCGCCCAGGAGCACGGCATGAAGAAGATCGACGTCTTCGTGAAGGGCCCGGGTTCGGGCCGCGAGACCGCGATCCGGTCCCTGGGTGCCATCGGCCTCGAGGTCGGCACCATCCAGGACGTCACCCCCACCCCGCACAACGGATGCCGCCCGCCCAAGCGCCGGCGCGTCTGACCCGAGACAGAAGGAGACTGAACCATGGCCCGCTACATCGGTCCCATGACCAAGAAGTCGCGCCGTCTCGGTGTCGACCTCGTCGGCGGTGACGCTGCTTTCGAGAAGCGTCCCTACCCGCCCGGGATGCACGGCCGCGGCCGCATCAAGGAGAGCGAGTACCTCCTGCAGCTGCGGGAGAAGCAGAAGGCGCGCTTCACCTACGGCGTGATGGAGAAGCAGTTCCACAACTACTACACCGAGGCGTCGCGCCGGCAGGGCAAGACCGGTGACAACCTGCTGCAGATGCTCGAGTGCCGCCTCGACAACGTGGTCTACCGTGCCGGGTTCGCCCGGACGCGTCGCCACGCACGCCAGCTCGTGGTCCACGGGCACTTCCTGGTCAACGGGCACAAGGTCGACATCCCGTCCTACCAGGTCAGCGACTACGACATCATCGACGTGCGCGAGAAGTCGCTCGAGATGACCCCGTTCATCGTGGCGCGCGAGACCCACGGCGAGCGCATCGTGCCGGCCTGGCTCGAGGCCATCCCCGGCCGGATGCGGATCCTGGTGCACCAGCGCCCGGTCCGTGCGCAGATCGACCTGCCGGTCCAAGAGCAGCTGATCGTGGAGTTCTACTCCAAGAAGTGACCTCCACCCGGGAGGTCCACCTCCCGGGTGCCTGCCCACGGGGCTGCCTGGCAGCCCCGTGGGTCCCACTCCTCGCTTCCGTCGCCACCACCTGAATATCTGGGCCCCTCAAATAGCGGTCGGACCCGGAAAGGAATGAACCAGTGCTCATCGCACAGCGCCCCACCCTGTCGGAAGAGTCCGTCGACGAGTTCCGCTCGCGGTTCGTCATCGAGCCGTTGGAGCCGGGCTTCGGCTACACGCTCGGCAACAGCCTGCGGCGGACGCTGCTCTCCTCGATCCCCGGTGCCTCGATCACGAGCATCAAGGTCGACAGCGTCCTGCACGAGTTCTCGACCATCGAGGGCGTCCGCGAGGACGTCACCGAGATCATCTTGAACCTCAAGAGCCTCGTCGTCTCCAGCGAGCACGACGAGCCCGTCACCATGTACCTGCGCAAGTCCGGCGCCGGCGACGTCACCGCCGCCGACATCGCGCCGCCGGCCGGGGTCGAGGTGCACAACCCCGACCTGAAGATCGCCACGCTCTCGGAGAAGGGCAAGCTCGAGATGGAGCTCGTCGTCGAGCGCGGCCGTGGCTACGTCTCCGCGGTCCAGAACAAGGGCGCGGACAACGAGATCGGCCGGATGCCGGTCGACTCGATCTACAGCCCGGTGCTCAAGGTGACCTACAAGGTCGAGGCCACCCGCGTCGAGCAGCGCACCGACTTCGACAAGCTCATCATCGACGTCGAGACCAAGCCCTCGATCCTGCCTCGCGACGCCATCGCGTCGGCCGGCAAGACGCTGACCGAGCTCTTCGGGCTGGCGCGCGAGCTCAACGTCGAGGCCGAGGGCGTCGACATCGGGCCCTCGCCCGTCGACGAGCAGCTGGCTGCGGACCTCGCCCTTCCGGTGGAGGACCTGCAGCTGACGGTGCGTTCCTACAACTGCCTCAAGCGTGAGGGCATCCACACCGTCGGCGAGCTCATCAGCCGGTCGGAGCAGGACCTGCTCGACATCCGCAACTTCGGCGCCAAGTCGATCGACGAGGTCAAGGCCAAGCTGGTCGAGATGGGCCTGTCCCTCAAGGACAGTGCGCCCGGCTTCGACCCGGCGGCCGCCCTGGCCGCCTACGGCGACGACGACGACGACGCGTTCGTCGAGGACGAGCAGTACTGATCCCCCGGGGCCCTGCGGCCCCACCCAGCCCCACCACTGCCCGGGTACCTCGTACGGCCCGGGAGGAACGAGAGAAGACATGCCCAAGCCGAAGAAGGGCGCTCGCCTCGGCGGCAGCCCGGCTCACCAGCGTCACATCCTGGCCAACCTGTCGACCCAGCTGTTCGAGCACGGTCGGATCACCACGACCGAGGCCAAGGCGCGCACCCTGCGCCCGCACGCCGAGAAGCTGATCACCAAGGCCAAGAAGGCGCACCTGGGGGAGAACCCGCTGCACAACCGACGCGAGGTCCTCAAGACGATCACGGACAAGGGCGTCGTGCACGTGCTCTTCACCGAGATCGCCCCGACCTTCGCCGAGCGGCCGGGTGGCTACACCCGGATCACCAAGATCGGCCCCCGCAAGGGCGACAACGCCCCCATGGCGGTCATCGAGCTCGTGACCGAGGCCTACAGCCCCACTCCCCGTGCCGCTGCCGCTCCGGCCCGCACCTCGGCCCCGGCGGCGTCCGCCCCGGCCGCGGAGAGCCCGGTCGAGGAGGACCGGTCAAGGAGGACTCGGTCGAGGAGGACACGGTCGAGGACGACGCCATCGGCGACGCACCCACCACGATGACCGAGGAGACGGCGCCCGAGAGCGCCGTCGCCGAGGCCGACGAGGTCCAGGACGACGCCGACAAGGCCTGAGCACCGCCTGCCGAGGGCCCGTCACCACGTGGTGGCGGGCCCTTGTCGCGTCCGCACCCCGCCGATCACCGTCCCCGGAGGTCGAGGAGCGAGCGCAGCGAGCGTCTGATGACGCCTGTGTCGGCCTCCCGCGCCACGGCGCGGCCGGGGTGTGGCCGCTGGGTTGCTCGAGACCTGGTGGACCGGTCCGCGGACGCCTCCCCCGGTTTCGAGACCGCCGTGGCGCCTGCAGCGCCTTGAAGTCCTGCATCCATCCGAGCGCACTCCTCCTCAACCACCGGGGGCGGCGTCGGGTGCGAGGGAGTCAGGCGGACGGGGGGAAGCTGGTGGCGCGCACCGTGCAGACGGGTTCCGCCGAGGTCGGCGCGCTGGCCCGCCGCATAGCCGTCGCGGCCACCACTGCCGGTGAGGCGGCGCTCGCGCATGGTGCGGGCGTCGGGGTGGGCCTGCTCGGCCGCGGAGCGGACGAGGTGGTCGCGGTCGGCGAGCACCAGGGTCGTGGTGCGGCTCTCACCCCGGTCGGCGTCGGACTCGACCCGGGCAGCGTGCTCGGCGAGCGCGAGGCGGCGAGAGACGGCGGCGGTGAAACCGGCCAGCCAGCTGCGGCGGAACGCAGCCGTGTGGTCCCACGGCGGGACGGGCGTGGTCAGCATCCGGGTCCCGGCCTGCAGCAGCAGACTGGTGAAGAGGACCTCGGCGCGCTCGAGGTCGCTGCGGTGGCCGAAGACGTGCACGGTCCAGCGGGTGCCCTCGGGGCCGCGGCTGCGCAGTCGCACGACCTGGCAGCGCATCCGGAGGGCGACGGTTCCGAGGAGATCGGCCTTGTCGGCGGCGTAGGGCGCGTCGAGCGGGATCCGTCGGTCCTCGATCGGGTCGGTGGCCGGGTCCTCGGCGGCCAGCAGCGCTGCATCGATCCCGTAGGTCGCCACGAGCGCAGCGGCCTTGGCGGTGTAGGTCTCGGCCTCCTCCACGGTCGCGGCTGGGTCCTCGGCCTTGGCCAGCAGCTTGCGGACCTTGGCCAGCATCGTCTCGCGTGGTGTCGGAAGGGTCATCGGTCCTCCTGGCGGCGTCGGGTGGCTCCAGGACAGCATCGTGCAGACCGGGGTCGCGCGCCCGGCCCTCTCCACAGGCTCACCAGGACTGCTCGAGCAGCCGGGTCGCCTCGGCCAGGGTGAGCCCGGAGCGCCGGGTGGCGGCGGCGTAGGCGGAGGCGGCGCTGCGGACGTCCTCGCCGAACCCGGCGGAGGCCACGAAGGTGCCGCGGCGACCCTGCGTCACCACGACGCCGTCCGCCTCCAGCTCACGGTAGACGCGAGCGACCGTGTTGGTCGCGACCTCCAGCTCGGCGGCCAGCGCGCGCACGGTGGGCAACCGCTCGCCCGCCGGCAGCACCCCGTCGGCGACGCGCCTCGCGAGCTGGGCGCGCAGCTGCTCGAAGGGCGGCTCGGCCGCCACGGGATCGATCCTCAGCGGATCCACGGGAGCTCCATGCCGTGAGGCTAGTGGTAGGAACTCCCATGACCTCCGCGCCGTCGCCCCTGTCTGGACCCTGCCCGGGCCCCCTGCTGCGCCCGTCCTCGTCATCGGCGAGGCGCTGGTCGATGTGGTCCTCGAGCCGGGGGGCGGGCGCCGGGAGATGCCGGGGGGCAGCGCGGCCAACGTCGCCGTCGCCCTGGCCCGTCTGGGCCGGCCCGTCCGCTTCGCCACCGCCTACGCGGACGACCGCCTGGGCCGCCTCCTCGCCGACCACCTGCGCGTCGCCGGCGTGGCCTACGCCGGCAACCCCCTCGTGCTCGAGCGCACCTCGAGCGCCGAGGCCACCCTGGCCGCCGACGGCTCGGCCTCGTACGTCTTCGACCTCGACTGGCGCCTGGGGGACCTGCCGGACCTCGCACCCGCCGCCGTCCACGTGTGCTCCATCGGTGCCGTGCTCGCGCCCGGTGCCGAGGCCGTCGCCGCAGCGCTGGCCCGGTTCGGCGGCGACGCCCTGGTCACCTACGACATCAACGTGCGCCCGTCGATCACCGGCACGGGTCCCGAGGTGGTCGCGGCCGTCGAGCGCGTGGCGGCCCTGGCCGACGTGGTCAAGGCCAGCGACGAGGACCTCGCGCACCTGTGGCCCGACCTCGACGAGGGGGCGGTGGCGGCCCGGCTCCTGGCTCTCGGCGCCCGGGGCGTGGCGGTGACCCGAGGTGCGCACGGTGCGACCTGGCACACGACCGACGTGCGTCACGAGGTGGCCTCGGTGCCCACGACGGTCGCCGACACGATCGGGGCAGGGGACACCTTCTCGGCCGGCATCCTCGACGCGCTGTGGGACGACCGCGGCCGCGACCCCGCGCAGGTGCTGGCCTGGGCGGCCCGGTTGGCCGCGGTGACGGTCTCCCGTCCGGGCGCGGACCCGCCCTACCGCCACGAGGTCGCCTGAGCAGGTCGCGCGCGACGCCCGCCCCGCGGGAGACGTGAACGGCCGAGGGCACTGCACGGCGGAGGGGCCTGCACGGCGCACGGCCCCGGCCTCCTAGGGTGGGGGCCGTGCGGCTGCGGATCGACCTCGCCTACGACGGCGCCGACTTCCACGGCTGGGCGACCCAGCCGGGTCTGCGCACCGTCCAGGCCGAGGTCACCACGGCGCTGGTCACGAGTCTGAGGGTGCCGGCCGACCGCGCCAGGCGAGTCACCGTGAGCTGTGCCGGTCGCACGGACACCGGTGTCCACGCGCGCGGCCAGGTCTGCCACGTCGAGGTCGACGACGACCTGCTGCTCGCCGCCACCGCTGGCGACCCCGGCCGGCTCGTGCGCCGCCTCAACGGCATCCTGGACCCCGACGTGCGCGTGCGCCACGTCGCCGAGGCCGCTCCCGGCTTCGACGCCCGCTTCTCGGCGCTGTGGCGTCGTTACGCCTACCGCGTCTGCGACCGGCCGGGCACCCTCGACCCGTTGCGCCGGGGCCACGTGCTGTTCTGGCCGCGTGAGCTCGACGTCGCGCTGATGGACCGGACCGCGCAGGGCCTGCTGGGTCGGCACGACTTCGCCTCGTTCTGCAAGCGGCGGGAGGGCGCCACCACCATCCGGACCCTCCTCGAGCTCGACGTGCGCCGCGACGCCGACGGGCTGGTCGAGGCCCGCGTGCGGGCCGACGCCTTCTGCCACTCGATGGTCCGCTCCCTGCTCGGCTGCCTGGTAGCGGTCGGCGAGGGTCGCCGCGAGGCCGACTGGGCCCGCGACCTCCTGGACGACCCGCGGCGCGACCCCACCCTGCGGGTGGCGCCGGCACGCGGGCTGACCCTCGAGGAGGTGGCCTACCCGGCGGCGGAGGAGCTTGCCGAGCGGGCCGAGCGGACCCGCGCGCGTCGGCACGCTGACGACGTCGACCCGCGGGAGACGGTGGCTCGGTGAGCGAGGACCACTACTTCTCCGCCGACCCGTCGGTGCCCTTCACCCGCACGCCGGTGCGGCTCGAGGCGTGGGGGACGACGGCCGACCTGGTCTCCGGCTCGGGGGTCTTCGCCCACGGCCGACTGGACCGGGGCACCGCCGTCCTCCTCGGCGAGACCGGACCGCCCACCACCGCGGGTCGGCTGCTCGACCTCGGCTGCGGCTGGGGGGTCCTGACGGTCGCCCTGGCGCTGGCCGTCCCGGACGCCTCGGTGACCGGGGTGGACGTCAACCGGCGAGCGCTCGCGCTGACCCGGGAGAACGCGGAGCGCGCCGGGGTCGCCGACCGGGTCACGGCCTGTGCGCCGCAGGAGGTCCCCGACGCCGAGGTCTGGGACGAGATGTGGTCGAACCCGCCGATCCGGATCGGCAAGGTGGCACTTCACTCGCTGCTGCTGACCTGGCTGCCGCGACTCGCGCCCGAGGGGCGGGCGGTCATGGTCGTCAGCAAGAACCTCGGCGCCGACTCGCTCCAGCGGTGGCTGGGGGAGCAGGGCTGGCCCACCACCCGGCTGGCCGGCGCGAAGGGGTTCCGGGTGCTGGAGACCCGCCGCGGTCAGCCCCCGCTTCCCTAGGGCACGAGCGGACCCGCCAGCGCGGTCACCCCGCCGGGTCACCCGCGACCTCCAACCGCTCGTCGTCGGGGCGGATCCGGTGCCACAGGGCGAGGAGCAGCAGGTCGGCGGGCCCGCGCAGCACCGCGTCCGCGACGAGCGCGGGGTCGTCGACCGGCCCGGTGCCGTCACCGGCCAGCAACCAGCCCGGGTGGTCGGGGACCGCGGTGGGAACCAGCCTGACCGCCTGCGTGAGCGGGTCGCAGCGTCCGATCCGGACCTGGCGCGGGTAGAACATCGTGACCACCTCGTCGATCCCGTCCAGGGCGAGGACGGGGTCCTCGCAGACGACGGCGGGCGGTGGCGGGCCCAGGGCTGCCCGCAGGTCCCAGCAGTGCAGCAGGGTCTCGTGCACCTGACGCCGCCACCAGAACGCGGTGGTGCGCGGTCGGCCGCCGAAGCCCCAGGCGGGCGCGTCGGGTCCGGCCCGGGTCAGCGCCGCGACCATGGCGCCGGCATGCCGGGAGTACCACGCGAGGACGGCGTCGCGTCCCAGGCCCTCCGGTGCCGGCTCGGGACGCAGGTCGGGTGCGCCCCCGTCGGGGTCGGCGGAGAGCACCGCGGCCCGGCACCACTGGTGGATCCCTCCGAGGTGGTCGACGAGCGCCCCGACGTCCCAGCCCGGACAGGCCGCCACGTCGGCGTGGAGGTCGGCACGGCCCAGGAGGTCGGTGACGTCGGCGACGGCGACCGGCAGCCGGGCGGCCAGGGTGCGGTGGTCGAGCGAGAACGCTCACCCCGCCCCGACCAGCAGCAGGGTGCCCCCGAAGACGACGCCGGTCAGGACCAGCACGATGCTGGTGTAGCCCAGGATGTCGCGCACGCGCAGCCCGGCGACGGCGAGAAGTGGCACCGCCCAGAACGGCTGGATCATGTTGGTCCACTGGTCGCCGTAGGCGATGGCCATGATCACCACCGGCTGTGCGACGCCGAGCTGGTCGGCAGCCGTGGAGAAGATGGGAGCCTGCAGCGCGAACTGGCCGCCCCCCGAGGGCACGAAGACGTTGAGCAGGCCGGCCGCCAGGAAGGCGAACAGCCCGAGGGTCGCCGGGCTCGCCGCAGACACGATGCCGTCGCTGATCTTCTCGGCCAGCCCGCTGGTGCTCATCATGGCCGCGATCCCCGCGTAGAGCGGGTACTGCAGCAGCACCTCGACGACGGTGTGACCACCGCGCGCGACCAGGGCGGCCAGCTGGCGCGCGTTGCCGACGACGAGCAGCACCACGCACAGGAAGGTCCAGTTGACGATGTCGAGGGTCAGGTTGAACCCCTCGGTGCCGAAGTAGAGCACCAGGTAGAGCCCCAGCAGCAGGCCCATCACCAGGGTCACGAGGCGGGAGGTCTCCATCTTGTCGGCGGGGGAGTCCTGCTCCTGCGCCCCGGGCTCGTCGCCTGCCTCGCCGGCCGCGATCTCGAGCGCCGCGTCCGGCGCCTCGCGCACGGTCTCACCGGGACCCGGCGCCATCAGCGGCATCGCCACGGCGAGGACCACCAGGGTGACCACGATGGCGGCGAGGTTCCACCAGGCGAACGTGGTCTCCGAGACGGGTACGAGGTCCAGGTCCGAAGGAGCTGTAGACACCGCCCTCGGTGGCCGCGGCGAGCGGGCCGGTGCCGGAGTAGCCCATGTGCCAGACCACGAAGCCGGCGTACCCCGACGCCACGAGGAGCGGGTAGTGCAGCGGGGTGCCCCGCGCCCGGAACTGGCGCGCGACCTCGACCGCCACCACGCCGCCGACGATCAGTCCGAGCCCGAAGCTGAGCAGCGAGGCGAGTCCGGCGACGATCGCGACGAAGCCGTAGGCCGACCGGGGGCCGCGAGGCAGCGAGGCCACCCGGGCCAGCAGTCGCCGTACGGGCGGCAGGTTGGCCAGGGTGTAGCCCAGGAGCAGCACGAGGGCGACCTGGGTCATGAAGGGGAGGAGGTCGATCAGCCCCGTGCCCCAGGCGAGCGTCAGGTCCTTCGGGCCGGTGTCGGTCAGGCCCAGCGACAGCGCCGCGACCACGACCGTCAGGGCCACCGCGAACACGAAGGCCCCCGGCATCCACCGCTCGACGACTCGGCTGGCTGGTCCGGCGATCCGTCTCAACATCTGCTCATCCCTTCACTGAGGGGCGCGGGCCTGCGCTGCGATGATCTCAGCCTTCCTCGGCCGGGATGCCACCCTCGGGCGGCGCGTCGTCGGCGGCGTTGGAGGTGTCCTCCTCGATCGGCGCGTCACCGATGTCGCTGAGGATGACCGGGCGCTCGAGGCCGTCGAGGCCGTCGAGGCCGTCGCGGCCGTCGCGGGTCAGATCGGGCCGGCGGCAGTGAGGCCTCCACGAAGGTGTGGGCCTGGCTCATGCCGACCAGCGCTCGGGGGTGGACGCCGCGCCGCTGATCCGGGGCGGGCAAGACCGTGTGGGCCACCATCGACGTCCAGGACAACGTGCTGATCGAGGCCTACCACCGCGAGGCGGCCCGGCTGCAGCGTCAGGACCGGCAGCGTCAGCAGGTGGTGATCGACGGTCTCCTGGAGGGTCGAGGGACCGGTGGACCGGCTGGGCGTCCACGCCTTCTGGCACCTGCGAGGCGGGGTGTACCTCGGACACTTCGCCAGACCGCTCCCGGGTGAGGGGGTGGCCGGCTTCGCCGGGGCCTACCAGCCGGCCCTGCGTGCCGCCGAGACCCCGCCACGCCACGACGGCTCGCCCACCCACGCGGCAGCCGAGCCCTCCTGCCACCGCAACACGGTGAGCTACCGGCTGCGCCAGCTCGAGGAGCTCACCGGCCGCAGCCTCACCGACCCCCGCGACAAGCTGCTCCTGACGCTGGCGATGCTCGCCCGCCGCTCCGGCGGCTGAGCACGTTGCGCCGGGACGGCCGCTGGGAATCCCCGGTCGACCGGGGACTTCCAGGGTTGTCGTGGTTTGTAAGCCACGACAAGCTCGAACTTCCCCGGCCGACCGGGGATTCCCAGGGTCGCCGGGGTCCGGTGTTGCCGTCGGCCGCAACTTCTGCACCGAAACCGCAGGTGGGTGGCGCCCGTTACACGAACGCGCTGATGCCGGTCTCGTGGCGGCCGATGAGGAGCTTCTGGATCTGGCTGGTGCCCTCGTAGAGGGTCATCACGCGGGCGTCGCGGAGGTACTTGGCCGGGGGGTACTCGTCGACGTACCCGGCGCCGCCGTGCACCTGGAGGGCGTTGTTGGCGGCGCGGACGGCTGCCTCCGAGGCGTAGAGCTTGGCCTTGGAGGCAGCGACGCCGAAGGGCTCGCCGCGGTCGATGAGGTCGGCGCAGCGCCACACCAGCAGGCGGGCGGCGTCGGCGTCGAGGGAGATGTCGGCGATCATGTCCTGGACCAGCTGGAAGCCGGCCAGCGGACGTCCGAACTGGGTCCGGTTCTTGGCATAGTCCACGGCGACCTCCAGGCACCCCTGGACGATGCCGACGCAGCCTGCCGCGACGGCGAGGCGGCCCTTGTCCAGGGTGCTCATCGCGATCTTGAAGCCCTGGCCCTCCTCGCCGAGCATCGCCGAGGCGGGGACCCGGACGTCGCTGAGGAACAGCTCGGCCGTGGCCTGGCCGCGCAGCCCGAGCTTGCCCTTGATCTCGCGTGCCTCGAAGCCCTCGGCGTCGGTCGGGACGAGGAAGGCCGAGATACCCCGGGGCCCGTCGCCGCCGGTGCGGGCGAAGACGAGCGCGACGTCGGCCCAGGTGCCGTTGGTGATGTACAGCTTCTGGCCGCTGATGAGCCAGTCGTCACCGTCGCGGCGGGCCCGCGAGGTCAGGTTGCCGGCGTCGGAGCCGGTGTCGGGCTCGGTCAGACCGAAGCAGCCGAGCTTGGTGGCCTCGGCCAGCTGCGGCAGCCACTCCTGCTTCTGCTCCTCGGAGCCGAAGAAGAGGATGGACTTGCCCACCAGCCCGCTGGAGACCGAGACGATGCCGCGCAGCGCGGAGTCGGCGCGGCCGAGCTCCTCCATGGCGATGGCGTAGGTGACGTAGTCGCCGCCGAGGCCGCCGTACTCCTCGGGGATCGTGAGGCCGAAGAAGCCGATCTCGGCCATCTTCGGCACGATGTCGAGGTCGACGGACTCGCGACGGTCCCACTCGATGCGGTGCGGGACGGCCTCCTTGTCGAGGAACTCGCGGGCGAGGTCGCGGAAGCTCTGCTGCTCGTCGCTGAGGCTCAGGTCCATGAGGTCGATCCTTCCTGATCGGGGTGGGGTGGCGGTAGGTCCACCAGGAGGGCCAGGTCGTCGCGGTGGGCCGCGGGCGACCCGAGGGTCGAGGCCCCGGCCTTCGCGCGCTTGAGGTGCAGGTGGCAGGGGTGCTCCCAGGTCATGCCCAGGCCGCCGTGCAGCTGCACCGCCTCCTCGGCCGCGCGCACCGCGACCTCGGAGCACCACGACTTCGCCACCGCGCCCGCCACGGCGGCCTCGGGGTGGTCGGCAGCCAGCGCCGCAGCGGCGTACCGCGCCGCCGCCGTGGCCTGCTCGACCTCGGCGTACAGGTCGGCGAGACGGTGCTTGAGCGCCTGGTAGCCCCCGACGACCCGGCCGAACTGACGGCGCTCACCGAGGTAGGCGACCGTCGTGGCCAACGACCAGGTGGCGACGCCGGCGAGGTCGGAGGCGACCAGCGTCGCGCCGGTCGCCAGCCCGCGCCCGACGGCGTCGCGGGCGTCGCCGGGCAGCGGCGTGCCCGCAGCCCGGTCCAGGCGGAGGTCGGCCAGCGGTGCGGTCATGTCCAGCGAGACGACGTCGTCGACGTGCACCCCGGGATCGTCGGTGCGCACCGCCACCAGGGCGGGCCCGTCCGGCCCGTCCACCGGCACCAGCAGGAGCCCGGCCGGCGCGCCGCCCGCGACGCCGACGACCGAGCGGACCGCACCGCTCACGGTGCCGTCCTGGTGCCCTTCGAGGGCGACAGCCTGCTCGGCGCGGTGGGCGGTCACCGGCACCGCGAGCGCGGCGACGAGGCCGGTGCCCAGCTCGGTGAGCAGGTCGTCGGCACCGAGGCGGTCGAGCACCGTGGTGGCCACGACGGCCGAGGACAGGTAGGGCGCCGGAGCGGCGTGCCGGCCGAGCTCGTGCAGCACGGCGGCGGCCTCCCGGGCCCCGGCCCCGGCGCCGCCGCAGCGCTCGGGCACGAGCAGCCCGACGAGCCCGAGGTCGCCGAGGGCGGCCCAGACCTCGCCGCCGAGTGCGTGGTCCCCGTCGAAGGTGGAGGCGACCCGCTCGGGCGTGGCCAGTCCCAGGAGCAGGCGACGCAGCGAGGTCCGCAGGTCGTCCTCGACGTCGTCGGCGAGCAGGTCGAGGTCGGTCGCGCTCACCGGGCCAGGTCCTTCCAGGCGACGTCCTTGTCGACGCGGTGCTCGGAGGGCAGGCCGAGGACCCGCTCGGCGATGATGTTGCGCAGGATCTCCGAGGTGCCGCCCTCGATGGAGTTGCCCTTCGCGCGCAGGTAGCGGTAGCCGGCGTCCCGACCGGTCATGTCGACCAGCTCGGGCCGGCGCAGCGTCCAGTCGTCGTAGCGCAGGCCCTCGTCGCCGCGCAGCTCGACCTCGAGGCCGGAGAGCCGCTGCGCCAGTCCGGCGAAGGCGAGCTTCATGGCGGAGCCCTCGGGCCCGGGTGCCCCGGCGGCCAGCTTCTGCTGCAGGCGCAGGCCGGTCATCCGCACCGCCTCGGCCTCCACCCACAGCCGCAGCAGGCGCTGGTGCGCGTCGTGGGTGCGCCGGTGCGGCTGGTCCCGCCAGGCCTGCGCGACCACGCCGACCATCCCGGCCTCGCGCTCGGCACCCGAGCCGATCGCCACGCGCTCGCTCATCAAGGTCGCGGTGGCGACCTGCCAGCCGGCGCCGACGTCGCCGAGCCGGTCGGAGTCGGCCACGACGGCGTCGGTGAGGAACACCTCGTTGAACTCCGCCTCGCCGGTCAGCTGGCGCAGGGGCCGCACGTCGACGCCCGGCTGGCGCATGTCGAGGGCGAAGTAGGTCAGTCCGCGGTGCTTGGGCTGCTCGGGGTCGGTGCGAGCGAGCAGCAGCGCCCGGTCGGCGAGGTGGGCCGAGGACGTCCACACCTTCTGACCGGTGACCCGCCACGAGCCACCGGAGCCGCCCGAGCCGCCCGGGCCGCCCGCGTCCGAGGGGTCGTGGACCGCGCGCGTGGCGACGGCGGCCAGGTCGGAGCCGGCGCCGGGCTCGGAGAACAGCTGGCACCAGATCTCGCGCCCGGTCCACAACGGCTGCAGGAGGCGCTCCTGCTGCTCGGCGGTGCCGTGGGCCAGGATCGTGGGAGCCGCCATGCCCAGGCCGATGCCGTTGCGACGGGGCGCGTTGTCGGGGGCGCCCGCCGCGGCCAGCCGGGCGTCGACGACCTGCTGGAGCGACGGTGGGAGCCCCAGCCCGCCGCGCCCCTCGGGCCGGTGGACCCACGCCAGACCCGCAGCCCAGCGCGCATCGAGGAAGGCCAGCCGGTCGGTGGTGGCTGGGTCGTAGGCCGCGAGCAGGTCCTCGACGCGGCGCTCGAGCCCGGCCCGGGCCTGGAGCGGGTCGGTGGGGTCGGTCGGGCCCATCAGCCCTTCGCCACCTGCCGGGCGATCTCGGTCTTCGCGAGGCTGTTGCGGTGGACCTCGTCGGGGCCGTCGGCGAAGCGCAGCGTGCGGATGCCGGCGAGCTGCTCGGCCAGCGGGAAGTCCTGCGAGAGGCCGGCGGCGCCGTGGGCCTGGATCGCCTTGTCGACGATCCACTGCACCGTCGCCGGGGTCGCGATCTTGATCGCCTGGATCTCGCTGTGGGCGCCGCGGTTGCCCACGGTGTCCATCAGCCAGGCCGTCTTGAGCACGAGCAGGCGCAGCTGCTCGATGCGGACCCGCGACTCCGCGATCCACTCCCGCACGACGCCCTGCTGCGAGAGCGGACGCCCGAAGGCGGTACGGCTGTCGACGCGCTGGCACATCAGCTTGACCGCCTCCTCGGCCACGCCGATGGCGCGCATGCAGTGGTGGATGCGGCCCGGACCGAGCCGGGCCTGGGCGATGGCGAAGCCCTCGCCCTCGCTGCCGATGAGGTTCTCCACCGGCACCCGGACGTCCTCGAAGAGGACCTCGGCGTGCCCGCCGTGGTCGTGGTCGTCGTAGCCGAGCACGTGCATCGGACGCAGGACGCTCACGCCGGGCGCGTCGCGCGGGACGAGCAGCTGGCTCTGCTGGCGGTGCCGCTCGGCCCCCGGGTCGGTCTTGCCCATCACGATGAAGATCTCGGCCTGCGGGTTGCAGGCTCCCGTGATCCACCACTTGCGGCCGTTGACGACGTACTCGTCCCCGTCCCGCTCGATGCGGGTGGAGATGTTGGTGGCGTCCGAGGAGGCGACGTCGGGCTCGGTCATCGCGAACGAGGACCGGATCTCGGCGCGCAGGAGCGGCTGGAGCCAGCGCTCCTGCTGCTGCGGGGTGCCGAACATCGCCAGCACCTCCATGTTGCCGGTGTCGGGCGCGGCGCAGTTCAGGGCGGCCGGCGCGAGCCGCCCGTGGTGACCGGTGATCTCGGCCAGCGGGGCGTACTGCAGGTTGGTCAGCCCGGCACCGAGGTCGCCGTGCTCCTGGGGCAGGAACAGGTTCCAGAGCCCCCGCGAGCGGGCCTCGGCCCGCAGCTCGTCGAGGACGGGCATGGTCGACCAGGCGAAACGGTCCTCGGCGGCGGCGAGCTGGTCGGTGAAGACCTGCTCGGCCGGGACCACGTGGGTCGTGACGAAGTCCCAGAGGTTCTCCTGGAGCTCACGGGTGGTGGCGTCGAGCTCGAAGTCCATGCGGTGCTCCTGAGGTTGCTGGGGTGCTGGGCTGAGGTTGCTGGGCTGAGGTGCTGGGCTGGGGTGCCGGGGTGCTGGGTGCTGGTGGTCGCGCGGGGCTCAGCCCAGGGACCGGGTGGCCTCGAGGCCGGCCGCGAGCAACGGCTCGACGGCGTCGCCGACGTCGTCGAAGCCCTCGCCCACGGTCTGTCCCTGGTGGTGGCGGAAGTAGATGCCCTCCAGGATGACGGCGAGCTTCAGGTGCGCCAGCCCGAGGTGGAAGTCGAGGGTGTCCAGCGGCAGTCCGCCGGCAGCGGCGTACCGCTCGAGCTGGGCGTCGGCGTCGGGGTAGCCCTCGGCCTGGCTCGCGTCGGCGACCGCCTGACCGCCGCCGATCTCGCTGAGACGGTCGTAGACGAGCAGCAGCGCCACGTCGGTCAGCGGGTCACCGAGCGTGGCCATCTCCCAGTCGACGACGGCGCGCACCTCCGCACCGGTCCGGTCGGGGTCGGCGAGCAGGTTGTCGAGGCGGTAGTCGCCGTGCACGATCCCGGCACGGACCGCCTCGGCGTCACCCTCCGGAATGTGCGCGGCGAGGCGGGCGACGAGGGTGTCGGCGTCGGGCAGGGGCCGGCTGCGTGATCCCTCGAGCTGGCGGGTCCACCGGCGCACCTGGCGCTCGAGGAAGCCGGCCGGTCGCCCGAGGGTGTCGAGGCCGACCTCGGCCGGGTCCACGCGGTGCAGCGCGGCGAGCACGTCGATCATGGCGTCGGCCAGCGCGCGGGTGCGCTCCGGACCGATCGAGGCGAGCTGCGCGGCGGTGCGGAACGGCGTGCCCTCGACCTTCTCCATGACGTAGAACTCGCTGCCGATCACCGACTCGTCGCGGCACAGGGCGTAGGTCTCGGGCACCGGCACGGCGGTGTCGGCCAGGCCCCGCATGGCGGTGAACTCCCGACCCATGTCGTGCGCCGTGGCCTGGACGTGGCCGAGCGGGGGGCGACGCACGACGCGCACGGTGGCGCCGTCGGTGACCTCGTAGGTCAGGTTCGACTTGCCGCCCGCGAGGATGCTCCCGCGCAGGTCGGCGCCGAGCTCGCCCGGGCGCTGCGCGTCGTACCAGCGGTGGAACGCGGCCAGGTCGAGGCCGCGCAGGTCGGTGGTCGGATCGTCGCTCATCGCGCTCCCAGGGCTCGGGCCTGAAGCCGGCGCATGCCGGCCAGCCAGCGGTCGGTGTCGGTGGCACGGGCCACGTAGTAGTCGGCCACCTCGGGGTGGGGCAGCACGAGGAAGCGGTCCTCGGCCAGCGAGTCGACCCACGCCTGGGCGACGTCGTCGGGCTGCAGGGCGACGTCGTGGGACAGCAGCGCCTGGAGCGGCCCCGAGGCCTCGAGCATGCGGGTGGCCACGCCCTGCGGACAGATCGCCTGCACCGCGACGCCGCGGTCGCCGTAGGTGATCGAGAGCCACTCCGCGAAGGCCACCGCGGCGTGCTTGGTCACCGAGTACGGGGCGCTGCCGATCATCGACAGCAGGCCCGCGGCCGACGCGGTGACGACCAGGCGACCCCCGCCGGCCTCGAGCCAGCGGGGCACGAGCGCCTGCGCGGTGCGCACGTGGGCCATCACGTTGACGTCGAGGACCTGCGCCCACACCTGCTCGTCGGCCTCGAGGCTGGTGGTCGGGGACTCGCCCAGCGACCCGTCGATGCCGGCGTTGGCGAAGTAGACGTCGATGCCGCCCAGGGCTCGGGTGGCGCCCTCGACCAGCGCGCCCACGCCCGCGACGCTCGCGCAGTCGCCCGGCATCGCGGTGGCGCCGATCGCCTCGGCGACCTCGTGGCAGGCATCGGGGTCGAGGTCGTTGACGACCACGCGGGCGCCCTCGGCGGCCGCGCGGGTGGCCAGCGCGCGACCGATGCCGCGTCCGGCGCCCGTGACGACCACGCCCCTGTCGGCCAGCACCTCGGCGGTCGTGACCATCACACGCCGCCGGTCAGGCTGACGCCGCCGTCGAGCAGCAGGGTCTGGCCGGTCACCCAGGACGACTCCGCGGAGAGCAGGAACGCCACCGCGCTGGCGACGTCGTCGGTCTCGCCGAGGCGCTGGAGCGGGTAGGCGGCCGAGACCTCGGCCTCGCGACCCTCGTAGAGCGCGGAGGCGAAGGCCGTCTTGACCACGGCCGGCGCGACGGCGTTGACCCGCACCCCCGGGCCGAGCTCGACGGCGAGGTCCTTGGTGAGGTGGATGAGCGCCGCCTTGGTCGCGCCGTACCAGGAGATCCCCGGCGCCGGGCGCACGCCCGCGAGCGAGGCCACGTTGACCACCGCGCCGCCGTGCTCGTCCATCCAGGCTCGGTGGCACTCCTGGACCCAGGCCAGGGCGGCCACGACGTTGACGTCGACGGTCTTGCGGGCGGCGGCGAGATCGAGGTCCATCAGCGGCCCGTAGGTCGGGTTGATGCCGGTGTTGTTGACCAGCAGGTCGACGCTGCCGAAGGCGGCGAGGGTCGCCGCGACGGCCTCGGCGCGGTGGTCGGCGTCGCCGGCATTGCCCGCGACCGCCTGGGCGCAACCCTCGCCGCCGCTGCTGACCAGGGCGGTCACGGCCTCGTCGAGCGGCTCGGCCCCTCGAGCGGTGAGGGTGACCCGCGCCCCCTCGGCGACCAGCCGGTGCGCGATGGACAGACCGATGCCGCGGCTGGCCCCGGTCACGATCGCAGCCTTGCCGTGCAAGCCCCTGCATGTGCGCCTCCTGATGCCGTCATCGTCGCGTCGTTGCCTCGTGACCAAGCGCTTGCTTACTCTGGTGGTTGTGACCGACGTCCGTCAACCACCCGCGAGCGGGGAGCGCTCGGCCCGGGCCCGGGCGCGTCTGCTCGAGGCCGCCGTGGCCGCCTTCGCCGAGCGCGGCTTCCACGGGACGACGACCCGCGACATCGCAGCCGCGGCCGGCATGTCGCCGGCTGCGCTCTACGTCCACCACCGCTCCAAGGAGGAGCTGCTCTTCGCCATCTCGCTGGCCGGGCACGAACGCACCCTGGCCGTCGTCGACCGGGCGGTCGCGGCCACGACCGACGTGGTCGAGCGGCTCGGTCGGGTGGCCGAGGACTTCGTGCGCCACCACGCCGAGTCGCACACGACGGCGAGGATCCTCAACTACGAGCTGGGGGCGCTCTCACCCGAGCACCGCGCCGAGATCGAGCAGCTGCGGCACGCGATCAGCGCCCGCGTCGTCGCCGTGATCCAGGACGGCGCCGATCGTGGCACCTTCCGCCCCGGGGACGCCCGGATGACCGCGGCCGCACTGCTCTCGCTCGGCATCGACCTGGCCCGGTGGTACGACGAGGCCGGTGGCTGGGGCGCCGAGGAGCTCGCCGCGCACTACCGCGAGCTCGCCCTCCGGATGGTCGGCGCAGCACCGCGCTGAGCGGCGGTCCTCGTCGGCGTCGGGTCGGGGCGTCGGGTCAGGGCGTCGGGCCGGGGCGTCGGGTCAGGGAGCGGCGAGCCACCAGCTGCACAGCACGTCGCCACCGCACGAGGCCGGCGACCCGTCGAAGCGGTGGACCTCGCCCCCGGGCGCGCTGGCCAGGACGACCGGGGAGTAGCCGTCCCGGTCCGGGAAGTCGCCGACGCGCTCGCAGGGCTCGGCGGGCAGGCAGCGCCAGGTCCGCTCCAGACCGGTGCCGCCGTCCGCCCCCGGCTCGCCCGGGACGGCGTCGGCCAGGACCACCGAGACCGTGGCGGGGCCGCTGTCGGCGACGCTCAGCACCGCCCCGCGCGGGCCGTCGGCCTCGGTGGCCAGTCGCTGCCACTCCTCGAGGGTGCCGTCCGGGCCGAGCCGGCCCTGCCAGGTGCTGGCGTAGGGAGCAGAGCGCAGGATCGCGGTGCTGCCGTCGCCGGCGACGCCGAGGCGCACCGAGCGCAACGCGTCGGGCACCCGCGTCGGCGGGCTCCAGGCGTCGCTGCCGGCCGGACGCGTCTTGAACATCGTCGTGATGCGCGAGCGCTGGTCCTCGTGGACGTAGGCGAGCGTCACGTCGCCGTCGGCGTTCGCGTCGCCGATCGCGCCGCCCGGGGCGAAGGTGCGCACCGCCATGGAGCGTGGGCCCCACGAACCGTCGGGTCGCACCGTGGCCTCGTAGACCGGGTAGGCGCCGCGGCGCTGCTCGGTGTCGGGGATGTGCTTGGTGACGGCGTTGGCCAGGACGTGCGCCGTGCCCCCGGCGTCGAAGTAGGCCGTGACCACGACGACGTCGCGGGCCAGCGGGAACGGTGGGGTCACCGTCCACCGGCCCGCGGGGTCACGCACGGCGGCGCGGGCCTCGCCTCCTGCGTCGGAGCGGGTGCCCGCGACGAGCAGGCTCCTCCCCTGGACCGCGAAGACCCGCGGCCGGACGTCCCGCAGGGGCAGGGGCTGGCGTGGCGAGGGGACGCCGGTCGAGGAGACCTGCCAGATCGACCGGGTCGAGGTACCCACCGCGTCGCGCGGGGCGACGGCCACCACGACCGCGCCACCACCGGCGAGCGGGTTCGCACGGATCCGCCCGCGGCCGAGCGACCCGGGCAGCCTCTGAGGTGTCGACCAGGTCCCGGCCGGGCCGGGATCTCGGTGGGAGACCCAGGTGGAGCCGTCCTGGTGCCAGAACACGCTCGCCCCGTCGGCCCCGGCCACGGCGGCGGTCTGCGCCGTCCCGCTGCGGGGGTCCACCACCTGGGGGCCCTGCCAGTCCCCGGGGGCCGCGTCCCCGGGTGCCGCCGTCGCGGGCAACGCGACCAGCTGGGCCAGCAGCGCGAGGAGGAGGACGACGACGGGGCGCAGAGGTGTCACAGGAGCCTCCGGGATCGGGCGGGCCATCAGCATCGACCCGGCCCCCCGGGGTGTCAAGGACGCCGGCAGACCGGCAGCCTCGACACCCCGGGCGGAGCGTGGTCGAACGACTCAGGCCAGCGGGTCGACTCCCGGATGGTCGGCGACCGCGCCGGCGAGCGCCGCGAGGTGGAAGGAGCCGTCACCGAGCAGGTGGTCGAGCGCCGTGAGGCGCGCCACGTGGTTGCCGACGGCGTACTCGGCGGTCATGCCGATGCCGCCGTGCAGCTGGATGGCCTCCTGACCGACGTGGCGGGCGGATCGGCTGACCTGGAGCGCTGCGCGACGCGCGGCCTCGGACACCTTCGCGGGGTCACCGCTCATCAGCACCATCGTGGCCCACTGCACCATGCTGCTGGCCAGCTCGACGGAGACGTACATGTCGGCCGCGCGGAAGCTGAGCGCCTGGAAGGTGTTGAGCGTGACGCCGAACTGCTTGCGGCTCTTGAGGTACTCGGTGGTCAGTCGCAGCGCGGTCTGCATGGAGCCGAGCGCCTCGTTGGCCGCGGTGATCCGGCCGATGTCGAGGATCGTCGACAGGGTCGTGGAACGGTCGACACGTCGCCGAGCGGCGTCGCCGGGGTGGCCGAGAACGTGAGCCTCGCGGCGCGACCACCGTCGTAGGTGCGGTAGGCCGTGCGGTCGAGCCCGTCGGCGTCGCCGGCGACGAGGAACACCCCGGTGCCGCCGCCGTCGGGCAGCACCGCGCTGACCACGAGGGTCTCCGCCCGGGCGCCCTGGACGACCGGCTCCTTGACCCCGCTCAGCGTCCAGCCGTCCCCGTCGCGGCTGGCGAGGGTCCCGGTGGGGGAGTCGCTCCAGCGCGAGCCCGGCTCGTCGTGGGCCAGGGCCAGCAGGTGCTCGCCCGCAGCGACCTGCGCCAACAGCTCCTGGCGCTGCTCGGTGGTGCCGGCGGCCGAGACGAGGCCACCCGCGAGCACCACGCAGGTCAGGAACGGCTCGGGGGCGATGACCCGGCCGAGCTCCTGGGCCACGATCCCGATCTCGACCGGGCCGGCTCCGACGCCGCCGTCGGACTCGGCGAAGGGGAGCCCCAGGATCCCCATCTCGGCCATCCGGGCCCACTGCTTCTCGTCGAAGCCGGGGTCCTCGCCGACCGTCTGGCGCCGGTGCTCGTGGTCGGAGTAGGTCTTGCCGACGAGCCCGCGCACGGCGTCCCGCAGCGCTTCCTGCTCGTCGTCGTAGGTGAAGTCCATGTCGCTTCTCTCTCCTGCTCGTCCGGCTCAGAGACCGAGGATCGTCTTGGCGATGATCTGCCGCTGGACCTCGTTGGAGCCGCCGTAGATGGAGGCCTTGCGGAGGTTCAGGTACGTCGGCGTGGCGCGGCGGGCCCAGCTCTCCAGGTCGGAGTCGTCGCCGGCGCCGGAGGCCAGGGAGCCCGGCCCGGCCAGGTCGACGACGAGCTCGCTGACGGCCTGCTGGAGCTCGGTGCCCTTGAGCTTCAGCACCGAGCTGGCCGGGTGCGGCTCGCCGCCCTCGGAGTGGGCGACGACGCGCAGCGCGGTGAGCTCGAGGGCGAGCAGCTCGTTCTCGAGCTCCGCGACCCGGGCCGCCGTGAGCGGGTCGGCCAGCTGCTCGGGAGCCCGCTCCTTGGCCAGCGCGAGCGAGCGCTTGGTCGCGCCGACCGGCGCGACGCCGACCCGCTCGTTGCCGAGCAGGAACTTGGCGATCGTCCAGCCCCCGTCGACGTCGCCGACCAGGTTCTCGCCCGGCACGCGGACGTCGGAGAACCAGACCTCGTTGACCTCGTGGCCGCCGTCGATGAGCTCGATGGGGCGGACCTCGACGCCGGGGGTGGTCATGTCGATCAGCAGCATCGAGATGCCGGCCTGCTTCTTGACGTCGGGGTTGGTGCGCACCAGCGTGAAGATCCAGTCGCCGTGCTGGCCCAGGGTGGTCCAGGTCTTCTGGCCGTTGACCACCCAGTCGTCGCCGTCGCGCACCGCGGTGGTGCGCAGGCTGGCCAGGTCGGAGCCGGCGTCGGGCTCGGAGAACCCCTGGCTCCACCAGATGTCGAGGTTGGCGGTCTTGGTCAGGAACCGCTCCTTGACCTCCTCGGAGCCGAACTGGGCGATGACCGGTCCGATCATCGAGGCGTTGAAGGCCAGGGGCGCGGGCACGAAGGCGCGCTGCATCTCCTCGTTCCACAGGTGGCGCTGGAGGTCGCTCCACCCGCGGCCCCCGTAGGCCTCCGGCCAGTGCGGCACGGCCAGGCCGGCGGCGTTGAGGGTCTGCTGGGCCTCGACGATCTCCTCCTTGGAGAGCTCACGACCCTCCTTGACCGCGTCGCGGAGGTGCTGGGGGACCTTCGTGGTGAAGAAGGTCCGCATCTCCTCGCGGAAGGCCCGGTCCTCCTCGGACAGCTCGAGCTGCATGCCCTGCCTCCTGCTCTCGTGTCGTCGGCCGCGCACACGACCGTGCGGACACATCATGACGCGGACCCCCAGACGACGGGGACGCGGCCCGGGCCCGGTCGCGCGAGCCACCGGACAAACCGGGGTGCGCGCGACCCGTGGGAGCGGGGACAATGGCTGCTCGTGGGACACGTCGACGTCGCAGGAGTGCGCTTTGAGCTGCCGGACGGGCGCGTCCTGCTCGACGACGTCTCCTTCCGGGTGGGGGAGGGCGCCAAGGTCGCGCTGGTCGGGGCCAACGGGGCCGGCAAGACCACCCTGCTGCGCATCGTGACCGGCGAGCTGGCGCCGCACGCGGGTGCCGTCGGCCGTGGCGGTGGCCTCGGGGTGATGCGTCAGATGGTCGGCGCCGGCCTCGAGACCGGCGGCGAGGAGCCGACGGTGGCCGACCTGCTGCGCTCGGTGGCCCCGGCGCGCGTGCGCACGGCTGCCGTCGAGGTCGACGCCTGCGAGCTGGCGCTGATGGAGACCGATGACGAACCCACGCAGCTGCGGTACGCCACGGCTCTCTCGGACTACGCCGACGCCGGCGGTTACGACGTCGAGGTCACCTGGGACGTCTGCACCGTGCGGTCTCTCGGGGTGCCCTACGAGCGCGCGAGGTACCGCGAGCTGCGGACGCTCTCGGGCGGTGAGCAGAAGCGGCTGGTGCTGGAGTACCTGCTGGCCGGGCCGGACGAGGTGCTGCTGCTCGACGAGCCCGACAACTTCCTGGACGTGCCCGGCAAGACCTGGCTCGAGCAGCGGATCCGGGACTCGGACAAGACGATCCTGTTCATCAGCCACGACCGCGAGCTGCTGGCCAACACCGCCACCCGGGTGGTCACGGTCGAGCTCGGCGCCTCCGGAGCCGGCAACCGGGTCTGGACCCACCCCGGCGGCTTCGCCTCCTACCACGAGGCGCGACGGGACCGGTTCGCGCGCTTCGAGGAGCAGCGGCGACGGTGGGACGAGGAGCACGCCAAGCTCAAGGCGCTGGTGCTGCGCTACCGGATCAAGTCCGAGTACAACGACGGCCTGGCCTCGCAGTACCGCGCCGCCCAGACCCGGCTGCGTCGCTTCGAGGAGGCGGGCCCGCCCACCGAGCAGCCCCGCGAGCAGCAGGTCACCATGCGCCTCTCCGGCGGCCGTACCGGCAAACGGGCCGTGATCTGCGAGCGTCTCGAGCTGCAGGGCCTGATGCGCCCCTTCGACCTCGAGGTCTGGTACGGCGAGCGCGTGGCCGTGCTCGGCTCCAACGGCTCCGGCAAGTCGCACTTCCTGCGCCTGCTCGCGGCCGGTGGCAGCGACCCGGACGTGGAGCACCGCCCGGTCGAGGACGCCCCCGTCGAGCCGGTGCGGCACACCGGGACGGCCCGGCTCGGCGCCCGCGTGCGACCGGGCTGGTTCGTGCAGACCCACGAGCACCCCGAGCTGCGGGGGCGCACGCTGCTGGAGGTGCTGCACCGTGGCGACGCCGGGGCCGACGGCCGGGGCCGGTCGGGCATGGGTCGCGAGCAGGCCGCCCGGGTGCTGGACCGCTACGAGCTCGCCGTCGCCGGCGAGCAGCGCTTCGAGTCGCTCTCCGGCGGCCAGCAGGCGCGCTTCCAGATCCTGCTGCTCGAGCTCTCGGGTGCGACGCTGCTGCTGCTCGACGAGCCCACCGACAACCTCGACGTGCAGTCGGCCGAGGCGCTCGAGGACGGCCTGGCCGCCTTCGCCGGCACGGTGCTCGCCGTCACCCACGACCGCTGGTTCGCCCGAGGGTTCGACCGCTTCCTGGTCTACGGCGCCGACGGCGAGGTCTACGAGTCCGACGGTCCGGTCTGGGACGAGGCGACGGTCGTGCGAGCACGATGAGCGGCCTGGAGATCGTCGCGGTGCACCCCGACGACGCCGACCGTCCCGACCGTCCAGGCAGTCCTGGCGTGTTCCCCGCCTGGCACGCCGCGGTGGTCGCCGCCCACCGTGCCGAGACCGGGGAGGCCGCGACGGTGTGGACCGCGCCGGAGATCGCGGTCAGCCTGGCCGTCCCGACCCTGGCCCGGCGCAGCGAGGCCTGGGCCGGGCTGGTCGACGGCGAGGTCGTCACCACCGGGATGCTCGTGCTGAGCCTGCTCGACGACCTCCGGGCCGCGGACGTGGAGGTCACGACCCCGCCCGAGCACCGCCGGCAGGGCCACGGGAGCGCGATGCTGGCCCACCTCGAGCAGCGCTGCCGGGAGGAGGGCAGGTCCCGCCTCGACGCCGAGAGCGCCTGGCCCCACGCCGGCGGCCCGGACCCGAGCGGCACCCCGGGCCACGACTTCGCCGTGCACCGACGGCTTCCGGTTCGGCCTCGGCGACGTCCAGCGCGAGCTGCGTGGTCGGGTGCCCGACGCCAGGCTCAGCGAGCTGGCCGACCACGCGGCCGAGCCGCCACGCGGCGTACACGGTGCGGGCGTGGAGCGGCCCGCTGCCTGAGGACCTCGTCGAGGGCTGGCTCGCTCTGGACGCCACGCTGATGACCGAGGCGCCGACCGGCTCGCTGGAGCGCGTCGGCCGCCTCGGTCGACGTGGCCGCGCACCGCGCAGCGGAGGCTCAGCAACGCAGGCAGGGCCGCACGGCCTTCCACGCGGTCGCCCTTGCCGAGGACGGGACGCTGGTGGCCTACTCGCACCTCGTGACCACGGTCCACGAGCCCGGTCGTGCCTACCAGTGGGGGACCCTGGTGCGCCGCGACCACCGGGGCCACCGCCTCGGGCTGGCCGTCAAGGTCGCCAACCACCATCTGCTGCAGGCCGCTGCCCCGGAGGTCGTCCGCGTGACGACCTGGAACGCCGAGGAGAACGAGCACATGATCGCGGTCAACGAGGCGCTCGGCTTCCAGCCGGTGGCCCGGCTCGCGGAGATGCAGAAGCACCTGACCTGAGCCGGGTCGCACCGGTCGGCCGCCCTCAGCTGGTGCTGGCGTCGGAGTCCAGGGTGATCGTGGTCGTCTCGGCGCTGCCGCCACGCAGGTAGGTGACGCTGACGTCGTCACCCGGCCGGTAGGAGCGGATCGTGGCGATGAGCGAGTCGACGCTGGTGATCTGGGTGTCGTCGATCTTGGTGATGACGTCGCCTGCCTCCAGCCCGGCCGACCCGGCGGCGGAGCCGTCGTTGATCTCCTGCACCTCGGCGCCGTTGGCGACCACCGCACCACTGTCCGCCGCGGCCTCGACCGGCGAGACGGAGATGCCGAGCTGGGCGTGCGTCGGCGTGTCACCCTTCTCGAGCTGGTCCACGATCGGCAGCACCTCGTCGATGGGGATGGCGAAACCGAGACCGATCGAGCCGGACTCGGCCCCGGTCGTCGAGCCGCCGCCGGTGCGGATCGAGGCGTTGATGCCGACCACGTGGCCGGCGGCGTCGACGAGGGGGCCGCCGCTGTTGCCGGGGTTGATCGCGGCGTCGGTCTGGACGGCCGGGTAGGCGGTCACGTTGCCCTGCGCGTCCCGGCCGACGTCGACCGGCCGGTTCAGGGCACTGACGATGCCGCTGGTCACGGTGGCGTCGAGGCCGAACGGCGACCCGATGGCCACGACGTCCTGGCCGACCCTGAGGTCGCCCGAGGTGCCGATGGTGGCCGGGGTGAGATCGCTGACGCCCTCGGCCTTCACCACGGCGACGTCGGTCAGCGGGTCGGTGCCCACGATCGAGGCCGGCGCCTCGGAGCCGTCCTCGAAGGAGACGGTGATGGAACCGCCGTCCCCGGCGACCTCCGCGACGTGGTTGTTGGTCAGGATGAGTCCGTCGGAGGACAAGATGATGCCGGAGCCGGAGCCGGCCTCCTGCGCGCCCTTGACGTCGAGCTTGACCACCGAGGGCAGCACGGCCGTGGCGACCTGCTCGACCGAGGTGTCCCCGGAGGTGTCGGGTGCGGTGCTCACGACCGGCGAGGTCGCCACCGCCTGGTCGACCGAGGAGCCTGCGCCGTCGTCGAGCCAGGTCGAGTAGGCCGCGGCGCCACCGACGCCGGCGACCCCGCCCACGAGCAACGAGGCCGCGACCAGGGACGCCGCGAACGCGCGGCGCGACCTCGCGGGACGCGGCTCGGCGGACGACGCGAAGCCGAACGGACCGGCCGCAGGGGGCGGCGGGATCACGCGGGTCGGCTCGGTGTGGCCGTAGGCGTCGGTGTGGCCGTAGGCGTTGGTGTGGCCGTGGCATCGGTGGTGGGGTGCGCCGGCGCGGGGCGCTCGGAGGGGGGCAGGTTCTCGTCGGGCATGACTCGACCATGTCTCGGGCGTCTGTGAGGTTGCTGAGACTGCGCTGATGGCAGCAGAAGAATGCGTGGCGACCTGCGGCTTGTGGGCGTGTGTGGCCTCGGTCACAATCGGCGCCATGACCGCTCCGTTGCCCGTTCTCCTCGACGACCGGCTCTCCCACTGGGCGGCGACCACCCCGGACGCGGAGGCGATGACCTACCGGGACCGCACCTGGACCTGGTCGGCCTGGGACGAGCGGGTGCGACGCGCAGCCGGAGGCCTGAGCGCGCTGGGCGTCGGTCGTGGTGACGTCGTGGCGTTCCTGGACAAGAACCACCCGGCGTGCGTCGAGCTGTCACTGGCGGCCGGGTCGCTGGGCGCGGCGAACGCGATCATCAACTGGCGCTCGGCGGCCGAGGAGGTCGAGTTCGCCGTCACCGACTGCGGGGCGCGGGTGCTGGTGGTCGGCAGCGAGCTGCTGCCGCTGGTGGCGGGGGTCCGCGACCGGCTCACCAGCGTCGAGCACGTCGTCGAGGTGACGCCGGACGGTGGGGCCGGGGACGCGTGGGAGGACCTGCTCTCGGCTGCCGAGCCCCTGGCCCGCGACCCCGAGGTGACCCCCGACGACGTGTGCCTGGTGATGTACTCCTCGGGCACGACCGGGCGACCCAAGGGTGTCATGCTGACCCACGCGAACCTGGTCGCGCACACCGTGGCGGCCCACGACGGCTGGGAGTTCCGACCCGGGCAGAAGTCGATGGTGGCGATGCCGCTGTTCCACGTCGGCGGCTCCAGCTACGTGCTGTTCGGGCTCCATGACGGGATCCCGAGCGTGCTGACCCGAGAGCCCGACGCCGCCTCCCTGGCCGCGGCGATCCTGGCCGGCGCGACCGCCACGTTCCTGGTGCCGGCCGTGCTCGCCCAGGTGCTCCAGTCCGGGCCGGAGGCGATCGCTGTCTTCGGTCGCCTCACGACCTACACCTACGGCGCCGCGCCGATGCCGCTCCCGCTGCTGCGGGCGGCGATGCAGGCCTGGCCGGAGACCGACTTCATCCAGGTCTACGGGCTGACCGAGGTGGCCGGCGTGGCCACGCACCTGATGCCCGAGGACCACCGCGAGGCGATGGCGACGGGTCGTCACGACCTGCTGCTCTCCGCGGGTCGGCCGGTGCCCGGGGTCGAGGTCAGGGTCGTCGACCCCGGCACGCTCGAGGACGTGGGCACCGGCGAGCCCGGCGAGCTGTGGCTACGCACCCCGCAGCTGATGAAGGGCTTCCTCGGCCGGCCCGAGGCCACCGCCGAGGTGCTCGTCGGGGACGGCTGGTTCCGCACCGGCGACCTCGGCCGCGTCGACGCGGAGGGCTTCGTCTTCGTCGAGGACCGGCTCAAGGACATGATCATCTCGGGCGGCGAGAACATCTACAGCCCCGAGGTGGAGCGGGTCCTGGCCGAGCACCCCGCAGTCGCGGAGGTCGCGGTGATCGGGGTGCCCGACGACCGGTGGGGCGAGTCGGTCAAGGCGGTCGTGGCCCTGAAGCCTGGAGCCGAGGCGTCGCCGGCCGACCTGGCGGCGCACTGCCGCGCCCACCTCGCGGCCTACAAGTCGCCCGCCTCGATCGACGTGGTCGAGGCGCTACCTCGCAACCCCACCGGCAAGATCCTCAAGCGCGACCTGCGCCGCCCCTACTGGGTGGGCCGCGACCGCGCCATCTGACGCCGAGGTGGCGGTCGCGGTCAGCCGAGGCGGCGGTCGCGGTGAGGCGAGGTGGCGGTCGGGTACGACGCGACGGCGGGCACCTCGACACACGACGGCGGCGCCTTCGGCGGCGTGGCAGGGTGACCGGATGAGCCCGACAGCGACGCCCGACCCAACCCCTCAGCCGACGCCGGCCGCCTCCTTGGTGCCGCCTGGCGTCGTCGTCGTCACCGGGGCCAACGGCCTCGTCGGTTCCCGCTGCTGCGCCGCACTGCGGGCGCGCGGTGCCACCGTGCGTGGTGTCGTGCGTCGCTCGGGAACTGCGCCCGTCGACGTCGAGGAGCGTGTCGGGGAGCTGCACGACGCCGCCTTCGCCAGCGAGGTCATGAGCGGCGCCGCAGCGCTCGTGTCCACCGTGCACCCCCTCGGCGGCGACCTCGAGACCCAGCACCGGGTGGCCGTCGAGGTCACGCCGGCACTGGCCCGCGCCGCCCGTGAGGCCGGGGTTCCGCGTTTCGTCCACATCTCCACCGCCGCCGTCTACGACCGGTCGCCACAGGTCGGCGACGTGGACGAGAGCTCACCGCTGGTGGGCGACGACGCCGGCGACTACCCCGTCACCAAGCGCGACGCCGACCTCGCGCTGGCCGGCGTCGACGGCCTCACGCGGGTGCTGCTGCGCCCGCCGGCGATCCTCGGGTCCGGCGCCACCTCGATCTGGAACACCCTGCGACCGGCATCGGTCCGCGACGACGCCTCCGCCCGCCGCGCCGACCCCGGCAAGGGCTTCGCCTGGGTCCACGTCGACGACCTCGCCCGGCTCGCCGCCGACGTCGCCGTCGCGACGGTCGCGACGTCCTCGGACCCGGCGCGCGGTCCCCTCGAGGGCGGCTGCACGGCGGTCAACGTGGCCGCGGGTCCGGCCACCTGGCGCGACTACCTCGGCGCAGTCACGGAGGCGCTCGGCGTCATGCCGCAGTGGATCGAGGAGGACGCCTGGCGAGGCCGGGTCCTGGCCGACCGCGCCCGCGGCTGGGGCTGGAACCCTCAGGTCGACCTCGACGCAGCCCTGGCCGAGGTCCGCGCCGGCCTGCGGTGAGCCCCCAACCGGGAGCTGGGCTTGTCGCGCGTTCGTGCGGCGGGCGGCCGGTTGGTCGGCCCAGGGCCGGCGGCCGGGGTGGCCGGGCGCTGGGAATCCCCGGTCGGCCGGGGAACTTTCGCGGTTGTCGTGGTTCACAAACCACGACAACGTTGAG
>CAWGHQ010000004.1:0-75166 GCA_963822495.1 uncultured Actinomycetota bacterium | reverse complement strand
ACGGCAGCACCGACACGGCCCGGGAGTGGGCCATGCTCGCCTCGACCACGGCCATCTGGATCGTCGTGCCGCTCGTCCTCGGGCTGCTGTTCCTGCGTCGCAGCGAGGTGAAGTAGCCCGGGAGCTGGTGCGTGCGCCGCACAGCACCCGGCACGGTGATCCAAGGGGTCCGAGGGGTCCACGGTGGAGGCGGTCAGCTCAGGGTCGCGGCACCAACCCGGAAGGCATCGCTCGGGACGTCTCGCGGACCATGCATCGATGTGTGTCCGCTTCGCGGTCGCTGCCACGATGTAGCGCGCAGAACCGTGCTAGTGCCAGCTGTTGACCACCTCAACGCCCTCGGAGCGTGCCTCGCGGTCGACCATCTGCGCCGGGAACCCGGGCGCACGAACATCGAGGCCGGTAGTCGCCTCCAGGCCGCGGATGATGTTCGGAGACCACTCGCGGGGGCCGTAGCGGTCGAGCGCCTCGGCGACCCCGTCCTGCAGCAGTGGCAACAACTTGAGCGGCACCTCCGCGCGGTCGGCCACGGACTGGAACAGGCCCAGGTCCTTGGCCACGAGGTCGAGGGTGAACCCGATGTCGCGGCTGCCGTTGAGGATGACCTGGCCCTCGGTCTCGTGCACGAACGAGTTCCCCGACGAGATCCGGATCGCGTCATAGGTGGTGGCCAGGTCCATGCCGGCTCCGGCCGCGGTGACCAGGGCTTCGGTGAGCGCCACCAGGTGGGCGGTGGCGAGGTAGTTCGTGACCACCTTGAGAACCGAGGCCGTGCCCAGGGGCCCGGTGTGCAGGACCTGGCGACCGATCGTGGTGAGCACCGGCAGCAGTCGCTCGAACACCGGGCGGTCGCACCCGGCGAAGATCGAGATGTTCCCGGTGGCTGCCCGGTGGCAGCCGCCCGAGACCGGACAGTCCGCGGACGCCACGCCCACGTCGGCAAATCGACCGGCGAGGCGGCGCACCTCGGCCTCGTCGGTCGTGCTCATCTCCGCCCACACCGAACCGCGACGGATGGCGGTGAGCAACCCGTCGTCGCCCTCGATGACCTCGGCGCTCGCCGCTGGGGTCGGCAGGCAGGTGATGATCACATCACTGCGTGCGGCGACCTCGGCGGGTGAGCCAGCCCAGCGAGCGCCCCTCTCGAGCAGTGGCTCGGCGGCCTCGCGATCCAGGTCGTAGACGGTCAGGTCAAGTCCGCCGGTCAGTGCCGCTCCGGCCAGCTTCCCGCCGACGTTGCCCAGGCCGATGAAGCCCACGTTCTCGATGGCGGTCATGACGACCACGGGCTGAACGGCTTGCGGTTGGCCTCGCTGAGGATGTGCCGCACCAGGGGTGTGAAGTGACTCAGGGGTTCCGCGTCGTAGGCGGGGTCGAAGGAGTTCTGGTCGTAGTTCGCGCAGAAGTCGACCGTTGCTTGGTAGTAGGGGTGCTCGCGCCAGCGGTCCCGGGTGTCGGGGTCTGCGCCGAGGTGGTGGAAGTAGTAGAAGCCTTGGAAGACGCCGTGGTGCTTCACGATCCAATAGTTCTTGTCGCTGACGTAGGGGCGAAGCACCGCGGCGGCCACCTCGGAGTGGTTCGCCGGTGCGAGGTGGTCGCCGATGTCGTGCAGGAGGGCGCACACCACGGTCTCCTCGTCCTCGCCGGCTCGCTCCGCCCTGGTCGCGGCCTGCAGACAGTGGTCGAGACGGCTGATCCGATAGCCCGCGGAGTCCTTCATGGTCTCCAGCCAACCGAGGACGCGATCGGCGAAGCCCTGCATCTCCTCGGTCTCGATGCGGGCGAGGAGCGCGTAGTCCTCGGCCGTGCCGTCTTCCATCCGAGTGAAGCTGACGACGGCGCTCACCCTGCGACCGCCTGTGCCGAGACGGGCTTGTGCTGACCGAGCAGGACGCGTCGTCGGGCCATCATGTCGTCGTAGTCCATGTACACGTCTTGCAGGTGGCGTGCGCCGCTGGCCGGGTCGAAGGGCAGGCGTCCGTGCAGGACCCGGTGGCCGTGCACGGTGAGCAGGTCGCCGCTCGAGGTCCTGAAGGCCACCTGGTAGATGTCGCTGTCGATCAGCCGCCCGAGCTTGCGGTAGGCGCGGTAGAACTCCTCCATCACCTCGAAGGAAGTGTCCACGGGCTGGGCGAGCTGGTTGGAGAACCGGAACGTGGCCACACGCCCCTGGGTGTCGAGCTGGATCATCGGCGCTTCGGCGTAGGTGTCCTCGGTGTCGCTGAACAGCTGGAACGCCACCGGCACCCGGGTGAGCGTCTCGAAGGCGGCCGGATCGGCGTGCCTCAGGTTCGCCAGGACTGCCCATCCGTCGGTGACGGTGCTCTCTCCGCCGGTGGCCTCGTTGCACAGGAAGTGCAGCAGCTGCACGCTGGGGGGCCAGTGGTAGCTGGGCAGGTCGGTGTGCGGCTTGAGCTCGATCGAGGTGTGGGCCACGTTGTACCCGGTCGGATCGTGTCGAACGTTGTGGATCCGTTCGAAGGCCGTCTCCCGGACGTGGCCGATGGTCTCTGCGAAGCGGGCGACCTCGCCGTCGCGTGACGGGGTGCCTCGTACGAGGGCGACACCGTAGTCACGAACGGCTTCGAGATAGGCCACCTGTCCCGCCACGGTGCCTACCACGTCGGCGTGCTCGAACGCCGGCACCTTGCTCAAGGTGGCGTCCCACAAGGTCGGCTCGTGCACAGCAGCTGCTCGTCCGGGGTCGGAGTAGTCGTGGGTGGCGAGCCAGGCTGCTGTGTAGTTCGAGCAGTGGCCGTCGTTCCAGGAGACCCGCAGGACGTCGGCTTCGAACTCGGCGGTCTCCGGAGCGATGTCGTCACCGATGTCGGCGGTGAACAGTCGGCGCTCCCCGGACTGGATCACACGACATGACGTGCACCAGCAGTTGTCTCGGAGCCAGACGTAGTGGAAGGTCGCCGAACCCGCGACCAGGGGCAAGGTCAGGTAGCGATCGGCGAGCACCACCCGGGCAGACCTGCGAGGCTCGGCCTCATCGGTGGAACGGATGCTGACGGTGTCGGACATGGGCTTCTCCAGCGACGACGGGATGACTGGCAACCAGTCTGGGTTCGCCATCAGGCCCGGGTCAAAGGATGTTTCGTCGCTCTATGGGGTGCAGAATGTGTGGCATGAAGCTCGCTCATGCTCCCGCCGGCGGCATCCCGCCGCTCCTGGGTCTGCACGCCTACGAAGCCAGCGCTCGTCATCTCAGCTTCGTGTCCGCGGCCGCCGAGCTCCACCTGTCCCCCTCGGCGATCAGCCAGCGCGTGCGCAACCTCGAGGCACACCTCGGCGTCGACCTGTTCGAGAGACGACCGCGCAGCCTGCGGCTCACCGAAGCCGGTCAGGCATACCTGCCCGCGGTCCGCGACGTCTTCGAGGACCTCGCCGCCGCCACGAACGGACTGTTCGGCACCGCAGCGCACTCCAGCCTGACGATCCGGGTCCAGGTCTCCTACGGCACGACCTGGCTGGCCAGCCGCCTAGCGGGGTTCGCGGCCGCCTTCCCCCACATCGAGCTGCAGGTGGTCACCACCATCTGGGCCGACGCACTCCTCTCCAGGGAGGTCGACCTCGAGATCCGACAGGGAAACGGGTTCTGGCCCGGCTACCGGGCCTCGAAGCTGCACGACGACTACGCGATCGCGGTCTACGGACCGGGCTACCTCGACCAGTACGGTCCGAGGATCGAGCGGACCTCGTTGAAGGACAAGCCACGCGTGCAGGTGCTGGGCTTCGACGACTTGTGGCGTCGCTTCTTCGACCACGACATCAGAGGTGGCGACGACACCGCGACCACCTCGCGGGCGGCCATGACCGTCGACACCTCGGTCGCCGCCATCGAGATCGTCGCAACCAGCAGCATGTGGTCGATCCTTCCCGAACGCTTCGCACGACAGAGCGTGGAAGACGGGCGGATCTTCCAAGCCCCAGGCGAGCCCATCCGGATGCGACAAGCCCACTACCTGCTACGACCCGACAATGCAGAACCGCTCAGCGGCCAGGCAGTCGCCTTCTCCCACTGGCTACGTGACCAGGACGCCACCGACCCCGCCCTCACCTGAACGAGCTGGAGGCACGTCGGCGTCGACTGCTCACCGTCAGATCCTATGAGGGGGTGGGGTCGTCTTGGGCCCGGCGACGCTCTCGGGCGTTGCAACCGATTCGCGGTGGTTCGACGCGGGGAGCCGACGCCCTCATCACAGGCTGCCGGGAACCCGACCTTGCGCCACCATGGTGGCCATGAGTACCGAGTCGCCACGCGAGGTCCGCGATCACCTCAGCGAAGTAGTGGACCGCGTTGCTCACGAGCACGAGCGGGTGACGGTCACATGCAGCGGCCGCCCGGCAGCGGTCATCCTCAGCCCCGACGACCTCGCCCAGCTCGAGGAGACCCTCGAGATTCTCAGTGGCCCCGAAGTCTTGACCGACATCCGCGACACCGACGCGGCCTACCGCAACGGTGACGTCGTCCGCGGCGTTGACGCAGTCCGAGCCCTCCGCGTGTGACCGAGCACGAGCACTACGAGCTCGTACTCACCCCACCGGCCGTCTGAGTTATCCAGCACGACCTTCCCGAGGCCGTCGCCGCCGCGGTCATCCAGTTCGCCTCGACGCGATCCACTCCGCACACCGCGGCACCTACCGCGTCCAGTACCGCGTCACGGCAGAGGCCGCGAGGTCGTCGTATGGCGCCTCGACCACCGACGGGGTTGCCCATCGCGGCTCCTGACGACATCCGGCCCGCTGCAAGCCCCTCGAGCCAGCAGGCGCCCTGATCGCGATGGTGTGACGCACCGCGCTGCGAGGCCGTCGTCTCAGATCAGGAGCTCTGAGATGCGGTCACCGGTCACGGTGAACTTCTGCTCCAGGTCGACGACCCCACCGGGGAAGTCGCCTTCGAGATGGGTGGCGATGACGTACTCGGCGTCGGTCGTCTGCTGGGTCCCGGTGATCTCGGTCGTGTACGTGTAGCGGGAAGCCACGCGCTCGCGTCACCTGCGGATCTCAGCGATGCCCTGGTAGTGCTGGCCCTCATCGACAACCTGAGCCTGCGGGGTGAAGCAGTCGAGGAGGGCGCCGAGGTCACCATGGGCCGCCGAGGTGTAGTACCGGGCGATGACATCGGGAGTGGTGGTCATGAGAGCCAACCTAGGCGGGTCCACCGACACTCTCTCGGCGGTTCAGACGACCTGGCTTCGTATGTCTCAGCGGGCGCGACTGACGCGCCTCCGAGACGGCCGGGTCTACGCACGGGCCGCCGAGTGGGCCGCGTCGACAGCGGCACCGAGACGTTGCCTCAGGCAGGCATGACCGGCGTCGGAGGGCCGAGACTGATCGGCTGGCGCGATCTTGCGACAAACTGCAGATCATGAAGCTCCCGATCTCTGGTGTGCGCCAGATCAAGCTGCCAGTGAGCGACCTGACGCGCAGCGCTCGGTGGTACGCCGACCTGTTCAACATGGAACTGGCCAACGAGTTCTTCGAGGACTCGGCCGTCCGGGGGGTCGTGCTCGCCGATCATGATGCAGGTTTCGTGATCGCCCTACGCGAGCGTGCCTACTGCGCGAGCAGTCCGGTGCTGGACGGGTTCGATGTCTGCGCGTTCATGGTCGACACGGCGGAGCAGATGTCTACGGTCATCGCTCGCTGCGACGAGCTGGGCATCGCGCACGGTGAGGTTCACGACCGGGGCGAGTTCGGAATCGCCATGGATGTGGCGGACCCGGACGGGACCGTCCTGCGGTTCGTGGCTGGACCACACACGGGACCCCCAGGCGGCTTCGCCGGCGTTGAGCTCGGATCGGGGCCTCCCGGTTTCTACGACCATCCACGGCTCAGCTTCTAGCCGAGATCTACGTGCTCCATGGGCGAAAGGCCGCACTGCTCAGCCCAGGGTCCGAGCTGTGCTCCCCTCCCCGCAGCGCATCGAGCCAGCTGCCCTCGAACGGCCTGAGCCAGGTCCCACCAGCGGCTCCACGCGTCCGCCAACCCGAACGGAGGGTCCACGCTGCGGCCGAGGGCGGTAGACAAAGGGCATGAAGACACGAGAGATCGGCAATGACACCGTCGGGCGCGTGCAGGTCGGCGCGATCGGCCTCGGGCTGATGACCTTCGACCAGTCCGGGACCCAGCCGCGCGAGCAGCTGCTCGACACCGTCCGGACGGCACTGGACGCCGGCGTCACGCTGTTCGACACCGCCGACGCCTACGGTCACGGCGACCTGGGCGCTGACGCGCAGGGTGCGAACGAGACGCTGATCGCCGGTCTGCTCGACGAGCTCGGCGTTCGCGACCAGGTGCTGCTGGCCACGAAGGGCGGTCACGTGCGTTCCGACGGTGGAGAGTGGAAGGTCGACAGCTCGGCAGCCCACCTGCACGCAGCGGTCGACGCCAGCCTGGGCCGCCTCGGCGTCGAGCAGATCGCGCTCTGGCAGCACCACCGCCCCGACCCCGAGGTGACCTACGAGGAGACGGTCGCGACGCTCAAGGAGATCGCCGAGACCGGCAAGGTCGCGCGGATCGGACTCTCCAACGCCGACCCCGACCAGATCCGGCTCGCCCACGGCGTGCTCGGCGACGCGCTGGTGAGCGTGCAGAACCAGTTCTCGCCGAAGTTCCGCTCCAGCCGGCCCGAGATCGAGGTCTGCGAGGAGCTCGGCCTGGCCTTCCTGCCGTGGAGCCCGCTGGGTGGTCTCAACGACGCCAAGGAGCTGGCCGAGAAGCACCCTGCCTTCGCCCGCGTCGCCACGGACCGCGGGGTCAGCGCCCAGCAGGTCGCGCTGGCCTGGGAGCTGGCCCAGTCGCCGGTCGTCATCCCGATCCCCGGCGCCAAGCGCCCCGGTTCGGTCCGCGACTCCGCGGCGGCAGCCGACATCGAGCTGAGCAGCTGAGGAGCTGTCCGCCCTCGACGCCGACTGAGTGCCGGGCGGAGCCGAGCCGGCGGCGGGCCGGGGATAAGAGTCGCCTGAGGATCGGGCCTCCGCCCCATCCGTGGCGTGCGGGGGGCCGAACCCCTGGTGACGCGGTGCCCACCGGCACCGCAGCCCCCCACCTGAAAGGACGTGCATCATGCGCGCTCCCACCACCCGCGTCCGCCGCGGCCTCGCCACCCTCGCCACCGTCGGCCTGCTCGCCGCCCCGCTCGCTGCCTGTGGCAGCAACGAGCCCGCCAACCCCTCGAGCTCCGGCTCCTCGTCCTCGTCGGCGCCGTCCTCGGCTCCCGAGGCGCCCCAGCCGGTCGCCGCGATCGACGCCCTCACCGGCAACGACACCCAGATCTCGCTCGACAACGGCTTCCTCAAGGCGCTCAAGCAGCTCGGCCTCACCCCCGGCATCGTCGGCGGCGCCAAGCTCGACGGCACCACGCTGTCCTTCCCGATCACCGGCGGCAACGTCACGGTCTACAAGCCCGGCACGGTCTCGCCCTACGTGATCGGTCAGGTCCAGCACGAGAACTCCGGCCTGTCCCTCGCGGCCGGTGGCACCACGGTCGAGCTGACCAACCTCAACGTCGACCCGGGCGTCTCGCGCGTCTACGGCGACGTGACCGTCAACGGCAAGGTGGCCGCCACCAGCGCCTACCTGTTCAAGCTGGACGGCAGCACGCTCAACCCGCTCAAGGTCACCAACGGTGCCGCTGTGCTCGAGGGCACCAAGGTCGAGATCTCCGACGTCGCCGCCCCGCTGCTCAACGACACCTTCAAGACCGACGCCGTGAAGCCCGGTCTGCTGGTCGGCATCGCGAAGATCACCGTCGCGACGAAGTGACCCTCGTGGTCGACGCCTGACCCAGGCGCGCCGGTAGCCGCTCCCACCCCCGCAGGATCCGGGTGGGGCGGCGCCGGGCGCCGGGGAGCACGACGAGGTCGGGGTGCCGCTCGAAGAGGGTGCGCAGCCCCACCTCACCCTCCATCCGGGCCAGTGCCGCACCGAGGCAGTAGTGCCGTCCTGCGGAGAAGGCAACGTGCTCGCGGGCGTTCTCGCGGGCCACGTCGAACAGATCGGGATCGGCGAAGACCTCTGGGTCCCGGTTGGCCCCGGCCAGGATCGTGGTGACCACCGCACCCCGGGGCACCGCGATGCCGGCGACCTCGGTCGCACGGCTGCTCACCCGGCCCGTCAGCAGCACCGGCGGGTCGAGGCGCAGCACCTCTTCCACAGCGTTCGGCCACAGGGCCGGCTCCTCGCGGAGCCGTGCCAGCTGATCGTCATGCTCGCGCAGCAGCACGATCCCGTTGCCGAGCAGGTTGACCGTCGTCTCGAAGCCGGCCGCCAGCACCAGGCCGGCGGTCGCCTTGAGCTCGGTGTCGTCGAGCCCGCGGCCGTCCTCGGTGGCGGCGACGAGCTGGCTCATCAGGTCCTCGCCGGGGTTCTCCCGCAGCGAGGCCAGGTGGCCGGTCAGCCACTCCTCGAACTGCGCCAGCGCACGCTCGACCCGGCGGAACTCCCACCACGAGAGGCCCAGGTCGAGGCTCGGCGCCGCCGCGGCCCCGAAGTCGAGGACCCGCCGGCGGTCCTCGGGCGGGACGCCGAGGATCTCGGCGATCACCGTCACCGGCAGCTGGGCGCAGTAGGCGTCGACGAGGTCGACGGGATTCTCGGGGCCCTCGGCCTCGAGCCGGTCGAGCAGGTCGTCGGCGATCTGCTGGGTCCGCTCGCGCAACGCCTCCACGGCCCGCACGCTGAAGACGCGGGTGACGAGCTTGCGGTAACGGGTGTGGTCCGGCGGCTCGGAGACCAGCAGCGAGGGCGCGTTGAGCGGACCGAGCCGTCCGGGTTCCTCGGCCCAGGACCCCAACCGCCCCAGCATGCCCTCGCCCGGCCCGAAGACCCCGGTGCGGAAGTCGTTGCTGCTCAGGACCTCCTTGACGACCGGCAGGCTCGCCGTCAGGAACGCATACTCCGAGCGGTGCAGGGAGCCCGAGGCGCGCACCTGCTCCGTCAGCTCGGCCAGCCGGGCGGGGTCCGTGCACACGTCCGGCCGCAGCAGCTGGCCCTGGACGTCGCCGCGGCGAGCCGCAAGACCCATCACCGTGCGGGGCAGGGCGTGGCCCAGGCCCCAGCGCACCGGGCGACGCGCCAGCCCACCCGCCCGGGAGGCCAGTGCTGCGCCGGCCCGTGCGGGGGCGGTGATCAGGGGGGCGAGGGACACGTCGGCGGGGTCGGCCATACCGGCATCATGCCCGCGCCCGGTCCGTCGGTGTCGCGGCGGGCGTAACGAAGCGTCGACCAGGCTCGTTGCACCGTCATGCGACCCCGTCACCGTGCCCGTCCCGCCGCCGCCCTCGCCTGCGCCGCGGCCATCCTCGGAGCCGGCCTCGTCGCGGCGCCGGTCTCCCAGGCCCAGCCCGCGCCCGGCGGCGGCCAGCACGACTACGTCGCGCTCGGTGACTCCTACAGCGCAGCGACCGGCGTCGAGCCGACCGACCCGGCGGCCCCGCCGGAGTGCCTGCGCTCGTTGGCGAACTACCCGCAGCTGGTCGCCGAGAAGGCCGGGCTCGAGCTGACCGACGTCAGCTGCGGAGGCGCCGACACCACCGACTACCGCAACGCCCAGTACGACGACGTGCCGCCCCAGCTCGACGCCCTGCAGCCCGGCACCGACGTGGTGACCATGACCATCGGCGGCAACGACTCCGGTGTGTTCATCGACAGCATCCTCGAGTGCGGCCAGGAGGGCACGGCCTCGGGCGGGCAGGGTCACCCGTGCCGCGACAAGTACGGCTCGCAGTTCATCGACACCATCCGGTCCACGACGTTCCCCGCGCTCCGGCGTGCCCTGCGCGACGTGCAGCGCCTCGCGCCCCACGCCGAGGTGGCCATCCTCAGCTACCCGTGGATCCTGCCCGAGCGGGTCGGCTGCTACCCCCAGATGCCGGTGGCCCGCGGCGACGTCCCCTACCTGCGCAACCTCCAGCGGGTGCTGAACAACGTGGTGCGCCGGTCGGCCCACCGCACCGGCGCCACCTACGTCGACCTCAACGCGATCTCGGACGGCCACGACGCCTGCCAGGCGGTGGGCAAGCGGTGGATCGAGCCGGTGGCCCTCGGCACCAACCCGGTGATCGTCCACCCCAACGCGCTGGGCGAGCAGCGGATGGCGCGCCGGACGCTGCGGGTGCTCGGCCTTTCCTGACTGACCTGTCCTGACTGACCTGTCCTGACCCCCGCGCCGGGCGGTCCGTCCGGCATGCTGGCGGGGTGCGCTTCAGCGAGAACGAGATGACCCAGGCGATGGTCGGTGCCGCGAAGTCGGTGCTGGCTGCGCGTCGCGACGTGCGCAAGGCCAAGCAGGACGTCGACGCCCTGTGGGAGTCGATGGGCCGCTACCAGCGCTTCGTGCTGCTCAGCTCGCTCGGCGACCAGGTGCTGCCGGTGCTCGTCGCGCTGCCGGACGTGGAGGTGGAGACCGGCGCCCGGCCCACCTACACCGACGCCGAGGTCCAGCAGACCGTGGAGTCGGTGACCGGTGACGACCTCGGCCGCCTCAAGCGGGCGGTCACGGTACGGACCCGGGTGGTCCTCGTCCAGGCCGCCCTGGCGGCGGTGCCGCTGCGCACGGACCCCGACACCTTCACGGTGCCCGACCACCTCTGACCACCCGCGAGCGCTCCTCGGTGGTGAGAGCGAGCGTGGCGGGCGGAGCCCAGGCTCAGGTCGGCAGGCGGTCGGCGCGCCGGGCCACGGCGTCCTCCGGGGCGGTGAGCCGCCAGGCCTCGAAGACGAGCTCGGCCAGCTCGTCGCGGGCGACGCCCTCGAGGCGGACGACGACCCAGCCGAAGGCGCCCGAGGTGAACTGCACCTCGAAGACGTCCGGACGCTCCGCGACCAGCGCGAGCTGCTCGGCCACGGTCTGTCGGAGGCCGACCGTGCGGGTCGCCGGCCAGAGGTAGGCCAGGGTGCGCCCGGCGACCACGAACGCCGCGTAGCGGTCGCGGTCGAGCCGCCGGACCTCGGGCAGCTGTCCCACCAGGTCGAGGTAGTCGTCGATCTCGCTCATCGCGACGATCCTGGCGCACCGGTCCGGTTCGGGGGAGACCGACCGGCGCCGACGGGTCTACGATGGCGCCGCGCTCTCCTTGGTGGCCCGGTCGGGACCGCCAGCGCCTCAGACATGGGGATGTCCGTGAACCGATCCAGGACCCGCCGCTCCACCCGCCTGCTGACCCTCGCCTCCAGCGCCGCCCTCGTCGTGGGGGGCACGCTGGTCGTGCTCGGCTCCGGAGGGGCCGACGCGGCGGCGCCGGCCACGGGCTCGGTCAGCCCCAGCGACCGCAGCGTGACCTGGACGGGTGGGCCCTTCGCCACGCCCAACGCCACCGGCACCGCCCTGGACCAGCCCGACTGCAGTGCGCCGACCTCGTGCGACGACTTCTCCCTGCACGTCGACGCCGGGCGGACCTTCGCCCGCACGCACCGCCTCGAGGTCAGCGTGGGCTGGCCGAACACGGCGGCCGACTTCGACGTCTACCTGCTCGACGACCAGGGCGGGGTCGTGGCCACCGGCGCGTCCTCGGCTGACCCGGAGCTGGTGGTCACCGCCCCGAGGGCCGGCGACTACACCGTGCGGGTCGTGCCGTTCGCCCCGCTCGGTGACTCCTACGAAGCCACCGCCACGCTCACCAAGGTCCCGGACGACCCCGCTCCCGGTACCGCCAAGGCCCCCGGCTTCCGCACCTACGCGGCACCGGAGCAGCTGGCCAGCGCCAACGACGCCGGTGAGCCCTCGATCGGCAACAGCTTCGTCACCGGCGCCACGATGTACCAGGCCTACCTGTCGACCTTCAAGGTCACCTGGAACCAGGGCGAGGCCACCTGGAGCGACGTCTCGGCCGACGCCGCCAACGGCTGCCCCCAGGGGAGCACGGCCAGCCTCGACCCGATCCTGTTCACCGACCGCCAGACCGGGCGCACCTTCGAGTCGCAGCTGACCGGCGCCAACTCCCTGACCTGCTACACCGACGACGACGGCGAGACCTGGTCGCCGACCACGGGCGGCGGCATCCCCAGCGGCGTCGACCACCAGTCGATCGGCGGCGGCCCCTACACCGCGGACGGCCTGGGCTCCCTGCCCACGACCGACTACCCGGACGTGGCCTACTACTGCAGCCAGAGCATCGCCGCGGCCTTCTGCGCCGCCTCCCACGACGGTGGCGCGACGTTCGGCCCCGGGGTCCCGACCTACAACCTGATGGAGTGCGGGGGTCTGCACGGCCACGTGAAGGTCGCCCCGGACGGGACCGCCTACCTGCCCAACAAGGGTTGCGGCAACCGCCAGGCCGTCGCCGTCTCCACCGACGACGGCGTGAGCTGGTCGGTGAAGAAGATCGCCGGCACCACCCCGGGCGACGCCGACCCCTCGATCGGTCTCGGCGCCGACGGCCACGCCTACGTCGGCTTCGTCGGCGCCGACGGGCGTCCTGGTGCCTCGATCAGCACCAACGAGGGCGACACCTTCAAGCGCACCCAGACCCTCGGCAGCGACCTCGGCATCAAGAACGCCGTCTTCCCCACCGCGGTGGCCGGCGGCGACGACCGGGCCTCGATCGCCTACCTCGGCACCAAGCAGGGCGGCAACTACCAGGACATCGCCACCTTCCACGGCACCTGGAACCTCTACGTCAGCACCACCTACGACGGTGGTCGCACCTGGGTGACGAGCAACGCCACCCCGGGAGACCCGGTCCAGCGCGGCTCGATCTGCACCGGCGGCACGACCTGCGGCGACGACCGCAACCTGCTCGACTTCATCGACGTCACCCTCGACGACCACGGACGCGTGCTGGTCGGCTTCGCCGACGGGTGCATCGGTGCCTGCGTCGACGACCCGAAGAAGAACGGACGCGACGCCTACGCCACGATCGCGCGGCAGACCTCGGGCCGCACGCTCTACGCGAAGTTCGACGGTCGCCGGTGAGGCGTGCCTTGGCGGTGACCGTGCTGCTGCTGGGTCCGCTTGCGGCGTGCGGCGAGGACGGCGCGGCGAGCTCGACGAGCCCGGAGTCGGCCCCGGAGTCGGCCTCCGAGTCAGAGCTGGAGTCGGAGCTTGAGTCTGGCGGGGACGCGGCGGACCAGACGTTGTGCCGGGCGGAGGTCGACGAGCTGTCGGCGCCCTACGACGCGCCGTTCCCCCCGGACTGGGCCTTCCCGCCCGAGACCACCGCCTACGACGTCGAGGAGGTCGCCGAGGTCGGCACGATCGTCACCGCGGTCAGCGAAGCGCCGTTCGACGACGTCCTCGACTTCCTCAACCGCGACGCCGTCGACGCCGGCTTCGAGATCACCGAGGGCGAGACCGAGGAGGACGACGCCGAGGCCAACTGGACCTCCGCGGACTGGTCCGGCCGATGGACCATGCGCCGCTCGACCGACTGCCCGGGCGAGATCGTGCTCCAGGTCCTGGCGGCTCCCCGGTCCTGAGGGGTGACCGGTGGTCGCCACCGGTCGGACACACTGGCCGCATGTGCCAGGACTACGCGGGCGGCCCGGGCGGCTCGACGACGTCCACCACCCTGACCGGGTGCCTGGAGTGCACGGCGCGCGGTGATCGCACCGCCTTCGCGGACCTCTACGACGACACCGTCGGCGCGGTCCACAGGCTCGCGTTGCTGCGGTGCCGCGGCGACGAGCGTGCCGCCGCCGACGCGGTGCGTCGCACCTACGTGGCGGTGTGGGAGCGCAGCAGCACCTTCCGCCCCGACGAGCACCGGCCGCGCACCTGGGTGCTGGCGGTGGCTCAGTCGCTGGGACGAGCGGTGTGAGCGAGACCGACGTCGTCGTCGTCGGGGCCGGCCTGGCCGGTCTGCGCTGCGCCGGGGTGCTCGCCGCGGCCGGACGCGACGTCGTGGTGGTCGAGCGTGCGGAGGCCGTCGGTGGCCGGATCCGCACCGACCGCGTCGACGGGTTCCTGCTCGATCGCGGCTTCCAGCTGCTCAATCCGGCCTACTCCGCGGTGCGCCGCTGGGTCGACGCGGACGCGCTGGGCCTGCAGTCCTTCGAGGCCGGGGTGGCCGCCCGCCACGAGGGCGGTCTGGCCCGGCTCGGTCACCCGCTCGCCGCGCCGAGCCTGCTGCCGGCGTCCGCGCGGGTGCTCGCCCGCCGTCCCGGTGAGGTGCTGGCGGCGGCGCGGTGGCTGGCGCCGCTGCTGCGCGCTCGGCCCGGCCGCCGGCTCGGGGACGTCCTCGCCGCACGACCCGACCGCTCGCGCGCCGAGGCACTGGACCGTGCCGGGGTGCACGGCCTGCTGCGGGCGGTGATCGACGGCTTCTTCGCCGGGGTGCTGCTCGAGGACGACGGCTCGACCTCGCAGGCCTACGCGCTGCTGCTGGCCAAGACCTTCGCCGCGGGCACCCCGGCCCTGCCGCGCGAGGGCATGCAGGCGCTGCCCGAGCAGCTGGCAGTACCGCTCGGGGCGCGGGTGCGCCTCGGCGTCGCGGTCGAGGCCGTGGAGCCGGGCGGGTCCTCGGTGCTGGTGCGCACCGATGCCGGCGACCTGCGCGCCGACCAGGTCGTGGTCGCCACCGACGCGCTGGAGGCCGCTCCGCTCGCGGGCCTCGACGCCGCGGCGGCCCCGCCGACGAAGGGCGTCTCCACCTGGTGGTTCGCCGCGGACGAGGCGCCGACGGACTCGAGGCTGCTGTTCGTCGACGGGCGCGCCCGGCCCGACGGCCCGCTGGTCAACACCGCCGTCGTCTCCAACCCGGCACCGTCCTACGCCCCGCCCGGCCGCCACCTCGTCCAGGCCTCCGCGCTGCTCGGCGCCGGCCGCACGGCCCCGACCGAGGCGGAGGTGCGCCGCCACGCGGCCGACCTCCTCGGCGGGAGCGCGACGTCCTGGCGGCTGCTGCACCGCCACGACGTCCCCCACGCCCTGCCGGCCCAGACGGCGCCCCTGTCCCTGCGGCGTCCTGTCCGTGTCGCCGACCGGGTGCTGGTCTGCGGCGACCACCGCGACACCGCCTCGATCCAGGGCGCCCTCGTCAGCGGCGACCGCGCCGCGCGCGCCGTTCTGGGGCCGGGGTCGGGGTCGGGGCCGCAGCGCCAGCTGTAACGCGGAGTTACTTCCTCTGGTGCGGCGTCGCGACGCCGCACCAGAGGAAGTAACTCCGCGTTACATGCCGGTCGCCAGCCGCGTCACAAGCCGGTCGCCAGCCGCGACGCCAGGGCGCGGCCGAGGTCGCGGCCGGAGCGCCAGGCGGTCTCGACCTTGGGGGCCGGGCCCCAGCCGTCGCCGCAGACGCCGAGGCCGGAGGCGTCCAGGAGGTAGGGCTCCTTGCGGTCGCCGGTCGGGCGGGCCAGCGACCAGCGGTGGACGTAGGTGCCGACGGGCTCGTCGGCGACCTCCAGCAGGCGACGCAGCGCGGCCACCATCGCCGGCCCGGCCGCAGCCGGGTCCTCGAGGTGGGCGGCCGCCAGCCCGGGCGTCGAGTGCGCGACGAGGACCGGCGCGTCGTCGCCGCGCCGGCGGCCGTCGTCGGCGATCCAGCCGAGGTCGGGGTCGCCGTTGACGAAGGCGCCGTGGAAGGCTCCCGGGCCGACGACGTCGTCCCAGGTGCGCTGCTCCCACCAGGCCGCCAGGGCCAGGATCGGCTCGCACCCGCGGGTCAGTGCGGCAGTCACGTCCGCCAGGCCGTCACCGAGCAGCCGGGACGCCTGCGGGTCGGGCATGGCCAGCACCACGGCACGGGCCGGCGCCCCGTCGACGCTCAACCCCGCCCCCGTGCCGCCGCTGCCGCCGCTCGGCTCGTGCCGGTCCACCCGGCTCACCTCACCGCGCAGCACCTCGACCCCACCCCGCTCCGCGAGGTCCTCGACCAGCGAGCGCAGCCCGCCGGCGGCGCCGTAGCGCAACGGGCCGGACTTCACCGTGGGCGCCTCGCCGGCCGAGAGGACGCCGAAGGTGTCGGTCCACCCGAAGGCGAGGCCGCGCTCGGTCCAGTCGGCCACGACCGAGGCGAAGTCGTCGTCCCCGGCGGTCAGGTAGGACGCCCCGAGGTCGACTGCCCGGTCGGCGAGGCGTCGGCTGGCCATCCGGCCGCCGATGCGGCGACCCCGGTCGACGACCCGGACGGGCACGCCGACCGCGACCAGCTCCCGTGCGCACGCCACGCCCGCGATGCCGGCGCCCACCACCACGACAGGTTCCATGAAGGGACCCTCCCACGACCCCAGGGGTGGGCAGGGGCAGGCACGGGCAGGCACGGGTGGGCCAGGGGTGGGCAGAGGCCCGACCGGGAGGCGGTGCGCGGCAGGGTCGCCGAGCGATACGGTGCGAGTCCGGGTCGGCGGGTCCGGGGTCGCGGGAGGTGGCACACGTGGGCGATGGTGACGACGGCGTCGTCCCGGTGTTCTTCCTGTCCGACAGCACCGGCATCAGTGCCGAGACCATGGGCAACGCCCTGCTGCTCCAGTTCCCCGACCTGCGCTTCGACCGCACCACGATCCCCTTCATCTCCACCGTCGAGGACGCGCGCCGAGTGGTCGCGATGATCGACGAGGTCGCCGAGGGTCCGGTCACGCCGCTGGTCTTCACCACCGCCGCCGTCGACGCCGTGCGCCAGGAGCTGTGCCGCACCCGCGCCCCGATCATCGACTTCTTCGACCTGCACATGAACCGGGTGGAGTCCGTGCTGGGACGCCGGGGGGTGCGCGAGGCGATGCGGCTGCACGGCGTCGGTGACGTCAAGCGCTACAACAGCCGGATGTCGGCGGTGGAGTTCACCATCGAGCACGACGACGGGCAGAGCCTGCGCGCGATGGAGAAGGCCGACGTGATCCTCCTGGCGCCCTCGCGCTGCGGCAAGACGCCGGTCAGCATGTACCTCGCCCTCCAGCACGGGCTGTTCTGCGCCAACTACCCGCTGGTCGAGGAGGACCTGGCCAGCAACGACCTGCCGCGGCCGGTCGAGCCGTACCGCGAGCGGTGCTTCGGGCTGATCAGCAATGCCGACCGGCTCAGCCGCGTGCGCAACGAGCGCCGCCCGGACTCGCGCTACGCCTCTCCCGAGCAGTGCCGCTGGGAGCTGCGACGGGCCACCGAGATCTTCCGCAGCAACCGGGTGCCGGTGGTCGACTCCTCCGCGAAGTCGGTCGAGGAGATCTCGGCGCTGATCATCCAGACCCTCAGCAACCGTGCCGCCGGTCGGCGCGGCACCGCCAACCCGAGCAGGACCCGAGTCCCCGGAGGACGAGCATGACCGAGCCCTCGACCCAGCAGCACAGCCACGTCCGGTGGTTCTCCGAGCTGGGCATGGACGACCTCGACGAGGTCGGCGGCAAGAACGCCTCGCTCGGCGAGATGGTCTCCCACCTCGCCGGACTGGGCGTCAACGTCCCGGACGGCTTCGCCACCACGGCGCAGGCCTACCACCACTTCATCGGCGACACCGGCCTGGCCGAGGAGATCTCGGGCCTGCTCGACGACCTCGACACCGACGACACCCGCCGCCTGGCCGAGGTCGGCCGGCAGATCCGGGAGTCGGTGGTGGCCCGGGACTTCCCCGAGGACCTCGAGCGCGACATCCGCGCCGCCTACGAGCAGCTGGTGACCTCCTCGACCGGCGAGGACGGCCAGGAGCCCTCGTTCGCCGTGCGGTCCTCGGCCACCGCCGAGGACCTCCCTGACGCCTCGTTCGCCGGGCAGCAGGAGACCTTCCTCAACGTGCGCGGGATCGAGTCGGTGCTGCTCTCGATCCGCGAGGTGTACGCCTCCCTCTACAACGACCGCGCGATCGCCTACCGCGTCCACCACGGCTTCGCCCACGGCGACGTCGGCCTCTCCGCCGGCGTGCAGCGCATGGTGCGCTCCGACATCGGCTCCTCGGGCGTCATGTTCACCATGGACACCGAGTCCGGCTTCACCGACGCCGTCTTCGTCACCTCCGCCTTCGGTCTCGGCGAGGGCGTCGTGCAGGGCGCGGTGAACCCCGATGAGTTCTACGTCTACAAGCCGGCGCTGAAGCTCGGGCGCCCGGCCATCCTCAAGCGCGGCATCGGGGCCAAGGCGACCAAGATGATCTACACCGAGGACACCACGGTCGGGCGGACCACCGAGTTCGTCGACGTCGACCACGAGGACGCCCGCCGGTTCAGCCTCACCGACGACGAGGTCGAGGAGCTGGCCCGGCACGCGGTCACGATCGAGGAGCACTACGGCCGGCCGATGGACATCGAGTGGGGCAAGGACGGCCTCGACGGTGGCCTGTACGTGCTCCAGGCGCGGCCCGAGACGGTCCAGTCGCGGCGCACCGGCGCCCTCGAGCGCTACACGATCGACGCGGCGGTCACCCGGGCCGCCGAGGTGGTCGTCGAGGGCCGGGCGATCGGGCAGAAGATCGGCGCCGGCGCGGTGCGCGTCATGACCTCGATCGACGACATGCACGAGTTCCACGAGGGCGAGGTGCTCGTCGCCGACATGACCGACCCCGACTGGGAGCCGATCATGAAGCGCGCCGCAGCGATCGTCACCGACCGCGGCGGGCGCACCTGTCACGCCGCGATCATCGCCCGCGAGCTGGGGATCCCCGCCGTGGTCGGCACGAGCACCGGGACCAAGGACCTCGCCGACGGCCGCGAGGTGACGGTCTCGTGCGCCGAGGGCGACACCGGCCTGGTCTACGAGGGAGTGCTCGACTTCGACGTCGAGCGCACCGAGCTCGACGAGATGCCGGACATCGGCGTCAAGATCATGATGAACGTCGGCACCCCCGAGCAGGCCTTCGCCTTCTCGCGGCTGCCGAACCGCGGCGTCGGGCTGGCCCGACTGGAGTTCATCATCAACCGCCAGATCGGCGTGCACCCCAAGGCGCTGCTCGACCTCGAGGCCGACCCGGAGTCCCTCGACGCCGACCTGCGCGCCGAGATCGAGGACATCATCGCGGCCTACCCCTCGCCGCGGGCGTTCTTCGTCCAGCGGGTGGCCGAGGGGATCTCCATCCTGGCCGCGGCCTTCGCGCCCGAGCCGGTGATCGTGCGGATGAGCGACTTCAAGTCCAACGAGTACGCCAACCTCGTCGGTGGCGAGGACTACGAGCCGCACGAGGAGAACCCGATGATCGGCTACCGCGGTGCGTCGCGGTACCTCTCGGAGGACTTCGCGGAGTGCTTCGCCATGGAGTGCGAGGCCCTGCGCCACGTGCGGGACACGATGGGCCTGACCAACGTCAAGGTGATGATCCCCTTCGTGCGGACCGTGAAGGAGGCCAAGGGCGTCATCGACCTGCTGGGCCAGGAACGGGCTCGTGCGCGGCGAGAACGACCTGCAGGTGGTGATGATGTGCGAGGTGCCCTCCAACGCCGTGATCGCCGAGCAGTTCCTCGAGCACTTCGACGGCTTCTCCATCGGCTCCAACGACATGACGCAGCTGACCCTCGGCCTGGACCGCGACTCCGCCCTCGTGGCCGAGGGGTTCGACGAGACCGACCCCGCGGTGCTGTTCATGCTCAGCCGCGCGATCAAGGCCTGCAAGGAGGCCGGCAAGTACGTCGGCATCTGCGGCCAGGGACCCTCGGACAGCCCCGAGCTGGCGCAGTGGCTGCTCGACGAGGGGATCGAGTCCATGTCGCTGAACCCCGACACCGTGGTCCGCACCTGGCTGCGCCTGGGCGGCGTCGACGCGTGAGGCCGGCACGCTGAGGTGCGGGCGGTCCTCTTCGAGACCTTCGGCGGTGCGGCGCGGGTCGTCGACGTGCCCGACCCGGCCTGCCCCGCGGACGGGGTCGTGGTCGCCGTCGAGGCGACCGGGCTGTGTCGCAGCGACTGGCACGCCTGGGCCGGTCACGACGACGGCGTCCGGCTGCCGCACGTTCCCGGTCACGAGCTGGCCGGCACGGTGGTCGAGGTAGGCCGCGACGTCGACCGTGGGGCCGGCTGGGGCGTGGGCGACCGGGTCACGACCCCGTTCGTCCTGGCCTGCGGCACCTGCGCGACCTGTCGGCGCGGGGACGCGCAGGTCTGCGAGCACCAGCTCCAGCCGGGCTTCACCCAGTGGGGCTCCTGGGCCTCGCTGGTCGCGCTGCCCCGCGCCGCCACCAACCTGGTGCGGCTGCCCGACGCCCTGAGCGCGGAGGTGGCCTGCGGGCTGGGCTGCCGGTTCGCGACGGCCTACCGCGCCGTGGTGCAGGTCGCGCGGGTGCTCAGCGGCGAGACGGTCGTCGTGCACGGCTGCGGCGGGGTCGGCCTCGCGGCCGTGATGGTCGCGGTCTCGCGGGGCGCGCGCGTGCTGGCCGTCGACGTCGCCCCGGCCGCCCTGGCGCTGGCGACCGAGCTGGGGGCCGAGCCCGTACCGCCCGAGCGGCTCCCCGAGCTCGGCGAGGAGGCCGACGTCTCCCTGGACTGCCTCGGCGCGCGCGCGACGCTGACGGCCTCGGTGGCGTGCCTTCGTCCGGGGGGACGGCACGTCCAGGTCGGCCTGCTCGGGGGCGAGGACGCCCGGCCGCGCGTCGACCTGGGCCGGGTGGTCGCCCGCGAGCTGCAGGTGCTGGGCAGTCACGGGCTCGCGGCGCACGCCTACCCCGCGCTGCTCGCCGAGGTCGCCGCGGGCACCCTCGACCCGGGGCGGCTGGTGCGGGAACGGATCGGCCTGGAGGAGGCCGCGGCCCGGCTGCCGGGGCTGAGCCGCCCGGGCAGTGGTCCCGGCGGGATGACGGTCATCGATCCGCGACAGGAGGTCGGCACGGGGGACGGGCCCGGACGGGCCGGGTCGTAGGGCACGATGAGCAGGTGAGCGAGCAGATCGAGTGGACCCCCTCCGGCGCCTACGAGGACATCGTCTACGAGACCTCCGAGGACGGCATCGCGAAGATCACCATCGACCGCCCCGAGGTGCACAACGCCTTCCGACCCCAGACGCTGGTCGAGGTCGACCGGGCCCTGATGGCCGCCCGCGAGGACGAGTCGGTCGGCGTCATCGTGCTCACCGGTGCCGGCGAGCGGGCCTTCTGCTCCGGCGGTGACCAGCGGGTGCGCGGCGACTCCGGCTACCAGAGCGACGCCACGTCCACCGGCCGCTTCCACGTGACCGACCTGCACGTGGCCATGCGCCGCTGCCCCAAGCCGATCGTGGCCATGGTCGCCGGGTGGGCCATCGGCGGCGGCCACGTGCTCCACCTGGTCTGCGACCTGACGATCGCCGCCGACAACGCCGTCTTCGGTCAGGTCGGGCCGAGGGTGGGCTCCTTCGACGGGGGGTACGGCGCGAGCATCCTCTCCGACCTGGTCGGTCCGAAGAAGGCCAAGGAGATCTGGATGCTGTGCCGTCGCTACGACGCCGCCGAGGCCCTGCAGATGGGCCTGGTCAACACCGTGGTGCCCCTGGCCGACCTCGAGGCCGAGACCGTGCGCTGGTGCCGCGAGATGCTGCTGCTCTCGCCGCGGGCGCTGCGGATGTCGAAGCTCAGCTTCCACGCCCACGAGGACGGGTACGCCGGCATCCAGCAGCTGGCCCACGACGCCAACCTGCTCTTCTACGGCACCGAGGAGGCTCAGGAGGGACGCGAGGCCTTCAAGGCCCGGCGGACCCCCGACTTCAGCCGGTTCCCCCGCCGGCCCTGAGCCGGCTGGCCTGAGATGACCGCGCTGAGATCACCGGGGCAGTCGGGGCAGTCGGGGCAGTCGGGGCAGGCCCGCTCGCCGCGTTCGCGGCCGGGCTGCTCGGCGTCGCGTTGCTCACCGTCGCGCTCGCCCGCTGGGCCGGCCTCGCCCTGGGCTGGCTGCCGGTGCGCGCGCTCGGACGTGCTGCGCTCCAGCTGAGCGTGGTCGCCCTGCTGCTGCGCGGCATCCTCTCGGTGCCCTGGACGGTGGTGGCCTTCGTGGCGCTCATGCTGACCACGGCGTCCTGGACCGCGGTGTCACGCCTCGAGGGCCTCTGGAGCGCTCGCCGGGCCGCGGTCACCGGGGTGCTGGCCGGCTCGGCCGTCGCGCTCGGGACCGTCTACGCGCTCGCTCTGGTGCCCACGGGTGCGCGCTACCTGATCGCGGTCAGCGGGATCGTCATCGGCAACACCATGAGTGCCTCCACGCTCTCGGGGAGGTCGTTCCGCCGTGCGGCACTGGCGCGCGCCGGCGAGGTCGAGGGCTGGCTGGCCCTCGGCGCGACCCCGTCCCGGGCGCACCAGGACCTCGGCCGCGAGGCCGCGCGGGAGGCGCTGCTGCCGACCTTCGACCAGTCCCGGGCCACCGGTCTGGTCACGCTGCCGGGCGCCTTCGTCGGTGCGCTCTTCGGGGGCGCGAGCCCCGCCGACGCCGCGCAGTTCCAGCTGGTGGTCCTCGCCGCGATCGCCCTGGCCATGACGGTGACCGCGCTCGTCGTCACCGGCGTCCTGGGCCGCACGCCCTACGTCCTGGAGGCGAGGTGAGCCTCGAGGAGCTGCTCGGCACGTGGCGCCTGGACCGGACGATCGAGGACTGGCGGGCGCAGGAGCGCCTCGGCGTCACCGGCACGGCCGCGCTCGAGCGGATCGCCGACGGACGGGTGCGCTGGCACGAGCAGGGCACGCTCCGGGGCGCCTCGCGCACGCCCTCGTCGGTCTCCCGCACCCTCTACGTCGTGGCGCCGGTCGGGGGCCAGGGGCCGCCGTGGGTCACCTTCGAGGACGGCCGCCCGTTCCACCCCTGGAGCCCGGGCGTCGAGGTCGCCCATGCCTGCGCACCCGACGACTACCGCGGGCTCGTCGAGACCAGGGCACTGCCGCACCGGTGGACGGTGCGCTGGTCGTGCCACGGCCCGGCGAAGGACTACACGATGACGACGTCCTACCGGCCGCTGCCCCCGGCCTGACCCTCGGTCGGGCCCTGACCGCCCTCCTCCTCACCCCCGGACAAGGAGCGACAGAGGTACTCGAGGTCCTCGACCGGTGCGTGACCCGGGCCGAGGAGGCTCGTTGGACCTCCATGCAGCCACGACTCCAGCACGCCCCTCGGTCGGTCGCGCTCACCGCGGTGACGGCCTTCGCCGTCGCCGCCGGGCCGGTCGGCCTGGCCGCCTCTGCCGCGGCCTCCCCCTCTTCGGGAGCCACCGTCACGGCGGCCGTGACCGCGCCCGTGACCAGCGGTCTCGCCGACGTGTCGCCGTCCCTGCAGGACAGGTGGGGCGGCCGGCTCAGCCGCCTGGCCGGCTCGACGCTGGTCCTGGTCCACGGCCAGGACCTCGCCGCCGCCGAGGACGCAGTGGCCGCGACCGGCCTGAGCCGGCGCTACACGTTCGAGCGGATCGGGGTCGTGGCCGCGCGCGGCACCCGCGCGCAGATCGAGGCCGTGCGCGCCGAGCCCGGCGTGACCTACGTCGAGGGCAACACCCCGATCGAGCTGACCCAGGAGACCTCCAACATCGCCACCCGCGGCGCCGAGGCCGCGGCGACCCTGACCGGGGCCGACGGCAGTGCGCTGACCGGGAAGGGCGTCTCGGTCGCCGTCATCGACTCCGGGGTCGACCCGACCCACCCCTACTTCCGCAACCCCGACGGCAGCTCGGCGGTCGTGAGCAGCCAGAAGGTGCTCTGCGAGCCGACCGAGACCCTGTGCCAGGTGGCCGACACCGGCACCCTCGTCGACACCGACACCCTCTCCGGCGGCGGTCACGGAACCCACGTCAACGGCATCGTCGCCGGTCGGCCGACCACGCTGGCCGACGGCTCCCGGCTCCAGGGCGCGGCACCGGGCGCCAGCCTGGTGTCGATCTCCACCGGCGCGGTGCTCTTCATCGTGGGGGCCGACATGGCCCTCGAGTGGGTCCTGGAGAACCACGAGGCCCCCTGCGGCGCCGGCGTGCCGGCCAGCACGTGCCCGCCGATCAAGGTCACCAACAACTCCTACGGACCGACCGGCGGGGGCGCGTTCGACCCCCGCAGCGCCACCGCGAAGCTGCAGGAAGCCCTCGTCGACGAGGGAGTCGTGACCGTGTGGGCCAACGGCAACGACGGCGGCGACGGCTCGGAGAACTTGTCGAACCCCCCGGGCCAGGACCCCACCGGCGGCATCCTCTCGGTCGCCTCCTACTACGACCAGGGCACCGGTACGCGCGAGGGCGAGGTCTCCGACTACTCCTCGCGCGGACTCGCCACGGACCGGTCCACCTGGCCGGACATCTCGGCGCCCGGGGAGGACATCACCTCCTCCTGCCGGCCCTACCTGGTGATCTGCTCGACGGGTCTCGACCCCCGCAACGGGCCGGGCCCGGCCGACATCGGCACGTTCAACACCATCTCGGGCACCTCGATGGCCGCTCCACACATCGCGGGCATCGTCGCGCAGCTCTTCCAGGCCGACCCGACGGCGACGCCGGCGCAGGTCGAGGCGGCGTTGAAGTCGACCGCCCACCAGTACGCCGACGGAGCTGCCTACCAGGCAGGTCCGTTGGGCCCGACGTCCTACGACAAGGGCTACGGCCTCGTCGACGTGGTCGCTGCCGTGGGCGCGCTGGGCTGACCGACTCGGGGGTCTCCCCCGACCATGGGGTCGGGGGAGACCAACCGGTCTAGCGAGCCGAGGTCGCGCCGTCGGCGGCGTAGCTCGCCTCGAGCGCGTCGAGCTCGCTGGTGCGTCGTTCCTGCCGCACCGCCCAGACGATGCCGGCGATCCACAGGACCGCCACCGCGGCGGCCACGAGGCCGACCGTGGAGCCGGAGGCGCCGAAGGTCTCGGCGATCGTCTTGGTGTTGGTGAGCACGATCAGGCCACCCGCGCCGATGCCCAGGACCCGGGCCGGCATGATCCGCACCAGCCAGGCCGCGACCGGGGCGGCGATGACGCCGCCGACGAGCAGTGCGCCGGCGTAGGACCAGGCGATGCCCTGCGAGCCGAGGGCGATGATGAAGCCGAGCGAGCCACCGATGGCGACCACGAACTCGGAGGTGTCGATCGAGCCGACCACCTTGCGGGGCTCCAGGCGGCCCGAGGAGAGCAGCGTCGTGGTCCCGACGGGCCCCCAGCCGCCCCCGCCGATGGCGTCCAGGGCGCCGGCAACGAGACCCATGGGGGCGAGCATCCGCACGCCGGGACGGGCCTTGAAGGTGGGCCGACGTCCGCCGAGCACCAGGAAGCGGTAGATCACGTACAGCCCGAGCGCGAGCAGCAGCCCGGCGACCCACGGCTTGGCGACGTCGCCGTCGAGGCCGGCCAGGAACGTGGCCCCGGCGAAGGCTCCGACGAACCCGGGCCCGGCCAGGATCAGCACGGTGCGCCAGTCGACGTTGCCGAGCTTGTGGTGGGAGATGCCCGAGGCCAGCGACGTGCCGATCTCGGAGAAGTGGACCGCCGCGGATGCGGCGGCCGGAGCGATGCCGGCGGCCAGGAGCAGGGTCGAGGACGTGACGCCGTAGGCCATGCCGAGGGAGCCGTCGATGAGCTGGGCCAGCAGGCCGACCACACCGAGGACGAGGAGCTTGCGCATGAGGATCCTTCAGGGGGAGGTCTCGAAGGGAGACAGGACGAGGGCGCCGGATGGAGTTGGCGCTTAAGTTGAGTAAAATACTAGAGATAGTTGGTGGAACTGTCCAGCACGTGGTCCCCGGTGTGGCTCCGCCGACTGATCAGCGTTGTGATGTGACGTGCGTCACCGGCATCGACCGTGCGGTGGCGCCCTGTCCGACGATGCGAGGAGAGACATGACCGAGACCCTGGACCGGCCGTCGGCGGCGCCACAGGAGCCCACCGACCGGGCGGCAGCATGGTTCGCCGACTTCGAGCAGGCCCTGGTGGCCCGCGACGTGGAACGTGCGGCCGGCCTGTTCGCGCCGACGAGCTTCTGGCGCGACCTGGTCTCCTTCACCTGGAACCTCAAGACCGTCGAGAACCCCGAGGGTGTCGCGGACCTGCTGCGCGAGACGCTGGCGGCCACCGACCCCGACCACTTCGCACTGAGCGAGCCCTCCGAGAGCGCCGAGGGGGTCACCACGGCGTGGTTCACCTTCGAGACCGCGGTGGGGCGTGGGCGTGGGCTGGCGCGCTTCGTCGAGGTCGACGGCGGCCTGCGGGCCTGGACCTTCCTGACCACGCTGCACGAGCTCAAGGGCCACGAGGAGCCGGCGGGTTCCCGTCGCCCGCGCGGTGCCGAGCACGGCGCGGACAAGCAGCGCCAGAGCTGGGCGCAGCGCCGGCAGGCGGAGGCCGAGTCGCTGGGCACCACCACCCAGCCCGCGGTCCTGGTCGTCGGAGGCGGCCAGGGCGGCATCGCCCTCGGTGCCCGGTTGCGCCAGCTCGGGGTCCCGGCGCTGGTCATCGACAAGCACCCCCGCCCCGGCGACCAGTGGCGCAACCGGTACCAGTCGCTGTGCCTGCACGACCCGGTCTGGTACGACCACCTGCCCTACCTGAAGTTCCCCGACAACTGGCCGGTCTTCGCACCGAAGGACAAGATCGGGGACTGGCTGGAGTCCTACGTCCAGGTCATGGAGGTCCCCTACTGGGCCAACACCCTCGCGACCAGCGCGACCTACCACCACGAGCGGGGCGAGTGGGTCGTGGAGGTGGAACGCGAAGGCATGGCCCTCACGTTGCGCCCCCAGCAGCTGGTGCTCGCGACCGGGATGTCGGGCAAGCCGATCGTGCCCGACCTGCCCGGCCAGGACCTCTTCGCCGGCGACCAGCACCACTCCTCCGCGCACCCCGGCCCCGAGGCCTACGCCGGCAAGCGGTGCGTGGTGGTGGGCTCCAACAACTCCGCCTTCGACATCTGCGGAGCGCTGTGGGAGCACGACGCGCAGGTCACCATGGTCCAGCGCAGCTCGACCCACATCGTCAAGAGCGACTCCCTGATGGAGCACGGCCTCGGCGACCTGTACTCCGAACGCGCCCTGCAGGCGGGAGTGACGACCGAGAAGGCCGACCTGATCTTCGCCTCCCTGCCCTACCGGATCATGCACGAGTTCCAGATCCCGGCCTACGAGAAGATGGCCGAGCAGGACGCCGACTTCTACGCCCGCCTGGAACGTGCGGGCTTCCGCCACGACTGGGGTGACGACGGCTCGGGGCTGTTCATGAAGTACCTGCGCCGCGGCTCGGGCTACTACATCGACGTCGGCTCGGCCGAGCTGGTCGCCGACGGGCGGGTCGCGCTGGCCCACGGACAGGTCGACCACCTCACCCAGGACGCCGTCGTGCTCGCCGACGGCACCGAGCTGCCCGCCGACCTGGTCGTCTACGCCACCGGTTACGGGTCGATGAACGGCTGGGCCGCGGACCTGATCAGCCAGGAGGTCGCCGACACCGTCGGCAAGGTCTGGGGGCTGGGCTCGCAGACCACCAAGGACCCCGGACCGTGGGAGGGCGAGCAGCGCAACATGTGGAAGCCCACCCAGCAGGAGGCGCTGTGGTTCCACGGGGGCAACCTGCACCAGTCGCGCCACTACTCGCTCTACCTCGCCCTGCAGCTCAAGGCCCGTCACGAGGGCCTCGCGACGCCCGTCTACGGACTCCAGGAGGTCCACCACCGCTCCTGACGGCCCCGTCGGGTGGGGGTTCGCTGGGTGTCGTCTGGGAGGCTCTGGTCATGAACGCGCGTGCAGGACGTGCCGCCAAGCGGGTGGGGCTCGAGGTCCTCGGCTGGACCCTCGTGGTGGTGGGCATCGCGGCGATCCCGCTGCCCGGCCCCGGGCTGTTCGGCATCGTGGCCGGCCTGGCCGTGCTCTCCCAGCAGTACGAGTGGGCCGAGCGACGCCTCGAGCCGGTCAAGCAGCGCGCCATGCTCGAAGCGGCGAAGGGCGTCCAGTCACCGACGCGGATCACGATCTCCCTGCTGGGGGTGGTCACCCTGTGCGCCGTCGGGGCGCTCTGGATCGCCTCACCCCCGGCGCCGGGCTGGTGGCCGGTGCGGGAGAGCTGGTGGCTCTTCGGCGGGCTGTGGACCGGGATCACCCAGATCGGCTCCGGCCTCTTCGCCCTCGGCCTCGTCGTCTACTCCTACCGGCGCTTCCACGCGGACCCGGACGCGGTCTCGCGGATGACGGACGAGGTCGCCGCCGCCGACCGGGCGAACCCCGCGAGCGACACCGCCTGAGCCGCTCGGAGGGACGACTAGCCCGGCGTCCTCCTCCCTGTCGCCGCGACGTCGCGGGTGGGAGACTGCGCTCCGAAGACACCCGCCCGGGTCTTGCCCCGCTCGGTGAACGTGTGTTTACTGACATGATCCGCGCCGCCAGAAGGAGTACCGGACGTTGACATCTGCTCGACCGCCTCTCATGGGACGGGGTCCGGAAGGTCGGCTCGCGCCTGACCACTCCGCTGCTGCCCGACGACTACCTCACCCTGATCAACCCGCTGTGGACGACCCGCGAGCTGCGCGGGGTCGTCGAGCGGGTGGTGCCGGAGACCGACGACGCCGCCACCGTGGTGATCCGCCCCGGTTGGGGCTGGCGCTACAACCACCAGGCCGGCCAGTACATCGGCATCGGCATCCAGGTCGACGGCAAGTTCCACTGGCGCTCGTACTCGGTGAGCACCCCGCCGGAGCGGGACGGGCGCACGATCGCGATCACCGTGCGCGCCATGCCGGAGGGCTTCCTCTCCGAGCACCTGGTCAACGGCGTCAAGCCCGGCTCGCTGATCCGCCTCGCGCTGCCGGCGGGCGACTTCACCATGCCCAACCCGCCGCCGGCCAAGGTGCTGTTCCTGGTCGGTGGCAGCGGCATCACCCCGGTCATGTCGATGCTGCGCACCATGGACCGCCGCGAGACCATGCCCGACGTGGTGATGAGCTACTCGTCGACGACCGCGGAGCGGATGATCTTCCGCGAGGAGCTGCAGGCCCTCCACGAGAAGCACCCGGACCTCACGGTGCACCTGCGCCACACCGACGACGACGGCGTGCTGGTCCTCGAGGACCAGCTCGACGACCTGTGCCCGGACTGGCGCGAGCGCGAGGTGTGGGCCTGCGGGCCGGCCCCGATGCTCGACGCCGCCGAGGAGTTCTGGCAGGCCGCCGAGCTCGAGGACAAGCTGCACCTCGAGCGCTTCTCGCTCAGCTTCGAGGGCGACGGCGGCGAGGGCGGGTCCCTGACCTTCCTGAACTCCAACAAGAGCATCGACGTCGACGGCGCCACCACCGTGCTCGAGGCCGGCGAGGAGGCCGGGGTCGGCATGCCCTACGGCTGCCGCACCGGCATCTGCCACACCTGCACCGTGACCATGACCGAGGGCAAGGTCCGCGACCTGCGCAACGGTCAGGAGTTCTCGGAGAAGAACGAGAGCATCCAGACCTGCGTGACGACGCCCGTCGGCGCGGTCACGCTCGACATCTAGCCCACCTACCGGCAACCGAAGGGACCACGACGATGGCCATCGCCGACGTCAAGGAGTACACGCACCTCAGCACCGAGGAGGTCGAGGAGCTCGGCGCTCAGCTCGACGCGCTGCGCGAGGAGGTCGAGGAGAGCCGGGGCGACAAGGATGCCGCCTACATCTACTCGATGATCCAGTTCGAGCGCCGCCTCGCGGCCGCCGCGAGGATCACCATCAGCGTCTCGGCGTGGAACAAGAAGACCCGGATCCCCGGTGCCGTCGCCGGTGCCGCGATGCTCGGGGTCGCCAAGATCCTCGAGAACATGGAGATCGGCCACAACGTCATGCACGGCCAGTGGGACTGGATGAACGACCCCGAGGTCCACTCCAGCAACTGGGAGTGGGACACCGCCCAGCCGGCCGAGCAGTGGAAGCACTCGCACAACTACGTGCACCACCAGTTCACCAACGTCCTGGGCTACGACAACGACATCGGCTACGGGGTCCTGCGCATGGCGCGCGAGCAGAAGTGGCACCCGGTGAACCTCGGGCAGCCCGTCTACAACGCCGCGCTCGCGACCCTCTTCCAGTGGGGGGTGGCCCTGCACGACCTCGACATCGAGTCGATCCGCAAGGGCAAGAAGGACCCCCAGGTCATGAAGAAGCAGCTCAAGCAGATCTGGACCAAGATCCGCCGCCAGGTCGTGAAGGACTACGTCGTGTACCCCGCGCTGAGCGGACCCGGCTACGCGACCACCATCACCGCGAACGCCACGGCGAACCTGATGCGCAACCTGTGGTCCTACATGATCATCTTCTGCGGTCACTTCCCCGACGGTGCGATGCACTTCACCGAGGAGGAGATCGAGGACGAGACGCGGCCCGAGTGGTACCTGCGCCAGATGCTCGGGTCGGCGAACTTCACCGGGGGCAAGACCCTGCACATCATGAGCGGCAACCTCGGGTACCAGATCGAGCACCACCTGTTCCCCGACCTGCCCAGCAACCGCTACGCCGAGATGTCGGTGCGCGTGCGCCAGCTGTGCGACAAGTACAACCTGCCCTACACCACGGGGCCGCTGCACCGTCAGTACGGCCAGGTGGTGCGCACCATCATGAAGCTCTCGGTCCCCAACGGCTGGACCTCCGCCGACAACGAGGAGTTCACCGAGGTGCCCAGGGGTCGCAAGTCCGACGACGAGCTGGGCACGCGCCGGATGGAGACCGGCAAGTACGTCCGCTCCGCTACCGCGTGATCCCCACCACCGGGCTCGACGAGCGGCCCCGGGACCCCGAGCTGGGGGGACCGGTGCCGTTCGTGTGCGAGGACGACGAGGGACGGGCCTCGGTCCGGATCCTGGTCAAGAAGCGGGTCACGCGCTGCGCGCTGTCCCGGATCTGCGCGGTCTGCGGCGACACGCTGGGCCAGCCCGTGGCGCTCCTGGGCACCCGGGAGGAGCTGGGGCGGATGGAGTTCCACCTGCCGCCGCTGCACATCGCGTGCGGCGAGGCCGTCGCCGCGGGCGTGGCCGGGGCGCCCTTCGGCGTCCTGGGCCAGGACGATGCCGTCCCGGCCTGGGTGCTGGTCACGACCGGAGGCTTCGAGCACGAGCGGGCCCAGGCCCACGACCCCGACCGGCGTCCTCGCTTCCGACCCAACGCCGTCGTCGACTCCCGGGAGCTCTAGACCGAGCTGGGCCGCGGGCGCTGTCGGCGCGCTCGTCTACCCTCGGCCGGGCGATGACCCTCCACCTGCACCGCGCACCGCGGACCGACCTGCTCGCCGACGCGCTCGGCGACCTGCTCGCCGTGCCGCTGGAGGACCCCTTCGTCCAGGAGGTCGTCGTCGTGCCGGCCCGAGGGGTCGAGCGGTGGCTGACCCAGCGGCTCTCGCACCGTCTCGGCGCGGGCCCCCGCGGCGGCGACGGGGTGTGTGCCGGCGTGCGCTTCCTCAACCCCCGGTCCCTGGTCTCGCTCCTGCTCGACCGTGAGCGCGACGACCCGTGGGACCCCGACCGGCTGGTGTGGCCCCTCCTCGAGACGATCGACGCCTCGCTGGACGAGCCGTGGCTCGCGACGCTGGCCAGCCACCTGGGCCACGGTCGCACCGGCGACGAGGCCGCGCTGCGTCGCGACCGTCGCTACTCCGTCGCGCGCCGCCTCGCCGGTCTCCTGGCCTCCTACGCCGTGCAGCGCCCGCAGCTGGTCCGCGACTGGCGGGAGGGCCGTGACACCGACGGGTCCGGGGGCGCCCTGCCGGCCGACCTGCTCTGGCAGGCCGAGCTGTGGCGCCGGCTGCTCGCCCGGGTCCAGGTCGAGCCGCCCGACGTGCGCCACGACCGCGCGGTCGGTCTCCTCAGGGCCGGGGGCGCGGCGGCGCTCGACCTCCCTGAGCGCCTGTCCCTCTTCGGTCACACCCGGCTGCCGGTCACCGAGGTGGACCTGCTCGACGCGCTGGCCGGCGCCTGCGAGGTCCACCTCTGGCTCCCGCAGCCCTCCCCGGCCCTGTGGGACGACCTGCGCGGGCTCGGCGTCGGCGGGGTCGTCGCCCGAGACGCCGACACCTCGGCAGAGCGGGTGCGGCACCCGCTGCTGGCCTCCCTGGGTCGCGACGCCCGCGAGCTGAGCCGCACCCTGGCCCCGGTCGCCTGTGCCGAGGTGGCCCTGGACGAGCCGGTCCCCGACCGGTCGAGGACCCTGCTCGGCTGGCTCCAGGCCGACCTGCGGGCCAACCGCGTGCCCGACGCGGCGCGGCGGGCCCGGCGCGTGCACGACGAGGAGGACCGCAGCCTGCAGGTGCACGCCTGCCACGGTCCGGCCCGCCAGGTCGACGTGCTCCGCGAGGTGCTGGTCGGGCTGCTGGCCGACCACCCCGACCTCGAGCCGCGCGACATCCTCGTGATGTGCCCCGACATCGAGGTCTACGCGCCGCTGATCTCGGCCGGGTTCGGTCTGGCCGACGCCGTCGAGGGCGACGCCACCCAGCTCGGTCACCCGGCCCACCGCCTGCGGGTCCGGCTCGCTGACCGGGCCCTGAGCAGCACCAACCCCCTCCTCGCCGTGGCGGCGAGCCTCGTCGAGCTCGCCGGGGGCCGGGTGACGGCCTCGGCCGTGCTCGACCTGATCGGCACCCCCGCCTGCCGACGCCGGTTCGGGCTCGGCGACGACGACCTCGCCCGGATCGCCGGCTGGGTCGGCCAGGCCGGCATCCGGTGGGGACTCGACGGCGCGCACCGGGCCCGTTTCGAGATGCAGGGCTTCGAGCACAACACGTGGCGAGCCGGGCTCGACCGGATCCTGCTCGGCGTCGCGATGAGCGGCGACGAGCACCGCCACCTCGGTCGTGGTCTCCCGGTCGACGACGTCGCGAGCTCCGACGTCGACCTCGTGGGCCGCCTCGCCGAGCTGCTGGACCGACTCACGGGCTGCCTCGACGCCCTCACCGGGGCCAGCGACGTCGGCAGCTGGATGCGCGCGCTCGGGGCCGGCGTGCGCGCCCTCACCGCCGTCGACGACGACGACGCGTGGCAGGTGCCCCAGCTCGAGCGCGAGCTGGCGCGCGCCACCGCCTCGGCGGGCGGCACGGGGGCCGACGGCTCGGGTCCCGGGGTCGAGCTGCGCCTCGCGGACGTGCGAGCCCTGCTGGCGACCCGCCTGGGGGGTCGCCCCACCCGCGCCAGCTTCCGTACCGGCACGCTCACGGTGTGCACCATGGTCCCGATGCGCTCGGTCCCGCACCGGGTCGTGTGCCTGCTCGGCCTCGACGACGGCGTCTTCCCGCGGGCACTGTCCCCCGACGGTGACGACGTGCTGGCCCGGCACCCGCTCACCGGCGAGCGCGACGTGCGCAGCGAGGACCGGCAGCTGCTCCTCGACGCCCTCCTGGCCGCGACCGAGACGCTCGTCGTCACCTACACCGGGGCCAACGAGCACTCCGGCGCCGCGCGGCCCCCGGCCGTCCCGCTCGGGGAGATCCTCGACGCCGCCGACCGCACCGCCTCCGGGCCGGTGCGCGAGCGGGTGCTGGTCCGCCACCCGCTCCAGCCCTACGACCCCCGCAACCTGGTTGCGGGGGCCCTCGTCTCGCCGCGCTCGCGCCCCTTCAGCTTCGACGCCGCCGCCCTGGCCGGGGCCCGGGCCGCGGGTGGCGGACGCACCTCGCCGCCCGCGCTCCTCGACGGCCCGCTGGGCGAGCTCGCCGCCGAGGACGTCTCGCTCAGCGATCTGAAGGCCTTCTTCGCGCACCCGGTCCGCTCCTTCCTGCGCCACCGCCTCGAGGTCTCCACCCCGTTGGCCCCCGACGAGGTCGGTGACGCCATCCCCGTCGAGCTCGACCAGCTCGACGTCTGGCAGGTCGGGGACCGCCTCCTGCGCGCGGTGCTCGCCGGTGAGGACCCCACGGCCGTGATGACCGCCGAGCAGCTGCGCGGCACGCTGCCACCGGGGCGCCTGGGCCTCGGCGCGCTGACCGGCGTCGTGGAGGAGGCGCAGCGACTCCTCGTGCGCACCGCCGACCTCCGCACCGGCGTGGCCCGCACCATCGACGTCGACGTCGACCTCGGCGCCGACCGGCGTCTGTCCGGCACCGTCTCGGGCGTCCACGGCTCCCGGCTGGTCACGCTGGGCTACTCCCGGCTCAAGGCCAGGCAGCGCCTCACGACCTGGATCGACCTGCTGGCCCTCAGCGCGAGCCACCCCGACGAGAGCTTCACCGCCCACGCCGTCGGGCGCGACCGTGCCGGCCCGAAGCGGGCCCTGGCCGGACCGCTCGACCACCGCGCCGCCGACTGGCTGCGCACCCTGGTCGAGCTGCGCGACCGCGGCCTGCGCGCCCCGCTGCCCGTGCCCCTGGCCACGGCGGCGGCCTGGGCCGAGGGCCGTGCCCGCGAGCTGCGCGGTGACGACGTCTCCCCCGTCGAGCTGGCCCGCCGCGCCTGGGAGACCGACCCCCACCACCCCTTCGGCATGGCCGGTGAGGACGCCGACGCCTCCCACCAACGCGCCTACGGCTCCGAGCGCCCCGCTCGAGCGGCTGCTCGAGGACGGGCTGGCCACCTGTGCCTGGCAGGTGTGGGAGCCCCTGCTCGGCGGCGCCGAGCGGGTGGGCCCGCTGTGACGCGCGAGGAGCCCGCGGCCTTCGACATCACCGCGCCGCTGCCGCAGGGCACGACCCTGCTGGAGGCCAGCGCCGGCACCGGCAAGACCTGGACCATCGGCGCGCTGGTGGCGCGCTACGTGGCCGAGGGGGTCGCCCGCCTCGAGGAGATGCTGGTCGTCACCTTCGGCCGGGCCGCCAGCCAGGAGCTGCGCGAACGCGTCCGCGCTCAGCTGGTGGAGGCCGAGCGGGCCCTGGCCGGCGACCCGCAGCTCGACGTCTCCGCGCAGAGCCGCCTGCTGCCGCTGCTGCTGGACTGCTCCGCGCAGGAGCGTGAGCTCCGGCACCGGCGCGTGGTGGAGGCCCTCGCCGGCTTCGACGGGGCCACGATCGCCACCACCCACCAGTTCTGCTCCCTGGTGCTCGGCTCGCTCGGCGTGGCCGGCGACACCGATGCGCGGGCCCGGCTGGTCGAGGACCTCGACGACCTCGTCGGCGAGGTGGTCGACGACCTCTACCTCCGGGCGTTCGCCTACGACCCGGCCGGGCCGGCCTTCGGTCACGCCGAGGCGCTGGCCATCGCGCGCGCGGCGGTGCGCGACCCCCAGGCCCGGCTGGAGCCCGCCCACGAGGACCGCGGCACGCCGGCCGGGCGACGGGTCGCCTTCGCCCTCAAGGTCCGCGAGGAGGTCGACGCGCGCAAGCGCCGGCTCGGCGTCCTGTCCTACGACGACCTCCTCTCGCAGCTGGCCGGGGCCCTGGCGGCCGAGGACTCGCCGGCCCGGACCCGGATGCGGGCCCGGTGGTCGATCGTCCTGGTCGACGAGTTCCAGGACACCGACCCGGTGCAGTGGCAGGTGCTCGACCGCGCCTTCACCGGGCACGCCACGATGGTGCTCATCGGGGACCCCAAGCAGGCGATCTACGCCTTCCGGGGAGGCGACGTGACGACCTACCTCGCGGCGGCCGCGTCGGCGACGACCCGCCAGACCCTCGCGGTGAACTGGCGCAGCGACGCCGGCCTCCTCGGGGCCTTCCAGGAGCTGCTCGTCGGGGCCGAGCTCGGCGACGAGCGCATCGTGGTGCGCCCGGTCGACGCCCAGCACGCCGGGAGCCGGCTCCACGGAGCGCCCCGGCCCGCGCCGTTGCGGATGCGGGTCGTGCGCCGGGAGGCGTTCGGTCGCAGCTCGCGCAGCACGCTGACCATCGGACAGGTCCGCCCCTACATCGCTCGCGACCTCGCGCTCGACGTCCGCCGGCTGCTCGCCTCGGGCGCGACCTTCGAGGGCCGGCCCCTGGAGCCGCGCGACGTCGCGGTGATCAGCTACCGCCACGCCGACCTCGCTGCTGCCCGGCAGGCCCTGCACGAGGTCGGGGTGCCGGCGGTGATCGCCGGCGGCGGCAGCGTCTTCGCGACCCCGGCGGCCGTGGAGTGGCTCACCCTGCTCGAGGCGCTCGAGCAGCCCCACCGCAGCGCACGGGCCCGGGCGGCGGCCCTGACCTGCTTCGTGGGCCACAGCGCCCGCGAGCTCGACGAGGGTGGCGAGCGCCTGACCGACGAGGTCGCCGACCGACTGCGGTCCTGGGCCGAGGCGGCCGGTCGCCGGGGGATCGCCGCCGTGCTCGAGGCGGCCACGGCGGCGGGGCTGCCGGGCCGCGTGCTGGCCGAGGTCGGGGGCGAACGGCGGCTCACCGACCTGCGCCACCTCGGCGAGGCGCTGCACGAGGCCGCCCAGTCGGGGCACCTCGGGCTGGTCGCGCTGCTCGGCTGGCTGCGCGAGCAGGTCGCCACCGGACGCGAGGGCCGCGGGGCGGAGCGGACCCGACGGCTCGACTCCGACGCCGCCGCGGTGCAGCTGGTGACCATCCACGCCAGCAAGGGCCTGGAGTACCCCGTGGTCTACCTGCCCGCCCTGGGCGACCGGCACGTGCCCAAGCCGTTGCGACCACTCTTCCACGACGACGAGGGGCGACGCTGCCTGGCTGTCGGGTCCGGGGCAGACGTCTGGGACGACCAGGTCGCACGGTGGAGCGAGGAGGAGGCAGGGGAGTGGCTGCGGTTGCTCTACGTCGCCGTCACCCGGGCCCAGTCGCAGGTGGTGTGCTGGTGGGCCCCGACCAAGAACGCGGTGGCCTCGCCCTTGCACCGTCTGCTCGTGCGGGCCCCCGACCAGGGTGCCGTGCCCGCCGCCGCGCCGGTGCCCTCCGACGACGCCGTGGTCGAGCTGTTCGCCCGGTGGCGCGACCGCGGCGGGCCTGCCCCCGAGCCGGCCGTCCCCGCGGACGCCGGCGACGACCCCCCGCGGCCCCCGACGCCCGACCTGTCGGTGCGACGCTTCGAGCGCGACGTCGACCTCACCTGGCGCCGGACGTCCTACTCCGCGCTGAGCCACGTCGAGGCCGCACCCGGGGTCTCGGGGGTGACCGGGGTGGCCGGCACGTCCGGCGCCCTGAGCGACGGGGTGACCAGCGAGCCCGAGGTGGTCGCCACGGACGACGAGGACCTCGCCGACCTGCCCGTGACCCCGGAGGCGCGCCCGGACGGAACGCACCCGGCCGCGCAGGTGCCGTCGCCGATGGCCGGGCTCCCGGTCGGGGCGGCCTTCGGGTCGCTGGTGCACGCGGTCCTGGAGCACGCCGATCCCGAGGCGCCCGACCTGCGCGAGGAGCTTCTCGGGCACATCGACGAGCAGCGGGTCTGGTGGCCGGTCGACCTCGACCGCGACGAGCTCGCCGACGCCCTCGTGTCCGTGTGCGACACCCCCCTGTTCGCCGAGGGGTCCCCCGAGGGCCGCACGACCCTGCGCGAGGTGCCGCTGCGCGACCGGCTTCGCGAGCTCGACTTCGAGCTGCCCCTCGCGGGCGGTGACCTGGCGGGCGCCGACCCGGACGACGGTGGCGGGCCGGTCCGGCTGGGCGACCTGGCGCCCCTGCTGCGTCGTCACCTGCCCGACGGCGACCCGGTGCGGGGCTACGCCGATGCGCTCGAGGTGCCGGCCCTGGGCGGCCAGAGCCTGCGGGGCTACCTGACCGGGTCCGTCGACGTGGTGCTGCGGCTGGGCGCCCGGAGCGCGCCGCGCTACCTGATCGTCGACTACAAGACCAACTGGCTGGGCCCTCGCGACGAGCCGCTGACCGCGCACGCCTACCGGCCAGCGGCGCTCGACGAGGCGATGGCGCACTCCGACTACCCCCTGCAGGCCCTCCTGTACGCCGTGGTGCTGCACCGGTTCCTGCGCTGGCGCCAGCCCGGCTACGACCCGGAGGTCCACCTCGGCGGCGTGCTCTACCTGTACCTGCGCGGGCTGTGCGGCCCCGACGCGCCACTGGTCGACGGCCGTCCGTGCGGCGTGTTCACCTGGCGCCCGCCCGTGGCCCTCCTCGAGGAGCTCTCCGACCTGCTCGACGGCAGGCGGGTTCCGGCATGACCGAGATCTTCGAGCCCGACGGCCCCGACGACCGCCGCCTCGCGGCGCACGGGACCGGTCTCCTGGCGGCCTTCAACCGGGCCGGGGTGCTCGAGGCCGGCGACCTCCACGTCGCGGCCCGGGTCGCAGACCTCGGCGGGGAGGCCGACGAGCGGGTCGCGCTGGCGGTCGCGCTGGCCTCGCGTGCCGTGCGCGGCGGTTCGGTGTGCGTCGACCTCACGACCGTGGCCTCCGTGGCGCCCGAGCTGGACTGGCCCGAGCCGGGGGCCTGGGCGACCGCGCTGGCGGCCTCCCCGCTGGTCGGCAGCGGGGTGCTTGCGCTACGAGCACCCCGATGTCTACCTCGACCGCTACCACCGCCTCGAGACCCAGGTCTGCGACGACCTCGTGCGCCGCGTCGGCGCGTCGCCGCCGCTCATCGACGAGTCCGCGCTGGCCGAGGCCCTGCCCCGGGTCCGTGGTGAGCACTTCAGCGCCGAGCAGGAGGCGGCCGTCGTCCAGGCCGTGCGGCGCACCACGACGGTGCTGACCGGGGGCCCCGGGACCGGCAAGACGACCACGGTCGCCCGGCTGCTCGTCCTGCTCGCCGACCAGGCGGCCGCTCGCGGCGACCGGTTCTCCGTCGCCCTGGCAGCGCCGACCGGCAAGGCGGCCACGCGCCTGCAGGAGGCCGTGGTGGCCGAGCTCGAGGGTCTCGACGCCGCCGACCGCGAGCGGGTGGGCCGCCCGGAGGCGATGACGTTGCACCGGTTGCTGGGCTGGCGGCCCGACAACTCCACGCGCTTCCGCCACGACCGCGGCAACCGCCTCAAGTACGACCTCGTCGTCGTCGACGAGTGCTCGATGGTCGAGCTGACGATGATGGCCCGGCTGCTCGAGGCCGTGCGTCCGGCGTCCCGCCTGGTCCTGGTCGGCGACCCGCGGCAGCTGACCTCGGTCGGCGCCGGGGCGGTGCTCTCCGACGTCGTCGCCGGCTTCGAGGGCGACCCCGCGAGCCCGGTCGCGTCGTTGAGCGAGAACTTCCGTTCGACCGAGGACATCAAGGACCTCGCCGAGGCCCTGCGCCGGGGGGACGCGGACGCGGTGCTGGCGACGCTGCGCCGCCCCTCGCAGGAGGTCGAGCTCGTCGAGACCGACGACCCCGCGGCCGCGGTGCGCGCGGACGCCGTGGGGGCAGGGCTGGCGGTGCGGGCGGCCGCCGAGGCCGGCGACCCGGCGGCGGCAGTGGCCGTGCTGGACGACCACCGCCTGCTGTGCGCGCACCGCGAGGGGCCCTGGGGGGTGCGCCACTGGAACCGCCAGGTCGAGCGGTGGCTGGCCGAGGAGACCGGGCAGCCGATCTACGGCGAGTGGTACGTCGGCCGGCCCCTGCTGGTGACCAGCAACGACCACGCCCTCGAGGTCTACAACGGCGAGACCGGAGCGACCGTCCGAGCCCCCGACGGGCGGCTACGGATGTGGATCGCGGGCTCGGAGCGCCTGCGCGACTTCGCCCCCGGCCGGCTCGACGGGGTGGAGACGATGCACGCGATGACGATCCACAAGAGCCAGGGCAGCCAGGCCCGCCGGGTCACGGTGCTGCTGCCGGACGAGTCCTCGCGCCTGCTGACCCGCGAGCTGTTCTACACCGCCGTCACGCGTGCCCAGGAGCACGTGCGGGTGGTCGGCTCGGAGGCCGCCGTGCGCGCCGCGGTGGGTGCCGTGGCCCAGCGCGCCACCGGCCTTCGTCGGCGGCTGCGGGAGGCCCGGGAGCGGGACGAGCCGCCGGGTGACCGCCTGGTGGTCGTGGAGACCACCCGGTGACCGGAGGTCACTAGGGTTCCGCGGGTGCCGTACCTGCTGCGCGTGGAGCTGCCCGACGTCCCGGGGTCGTTGGGGCGACTGGCCACGGCGATCGGCGAGGCCGGCGGCGACATCGAGGCGATCGAGATCGTCGAGAAGCGACGCGACGGCACCGCGACGGACGACGTGCTCCTCGAGATGGCACCGGGTGCGCTGCCCGACTCGGTGGTCTCGGCGTGCGCCGGCGTGCCGGGCGTCGAGGTCGTGTGGATCAGCCACTACGCCCCCGGCGGCAACCTGTTCCTCGACCTCGAGGCCGTCGAGGAGCTCACCGTGGACCCCGCGCGCGCCCTGGACCGCCTGGTCGAGCTGCTGCCGGGCACGTTCCGCGCCGACTGGGGCCTGCGCCTGCACCGCTCCCGGGGCGTCGTGCACCGCACCGGCGCCGCGCCGACCTCGTTCCCCTTCGTCGACCTCGAGCGTCCGCAGCGCCTGGAGGTCCCCGGGGACGACATCACCCTGTACGCCGCGGCCCGGCTCGACGGCAACGAGATCGTCGTCATCGGCCGGCGCGGGGGCCCGGAGTACCTCGACTCCGAGCTGGCCAGGCTCAGCCACCTGGCCGGGCTGGCGCTGACCATCAGCCAGTCCTGAGCTCAGGTCCGCTCGAGGAGGAAGACCGGGATCTCGCGGTCGGTGCGGTCCTGGTACTCGGCGTAGGGGGCGTAGACCGCCACCGCCCGCTCCCACCACTGGGCCCGCTCCTCCCCCTGCGCCACCCGCGCGCGGTAGAGATGGGGCTGCGCCCCGTCCTGCAGCTCGACCTCGGGATGGGCCACGAAGTTGTGGTACCAGACCGGGTGCTCGGGGGCACCGCCCTTGGAGGCGACCGCGGCGTAGACGCCGTCGTGCTCGACGCGCATCACCGGGTTCTTGCGCAACCGGCCCGATCGCGCTCCCCGGGAGGTGATCACCACGATCGGCCAGTCCGGGTGGCCCGGCAGGGTGTTGGCCTCCCGACCCCCGGTGCGCTCGTAGGTCTCCACCTGGTTGCGCACCCAGGCCTCGGGACTCGGTTCGTACTCGCCGTCGAGGGTCATGGGCCGAGCAGACCACGTGGGCGCGCCGTACACCAGGGGCCTGGTGGTCCGCCGCCTAGGCTGTGGCGCGTGAAGGTCGTCGTGCTCACCGGTGCCGGGATCTCGGCGGAGTCGGGGGTGCCGACCTTCCGCGACGCCGACGGTCTCTGGGAGGGCCACCGGGTCGAGGACGTCGCCACCCCGGAGGCCTACCAGCGCGATCCGCTCGTGGTGCAGACCTTCTACGACGCCCGGCGGGCCGCCCTGTCCGGCGTCCACCCGAACCCGGCCCACGAGGCGCTGGCCCGGCTCGGCGACGCCCTCGGCGACGACCTGACCCTGGTCACGCAGAACATCGACGACCTGCACGAGCGGGGTGGGTCGCCACGCGTGGTGCACATGCACGGCGAGCTGTTCGCGGCGTGGTGCACCGCGTGCCGTGGGCGCACCACCTGGCGGGCCACCCTGGTCGACCGGCCGCCGTGCCCAGGCTGCGGCGTGGCGGCGCTGCGGCCCGACGTCGTGTGGTTCGGCGAGGTGCCCTACCACCTGGACCGGATCCTGACGGCGGTCACCGAGGCCGACGTCTTCGTCTCGATCGGCACCTCGGGGGCGGTCTACCCCGCAGCCGGCCTGGTCCAGCAGGCTCGCGCTCACGGCGCGCGGACCCTCGAGCTCAACCTGCAGCCGAGCGAGGGCAGCCGGTGGTTCCACGAGTCGCGTCAGGGCCGCGCCGCGGCACTGGTTCCCGCATGGGTGGCCGACGTGATGTCATGACCCCCCGAGGCACGGCGCCTCGGACCCGACCCGAGGAGCAGCGTTGAAGCGCACCACCTTGTCCTTGATCCCCGCCCTGGCCCTCGGGCTCGCCGTGTCGGCCTGCGGCAGCGACAGCTCCTCCGAGCCGGCCTCGGGGTCGTCCTCCGACGCCGCGAGCGAGTCGAGCAGCGACGACTTCACCTCGCAGAGCGCCGACGACATCGTGACGGCCGCGGCCGACGCGATGAGCGGCCTGGAGAGCGTGCAGGTCGCCGGCGACCTCACCCAGGCCGGTCAGCAGATCACCCTCGACATCGGCGTCGCGTCGAGTGGTGACTGCACGGGCAGCATCGGCCTGGGCGACGGCACCGCCGAGGTCGTCAGCGTCGGCGGCGAGTCCTGGTTCAAGCCCGACGAGGCGTTCTGGCAGGCCCAGGCCCCCAGCCCGGAGCAGGCCCAGCAGATCATCGACGCGGTCGGCGACAAGTGGGTCGTCCAGAGCGACGGCGCGGGCTTCGCGGAGTTCTGCGACCTCGACTCCCTGCTCGAGGGCATCGACGACGGCGAGTCCACCTACGAGGCCGGCGACGAGACCGACGTCGAGGGCACCCCCGCCATCGAGATCGCCTCGACCGACGCCAACGGCGAGGAGGCCACCGGCTACGTCGCCACCGAGGACCCGCACTACTTCCTGAAGCTGGAGAAGTCCCAGGGAGAGTCCCAGGGCACCATCGGCTTCTCGGCCTTCGACGAGCCCGTCGACGCCCAGGCCCCCGCCGACGACGAGATCGTCGACCTTGACCAGCTGGGCGGATAGTCCCTGACGATCTGGTCGCGATTCCGGCGAAAACCCGACCACTTTGTCAGGGACTATCCACTCAGGCCAGGTCGACGAGCGCGCCGGCGTGGGGCGGGAGGGTCAGGGTGGTGCCGCGGAGCCGGGCGCTGCTGGGGGTGGTGAAGAGCAGGCCGGCGGGTCCGGGGTCGGGGACGTCGAGGGTGACCTCGCTGTCGCCGGCGTTGACCACCAGCAGCGAGCCCCCCGTCGCGCCCAGCGCGGCGGGTCCGCCGGTCGGGGTGCGACGCAGGGTGAAGACCCGGGTCGCCTCGTCGGCGGTCGTCGCCACCGAGGCGAAGGACGGGTCGCTGAGCTCGGGACGCTCCCGGCGCAGGCGGGCCAGCGCCCGGTAGCGGTCCAGGACGACCGCGTGCCGGCCGTGGTCCAGCTCGGACCAGTCGAGCACGGACCGCCGGAAGGTCTCGGGGTCCTGGGGGTCCGGCACGACCGCGGGGTCCCAGCCCATCTTGGCGAACTCCTCGGTGCGCCCGCGCGAGGTGGCCTCGCCGATCACGGGATCGGTGTGGCTGGTGAAGAACTGGAACGGGGAGGAGGCCGCCCACTCCTCGCCCTGGAAGAGCATCGGCGTGAAGGGGCCGGCCAGCGTCAGCAGCGCGGCGCAGGCGACCTGGTCGTCGTCGAGGCGGTCGGAGATCCGGTCGCCCGCGGCCCGGTTGCCGACCTGGTCGTGGTTGCTGGCGCAGACCACGAGCCGCCAGGTCGGCAGGTGCTCGGTGTCGACCGGACGGCCGTGGTCGGCCTCGCGGAACGACGACCAGGTGCCGTCGTGGAAGAAGCCCTTCTCGCACACCTTCGCCAGCGCCGAGAGCGGCGCGAAGTCGGCGTAGTAGCCGCTGGTCTCGCCGGTCAGCGCGACGTGGACCGCGTGGTGGTAGTCGTCGCTCCACTGCGCGTCGAGGCCGTGACCGCCGCCCTCGCGGGGGGTGACCAGGCGGGTGTCGTTGAGGTCGGACTCCGCGATCAGGCTCAGCGGGCGGCCCTGGTGGGCCGAGAGGGCGGCGACCTCGCTGGCCATCTCCTCGAGCAGGTGGACCGGCGAGGAGTCCACCAGCGCGTGCACCGCGTCGAGGCGCAGGGCGTCGACGTGGTAGTCGGCCAGCCACATCCGGACGTTGTCGAGGATCAGCCGGCGCACCTCGTGCGACCCGTCGCCGTCGAGGTTGACCTGGTCGCCCCAGCTGGTCCTGCCCTGGCTGAGGTAGGGCCCGTAGGCCGGCAGGTAGTTGCCCGACGGCCCGAGGTGGTTGTAGACGACGTCCTGGACGACGCCCAGGCCCGCGGCGTGACAGGCGTCGACGAAGCGCTGGTAGGCCTCGGGGCCGCCGTAGGACTCCGCGACCGCGAACCAGCCGACGCCGTCGTAGCCCCAGTTGTGGGTGCCGTCGAAGGCGTTCACGGGCAGCAGCTCGACCAGGTCGACCCCGATCGAGCGCAGGTGCTCCAGGCGGCCGGCGGCGGCGTCGAGCGTGCCCTCGGGGGTGAAGGTGCCCACGTGCAGCTCGTAGAGGACCGCGCCGGCGAGCTGGCGCCCGGTCCAGGTCTGGTCGGTCCAGGCGAAGGCCGACGGGTCGTAGGACCGCGACAGCTCGTGCACGCCGCCCGGCTGGCGCCGCGAGCGAGGGTCCGGCAGGGCGCTCCTCGGAGTCGCCGACGAGGTAGCCGTAGTCGACGTCGTCGTGCGTCCGCGGCGCCGGGCAACGGCTCGCGCGGCGTCCACCAGCCGCCCGTCGGTCGGCTCGCATCTCCACCACGCTGCCGCCTGCGTCCTCCTCGCAGAGCAGCCGCATCCGTGACGCGGCGGGGGCCCAGACGTCGAAGCAGCGGGGGTTCTCGCGCAGCATCAGCCCTCCCGGACCAGCAGGGCGACCGGGTAGGTCGCCAGGACGTCGGACAGCTCGTGGGTGACCACCCGGTCGGTGACGACGTCGCGCCAGGTGCCCGGTGGCAGGTCCAGCGCGGTGTCGCCCCAGCCGACGCCGGCGGCCAGCGCGACCGGCAGGCGCGTGGCCACCGTGACGGCGCCACCGCGGTCGAAGGCGACGACGTGGTCCGCGGCCGGGCCCTCGGCGCCCACCGGGGCGTAGGAGCCGAACAGCTCGGGGCGGTCGCGGCGCAGTCGCAGCGCAGCGGCGACGACGCGCAGCTTGGCGACCCCTGGGTCGTCGGCGCTCTCGGTCAGCGTGGCGCCGGAGGGCAGGGCTGCCAGCGCCGCCGAGCGGGCGGCGACGTCGACGGGGCGTCGGTTGTCGGGGTCCACCAGGCTCTGCTCCCACAGCTCGCTGCCCTGGTAGACGTCGGGCACGCCCGGCACGGTCAGGGTCAGCAGCTTGGCCGAGAGCGCGTTGCTCCAGCCGGGCGCGGCGAGTCGTCGCACCATCGCGGTGACGACCTCGGTGACCTCCGCGCGGTCCAGTGCGGCGTCGACGGCGGCGTGGACGGCGTCCTCGTAGGCGGCGTCGGGGGCGGTCCAGGTGGTGCGGTCGCCGGCCTCGCGCATCGCCTTCTCCGCGTAACCGTGCAGGCGTCCACGCAGGTCCGCGGGCGGGCCGGTGGTCGCGCCGGCGGGCCAGCAGCCGACGACGGCCTGCCAGAGCAGGTTGGCGAAGCCCTCGTCGGGCAGGGGCGCGAGCTCGAGGAGCGTGGCGAGGGCCGCCTCCCACTCGTCGGGGACCTCGGCCAGCACCGAGATCCGGGCGCGGGTGTCCTCGCCGCGCTTGGTGTCGTGGGTCGAGCCTGCCGTCATGGCGTGCGGGCGCTCCTGCTGACGCCGAGCCATGACTGCGTGGAAGCCGTCGACGTCGAGGGCGAAGACGCTCGGGTCCCCGCCGACCTCGGTCAGCGAGGTGAGGGTCGAGTACCGGTAGAAGGCGCAGTCCTCGACGCCCTTGGCCATCACCATCCCGCTGGTCTGCTGGAAGCGTCGGGTCGCTGCGCGGGCGGGGTCGCCCAGGGGTGCCTCGAGCTCGGCGAGCACGGGCGCGAGGTCCGTGCGGTGCTCGCGGGCGGACGCGAACGCCTGGCGCAGGTGCTCGCGGCCGGCGTCCGGGTCCTCGGGGCGCAGGTAGGAGCGGTAGACCGGGAAGCAGGCCAGCAGCTCGGCCACGGCGTCGAGCGCGGCCGTCTCTCCCCCGACCTGCTCCGAGGGCACCTCGGGGCGCTCGCGGCGCAGGTCCCGCACGATCCGGCGGGTCTCCGAGGACAGGATCGTGTCGGCGACCTGGCGCTTGGTGCCGTGGATCATCGCGTGCCAGTCCGGGGCCTCGCCGACCGGCAGCCCGCGCAGGCGACCCTCGAGCGCGGACAGCGGAGCCTCTCCGCGAGGGTCGACCAGGACGCGGTCGACGTGGGCCAGCGCGTCGTAGCCGGTGGTGCCGGCGGTGGCCCAGTCGGAGGGCAGCACCTCGCCGGGCTCGAGGATCTTCTCGACCAGGACGTAGGCGCCGCCGCTGATCCGGGCGAGGTCGTCGAGGTAGCCGCGCGGGTCGCGCAGGCCGTCGGGGTGGTCGACGCGCAGGCCGTCGACGAGGCCCTCCTCGCACCAGCGCCGGATCTCGGCGTGGCTCTCCTCGAGGAAGGGGGGGTCCTCGACGCGGATCGCGGCGAGCGAGTTCACGGCGAAGAACCGGCGGTAGTTCAGGCCGGCGTCGGCGACGCGCCAGTTCACCAGCCGGTAGGACTGGCGGGCGTGCACGGCGTCCGGGTCGTCGCCGTGGTGGGCGGTGCCGGGCGCCACGGGGAGCACGTGGTCGTGGTAGCGCAGGGTCAGCTCGCCGAGGTCGCCCCGGTCCAGGACGAGGTGGCCGATCGGTCCGTCGACGGGCCGCTCGGGGTGGTCGGGATCGACGGCGAGGTCGTCGTCGCCGACCACCGGCAGGCGCAGGCGACCGTCAGCGCCCTCCCAGTCGACCTCCCAGTCGACGTCGAAGGCCGCGGCGTAGGCCGACTCCCGGCCGTGCGTGAGCAGGTCCCACCACCAGGCGTTCTGGGCCGGGGTGGCCACGCCGACGTGGTTGGGCACGATGTCGACGAGCACCCCCATGCCCAGTGCCCGGGCCCGCGCCGAGACGGCCGCCAGCCCTGGCGCGCCGCCCCGCTCGGGGTCGACCCAGCGGTGGTCCACGACGTCGTAGCCGTGGGTGCTGCCGGGCTCGGCGGCCAGGACCGGCGAGAGGTAGATCCAGTCGGCGCCGAGGTCGTGGACGTAGTCGAGGCGCTCAGCGACCTGGAACAGGTCCTCGTCGGCGGTGACCTGGACCCGGTAGGTGGAGGCGGGGACGCGGGGGGTGGTCGCCATCTCAGGCCTCCGGGTCGCTGCCGGACTCGTTGCCGGTCTCGTTGCCGGTCTCGCTGCACGGCCTGCTCGGCGTAGACGGCCATGGAGGCGTCCACGGTGTCCTCGTACTCGATCTCGGGCTTGACCCACTCCTGGAGCACCAGGACGCTGCGCGAGGCCAGGGTGCGTCGCTCGCCCGCTGCGAACACGTCGCCGTGCAGGGTGCCACGCGCGGTGTCGACGGCCGTGCGCCAGCGCTCGGCGTACTCCTCGGGCGGCAGGGTGACCTCGACGTCCTCGTGGGAGCCGTTGAAGTAGAGCAGGAAGTGGTCGTCGACGATGTGCTGGCCGCGGGCGTCGCGACCGCGGATGCCGTGGCCGTTGAGGTACATGCCCAGCGTCGCTCCGCCGTCGTCCCAGGCGCCGTCGTGCATCGGCTCTCCGTCGGGCGCCAGCCAGACGATGTCGTTGAGCCGCTCGCCGCCGGGGTCGGCGGGGTCGGTGCGCGCCGTGGTCCCGGTGAAGAACCGCTTGCGCCGGAAGGTCGGGTGCTCGGCGCGGAGCCGGGCGACGGCGGCGGTGAACTCCACGAGCGGGTGGTCGAGGTGGTCCCAGTGCATCCAGGCGATCTCGGAGTCCTGGGCGTAGGTGTTGTTGTTGCCGTCCTGGCTGCGCCCGCCCTCGTCGCCGTGCAGCAGCATCGGCACGCCCTGGCTGAGCAGCATGGTGGTGATCACGTTGCGCTGGGCGCGGGCGCGCAGCCGCAGCACGTCGGGGTCGTCGGTGGGGCCCTCGATCCCGTGGTTCCAGGAGCGGTTGTGGCTCTCGCCGTCGTTGTTGTCCTCGCCGTTGGCCTCGTTGTGCTTCTCGTTGTAGGAGACCAGGTCCCGCAGCGTGAAGCCGTCGTGGGCGGTGACGAAGTTGATGGAGGCGAACGGGCGACGGCCCGACTGCTCGTAGAGGTCCGAGGAGCCCGACAGGCGGCTGGCGAAGTCGCCGAGGTCGGGCTCGCCGCGCCAGAAGTCGCGCACGACGTCGCGGTAGGCGCCGTTCCACTCCGACCACTGCGGGGGGAAGCCGCCGACCTGGTAGCCGCCGGGGCCGACGTCCCACGGCTCGGCGATCAGCTTGACCTGGCTGACCACGGGGTCCTGCTGCACGAGCTCGAAGAACGTCGCGAGCCGGTCGACCTCGTAGAACTCGCGCGCCAGCGTGGAGGCGAGGTCGAAGCGGAAGCCGTCGACGTGCATCTCGGTGACCCAGTAGCGCAGCGAGTCCATGATCAGCTGCAGCGAGTGCGGGTGGCGCACGTTGAGGGTGTTCCCGGTGCCGGTGTAGTCCATGTAGTGGAACTCGTCGTCCTCGACGAGGCGGTAGTAGGCCTGGTTGTCGATGCCGCGGAAGCTCAGCGTCGGCCCGAGGTGGTTGCCCTCGGCGGTGTGGTTGTAGACCACGTCGAGGATGACCTCGATGCCGGCGCTGTGCATGGCCTTGACCATGGCCTTGAACTCCTGGACCTGCAGGCCGAGGCCCTGGCCGTCACGGGCGGCGGTGGAGTAGGCGGAGTGCGGAGCCAGGAAGGCCAGGGTGTTGTAGCCCCAGTAGTTGCGCAGGCCCTTGTCGAGCAGCGTGCTGTCCTGGACGAACTGGTGGACGGGCATCAGCTCGATCGCGGTCACGCCGAGCTTGGTGAGGTGGCTGGTGATCGCCGGGTGCGCGAGCCCGGCGTAGGTGCCGCGCAGCTCCTCGGGCACCTCGGGGTGCAGCTGGGTCAGGCCCTTGACGTGCGCCTCGTAGATGACGGTGTCGTTGTAGGCCACGCCTGGGGGACGGTCGCCCTCCCAGTCGAAGAACGGGTTGATGACGACGCCGAGGGTCATGTGCTCGGCGGAGTCCTCGTCGTTGCGGGAGGTCTCGTCGCCGAAGGTGTAGGAGAAGAGGCTCTGGTCCCAGTCGATCTCGCGGGTGGTCGCCTTGGCGTAGGGGTCCAGCAGCAGCTTGTTGGGGTTGCAGCGCTGGCCGCGGGCGGGGTCCCAGGGTCCGTGGACGCGGTAGCCGTAGCGCTGGCCGGGCTGCACCGAGGGCAGGTAGCAGTGCCAGACGTAGGCGTCGAGCTCCTCCAGGCGCACCCGGGTCTCGACCAGCTCGGTGCCGTCGCCGTCGAAGAGGCACAGCTCGACGGTCTCGGCGACCTCGCTGAACAGGGCGAAGTTCGTGCCGGTGCCGTCGAAGGTCGCCCCCAACGGGTAGGGGTGGCCGGGCCAGGTCTCCATGAAGTGCCTTCCGTGCTGTCCGCATGCCGCCGCGATCGTCGCGGTCGGACTTGGATCGATCAAAGCACACGCTCGCCGCCCCCAGACCCACCCGGCGAGGTGGCAGGCGCCGTCAGCCGAGGTGGCCTTCGTCACGCTTCGAGGTGGCCGTCGTCGCGACGGCCGCCCCGTAGCCCTCGCGTGGCTGCGTCCAGGCCGGCCCGAGTGCAGCCTTGCCTTGCTTGCGACCGCGCCGCACCCACCGGGAGGATCGGGGCATGACCGCGGACGCCGCCGGCACGGGGGTGCCCCCGGTGATCGGCCCCCACGAGGACGAGCCCCATCGCGACGGCCTCAACAACCGGCTCAACTGGGTGCGCGCCGGGGTGCTCGGCGCCAACGACGGCATCGTGTCCACCGCAGGCATCGTGGTCGGCGTCGCGGGGGCCACGGCGGCGCGGTCCAGCATCGCCGTGGCCGGCGTCGCGGGCCTGGTCGCCGGAGCGATGAGCATGGCCACCGGGGAGTACGTCTCGGTCGCGACGCAGCGCGACTCCGAGGAGGCGCTGCTCGACAAGGAGCGGCGCGAGCTGGCCGAGGACCCCGAGGACGAGCTGGCCGAGCTGGCCGGGATCTACGCCGGCAAGGGACTCTCCGCGGACCTCGCCCTCGAGGTCGCTCGGCAGCTGAGCGAGCACGACGCCCTCGGCGCCCACGCCGAGGCCGAGCTCGGGATCGATCCCGACGACCTGACCAGTCCCGTCTCGGCCGCCCTCGCCTCGATGCTCAGCTTCACGCTCGGGGCGCTGCTGCCGTTGCTGACCATCCTGCTGGTGCCGGCCTCGACGAGGCTCGGAGTCACGGTCCTCGCCGTCGCGCTCGCCCTCGCCGTCACCGGGTGGCTCAGCGCCGGACTGTCCTACGGGTCGGTGCGTCGCGCGGTGCTCCGCAACGTCGCGGGCGGCGTGGTCGCGATGGCCGTCACGTTCGCGATCGGCAGCCTGGTCGGGACGCGGGTCGGCTGAGGCCTGGTCCACTGTCCGCGGCGCTGGTGACCCCCGGGTCCCGCGCCGGCCGACCCCGGTGCCCTAGATTCGTGGCGTGAGGTACGCAGGGTGAGGGTCGCCGTCGTCAAGGAGAGCGCGCCGGGGGAGACCCGGGTCGCGCTGGTGCCCGACCTGGTGCCCCGGCTGACCGAGCTCGGCTACGAGGTCGCCGTCGAGCCGGACGCCGGCCGCGCCGCGCTGATCGAGGACGCCGACTACGTCGCCGCCGGGGCTGTCGTCGACGCCCGCGCGATCGAGGGCGCCGACGTGGTGGTCTCGGTGCAGGCCCTGCCGGTCGAGGTCGTCCGCCGCCTGGCCGTCGGCACCGCCACGGTGTCCTTCGTGCCGGTCAGCCAGGACCTCGCGCTGGTCGCCGAGCTGCGCGACTGCGGGGTGACCAGCTTCGCGATGGAGCTCGTCCCGCGGATCAGCCGCGCGCAGTCGATGGACGCGCTGTCCTCCCAGGCACTCGTGGCCGGTTACCGCTGCGCGATCGTCGCGGCCGGCCTGCTGCGCCGCTTCTTCCCGCTGAACATGACCGCGGCCGGCACCGTGCCGCCGGCCCAGGTCGTCGTGCTCGGCGCCGGGGTCGCCGGGCTCCAGGCCATCGCGACCTCGAAGCGGCTCGGCGCCGTGGTCAAGGCCTACGACGTGCGCGCTGCCGCGGCCGAGGAGATCCGCTCGGTGGGGGCCCAGTCGATCGACCTGGACCTCGAGACCCTCGACGGCACCGGCGGCTACGCCCGGGAGGCCGGCGAGGAGCGGGCCGCGCGGCAGCGTGAGCTGCTCGCCCCCTACGTCGCGGCCGCCGACGCGCTGATCACCACCGCAGCGATCCCCGGTCGCGCGGCACCGCTGCTGGTCACCGCCGAGATGGTCGAGCAGATGGCGCCCGGTTCGGTCGTCGTCGACCTCGCTGCCGACTCCGGGGGCAACGTCGAGGGCTCCGTGGCCGGCGAGGTCGTCCGTCTCGGACAGGCCCAGGTGTGGGGCGGACGCAACGTCCCGGCGCAGATGCCGGGCCCGGCCTCGCGGCTCTACGCCCAGAACGTCGTCAGCCTGCTGACCCTGATGACCCGCGAGGACGAGGACGGCGTGGCCGGCTTCGCCCCCGACCACGACGACGAGGTGGTCGCCGGGTGCTGCGTCACCCACGCCCACGAGGTCCGTCACGAGCCCACCCGTACGCGTCTGGAGGACCCCGCATGAGCGGCGGCGACCCGATCTTCTGGCTGACCATCTTCGTGCTCAGCGTCTTCGTCGGCATCGAGGTGATCGCGAAGGTCTCCTCGACCCTGCACACGCCGCTGATGTCCGGCGCCAACGCCATCCACGGGGTGATCCTGCTCGGCGCGGTGATCGTCACCGGCGCGACCGAGAGCACCGTGGCGCTGCTCGTCGGTCTCGTCGCGATCGTGCTGGCCGCCATCAACATGGTCGGCGGCTTCGTGGTGACCGACCGGATGCTGCAGATGTTCACCCGCCGCAAGCCCCCCGCGACCAAGGGTGCGCCGTGATGATCCCGACCTGGGTCGAGCTGGTCTACCTGCTGTGCGCCGTCGGGTTCATCCTGGCGCTCAAGGGCCTCTCGGGACCGCGCACCGCGCGGACCGGCAACCTGGTGGGAGCCGCGGCCGCGGTCGTCGCGGTGGCCCTGCCCTTCTTCTACCTCGACCTCGACCACGTGCTGGCGATCCTGGTCGCGATCGTGGTCGGCTCCGTGGTGGGCGTCGTGGGCGCGCAACGGGTGCAGATGACCCAGATGCCGCAGATGGTGGCGCTCTTCAACGGCGTCGGCGGCGGCGCGGCCGCCCTGGTCGCGCTCCTCGAGCTCGAGGAGGTCGTCGGCCTGCCGGTCGTCCTGCGCGACGAGGTCGGCTGGTTCGTGCTGGCCGCGACCGCGTTCACCGTCGTGGTCGGGGCGGTCAGCTTCGCCGGGTCGGTGGTGACCTTCGCCAAGCTCCAGGAGCTGATGACCTCACGACCGGTGGTCTTCCCCGGCCTGCCGGTCGTCTTCGCCGTGACCCTGCTGGGCGCGGTGGCCCTCTCGGTGGTCACCGTGCGCGACCCGCTGCTGTGGGCCGGCATCGCCCTGGCGCTGGTCGGCCTGCTCCTGGGCGCGCTGCTGGTGCTGCCCGTGGGCGGCGCCGACGTGCCGATCGTGATCTCGCTGCTCAACGCCTTCACCGGCCTGACCGTCGCCGCCGGGGGCTACGTGCTCGGCAACGTCGTCCTGCTCGTCGCCGGCACCCTGGTCGGGGCCTCCGGCACCTTCCTGACCCTGCTGATGGCCTCGGCCATGGGCCGCTCGGTGGCCAACATCCTCTTCGGCGCCCTCAAGGGCGGCTCGACGCTCGGCGCCGGGGTCGCCTCCGACCGGCCCGTGCGCAGCGCGAACGCCTCCGACGTCGCGATCCTGCTCGGGTACGCCGAGCGGGTGATCATCGTGCCCGGCTACGGCCTCGCCGTGGCCCAGGCCCAGCACACCCTGCGCGAGCTCGTCGACGTGCTCGGCGAGCGCGGCACCCGCACCGACTACGCGATCCACCCGGTCGCCGGTCGGATGCCCGGGCACATGAACGTGCTGCTCGCCGAGGCGCAGGTGCCCTACGAGCAGCTGGTCGAGATGGACGACATCAACCCCGAGTTCAAGCACACCGACGTCGTGCTGGTGGTCGGCGCCAACGACGTCGTCAACCCGGCCGCCAAGACCACCCCCGGCGCGCCGATCTACGGCATGCCGATCCTCGACGCCGACGAGGCGAAGCAGGTCGTGTTCATGAAGCGCTCGATGCGCCCCGGGTTCGCCGGCATCGAGAACGAGCTGCTCTTCGACGCGCGCACGACGCTGCTCTTCGGCGACGCCAAGGACCAGCTCGGCAAGCTGCTCGCGGCCGTCAAGGCCCTGTAGCGGCCGGGCTCGGCCCTGGACCAGGGCTCAGCCCGCGACGCCGTAGAGCCGGTCCCCGGCGTCGCCGAGGCCGGGGACGATGTAGCCGAGCTCGTTGAGCCGCTCGTCCAGTGCCGCGGTGACCACGGTGACCGGCACCGGGTGGTCGCCGAGCGCCTCCTCGAGCCGGGCGCACCCCTCCGGGGCGGCCAGCAGGCACAGCACGGTGATGTCGTCGGCGCCGCGGTCGGTCAGGAAGCCGATGGCGGCCACCAGCGTGCCGCCGGTGGCCAGCATCGGGTCCAGCAGGTAGCACTGACGGCCCGAGAGGTCCTCGGGCAGCCGCTCGGCGTAGGTCGAGGCCTCGAGGGTCTCCTCGTTGCGCACCATGCCCAGGAAGCCGACCTCGGCGGTCGGCAGCAGCCGCATCATCCCGTCGAGCATGCCCAGCCCGGCGCGCAGGATCGGCACGACGAGCGGCTTGGGCGTGGCCAGCCTGACCCCGGTCGTCGGGGAGACCGGGGTGGTGATCTGGTGGGGCTCGACGCGGACCTCGCGGGTGGCCTCGTAGGCCAGCAGGGTGACCAGCTCGTCAGCCAGCCGGCGGAACGTCGGGGAGTCGGTCGTCTCGTCCCGCAGGACCGTCAGCTTGTGGGCGACCAGCGGGTGGTCCACGACGTGGGTGCGCATGCACCGGACCCTAGTGTCAGCGGCTCGGCTCAGCAGCCCCCGCGGTACCTGCCCGCGTTCGCGTGGGGCGCCCGGATCGACTTCTTGTTGTGCGACTTGAGGCTGAAGTGGCGGATCCAGTCCATCTGCATGCGACTGCTGCTCATCCGGCGGCCGGGCACGGCCTTCATCGTGAAGCGCGGCGTGAGGCGCAGGCCGCTGACGGCGGCGTCGCGCTTCTCGGTGCGCACCACGTGGGCGTTGACGAACCAGGACACGTGGTGCGGGGTGACCTCGACGGCGTAGGTGTTCCACTTGTCGTTGCGCAGGCTCATCTTCCTGCTGGCGTGGAAGGTGTGGCCCGGCATCGTGCGGGTGTAGAACCCGGCGTGGTGGCTGCCGATCCGGAACCGCTCGAGCGCGATGTTGCGCGCACCGCAGTGGCGGGCGCTGGTCTTGGTGGGCACCAGCTCGGTGAGCACCCGGAAGTCGGCGCCGCGGCGCTCGAAGCGCTTGGAGCGCAGGCGCACCTCCCACCGGCCGTAGCGGTGGCCCCGCGCGTTGCGGGTGGCGCTGACGCTGGCGTTGCGGGTGGCGTTGAGGGTCAGCATCGCGTGCTGGGTGGCGACCTGGCCGCGTCCGGACTTCTTCCAGCGCTTCGGCACGGAGCGCGACTTGAAGGCCTCGTCCCAGACGTTCCCGCCCGCGAAGGCCCAGCCGTAGGTCGAGGCGGCGTTGACCGGGCCGGGGCTGGAGCCGGCGTGGTGGGCCGAGGCCGTCGGCAGCGCCGACGACCCGAGGGTGAGGGTCGCCGCGACGAGGGCGACGAGGAGGACGAGGGGGCGGGGGCGGGTGCGGGCGCGACGGGGGGTGGCCGCGAGTCGGGGGGACGGCATGTCCGGCACGCTAGCCCACGTCGGGCCGGTCGGCACACCTCTTGGAGGACTCGTGGGGCGGCGCACCTGGCCCGCGCCGCCCGGGTCTGCCACTCTGGACGACGGTGGCGCCGCCGCGTCCACCGTGGCGCTGCCCGAGGAGCGGGGACGAGATGACCGAGGAGCTCGACGCCGTCGACTTCGCGGTCGCGGCCTACCGCGAGGACGGCGTGTGGACCGTCCAGGAGCTCGCCCTGGACCACCTCGAGGACGTCCCGACGCTCTTCGCCGCCCTGCGCCGGCTGCCCGGCGACGGCGGGGCGCTGGGCCTGGTCGCGGTGGACGAGGACTGGTTCCTGCTGCTGCGGGTCACCGGCGCGCGGGCGCGCGTCCTGCTCTCCGACATCACCGCCGCCGACGACTGGGACCTGGCCGCCTCGGCCCTGGAGGTGCTCGGTCTGCCCGAGCCCGACGACGACGAGGAGCAGGTGCCGGCCGGAGACCTCGAGCTGCTCGAGGACCTCGGGATGACCGCGCTGGACCTGGCTCTGCTCATCGAGGACGTCGACCTCTACCCCGACGAGCTGATCTCCGACGTCGCGCGCCGGCTCGGCTTCGGGATGCTCTTCGACGACGTCATCGGCCTGGCCCCCGCCTGAGCGTGAGGACCGACGAGCAGTGGGCGGAGCCGATGCGCGCCGCCCTCGACGAGGCCCGCGCGGCGCTCGCCACCGGTGACGTGCCGGTCGGGGCGGTCGTGGTGGGTCACGACGGGAGCATCGTGGGCCGCGGACGCAACGTGCGAGAAGCCGAGGCCGACCCCACCGGACACGCCGAGCTGGTCGCGCTGCGGGCGGCGGCGCGGGAACGGGGCGAGTGGCGGCTGGCCGGCTGCACCCTGGTGGTCACGCTGGAGCCGTGCACGATGTGCGCCGGCGCCGCGGTGCTCGCGCGCCTCGACCGGGTCGTCTACGCCGCGCACGACCCGAAGGCCGGGGCGGTCGGGAGCCTCTGGGACGTCGTGCGGGACCGCCGGCTCAACCACCGTCCCGAGGTGCGCAGCGGCGTGCTCGCCGGAGAGTCGACGGCGCTCCTCGAGGCGTTCTTCGCCCGGCACCGCACCTGACCGGGGCCCACGGCTCAGCGGGCGCCCGGTCGGCCGACGGCTCGCGCGGCCGCCGCGACGGCCAGGGTTCACGCCGCGACGCCGACGACCGGGGCGAGGCTGAGCAACAGGTTGGCCGCGGACGAGGCCAGCCCATCGGCGTCCCGGAGCAGGCGTTGGCCCCCGCTCCGACGACGATCGAGTCGTGGCTCGTCGGGCGTCACCTCGATGAGCGTGACGCCGGTGGCGTGCTCGTGCGTGCGCCGCACCCACGACCTTCAGCGCAGCACCCCGATCTCGGGCTGGACTGGGCGGCGGCGGAGGACCGGCTGACGCGCGGCCGGTCCGGACGACGCTGAGTGGGGGACGGCAATGAGAAGGTGGACGACATGTTGGTCGCCCTGATGGTCACCTGCGTCAACGACGCGATGTTCCCCGACACCGGCAAGGCCGTGGTCCGGCTGCTGCGCAGGCTGGGGGTCGAGGTGGAGTTCCCGGCCGCCCAGACCTGCTGCGCCCAGCCGATGGTCAACACCGGCTACCTCGACGAGGCCGTGCCGGTGGTGCGGACCTTCGTCGACGCCTTCGCCGGCTACGACGCGGTGGTGACGCCGTCGGGGTCGTGCGCGGGCTCGGCCCGCCACCAGCACGGTCTCGTCGCGCGGCGCTCGGGCGACCCGGCGCTCGAGCGCGCCGTGGCCGCGGCACCCCCGACCTACGAGCTCAGCGAGTTCCTCGTCGACGTGCTCGGGGTGACCGACGTCGGCGCGTACTTCCCGCACCGGGTGACCTACCACCCGACCTGCCACTCGCTGCGGATGCTCGGTGTCGGCGACCGTCCGCGCCGGCTGCTGGAGAACGTGCGCGGCATCCGCCTGGCCGAGCTGCCCGGGGCCGAGGAGTGCTGCGGCTTCGGCGGCACCTTCGCGGTCAAGAACGCCGAGACCTCGGTGGCGATGGGCTCCGACAAGGCCCGCCACGTGCGGGAGAGCGGCGCCGAGGTGCTGGTGGCGGGGGACAACTCGTGCCTGATGCACATCGGCGGGCTGCTCTCGCGCCAGCAGAGCGGGGTGCGGGTGATGCACCTCGCCGAGGTGCTCGCCGCGACCGAGGACGACGCCGAGCAGGCCCCCGCCGCGCAGCCGACCGACCTGGCCGCCCAGCAGTCCGCGGGACGAACCGACCGCATCCAGCACGGACTCGAGCAGGGAGCCACCTCGTGAGCGCCACCTTCGTCGGCATGCCGCCGTTCCCGACCGCCGCCCGTCAGGCGCTGGCCGACACCCAGCTGCGCCACAACCTCGCCCACGCGACCGGCACCATCCGCGCCAAGCGGGCCCGCGTCGTCGGCGAGGTCGAGCACTGGGAGGACCTCCGGCTGGCCGGCGCGGCGGTCAAGGCCCGCGCGCTGGCCGACCTCGAGACCAACCTGGTCCGGCTCGAGGAGTCGCTGACCGCCCAGGGCGCCGTCGTGCACTGGGCGCGCGACGCCGCCGAGGCCTGCGAGGTCGTCGCCGGGGTCGCCCGCGGCCACGGGGTCGACGAGGTCGTCAAGGTCAAGTCGATGGCCACCCAGGAGATCGAGCTCAACGAGGCGCTCGAGGCCCAGGGCATCGCCGCCTGGGAGACCGACCTGGCCGAGCTGATCGTGCAGCTGGGCGAGGACCTGCCCAGCCACATCCTGGTCCCGGCCATCCACCGCAACCGCGCCGAGATCCGCGAGATCTTCCGGACGAAGATGGCTGCCTCTGGCCGGCCGGCCCCCGAGGGGCTGACCGACGAGCCGGCCGTCCTGGCCGGCGCCGCCCGCCAGCACCTGCGCGAGAAGTTCCTGCGGGCCAAGGTAGGTGTCTCCGGCGCCAACTTCGCGGTCGCCGAGACCGGCACCCTGGTCGTCGTCGAGTCCGAGGGCAACGGCCGGATGTGCCTGACCCTGCCCGAGGTGCTCATCAGCGTGGTCGGCATCGAGAAGGTCGTGCCGACCTTCGCCGAGCTCGACCCGCTGCTGCGGCTGCTGCCCCGTTCCTCGACCGGGGAGCGGATGAACCCCTACACCTCCATGTGGAGCGGGGTGACGCCGGGCGACGGCCCGCAGGAGGTGCACGTCGTCCTGGTCGACAACGGCCGCACCCGCGCCCTGGCCGACGAGGTCGGACGTCAGGCGTTGCGCTGCATCAGGTGCTCGGCCTGCCTGAACGTCTGCCCGGTCTACGAGCGCACCGGTGGGCACGCCTACGGCTCGGTCTACCCCGGCCCGATCGGGGCGATCCTCAACCCGCTGATGCGGGGCCAGGGCGACCCGCAGGTCGACTCGCTGCCCTACGCGTCGTCGCTGTGCGGCGCGTGCTTCGAGGTCTGCCCGGTCCGCATCGACATCCCCGAGGTGCTCGTGCACCTGCGCTCGAAGGTCGTCGACGCCCACCGCGGGGACCGGGTCCCCAAAGCCGAGGCCGTGGCCATGAAGGGCACCGCGTGGGCCTTCACCGACGCCCGCCGCCTCGGCGGTGCGGAGCGGCTCTCCGGTCTGGCCGGCCGGGTGCTCACCCGGGTCGGCAAGGCCCGCCTGCCCGGCGGTCGCGCTGCGGCCGGGCGCCTGCCCGGGCCCGGGGCGGCCTGGACGGGCGCGCGCGACCTCCCCGCACCGCCACGCGAGTCGTTCCGGGCGTGGTGGAAGCGCACCGGCGGCGGTCGGACCGAGAACCAGGACCAGCCATGAGCACGAGCGCGCGCGAGGAGGTCCTGCGCCGGGTGCGGGAGGCTCTCGCCGATGTCTCGCCCGAGGACCGCGCGACCGGCGCCCCCACCCCGCCGCCCGGCGTCCGGCTGGAGGGCGCGGCGCTGCTGGAGCGCTTCGTGGAGCGGGTCGAGGACTACCGCGCGACGGTGCGCCGCTGCGCGCCCGAGGACCTCGCCGCCACCGTGGCCGAGGCGCTCGCGCCGCTGGGGGCGCGGGCCCGCGCGGTCGTCCCTTCCGGACTCGACCTCGAGGTGCCCGGCGCGGTCCGCGACGACGGGCTCACCGCCTACGACCTCGACGACATCGACGCGGTCGTCACCGCGGCCCGGGTCGGGATCGCCGAGACGGGGACGATCGTGCTCGACCACGGCCCCGACCAGGGCCGCCGTGCGATCAGCCTGGTGCCCGACCTGCACGTGTGCATCGTGCGCGCCGACCAGGTCGTCGCCGACGTGCCCGACGCCGTCGCCGGGCTCGACCCCACCCGCGCGATGACCTGGATCAGCGGCCCCTCGGCCACCAGCGACATCGAGCTCGACCGGGTCGAGGGCGTGCACGGTCCGCGCACGCTGCACGTGGTGCTGGTGGGCTGAGCCGGGCTCCAGCCGAGCTGAGCTGATGCGGCCGGGCCGGGCCGGGCCGAGACCGATCTCACGGCGCTCGGGCGTGGGGCCGAGGACGGGTCCGGTGCGAGGCTGGGGCGGTGACGACCACCGCCGACCCCCGCCCCGGGTACCTGCCCGGGACACCGGAGTACCGGCGGCTGAACGCCGCGATGGTCCTGGTCGGGTTCGCGGCGTTCGGGATCCTCTACGCCACGCAGCCGATCCTGCCCCAGCTCGGCGACGAGTACGGCGTCGACGCCACCCGGGCCAGCCTGACCATCTCCGCCGCGACCGGGGCGCTGGCACTCCTGGTGATCCCGGCCACCGCGATCGGTATCCGGGTCGGTCGGGTCCGCACGATCCGGTGGGGGCTGCTGGCCGCCGTCGCGCTGACCTTCCTCGCCTCCGCCGCCCCGACCTTCGCCCTGCTGGTGGCCGCCCGTGGCCTGGCCGGGGCCGCCCTGGCCGGGGTGGTGGCGGTGGCCATGGGGCACGTGGCGGCCGAGGTGCACCCGAGCGGGCTGGCCGGCGCGATGGGGCTCTACGTCGCGGGCAACACCCTGGGCGGCGTCTCGGGCCGTCTGGTCACCTCGACGGCCGCCGACCTCGGCGGCTGGCGCGTGGCGGTCGCCGTGCTGGGCGCCTCCGCCGCCGCCGTCACCGCCCTGGTGTGGCGCTTCACCACTGACACCGGCCCGGACCGGGCCTCCGTCCCCGACCGGACGCCCGCCGGGCCGTCCGACGGGTCGTCCCACAGTGCACCGGCCGCCGGGGGACCGGGCGGGGGGTCGCCCTGCTGCGGCAACCGTCGTTCGTCGCCGTGCTGCTGCTGCCCTTCGTGCTGATGGGCGGCTTCGTGGCCACCTACAACTACCTGGCCTTCCGACTGGCCGACGACCCGTTCGACCTGCCGGCCGCGGTGGTCGGGCTGGTGTTCCTGGCCTACCTGGCCGGCACGGTCTCCTCGGCGCTCGCAGGCCGCGCCGCCCAGCGCTTCGGGCGGCCCCGGGTGCTCAGCGCCAGCGTCGTGGTGATGGGTCTGGGCCTGGTCCTCACGCTGCCCGACCGGCTCCCGCTGGTGGTCGCCGGACTTGTCGTGCTGACGGCCGGCTTCTTCGCCGCCCACGCGGTGGCCAGCGGCTGGGCGCCGGTGCTCGGTGCCGCCGCGCCCGCGCGCGCCTCGGCTCTCTACGTCGCCTCCTACTACGCCGGCTCCAGCCTCTTCGGGGCGCTGGTCGGCCTGTCCTGGCACGCCGGCGGCTGGGACGCGACCGCCGCGTCGGTCGGGGTGCTCGTCCTCGTGGCGCTGCTGCTGGTCGGCGTGGCCGCACGCCCGCGTCGGGCCTGAGCCTGGCCGGCGAGCGGTCTCAGTGGGCCGTCGCCGACCCGAGGTAGCCGTAGGTCCAGGGGGTCCGTGGCCCCGGCAGGTATTGCGCCGTCACGGCGCCCAGCACCAGGCCGGACGCGCCGACGAGGCCCGGGACGTCGCGGGTGAGGCGGCAGCCTCCCGCCACGCGGCGTTGCAGCGGGTCCAGCCGGTGCTGCCACCGTGCGACCCCCGGACTGGGGGCCAGCCCGTGCTCGAGGAAGGCGAAGGACCCGCCGGGGCGCAGGACCCGGCGCACCTCCCGCAGCGCCAGCGCCGGGTCGGGGAGGGTGCAGAGGGTGAAGGTGCACAGCACGTGGTCGTAGGACGTGTCGGCGGCGTCGAGCTGCTGGCCGTCCAGCCCGACCCGCTCCACCCTCACCTCGTGACGCGCCCGTCGTCGCTCGGAGAGCGCCCACCCCCGGTCGGACGGCTCGACCGCGTCGAGCCGAGCCACCGAGTCCGGGAGGTGACGCAGGTTGAGCCCGCCCCCGAAGCCCAGCTCGAGCACGGTGCCGCTCAGCCCGGCGCACGCCTCTGCCCGCAGCTCACCGATCTCGCGGCCCTTCAGCGCGCGATCCACCAGCCCGGGAACGACGCGTTCCTCCCACCAACCCATCGGCCCATCATGGACGACGGCCCGTCCGCATCGACGGGGTCGGGTGCATTCGGTGGGTCCGGTTCGTCACGAGGGGGTCTGCGACCACCCGGCGACGGGTAGGGACAGGTAGACCCCGATGTCGTGCGCGCCCAACCACTGCACCATGGCGTCACGGAGCTGGTCGGACCGCTGCTGACGGTTCTCGGCGCGGCTGGAGAACCACTTCGAGCGGACCTCGGCGACGACGGCGAGTCCGTTGGAGTCGTACGGCCCCCGAGGGTGGAAACGGATCTCGACGTCACCGGGCTGGAGATCCTCGTCGAAGGGCTCCTCGGGGCAGGCGACCGCGAGCGAGACCGCGTGAGGCAGCTCCCTGCCGAGACGCAGCAGCTGTTCCTCGGTCACCTGCGGGCCGTAGGTGACCTCGACGATCGGCATGCCGACACCGTAGTTCGTACGCCTCGTGCCTCACGTCCGCCTGGTGAAGGTGACCTTGTTGTCGTCGCCGACCCGATGGTCGAAGGCGGGGTCGTGGACGCGGGCATGGTGTCGCGGGCACAGCAGCCGACCGTTGGCGAGGTCGGTGCGGCCGCCGGTGGACCAGGGGTGGTCGTGGTGGGCGTGGCACATCGCAGGCGGCCAGTCGCAGCCGACGGCGGTGCACCCGCCGTCGCGCAGACCCAGGGCGACGCGTTGGGCCCTGGTGAACAGACGCTGGAGCCAAGCCGACGTCGAGCACCTCGGAGGGACCGCCGAGGACCGCGGGGATGATGCCGGCCTCGCAGGCCCAGCGCCGCGCCTGGCCGATGCTGACCGGTTCGCCGGAGTCGAGCCAGGCCCTGCCGATGCCGGTGGCCAGTGCTTCGTAGGAGAGGTGGACCACCACCTGGGCGTTGACCCTGCCCATCGTGGGCAGGACGTTGGCCGGGAGCACCTCGAGGAGCTCGCAGAACGCCTCTCCGAGTCGCTGCGCCGAGGGCCGCCCGGGCTGGAACGAGCCGGCTCCGTCCTTCGCGGCGACGTGCTGGGGGGCGGCCAGGGCGAGCAGCGCACGCTCGAGCATGGCGGCCTGCGCCTCGGGGAGCGTGGCGCGCAGGAACACCGATCCCTGCCCGTCGCGGGTCAGGGTCAGGCGGCGCTTCTGGGCGGCCTTACGCTCGGCGGCCTCGATCGCGCGGCGCTCGTGCTCCTCGCCGATTGTCGGCGCGAGGCAGGTCAGGACCCGCTCGCCGAGGATGCGCAGCGCTCTCGGATCGTGATCGGCGCAATAGTCGACGAGAACCTGCTCGGCCTTCGCGACCAGGTCGGCCGAGAGGTCCTCGGGCAGGTCGTCGAGGGCGCGGACGACGACGACCACCTGGTCGACGTTGGCCGCGCCGCTCTCCAGTGCGGCGCGCACCCGGTGCCACCGCTGGTCCAGGGATCGGGCGAGCGCTACCCGTCCGAGCGCGCGGGGGCGGGCCTGCCGCGTGGCCTCGGCCCACCAAGCGCCGGTCGAGGAGGCACCGGACGCGTCCTCGACGTGCACCGTCTCGGCATGCGCGGCGTACCGCAGCTCGAGGGCGGCGACCTGCGAAGCCAGGGTGGTCAGCTCGATCAGGGCCTCGCGTGCCATCACGGGGTCGACTGCGAAGGCCGGACGTTCCTGCAGGGCGGCCACCTGGGAGCGCAGGTCGCGCACCATCTCGGGGACGGTGCGTCCCGGAGCAGTCGGTGTCGTGGTGGCCATGGACCCATTCAAGCCGCGACCACCGACAGCCCAAGCCCGTTCTGCCTGGTCAGGAGGGCTTGTGACATCACAGTCAGATAACATTCATCTCCATGTTCGAAAATGCTGAGCGAGAGTGAGGGGTGGCGCCGACGCCCCGGCTCGGTCGCGAAGGGACCCCGCGTTCGACGCCGGTCGTCCGCCCTCGGCGCGCTGCAATTTCGGGGCCCCGCCCGCCTCCGGTATGTTCCTCGGCGGTGGCGTGTCCGAGCGGCCTAAGGAGAACGCCTCGAAAGCGTTTGTCGGTGCAAGCCGACCGAGGGTTCAAATCCCTCCGCCACCGCCAAACAAGGTGGCCCCTGACCTGCGGAAACGCTGAGTGAGGGGCCACCTTGACTTGTGGCGTGCCAGATACGTGCCAGATGTGGTCGCGTTTCCGCACGATGTGCGGCCTCGACCGCAGGGTCATCCGCAGCTGCTCGCGTAGGGATGCCTGAGTGAGGCGCAGCCCGCGGTGTGGCAGATGCGAACGTTCAGCTATCCGCCTCGATCATCGAGCAGCCTCGGTGCTCGAAGACCCGCCGCAGTCGCAAAACCACCTCTTCGCGGGACCGCACCGAGCGGTCCGGAATCGCGGCCGTCTCAACGACGATCTCTGTCCAGTTCGCCATCGGTTCGACAAAGACGCTGAGATCGCCGAACTCGTCCGTGTACTGGAGGTCATTCCGGCCCATCACGCGAACTCCGTAGCCCTCAGAGGAGCAAGTCCATCCCCGCCAGTTCGTCTTGAAGGTCTCAGGTTCCATGCGCAGGAGGCTACTGAGCCCGGCGACGCTGCGCGCCTCCTGAGACAGCGCGCTCTTCGGGAGAACCGCGCACCATGCGGCAGAACCGGGTGAACTTAGGGAAGCATTCGGTTGGGGCGTGGGTTTGAGCCACGACCGGCGTAGAACTCGTTCAGCGCATGAGCCTCTGCCGCCCTGTGCCGGGCAAGCGCTTCGTAGAAGGTTCTCTCGCCGCGAAGGATCGCAGGCTCGTGGCGCATCTGCTCAAGTGCTATCTCCAACAGGCGACCAGCGGACGCAGTGCCGACGATGCCGGTGTACGCCCAACCAAGATGACGGTCGCCCCCCACCGGGTACGCGTCAACGTCGATCTCCCCGCGTGGGTCGAGCACGGCCCTGATGCACACGTTCGCCGAGCGCAGTTCGACCACGCCCGGGCGTTCATCGACGATCTCGAAGCCGTCCTCCAACACCCAGGTCCACTTGTCGCGGACGAGCGCGCCGAGGTCCTCAGTCACTCGAACATCAAACCATGCACCGTTGGACGCCGTCCGCTCATCGGCATGACCGGGCACTCTCAGCGGCATGCAGGGGTCGTGCGCCTTGGCCGGCCGGTACACGAAGCAGGGTCAAGCTCCTGCGTCGCGCTTCAGGTTCCGGATCGCGTAGTGAACCGGCGTGTCTCCCCAGCCCATTGTTGAAACCACATCCGCGAGCGCATCGCGAAGCCGCTCAGCGCAACTCAGCGCATCGTCGAGTTGCTCCTTGGCGAGCACCCTGACATGGGCGCTGTAGCTCGGGCCACCCAACTTCAGGAAGGAGACCTCGGCGTCACTCTCGTGGAACGGGATGCCGTGCCCAAGAAGATCACGCACGTCCTTGAGTTCCTTGAAGGACTGCAGCGCAGCGAGGGCTTCACCGGCCTCCTTCTCAGTGAGCAGTGCGCTGACGAGAGCTTCTCGATCGTCGTCTCGGAATCGCTGCCGCATTCGCCCGAACGCCTCCTTGCCCACCGTCGTCGACCGCGCCTGGAAGTCTCCGAGAATCGCCAACTCCATCAGCGTCTGAATTGTTGCGAAGTGTCCGATGAGCTCGTAGCCCTTCTGCAGTGGTCGCGTCATGCCTTGCAGACTAGGTGCGCCGACCGGGGCAGTCTCTGGGTGAGCAAAGCGCACCACCCACTGCCAGGCATACTCCTGTTCATGGTGGACGCGAACTCGGGTCGATGGAGCGTGTCGCCGCAGGACGCGTGGCGGTTGCTCACTGAACCCATGAGCCAGGATGAAGCCCATACGGCGGCAGCTGCGGTCCATCAGGCGCTGCCGCACGTCACGGCATTCTCGATTGATCCGCACGAGTATCTGCTTCTGGCCTGGGACCGGGAGGCCGTGGAGACGATCCACGAGGCTCTGCTTGCGCACGGTGACGAACGAGCCGTGTCGCAACGACTCGCTGGGACACTCGCGCAGTGGCTAGCGACAGCCACCCCAACCGACCCCGAGCAGGGGGACCAAGAGAGCTACCCGCTCATCTAACCCCAATGGCCCGACCCGCACGCTCATGACGCGTAGCGCGCTACCAAGGATCGAAAAATCGCGCCGATCACTTCGCCGCGCACCTCCCTTCCGAAGCCCGTCAGTGACGGTCATTGACGAACCCAAAACCCAACCCCCGTGCGGCCTCTGAGCCCTCACCAAAGGAGCGGCACGCATGCTACGAAGGTCCGTAGATCGGTCCGCCCACTTGGGCGGACCGAGTGTCATTTCTGGGGTCTTTGACGAGTCGTGACGGGCGGTGACGAGGCGCATGCACGGTGGCATCAAGTTCTACAGCGGCAACCCGGCCGGTGCACGCGCCTACGTCGAGGCCGACCACTCGCGTGCCGATGACTACTACCTCGCGGAGGGCTCGGGCATCGCCGCTCGCTACACCGCGACCTGCGAGGTTGGTGAGGCCGGCGTCGAGCGTCGCGCTGATCTGGACGCCGAGACCTACGAGCGGTGGGTCCATGGCTATGACGTCGAGACGGGGTCGACCAAGGGCAGCATCAGTAACCACGAGAAGGCTCTGCGGTTCGTTGAGGTCGTCGTCAACGGGCCCAAGACCTGGTCCATCGCCGCGTCGCTGCACCCAGCGATCAGCGCGGCCTACGACGCAGCGCAGGAGCGCGCCGCACGCGAGATCATCGGCTGGCTCGCCGAGCACTCGACCACACGGGTCGGCCCCAAGGGGCGTCAGGTTCAAGTTCCGGTAGAGCGTGGGCTCGAGGCCGCGGTCGTACGCCACTACACATCGCGTGCCGGCGACCCGCACCGCCACCTCCACCTGCAGATCAACGCCAAGGTGTTCGCGGTCGGGCAGTGGCGTGCGCTGCACTCCCTCGGCACCCGCGACAGCATCGAGGCGCTGAACGGGATCGGCCACGCCGCCGTCATGTGTGACCCGGAGTTCCGCGCGGAGCTGGCCGCGCACGGCTACTCGCTCGATGATTCCGGTGAGATCGAGCAGCTCGTGCGGTACGCCGGACGGTTCAGCCAGCGCGCCTCTCAGATCACCCGCAACGTCAACCGCTATGAGGCCGGGTGGCGAGCAGAGCACCCCGGTGAAGAGCCGGGACCGAAGCTGCGGCGTTCATGGGACCGGCGGGCGTGGGCGGACGCACGTCCCGACAAGGTCGTTCCCGCCGACGGCGCCGCCCTGGTGACCCGATGGAACGAGGAGCTGCACGACCTCGGCTTCACCCCACCGACCAACCGCACGACAGCGCCGGGACTCCAGATCGGTCGGATCAACCGCGACGTCGCCGCCGACCTCGTCCTCACCCGGCTCGGCGCCAAGCGCTCGGCATGGAACGCAGCCGACATCCGCGGCGAGGCCGAACGACTGATCGCCTCCGTCGGCGTGGTCGCCGAGCGACCCGCCCGCTACGAGCTGGTCGAGGACATCGCCGAACGTGCGCAAACACGATGCGTGTCCCTGCTGGAACGCGATGACGTCCCCGAGCACATCCGCAGCCTGACCTCCGAACAGGTCCTCGCCGTTGAAGCCGACCTGGTCGACAGCATCGCCGCACGCTCCGCACATCCGGCCTCTGATGCGGTCCGGCTCCGCGGCATCGACCACCTCGACCCCGCGCAACGCCGCGTCGTCGCGGCGCTGGCCGGCGATGCCCGTCTGCTGGTGATCGAAGGCGCCGCCGGCACCGGCAAGACCACCACCCTGGCCGCCGCGCGCAACGCCCTCGACGACGCCGACCGTCGACTCGTGGTCGTCACGCCCACCCTCAAGGCCGCCCAAGCAGCACAACAGCAGGTCGGCACCGACGCGTTCTCCGCAGCCTGGCTCATCCACCAGCACGGCTACCGCTGGGATGAGGACGGCCACTGGTCGCAGACTGACGCCGCGCCCGAGGCCCGCGCACGCCTGCTCCCCGGCGATGTCCTCCTCATCGACGAGGCCGGGATGCTCGACCAGGACACCGCTCGCGCACTGTTCGCCATCGCCGACCGAGCGCACGCAGTCGTCGCGCTCCTCGGTGACCGCCACCAGCTCCCGGCCGTCGGGCGCGGCGGTGTCCTCGACCTCGCCGCACGCTGGGCGCGACCCGAAGCGCACCACGAGCTCGAGTCGGTCCACCGGTTCAGCGATACCGCGTACGCCGACCTCAGCCTGCTCATGCGCTCTGGTGAGCGCTCTGGTGAGGTCTTCGACGCCCTCCTCGAACGCGGCCAGATCGTCGTCCACGCCAGCGAGGTCGAACGCACCGCAGCCCTGGCCGCCATCGGCGCCACCCACGCCGACGACGGTGACCACCTCGTCATCACCGACACCCGCGACCAAGTCACCGCACTCAACGCAGCGATCCGCGATCGCCGACACGGCGCGATTGGTGAGCAATCTGGTGAGCCCCTCACGCGCCGTGGTGAGCGGATCGGGCTCGGCGACCGGGTCGCCACCCGACGCAACGACCGCGACCTCGCCGTGGCCAACCGCGACACCTGGACCGTGGCCGGGGTCGGCGATGACGGCAGCCTGCTCGTCACCGGCCGTGCGGGCCGACGCACCCTGCCCGCCGAATACGTTAACGATCACGTCGAGCTCGCCTTCACCACCACTGCCTATGGAGCCCAGGGAGAGACCGTCGACTCCGCCCACCTCGCACTCGGCGAGACGACCGGCGCCGCCACGGCGTACGTCGGCATGACCCGCGGCCGTCACCACAACACCGCCCACCTCGTCGCCGTGTCCGTCGACGACGCCCGCAGCCAATGGGTCGACGTGTTCAACCGCGACCGCGCCGACCTCGGGCCCAGGCACGCCGCCGAGAGAGCCGCGGACGACATCGACCGGTACGGACCGAACGCACGGCCACCGGGCGTGGCACTTCAGGCCGCGGCGCTGCGGGACGGCTGGGACGGCTGGGACGGCCCACGCCGCCCACCCCCACCGAGCCCGGCTCCTCCACGAACCTCTCAGGGGATCGGCCGCTGACGAACTTCCTCGCTCCAGGTGATCGCCCAGGGAACCCAAGACGACCTAGGTGACCAAAGAGAAGCCGATCTCGACAGGAGCGGCCAGCAGATGTCCGATCCGAGCAGCGAGATGTTGCTTCTCCGCGCAGGAGTCGCCGAACCCGTCGGCGGCCACGACGAGAGGCGAAGCGATGGTGACACCCATCGGCATCCCGGACGACTGGGACGACGACAACCTGATCCTGTTCGAGGAGTTCTGCGAACTCATCCGCACACCGCAGCGCACCGTCCGCGACTGGCGCCGACGCGACGTCGGCCCACGCTGGACCCGCTTCCAAGGCGTCGGCCGGCTCTACATCACCGTCGCCGAAGCCCGACGCTTCCTCACCACCGCAACCCCGACCAGGTGCAGGGAGCGCATCAATGACTGAGAAGACGCTGCCGGTGTACCTCAGCCTCGACCAAGCCGCCGAGGTCATGTCTCTCTCGGTCAAGACCATCCGCCGCCGCATTGCCGACGGCACCATCCCCGCCTACCAATGCGGCCGACGGCCCATCCGCGTTCGCCTCGATGACCTCGAAGCCGCCCTCCGCCGCATCCCTTCAGCCCGGTGCTGACTGCGATGAAGGAAGGCAGCGGCTCGGCAAGTGAGGTAGTCGAGGTGGTTGACTGCGTGAGGACGGGCCGAGGGTCCGATGAATCGGCCGTGCCGAGTCATCCCCACCCGCGCTGCGACCCGACCCGTGGCCTGGTATCCGGCCGCGTTGACCCGGGCCGCGAGGCCGCTCTGGTCGGGCGGGCAGGCCGATGGGTGGGATTCGGCCCGCGCAGTCGGAGGGTCCGATTGCCAACGGCGTTGATCACCCGGAGGTGCTCATCGCGCCGGTGAGTACATCGAAGACCCGGGGTGCGTAGAAGCGTCGCTGGTAGGCGTGGGGGTCTCGCGCGCGGAGGACTTCTAGGTCGACGAGCTGACCCACCAACGCGTTGGCGCGACCGTAGCCGACGCCCAACTCCTCGCTGACCTGTCGCACGGTGAAGGTCGGGTTGGCTACTGCGACGTCGACCAGAGCGGGCGCCTTGTCGGAGCGAAAGGAGGACGCACGTACGACGGCACGCAGCTCCTCCTGGACCGCAACCAGGTCGAGCACCTGCCGATGGGTCCGTGATGCGGACTCGGCCAGTCCCTGAGCGAAGAACCTGACATACGGATCCCACGCGCCCGTTGTGCTCACCCCAAGCAAGGCGTCGTAGTACGTCTCGCGCCGCGACTCGAACCATGGAGACACCGTCAGGGTGGGCTCCTGCAGCACACCGTGAGCGTAGAGCTGCAGAACGATCAGAAGACGCCCGATGCGCCCGTTGCCGTCACGGAAAGGGTGAAGTGTCTCGAACTGGTAGTGGGCCAACGCTGCTGCGACGACGGGATCGATCTGTCCGCGGTGATCGGTGCCGAGCCAAGCCACCAAGGCCTCGAGGCCTTCGCGCAGCGCGTCTGTCGGAGGAGGCGGCACGAAGCGGGCCGGTGTACGGGTGTCTGGTCGGGTCGCGCGTCGACTCGCCGTCCGATGGCGACCTGGATGTCGCGCAGGGCGCCCGAGACCGACTGCAGCGGCATGCCTCGCATCAGCATGCCTTGCAGGTCGTTCAACAGCCCCACGGTGAGCGGTCGATCTTCGGCGAGCCATGCGAAGGCGTGATGTCCGGCGCGCACATAGTTCAGGATCTCGCGGAGGTCGATGCTGCCGGGTTCGTCGTCGTCCGCGGCGAGCACGTCGGCCAGTGGGGCGTACGTGCCTTCGAGAGCCGACGTGCTCTGCGCCTCGGTACGCAAGGTCGGGTTACGCAACAAGGTCGGGTTCGGCAGTCGCTGCGCTGTGCTGTCGAGCGGTCGCACATCGAGACGATGTCACGACTCACGGAAGTCGACATAAACAGGTTCGTTAATCTAGTCGAGCAACAGATGCCGATCCGTGATCTGGTGGAAGAATCGTTCTTGACCCCTACCCACCCGCAACGTACCCGCCACCTCCGTGACCGCCGCAACTCTGAGATGTACGTCTGCCTCAAGAACATTTTCGGGTTCGAACAGCTGGACGACATCTTGTTGAGCGAGTTCAAAGACCTCGCTGATGACTCCCAGGACATTTACCGCTATGTATGTGCCATTCAGGCAATGGGTGGGAAGGTGCACCGGCAACTACCCTCGTTCCCCAACCACATCCGCTCGTACGGAGACTGCTCGTCCAGGGCCGGGCCTAGTTCAACGAGGCCTCGCTTGTTGAGGATGTCGAACGCGTGCCGCACCTGGGTCGCGCGCATGGCGCTGCGCTGCTTCCGGAACGATGTTGTGCCTCTGCGGCGGGTGCCAGTCGAGAACAGTTTGATGAGGCCAACTCGTCGCCTTCGCCTTCGATTGGGAGGAGGCGAACGCCGGTCTTCCTACTGCACTGCTGCACGAACAGCAGTGCCAGCTCGAGCCGGAGCGCACGTGACCTAACGATGTCCGACCAGGGTTCGGTGTCGTGACTCTTGTCGTCCGGCAACTGGTCGTGCGGCAGGTCTGAAGGACAGGTCGCCAAGCCCGATCCTTCGACGACTCTGCAACGAACGGGGGTGAGTCCCCAGGAGTGGTGGAAGTAGGGGCCCGGCCTGAGCACGGGAGGAGCCCCTCGGGGTGTCGGTCCCGGACGAGGGCGGGCCACCGCGTGAGGCTCTGCGAGAAGGCTCTAATCAACTCGTAGAACAGGACCCACGCGATGACCCTGAACCAGTCTGCCCTGCTCCAGATCACCGAGTCGCTACGCACCGCCGATGGCGGAGACATGATGCGCCAGATGCTCGCCTTCATGCTCCAGACCCTGATCGATGCCGAGGCCACCGCGGTGATCGGCGCCGCCCCCCACGAACGCACCGAAGACCGTGTCACTCACCGCAACGGTGCCCGGGCCAAGACCGTGTCCACCACCTCCGGCGACCTGACGGTGAAGATTCCCAAGCTCCGTCAGGGGTCGTTCTTCCCGACCCTGCTCGAGCCGCGGCGCCGCGTCGATGTGGCCTTGCACGCGGTCGTGATGGAGGCCTACGTCCACGGCGTGTCGACCAGGAAGGTCGACGACCTCGTCGCTGCGCTCGGTGTCGACACCGGCATCTCCAAGTCTGAGGTCTCCAGGATCTGCGCCGGACTCGATGAGCAGGTCACCGCCTACGACACCCGCCCCTTGGACTACTGCGCGTTCCCCTACGTCTTCCTCGATGCGACCTACTGCAAGGCCCGCCTCAACGGCCGTGTGGTCTCCCAGGCCGTCGTGATCGCCACCGGTGTCACCGCCGAGGGGCGCCGTGAGGTCCTCGGCTCGAAAGTCGGCGACAGCGAGAACACCGTGTTCTGGGCCGGGTTCCTGCGCGACCTGCGCGAACGTGGCCTGGGCGGTGTGCAGCTCGTCATCAGCGACCACCACCGCGGACTGATGAACGCCATCGACCAGGTCCTGGCCGGCTCGACCTGGCAACGGTGCCGGGTGCACTTCATGCGCAACGTGCTGAGCCGGGTCCCCAAGGCCCAGTCACAGATGGTCGCCGCCGCGGTCCGCACGATCTTCGCCCAACCCACCGGCCAGCTCGTACGCGACCAGGTCGAGGTCGTGGCCACGATGCTCGAGGACAAGCTCCCCACCGTCGCGGCGATGCTGCGTGAAGCCCGCGAGGAGATCACTGCGTTCGCTGACTTCCCCGAAGCGCACTGGCCCAAGATCTGGTCCACCAACCCCCTCGAGCGGCTCAACCGCGAGGTCAAGCGCCGCACCGCAGTCGTCGGGATCTTTCCCAACCCCGCAGCCCTGCACCGACTCACCGCCTGCGTCCTGATCGAGGCCCACGACGAGTGGCAGATCGCCGAGCGCCGCTACCTCTCAGAAGGCTCCATGGCCCTGCTCAACCCGCCCGCACCGACCCCGATCGGCGCCACCACCGACACCGTCAACAACACGCGAAAGGAGGTCATCGACACCCCCGCCGCCGTCACGGCATAGTACGAACCAGCAGAGCGCCACGCGCCGCTACTTCCACCACGCCACGGGACTTGATCACGAACGGACGCAGGTGCTTGGCGAGAGGCGTGACTTGACCAGCTGATGGCGACGGCAACTCTGGTGTCATTAGCGTGTCCAGAGGGACTCGCCGCGAGTAGGGTGCGATCTGACGATGTCCTCTACAGATGTGGCGAAACTTGAGCAAGCGCTTAGTTATACCTGTGTCAGCTGCTGGTGCACTTTTGACTTTGGGGCTTGTTGTGGCTGTTCCAGTGTCAACGGCTGGTGCGGAGGATCAGGCAACCAGTTCGAGTTGCCCCCAGCCAGACAGTGATGGCACTTACGCGGCTGATGAGGCAGACGGCGCTTCAGTGTCCGAATGCGACCTGGTAGGCGAGACGGTCGTCGCCGACAACGGAGAGGCGGTTCACATCCCGCGGACGGGGCAATTCGTAATTAGCGAATCTTTTGTTTCCGATGAGGTTTCGGATGCAGATCTTGAGGGCGGCACCATGTTTATGGTAGCGGTTGGTGACCAAGGTGAACTGGCTCTAAGTGAGGATCCGACTGGCGGGTCGAGGGTCGATGGCAGTCCCTGCGGTCAGTTTCAGCACAATCAAAAAGATGTGAAATGGTATGGCGCGCAGTTGCCCGCCGCTTGGCGATTTAATGAGTCCTCCATCCCGAACGGCAACAACGTCGCTAACGTTGTTGCCGCCGCGCGTGACGCCATGCAGAACACCACCAATCAAAACAATTCTTGTGGTCTACTGGATCAGTTTGGCAGTGACGGAAATTACCTGGGGGACACGGATCGTGTCGCTCAAACCGACCCTGATGGAAATTGTTCTCAAGGAAATGGGTACAGCACAGTCAATTTCGGCACGTTGACTATTGTGGGAACAATCGCCAAGACCTGCATCTTTGGTTTCTACGATGACGGCGGCGGAAAGGCCCACGTTAATGAAGTGGATATCCGTTTGGATGACAGCAGAGATTGGACCACAACGCCGGGCGTTTCCGACTGCCACGCCTGGGACATCGAAAACACTCTGACTCACGAGTTCGGGCATTGGTGGGGTCTGCAGCATGTCAACGGCTCTGACTTGACTATGTTCGGCGAGGCCAGTAAGTGCGAGGTCAAAAAGCGCAGCCTCGGTTATGGCGATGTCCTAGGCTTCCGGGAGCAAGGGTAGCCAATCAAATTCGGATGGAGATGGCATGCGGATATCAATTCCAACAGCAATTTTTTCAGTGTGCGTTGGGCTAGTCGGGTGTGGCGTGAATCCGACGAGTGATGGTGTTTCCGGAACAAGCGACGGTCAAGACAGCAAGGTCTCCAGTGCCGACCGTGTCGCCGCCCGGAAGCCTCCAGAGTGCGCTTTCTCAAGCATCGGCGAGAACTTCATTGCAAAGGGGGCGCCGGGCGCCTCGAGCCCTGAGTCCGCTGCCGCTTCGTACGTGAAGAAGGGCCAAGAAGTCGATGTTTTCGATCAATCGTCTGACTCCGCCACGGTGTTCGTCACCGACCATGGAAAAGCTGTGTATGAGCTAGAGGTTACAAATTTCGGCAATGGGTGGATTTCGACGATGCAGAAAAGGTGCGCTTAGTCCTTCACGTCGTCATAGCTTGCACCGATTCGTTGACGAGTTCTTTTATGGCCATTACGTCTACTCTGGTGGAGTCCAGGATCGTCGGCGCGGGTAAGAGTCGGTGTCAGCGGGCCCAGCCAAAGTGCCGATCCTAGGGAGCAAGGCTATGCCGTGGGGTCTCTCGGCCCTCGGCCAACGATCTGGGCCTTCCCGATGGCATGGTCGCGCCTCCCGATTGCGCAGCCCCTTTCGAGTTGCGCACTGAGTTCGCCGCCCGGCGTCTTACGCCCCGTCACCTATATCGGTCGCATAGGGAATCTTCGAGGCGGTCAGTCGGTGTCCAGAGGGTGGTCATCAGTCGAACGACACCCGGGCTTCAGATCGGACGAGAAGTGGAACGGCTGGCATGTTCCCGTTCGTCCTCATTCCTGGTGCAGCCAAGACGGGTGGCCGCACCAATCGAGGTGCCGCGACAGCCAGCACCACAGAGTTTGCGGTCGATGAAATTGGGGTGTAGGCAGAGACCGCTCGGCCGGGCCGGTCAAGAAGTTCTCGCCGGTCAGCCGCAACTGGTTTGCTAGATCGATTGACGACTGCAGCCATAGTGTCGGGCGCGTTGGCTGTTGTTCCAGTTTTCGGCTTTGAGGCGAAGCGCTCCATCTTCGCGGCATCTAGTTTTCAATTTGTGGTCAAAAGTTGCAAGCGAGACCAACCGCAGTCCGTCACCGTCGGTCGCTGTTGCTTCGAGCGCTATTCGCCATCGGGGTGCCCGCTTCAGCCCTGATCCACCATTGTTGGTCGGTTGGATGAGCGTGGCGTAGAACGAGGTGCCCCCCTTGAGCAGGGAAGATGTCGATTGCGACGTCGAATCCACCGGCTCACGAGAGGCACCTCGTAAGTGAAACCTTCTCACACGATCCGACCCGTTTTCGATGACCCGAACCTGGTGTCCGCAGCGGGCCTGGTCCCGGCGCTGCGCCTGGCGGAGTCGGCCGGGTTCTATGACCTGCTCGAGGCCTTGACGGTGGCTTCGCCGAACGCGGGGGCGAAGACCGCGAGCGTGGTCCGCGCGATGCTCGCCGGTGCGGATTCCATTGACGACACCCGACCTGCTGCGCCATGGCGCGCCTGCCCGATTGTTCGATGGGGTCCGGGCTCCCTCGACGCTGGGCACGTTCCTGCGCTCGTTCACCGACGGACACGTCCAGCAGCTCGACAAGGTCAGCGCGGGGCTGCTGGGTGGGCTCACCGCCCGGGTCCCGGGCCTACTTGCTGGCACCGGTGAGGCGGGGATCGCGTTCGTTGATGTCGACGACACCGTCCGCGAGGTCCATGGCCATGCCAAACAGGGCGCCGCGTTCGGCTACACCGGCCAACGAGGGTTGAACGTCCAACGAGCCACGATCAGCAGCCCCACTGTCGCACCGGTGATCGCTCGGCCCGCCTGCGCAAGGGCAACACCGCCTCGGCCACCGGCGCGGGACGGCTGCTGGCCCAGGCGATTACCACCGCCCGCGGCGCTGGCGTCGAGGGCCGGATCCTCGCGCGAGCCGATTCGGCCTACTACGGCCACGCGTTCGTAGGGACTGCCCTTCGTCACCGGGCGTGGTTCAGTGTCACTGCCCGCATGACGCCGAGCGTGACCGCGGCGATCACTACCATCCCCACCGATGCCTGGACCCCGATCCAGTACCCGCACGCGGTCTTCGATCAGGCCGAGCAGCGGTGGATCTCTGACGCCGAGGTCGCCGAGGTGGCCTTCACTGCCTTCACCGGGCGCCGCAAGGCCGAGCACGTTACATGCCGGCTCATCGTGCGCCGCGTCAAGCGACTCCAACCCCTCGCCGGTGATGCCACCGAGCAGGGCGAGGTGTTCGCGACGTATCGCCACCACGCCTTCATCACCAACACGACCCTGGGCATGGTCGATGCAGACCAGA
>CAWGHQ010000003.1:0-77740 GCA_963822495.1 uncultured Actinomycetota bacterium | reverse complement strand
GCCTCAAGAACCTCCGGCAGCGCAGCCGGGACCGCATACCGCGACGTGACAGGCGTCGTACCCCCTCAAGAGACGAACGGTGACCCATGTCCGAGCCCACAACTGACCCCGCCGCCGGCGCACCGCCGAGCAAGTCGGCGCTGCCCGCCGCCTTTGCCTCCGTGGCCGGCTGGGCGTTCGACCTCTTCGACCTGTTCTTGCTGCTCTACGTCGCGAAGGCGGTCGGCCAGCAGATCTTCCCGGCCGAGTCGGAGACGCTCAGTCTTGCGCTGGTCTTCGCATCGTTCGCCGTCAGCATCGTGATGCGACCCGCCGGCGCGGCCTTCTTCGGCGAGCTCGCCGACCGCAAGGGCCGCAAGACCATCATGGTCATGGTGATGGCCGGCGTCGGCCTGTCCACGGCGGCGATGGGGCTGGTGCCGACCTACGCCTCGATCGGCGCCTTTGCCCCGATCATCTTCCTAGTCCTGCGCGTCATCCAGGGCCTGTTCGTGGGCGGCGTGACGGCCACCACGCACACCCTGGGCACCGAGAGCGTCCCGCCGCGCTGGCGTGGCCTGATGAGCGGTTTGATCGGCGCTGGGGGCGCCGGGCTGGGGGCGGCCATGGCCAGCGTCGTGTTCATCATCGTGAGCCGCTTCTACCCGGGTGACTCATTCAACGAGTTCGGCTGGCGGGTGATGTTCTTCAGCGGCCTGATGGGCGGTCTGCTCAGCCTCTTCGTGCTGCGCAAGGTCGAGGAGTCGCCGATGTGGCTCAAGGCCCAAGAGGCCGCCAAGGGTGGTGCGCCAGCCGCCCGGCTGCGGTTCCTGGACCTCATCGCCGGCGAGTACCGCGACATCACGCTCCTCAACATCGCGGTTGCCGCAGGCGGAGGAGCGATGTACTACCTGACGTCCGGCTTCCTGCCCACCATGCTGGACTCCGTCGTGGGAATGCCGTCCGGCCCGCGCGGAGCCGTGCTGCTGGTCAGCAGCCTGGTCGTCGTCGTCACGTCAGTCCTCGCAGGGGAGGCGAGCCAGCGGTACGGCCGTCGCAAGACCATGCTGGCGCTGGGCGTCGTTAACATCGTCGCCCTACCGATCCTCACGCTCTTCATCTCCCGCAGCGACCCCGGCAGTACGACGCGGATCATGCTTGCGGCGTGCCTGCTCGCCCTCCTGGCCAACGCGGCCTACTCGCCGGTGATGATCTTCCTTAACGAGCGCTACCCGACCGCGATTCGCTCCCGAGGCACCGCGGTTTCGTGGAACACCGGCTTCATGCTCGGTGGCCTGTTGCCCACCTTCGTGAATCTACTGAGCCCGACCGTCTCCGACATCCCTGGCCGGCTGGTTGCCTTCATCATCGGCGCTGCAGCGGTGTTCATCGCAGCTGTGCTCTGGAGCCCCGAGACTCGCGGCCGGCTCGACGCGCCATCCACGGCCAGAGAGCGGCAGGAGACCTGAGAGATGCAGGTGCCGTACGGCAAACGTCCTCCGGCGCGAGTTCTGGCCTTTCAGAGGGCCGACCACGAGCGCCCGCATCCCGAGAATGGCTGACCGGGTCCGAGCCACGTCGCACGGGAAAGTGTGTCGAGCTCGACCTTGCTGTGCGCAGCTCGTCCCCCCAGCCGAATGTGGGTGAGGCATTGGGATCCGTACCAGGGTATGGCTCGTAGCATTCGACCTATGACGTTGAATCATGTTCGGCGCGGCAGCGGCAGCCCGCTCCTGCTCATACACGGTCTTGGCGCGGGCTGGCGGTCATGGACCCCGATCCTTGACGGGTTAGCCGCGCGACGCGAGGTCATCGCCGTCGACTTGCCCGGTTTCGGCGAGACCCCACCGCTTGACCGGTGAGGTCTCGATCGCGACCTTGACCGATTCTGTCGAGGAGTTCATCCACGAGCAGGGGCTCGGCAGGGTTTCCACCGTCGGCCAATCGATGGGCGGACGGATGGTGCTTGAGCTCGCCCGCCGCGGGGTCGGCGGAGACACTGTCGCCCTGGATCCGGGCGGTTTTTGGACTGATCGCGAACTTGCAGTCTTCAGCGCCACGCTGCGGCCCTCTATCAAGCTGGTCGGGGCGCTGCGCGCGGTGCTGCCCACGGTGCTGGGCAATCCGGTCACGAGAACGGCACTACTTGCGCAGTTCTCCGCCCGGCCGTGGGCGCTTTCAGCCCTGACCGTGCTGCCGGACCTATGCGGGCTGGCAGAGGCGCCGGCCACCGGCCCCGCCATGGACGCTCTAACGCAGGGCCCCAAGCAGGCAGGCGCCCCAGCCGGCACTCTGCCTGGCCGGGCCACCATCGGCTGGGGGCGCCGCGACTTGGTGACCCTGCCCAGACAGGCCTCGCGTGCCGTCGCGGCCTTCCCAGACGCGGAGCTGCACTGGTTCGAGCGGTGCGGACACTTCCCCCAATGGGACGCACCAGATGAGGCAGTCCGGCTTATCCTCAACAGCACAGCCTGAGGCAGGAACCACCCGGCTTCGCCTGGGTACCGATGCTTGCAGCCTCGCCGTTTCAGTCGTCGATCGGCTCGCGGAGCGTGCCAGTACGGGATCCCTTTGTGGCACGCTCCGCGAGCCGATCGGCTCGCGGAGCGTGCCGTGACCGATCGATCTGCAACGCTTTTGAGGGAGCTAGAGCTGTTGCGGAGGACTCGGAGCCGGGTTGAATCCTGATTGAATTGGCCGGCGGATTCGTGGCTCAGGTCGTTGAGTCGCCGTCGCGGCCAAAGAAGCGAAGTGCGGCCAGTGCAACTCCAAAGCCGACGAGTGCGCCGACGACGCCCGCGAGCAGGTAGATCCACAACGGAGGCCCAACCACAATCACCGGCATAGGAGAACGCAGGCCGTTGTCGAGGACAACACTGCCGGGCGGCTGCGGTTGCTCTTGAGTGAACCAGATCAGACCAATCCCGGCGGCCGCGCCGAGCGCCGTCACCACCCCTGTGACGCTCCAGCGTCGAGTCCATGCGCGCACGCGCATAAGGTAACGCGACGGCCCGTTGATCAACGGCACCCCTCCCAGATTGACCGCGCGCCAGGTCGCCCTAGTGCGGTTCCGTGAGACCTTCGTCTACCGGAACGCCCGCGAGGTTGACCTGGGACTGCCGCGATGGACAACAAGAAGATCGCGATGTGATCTGCGGGTGTTGGCGCGCGAGGCCTCGGAGTGAGTTGAGTGCCCCTTTGGCGGTCTTGGTCGGGGGACGGACCACACGCAGGACGAGTCCGCGGACTGTCGGAGGCGGGCGTCACACTTAAAGGCAGTCCGGGACGCCCTCTCAAAATAGATCGAGAAAGTTCGGGGGGAAACGGCCGAGGCAGCACTTAAGAGGGGAACGACAGGGAGCTTGCGAGCTGCCGTTGCCCGACGAGGAGAGATGCATGGCTGCGAAGCCGGAGCGCGAGCCGGGGGAGCCCGGACGCTTCGGCGAGCCACTACAACGGCCTGCAAGAGACCAGGTGCCCGAGGCGTGGCTGGAGGGTCCGACAACCACGACCTCGCCGACAGCGTCGACCGTCTCGAGGGCGACGTGGACCTAGTGACGTCGCTGGCCCTGGCGAAGTACGAGGGCGACCTTTACGACTACTTCGCCAACGAGCTCGCGAAGTACGGCTACGCCGTGCTCAAGAGCTGGATTGGGAAGAAGTTCATCTTCGAGCGATGTAAGCAGAAGGGCTTCGGGTTGTACGTCCTGGAGCGGGACTTCACTCAGCAGGAGATCGAGGGCCTGGCCAACTACACCGTGGCCATGGCCCTTAAGTATTTCCGAGAGAAGGTGCTGATGAAGCGCCGGTGGGACCCTACCAAGGGCGCCTCGCTTCGTACCTTCTTTATCGGCCAGTGCATCTTCCAGTTCCCGAACATCTACCGGGACTTTCTGGACGACTTGGACGCCGACTGGCTCCACGGCTTTACGGACGACGTGGTCGAGATGGACTTCCACACCGAGCACACCGCGCCGGTGGACCGGCGAGTCGTCGCAGCCGTGATGTCGTCGCAAGCCATGGCCGGGATCACTGACCCCGGGTTCGCAAGGCCATGTTCATGACCGCTGACGGCTACACGCAGCCCGATATCGCACGTGTATTGGGGGTCTCCACCAAGGCGGTGGAGCGGATGCTCGCGCGTGCGCGCGAGGGTCTCCAGAGGAAGGGGTTGGGGTGACGAGCAAGGACATCAGCGCTCAGATCGAGCGAAGTTCTCTGGGCACGCGATCGGCGAAAGCCGCTAGGCGAACGGTGTCGGACGACGTGTCCCGTCGAATCGTGGCCAGCGCCGCGACTGGGCGCTACGTGAGAAGTCCGAAGAAGTCCGGGGGGTAACGGCCACTTCAGTACTTACACAGAGATGTCAGGCGGTCACAACGACCATCTGATCGAGTCCCACAAATGTGAGGCTCTCCAACCAGCAGGAGCCAGTCGAAGAGCCATCACGGGTAGCAGCGAGAAGACTGCTCGATGAAGCTTCTGCACAAGGTCCTAGGGGGACCAATGGCAAACCGCAGCTCCATCACCGGGCGGTACATCAGCAACGCCGCCGCAGCTCGTCACCCCCGGACGTCGGTCCGGGAGACCAGCGCCAACAACAGCTCCGGGACGCACTACCGCAGCGCCGGCAACGGGCAGTTCATCACGCCCGCCCGGGCGGCCCGCAACCCGAACGGCTCGCTGAGGGAGCAGGGCTGATCTAGCACTACGACTGCGGACGTCGGCTGGGGAAGCGGCGTCCGCAGTAGTGTCTCTACGAGCTCGATAGCGATGCCTCGTAGACGTACGGTTCGGCCGCGGTGATCGCCTCTGCGGCCGAGTAGTCCACCACGCTGGGCATGGTGAGCGCTCTCGTGACACTGCCACGTGCCAGTCGGCCTCGTCGCGAGCGGCTCAAAGTTCGTTCGCCGTCCGAAGGACTATCGACCGGTCGCCCACGAGTTCCTGAGTCGGGTGCGACTCGCATCTTCTTGTCGTTGAAGGTGATGTCCTGGCCGCCAGCGTGTCGAGGCTGACGTCCTCGGCCTTCCAGTTCTTCCCGTGGGAGGCGGTCACGGCGTTCATGGCCGTCTCCTCGACCAAGTCATTCGTCTCGGGTCACCGAAGCCGGCGCCGCCCGGCGAGACGGTGGATCTCCTCGTCGGGCTCGATCCACTCCGGCCACTCTCGCTCGAGGAGCTTCTCGATCTCGGCCAGCTGATCCCTCGACACCCACGAGGGGTTCGGCTTGCGGGAACGAGTTCTGGAAGCCGCGCCGAGGCCTAAGACACCGACCTTCGCGCCGATTCGAAGAGCCCAGACTGCAGCACCCTGAGACGCTCGAGTTCGAGCAGCGGCCACGAGTCGCGGCTCTCGACTAGGGCCATGGCGCTGACGGGTCGTCTGCAGCATGGTCGTCGGCGGACGGCTGACCTCGGGAGGCGGCTTGGGCGTCCGAGCATCAACCAGAACCGCACTTGGGACAGCGTTTGCACCAACGGGAGCGCGGCCAGCTGATTATTCGAGGAATCGGTCAGCCACCGAGCGCCGCTGTGAGTGCACCAACCAAGATGAGCCCCCCGATAACCGACCCCGCCACGACCACATTGGTCTCGAACTGGGGCCAGCGACCTCGACTGCACCAGCGTCCGAGGGCAAAGAGCAGACTCATGACAGCAAGGATGGCCAGTGCCGAATTCCTGACGACGAACGGGAAACCGAACCCAATAAGCACCGGCGGCCAGAAGAGCAAGTTCAACCAGTACTCGCGACGCCGCGAGGCATTGACCCTCTCCGCTAGAGCAGCGAGCAACGCGGTCACAACTCCTCGCAGCTCGAATCCGCGGCGGGCACCATGGGGCCATCGTGGCACGGCGCCTCGTCCGATGATGCTGACGCTCGACCAGCGCACTGGGCTAGGCCTGATGCCCAGCAAGGTTGGTCAACTTAGTGATGTGGGACTGCCGCACGAACTGGTGACAGGCTGACGAACCCGGTTCCCCCCGGCGAAAACTGCATGTCCGACCGGGGGACATGCCGGCCCTGCCGAGACTCGTGCTGTTCGAGTCATGAGCGCGTCACTGGGTAGGGTCCCGTTATGTCGAAGGAGCTCGCCCGGTCGCTTCTGCTCATCGCGGTGGCCGGAATCGAGGTCACTGTCGTTGTGTTTCAGAAGCAGGATCGCGACCGCAGGAAGTTGGTGCTCGCGCCTGGCGCTGATCCGCCGCTGCGCTCCACGCCAAGCACGAAGGTCCTCACGGGACTGATGGGGGCGCTGTTCGTGCTTATCGTGCTGGTGAGCATCTGACCCGGGAGCTCCTGCTCGTGGCGATGACCGCCTGTCCGCAAGCCGAACCGTTGCCGGGATGCGGGCCCCGCGGTCGGCTCGAGGGAGCTTCGCTCGTCGGCGTCCCGCGAGGGTGTCGGTTGCGGAACGCCGACGACAAGCGAGGTCAGCGTCGTGCCGAGGCGTCAGCGAGTTCTGCCTTCGCGGCGGTGCGCTGCCGCTCGATCGCCCGGTAGACGGTGGACCGGCCGACGCCGAAGAGCTCGGCGACCTCGAGGGTGCTGTACTCGCCGCTGTGCACCAGCGAGACCAGGTGCGCTTCCTGCTTACGGCTGAGCTTGGGCTGCTTGCCCTTCAGTCGACCCTTGGCCCTCGCGACCTTCATGCCCTCGACGATGCGTAGTCGGATCAGGTCGGACTCGAACTCCGCCACCATGGCGAGGACGTTGAACAGCAATCGTCCAACCGCGTCGGTCGGGTCGTAGACCGACCCGCCGAGGCTGAGGCTGATCTCCCTTGTCGTCAGCTCGTCGGCGATCGCCCGAGCATCCGGTAACGATCTCGCCAACCGGTCGAGCTTGGTGACCACGAGGGTGTCGCCGGCGCGGCAGGCGGCAAGTGCCTCACGAAGTCCGGGCCGTTCGCGGTTGGTGCCGGTCAGTCCGTGGTCGACGTAGATGCGGTCGGCCTCGACGCCGAGGGCCGGGAGACCGTCGCGCTGCGCGGTGAGGTCTTGTTGATCGGTCGAGCATCGGGCGTACCCGATAAGTAGAGCGCTCATGGCGCACCTCCAAAGGGTGGGCCTCGTCGTGCCATGGGCTGTGACCGACGCAGGCATCGGGCAGGGCCCGACCCTCCAGCAAGTGCCGCGCTCGCCCGCACCGCAAGCCATGCGACCGGAGCGGGATGGGCACGCGGGAGGTGCGCCGGGGCGGGGTCAGGCACGGGCGCTCTCCCGTCGGCCGCGGTCGAGGTGGTCTGCTTATGGTCGCTCACTGCAGATACGTCAAACGAGGTGCCCCGAGGTTGCCTAATCGGCTGCTATTGTCGAAACCCGTCACAGCGATCGCTTTCAGATTCGGCCTCGAGAGCACCCTGTCCGCCACACCCCCGGGCGGGCTCGCGGGTGTGCCGACGACGCCAGACAAAAAGCGACGCGATTGACTGCCCCTCGCAATAGAGGGTTTGTCGCCGCGCCGCAAGCACTTTACGTCTGACTTTCGGCCTCTGCCGACAAAGCCAAGCCTGAACGTCGAGAACCGGCGATGGTCTCTAGAAGGGGAACTCTGCCCAGGCATCCGGGTAGCGCAGAGATGCCTGGCCCGATGACGGGAATGGCTGAGTACGTCGTCGCCCCGTCGGTGCACGACCGATGCCGATCCGCCTGCCGTCGACGGCGAACCGCGGCACACACTGGTCTAGAAGAGAGCCCGGGTCGGGACTGCCTTCGAGCCGAGCATGGTCATCACGGGTACGTGGTCGCCGTCGTGCTGCCAGGATGCGACAGATGCAGCTCCCCGAAGGCGCAGACCGATCGCCTGCCGCCGACGGACTTCCCGTGATGCCGCGTCGGCGTCCCGGTCGCCGGGTCGTCGTGATGGTCGCGGTGCTCACGGTGGTGGCACTCGCAGCGGCGGTCCTTCTCGGACTACGCTGGTGGAGTCACCCCGACCTGCTCGCGGGTTCTGCGAACAACGGGTCCCTGTCGATGCGTCCACAGCCGCTCTCCCACTCGCAGCTGACGTTCACCGTCATCCACCCGGCTGAGGACGACGATCCCGAGACCGTCACCTTCTCTTCGACGCCGGAGATGACGTTCGAGACCAACTCCGCGCGCGCGACCGGCACCTTCAACATCTGCTACCAGCGCGACGGCAAGGGCACCAACCTCGTCATCGGCAGCGCCCGCGGCACCGGAGGTCGCTACTGCGCACGCCTCGAGCCCGTGGAGGCGGGCACGAGCCTGCAGCTGCCCTCGCCCGACGCCTACATCGTCGCGACCCTCACCCCCCACCGGCCAGGCAGGGTCGTGGTCACCGGCGTCGAATTTCAGCTACGCCCTCGGCGCGGACCGCTGGTGGTCACGACGCGGTGTCGAGCACGTCAGCACCCGAGTCGTTCTCCAACGCATCCGTGCCCAGCAGTCCCGGCAGGGTTGACACGCCGGCAACGTCTCCACCGACGCCGCGAGAGATGCGAAACCCGAGCCGGCTGAACAGTGGCGCCCGGTGAGCGATCAGCTTGCGTCGGCCGAGCAGTCAGCACTCCTCAGTAAGCGTCATCAACTCCATCAGCGCGCAGGCGGAGGTAGGCCGCGTGAGCCATGTCGTGAGCGCGCATGTCATCGTCCGGGAACGCGGAGTCCGCGGCATGCCTGATGCACAGCGGCTCGCTGGCCACGATGAAGTAGGCGCGATGTTCCATTGATGGGCACCACTGACACTGAGGTCCGCCGTCATCGAGGGCAGCCGCAACGACTAGCGGCGAACTCTCGGCCCTGACGTGATCCGCGCACACGGTGTGGCCCTCGGAAACGGTCGAAGCGTTCACAAGCACCTCGTTCATAGCGTGCTCAACGCAGTACAGGCTGAGATTCACAGATGGACGATAGGCCCAGATTTTCCAGCTCGGCCACACTGCACTTGTCTCCGCTCGCGGGAAATTGCAACGCGGGATGAGAATCCGTACCCGGATCGCTCCGCGTGACGATGTGCTCGCAGAGCGTGACGCACCGGATCGGACACGTGCCCGGCCTGCCAACTGGATCTCGGCACGAGCGTGCACCAGGGACTACCTGGTAGGCCATCCCGCAAGCCGAACGCCTTACGGCGACCCTGCCTACCGCCGCCCCCGGCGTCGTGGGTTCCTACCGGCCCGGGGCTGGCGCCCCTCTCCAGTTTCGCTGGCCTTGAGGACACGGCCTGTCAATGAACTACGTGGCATGGGCAGTTGAAGGTTCAAAGTAGGGAGCAAAGTGGGGAGTGCCGGTTTGGGCGATGTCTCGTTGCGAGGTGACGAGCGTGAACTGTGCCCCAGGCAGGAGTCGAACCTGCGACCTTTCGCTTAGGAGGCGGCTGCTCTATCCGCTGAGCTACTGGGGCCGGCCGGGGGCAGTCGGTGATGAGGACGGCTCCGGTCCCGGCCATTTTGGCAGGAGCCGTCGGTCGGGGTGCATGCAGGCCCGAGCGGCGGCCAAGAGGTTGGTCCGTGCAGCGGATCGAGGTGATGGCGGCGCAGGCCGCAGGAGGATCCCTGGGCCGCTTCGCTATCCGAGCCGGTCGGCGACGGAGACGACCAGCCCGCCCAGCATGAACGCGGCGATGACGGCGACGAGCGTGGAGGTCGCGAAGGAGCGGGATGAAGCGGCGTGCGCCCGTGGTCGCGCCGCTGGCCTGGTGGTACTCGTGGGTGAGGGCGTGCCCCTTGCCACGCTGCAGCAGGTACCGGTTGACGGGGTAGGCGGCAGCGAAGGCGGCCACCAGCGCAGCGGCCATGCCGACCCAGAAGATGACGTTGACCAGCCCGGCGTTCATCGCACCGGGGATGACGGCCATGACGAGGTTGTCGAAGACCTCCATCGTGGCGATGGAGAGCGTGTCGGCGGCGAGCACCACGCTCAGGGCCGCGCCAGCGCTGAGGCCGGCCTTGAGCAGGGGCAGGGTGGAGAGCGTGTAGCCGAACGCGAACGCCAGCACGATGGAGATCACGATGGTGGGGCCGTTGCCGAGCCCCGCGGCCGTCCCGATCATGAGGCCGGCGATCTCACCGATGGCGCAGCCGGTCAAGCAGTGCAGCGTGGCGCTGGCGGCCATCGAGTTCAGCCCACCCATGTCGTGGTGGTCGTGACCGGACTCGGTGGGCACGTGCGTGCCGTCGTCAGCGGCGGGCGGTGCGGTGTCGTGGTGACGAGCTTCCTGTGCGCGGGGGGTGTCGGTCACGGGTCGTCCTTCGTCGCAAGTGGGTGCAGGTACGACAGGGACTATATACCCCTATGGGGTAAGTCAATGCGAGCCCGCCGGCTCGTGCGTCACTGTCCGTCGGGCGGCGCGGCGAGCTCGGCCCTGAGGATCCCCAGGAACTCGTCGGCCATCGCGAGCTGGCTCACCAGGTACGCGCGCCGTTCCGCGGCGTCGGCCTGGGCATCGGTCAGGCGGCGCCGCGACGCGGTCCGCTCCGCGTCGGGCGCGTCCGGGTCCCGGAGCACGGCGAAGTCGCTCATCACCGCGCGCATCTCCTCCAGGGAGAAGCCCAGAGGCTTCATCCGGCGCACGAGCAGGATCCGGGTGACGTCGTCCTCGGTGTAGAGGCGGAAGCCGCCCTCGGAGCGGCCCGAGGGGCGCAGGAGTCCGACCTCGTCCCAGTGCCGCAGGCTGCGCAGCGACAGGTCGGTGCGCGCGGCCACCTCGCCGATGTGCATGGCTGCTGCGTCGCCCATGGTCGTACCCCCTTCTGCGATGCCGACCCTACCCTTACGTAAGGGTAGGGTGTGGCTCCCGACCGCGACCCCGAACGCACGCGGAAGATCAAGCCCCCGAGCGATCAGGATCCCCCTCGCCATGAGCACCCCCGCGCTGCTGCGCCCGCCCCCGCCCTCGAGGCTCGAGCCCACCGTCCGCAACGCCCTGCGCTCGCCGCGGATGCTGCGCACCGAGGTGCTGGCCGGGCTCGTCGTGGCGCTCGCGCTCATCCCCGAGGCCATCTCGTTCTCGATCATCGCCGGCGTCGACCCCCGGGTGGGCCTGTTCGCCTCGTTCACGATGGCCGTCTCGATCGCCTTCCTCGGCGGTCGGCCCGCGATGATCTCGGCCGCGACCGGCGCGGTCGCCCTGGTGATCGCACCGGTGATGCGCGACTACGGCTACGACTACCTCGTCGCGACCGTGCTGCTCGGTGGACTCCTGCAGGTGGGGCTGGGGCTCGGCGGGGTGGCGCGGCTGATGCGGTTCGTGCCGCGCTCGGTGATGGTCGGGTTCGTCAACGCGTTGGCGATCCTGATCTTCCTGGCCCAGGTGCCCTACCTGGTCGATGTGCCGCTGCTGGTCTACCCGATGGTCGCGGTCGGCATCGCGGTGATGGTCGGTCTGCCCCGGGTCAGCACCGTGGTCCCGGCGCCCCTGGTGGCCATCGTGGCGCTGACCGGGTTCACCGTCCTCGCGGCCCTGAGCGTGCCGACCGTCGGCGACCAGGGCGAGCTGCCGGACTCGCTGCCCTCGCTGTTCGTGCCGGACGTGCCCCTGTCCCTCGAGACCCTCCGGATCATCGCGCCGTACGCGCTGGCGATGGCCGTCGTCGGCCTGCTGGAGTCGTTGCTGACCGCGAAGCTCGTCGACGACATCACCGACACCCACTCCCACAAGACCCGCGAGGCGTGGGGCCAGGGCGCCTCGAACCTCGTCACCGGCTTCTTCGGCGGCATGGGCGGCTGCGCGATGATCGGACAGACACTGATCAACGTGAAGGCCTCTGGCGCGCGCACCCGCATCTCCACCTTCCTCGCCGGCGTCTTCCTGCTCGTGCTGGTCGTCGGCTTCGGCGACGTCGTCGCGATCATCCCGATGGCTGCCCTGGTCGCCGTGATGGTCATGGTCTCCGTCGGGACGTTCGACTGGCACTCGGTACGCCCCGCGACCCTGCGCCGGATGCCGCGTTCCGAGACGACCGTGATGGTCTCCACCGTCGTGGTCGTGGTCGCCACCCACAACCTCGCCATCGGTGTCGTGGTCGGCGTGCTGGTCGCCATGACGCTGTTCGCGCGCCGTGTCGCCCACCTGACCGAGACCGAGCGCGAGCTCGTCGAGGACCGCGACGGCAGCGTCACGGCCCGCTACCGGGTCTCCGGAGAGCTGTTCTTCGCCTCCAGCAACGACCTCTACACGCAGTTCGAGTACGCGGCGGACCCTGAGCACGTGATCATCGACCTGACGGCTGCCCACGTGTGGGACGCCTCCACCGTCGCGTCACTGGACGCGATCACCACCAAGTACGAGCGCAAGGGCAAGCGGGCTGAGATCGTTGGCCTCGACGCCGCCAGTGCGGAGCGCCACGGGCGCCTGACCGGTCGGCTGCCTTCGCACTGACCGCTCCCGCGGTGGGCGGATTGTCGCACCTGTGAACCCGGTTCTGGCTGATCGACTCGCCGGAACCTGATGCGAACTCGGCCTCGACGTGGTTGCCTAGGGGTCGTTCGCCCCCCACCTCCTGGACGGATCCCCCACCATGTCCTCTTCGCATCGTCCGTTGCGCGCCCGCGCGACGCTCCTGCTCGGCCCGGCCGTGCTCGCCGTCTCACTGCTCGCCCCGGCCGGCTTCTCGGTGGCCGCCGCGTCCGACGGTCCGACCCCTCGGCCGGTGCGGAGTCGTCCTCGCCGAGCACGTCGCCCTCCCCGACCGCGCCCAGTCCGACGCCCAGTGGGACGCCCAGTGGGGCGCCCAGTGGGACACCCAGCGAGTCTCCGAGTGCCTCCCCGAGCTCTGGGACGTCGAGCGACCAGCCGTCCGCGACGCCGAGCGGGCCGAGCGAGACCACCTCGCCCGCGCCGGCCGGTGGAGGCGAGGAGGCTGCCGCGAAGCACGGGACGATTCACTTCAAGGCTGCGTCCTTCAACATCCTCGGCACCCAGCACACCCTGCACTCGAGCCAGTACTCCTCCGGTCCCCACCGGGCGCGGCTGGCCTCGAAGTGGCTGCGCAGTGAAGGTGTCTCCGTGCTCGGCATGAGCGAGGCGCAGCGCGACCAGATGAAGGTGCTCGTCGGACATGGTGGCTGGCGCTCCTTCCCTCGCTGGAAGCGCTCCGCCGACACCGAGACCGCCCAGTCGGTCCTGTGGCGGCCCGAGCGGTGGACCAAGGTGCGGGCCAGGAGCTTCACGGTCCCCTTCAACACCAACCAGACCCGCAAGCAGCCCATGGTGCTGCTGCGCCACAACCGGACAGGTCGCAAGCTGTGGGTCATCTCGACCCACTTCACCTACGGCGACTCGCCGCGGGCCCGTAAGGAGCGCCGGATCGGCACCCGTCGCACGATCCACAACGTGCACAAGCTGCAGCGCTCGGACTACCCCGTCCTCCTGACCGGCGACATGAACGACCACCGCCGCGTCTTCTGCAAGGTCGAGGGCAAGACCGCCTTGCGCGCCGTTCAGGGTGGCTCACACCGCGGCGGTCGGTGCCGGGCGCCGAAGGCGATGCGCATCGACTGGCTCTTCGGGGCGGCCCGCTTCGACACCACCCGGTGGCGCTTCGCCGACGGTCCGACGATCAGCAAGATCACCGACCACTCGGTGCCGGTGGCCAAGTTCGCCTGGTGAGTCACGGGGCCCGCCGGGGCCCCGACGGAGGAGCCCCGGTTGGCGGGTGCTTGCCCGAGCGGTCACACTTGCCGCACTGACCACTGCCTGCGAGGACTGTCCGGATGACCGAGCACGAGCCCCAGCCCACGGCCACGCCGGCACCTGGGCGTCGCAAGGCCCGCGGGAGCGCCATCGTCGGCGGTCAGCACTCGATCGCCAAGGTGGTCGTTGCGACGGCGGTCGTGCTGGCCCTGGTCACCGCGTTCTCGGTGGTCTTCCTCTACCGCCACCTCAACTCCAACCTCACCGTGCTGGACCCGGGCGAGGCGCTAGGAACCGACCGCCCCACCAAGGAGGTCGCCGAGGACATCCCCTCCGAGCCGCTGAACATCCTCGTCATGGGCGACGACACCCGGGAGGGCGAGGGCAACGCGATCGACAACGAGGCCGGCGCGGGAGGCTCGGACACCACGATCCTGTTCCACCTCTCGGCAGACCGTCAGAGCGCCTACGGGGTCAGCATCCCGCGCGACTCGCTCGTCGACCGGCCGGAGTGCACGACCCCGGACGGGGAGGCGGTCCCGGCCGCCTCCGGGGTGATGTGGAACGCGGCGTTCACCATCGGCGGGCCGTTGTGCACGGTCCGACAGTTCGAGCAGACCACCGGGGTCTTCGTCGACCACTTCGTCGTCGTCGACTTCAACGGCTTCCGCGACATGGTCGACGCGATCGGCGGGGTCGAGGTCTGCATCCCCGAGGACATCTCGGACCCCGCCCACGGCATCAACATCCCGGCGGGCACCAGGGAGATCTCGGGCTACGAGGCGCTCAACTACGTCCGCGCCCGCTACACCCTCGGTGACGGCTCCGACATCGGACGGATCAAGCGCCAGCAGGCGTTCATCGCCTCGATGGCGGCCAAGGCCGTCTCGGGCGACATGCTCGCCCGTCTCGACCAGCTGGTCGGGTTCCTCGATGCGGCCACCAAGTCGCTGACCGTCGACCCGGGCCTGTCCAACGTGCTGCGGATCGGCAAGATCGGCCTCAGCTTCCGCAACATCGGGTTGTCCAACATCCGGTTCTCCACGGTGCCTTTCAAGTACGACCCGGCCGACCCGAACCGGGTGCTGTGGACGTCGGCAGCCGTCGAGGTCTGGCGCAAGATCATCGCCGACGAGCCGCTGACCAAGCGACTCGAGGACACCGTCATCAGCGCCGACGACGTGCCAGGCACGCAGTCGGCCAGTCCCACGGACGGCTCGTCCGGCGACGGCTCGCCCAGCACGTCCGACGGCCCGTCGAGCAGTCCGAGCCCGTCGAGCAGCGCAGACGCCGAGCGCGCGCAGGAGCTCGAGAACCTCGGCCTGTGCGCCTGAGGTCGCCGCGATGACCGAGTCCGCCGAGCAACGTCGTCGTCGGCTGGACGCCGTCTTCGGCGAGGTGCTGCCGACCACCACGCGCGACGAGCGCGACCCCGGCGAGGACGGCACCCGCGGTGGCGACTGCGACCGCGACGATGCGACGGACACCTGGCTGAAAGCCCAGGTGCCGCCCCACCACGGCGGCTGAGCCAGGTCTCGAGACCCGGTCCATCGAGGGTCTCGAGCAACCCAGCGGCCACCCCGGGTCGCCCCGTGGAGCGGGAGAGCCGACGCAGGCCTCACCTCAGTCATCCGCAGCTTCACCGGTTCACCGGTGAAACTGCCGCTTCTGCACCGCAGCATCGCCGTAGAAGCGCTCGGATGGGTGCAGAACTTCAAGGCGCTGCAGGCGCCACGGCGGTCTCGACACCGGGGGAGGCGTCCGCGGACCGGTCACCAGGGTTCGAGCAACCCAGCGGCCACAGCCGGGCCGCGCCGTGGAGCGGCAGAGCCGACACAGGCGTCACTCGAGTCATCCCCAGTCTCAGGGGTAGTCAGATTTCGTATCAGACGCTCGCTGCGCCCGCTGCTCAACCACCGTTTGGTTGGGCTCGCCCCGCGACCGCCGTGTCCTGGCTAGGCGGTCGGGCCTCGGTGGGAGGCAGTGGTGCCGTCCGGGTCGTCGGCGTCGCGGGAGATCAGGAGGTCGCGGATCTGGCGGAGCAGCTCGATCTCCTCGGGGGTGCCCGGGGGTGGGCTGGGGAAGAAGCGCTCCTTGGCCCGGGTGTAGGGCAGCACCACCAGGAAGTAGACGACCGCGGCCAGGATCACGAACGAGATCAGGGCGTTGAGGAAGAACCCCAGGTCGCCGAGCACGGCGCCCTCAGCGAAGGCGGAGCCGTCGGGAGCGAAGGTCGCGGTGAGCCACGCGGTGAAGGCCGCCACCACCGTGCCGAACGCGGTGGCGATGATCACCGCGACCGCCAGGTCGACCAGGTTGCCGCGCAACAGGAAGTTCTTGAACCCGCTCATGGATGCTCTCCTGGGTCGGGGGAGGGTGGGGAGTCGTGCGACGTTGCAGCCCCCGGGGTGGGGAGCGCGTGGAATCTAGCCCGGCGACCAGGCGAATGTCACGAACGCCGCGGCCGACGCCTGGGCCACCGCCGCCACCGCGTCGCCCTCCACGCCGACCACCAGCAGCCGCCCGGGCTGTGCGGTGACCCCGCCGCCCTCGTCGGCGCGACCGACCGCGAGCACCGGCACCCCGCTCGCGACCCGCGTCGCGTCGCCGCCCGGTCCGGCCTGGAGGTCGGCGGCGAGCAGGTCGATCCGGTCGCCGACCTGGAGCAGCGAGGCCATCTGCGCGTCGGGTACCCGCACGGGCACTGCGACCTGCCCACCGCCGGGGTCGAGGCCGGGTCCGACCAGGCGCGTCGCGGTGACGGGCTCGCCGGCGTCCAGGCCGGAGGCCAGCACCCGGCCGACCGGGGCGGCGACCGGCCGTGGCGGCACGAGATCGTCGGGAACGCGCACCTCGCTGAGGTCGTCGGCCTCGAGCAGCGTGCCCGGCGGCAGGTCGACGGCGGCGACCAGGACCGGACGGGTCGCGACCGGGGGCGGTGCGAGCGCGCGGAGGCCGGACACCGCGGCCAGCGCAGCGAGTGCTGCGGCGAGCAGGCGTCGTCGTGCCAGGACCCCGCGGCGCACAGCGCGCCATCGTCGGCGAAGTCGACCGGGGACGGACGTCGCGCCGGGGGCGTGGAACGAGGCGGTGGGCACCCGGCGACGCTAGGGGCGCCGGGGCCCTGCGGTCGGGGTCGTCCCCAGGCGCAAGGCCCGTGACACCGGGCGGGTGCCTGTGGACCCCAGGTGGCGACTCAGGTAGCGGAGGCGCCGGCGGGGGTGCTCTTGCCGGAAGCCGCCGGCGTGCTGGCCGGGGCGGTCACGGGCTTCTCCGCGCCCGCCTTGGTCTCGCCGCTCTTCTCGCCGGGGCCCTTCTTCTCGCCCGACTTCTCGCCGGCCTTCTCGCCCGTCTTCTCGCCGGACCCCTTGGTCTCGCCCGACCCGGCGCTCGATGCGGCCGACTTCTCGGCCTCCGCGCGGCTGTCGTTGCGGTAGAAGCCCGAGCCCTTGAAGACCACGCCCACGGCGTTGAACAGCTTGCGCAGACGGCCCTCGCACCGCGGGCACGCGGTGAGCGAGTCGTCGGAGAAGCTCTGCACCTGCTCGAAGCGGTGACCGCACTCGAGGCAGGCGTACTGGTAGGTGGGCACGGTCTTCTCCTCCACGGACGTGTGGCCGGGCTGGCACTCCGACGCGTCGACTGCTAATGCTACGTCACGCCCGGACCCGACCGGCAGCATCCCGGGAACCGGCGCCGACGCGGCACCGCACGGCACAATGGCGCCACCATGACCGAGGAGACCCCCCGGACGAACCTCGTCCCGCCCCGGCCGACGGGACCCTTCGCGCAGGCGCGCGCGACCTGGCGCGGCTGGCCCCGCCCGGCCAAGGTCACGGCCGCGCTGGCGTTCGGACTCGTCCTGGTGGTGGTCGCCGCCCTGGTCGGCGGTGTGGTGGTCGCCCGGCGCCCGTTGCCGCAGACCACCGGGACCCTCACGCTGCCGGGGCTCGGCTCGACGGTCGAGGTCGTCCGCGACCAGCAGGGCGTCCCCCAGGTCTACGCCGACACCACCGAGGACCTGATCCTGGCCCAGGGCTACGTGACGGCCTCGGAGCGGTTCTTCCAGATGGACGTGCGCCGACACGTCGCCGCCGGCCGCCTGGCCGAGCTGTTCGGCGCACGCGCGGTCGACAGCGACACCCTGGCCCGCACCCTGGGCTGGGAGCGCACTGCGCGCGCCGAGCTCGCGCTCGTCGAGCCCGAGACGCGCACGGCCCTGGCCGCCTACGCCGACGGCGTCAACGCCTACCTCGACCAGCACGGCCCCTCCGACCTCGCCGTCGAGTACACGCTGCTCGACCTCGGCGGCCTCGACTACCAGCCCGAGCCGTGGTCCGAGGTCGACTCGCTGGCCTGGCTCAAGACGGTCGCCTGGGAGCTCGGCGGCAACCTCGACCAGGAGGTCGACCGGGCGCTCACGGCCGGCGTCACCGGTCGCCGCGGGGTCGCCGAGCTGTTCCCGGCGACCGACGACGTCGCAGCCCCGATCGTCGACCAGGGCGCGGTCGTCGACGGCGTCTACCAGCAGGACGCGGACCGCGGTGCCACCCGCAACCCGCGCCGCCCGGGGTGGCTGGCCGACCAGACGCCTGAGTGCGCGGCGGGCCGCGACCGCCCTGGTGCGCGCCACCGGCGCCGGGCTGGACGCCCAGCCGACCTGGGTCGGCCGGGGCTCCGGACGCGGCTCCAACGCCTGGGTCGTCGACGGGGACCACACGGCGAGCGGGGACCCGCTCCTGGCCAACGACCCCCACCTCGACGTCGGCGTCCCCGGGGTGTGGATGCAGGTCGGCCTGCACTGCCGCACGGTCTCGAGCTCGTGCCCCTACGACGTCGCCGGCTCCAGCCTGCCGGGCGCGCCCGGGGTGGTCATCGGCCACAACGCGGACGTCGCCTGGGGCATGGCCAACCTCGGGGCCGACGTCACCGACCTCTTCGTGGAGCGCCTCGACGGGGACTCCTACGCCTTCGCCGGCGAGCGGGTCCCGCTGCGCACCCGCCGGGAGACCATCGAGGTCGCCGACGCCCCCGACGTCACCCTCGAGGTCCGCTCGACCCGTCACGGACCGCTGCTCTCCGACGCGTTCCTGCCCTACGCCCAGCTGGCCACCCGCACCCCGCTCGACGACCGCGTCCGGCGCTCACGCGAGGGCCGACCGCTGACCTACGGGCTGTCGGTGCAGTGGGAGGGCCTGCGCCCCAGCACCACCGCGGACGCCGTCCTCGCCCTGGACCGCGCCGCGGACTGGGACGACTTCCGCGACGCGCTGTCGTCCTTCGACCTGCCGGCCCAGGGCGTGGTCTACGCCGACACCGCCGGCCATGTCGGGTTCCAGGCCGCGGGACGCGTGCCGGTGCGCAAGTCGGGCAACGACGGCTCGCTGCCGGCCGCCGGCTGGCGCTCGGAGACCGACTGGACCGGGGACCCGGTGCCCTTCGACGGCCTGCCGAGCGTGCTCGACCCGCAGAGCGGGACGGTGGTGGCCGCGAACCAGGCGGCGGCCGGCGAGGACTACCCGTTACGCGCTGACCACCGACCCCGACCCCGGCTACCGTGCCGCCCGGATCGCCACCCTGCTCGCCGGCAGCGACGACCTCGACGTCGACGACCTGTCCGCGGTCCAGGACGACCGTCTCGACCCGTCGGCGACGGTGCTGACCCCCTTCCTGCTCGCGGTGGACCTGCCGGCCGGCTACGACTCGGACGGGCAGCGCCTGCTCGCGGACTGGGACCACGTCCAGGACGCCGACAGCAGTGCGGCGGCCTACTACAACGCGGTCTGGCACGACCTGCTCGCCCTGACCTTCCGCGACGAGCTGCCGCCCGAGCTGTGGCCCGACGGGGGTGCGCGGTGGGTGGCGGTCCTCGAGCGGCTGCTCGCCGAGCCGGACTCGCCGTGGTGGGACGACCAGGAGACCGAGTCGGTGGTCGAGGACCGCGACGACGTCCTCGCCGAGGCCCTGCGCGACGCCCGCGACGACCTCACCCGGCTGCAGGCCGTCGACCCCGACGAGTGGGAGTGGGGACGCTCGCACACCCTGGACCTGGTCGCGGACCCCTACGGCGTCCTCGGCAACGCCGTGACCCGGCGCCTGCTGAACCGGACCGGCACGCCGGTCGGCGGCTCCACCGCGACGGTCGACGCCACCGCCTGGGACGCCACCGAGCCGCTCCACACCTGGGCGGTCACCACCGCCCCCTCGATGCGGATGGTGGTCGACCTCGGCGACCTCGACGCCTCGCGCTGGGCCTCGCTGCCGGGCGTCTCGGGCCACCCCGCCAGCAGCCACTACGACGACCAGCTCGCCGCGTGGGGCGAGGGTCGGACGCCGGGGTGGCCCTTCTCGCCCGAGGCGGTCGCGGCGGCGGGCCGCGACACGCTGGTCCTCGACCCATCCGATTGATCCGGTCGACCGACGGGGCTCGCGCTGCTGACTCAGAAGCGCACGACGCCGGCCGCGGTGGCAGCGGCCGTCACCCGGCGGTCGTGCGGCTCACCGGGCACGGCCAGCCCGACCTCGTCGGGGTAGAGCAGCACGCAGACCAGGGTGCCCGGGGCGACGCGCGCCAACGCCCGGTCGTAGCAGCCGCCCCCGTGGCCCATCCGCAGGCCGGCGTCGTCGACGGCCAGGCCCGGGACCAGCACGACGTCGGCGCGGGCGATCTCCTCGAGGCCCAGGGGGGAGCCGGTCGGCTCCAGCAGGCCGCGCGGGCTCGGCCACAGCGAGCCCACCCCGGCGTGCAGGCCCCAGTCGAGGTCGCCGTCGGGCTGGAGCACCGGCAGCACGACCCTGCGGTGCTGCGCCGACAGGCCCGCGAGCAGGTCGCTCGTCCCGGGCTCGGAGCCGACCGCGACGTAGGCCGCGACCGTGGCCGCGCGGCGTACCTCCGGCAGCGCCAGCACGTGCTCCGCACACGCCCGCGCGTCCTCGGCGATCTGCGTCGGCGTCCGCGCCCGCCGGGCCGCGAGCAGCTCGCCGCGCAGCGCCCGCTTGGCCGCGCGCGCACCCGACGAGGGAGGAAGTTGTGACCCGACCACCCCACGAGCCTACGATCCTCCCCATGGGTAGTCCTGCACTGAAGAAGGCTCTCGCGAAGATGGCCGAGGCCGGCGTCGACGAGGTCGCGGTCGAGACCTTCGCGCACTACTTCCGGCTCCTCGAGCACGGTGAGACCGGCATGATCCCCGAGTCGAGCATCGAGCCGGTCGAGATGGAGCGGATCGACGACGTCGAGGTCGACGACGAGGTCGGCGCCGAGGCGATCCGGCACACCGTCGTCATCAAGCTCAACGGCGGTCTGGGCACCTCGATGGGCATGGACCGCGCCAAGTCCCTGCTGTGCGTGCGCCGGGGGCTGTCCTTCCTCGACATCATCGCTCGCCAGGTGCTGCACCTGCGCAAGCAGCACGACGCGACGCTGCCGCTGCTGCTGATGAACAGCTTCCGCACCTCCGCCGACACGATGGCCGCGCTGAGCCGCTACGACGACCTCGCCGTGCCCGGGCTGCCGCTGGAGTTCCTGCAGAACAAGGTGCCCAAGCTGCTCGCCAAGGACCTCAGCCCGGTCTCGTGGCCGCAGGACCCCGACCTCGAGTGGTGTCCGCCCGGGCACGGCGACGTCTACACCGCCCTGCGCGGCACCGGGCTGCTCGACACCCTCATCGAGCAGGGCTACCGCCATGTCTTCGTCTCCAACTCCGACAACCTCGGCGCGGTGCCCGACGCCCGGGTCGCCGGCTGGTTCGCCCAGACCGGCGCCCCCTTCGCGATCGAGTCGGTGCGGCGCACGCCCTCGGACCGCAAGGGCGGCCACTTCGCACGACGCAAGAGCGACGGACGACTCGTCCTGCGCGAGAGCGCGCAGACGCTGCGCAAGGACGCCGACGCGCTCGCCGACCTCGAGCGGCACCGCTTCTGCTCCACCAACAACCTGTGGTTCGACCTCGCCGCCATGAAGGCCGCGCTCGACGCCCGCGACGGCATCCTCGGCCTGCCCCTGATCCGCAACCTCAAGACCGTCGACCCCGGCGACAAGTCCACCCCCGAGGTCGTCCAGGTCGAGACCGCGATGGGGTCCGCGATCGAGGTCTTCGAGGGCTCGCGGCTGATCGAGGTCGGTCGCGAGCGGTTCGTGCCGGTCAAGACGACCAACGACCTGCTGGTGCTGCGTTCCGACGTCTACGACATCGGCAAGGACTTCGCGCTCGACCCGGTCTGCGAGGTCCCCTTCGTCGACCTCGACGGCAACCACTACGGCCTCGTCGGCCAGTTCGACAAGCACTTCCCCGAGGGTGCTCCGTCGTTGCGCGAGGCGACCAGCCTGCGCATCGAGGGCGACTGGACCTTCGGGCGAGGCGTCAAGGTCGTCGGGGACGTGACCCTGGCCTCGGGCGCCGGCCACCGGGTCACGGCCGACCAGGTCCTGACCGGCCCGGCTCGTGGCTGAGCGCGGACCCGAGCCCCGCAGCGTCGAGCAGCACCTCGAGCGCGTCCTGGCCGCGGTCGCGCCGCTCGCGGCGACCCGGGTGGCCCTCGACGCGGCCCGCGGCCTGGTGCTGACCGAGGACCAGGTCTCGCCGCTCTCGCTGCCACGCTTCGACAACTCCGCGATGGACGGCTACGCCGTGCGCGTCGCCGACCTCGGCCGTCCGAGCGCCGCCGAGCCGGTCGAGCTCGCCGTCGCCGGCGAGATCGGGGCCGGCCAGGGCGGGGTCCGGGAGGTGCGACCCGGGACCGTCGTCAAGATCATGACGGGGGCCCCGGTGCCCGCCGGGGCCGACGCCGTCGTGCCCTACGAGTGGACCGACCGGGGCGCCGTCCGGGTCCGCATCGAGCGGGCGCCCGACCTGGGCGCGCACGTGCGTCCGGCCGGCCAGGACGTCCGGGAGGGCGACCTGCTCGTCGCCGCCGGGACCGTGCTCGGCCCGCGCCACCTCGGGCTGCTGGCCTCGGTCGGCCGCGGTGAGGTGCCCGTGCGCCCGCGCCCCGTCGTCGCCGTGGTCTCCACCGGCGCCGAGCTGCGCGACGCCGGCACGCCGCTGGCCGACCTGGCCCACGACGCCATCTACGACGGCAACTCCCACCTCCTCGCCGGCACCGTCGAGGCGGCCGGCGCCACCGCGCGCCGGGTGGGGATCGTCGGCGACGAGCCGGGGGCCTTCCTCGAGGTGCTCCGCACCCTGCGGGCCGAGGGCGAGGTCGACGCCGTGATCACCTCCGGCGGCGTCTCCCAGGGCGACTACGACGTCGTCAAGGCGGCGCTGCGCCCGCTCGGCACCGTCTGGTTCGGGCCGGTGGCCATGCAGCCGGGCAAACCACAGGGCTTCGGCGACCTCGACGGGCTCCCGGTCTTCTGCCTGCCCGGCAACCCGGTCTCCTCCTTCGTCTCCTTCGAGCTGTTCGTGCGGCCCGCGCTGCGCACGATGAGCGGACGGGAGCCGGTCAGCCGGGCCACCGTGACCGCGACCCTGACCGAGTCCGTGCGCTCGCCGCTCGGGCGTCGCCAGTACCTGCGCGGCCGGGTCACCGCCGACGAGCGGGGGCTCAGCGTCGGCCTCAGCGTCGCGCCGGTCGGCGGCTCCGGCTCCCACCTGGTCGGCGACCTCGCCGCCGCCGACAGCCTGATCGTGGTCCCCGAGCAGGCCGAGTCCCTCGCCTGCGGGGACCGCGTCGAGGTGCTGCGGCTGACCCGCCCCGAGGAGGACGACACCTGATGGCCGACCGGTTGACCCACGTCGACGAGCACGGCGCCGCCCGCATGGTCGACGTCGGCGAGAAGGACGTCACCACCCGCACCGCGAGCGCCTCGGGCCGGGTGCTGGTCTCGCCGGCCGTCGTGTCGCTGCTGCGCGGCGAGGGCGTGCCCAAGGGCGACGCGCTCGGGGTGGCCAGGGTCGCCGGGATCATGGCCGCCAAGCAGACGCCGGCCCTCATCCCGCTGTGCCACCCGCTGGCGATCTCCGGGGTCACCGTCGACCTCGAGGTGACCGACGAGGCGGTGGTGATCGCGGCCACCGTGCGCACCACGGACCGGACCGGCGTCGAGATGGAGGCGCTGACGGCCGTCTCGGTCGCCGCGCTGACCGTGGTCGACATGGTCAAGGCCGTCGACAAGGGCGCCGTGATCACCGACGTCCGGGTCGAGACCAAGAGCGGCGGTCGGTCGGGGGACTGGTCGCGGTGAGCGCCGATGCGGGGGGTCCGTTGCTGACGGCTGCGGTCGTCGTCGCCTCGAACCGGGCCGCGGCCGGCGTGTACGCCGACACCACCGGACCGCTGATCGTCGAGACGTTGCGCGGCTGGGGCTTCGCGGTCGCCGACCCGGTCGTCGTCCCGGACGGGGAGCCGGTCGGCGAGGCGGTGCGCGCCGCCGTCGAGGCCGGCACGCGGGTCGTGCTGACCACCGGCGGCACCGGCCTGACGCCGACCGATCGCACCCCCGAGGCGACCCGTCCCCTGCTGGACCGGGAGGTGCCGGGCATCGCGGAGGCGATCCGGGCCCACGGACTGGCCCAGGGGGTGCCGACCGCGATGCTCTCCCGGGGCCTGGCCGGGGTGTCGGGCAGGACGCTCGTGGTCAACCTGCCCGGCTCGCGCGGGGGCGTCCGGGACGGGCTGGCGGTGCTGGCGCCGGTGCTGGTCCACGCCGCCGAGCAGGTCCTCGGGAGCGACCATTGAGCCTGCCTGCCTGGCCGGTGCGCCTGGCGTCGGGCGTCGACCCCGTCGTCGCGGTGCGGCCCCTGGCGAAGTCCGACGCGGACGCCTGGCGGGCCGCGCGGCAGCGCAACGCCGCCTGGCTGGTGCCGTGGGACGCGACCGTCCCCCCGGGCAGCGCCGCGCGACCGGCCTCCTACGGCGCCCTCGTGCGGCGTCTGGGCCGTCAGGCCAGGCGCGGGACCACCCTGCCGTTCGCCGTCGACGTCGACGGGCGGTTCGGGGGCCAGGTCACGGTCAACAACGTCGTGCGCGGCTCGGCGCAGTTCGCCTCGGTCGGCTACTGGCTCGACCGGCGCTTCGCCGGACGCGGGGTCATGCCGCGCGCGGTCGCGATGGTCGTCGACCACTGCTTCGGCCCGGTCGGCCTGCACCGCGTCGAGATCGCGATCCGCCCCGAGAACGCCAACTCGCTGCGGGTCGTGGAGAAGCTCGGCCTGCAGGAGGTCGGCTACGCCCCCCGCTTCCTGCACATCGACGGCGACTGGCGCGACCATCGCCTCTACGCCCTCACCGTCGAGGAGTGCCCGGAGGGGCTGCTGGCGCGGTACGAGGCGGGCGGCGGTGGGAATCCCCGGTTGGCTGGGGGCGACGGTGGGAATCCCCGGTTGGCCGGGGGCGACGGTGGGAATCCCCGGTTGGCCGGGGACTCCTGACGTTGTCGTGGTTCGTAAGCCACGACAAGCTCGAACTTTCCCTGACAAGTAGGCCGTTGGCCCGCCGGGCTGGGGCAGGGACTGCGACGCAGAGTCGACGCGCGCGGTCCGGAGCGGCAGGAGCGGCTGGACCCTGGGAATCCCCGGCTGGCCGGGGATTCCCGACGTTGTCGTGGTTCGCGAACCACGACAAGCCCGAACTTCGCCTGACAAGTGGGCCGGCGGCCGCCTGACCAGGGCAGGTATCCGCGACACACCAAGCGACGTGCGAGGCCGGGGGGGCCTGCGCTCCTAGGCTTCGGACGTGGACCCGAGCGCTCTGATCTTCGTCGCCCTCGCGGTCGCGTGGGCCGCCTATCTCGTCCCGAAGGCTGTCCGTCATCACGACGAGGCGGCCCGTAGCCGGTCTGTCGAGCGGTTCTCGGAGACGATGCGGGTGCTGGCTCGTCGTGAGCCCGTCGGCGGAAGCCGGGAGCAGCCGCATGGTGCTCAGCCCGGGACGCCCCGCGTCGACCACCGTGGTGGTCACCAAGGAGAGGGTCCGCTCGGTATCGGTGGAGACGTCGACCGCCTCAGCCCGTGGGCGTGCTCGACCCGCCGACTCCCGTCCCGCTGGCGCGAGGGCTGCCGCGGCCCGCGCCGCCGCCCGCCGTCGGCGGGTCCTGCTGGCGATCGTGGGAGTGGGCGTCCTGACCGCGGTCGTGGCCGCTGCCGGGGTCCTGGCCTGGACCTGGTTGACGGTGCCCGGCGTGGTGCTGCTGGCCTGGCTGGTGACCTGCCGCCTCGCCGTTCGCGCCGAGACCGGTCAGACGGCGCGCTCGCGCGAGCGCCGCCTGGAGCGCCGCGACCAGCGCCTCGCCCGGCGCGAACAGCAGCAGGCCGACCCCGTCGCCGAGATCGGGGACCTGCCGGTCGACGACGAGGGTGACCACACCGAGGAGATCGCCCGGGTCGTCGTCGGGGCCGACAAGGGGTCGGTACCGACGGAACAGGCGGAGCAGGCGGACCGGGCCGGACGTCCCGGCGTGTGGGACCCCGTCCCGGTCACCCTTCCGACCTACGTCGACAAGGAGCAGGCCACCAGCCGCACGGTGCGCACGATCGACCTGGAGTCCACCGGCGTGTGGACCTCTGGTCGCCGCGAGTCCGACAGCGCCCTCGCCCGTGAGGCTGAGGAGACCGAGCGCGCCGAGCGCACCCAGGAGTCCGACCGGCTCGAGCAGCACGGCCGGGCGACCGGCTCCTGAGACCACCCCGTCACCACGACGTCGGTCGCGAAGCGACCCGGCCGCCGGCTACGACGGGCCAGCTTCGAGGCTCGTCCCGCACCGCCAGGGGCGGGTGCTAACGTTTCCCACCGCGTCTCCGGACGCAGCTTGGGGCTGTGGCGCAGTTGGTAGCGCGTCTCGTTCGCAATGAGAAGGTCAGGGGTTCGAATCCCCTCAGCTCCACCAGCATCATCGCTCCGAGTTCGTGTTTGCGAGCGGCCGCCGGCCAGCGCAGGTGGTCCGAACCCTGGCGGCCACCGCCACCTCAGACGCGCCTCGGCGCCACGGTGTCGGCGCTGCCCTGTGGAATGATCCGCGGGTATCTGACCGGGCTGAGAGAGGACGACTGCGATGCAGATGAAGGTGGAGCTGGTCCCGCTACCGGTCTCCGACGTGGACCGCGCGATCGCCTTCTACGCCGACAGGCTCGGGTTCACCAAGGACCATGACGTGCAGCCCGCCGAGGGCATCCGGGTCGTCCAGCTGACGCCGGAGGGCTCGGGCTGCTCGATCGGCTTCGGGACCGGGCTGGCGGTGTACGCCGGGGAGCCCGGCAGCGTCCGGGGCGTGCACCTGGTGGTGGAGGACATCGATCAGGCACGGGCCGAGCTCGTCGGCCGCGGGGTCGAGGTGGGCGAGATCCAGGACTTCGGCGGCGGCGTCCGAGGAGCCGACTTCTCCGATCCCGACGGCAACTCCTTCGAGCTGCAGGAGATGGCGTGGCGTCAGGGCGCGACGTACTAGCCGCTGGTCACAACGAGAGGCCAGGCGGACCGGGCTAGGGCGATCGTTGCGGTGGACTGGGCGGCACCGAGGCAACCTTCTACAAACCCTCGACAAGTCACCCGGTCCTGTCGTACGGTCAGCACGACAGAGTAGTTCAGGCTCTCTGCGTAATGACCGCTCAGGGAGTCACACCTTGCACCGTGCGCCACTCGTCGACAGTCGTGTCACCGCCCTCCACCCCGAGGCCGGGGAGCCCGAGACGCTCGAGGCCCGGATGGTGTCGGTCGGCCGAGGCGACGAGTCGGCCTTCGCGGACCTCTACGACCGGGTGGCGCCCCGCGTGTACGGCCTCGTCCTGCGCATCCTCAAGGACGTGCACCAGTCGGAGGAGGTAACCCAGGAGGTGCTTCTCCAGCTGTGGCAGACCTCCGACCAGTTCGACCCCGCTCGTGGGTCCGTGCTGTCGTGGGTGATGACCATGGCTCACCGCAGAGCCGTGGATCGTGTGCGTTCCGCCGCCTCGAGTCGTCGCCGGGACGCGACCGACGCGGTGCGTACCTTCCAGGCTCCCGTCGACGTGACCGCTGATGCGGCGCAAGCCTCCCTCGAGGCCGCCACGGTCCGCACCGCGCTGGCGACGCTCTCGCGGCCCCAGCGACAGGCGCTCGAGCTCGCCTACTTCGGCGGGCACACCCACGGGGAGGTCTCGCTCCTGCTGGGGATCCCCCTCGGGACGGCGAAGACCCGCATCCGTGACGGACTGATCCGGCTTCGGGACACCCTGACACCGGTTGCCGAGCTCGCCTGAGCGATCCGACGGACGAGCGTCCCCACCGCGTTCCTGGCCAGAGTTGCCTTAGTCAGCCAGGCCGGCCAGGCGGGCCCCGACCCGCGCCAGCACCGACGTCCGGCGCGCCCGGCGCGCCTCCTCCCAGGCGTCGGCGACGCGGAAGAGCCGGTACATCGCGTGGATGCCGACCCAGCGCAGCGGTTCGGGCTCCCACCGTCCGGGGTCGTGGTCGTTCCAGGGCAGGGTGGTCAGGGGGGTAGTTCGACCCTCGAGCCGGTCCAGCAGGGTCCGTGCAGCCAGGTTGGTCGCGGTGACGCCGTGGCCGGCGTAGCCCAGCGCGACCCCGGTCCCGTCGGCGACGGCGATCCGGGCGCACCAGTCGCGGGTCACGCCGAGCACGCCGCTCCAGGCGTGCTCGACCTCGACGTCCAGCGCCGGCAGCAGATCCTGCAGCCGGGTCTGCAGCGCCTCGACCGTGCGGCGGTCGACACTCCCGTCGCCGGTCCCGGACCCGTAGCGGTAGGGCGACCCGCGTCCGCCGATCGCGATCCGACCGTCCGCGGTGTGCTGGGCGTAGACGAAGGTGTGGGCGGCATCGCTGAGGGCCTCGCGCCCCTGCCAGCCGATCGCCCGCCACTGCTCTCGCGGCACGGGAGCCGTGAGGATCATCGAGGAGTTGACGGGCACCACGCCGCGGGCGCCGACCAGGGGTCCCGAGTAGCCCTCGGTGCAGCAGGCCACCAGGGCGGCCCGCAGCGGGCCGCGTTCGGTCTCCACGCGACCGGACCCGAGCGCGGTGACCCGGGTGTGCTCGAGCACGTCGACGCCGAGCTCGCGGACGACGGCGGCGAGCCCGCGCACCAGTCGGCCGGGGTCGAGGACGGCGGTGTCGGGGTGGTGGAGGCCGCCCAGCGCGCCCGCGACCCGCACGCGGTCGTGCACCCCGGCCGCGTCGAGGAGGACGGACCCGCTCGGCACGTGCCCGTGCTCGAGGTCGCCGGCGTGACGCGCCCGGAGCCGCTCGAGGCCGGCCGGCGTCCGGGCGACGCACAGGTCGCCACCGCGGTGCTGGCCGGCCGCGATGCCCTCGTGCTCGCAGACCGTGAGCACCTCGCCGACGGTCTCCACGACCGCGCGCTGCAGGGCACGGACGGCAGCCAGCCCCGAGGTGCGACGCCAGACCGCCCGGTTGCCGGGAAGCAGCGAGGACAGCCAGCCGCCGTTCCGTCCGGACGCCCCGAAGCCGACGGTCTCGGCCTCGACGAGCAGCACGCTGCGGTCGGGGTCGCGCTGCTTGGCGTAGTAGGCCGTCCACAGCCCGGTCAGGCCGCCGCCGACCACGACCAGGTCGTAGGTCCGGGTGGGGACCGGTCCCGGGGTGCTCTGCGGCGTCGCAGGAACCCCCTGCCACCAACCGACGCGGTTGTCCGGACCAGCCACCCGGCCCATTCTGGCCGACGACCGCCACACCCGGGGAACGGAGCGTGAGGGGGATCATGCCGCCGTGGTCTTGGATCGATCCAACGACGGGTCCACACTGGATGAACGGCGCACGAGACGTGGCGCCGCTCCCACCCAGACCGACGTTCCCCGGAGGTTCTCATGAGCACCCTGACCCGACTCTGGTCCCGCATCGACGGCTACACGCTGTGGGCCTTCAACCCCGATCACGCCCTCGACCCGCGCCGCGCTCGCCGCTGATCGGAGAAGTTGGTCCGATGGACCTGCGCGCGAGGCCGCGATGGCTGATACTGACCTCATGCGTCGCCCGGCCCTGGAGGTCCCACCGCGAGCCACGGTCCTGACCCTGGCCGCCCTCGTGGCGCTGCTGAGCCTGCTCGTCGTGCTGCCGCTGACCACCGTCGCCGCGGGCGAGCTGCCCGGGGAGACCGTCACCGACGTGCTCGAGGGGCAGCCCGTGCGGCTCTCGCTGCCCGGCGCCGACATCGAGCCCAAGGGGCTCGTCCTGTGGTTCCACGGGCAGGGCGGGGACGTCAACGTCCGGGTGAGCGACCCCTTCCTGGACACCCTGCGCCGCGACGGCTGGGCCATCGCCTCGTCGAACTACCACGAGGAGTCGTGGGGCAACCCGGCCTCGACGCACGACGTCGAGCTGCTGACCGCCTGGGCGAGGAAGCAGACCGGTCTCACGCCCAGCGTCTACATCGCCGGCTCGATGGGGGCGACGGTCTCGCTCAACGCCATGCTGCACGGCGTCCGCCCACCCGGCTGCTGGTACGGCGTCCGGCCGGCGCTGTCGCTGAGCGACATGGACGGGGTGCCCGGCGCCGAGCGGTTCATCCGGGAGGCCTTCGACGGTCCGGTGCCGATGGACCGCAACCCGATCGACAACGTCGCCGGGCTGCCCACCGCCACGCGGTACCGGGTGATCGCCTCGCGCGACGATCCTCAGGTGGTCTACGAGCAGAACGCCGAGCCCTTCGTCGACACCCTCGAGCGCGAGGACGCCGACGTCAGCGAGGTCACCGTGTACGGCGGGCACCAGAACGAGTCCCACTTCAACGCCCGCGACGTCCTCGCCTTCGCCAACTCCTGTCTGCCCTCCCAACCCTCCTGAGGCCCGCGTGTCGACCCCCGCCCCGCCCGAGGACCCCGCCGACCCGCTCGTCGACGTCGACCTGCGGGGCAGGCGGTTCGTGCGCGGCGACCTGCGCGGCGTCGTGATGCGCGGTGTCGACGTGGCCGGGGCGGACATCGATGCCCCGTGGCTGGCCGACGGCGACGGCCTGCTCGTGAACGGTGTCGACGTGGTGCCCCTCGTCGAGGCCGAGCTCGACCGTCGCTTCCCCGGTCGCGCCGAGCGACGTGCGGCCGATCCGGACGGGCTGCGCGCGGCCTGGGCCGCCCTCGAGGCCACCTGGGCGGCCACCCTGGAGCGGGTCGCGAGGCTGCCGGAGGGCACCGTGGACATCTCGGTGGACGGCGAGTGGTCCTTCGCGCAGACGCTGCGTCACCTGGTGATGGCCACCGACACCTGGTTGCGCGGGGCGATCCAGGGCGTCGAGCACCCCTTCCACCCGGTGGGCCAGCCGAACGCCGAGTACGAGATGGACGGGCTCGACCTGTCCGTCTTCTCCGCGCCCGACCCGTCCTGGGCCGAGGTGCTCGAGGTCCGGGCGGATCGCGTCTCGATGGTGCGCGACGTGCTGGCGGCCGTCACGGACGACGAGCTGGCCGAGACCCGCCGCAACCCGTGGAACCCCGCGCACGAGGAGACCGTCCGCTCCTGCCTGCACACGATCCTCGAGGAGGAGTGGCAGCACCACCGCTACGCCGTGCGGGACCTCGAGGTCCTCAGATCCACCGGGCGAACCACATCCGCTGCAGCCACTCGTCGCGGGTGAGCAGCTGATCGGTCCACAGCGGCCAGAACCACGCCGCGTTGGCCAGCACGAGCACGAAGAAGGCGCCCGAGACGACGACCCCGACCGTGCGTCGGCGTGACGGCGCAGAGGACGGGCCGATGAGGGCGCCCATCGCGAGCACGATCGCGAGCACCAGGAACGGCAGCATCGCGACGGCGTAGAAGAAGAAGATCGGACGGTCGTCGTAGAGCAGCCAGGGCAGCCAGGTCGCCAGCGCCCCGACCACCGTCAGCTGGGCGCGCCAGTCGCGTCGGCCCCACCAGGTCGCCGCCGCCGCGACGAGCGCGAGCAGGCCGCCCCACCAGATCAGCGGGGTGCCGATCAGCAGCACCTGGCGCAGGCAGTCGCTGCCCTCGGCCGCCTCGCACCCCCGGGTGCCGGGCTCGATGCCGGTGTCGGCCGAGATGCCGACGGGCCGGTTCAGCAGGGGCCAGGCCAGGGGCTTGCTGGCGTAGTCGTGCTCGCTGCAGTTCAGGAAGTGTGCGTGGAAGGTGTAGACGTCCTGGTGGTAGCTCCACAGGGAGCGCAGCGACTGCATCACCTCGCCGAGGCCGGAGGCGTCGGGCTGCCTCGCGGTGGGCCAGCTGCCGGTCTCGGCGATCGTGTTGTCGCTCTCGCCGTCCACGCACGGCTGCTCGGCCACGAAGCGGGTGTACTGCGAGGACGAGAGCTGGTCCTCGTAGGCCGAGGCGTGCACCAGCCAGCCGGTCCACGAGGCGACGTAGACGACCAGGGCGATGCCCACCAGGTGCACGAAGGCGGGTAGCCCGTCCACCACCGCCGAGCGCAGGGTCGCCGCCCGCACCCCGAAGGACCGACGGGCGCCGGCGCTCCACAGCCACACCAGGATGCCGAAGGCGGCCATCGGGAAGGCGGCGGTCCACTTGGTCCCGAGTGCCAGGCCCCACATCACCCCCGCCGCTGCCAGCCACGGACGCCACAGCAGCGCGCGCACGGGGCCCCACCCGCCGTCGACCGGGACGCCGCCGGTCCTCAGGGCCAGCCGCGCCCGGAACCAGTCGCGGTCGGCCACGAGGCAGGAGACCCCTGCCAGCAGGAAGAGCGCCAGGAAGATGTCGAGCAGGGCCAGCCGCGAGAGCACCAGCTGGACGCCGTCGAGCATGAGCAGCAGGCCGGCCACGCAGCCCAGCAGGGTCGAGCCGGTCATCCGCCGCGCCAGGCGGCACATGACCAGGACCATCAGCGCCCCTGCGACCGCGGAGGCGATCCGCCAGCCGAACGGGTCCATCCCGAAGGCCTTCTCCCCGAGCGCGATCAACCACTTCCCGACCTCGGGGTGGACGATCATCGAGGGGTCCTCGGTCCACAGCCCTCGGGTCTGACCTCCGAGGATGAGCTTGTCGGCGTCCTCGACATAGCCCAGGACGTAGCCGTGGTTGGCCATGGACCAGGCGTCCTTGGCGTAGTAGGTCTCGTCGAAGGAGAAGGAGCGCGGCTCGCCCAGGCCCTGCAGCCGCATCGACAGCGCCAGCACGGCGACACCGATCGAGGACAGCCAGCCCAGGAGCGGGTCCCGCTGCGAGGTGCGGGGGCGGGCCCGCTCGGCGGCACTCGGCGTGGGGGGCGCCGCCGACAGGCTCGTCACGTCGGGGACTCTACGTCGGCACCGCACCCACCGGGCCGGCACGGCATGATCGCAGGCATGAGCTCCGAGCGCGCTGACGATGCTGAGGGCGCCGACGGCTCGGGGTCGGGGTCGGGGTCGGCGGGCGTGCTGGTCCTGGCAGCCACCCCGATCGGTCGGGTCGAGGACGCGCCGGCGAGGCTGGCCACCGAGCTCGCCACGGCCGACGTCGTCGCCGCCGAGGACACCCGCCGGCTGCGTCGGCTGACCCGCGACCTCGGCGTCGACGTGGGCGGACGGGTGGTCTCCTACTTCGAGGGCAACGAGCAGGCCCGCACCCCGGCCCTGCTCGAGTCGCTGCTGGCCGGGCAACGCGTGCTGCTGGTCACCGACGCCGGCATGCCCAGCGTCTCCGACCCCGGCTACCGGCTCGCCGCCGCGGCGGTGGCAGCGGGGGTCCGGGTCACGGCGGTGCCCGGCCCGAGCGCCGTGCTCACCGCGCTCGCGGTCTCGGGCCTGCCGGTCGACCGGTTCTGCTTCGAGGGCTTCCTGCCCCGCAAGGCCGGGGAGCGCGCCCGCCGCCTGGCCTCGTTGGCCGGGGAGGAGCGCACGATGGTGTTCTTCGAGGCTCCGCACCGCACCGCCGCGGCGCTGGTCGCGATGGCCCAGGCCTGGGGCGGTGACCGCGCGGCCGCCGTGTGCCGCGAGCTGACGAAGACCCACGAGGAGGTCCGCCGCGGCGGTGTGGCCGCGCTGGCCGCCTGGGCCGAGGCGGGGGTGCGCGGGGAGGTGACGATCGTGGTGTCCGGCGCCGAGCCCGTCCCGGCCGTCGGCTCCGAGCCGGCCGACCTCCTCGCCGCGGTCGCGGCGCGCGAGGATGACGGCATGACACGCAAGGAGGCCATCGTCGAGGTGGCGCGACTGGCCGGCGTCCCCAAGCGCGAGGTCTACCACCTGGTGCACACCCGGTGAGCGGGCGCCTGAGCGAGGTCGCCCACGACGGCCTCCAGCTCGACGTCCACGACGAGGGGCCCCTCGACGGCGTGCCGGTGGTGCTGCTGCACGGCTTCCCCGAGCGGGCGACCTGCTGGCGCGAGGTGGTGCCGCTGCTGCACGCGCAGGGCCTGCGCACGTTCGCCGTCGACCAGCGCGGCTACGCGCCGCGGGCGCGGCCGACCCGGCGTCGCGACTACCTGCTCGACGCGCTGGTCGCGGACGCCGCGGCCGTCGTCGCGGCCGTGCACGCGGCCACCGGCCGGGAGCCCCACCTCGTCGGCCACGACTGGGGCGCCGTCGTGGCGTGGGGCCTGGCCGGGCGGCGTCCCGCGCCGGTGCGCACCCTGACCGCGGTCTCGGTGCCGCACCCGGCCGCCTTCCTGCGCGCCGGGCTGCGCTCCACCCAGCTGGCCCGGTCGTGGTACATGGCCGCCTTCAACGTCCCCGGTCTGGCCGAGCGGATGGCCCGGCGTCCCGGCGGTCGCCTCGACAGGTTCCTGGCCCGGTCCGGGATGACCCCGGAGGAGGTCGGCCGCTTCCGCCGCGAGGTCGTCGAGGACGGGGCGCTTCCCGGGGGGCTGGCCTGGTACCGCGCGCTGCCGCTGTCCCTGGCCGGGTTCGGCGGCTCGCGCGTGCGGGTCCCGACCACCTTCGTGTGGAGCGACGGCGACGTGGCGGTCGCGCGGTGGGGCGCCGAGCACTGCGGCGACTTCGTCGCGGCCGACTACGAGCTGGTCGTGCTCGAGGGCGTCACGCACTGGATCCCGACGCAGGCGCCCGCCGCCCTCGCGGAGGCTGTCGTCTCCCGGGTCCTCGGCCCGGTGCCGGGATGACCCAGGGTCCGCGCCGCGCCCGGGCCGGCACCACCGAGCAGGGCCAGGACCGCGTCCGCGAGCGGCCGCCGGCCGCCCGAGCCGCTGCCGCACCCGGTGGTCGACAACCACTGCCACCTCGACATCGAGGACGGGGGCTGGCTCGAGACGACCGCCGCGATCGAGGCCGCCGCCGCCGTCGGGGTCCCGCGGATCGTGCAGATCGGCTGCGACCTGCCCGGTGCCCGGTGGGCCGTCGAGGCGGCCGCTGCGCACGAGGCGCTGGTGTCCGGCGTCGGCCTGCACCCGAACGAGGCGCCGGGGCTGGTCGCCGCCGGGGACCTCGACGCCGCGCTGGCCGAGATCGAGGACCTGGCCGGTGCGCACGACGCGGTGCGCGCGGTGGGGGAGACCGGCCTGGACTTCTTCCGCACCGGCGAGGACGGACGCCCGGCACAGGTCGAGAGCTTCCGCCGACACATCGACCTCGCCAAGCGGCTCGACCGGACCCTGGTGATCCACGACCGGGACGCCCACGAGGCGGTCCTGGCCGTGCTCGACGAGGAGGGACCGCCGCCGCGGTGGGTGATGCACTGCTTCTCCGGCGACGCCGGGTTCGCCCGCCGCTGCCTGGACCGCGGCGCGTACCTCTCCTTCGCCGGGACCGTCACCTTCAAGAACGCCCAGCCGGTCCGCGACGCGCTGGCCCTGGCTCCCCGCGACCGGGTCCTGGTCGAGACCGACGCGCCCTACCTGACCCCGACGCCGTACCGCGGCCGGCCCAACGCCTCCTACCTCGTGCCGCTGACCGTGCGCGCCATGGCCGAGGTGCGCGGCGACGACCTCGAGGACCTCTGCCGGGCCATCGCGACCACCACCGAGGAGGCCTTCGGGGGCCCCTGGTGACCCGCGAGATGGCGGTCGCCGCGCACCGAGGTGGCGCTCGTCGGCGCAGGTGAGACGTGGCTCACACGCACCGCCCGCACCCGGCGGCGACGCGCCGCGGACCGGCCCCGTCCGGGCGCCCGCGAGTTTGCCAAACCGGGAGCGAGGGTGTTTCCGTGGAGCGATGGCCGGGATCGGGACCCTGCCAGTCAGCGAGGTGGGGTTCACCCCCCGCGACGTGTGCGGCGCGTGGTCGAACCACCGCTCCGATGCCCCCGGCTCGGTCCGTACACGCTGCTGGCTGGAGCCCCGAGGCCCGGAGAGACCTACGCAGGGAGAGCCGTGCAGGAGAACAATTCCAGCACCCCGCCCACCCAGACCACCCCTACGACCAGCGCCCCGGGCCCCGAGGCCCGCGCGCTTGCGGACACCACCCCGTCCGTGCCCCCCGACTCCGGACGCAGGCGCCTCTCAGCCGTCCTCGGCAGCCGCGCCGTGCTGGCCGGCCTCGTCGCCGTGGTCGCCCTGACCGTGGCCGGCTCGACGCTGGCCTACGCCTCCATGACCACCGCCGTCACCCTCTCGGTCGACGGCCAGCAGCGTGAGGTCAGCGCCACGGGCGACACCGTCGCCTCGGTGCTCGACGAGGAGGGCCTCGAGGTCGGCGCCCGCGACATCGTCGCTCCCGCACTCGACCAGAGCATCGACGAGGGCACCGCGATCACCGTGCGCTACGCCCGCCCCTTCAAGGTCACCGTCGACGGCGAGGAGCAGACCCACTGGGTCACCGCGACCAGCGTCTCGACCGCGCTGGAGGAGATCGGCAGCCGCTTCGGCGACTCGCGCCTCTCCACGAGCCGCGGCATGACCATCGGCCGCGGCGGCGCCAGCCTGCGCGTGGTCACCCCGAAGACGCTCACGCTGGCCCTGGCCGACGCGAAGCCCGTCACCCGTACGGTCACGGCCCTCACCGTCGGCGACGTGCTCGAGCAGCAGGACGTCACGCTCGAGGACCGCGACACGGTCACACCCCGCGCGGGCGCCCTGGTCGACGACGGCGACAAGATCGTCTACACGGACGTGCGGGTGACCAACCAGCAGGTCAGCGACGAGGCCATCGAGCACGGCACCGTCGAGCGGGAGGACTCCAGCTCGCCCGAGGGCGAGACCACCGTGGTCCGCGAGGGCCGGGACGGCGCACGCGACGTCACCTACCGCGCCACCTTCCGCAACGGCGAGCTCGTCTCCCGCGAGGAGGTCCGCAGCTCCGTGGTCCGCGAGCCCGTCGACACCATCGTCGCGGTCGGCACCAAGCAGCCCGAGCCGGAGCCGGCCGCGCCGGCGGACGCACCTGCGCCGTCGTCGGACTACTCCACCGGCAGCAGCGTGTGGGACTCCCTCGCCGCGTGCGAGGCCGGCGGCAACTGGGCCATCAACACCGGCAACGGCTACTACGGCGGTCTGCAGTTCAACCTCGGTACCTGGCAGGGCTACGGCGGTTCCGGCCTGCCGAGCGAGAACAGCCGCGAGGAGCAGATCCGCATCGCCACGATGGTGCGCGACGCCAGCGGCGGCTACGGCGCCTGGCCGGCCTGCTCGTCCTCGCTGGGTCTGCCCCAATAGTCGGGCCCAATAGTCGGGTCCAGTAGTCGGGTCCGCCCGGGCGGCAGTGCCGCCCGGGGCCGGGACTAGCCTCACCGCATGACGTCCGCCGGTCCGAGACTCCTCGGGCCGGCGGACGTTCGTGCGCTCGCGGACCGCCTCGAGCTGCGCCCGACCAAGCAGCGCGGCCAGAACTTCGTCATCGACGCCAACACCGTGCGCCGCATCGTGCGCGAGGCCGGCGTCGGTGCCGACGACGTCGTGCTCGAGGTCGGCCCCGGGCTCGGCTCGCTGACCCTCGCGCTGCTGGCCGTCGTGCGTCGGGTCGTCGCCGTCGAGCTCGACGCGCGTCTGGCCGGCCTGCTCGCGCCCACGGTCGCCGACCGCGCCCCGGACCAGGCCGACCGCCTCGAGGTCGTCCACGCCGACGCGCTGCGGGTCACCGGGCTGCCCGGGCCCGCACCGACCGCCCTGGTGGCCAACCTGCCCTACAACGTCTCGGTCCCGGTGCTGCTGCACCTGCTCGCCCTCCTGCCCAGCCTCGAGCGCGGGCTGGTGATGGTGCAGGCCGAGGTGGCCGACCGGCTGGCCGCGCACCCGGGCTCCAAGGCCTACGGCGTCCCGTCGGTGAAGGCGGCCTGGTACGCCGACGTGCGGCGCGCCGGGTCGGTCGGCCGCTCGGTCTTCTGGCCGGCCCCCAACGTCGACTCGGGGCTGGTGTCCTGGCGACGCCGCGACCCGCCGCCGACGACGGCCTCGCGCGAGCAGGTCTTCGCCGTGGTCGACGCCGCCTTCGCCCAGCGCCGCAAGGCCCTGCGCGGGGCGCTGCGGCCGCTCGTGATCGCCCACGGCGGGACTCCGGCCGACGTCGACGCCGCCCTCGCCGCGACCGGGACCGACCCCCTCGCCCGCGGCGAGTCGCTCGAGGTCGCCGCCTTCGCCACGCTCGCCGCCGCCCTGCCCCCCGTGACCTCAGCCCCGACAGGAGCCACCCCGTGAGCCGCCGCGTCCCCGACCGTCTGACCGGCTCGCTGACGGTGCGCGCGCCGGCCAAGATCAACCTGCACCTGGGAGTCGGCCGTCCCCGCGGTGACGGCTTCCACCCGCTCCTGACCGTCTACCAGGCCGTCGGGCTCTACGACGACCTGCTGGTCAGCCCGGCCGACACCTGGAGCCTGGTCGTCGACGCGGCCGGCCACGTCGACACCTCCCTGGTCCCAGACGGTGCCGGCAACGTCGTGCTCCGTGCCGCGGACCTCCTGGCGGCCCGTGCCGGTGGAGCAGCCGACGGGCGAGCCGCCCACGTGCGCATAACGAAGCAGATCCCGGTCGCCGGCGGGATGGCCGGCGGGTCCGCGGACGCCGCCGCCGCCCTGGTGGCGCTCGACCGGCTGTGGGACCTGCGCACCAGCGACGCCGACCTCCTCGCGCTCGCGGCGGAGATCGGCAGCGACGTGCCCTTCGCCCTGGTCGGCGGCACGGCGATCGGTACCGGCCACGGTGAGCAGGTCGAGCAGGTCGAGGACCACGGCCCCTGGTGGTGGGTCGTCGTGCCCTCGACCGAGGGCCTGTCCACCCCGGCCGTCTACGCCCACTTCGACCGCCTGCGTCCCGACGCCCCGGTCGAGCCGCCGCCGGCCGACGACCTCCTCGCAGCCCTCGCGGCCAACGACCCGCTGCGCCTGGGTGCCGCCCTCCACAACGACCTCCAGGAGGCCGCCCTCGACCTGCGGCCCGAGCTCCGGGCGCTGCTCGACGAGGGCGAGCGGGCCGGTGCCGTGCGCGGCCTGCTCTCCGGCTCCGGCCCGACCTGCCTGTTCCTGTGCACCTCCGCCGACGACGCCCGACGGGTCGCCGCGGCCCTCGCCGGCCGGCACCCGGTGGTCCTGGTCGCCAACGGCCCCGTCGCCGGCACCCACCTGGTGGAGTACGCATGACCGTCGTCCAGGTCCCCGCCACGGCCCCGGGGAGCAGGCGATGAGCGGGCCCGGCAACCTGCTCAACCTCGAGCGGGTCTCGAAGTCCTACGGCGTGCGCCCGCTGCTCGACCGAGGTCTCGCTCGGCCTCGCCGAGGGTCAGCGGGTCGGCGTCGTGGGCCGCAACGGCGACGGCAAGACCACGCTCCTGGAGGTGATGACCGGCCACGAGGAGCCCGACACCGGCCGCGTCTCGCGTCGGCGCGGCCTTCACGTCGGCTACCTCCACCAGGGCGACGACCTCGACGAGACCGCCACCGTGCGCGAGGTCGTGCTGGCCGGACGCTCGGACCACGAGTGGGCCGCCGACTCCCGCACCCGCGAGGTCGTGGAGGTGCTGCTGGCCGGCATCAGCCTCGACCGGGGCGTCGACGGGCTCTCCGGCGGCGAGCGGCGCCGGTGCGCCCTCGCCGCTCTCCTGCTCGACGAGCACGACCTGCTGGTGCTCGACGAGCCGACCAACCACCTCGACGTCGAGGCGGTCGCCTGGCTCGCCGACCACGTGGTGGGGCGGCCCTCGGCACTGGTCGTCGTCACCCACGACCGGTGGTTCCTCGACGCCGTCTGCCAGGCGACCTGGGAGGTCCACGACGGGGTGGTCGACGCCTACGAGGGCGGGTACGCCGCCTTCGTGCTCTCCAAGGCCGAGCGTCAGCGCCAGGCCGTCGCCACGGAGTCGCGGCGCCAGAACCTGGTGCGCAAGGAGCTGGCCTGGCTGCGGCGCGGAGCGCCGGCGCGCACCTCGAAGCCGAAGTTCCGCATCGACGCCGCGACGGTGCTCATCGAGGACGAGCCGCCGCCGCGCGACCAGCTCGCGCTCCAGCGCTTCGCGACCCAGCGGCTCGGCAAGGACGTCCTCGACGTCGAGGACGTCGACCTCGCCCGCGGGGAGCGGTCGCTGCTGCGCGGGGCCACCTGGCGGATCGGTCCCGGGGACCGGATCGGGATCGTCGGCGTCAACGGCGCCGGCAAGACCTCGGTGCTCTCGCTGCTCTCCGGCGACCTCGACCCCCAGCGCGGCCGGGTCCGCCGCGGCCGGACCGTGGCGCTGAGCCACCTGACCCAGCACCTCGACGACCTGCCGCCCGAGCGACGGGTGCTCGAGGTGGTCGAGGAGGTGGCCCGGGTGGCCCGCACCGCCGACGGCGAGATCACCGCGACCGCCATGCTGGAGCGCTTCGGGTTCACCGGCGACCGGCTCACCGCGCGCACCGGCGACCTGTCCGGCGGCGAGCGGCGCCGCTTCCAGCTGCTGCGGCTCCTGCTGGAGGAGCCGAACGTCCTGCTGCTCGACGAGCCGACCAACGACCTCGACATCGAGACGCTGAACGTGATCGAGGACTTCCTCGACGGCTGGCCCGGAACCCTGGTCGTCGTCTCGCACGACCGGTACTTCCTCGAGCGGGTCTGCGACTCGGTCTGGGCGCTGCTGGGTGACGGGCAGGTCTCGATGCTGCCGCGTGGCGTCGAGGAGTACCTGGAGCGGCGCGCCGCGGACCTGCGTCGCGAGGCAGCGGCCGCCAGCGCGACCGCGGCCCGCCCGTCTCGCCCGGCCCGCGCGGGTGGGGCCGCAGACCGTGTCGCCCGCAAGAACCTGGAGCGTCTCGAGCGGCGCCTCGAGAAGCTCTCACGGCAGCAGGCGGCCCTCGCGGACGAGCTGGAGGCGCACTCGGGGGACAAGCCCGACGACTACGCCGGGCTGTCGGGGATCGGCGAGCGGCTGGAGGCGGTCAGGGCCGAGAAGGACGCGGTCGAGGAGGAGTGGCTCGTGGCCGCGGAGGACCTGGACTGACGGTGGACTGATGGGAGGGTCAGCGGGCGCGGTCGAAGGGTGCCAGCAAGGCGCGCAGCAGCTCCGCGAGGTGCTCCTGGTCGGGCTCCTCGAGATCGGCCAGCAGCTGCTGCTCGGCCTCCAGCAGGCCCCCGAACGCGCGGTCCACCGCGTTCTTGCCCTCGGCCGTGAGGCGCACCAGCACTCCCCGGCGGTCGTCGGGGTCGGGCAGGCGCTGGACGTAGCCGCGCGCGGTGAGGCGGTCCACCCGGTTGGTCATGGTGCCGCTGGTCACGAGGGTCTCGCGCAGCAGTCGCCCGGGGGAGAGCTGGTAGGGCGTCCCGGCGCGGCGCAGGGCGGCGAGGACGTCGAACTCCCAGGCCTCGATCCCGTGGGTCAGGAAGGCCGTCCGCCGAGTGCGGTCGAGGTGACGGGCCAAGCGGCTGATCCGGCTGAAGACGGCGACGGGGCCGAGGTCCAGGTCGGCGCGCTCGCGCGCCCAGGCCTCGACCAGCTCGTCCACCTCGTCGCGCACCGGGTCAGCCTACGACATCCATCGAGAATCTTGACATCAAGAGAGATGCGGGGGAGGCTGCGACTGTCTTGACGTCGAGATACTTTGTGGAGGCTTCGATGCCGACCCGACCCGCCCACACCTGGGACCCCGAGCGCTACCTGCGCTTCGCCGACGAGCGTGGACGCCCCTTCCTGGACCTGCTGGCCCGGGTGGGTGCCACCGCGCCGGCCGACGTCGTGGACCTCGGCTGCGGCCCCGGGACGCTGACCGCCCTGCTCGCCGAGCGGTGGCCTCGTGCGCGGGTGGTCGGCCTGGACTCCAGCCCGGCGATGATCGCCCGGGCCCAGACCTCGCAGGCCCAGAGCTCGCAGGCCAAGAGCTCGCAGGCCAAGAGCTCGCAGGCCGAGAGCGCGAGGGCCGGTGCGCGCGCGGTGTTCTCGGTCGGCGACCTGCGGGAGTGGAGCGCTCCTGACGGCGTGGACGTGCTGTGCAGCAACGCCACGCTGCAGTGGCTGCCCGACCACCTCGACCTGCTGCCCCGTCTCGTCGAGCAGGTCCGTCCCGGGGGCTGGCTGGCGTTCCAGGTGCCCGGCAACTTCGGCGAGCCGAGCCACACCCTGCGGCGCGAGCTGGCCGCGGAGCCGGCCTACGAGCAGTGGACCCGCGAGGTCGCGGTGCCCTCGAGCCACGACCCCGCGGTCTACCTCGACGCGCTGACGGCGCTCGGCTGCGAGGTGGACGCCTGGGAGACCACCTACCTGCACGTGCTGAGCGGGCCCGACCCGGTCTTCACCTGGGTCAGCGGCACCGGTGCCCGCCCCACGCTGCAGGCGCTGCCCGACGACCTCCGCCCGGCCTTCGAGGCGACCTTCCGGGAGCGGCTGGCAGCGGCCTACCCGCCGCGACGTCTTCCCGGCCGCGAGGAGCCCGTGGTGGTGCTGCCCTTCCGTCGGGTCTTCGTGGTCGCGCGGGTGCCCCAGGATGCGCGCGGGGGTGCGGCATGAGGCTCCACCACGTCCAGGTGCCCTGCCCGCCCGGCGGCGAGGACGCCGCGCGGCGCTTCTGGTCCGACGCCCTCGGGCTGGTGGAGGTCGACAAGCCCGAGCCGTTGGCCGGGCGCGGCGGCGTCTGGTTCCGTGCGTGGTCCGCGGACGGGGTGGTGACCGCAGAGGTGCACGTCGGGGTCGAGGAGCCCTGCGTGACCCCCCGGCGCGCCCACCCGGCCCTGCTCGTCGACGACGTGGACGCCCTCGACTCCCTCGCCGCCCGGTTGGCCGCCGCCGGGGTGGCCGTCGACCACCGGGAGCGGGCGACCTTCCCGGGCTACCTGCGCTGGCACACGCGGGACCCGCACGGCACCCGGGTCGAGGTTCTGGCGGCCGTCCCGTGACCCCCCGGGGTGTCGGTCGTTGAACCCGACATCACCGCCTCCGCGACACTACCGGTCCTGTGGAGGTGCAGCGCTCGGGCGCGTTCGCTGACCGAGCCTCGACCCGAGGCACCCGCCGTCTCCCACCCGGAGGTCCCCCATGTCGTCCATCTCGTCGCTCTCGTCCGTTCCGTCCATCGACCCCGCCGACCTGCGCAGCGTCGTCAACCGCATCAAGCGCGCCCAGGGCCAGCTCGCCGGCGTGCTCCGGATGATCGAGGACGAGCGGGACCCCGAGTCCGTCGTCCAGCAGCTCAAGGCCGTCAGTGGTGCCCTCGACCGGGCCAGCTTCGCGGTCGTCGCGGCCGACCTGAAGCGGGCCGTCGCCGGCGGCAGCACCTTGGACGACGGCGTGCTCGAGCAGGTGGAGAAGCTCTTCCTCTCGCTCTCGTGAGCACCCGGCTGGAACTGCAGGCCGGACCCGAAGTTACCCTGAGGTAACCTCACTCCCCATGAGCACGGTCCTCACCTGGTGGCAGCACGCCACCGCGCTGCCCGTCGTCGGTCCGCGGCTCGGAGCCCGCGCCTTCTCGTTCGCCTTCTCGACCAGGGCGCCCTACTTCCGCACCGTGCGCCCCCGGTTCACCGAGATCGGACCGAACCGGGCCGTGCTGGTGCTGCCCGACCGGCGCGCCGTGCACAACCATCTCGGCACCGTGCACGCCATCGCGCTGTGCAACGGGCTCGAGGCGGCGATGGGCGCGCTCGCCGAGGCCAGCATCGCGCCCGACAAGCGGTGGATCCCCCGGGGGATGGACGTCGCCTACACCGCGCGGGCCTCCGGCGACATCACGTGCGTGGCGGAGACCGACCCCGCCGGGTGGAGCGGCGACGACCCCGACGTGCCCGTGCGCGTGCACGGCGTGCGCGAGGACGGCGTCGTGGTCGTCGAGGGCACGATCCGGCTGTGGGTCACGCCCCGACCCTGAGCGTCCACGTCGGTACGAGGGCGCCAGGCCCGCTGGACGCAGGACTCACACGGCGCCGCCGGTGTTCTCGCCGCCCTGCATGTTGCCGACCCGGTCGAGGTCGATGGGGCTGTGCTCGCCGACCAGCCGACGCTGGGCCAGCGTCGCCAGGCCGCTGAGGACCAGGTTGAGCACGATGTAGATCAGGGCCAGCACCGTCGCGGTCTGCAGCTGGTTGCCGAACTCGCCCCAGATCGCGCGGCCGACCGCGGTCAGGCCGGGCGCGGCGATGTAGAAGCCCAGGCTGGTGTCCTTGAGGGCGACCACGAACTGGCTGATCAGCGCCGGCAGCATGATCTTGATCGCCTGCGGCAACGCCACGATGCTCATCACCTGGGTCTTGCGCATCCCCAGGGCGTAGGCGGCCTCGGACTGCCCGCGGGGGACGGCCTGCACACCGGCGCGGAGGATCTCGGCGATCACCGAGCCGTTGTAGAGCATCAGGCCCAGCACCAGCGACCAGTAGGCGCCGATCCCGTCCCCGACGCCGTAGGCGAAGAAGATGAACGTGATGAGGAGCAGCAGCGGGACGGCGCGGAAGAACTCCACGACCACCCAGCTCGGCCACCGCACCCACCGGTGGTCGGAGAGCTTGCCGATGCCGAAGACGACGCCGAAGACGATGGCCAGGCCGATCGCTGCTGCCGCCATGGACAGGGTGGTCAGCATGCCCTCGAGCAGGACCTGCAGGAAGCTCGGGGTGACGAAGGGCTCCCACAGGGAGTAGGCCAGCTCGCCCCGGTCGGAGAGCACCCACGCCACCACGGCCGCGAGAGCGAGCAGGACGACCACGGCGACGAGGTTGTACCCGCGGTGCCGGGCGACGGTCCGCGGCCCGGGGCTGTCGAAGAGGACGCTGCTCATCGCGCCGCCCGCCAGCGTCGCTCGAGCCCGATGGCGCCGGCGCTGATCGCCTCGACCACCACGATGTAGCCGGCCGCGAAGAACAGGAAGATCCACAACCGGTCGTCGGCGTTGTTGTTGGTGAAGCCCCGCATCCGCGCGGTGGCCTCCAGCAGCCCGAACGCGGCCGCGACCGAGGTGTTCTTGGTGAGGGCGATCAGCACGCTGGCCATCGGCGGCACGGCAGCCCGGAAGGCCTGCGGGAGCACCACGTTGGCCATGTTCTGCCCGAAGGTGAGCCCGATCGCGCGAGCGGCCTCGGCCTGGCCGAGCGGGACCGCGTTGATGCCCGCGCGCAGGGCCTCGCACACGAACGCCGAGGTGTAGAAGGTCAGCGCGACCACGCCCTTGAGCAGGAACGGGGTGTCGACGAGGAAGCCGAGGTTCGGGAAGGCGATGAAGACGAAGATGAAGATGATCAGCAGCGGGGTGTTGCGGACCAGCGTCACGTAGGCGGTGCCGAGGCGACGCAGCACCGCGACCGGTCCGACGCGCATCCCGGCCAGGAGCGTCCCGGCCACCAGCGAGGCCGCCCCGGAGATGAGCGCGAGCTGGACGGTGAGCCAGAACGCGCTCAGCACCAGGTCGAGGTTGCTGACGACGTCGTCCACGCTGCGGATCCTCTCGGCTGGTCGGGCGGGCCGGATGGGGCGGGCCGGAGGGGCCCGGCCCGCTGGAGCATCGGGCTACGGCGTCAGGCCGCGGCGCACTTGTCCATGGCCGGCGGCTCGGGGGTCTCGACGCCGGCCTGGCCCAGGGTGGCCTCGAAGGCGGCCGCCCAGGTGCCGTCGTCCTCGGCAGCGGTGATGGTGTCGGTGATCCACTGGCACATCTCGGGGCTGTCCTTGGAGTAGCCGACTCCGTAGCGCTCCTCGGAGAACGGGTCCACCACGACCTTGAGGTCGTCGGGCTTCTCGGCGGCGTAGCCCAGCAGGATCGCCCCGTCGGTCGTCATCGCGTCGATGCTGCCGTTGAGGACCTGGTCGACGCACTCGGAGTAGGTGTCGAACCCGCGCGGGGTGGCGCCCTCGCCCTCGATGTTGTCCAGCGAGGTGGAGCCGGTCACCGAGCAGACCTCGGTGCCCTTGACGTCGGCGAGGGTCGCGATGTCGCTGTCGGAGGGCACCAGCAGCTGCTGGCCGGTGACGTAGTAGGGGCCGGCCTGGCCCACGATGTCCCGGCGCTCGGGGGTGATGGAGTAGGAGGCGATGACGAGGTCGACCTCGCCCTCCTCCAGGAACGGCTCCCGGTTGTCGGAGATCGTCTCCTTCCAGGTGATGTCCTCGGCGGCGATCCCGAGGCTGCCGGCGAGGATCTTGCCCATCTCGGGGTCGAAGCCGACCGGCGCGTCGTCGGTGGCGCCCTTGAAGCCGATGCCGGGCTGGTCGTACTTGACCCCGATGGTGATGCTGCCGGACTCGGCGAGCTCGGCCATCCGGGACCCGGCCTCGAACTGCGAGGCGGCGTCCGAGGCGACGTCGACCTCGGGGGTGTCGCTGCTCGAGGAGGAGCCGGCGTCGCCGCAGGCGGTCAGGGCGGTGGCGAGCCCGACGGCCGCGACGGCCAGCGTCAGGGAGGGCTTGCGGGTGAGGGTGCGCATGTGGTGCTCCTTCAGTGGTGGAGGATCTTGGCCAGGAAGTCCTGGGCCCGCTCGGTCTGGGGCCGGGTGAAGAACTCCTCGGGGGTGTTCTCCTCGGCGATCGCGCCGTCGGCCATGAAGACGACGCGGTGGGCGGCGGTGCGGGCGAAGCCCATCTCGTGGGTGACCACGACCATCGTCATGCCCTGCTCGGCCAGCTCGACCATGACGTCGAGGACCTCCTTGATCATCTCCGGGTCGAGCGCGGAGGTCGGCTCGTCGAAGAGCATCACCTTCGGCTCCATCGCCAGGGCCCGCGCGATCGCCACGCGCTGCTGCTGGCCGCCGGAGAGCTGGGCGGGGTACTTCTCGGCCTGGTGGGCGATGCCGACGCGCTCGAGCAGCTGCATGGCCCGCTTGTCGGCGTCGGCCTTGCCCACCCCCCGCACCTTGATCGGCCCGAGGGTGACGTTCTGGAGGATCGTCTTGTGGGCGAAGAGGTTGAAGCTCTGGAAGACCATCCCGACGTCGGCGCGCAGCGCGGCCAGGGCCTTGCCCTCCTCGGGCAGGGGAGACCCGTCGAGGGTGATCGTCCCGGAGTCGATGGTCTCGAGCCGGTTGATCGCCCGGCACAGCGTCGACTTGCCCGACCCCGACGGACCGATCACCACGACGACCTCGCCGCGCTTGATGGACAGGTCGATGCCCTTGAGGACGTGCAGCGAGCCGAAGTGCTTGTCGACCCCGGCGAGCACGACGAGCGGCTCGCCGGCCGCCGCTGCGATCTCGTGATCCTGCTGCGCCGTCATGCGGCGTCACCCTAGTCACAGACCGTCGGGGGAGCCATGGCCGCGCGCGCCGCGAGGCGATCCGTGACCTGCCCGTTACGGGGAGGGCCCGCCCGTGCGACGGGCGGTAGCCTGAGCACGACGAGCGGTCGTGTCTCCCCGGCAGTCCGCGCCACGGGTGCTGGAGCCGCGCTACTACAGTGCGCGGATGAGCTCATCGACCCGCCCGCTCGAGGGCCGCACCGCCCTGATCACCGGAGGCGCCGCCGGCATCGGCCGCGCCGTCGCCGTTCGTCTGGCCGCCGACGGCGCGCACGTGCTCGTCGTGGACCGCGACGAGGCCGGCGCCCGCGAGGTCGCCGCCGAGGTCGGCGGGGAGGCGGTCGTGGCCGACCTGTCCGACCGCGCGTGGTTCGACGCCTTCGACGCCGACCACCCCGAGGTCGACGTCCTGGTCAACAACGCCGGCCTCCAGCACGTGGCCGCCATCGAGGACTTCGACCCCGAGCGCTTCGCCTTCATCCACCGCGTGCTGCTCGAGGCGCCGTTCCGGCTGGCCCGGACGCTCCTGCCGGGCATGTACGAGCGGGGCTGGGGCCGCCTGGTCCACGTCACCTCGGTCCACGGCCACCGGGCCTCGCCGTACAAGGCGGCCTACGTCAGCGCCAAGCACGGCCTCGAGGGCCTCTCCAAGGTGATCGCGATGGAGGCCGCCGGCCGCGGCGTCACGAGCAACACCATCGCCCCGGGCTACGTGCGCACCGCGCTCGTCGAGGGCCAGATCGCCGATCAGGCCCGTACGCACGGCATCAGCGAGGACGAGGTCGTCGAGAAGGTCCTCCTGGCCCGCACGCCCCTCAAGCGACTCGTCGAGCCCTCGGAGGTCGCCGGCACGGTCTCGTTCCTGTGCGGTCCCGGGACCGACTCGATCACCGGCGCGTCCTACATCATGGACGGTGGCTGGACCGCGGGCTGACCGGGCCGTGCCGCGGCTCGGGTCGTAGGCTGACCCGGCTATGCGCACCTACCAGGTCCGCACCTACGGGTGCCAGATGAACGTCCACGACTCCGAGCGGCTCAGCGGTCTGCTCGAGTCCGCCGGCTACGTCGCCGCGTCCGGCGCTGAGCAGGCCGACGTCGTGGTCTTCAACACCTGCGCGGTGCGCGAGAACGCCGACAACAAGCTCTACGGCAACCTCTCCCACCTCGCGCCCGTCAAGGCCGCCAACCCCGGCATGCAGATCGCCGTCGGGGGCTGCCTGGCCCAGAAGGACCGCGCCACCATCACCAAGCGCGCGCCCTACGTCGACGTCGTCTTCGGCACCCACAACATCGGCTCCCTGCCGGCGCTGCTCGAGCGGGCGCGGGTCGCCGAGGAGGCGCAGGTCGAGATCCTCGAGTCGCTCGAGGTGTTCCCCTCGACCCTGCCGACCAAGCGGGACTCCGCCTACGCCGCCTGGGTCTCGGTCTCCGTCGGCTGCAACAACACCTGCACCTTCTGCATCGTCCCGAGCCTGCGCGGCTCGGAGAAGGACCGCCGCCCGGGCGAGATCCTCGCCGAGGTCGAGGCCCTCGTGGCCGACGGCGTCAGCGAGGTCACCCTGCTCGGGCAGAACGTCAACGCCTACGGCGTGGAGTTCGGCGACCGGCAGGCCTTCTCGAAGCTGCTGCGCGCCTGCGGCGAGGTCGCCGGCCTCGAGCGGGTCCGGTTCACCTCGCCCCACCCCGCCGAGTTCACCGACGACGTCATCGAGGCGATGGCGCAGACGCCGACGGTGATGCCCCAGCTGCACATGCCGCTGCAGTCCGGTTCGGACCGCGTGCTGCGGGTGATGCGGCGCTCCTACCGGCGCGCGAAGTTCCTGGGGATCATCGAGCGGGTCCGCGCCGCCATGCCCGAGGCCGCGATCACCACCGACATCATCGTGGGCTTCCCCGGCGAGACCGAGGAGGACTTCCAGGCCACGCTCGACGTCGTGCGCGCCGCCCGGTTCGCCGGCGCGTTCACCTTCCAGTACTCCAAGCGTCCCGGCACCCCCGCAGCCGACCTGCCCGACCAGGTGCCGAAGGCGGTCGTCCAGGAGCGCTACGAGCGGCTCGTCGCGCTGGTCGACGACATCGCCTGGCAGGAGGCCCGGCGCCTCGTGGGCCGGCGTGTCGAGCTGATGGTCAGCGAGGGGGAGGGGCGCAAGGACGCCGCCACCGCCCGCCTCTCGGGGCGTGGGCCCGACAATCGGCTGGTCCACTTCGCCTGGGACCCCGAGGCCCCGCAGAGCGCCCGGCCGCGTCCCGGCGACCGGGTCGACGTCGAGATCACCTACGCCGCCCCCCACCACCTCGTGGCCGACGGTCCGGTGCTCGCAGGTTCGTCGTACCCGCTCCGGGGACGCCTGGGAGGCGCGCCGCGGTCGGTCGGCGCCCTCCGGGGTGGTGCTGGGCATGCCGCTGGTCGGAGTGCCTGCGCCCCTGGGCGAGGCACCCGCCTGCCGGTGAGGCCTCGCTCAGCGCGCGTGCTCCGGTCCGGAGCGGTACGGCGCCTCGTCCGAGCGGGGGTCACGGGAGTTGTAGCCGGCCTTGGGCGGCACGGCCGGGTCGTCGGGGTTGCGGTCGCGTTCCCCGCCGACGGACTGCTCGGGCGGCACCTCGCCGTCCTGGTCGACCTGCGACGCGCCGGGACTGGTGTCGAGGCCGCCGTTGGTGCCGTGCTGGCCCGGGCCCGTGGCGCCCTCCCGCTCGCTGCTGACGCCCATGTCGCCGGCGGCGCCCTCGGGGCCGGTGGCGTTGGGGTTGGAGGCGACCAGCTCGTCCTCGCCCGGCTTCTGCTCATCGCTCATGGGGCGAGCCTATGCCCGCGGCGCCCGAGCCTGTGGAGGAGCCGGTGCGGCCTGCCCCGCCCCGTCGCATGCTGGGCGGGTGGAGGTCGGGTCCGTGGTCGAGGCGCTGGTCCAGCTCGGCGGGGTGGCGACCCGCGCCCAGCTGGTCGCGGTGGTTCCTCGCGCCGCCCTCGACGCTGCCGTCGGTTCCGGCGAGGTGCTCCAGCCGGCACGGGGGCGCTTCACGCTCGCGGCCGTCGACCATGCCTGGCGCAGCGCACACGAGCTGACCGGCACCCTGTCGTGGCGCAACGCGGCAGCCGTGCACGGGTGGGCGGTCAAGCTGCTGCCAGCAGCTGCCCGACGTGACGGTCGCGCGCAACCGCAGGCTCACAGCCGAGCAGCAACGTCGCGCGACGGTGCACCGCACGACGCTGGGACCCGACGACGTCGTGGAGCACGCCGGCCTCCGGGTCACCTCCACGGACCGCACGCTGGTCGACTGCCTGCGCAACCTTCCGGCCGACGAGGCGCTGGCCGTCGCCGACTCCGCGCTGCGGGCGGGCGTCACGCCGGCGCGGCTCCTGCGCCTGGTGTCCGCCATGACCGGGCCGGGGACGCCGCAGGCCCGCCGGATCGCGGCAGCGGCCGATCCACGGGCCGCCAACCCGTTCGAGTCGGTCCTCCGCTCCATCGCACTCGAGGTCGGGCTGCACGTCGTGCCGCAGGTCGGGCTCTGGCGCGGCGGGACGTTCCTCGGTCGGCCCGACCTGGTCGACCGCGACCTGGGGATCGTGCTGGAGGCGGACTCCTTCGCCTGGCACGGTGACCGAGCGGCGTTGAGTCACGACTGTCGCCGCTACGACGAGATGGTGGTCGCAGGCTGGCTGGTGCTGCGCTTCTCCTACGAGCAGGTCATGGGCGAGCCGTCCTGGACCCGCCGGATCCTCGAGGACGCGACCAAAGAACGTACAGTTCGGCAGGCGCGAGTGTCGTGACCTGGGAAGACGCGGCCGCCACGGCGCTCGGGAAGGCGAACTGTACGTTCTTTGGCCGTCTCAGACGGGGGACTCGTCCTCTGGGTCGACGTCGTCGGCGTCGCGGTCGCTGGTGGCCTCGGTCTCGGTGTCCTCGCCCTCGCGCATCTCGTCGGGCAGGGCGTCCTCGATCGCGGGGTTGCGGTCCGGGCTGAGGTCTGCCACCTCGGCTCCCGCGTGCTCGACGCCCGCGGTGGACTCGACGGCGTCGGGTCCACCGGGGGCGGGGGTGCCCGAGCTGCTCTCGGCGTCGGGCTTGGGTCCTGGGTCCTGGGTCACGCGGTCTCCGGTCGGGTCGGGAATCCGTGGGTGCTGAGGGGCTCGGTGCGGCCCGTGTGCAGGCTATCGAGCACGCTGCGCTCGTGCGGCACCACGGGGCCCGGCAGGGAGTCGAGCTCGCCGAGCGCGCACCACCGCAGGTCGGCGGCCTTGTCCGGCTCCTGCAGCGTCGGCTCGCCGCGCCAGGTACGCGCGCTGAAGAAGAAGTCGACGCGCTCGTCGATCGGCTCGCCGCCGCGGGTGCGCTGCATCGTGGTCAGGAAGGCGAGGTCGTCGAGCTCGACGCCGATCTCCTCGCGAGCCTCGCGGCGGGCGGCCTCCACGGCCCGCTCACCCCGTTCGACGTGACCCGCTGCGGCGGCCGCCCAGTGCCCGTCCATGAAGCCGGTGCCGCGGCGCAGCTGGAGCAGCACCTCCGTACCCCGTTCGCCCTCGCGCAGCAGGAAGACGTAGGCGGCCGGCACCACGACGAAGCGGTCGAGGTCGCTCACTGGGAGGGCTGGCCCACCTCGGACGCCTCGGCGTTCGCCTCCTGGCTGGCCGTTGCCGCGTCGCCCTCGTTGTCGCCGGGCAGCTCGCTGGAGTGCTCTCCCGGCGGGGTGGTCGAGGCGTCGTGGGCGCTCGGGCCCGCGTCGTCGGCCTCGGTGCCCGGCGTGGTGCTGGTGCCGTCCTCGGGCTCGATCGTGGGGTCGCTGGTCGCGGGGTTCTGGCTCACCGGACGGGGCCGGTGGGGCCGGTGGAGCCGGCCGGCCCGGTCGGACCGTCGTCCTTGCCGTCCAGCTTCCGGAGGGCCTCCTTGGCCTTCAGGCTGGCCTTGCCGATCTTGTCGCCGTGCTTGCCGCCGGTCCGCTTGTCGGCGGCCGCCGCGGCCTTGTCGATGCCCTGGGTGATCGTGTCGCCGTGCTGGTCGACCGCCTTGGTCAGCCTCTTCTTCGCGTCGCCGAGAAAGCTCATCGGTCTCCTCCAGATGCCCGCGGCCCCGAGGCGGGGCCGTCACTTGCCAGACTAGCGACATGGCCCGCCCCCCGATCGTCGCCGTGGTGGGCGTGACGGCCTCCGGCAAGACCGGGCTCAGCCTCGACCTGGCCGAGCGGCTGGCCGGCGAGGTGGTCAACACCGACGCCCTCCAGGTCTACGCCGGGATGGACGTCGGCACGGCGAAAGTGCCGCCGGCCGAGCGACGGGGCATCGCCCACCACCTCCTGGACCTGATGCCGGTCACCGAGCCGGCGAACGTGGCCGCCTTCCAGGACCGCGCCCGCGCCACCATCGCCGACCTGCGAACGGCCGGCACGACGCCCGTCCTGGTCGGCGGCTCGGCGCTCTACACCCGGGCGGTGCTCGACCACTTCGAGTTCCCGGGCACCGACGCCGTCGTGCGCGAGCGCTGGGAGGCCCGCCTGGCGGAGGTCGGGGCCCCGGGCCTGCACGCCGAGCTCGCCGCCCGCGACCCCGCGGCCGCTGCCCGGATCGTGCCGGAGAACGGACGCCGCGTCGTCCGGGCCCTCGAGGTCGGCGAGCTGACCGGGCAGTCCTACGCCGCCACGCTGCCGTCGCTGCAGTACCGCGACCCCCGCACCGTGCAGGTCGGCGTCGCGATCGACCGGGAGACGCTGCTCGCACGGATCGAGGAGCGCGTCGCCCGGATGTATGCCGGCGGGCTGGTCGAGGAGGTCGTCCGGCTCCTGGACGAGGGGCTGGCGCAGGGTCGGACGGCCTCGCGGGCGATCGGCTACCGCGAGGTGGTCGCGCACCTCGCGGGCGAGGTGAGCCTCGCGGAGGCCGTCGAGCGGACCGTGGTGGCGACCCGGCGCTTCGCCCGCCGTCAGCAGTCCTGGTGGCGCAAGGACCCCCGCATCGTCTGGGTCGAGCACGACGCCCCCGACCGGCTCGAGCAGGCCCTCGCCGCGGTCGCCGCGGCTAGGTTGGCGCCATGAGCAGTCCGCACGGCACGCCCGTGGAGTCGGTGGAGCAGCTGGTCGAGCTCCTGGGTGGCGAGCCGTCGGCGCGCGCCCGGGAGAAGGTGCGCACCGCGCTGCTCGACGTCGACCGCGACTGGCTCGCTGCGAGCCCGTTCTGCGTCCTGGCCACCGCCGGGGCCGACGGCAGCTGTGACGTCTCGCCCAAGGGCGACCCGGCCGGTCGCCTGGTCCACGTGATCGACGAGCGCACGATCGCGCTGGCCGAGCGGCCCGGCAACCGTCGCGCCGACGGGTACCGCAACGTCCTGGCCAACCCTCACGTCGGCCTGGAGTTCCTGGTCCCGGGCCGGGGGGACACCCTGCGGGTGAACGGCCGCGCCACCCTGGTCAAGGACGCCCCCTTCTTCGACGAGCTGCTGGTGCGCGGCCACCGGCCCGTCCTGGCGCTGGTGGTCGACGTCGAGGAGGTCTTCTTCCACTGCTCGAAGGCGTTCCTGCGCGCCGGGCTGTGGGACCCCGCGAGCTGGGACCCCGAGGCCGTCGTCCCGCGCCGCGCGGTCCTGGCGGCGACGGTCGAGCCCGACGAGCGCACCCTGGCCGAGCTCGACGCCTACTACGGCCCCACCTACGCCGAGGGGCTCTACCGGTGAGCTACCCCTTCTGGAAGGGCCACGGCACCGAGAACGACTTCGTGCTCCTGCCCGACGCCGACGGGGCCCGGCACGGTGACCTGGCCGACGACGCCTGGGCGGCGCGGGTGCGCGCCCTGTGCGACCGCCGCGCGGGGATCGGCGGCGACGGGGTGCTGCGGGTGGTGCGTGGTGACGGCGCCGGACGGGGCGAGTGGTTCATGGACTACCGCAACGCCGACGGGTCCCTCTCGGAGATGTGCGGCAACGGCGTGCGCCTCTTCGCGCTGTACCTCGTGGAGGAGGGACTGGCCGCGACGAGCAGCCCGATCGCGGTCGGGACGCGCGACGGCGTCAAGACCGTCGTCGTCGAGGACGCGGGGACGATCACCGTCGACATGGGCACCGCGCGGGTGCTCGGCGAGACCGAGGTCGGGCTCGGCGGGCGCCGGTGGCCGGCGACCCACGTCGACGTCGGCAACCCCCATGCCGTGGCCTGGCTGCGCGCCGGCGAGGACCTCGACGGGCTCTCCGCCCCCGGGCAGCCGTTGGCCGCTCCCGACCACGACCCCTCGGTCTACCCCCACGGCGTCAACGTCGAGCTGGTCGTCCGCCGCGGGGAGCACCACGTGGCGCTCCGGGTCCACGAGCGGGGCTCGGGCGAGACCCGCTCGTGCGGCACCGGCGCGTGCGCGGTGATGGTGGCGGCCTCGCGCGCCGACGGCGCCGCGCCCGGCACCCCCTACCGGGTCGACGTCCCCGGCGGGAGCCTCTCGATCAGGCTCACCGAGGACGGCCGGCTCCTGATGACCGGGCCCGCGGTGCTGGTCGCCCGCGGAGAGACCGACCTCTAGCCGCGCTGGGTCCCTGCCTATGCTCGCCGCCATGGACCTGACCGGCTCGACCGCCCTCGTCACCGGTGGGGCCTCCGGCCTCGGTGCCGCCACCGCCCGCCAGCTCGCCGCGCGCGGCGCCACGGTCGTGGTGGCCGACCTCCAGGTCGACAAGGGCGCGGCGCTGGCCCAGGAGATCGGCGGCGTCTTCGCCCGCGTCGACGTCACCGACACCGACCAGATCGCCGGCGCCGTCGGTGCGGCCGCCGAGATCGCCCCGCTGCGTGCGGTCGTCAACTCCGCCGGCATCGGCTGGGCCCAGCGCACCGTCGGCCGCGACGGCACCCTGGAGTCCGCGCACTCGCTGGAGGCCTTCACCAAGGTCGTCGCGATCAACCTGATCGGCACCTTCGACGTGGTCCGCCAGGCCGCGACCGTGATGAGCCACAACGAGCCCGACGCCGACGGCTGCCGCGGGGCCATCGTCAACCTGGCCAGCGTGGCCGCCTTCGACGGCCAGATCGGGCAGGCGTCCTACTCGGCCTCGAAGGGCGGCGTGGTCGGCCTGACGCTGCCGGTGGCCCGCGACCTCGCGGCGGTCGGCATCCGGCTGAACACCGTCGCGCCCGGCCTCATCGACACCCCGATCTACGGCGAGGGCGAGGACGCCGAGGCGTTCAAGGCCAGGCTGGGGGAGGCGGTGCTCTTCCCGAAGCGTCTCGGCTCGCCCGACGAGCTGGCCTCGATGGTGCTGGAGTGCCTGACCAACGCCTACATGAACGGCGAGGTCGTCCGCGTCGACGGCGGCATCAGGATGCCGCCCAAGTAGCACCGAGGGTCGCCACGGCCGCGGACCTAGGCGCGCCGGCCCATGCGGGCCAGCAGCCGCTGCTGGCGCGTGGCACCGGCGGGCGGGTCGAGGGCCGGCTTGCAGACGCCCGGGAGGTACAGCGAGTCGCCCAGGCCGTCGATCGCCTGCTCGATCGCGTCGAGCTCGGAGTCGTCCCAGACGACCTCCTGCCCGCCGGCACGACCCAGGTCCCACCGGTGGACGGTCAGGTCGAAGCCGTAGAAGTCGCGCAGCGTCTCGGCGAGCGTGGTGGGCCCGAAGTACCCGTCGTAGGCGGTCTCGACCAGGGCGTCGTCGGCGACGACCGCGCGGACGCCCGCGAGGTGCTCGCGCCACCTCGTGGCCGGGTCCTCCTCGGTGACGGCGCCGAGCTCGGCGCCGCGCGAGGCGAAGAAGTCGCGCTGGGTGCCCACCACGTGGCCGAGGAGCGCTGCGGCGTCCCATTCCTCGCACGGGCTCGGCGCCGACCAGGCAGCGCCCGAGTCGACGGCGTCCACGGTGGCGGTGAAGCGGTCGGCGTTGCGGAGGTAGCTCTCGATCGCGGGGTGCATGCCTGCCAGCGTCCCTGGTGGTGGGCGGCCGGTCTTGAAAGAATCCGACCGTGCCCGACCATCGACGTCTCGACCCCCGCGAACGGGCGCACCTGCACGACGAGACCGGTTGGAGCCCACCGGTCCACCGCTTCGCGCCGGCGCCCGGGCTCGCCGACCGCGTCCGCCGCTACTGGCTGCCGGTCTGGGCGCTCCCACCAGGCGCGGTGACCGAGCAGCGGGTGCTCCGGTACCCCGTGTGCCTGGTCGTCGTCGCCGACTCCTACGCACGCTTCTACGGTCCGGCGACCGGGATGTCGTACCAGCGGCTGACCGGCTCGGGCTGGGCGTGCGGGGCGATGCTCCAGCCGGCCGCGGGCGCCCTGGTCCTCGGTGCCGCCGTCTCGACGGCGACCGACACCGAGCTCTCGCTGGCCTCCGTCCCGGGCCTCGACGGCGCCTCCTTGACAGAGCGGGTGCGCGAGGCCGTCGGCGGCGACCCCGCGGACCCGGACCGGCAGCAGCGGGCCGTCGCGGCGATGGAGGCCGGGCTGGCGGACCTGCCGGACGTGGACGAGGAGGGCCTGCTGGTCAATGCCGTGGTCGAGCACGTCGAGCAGGACGCCTCGGTGCAGCGGGTGGGGCAGGTCTGCGAGAAGTTCGCCCTCACCGAGCGGACGCTGCAGCGGCTCCTGGCCCGCCGGGTCGGGCTCAGCCCCAAGTGGCTGGTGCAGCGGCGCCGGCTCCAGGACGCGGCCGGACGCCTGGGTGCCGCGGAGCCGGTCGACCTGGCCGCACTCGCTGCCGACCTCGGCTACGCCGACCAGGCTCACCTGACCCGTGACTTCCGCTCCGTCACGGGGGTGACCCCGGCGCGCTACGCCGCCCAGCGGCGAGAGGGTGGGCGGCCCGCCCGGTGAGGTGGGCGGGCGATGCGCCTCCCGGCCCGGGCGGCTCAGCCCGACCAGCCCGTCAGCCCGACCAGGCAGTCAGCCCGACCAGGCCGTCAGGTCGAGCACCAGGTCGGCCCGCACCGCGGCGGCCTCGACCCGCAGCGCGTTCGGCTCGTCGACCCGGTCCACCCAGTCCCGTGCCGCGGCGGCGGACTTGCCGAAGCCGACGTGGCGCGCGACCAGGCGCTCGCGGCGGAGGTCGTCGTCGACGCGCACGTGCCACACCGCGTCCAGCCAGGCGCGGACGGCGACCCAGCGCGGCTCCTCGAGCAGCAGGTAGTTGCCCTCGGTGAGCACCAGACCGGTCGCCGGCACCGGGACGGCCCCGGCGACCGGCTGGGCGAGCGGCCGCTCGAAGACCGGCGCCAGCACCGGGGGGTCCTCCGGGCGGGCCGAGCAGACCCGCGCCAGGAGGGCCGCGTACCCCTCCGCGTCGAAGGTCTCGGGCGAGCCCTTGCGCGCGCGGAGTCCGCGCCGCTCCAGCTCGACGTCGGCGTAGTGGAAGCCGTCCATCGCGACGACCGCCGCACCGGCGCGGGCCGCCAGGGCTGCGGCCAGCGTCGACTTGCCCGCGCCCGGTGCTCCGGTGATCCCCAGCAGGCGGGCCCCGCCCGGCAGCAGCCCGGCCAGCTCGGCGCCGCGGGCGGAGACGGCGATCGGTGTGCTCACCGCTCCATGGTGCCGCGTGCCCGGCTCGAGGGCCTCGGCGGCGGGCCGGGAGTAAACCCGTTCGCACCGGCGTTGGAACCGACCTACGCTGGAGGCATATGACGCACGTACCCGACTTCTCCCTCGCCGCCGCCCTCGACGCCACCGACGACTGGGACGAGCCCGACCCGGCCGACCCGGACGCGGACGGCGACGACTTCGTCTCGGGCTACGCCGACGAGGCCGACCCCGAGCTGACCACCGGCGACCTCGACCTCGTCGAGCGGCACCAGCTGCGGCGGGTCTCCGGGCTGCGCACCGAGCTCGAGGACATCACCGAGGTCGAGTACCGCCAGCTGCGCCTGGAGCGTGTGGTGCTGGTCGGCGTGTGGACGACCCGCACCGTCCAGGACGCCGAGAACTCGATGGCCGAGCTCGCGCTGCTGGCCGAGACGGCCGGCTCCGAGGTCCTCGACGCGATCTACCAGCGTCGGCACTCCCCGGACCCGGCGACCTACGTCGGGCGCGGCAAGGTCGAGGGGCTGGCCGAGATCGTCGCCGCCACCGGCGCCGACACCGTCATCTGCGACGGCGAGCTGGCGCCCAGCCAGCTGCGCAACCTCGAGGACCGGCTGAAGGTCAAGGTCGTCGACCGGACCGCGCTGATCCTCGACATCTTCTCCCAGCACGCCAAGAGCCGCGAGGGCAAGACCCAGGTCGAGCTGGCGCAGCTGTCGTACATGAAGCAGCGCCTGCGCGGCTGGGGCGGCAACCTCTCGCGTCAGGCCGGTGGCCGCGTGGCCGCCGGGGCCGGGATCGGCAGCCGCGGTCCTGGTGAGACCAAGATCGAGACCGACCGGCGACGGATCAACACCAAGATCGCCAAGCTGCGACGCGAGCTGGCGGCGATGCGCGGCACGCGCGACACCAAGCGCGCCCAGCGCCAGAGCCGTCAGATCCCCGCGGTGGCGATCGCCGGGTACACCAACGCCGGCAAGTCCTCGCTGCTGAACCGGCTGACCGACGCCGGCGTGCTGGTCGAGGACTCGCTGTTCGCGACCCTCGACCCGACCATCCGCCGCACGACGACCTCCGACGGCCGCGTCTACACGATGAGCGACACCGTCGGCTTCGTGCGCCACCTGCCCCACCAGCTGATCGAGGCCTTCCGCTCGACGCTGGAGGAGGTGGCCGACGCCGACCTCGTGCTGCACGTCGTCGACGGCTCGCACCCCGACCCCGAGGGCCAGCTGGCCGCGGTGCGCGAGGTCTTCGCCGAGATCGGTGCCGACTCCGTGCCCGAGCTGGTGATCATCAACAAGTCCGACGCCGCCGACCCGATGGTCCTCGCCCGGCTCCAGCAGCGCGAGCCGCACGCCCTCGTCGTCAGCGCGCGCACCGGCGAGGGCATCGCGGAGGCGCTCGCGGTCGTCGAGGCCGAGCTGCCGCACCCCGGCGAGGAGTTCACGGTGCTCCTGCCCTACGAGCGCGGCGACCTGCTCAACGAGATCCACCAGCACGGCGAGATCGACGCGCTCGAGCACACCGCCGAGGGCACGATGGTGCGCGGCCGGGTGCATGCCGGCCTCGCCGGCGACCTGCGGGACTACGCGGTCACGCCGGCCACGTAGGTCGACCGCTACCCCGGCGGGCGGGGTGCCTCGCACCGGATCAGGACCTCGCCCACGCAGGTGTCGTGGTCGGCGCCGCCGTCGACCCGGTCGCGACCGCCCTGCCCGTCGAGGGTGTCGTCGCCGCCGCGACCACGAAGGTCGTCGTGGCCCGGGCCGCCGTAGAGCTGGTCGCGGTGCTTGCTGCCCCGCAGCAGGTCCGGACCGAGGTCGCCGTAGGCCTGCCGCACAGGCGCGATGATCAGGTCCCGTCCGTGGCCGCCGCGCACGACGTTCCCGCGACGCAGCACGTCGTCCCCCGGTCCGCCGAGCGTCTCACCGGTCGTGGTCCGGGCCAGCAGGTCGTCGTCGCCACCCAGACCGCTGAGCAGGCGGGTCCCGCTCCCCGCGACCACCTCGTCGCCGGCGATGCCCCCGACGAAGCCGTAGACGCCGAGGAGCCGGTCGTGTCCCTGCCCCACGACGACCCCCTCGGCGCCGAAGCCCGGCAGCGTGGCGTGCAGCGGGCTGCGGGCCAGCGAGTAGTCGGCCACGTCGGAGCTGTAGCTCGGGTCGAAGCCGTCGCCGTCGTCCGGGGTCGGGCCGCCGTGCATGTCGTCGCTCCCGGGCCCTCCGGTCAGACGGTCGCCGGCCAGCAGCAGCGCCTCGTTGCTGTGGTCGCCGGGGTCGCCGTCCGAGCCGCCCCACAGCGTGTCCTGGCCGCGGCCGGCGTCGAGCACGTCGGCGCCGACGCCACCGCACAGCAGGTCGTCCCCGGCCAGGCCCTGCAGCACGTCGTCGCCCTCGAAGGCCTGGATGACGTCGGGACCGGCGGTGCCCCGCAGCCGGTCGTCGCCCGAGGTGCCGACGATGGTCGCCGGGACGCCGTCGCACACGGCCACGGGGCTGCCCCGCAGGCCGGCCGCGCCCGGCGGGGCAGCGCTCGCGGCGACGGACGAGAGCGCGAGCGGGAGCAGCAGGACGAGAGCAGCAGTGCGCATCGAGGGACTCCTTCGCAGACGGCCGTGACGGCCACCGTAGTCCTCGACGAGGTCGACGCCCATCGCTCGGAGCGCCGTCCCTCAGACCCTCGCGAGCTCGCGCAGCTCGGCCAGGATCTCGGGGAGCCGGTCGACGAGGCTGAGGTGACCCTCGCCGTCGACGAGGTGCGCGACGGCACCGGGCACGTGCGAGGCCAGCCAGCGGCCGTGCGCGACCGGCACCATCGCGTCCTCGCTGCCCTGCCAGATCGCGACCGGGACGGTGATCGTCGCGAGGTCGACGCCCCAGGGCGCGACGAGCGCGAGCCCGTCCTCGCGGCAGCCGACCACGCCCTGGGCGGCGGCGTGCTGGAACGAGCGGGCCAGGTGCTCGGCGTAGCCGGCCTCCAGGGTGGCTCGGTCGACCGGGGGGACGAGCTCGCCGAGGGCGGCGCTGAGCTCGTCGGCGTCGGCCTCGAGCACGGGCAGGAAGCTCTCGGTCAGGTAGGCGCCGTAGGCCTCGCGGCCGGCGGCGGCCGCGGCGTACTCGGCGACGTTCTCCGGCGCCATCCCGGCCGACCAGTCGAGGTCCTCGGCCTCGTAGGGCGCGACGCCGGCCAGCGACGTCGCCGCGCCACAGCGCCCCGGCAGGAGGGCGGCGCAGGCCAGGGCCCGGGGTCCGCCGCCGGACCAGCCGAGCGTGAGGAACTCCCCGATGCCGAGGAGGTCGAGCAGCTCGACGGTGTCCGCGACGTCGTCGCGCACCTGCGGGACGCCGAGCTCGCCGCGCGGCGTCGAGGCGCCGTAGCCCGGGCGCGAGAAGGTCAGCAGGCGGAGTCCGGCACCGCGGGCGGCGTGGTCCATCTCGCGCGAGGCCACCGCGGCCGAGGGCTGTCCGTCGAAGAGGACCAGGCACGGCCCCGCCGGGTCGCCTCCCTCGAGGACCTCCAGCAGCCGCCCGCCGGACAGCTCGACCATGCGCGTGCCGGGTCCGGGTGGGGTGCTCATGGCGACCATCGTGCCCGACCGGAGGCAGCGGCCGGGTGGGTGGTGTTCAACCGGACCACCCCCGGCCGGCAGACCCTGGCCGTCGGCGGCACCCCCGAGGCCGCGCGCCTGGCCGGCATCAACGTCTCGCGCACCACGACCGGCAGCTCGACACACGGGACGCTCTACGAGATCTACGCGATCGCTGCCGTCGTCATCGGCGGGACCCTCCTCTCGGGAGGTCGCGGCACCATCGTCGGCACCGTCTTCGGGGTACTGATCTTCACCACCCTGGCCAACGTCTTCACCCTCAACAACCGCTCCATCTTGGAGCCTTCGCTGCTCAAGGACGTCATCATCGTCGCCGCCGTGCTCCTCCAGCAGCGCCTCGCCCGACGCAGCAGCACCACCTGACCGACCAGCTTCGACCCGTCCCGCCCACCCGTCCTGCCCAGCGCACCACCGAGCCTTCCAAGGAGCCCCCATGTCCCTGCGGTCCACGACGAACAGGTCGGCACCGGCGTCCTCGCCGGCCTGACCATGCTCGCCCTGGCGGCCTGCACCAGCAACGCCACCGACTCCGGGTCCGAGAGCCTCGGTGGTGGCACCTAGGGCGCCGAGGACGGCTCGAACGACGACGCTGGGGACACCGTCACCATCGGCTTCTCCGCGCCGGCGGCCGACCACGGCTAGATGGCCTCGATCAACTCCATCGGCTACACCGGCCCGATCTCGATCGAGTGGGAGGACGCCGGCATGGACCGGCTGCTCGGGGCGCCCGAGGCGCTGGAGTTCGTGCGGCGTCTTGCCTTCGACGCCCCCGACGCCGCCTTCGACGCCGCCTTCGCCACCAACGACTGACCCTGGCCGCGAGGGCACCGGCGGGGGCGCGCGGCCGGTCGCCGAGGCTGTCCACAGGCGGTGTGCCCGGGCCTCCGGAGAGGCCCCGGCGCGCGGCTAAGGTGCTCCGGTGACCGACCCGGGGGCAGTGCCGCGACTGCTCGCGGCCGCGGTGTCCGCGCTGGGTGGCGCCGAGCGGACCGGCCAGGTGCAGATGGCCGAGGCGGTCGCCGGTGCGATGGTCGAACGGCGCCACCTGCTCGTCCAGGCCGGCACCGGCACCGGCAAGTCGCTGGCCTACCTGGTCCCGGCGCTCCTGCACGAGCGACGGGTCGTGGTCGCCACCGCGACGCTGGCCCTCCAGCACCAGCTCGTCGAGCGCGACCTGCCCCGCCTGGTCGAGGCCGTCGGGGACCTGCCCGGGGTGGACGCCTCGTACGCCGTGCTGAAGGGACGCTCCAACTACGCCTGCCTGCACCGGATCCGCGAGGGCGCGCCCGACGACCAGGGCACCCTGGTCGACGTGCCACCGGGCTCCCTGGCCGACAAGGTGCTCGAGCTGCGGTCGTGGGCCGAGGAGCAGGTGCAGGGCGGCGGCACCGGCGAGCGCGACGCCGCCCCCCGCCACACCGACCGCGAGTGGCGTCAGGTCTCGGTCACCCACCGCGACTGCCTCGGGGCCGCCAAGTGCCCCTTCGGCCAGGAGTGCTTCGCCGAGCTGGCCCGGGAACGGGCGCAGAAGTCGCACCTCGTGGTCACCAACCACTCGCTACTGGCCATCGACGCCGTGCAGGGCATCCCGATGATCCCCGAGTACGACGCGGTGGTGGTAGACGAGGGCCACGAGCTCGTGGCTCGCGTGACGCAGGCCGCCACCGACGAGCTGACCGCCTCCGACGTGGAGCGCGCCGCACGGCGCAGCCAGCGTCACGTCGAGGGCACCGAGGCCGACGACCTCGAGGACGCCGGCGCGGGGCTGCGCGACGCCATCGGTGCCACGCGGCCGGGTCGCCTGGCGAGCCTTCCGGAGGTGTTGCGCGACGCCCTCGTGGTCGTGCGCGACGCCGCCCGGGCCGCGTTGTCGGCCTACCCGAAGGCCGAGGCCGGGGGCAAGGACGAGCCCGACGCCGGCCGCCAGCAGGCCAGGGGCTCGGTGCAGGACGTCTTCGCGATCGCCGAGCGGATGGCCGCCGCGGCCGCCTCCGACGTCCTGTGGCTCAGCGAGGGCACCGAGCGGATGCCGCCCCGGTTGTGCGTGGCGCCCCTGCAGGTGTGGGGCCCGATGCGCGAGAAGCTGCTGCGCGACAAGACCGTCGTGATGACCTCGGCCACCCTGATGCTCGGCGGCGACTTCGACGCCGTGGCCACCAGTGTCGGCCTCAAGCCCTCCGAGCGCTCGCCCGACCTCGCACGCGACGAGGACCGGCTGCCCTGGAGCGGGCTCGACGTCGGGTCACCCTTCGACTACGGCCGCCAGGCCATCCTCTACGTCGCGCGCCACCTGCCGCCGCCCGGCCGGGACGGGTTGGTGGCCGCGCAGCTCGACGAGATCGCCGCCCTCGTCGACGCCGCCGGCGGGCGGACCCTGGGCCTGTTCTCCAGCCGCCGGGCGGCCGAGGCGGCGGCCGTGGCCGTCCGCGAGCGGCTGCCCCACCTGACCACCCTGGCCCAGGGCGACGCCCAGCTGCCCGAGCTGGCACGCCAGTTCGTCGAGGACCCCCACACCTGCCTGTTCGGGACGCTGAGCCTGTGGCAGGGCCTCGACGTCCCGGGGGAGACCTGCCAGCTGGTGATCATCGACCGGATCCCCTTCCCCCGCCCCGACGACCCGTTGATGAGCGCCCGGCAGAAGGCGGCCGACGAGGCCGGCGGCAACGGCTTCATGCAGGTCGCAGCCACCCACGCGGGCCTGCTGCTGGCCCAGGGTGCGGGCCGGCTGATCCGCAACGGCACCGACCGCGGCGTGGTGGCCGTCCTCGACCCGCGGCTGGCCACCGCCCGCTACGGGTCGTTCCTCCAGGCCAGCCTGCCGCCCATGTGGCCGACCACCGACCCCGCCCTGGTCCGCTCCGCCCTGGCCCGCCTCGCCACCCCCTGACGAGATGGCGCTCGCCGCGCGTCGAGATGGCGCTCGCCGCGCGTCGAGATGGCGCTCGCTGCGCGTCGAGGTGGCGCGCTCAGAGGCGGCTGCGGCCGTCGTAGCCACCGGCGTAGCGCGGGGCCGGGACCCCGAAGAACTCTCCGACGGTCGGCGCGACGTCGACGGTGCGCGGTCGCTGCGAGCGAGTGACGCCGGTCGGGACCCGCGGGTGGCCCCCGCTGAGGAAGAACGGGATCGGAGTCGTGGCCGGGTGCCCGTGGTTGCCCGGGATCGGGTTGCTGGTGGCCGGCTCGGGGTCGCTGAAGCGCCACCCGGCGCGGCAGAACACGACGACGTCGCCGGCCTCGGGCCCCAGGCGCAACCACGGTCGCGGCGGTCCCAGGCGTGCAGGACGCCCGGGGTCGGCTCGGCGATGCGCCGCATCCGGGTGATCGCCTCCTCGCGGTCGGCGTCGCGACCCAGCCAGTAGAGGAGGTCGGCGCCGCCGTTGTCGGCGATCGCCACCCGCCCTGCCAGCAGGGGGTCGTCCTCGAGCGCGGCGGAGAGGCTGACGACCTGGTCGGGGGTGGAGAAGTCCATCGAGTGGTCGGCCAGGACCACCAGCATCGAGTGCTCCCAGCGGCCGGTGTCGCGCAGCATCTGCTCGAAGTCGCCGATCAGCGCGTCGGTGTCGGCCAGCGCCGACCTCCGCGCCGCCCTGAAACCCGAGGGGCCGGTGGGGTCAGCGTGCCCGAAGCGGTCGATGTCGCCGAGGTTCACGAAGACCAGGTGGGGGTCGTGCTCGGTGACCATCTCCATGGTGGCCTGCATCGTGGCCCGGTCGGGCGCGTACCCCGCGACAGGCACGATGGGCATCGGCTCCCAGCGGTAGGTCGCGCGGGTGCCGAAGATGCCGTAGAGGTACTCCTTGCTGAGCACGGACCCGGTGCGGTAGCCCAGCCGGTCCATCCGCTCCAGCAAGGTCGGCGCCCGCAGGTCGCCCGGCCGGTCGAGGTCGCGCACCTCGCCCAGGTCACGGTCGTAGACCGCGTTGGCCGGGACGCCGGTCTTGTCCGGGCGCATCCCCGACATCATCATCGTGTGGTTCGGGATGGTCTCCATCACCGGCATCGAGGAGGCCTTGCCGAAGCGCAGGCCGGCGTCGCGGAGCCTGGTGAGGTTCGGGGTGATGCCCTGGTCGAGCTCCTCGGGCAGGCACCCGTCGATGACCAGCACGTAGGCGCGCTTGCGCGTCGAGCGCTGCGTAGCCGTGGCCGCAGCCGCCGGCCCGGTCGCGCCCAGAGCCGCGGAGAAGAGCAGCCCCGCACCGCCGGCACCGAGCAGCGTCCGGCGCCCGGCTCGTGCCTGGGCGAGCCCGGCGGCCATCTGGGTCGTGCTCGTGCTCTGGCAGAGGTCATCGGCCACTGGGGTTCACCGGTCCTTCGGCTTGCTGGACCACGCCGGTGCCGACGCGGGTGAGGTAGGAGACCGAGTGCGTGATCGCGGTGTTCTTGTCGGTGCGGTCGGCCAGGACGTACCAGTCCATCTGCACCCGCCGCGGCGTGATGTCGAGGACCGAGAAGCCGTGCCGGTCGAAGTCGAGGTACTTGATGTGCGGGTTGTTGGCCTTGATCGCCTCCTCGACGGGCTTGCTGGAGCCCTCCGGCCCGCCGGTGATGTCGTCGAGGTTGTTGGAGGTCACCGAGGAGCACACGAACTCGACCCCGGCCGTCCGCGTCGGGTCGACGGCGTAGCCGGCCTTGCTGTACGGCAGGTCGCAGGCCCACGCGGAGTGGATGTCGCCGGTGACGAAGACGGCGTTCTCGACGTGGTGGTCGGCGATGTGGGTGAAGATCTCCGTGCGGTCGGCGGTGTAGCCGTCCCACTGGTCGACGTTGTAGGGCACGCCGTCGTCCCCCGGGGTCTGCTCGGTCACCTGCCCCGTGACCTGGGCGATCTGGCGCTGGGTGGTCTCGGGCAGCGCCCCGATCGTGACCGGCGCGATCATCACGGGGTTGCCGATCACCTTCCACTGCGCGCGCGGGCGCCGCAGCGACGCCTTGAGCCAGGCCAGCTGCCGGGGCCCGGTGATGCTGCGGTCGGGGTCGTCGATCGGCCCGGCGGGGCTGTCGACCTGCTTGCTGCGGTAGGTGCGCAGGTCGAGCATGCTGATCTCGGCCAGCTTGCCGAAGCGCAGCCGCCGGTAGAGCCGGGTGCCGTCGCCGAGCTCGGCGGTGTCGTCCATCCGGACCGGCATCCACTCGTCGTAGGCACGGTGGGCCCGGGCCCGCCGGGTCAGCCAGCGTCCCTCGGTCTCGGGCTGGTGGTTCTCCGCCCCTCGCCGGTAGGCGTCGTTGGCGACCTCGTGGTCGTCCCAGGTGATGATCCAGGAGTACTTCGCGTGCAGGGACTGGAGGTCGGGGTCCTGCTTGTACTGCGCGTGACGACGCCGGTAGTCGGAGAGCGAGACGATCTCGTGCGGCGGGTCGTGGGGCCGGACGTCGGTGTCGTCCATGCCGTTGCCGTACTCACCGGGGGCGTACTCGTAGAAGTAGTCGCCGAGATGGAGAACCGCGTCCAGGTCGTCGCGCGTCAGCGAGCCCGCGGTAGGCGCTGAACCATCCGGCCTGCAGGTTGGCGCACGAGACGACACCCAGGCGCAGCCTCCTCACCTCGGCACGCTCGGAGGGCGCGGTGCGCAACCGGCCCACCGGGCTGGTGCGGCCCTGGCAGGTGAAGCGGTACCAGTACCAACGCTGCGGCGCGAGGCCGCCGGCGTCGACCTTGACGGTGTGGTCGCGGGCGGGGCCCGTCACGAGCGAGCCGCGCCGCACGACCCGATCGAAGCCGGGATCGCTGGCGACCTCCCAGCGCACCTCGACCTGGGGACCGACCCCGGAACCGGGCGTCGCGGCCTCGGTCGGGGTGACCCGGGTCCAGAGGACCACCGAGTCGGGGCGCGGGTCACCCGAGGCGACGCCGTGCACGAAGTAGCGGGAGCCTCGGGGTTCCCCGGCACTGGCAGCGGCCGGGCACGTCAGGTCGAGGCCGACGCCGCCGACGACTGCGACGCCGGCTCCCGTGGCCAGGACGGTGCGGCGGGGCAGGGACGGCCGCTGGGCCGGGGCGGCGGGACGGGGTCCTCGGAGATGCTCACGCTGCAGTCAACGACACAGGAGCGCTCCAGGTCATCCCCCGCGCGCCGACCGGATTCAACTGTTCACCCACCGATCGCCTGCGCGACGCGCTCGTGGGCCCCGGCGCGCGCCCTCAGAGGCTGCGCAGCACCGCGGTGACCTTGCCCAGGATCGTGGCGTGGGTGCCGTCGATCGGCGAGTACGCCGGGTTGTGGGGCATCAGCCAGACCTGGCCGTCCTTGCGCTGGAAGGTCTTGACGGTCGCCTCGCCGTCGATGAGCGCCGCGACGATGTCGCCGTTCTCGGCCGTCTGCTCCTGGCGCACCACGACGTAGTCCCCGTTGCAGATCGCGGCGTCGATCATCGACTCACCCGACACCTCGAGCAGGAACAGCTGGCCGTCGCCGACGAGCTGGCGAGGCAACGGGAAGATCTCCTCGATGCGCTCCTCGGCCAGGATCGGGCCGCCCGCGGCGATCCGCCCGACCAGCGGCACGTTGGTCGCCTGCGGCGAGACGTCCCCGATCCCGGTCTCGTCGACCGACGACTCCTCGCCGGACCCGAGGGCGCGCCGGCGCGCCATCACCTCGGGAAGGAAGACCTCCAGGGCGCGCGGCCGGTTCGGGTCCCGCTTGAGGTAGCCCTTCTCCTGGAGCACCCGCAGCTGGTGGGAGACGCTGGAGGTGCTGGTGAGCCCGACGGCCTGACCGATCTCGCGCATGCTCGGCGGGTAGCCCCGCGCCTCGAGGCAGTCCTTGATGTGGGCCAGGACGCGCTGCTGACGTGGCGTCAGTCCGGTCGCGTCCGCGGGGCCGTCGGGGAGCTCGCTGACGGTCTTCTTGGGCATGCGGGGCGCCTTTCGCTGGGGGCGGGTGTCCGCGGGTGGCGTCGGGGCCTGGAGCGGAGCGTCACCGGCTGTGACAGGACCGAATCTAGTCCCGTCGCCGGGGCGAGTTCAAACATCTGTTCGAACGGCGTGTCGCCGTCGAAGGGCACCCTCGTGGTTCGAACGGGTGAGCGAAGAGGTGCTTGACGTCGTTCGAACACCTGATCTAGTCTCGATCATGTGTTCGATCGAACCTCTGGTCGAGCGGTGGCGCCGAGGGGTGTCGGCGCCGGCCACTAGACATCACTCATCCACCCGAGCCCGTCTCGAGCTCGCCCCTTCCCCAGGAGTCCCGATGAGCACCATGACGCTGCAGCCCACCGCCACCCGTCGCACCACCCGTCGTCCGACCACCGGTCAGGCGGCCCGTCCGGCAGTCCGTCCGGCAGCTCGTCAGGCGCAGGCCGGCGAGGTGCGTCTGACGCGGCGTGGCCGTCTGCTCGTGCTCGCGGTCTCGCTGGGTGTCCTGCTGTTCTCCGGCCTGGCGCTCGCCGCCGGCTCGGTGGCGACTGCTGAGCCGGGCGCACCCGAGGCGACCAAGGTCCTCGTCGTGGGCTCCGGTGACACCCTGTGGGACATCGCCTCCGAGGCTGCGGCGCTGAACGGCACCGACGACGTGCGCGAGATGGTCGTCGACATCCAGCAGCTCAACGACCTCGAGTCCGGCATGCTGCAGGCCGGCCAGAGCCTTTTGGTCCCGCTGGGCTGAGCGCAGACATCGCCGGCGACTCGACCCCGCCGGCGAGCAGGGGACGAGGGGCGGGACGGCGACGGCCGGCCCGCCCCTTGCGTCGTTCCCGGCGCCCGTGCTGAGCGGACGGCCGGGACGGCTCAGCGTGACGCGCGTCGTGCGCCACCGGGGGTCCGTGCGGGGGCGCCGTCGGCCCCGGTGGGGGAGGGGCCCCCCGTGGCGAGATGACGAAGGATCCTCGCTGCGAGCAGGAGGCCGGCGAAGAGGCAGGCGACGGCGCCCAGGCACGCCATGGCCAGGAACCACCAGGCCTCACCGCGACCGTCGCGCGCGCTCGTCCCGAAGTCGATCGCGGCATAGACGAGATAGCCCCAGGCGACGACCAGCAGCGTCGTGGCGAGGGTCAGCGCCAGCAGGGTGGGTGAGGGGCGTCGCGCCGTCGCCGATGGTCGGCGTGTGCCTGCTCGCTTACCCGTCACGGCGCCCATTGTGTATGACGCCGCCGTCCGTCGTGGCTGCGACGCCCCGACCTACGGTGGCAGCGCGGAGCGTGGCGGCTCAGCTGTAGCGGTGGTTCTTCTCGGTGTGGCCGGCTGGGCGGGTGCAGGTGCGGCCGTTCATCGAGCGGTGGCCGCAGGAGGCTCCCGGGTCGGTGTCTCCGGTCGCGGCCTCCGCTGCAGCCTTGCCCGCCGACTTGCCCGCCGCCTTGCTGACGGGCTTGACGGTCGCCGCGTCCCGAGGGGTGCGGGGCGCGGGCGGGGCGACCGGCGGCTGGGCGGCACCCATGCGGGCGCGACCGCGCGGCGTGGGCGTCGTGCCGGCCTGCTGAGCGGTGTAGGCGGCCTCGCGCATCGCCCGCTGGGCGTCGAGCTTGCTCATCGTCTGATCACGTCCCCAACCTACGCACCCGCACCGACAGCGCCGACCCGACCCGGCACGGCCGTCCCGCCGCGACGTGGCAGGCTCGGCGGGTGCAGCCGCTGCCGCCGATCATCGGCCCCGACCCGGCGATCCTCTTCTGCGGCTCTGCCGGCGAGGAGAGTCCGACCAGCCGCGAGCACTACTACCAGACTCCCGGCAACAGCTTCTGGGAGTCCGTGCACCTCGCGGGCCTGTCGCCCGTGCTGCTCGACCCCACCGAGGACCACCGGCTGCCCTCGCTCGGCCTCGGCGTGACCGACGTCGTGGGTCGGCGCGTAGCCGGCTCCGAGGTGTTCCGCGCCGACGTCGAGGAGCTGCTCGTGACGCTCGAGCGGTGGCAGCCGGACTGGCTCGCCTTCACCGGGAAGACCGTCGCCGCCCAGGCCGCGCGCGCCCTGGGCCGTCGTCCGCCGCGCCTGCTCGGGGCCACCGAGTGGTACCTGGGCACCACCCAGGTCTTCGTGCTGCCCGGGCCGAGCGGAGCCAACCGGCGCCGTGACTACGACGGCCGCCCGACCCGGCTCGCGTGGTGGCGCGAGCTGGCCCAGCTGGCCGGTCTGGCCGGCCCGGACGGGACCTTCCAGGGCCGCTGACCTGCGGCTTTCGGGAACGTGGAGATTGCTCGACGTGATCGGCGCGGGGGGCTTGCGCGCCCCGTCCTCGGCGACGTACTGTTCCCACAACATCTAGTACTTACACGGATGTAGTTATCCACATCTAGTTCACAGTTCGAGCCGGATGACTCACAGCCTGGCGCTTGTTATGCACAGTGCGGGGCTGGTTATCCCCAGGTTGGTCACCGCCCCTGGGCGGATCACTGCTGCGCCCGCGACCCGGATCGACGCGACGAGAGGAGCCACCCGGTGCACTGCCCGTACTGCCGTCACACCGACACCCGGGTCCTCGACTCGCGCGTCGCCGAGGACGGCGGCTCGATCCGCCGCCGGCGCACCTGCTCGGCGTGCTCGAAGCGCTTCACGACCGTCGAGCTGATGCAGCTGACCGTGCTCAAGCGCTCCGGCGCCACCGAGCCCTTCGCCCGCGAGAAGGCCATCGCCGGCGTCCGCAAGGCCTGCAAGGGCCGCCCGGTCACCGCCGACCAGCTGGACCGCCTCGGCCAGGCCGTCGAGGACGCGCTGCGCCTCGCCGGCGCCGCCGAGGTGCCGGCCCACCAGGTCGGGCTGGCCATCCTGCGCCCGCTGCGCGAGCTCGACGAGGTGGCCTACCTGCGCTTCGCCTCGGTCTACCGGGCCTTCGAGTCCGCCGACGACTTCGAGGACGAGATCGCCTCGCTGCGCGCCGAGCGCGTCGGGCGGGCCCCAGTCCCCGTGCCAGTCCCCGTGCCAGTCCCCACGGGCTGACCCAGACCACCCCGGCAGGGAGTGGGGAAGCTGCCTGCCGGGGTGCACCACCCAGCACCACCCGCGTCCCCGACCCCTGTCGGCGCCGCCTGCTCCACTTGATGCTCGACCTTCGCCCCACCCCCGCCAGCAGCACCCGAACAGCACCACCACGAGGAGACCAGATGACCGAGACGGTGAACGGCACCGCTGCCGACCAGCGCAGCGCCAAGGGGAAGGGCCTCAAGATCGAGCGCGTCTTCTCGACCGTGGGGGTCCACCCCTACGACGAGCTCACCTGGGAGCGCCGCGACGTCGTCCAGACCAACTGGAAGACCGGCGAGGCCGTCTTCGAGCAGCGCGGGGTCGAGTTCCCCGACACCTGGTCGGTCAACGCCTCCACCATCGTCACCACCAAGTACTTCCGCGGCGCCGTCGGCACCGAGGCCCGCGAGACGAGCCTGCGCCAGCTCGTCGACCGCGTCGTGCTGACCTACGTCAAGGCCGGCCGCGAGCACGGCTACTTCGCCACGCCGGCCGACGCCGAGACCTTCGAGCACGAGCTGACCTGGCTGCTGGTCAACCAGTACTTCTCCTTCAACTCCCCGGTCTGGTTCAACGTCGGCACCCAGAGCCCCCAGCAGGTCTCGGCCTGCTTCATCCTCTCCGTCGACGACTCGATGGACTCGATCCTGAACTGGTACAAGGAGGAGGGGTTCATCTTCAAGGGCGGCTCCGGCGCCGGCCTCAACCTCTCGCGGATCCGGTCCTCGAAGGAGCTGCTCTCCTCGGGCGGCACCGCCTCGGGCCCGGTCTCCTTCATGCGGGGTGCCGACGCCTCCGCCGGCACCATCAAGTCCGGCGGCGCCACCCGGCGCGCGGCCAAGATGGTCGTCCTCGACGTCGACCACCCCGACATCGTCGAGTTCGTCGAGACCAAGGCGCGCGAGGAGGACAAGATCCGTGCCCTGCGCGACGCCGGCTTCGACATGGACCTCGGTGGCGCCGACATCACCTCGGTGCAGTACCAGAACGCCAACAACTCGGTGCGCGTCAACGACGAGTTCATGCGCGCCGTCGAGGACGGCACCGACTTCGCCCTGCGCGGTCGCAAGCACGGCGAGGAGATCGAGCGCGTCGACGCCCGCGAGCTGTTCACCAAGATCAGCAAGGCCGCCTGGGAGTGCGCCGACCCGGGCCTGCAGTACGACGACACCATCAACGACTGGCACACCAACCCCGAGACCGGCCGGATCACCGCGTCGAACCCGTGCTCGGAGTACATGTCGCTGGACAACTCCTCGTGCAACCTGGCCAGCCTGAACCTGCTGAAGTTCCTCAAGGACGACGACACCTTCGACGGGCCGCTCTTCACCCAGGCCGTCGAGCTGATCATCACCGCGATGGACATCTCGATCTGCTTCGCCGACTTCCCGACCGAGCCGATCGGCCAGACCACGCGCGACTACCGCCAGCTCGGCATCGGCTACGCCAACCTCGGCGCCCTGCTGATGGCGATGGGCCTGGGCTACGACTCCGACGGCGGCCGCTCGATGGCGGCGACCATCACCTCGCTGATGACCGGCGTCTCCTACAAGCGCTCGGCCGAGCTGGCCGGCGTCGTCGGTCCCTACGCCGGCTACCAGCGCAACGCCGAGGCCCACCAGCGCGTCATGCGCAAGCACCAGGCCGCCAACGACACGGTCCGGGTGCTCAGCGCCACCGACCGCGCCGTGCACAAGCTGGCCACGAAGGCGTGGGCCGACGTGCAGAAGATCGGGGCCAAGAACGGCTTCCGCAACGCCCAGGCCTCGGTGCTCGCGCCCACCGGCACCATCGGCTTCATGATGGACTGCGACACGACCGGCATCGAGCCGGACTTCTCGCTGGTCAAGTTCAAGAAGCTCGTCGGTGGCGGCTCCATGCAGATCGTCAACCAGACCATCCCGCGCGCACTGCGCAAGATGGGCTACCTCGAGGAGCAGGTCGAGGCGATCGTCGCCTTCATCGGCGAGCACGGTCACTGCATCGACGCCCCCGGGCTGAAGACCGAGCACTACGAGGTCTTCGACACCGCCATGGGTGCCCGCGCGCTGCGCCCGATGGGCCACGTGCGGATGATGGCGGCCTGCCAGCCGTTCCTGTCCGGTGCGATCTCCAAGACCGTCAACCTTCCCGAGACCGCCACGGTCGAGGAGATCGAGGACATCTACCTCCAGTCCTGGAAGCTCGGGCTGAAGGCGACCGCGGTCTACCGCGACAACTGCAAGGTCGGCCAGCCCATGTCGACGGGCAAGGGTGACAACAAGGGCACCGACTCCAACAAGTCCGCCGCCACGCCCGCCGAGACCAAGGTCGTCGAGAAGGTCGTCTACGCCCCCAAGCGCAAGCGCCTGCCCAAGTCGCGGGCCTCGCGCACGACGTCCTTCACCGTCGGTGGCGCCGAGGGCTACATGACCTCCGGCGCCCACGCCGACGGCGAGCTCGGCGAGGTCTTCCTCAAGCTCGGCAAGCAGGGCTCGACCCTGGCCGGCGTGATGGACGCCTTCTCGATCGCGGTGTCCATCGGCATGCAGTACGGCGTCCCGCTGGAGACCTACGTCTCGAAGTTCACCAACCTGCGCTTCGAGCCCGCCGGCCTCACCGACGACCCCGACGTCCGGATGGCGCAGTCGCTCATGGACTACGTCTGGCGTCGCCTGGCCCTGGACTACCTGTCCTTCGAGGACCGCTCCGCCCTGGGCATCTACTCCGCCGACGAGCGCCAGCGCCACCTCGAGACCGGCTCCTACGAGCTGCTCGAGGAGACCGGCTCCGCCGCCGAGCTCATCGAGTCCGGCGTCGAGCTGCGCGACGCCCCGGAGGTCACCGAGGTCGAGGAGCGAGCGAAGCGGGCGTCTCGCAACCCCGTCACCGAGCACGACTCCAAGGGCTCGAACGAGCGCGACGTCCCCTCGGCCCAAGCCAAGGTCGCCCACACCTCGGCCGAGCTGATGGAGAAGCTGACCGGCACCGCGGTCGACTCCCCGCTCTGCATGACCTGCGGGACCAAGATGCGTCCCGCTGGTTCCTGCTACGTGTGCGAGGGCTGCGGCAGCACCTCCGGCTGCAGCTGACCACAGCGCGTCACGCCCACGGCCCTGCGGCATCTGTCGCGGGGCCGTGCGTGTGCGAGCGCAGATCTTGTGCTCTACGAGGTCATGCGGCTACTGATGATCGCACCGCAGTCCTCTGGTTCAGACACGCCGTCCCGCCTGTTCACCCGTATGGTCGGGAGACGCCGTCGTCCATAGTCTCGAGTGAGCGGTCGCTCTCACCGAGCTCCCCCTCGCGATCCTCTAGGTCTAGTTCTCGCAGCGCCAAGCTACGGCTGATTGACCAGGTTCTCACGGCGGTCCTGTCCGTCGAACGGGAGAACATTGTCAGCTGCAGACGGAGCTCCCCAGTCGTTCGAGCGACCGTAACGGGGCCCTACCTCCCGTCCTACGATGAGCAGGTGAGCCGACGGTGCCTACCCCGCCCGCCGTGGCGGGATGTAGTCACGGATCGGAGTCGTCATGGCTCACTCCCCGCACCGGCAGCAGAAGGGTTGCCCGCTCTGCAAGCCGCACAAGAACCGTCGTGACGGCCAGGCCGTCCGCAAGCCCTTCAGTGAGCTGCGCAAGCTCGGGAAGCGTCGCCGCGTGAGTCGTCGCGATCTGGGGGACGACGATTGATCGCTGCGACCTGGGGTGTCGGCGCCACGGTGTTGTCTGTGCCCTGAGGCCACACCAGGCGAGCACGAGCAGCAAGGACACACCGATGACCGCCGACGACCACCAGCCCTTGGAGACGACGGACTCGCTTGCCGCGGTCCTCGGCATCGAGGTGGGCGCTTTCGCCGACGTCTTCGGCGCCGGGTGGCTGGAGGAGTCGGGGCCTGTCGCCCACGACTTCGATGCTGACCCCTCGGGCGGTGAGGGCTACCCGGTCACGCCCTGGCACATCGCGGGCAACCCGCCACAGCTGATGCTGCGGGTCTTCCCGCATGGCGTCTTCGTCGCCCGTCCCGAGGGCGTCTGGCGTCACGGGACGCACGGACTGGGCTACGAGCCGAGCCAGCAGGAGTACGTCGCGGAGCAGGACGTCCTCACCCGCGGGCCCGACGTCGTGCGCCGGCTGCTCAGCGCCCGCCGCCGGACCTTCCGCTACTGCCGCTACTGCTACGACCGGGTCCCGCCCGAGCGGCGTATCGACGACGACCTGTGCATGGGCTGCGCCACCGCCTGGCACGGCGTCGTCTACTGACCCGCAGCCGCGCCTCTCGGTCCTAAAGGGATCCCCGCACAGGCCTAGACGAGGGGCGTGACCTCCCGGTCATCGAGGCGTCGGCCCTGCTCCCGGCCGGACCGGGCTCAGGGCCGGCCCTGTCCTCGCCCGGTCACGGCAACGCCGTCACGGGCTCGCCGCACGTCGGGCAGCTCACCGCCTCGGCCACGACGTCGCCGGGCGACTCGCCCTCGGTGCCGCAGCTGTCACAGACCCACTCGTTCATCAGGTACACCGTCTCCTCGGTCGAACTGCTGTTGCTGGTCGGTCCCAGCGTGCATGCTGACGCGGTCCGCCGCGCCGGAACGAGCGATCCCGGCGGGTCCGAGTCGCCGAGGCGCCACACCGAGAGGCCCGACGTGCCAGCGCGCTGCATCCCCGAGCACCCCACCTTCACCACGACCTCCGAACGGGAGGTCTGGGAACGGTTGCGCGAGGGGCTCGGACCCGATGACGTCCTCATGGCCGGCGTCCGGCTGACCGACGAGGACAAGGACCACGAGGGCGACCTCGTCCTCCTGCTGCCGGGCGCCGGGTTGCTGGTGCTGGAGGTGAAGGGGTCCTCGGTCTGGCACGACGCCGACGGCTGGTGGATCAAGCGGGGCGCCACGGTCTCCCGGATCCACCCGGTCGACCAGGCCCGAGACACCAAGCACGCGATCCGCCAGTACGTCGAGGCCGACCCGCGCTGGGGGAGTCGCGGAAGGGTGGCGTGGGCGCACGGAGTCGTCACCCCGTACTCAGCCTTCGGCGACGAGTTCAGCGTGGCCGAGCTGCCGCGGTGGGCGCTGCACGACCGCGCCGAGCAGCCCGACCTGCCCGCACGCGTCCGGCAGAACGCCTGGGGTCTCGCGCACGGGCGCCGCCTGCCCGACCACGACGACGTCGAGACCGTGGTCGCGATCCTCGCGGGCCGCCGCCACACGACCTTCGACGTCAACGCCGAGGCGCTCGACCGCGCCTCGACGGCGGACCGTCTGACCCAGGAGCAGTCGACCCTGCTGAAGGTGACCCGGCTGTTGCACCGCGTCGAGGTACGCGGCGGCGCCGGTAGCGGCAAGACCGTGCTCGCACTCCAGCAGGCCAAGGAGCTCAGCCGTGGCGCCGGCGGACGGCCGGCGCAGCGGGTCGCGCTGCTGTGCTACTCCATCGGGCTCGCGGAGTATCTCAAGCGCGAGGTGTCCACGTGGCGGCGCCAGCACCGGCCCGCGTTCGTCGGTACGTTCGAGGAGCTGGCCTGCAAGTGGGGCATCGAGACCGAGGGTCGTTTTGAAAGCAGCTTCTGGGAGGTCGAGCTGCCCGGGCTGATGGCGGCGGCCGCGGCCGACCTGCCCGAGGGGCGACGGTTCGACGCGATCGTGGTCGACGAGGCCCAGGACTTCGCCGAGGACTGGTGGACACCACTGCTGAAGTCGCTGCGCGACGAGGTCGAGGGCGGGCTCTACCTGTTCTCGGACGAGAACCAGCGGATCTTCGCGCGCTTCGGCCGCCCACCGGTCGAGCTGGTCCCGCTCGTCCTCGACCACAACCTGCGCAACACCAAGCAGGTGCACGCCTGCTTCGGTCCCCTGGCGCCGAGCCGGATGTACTCGCGCGGCGGGGACGGCCCCGACGTCCGCTTCGTCGTCGCCACCACCGAGGAGTCCGTCCGCGCGGCCGACGAGGAGGTCGAGGCGCTCCTCGAGGCCGGCTGGGACCCGTCGCGGGTCTGCCTGCTCACGACCGGCCACCGCCACCCGGTGCAGCAGGAGCAGACGGACTTCCACGGCAAGGTCGGCTACTGGCGCAGCTTCTGGGAGGGCGAGGACGTCTTCTACGGCCACGTCCTCGGCTCCAAGGGGCTCGAGCGTGCGGCCGTCGTGCTCTGCGTCAACGAGGGCGGCGAGCGCGACCGCGCCCGTGAGCGCCTCTACGTCGGCATGTCGCGTGCGACCGACGTGCTCGTCGTGGTCGGCGACCCCGAGGTCGTACGCCGGGTCGGTGGGGACGAGGTCGCTCGACGGCTGGGGCTGTGACCTGGCGGTGGGTGCGACGCGGACAGGCTCACGAGACCGGTCGCAGACCTTAGCGAGTGTCGAACGTTTACTCGATTGTTACCTGTCATGGTGTGGATAACCCCCTCTGAGCAGGGGGTACTGTCGGCGACAGGTGCGAGAATGAGTCCATGGCCACCACCGGAGACACCCTCCAGCACCCGCTGGTCGCCGGGGTGCGCTCGCTGCGTGAGCAGGTCGCCGGCCTGTCGGAGCGTCCGGCGTGGTCGCTGGACACCGAGGCGACGCGGGTGGCGCTGATGCAGGTCACCGGCCTCGCCGCGCAGGTCGCCGAGCTCGAGCTGAAGATCGCCGCTCACGCCGACCGGGTCGAGGTTGGTGCCGACACGGGCGCCACGTCGGCCGGGGTGTGGTGGGCCCTGGAGACCCGCCAGACCCGGGCGACTGCGGCGGGGAAGGTGCGCCTGGGTCTGGCCCTGGACACCGAACGCCACCTCACCCGCCAGGCATTGGCTGCTGGGGACCTGGTCCTGGAGC
>CAWGHQ010000002.1:0-67481 GCA_963822495.1 uncultured Actinomycetota bacterium | reverse complement strand
GACAGCGGCCCGCAAGCGCCTCCGAGCCGGGTCCAGCCGGCGACGCGTGGCGGCCTTCCGCGGTCCGCACGGTCGGGCACGATGGGGCCATGCGGCCGAAGGTCTTCGCTCACCGCGGTGCCAGCCACGACAACGCCGAGCACACTCTGCAGGCCTACCTGGCGGCGCTCGACGCCGGCGTGGACGGGCTCGAGTGCGACGTGCGGCTGACCGCGGACGGTCACCTGATCTGCGTCCACGACCGCGACCTCCGTCGGACCACCTCGACCCGGGGCACGGTCTCGACGATGGAGCTGGCCGATCTGGCCGAGCTCGACTTCGCGGCCTGGAAGAACCCCTGGGCCGACCTCGACGACGAGGCGCCCGAGCGGGACGACTCGCTCGACCGCGTCCTGACGCTGCGCAAGCTGCTCGAGCACGTCGCCGACCTCGACCGCCGGGTCGAGGTGGCGATCGAGACCAAGCACCCCACGCGGTACGGCGGGCTGGTCGAGCGGAGGCTGGTCGAGATGCTCTCCGACTTCGGGTGGGACCGGCCCGGCGCCCCGGTGCGGGTGATGAGCTTCTCGCTGGTCGCGCTGCAGCGCGTCGAACGGCTCGCGCCGGACGTGCGGCTGGTCCAGCTCGTCGACCGCGCGACGACCTGGCCGATGATCAAGCACGCGATCGGCCGGGACTGGGTCGTCGGCCCCGGGATGCAGGACCTGCTCGACCACCCCAAGCTGGGTCGGAAGATCACCCGGAGCGGCCACGAGATGAACGTGTGGGTGGTCAACACCGCCGAGGAGCTCGCGGTCTGCCGCGGTCTGGGCGTCACCACGGTGATCACCGACCGCCCGGCCCACCTGCTCGGGCTCCTGGAGGGCGAGGGGCCCGTGGTGCCGAGCGCCGGATAGGTTCGGCGCCATGGCCAAGAAGAACCGCACCAAGCAGCGCGACGTCGTGACCACTCAGTCCGGCCAGTCCGCCCAGCCCGGCCAGTCCGGCCAGGTCGGCCCGCGTCAGCCCTGCCCGTGCGGGTCCGGTCGGCGGTACAAGGCCTGTCACGGATCCGACGGGGGAGCCGACGTCTACGTCGCCCGCCCCTTCGAGGGACTCGGCTCGGAGTGCGACGTGGTGGCGATGCGCGAGCTCGTGCCGGCCGCGACCGCGCCCCTGACGCTCAAGGACTCCGATCGCACCGTGGTGCTCTGCTCGCTCCTGCCGATGGCCGCCCCGGCCATGGTCCGTGACTCCGGAGAGATCTGGCTCGGCCTGCAGGTCCAGCACGCGTTCGGCGACCCCTCGCGCGACCTCGCCGCCGTGCTCGAGGCCGCGCTGGAGGCCGAGCCCGGCCTGGTCGGTCTCACCGATGCCCCTGGCCCCGGCCCGCGCCTGCAGGATCTCGTCGCCGACCAGCCGCTGAGCGTGACCGTCCACGACGGCTTCGACTTCTGGATCGCCGACGTCGAGGAGTCCGCAGACCTGGCCGGTGCCCTGGACCAGGCGAACGAGAGCGCCGCGCCCACGGCTCGGCTCACCTCGGTCGAGAGTGCCTACTGGACCCAGATAGGCGCCAAGGAGCACCTGCGCTGGGTCATGCCGGAGCCCGAGGGCGACCTCCTCGACGCCCTGGCCCGCCTGCACGCCGCCGGTGCCGACACCCTGATCGAGGACGGCCGGCTGGTCGGCATGTTCCGGGCCCACGGCCTGCTGACCCCGGTGTGGGACCTGCCGGTCGGCACCGGCGCCGCAGCGCTCGAGGAGCCGGCCGTCGCCTTCAAGGCCGCCCTCGACGAGGCGCTGGCCGCGACTGCGGAGCTGAGCGCCGACGAGCGCCGCGCCCGCTCCGGCCTGGCCAACCGCCAGGTCACGATCCGCTGACGGCACGCCCCACCGCGACCCGGGCGGGACCGCTCAGCCGTTGCGCTTCTCGCGCAGCACCCACGCCGGAAGCCGCGAGTAGCCCTCGACCGAGACCCGCCGCACCCGCTTGAAGCGGTACGGGGAGGTGTCGTCGCCGGCCCCGGTGTGGTCAGACCCGGCGTGGTCGGCCTCCTCGTCGTCCCCTGACCTCCCGCTGAGCGCCTCGTAGCAGCCGCGGTCGACCAGGATCGTGCCCGGACGGGCCGAGGAGGTCAGCCGGGAGGCGATGTTGACGGTCGGCCCGAAGACGTCCCCGAGACGGCTGACGACCTCGCCGTAGGCGACCCCGGCGCGCACGGCCGGGAACTCGTCGTCGTCGTCGGCCCCGCGGGCGGTCATCGCCAGGGCCAGCCCGGCCGCCGTCGCGGGGTCGTCGGCGACCATGAGCACCTCGTCGCCGATGTTCTTGATGACCCGCCCGCCGGCGTCGGTGGCCATGCCGGCGCACTCGTCCTCGAAGTACTCGATCCAGGCCACCAGCTCGGACTCGTCGAGCTCCTTGCTGCGCGAGGTGTAGCCGACGATGTCGACGAAGCAGACCGCCTGCGTGCCGTTGCCGCCCTCCGCAGCGGTGCTGAGCAGCCGCTGACCTGCGCTGGCCAGGTGGCGACGCCAGACGTAGGACTGGAGGCGCTCGATGCGCGGCAGCACCTCGTCGGCCAGCAGTGTCATCGCCTCCACGGCGTCGGTCTCCTGCTCGACCGCCATGCCGGCCAGCAGCGTGGTCTGCCACTCCGCCAGGCGGGCGAAGCTGCGGCCCCAGGTGCGCACGAGGGCGGCCTGCGACTGGGCGTCGACGACGCCCATGGTGATCAGCTCGCGGCTCAGCTGCAACGCCTCGACGTCGGCGCTGGTGAAGGCGACCTCGTCGTCCTCGGCGCGGGCGAACCCGAGCAGGCGCCACAGCTGCTCGGCCATCTCCCGCGGGACCTCGGCCCGCTCGCTGACCTCGATCCGGTTCAGGCTGGGGCACTCGCCCAGGAGCAGCTCCTCGAGCCGGTCCGCGGCGGCCTCCAGCTCGCCCTCGCTCAGCTCCGACCCCACCGCCCCCACCCCGGCAAGTGCCGCGGTGGACGGCTCGGGGGACTCCTGGGGGGACTCCTCCTCGTTCACGCGTCGAGGCCGACGTCGTCAGGGCCCTGCGGGGTGAGGGGCTCTCGCGCGATCGGGCAGCTCATGCAGCGAGGGCCGCCCCGCCCCGAGCCGAGCTCGGAGCCCGAGATCCGGACGACCTCGATGCCGGCGTCCTCGAGGCGCGCGTTGGTCTCGGTGTTGCGCTCGTAGGCCACCGCCACCCGGGGCGACACGGCGAGGGTGTTGTTGCCGTCGTCCCACTGCTCGCGCTCGGCGGTGACGGGGTCGAGCCCGGTGTCGATGTGGTGCAGGCGCTCGATGCCCATCGCGGCCGCGGCGGCCTCGAGGAACGGGGCGGCGGCGCCGACCTTCAGCACCAGGGTGCCGTCGTCGGCGCGACCGTCGCTGGTGACGGGGTAGGCCTGGAGCGAGTCCGCGACGTTGGGGTACATCACGATCTTGTCGACGTCGACCATGGTGCACACGGTGTCGAGGTGCATGGTGGCCCGCTCCTGGGCGATCGGGACCGCGAGGATCGTGTGGGCCAGGCCGGCCTCGAAGGCCTGACGAGCCAGGCGCTCGGCACCGGCCGGTGTCGTGCGCTCGCCGACCCCGACCGCGACGACGCCGGGAGCCAGCAGCAGGACGTCCCCGCCCTCGACGTGCTCGAGCTGGTGGCCGTGGATGCGCGGGGTGGCGTCGAAGCGCGGGTGGAGGCTGTAGATGAGCTCGGTCAGCTGCGTCTCGCGCTTGCGGGCCGGCATCGCCAGGGACGTGATCGCCACGCGGTCGCGCAGCCAGAAGGAGGAGTCGCGCGTGAAGAGCAGGTTCGGCAGCGGATCGATGAGGAAGGCGTCGTGGGCCAGCAGCGAGGTGACCAGGCCGAATCCCCCGCGGACCTCGTCGTTGCGGATGCCGGCCGTCAGGTAGGTCGTCAGCTGCTCCGGCGCGGCGTCGCCGAGCAGCCCGGCGAGGTGACCACGCATCGTGTCGCCGAGGTCGAGCCCCGACAGGGCCGTGCCGATCGCGCTGGCCCGCGCGTCGTCGTCGGCGAGGGTCTCGGTGAGCAGGTCGGTGAGGTAGAGCACCTCGACGCCCCGGTCGCTGAGCGCCCGGGCGAAGGTGTCGTGCTCCTCCTGGGCGCGCGCGACCCACGGGATGCCGTCGAAGAGCAGCCGGTCGTTGTTGCGCGGCGTGAGCCTGGTCAGCTCGGGGCCGGGTCGGTGCAGCAGCACCGTGCGGAGCGTGCCGACCTCGCTGTCCGCACCATGGGGAGTCGTCATGGCCTCAGCCTAGGGCCCGGGCTGCCTCGTCGCGGGCCGGCGGGCGGGCCTCAGCGCCGGGACGGGTCGGCGGGGTACACCCCGAGAACGCGGACCTCGTGGGTGAAGAAGCGCAGCTCCTCGAGCGCGCGGGCCAGGCCGGGTTGGCGGGGGTGTCCGTCGACCTCGGCGAGGAACTGCGTCGCGGTGAACTCCCCGTCGACCATGTAGCTCTCCAGCTTGGTCATGTTGACGCCGTTGGTGGCGAAGCCGCCGAGCGCCTTGTAGAGCGCGGCCGGGATGTTGCGCACGTCGAAGATGAAGCTGGTGACAACGGGCCCGGCGTCGGGGTCGGCCTCGAGCATCTCGCGGCTGAGCACGACGAAGCGGGTGGTGTTGTGCTCCTCGTCCTCGACGTCCTCGGCCAGGATCTCCAGGCCGTAGATCTCGGCGGCGAGCCGGGGCGAGATCGCGGCCTGGGTCGGGTCGGCGGCCTCGGCGATCTCGCGCGCGGCACCGGCGGTGTCGCCCGAGATCTGCGGCGTCAGCCCGAGCGTGCGGATCACCTTGCGGCACTGTCCGAGGGCGTGGACGTGGCTGTGCACGGTCCGCAACGTCTCCAGCGAGGAGCCCGGAACGCCCATCAGCATGAACTGGATGCGCAGGAAGTGCTCGGCGACGATGTGCAGCCCGGACGACGGCAGGAAGTGGTGGATGTCGGCCACGCGGCCGGCGATGGAGTTGTCGATCGGGATCATGGCGAGGTCGGCCTGGCCGGACCCGACCGCGGCGAAGACGTCCTCGAAGGAGGCGCACGCCATCGGCTCGAGGTGGGGGTAGTGCTGCTCGCACACCGCGTGGGAGTTGGCGCCCGGCTCGCCCTGGTAGGCGATGCGCCCCGCGTTGGTCACCCGCGCAGTCTAGGGTCGGGCCCGTGGTCCTCCTCGTCGTGCTGGTCCTGCTCGCGGTCGTCGCGCTGACCGGGTTGGTGCTGGCGGTGGTGGCGCTGCGTCGCACGGCCCGCCCGCGTGGCGGAGGCGTCGACGCGCTGCCCCAGGACCTCCACGGGCTGCGCCGCGAGGTCGCCGCGCTGGCCGCCGAGGGCCGCGCCGCGCTGCGCCACCTCGCGGTCGTGCGCTACGACGCCTTCGGCGACATGGGCGGGCACCTGTCCTGGTCGCTGGTGCTGCTCGACGACGCCGGGCACGGCGTCCTGCTGACCTCGATCCACGGACGCTCCGAGGCCCGCACCTACGCCAAGAACATCAGCGCGTGGACCTGTGACCAGCAGCTCTCGCCCGAGGAGCAGGAAGCCGTCGCCCACGCCCGGCCCTGAGGTCTGCCCCTGAGGTCTGCCCCTGAGGTCTGCCTCGGCGGTCGGCTCAGCCCAGGAGCCGCACGAGCAGGGCCGAGAGCCGGTCCCGCTCGGAGCCGGTGAGCGGCGCGAGCGCGGGGTCGACGACTGCTCGGACCGCGTCGCGTGCGCAGGGCGAGCGCTCGCCGGGGCGTCGGGTCGCAGGTGCAGGAGGTGGGTGCGCCGGTCGACCGGTGAGCGGCGCCGCTCGACGAGGTCGCGCTGCTCGAGATCGTCGACCAGGCCGACGACCCGGGCGCCGCTGAGCCCGAGGGCGTGGGCCAGCCCGGCCTGCGCGACCGGACCGGTCGCCTCCAGCGCGACGAGGGCACCGAAGTGCCCGGGCTCGATGCCGATCGGCGCCAGGGCCGTGGCGACGTCGCGGTAGATCCCCTCGTGGATCCGGGTGAGCAGGAAGCCGAGGCTGGCGCGCACCTGGGGGGCCGTGGTGGGCGACAGGTCGGGTGCGGCGACGCGGTCGAGCAGGTCGCGCAGCTCGACGTGCTCGGCCTCGGTGAGCGAGCCGGCGAGGTGGCGGGCGACCGCGTCGACGTGGACCGTCCACCGCGCCACGGCCTCGGTGCCGGTGCCGGTGCGGGTCAGCAGGTAGGAGCGCAGGTCCTCCGGGTTGCGCACCCGCTCGACGAGCCCCTCACCCAGCAGTCGGGTCACGACGGTGCTGATGGTGGTCCGGCTGACGCCGACCGCGAGGGCCAGGTCCTGCTGCGAGCGCGGCACGGCGTCGTCGAGGGTGCGCAGCACCGCGTAGGCGTGCACGTCGATGCCGGCCGGCAGCACCTCGGCGAGACCGCTGGCCACCCGCATCCGCGCCCGCCACAGCAGGTGTCCCGGCAGCGCGGAGAGGGCAGGCAGCATGAGGCACTCGTATCGTCAAGGGCTTGATCATGAACGACTTGACGATAACGCGCATCGAGAGGATCGTCACCCGCATGCCTGAGCACACCTCGACCGGCACCTCCTCCCGGCCCGACGGCGCCGCCGGCCCCGGTGCCCACCTCACCCCCCGTGGCGACCACTCGCAGTGGTGGACGCTGGCCGCGGTCTGCACCGGCGTCTTCATGCTGCTGCTCGACATCACCATCGTCAACGTCGCTCTCCCCGACATCCAGGAGCAGCTCGACGCCTCGATCTCCGACCTCCAGTGGGTCATCGACGCCTACGCGCTGAGCCTGGCCGCGCTGCTGCTCACGGCCGGCTCGCTCGCCGACCTCTACGGCCGCCGTCGGGTCTTCGTCATCGGCACGGTCCTGTTCACCATCGGGTCCGCGGCCTGCGGCCTGGCCCAGGACGTCACCGTGCTCTCGTTCTCCCGAGCCTTCCAGGGCATCGGGGGCGCCGCCATGTTCGCCACCGCCCTGGCGCTGCTCGCAGGCGCCTTCACCGGCCGTCAGCGCGGCATCGCCTTCGGGGTGTTCGGCGCCACCACCGGGGTCGCGGTCGCCGTCGGCCCCGTCCTCGGCGGGATCCTGACCAGCGCGCTGTCGTGGCGCTGGATCTTCTGGGTCAACATCCCCCTGTGCCTGCTGGCCATCGCGGTGGCGCTGCTGCGGGTACGGGAGTCGCAGGACCCGCGCGCGGGACGTCCCGACTGGATCGGGTTCGTCACCTTCAGCCTCGCGCTCGGCGCGCTCGTCTACGGCCTGATCGAGGCCGGTCAGCAGTCGTGGACCGACCCCGTGGTCCTGGCCTCGCTGGGCGCCGCGACCGTGCTCCTGGTCGGTCTTCGTCGTCACGCAGCTGCGCCAGCGCACCCGATGCTCGACCTGTCGCTGCTGCGCAAGCCGACCTTCGTCGGTGGTCTGGTGGCCGCCTTCGGCATCTCGTCGTCGATCTTCGCGCTGCTGGCCTACCTGGTCATCTATCTCCAGAACGTCCTGGGCTACTCACCGGTCGAGACCGGCGTCAGGCTGCTGTTCCTCTCCGGCACCTCCTTCTTCGCCGCCGCCGCGGCGGGACGGCTGACCGAGAAGGTGCCGGTGAAGTGGCTGATCGGTCCCGGCTTCCTGCTCACGGCGCTCGGGCTGGCGCTGCTGGCCGGGATCCAGGACGACTCGAGCTGGACGCACCTGGTGCCCGGGCTGCTCATCTGCGGGGTCGGCATCGGCCTGATCAACCCGCCCCTGGCCTCCACCGCCGTGGGGGTGGTCGAGACCGCCCGGGCCGGCATGGCCTCGGGCATCAACTCCACCCTGCGCCAGGTCGGGATCGCCACCGGGATCGCGGCGCTCGGCTCGATCTTCAGCCAGCAGGTCACCCAGTCGGTCACCGGAGACCTCCAGGGCAAGGTGCCGGCGCAGGCGCTCGAGCCGCTGACGGCCGCCCTCTCCGGGAGGGCAGGTGCAGATCGCGGCGCAGGCCGCCGCAGCCCAGGCCTCTGCGGCGGGCGGCGCCGACGCCGGCTCGCGGGCCCGGCAGCTCGTCGAGACCGTCGGGACGTCGGCCGTCGTGGAGGCGCTGAACCACATCATCGTCATCGCCGCGGTCATCGCCCTGGTGTCGGCGATCGCCTGCTTCGTGCTGATCCGGCAGCAGGACTTCGTGGCCGCGGGCCCCCCGCCCCCGGCCTGAGCCTGGCTCGGGGGCGAGCCCTCAGCGCGGCACCCGGACCAGCACCCGGCCGTGGAGGCACTCCATGCGCAGCTCGCGACCCGGCCCGATAAGGTCCCCGTCGAGCTGGCGGGGAGTCTCGACGGCGGTGCGGACCACCACCGTCCGTCCCGAGAGACGGTGGATCAGCTCGTCGCTGCGGCGGCGTCGGGTGATCACGCGCAGCGCGAGGGGGATCCACGACCAGAACCGCTGGGGGTGGAGCAGGACGACGTCGAGCAGGCCGTCGTCGATGGCGGCGTCCGGCAGCAGCGGCATGCCGGCCTGGAGATGCCCGACGTTGCCGACCACGATCGTGCGGGCACGGGTGGTGACGAACTCGGCGTCGTCGACGGAGATCTCCACCTTCACCGCCGGGAACATCAGGGACTTCAGGCCGGACAGCACGTAGGCCAACCAGCCGACGCGCGCCTTGATGTCCTCGTTGACGCCCTCCATGATCGCGGCGTCGAACCCCATCCCGGCCATCACCATGAAGTGGGTGGGCTCGATGCCGTCGCCGCTGACCGCGACGATGTCGATCGCCTGGTCCTGGCCGGTCAGAGCGACGTCGAGCGCCGCGCGGAGGTAGAGGGGCACCACGAGGTTGCGGGCGAGCAGGTTGCCGGTCCCGGCCGGGATGATCCCGACCGCCACGCCGGTGCCGGCCAGCTCGGCGCACACCTCGCGCACCGTGCCGTCACCACCGCAGACCACCACCAGGTCAGCCCCGTCGACGGCGGCCTGCTCGGCCTGGCCGGTGCCGGAGTCCTCGGGGGTCGTCAGGTACCACGTCGGCTCCGACCAGCCGGCCGGCTCGGCCATGCCGGCCACCAGCGCGCGGAACTGCGCCTCGTCCTCGACCTTGCTGGGGTTGAGCACCACGGCCAGCCGGCGGCTGCGCGGCACCGTCTCGGCAAGCGGCGCGTTGTTCGGCGCGTGGCTGCGGGGCAGGGGGTTCTGCACGACGAGCCCGAGCAGCACGACGCCGACGCCGAGGAGCACCCCGCCGAGCACGTCGGAGGGGTAGTGGCGCCCCAGCAGCACCCGGTCCAGCAGCACCACGACGACCACGGCGCCGGTCGTCGCGCCGACCAGGCGACGCACGCCGGCGCGTCGTACCAGCATGCCGACCAGGACGAGGACCACCCCGGCCAGAGCGGTGATCGAGGAGGAGTGGCCGGAGGGGAAGGACAGGCTGGTCAACAGCAGCCCGGGGTCCTGCCAGGGTGGTCGTTGGCGCGCGGTGCCGATCTTGGTCGCCGTGGTCACGAGCTGCGTGACCACCATGACGCCGAGCACGTAGACGCCGGCGCGGCGGTGGCCCTTGATCCACATCGCCACGGCCAGCACGACGGTGTACAGCGTCATCGGCACCGTGGCGAAGGCCCACTCCACCCCGAGCAGGAAGCCCTCCAGCCAGCCGACGGAGGTCGCCCAGCGCTCGCTCGGCCGCCCGAGGTCGTCGATCGCGACCAGCCACCCCCACGACTGGTGCACGGCGAGGGCGAGCAGCACGAGGACCAGCAGGCACCCGACCCCCAGGGCCAGCACCAGTCGACGTGGACGCTCGAGCACGGGGGTCCTCTCGGGTCAGGGGGCGCGGGCGACCCAAGGATAGGGGGACCAGCCCCGCTAGCCTGAGCCCATGATCGACCCCCGCACCCTGCGAGACGACCCCGACCGTGTCCGCGCCGCCCAGGCCAAGCGGGGCCTCTCCACCGAGGTGGTCGACCAGGCGCTGGCAGCCGACGAGCAGCGCCGTGCCGCGATCGCCACCTACGAGGAGCGTCGCGCCGAGCAGAAGAGCCTCGGTCGGCTGGTCGCACGTGCGCAGGGTGCGGAGAAGGCCGACCTCCTGGCCCGGACCCGGGACCTGGCCGGTCAGGTCAAGGAGGCCGAAGCCGCCCAGGGCCTGGCCGAGGAGGCCTGGCGCGGTCTGCTCATGGAGATCCCCAACCTCGCCGCGGAGAGCACGCCGGCCGGCGGCGAGGAGGACTTCACGGTCCTCGAGCACGTCGGCACGCCGCCGACCTTCGACTTCGAGCCGCGCGACCACGTCGAGCTGGGCCGGATGCTCGGCGCGATCGACCTCGAGCGGGGCGCGAAGGTGTCAGGGTCGCGCTTCTACTTCCTGACCGGGGTGGGCGCCCAGCTGGAGTTCGCGCTCACCGCGATGGCCATGGACCAGGCCCGGCAGGCCGGATTCACCCAGATGGTCGCGCCCGCGCTGGTCAAGCCGCGCGCGATGGAGGGCACCGGCTTCCTGGGCCAGGCCGCCGACGACGTCTACCGCATCGAGGGCCAGGACCTCTACCTCGTGGGTACCTCCGAGGTGGCCATGGCCGCCTACCACTCCGACGAGATCCTCGAGCACGCCTCGCTCCCGCTGCGCTACGCGGCGTTCAGCCCGTGCTTCCGCAAGGAGGCCGGCTCGCACGGCAAGGACACCCGCGGGATCTTCCGCGTGCACTGGTTCGACAAGGTCGAGATGTTCGTCTACACCACGCTGGAGGAGGCCGACGCCGAGCACCAGCGCCTGCTCGGCTGGGAGCGGGAGTTCCTCGACAAGCTCGAGCTGGTCTACCGCGTCATCGACGTCGCGGCCGGCGACCTCGGCACGTCGGCGATCCGCAAGTTCGACTGCGAGGCGTGGATCGCCAGCCAGGGCCGCTACCGCGAGCTGACGTCCACGTCGAACTGCACCGACTTCCAGAGCCGCCGCCTCGACACCCGGGCGCGTCGGCCGGACGGCAGCGTCGGCCCGGTCGCGACCCTGAACGGGACCCTGAGCTCGACCAACCGCCCGATCATCGCCCTGCTCGAGACCCACCAGCGGGCCGACGGCTCCGTGCGGGTGCCCGAGGCGCTGCGGCCCTACCTCGGCGGCCTCGAGGTCCTCGAGCCGGTCACCGCGTGACGGGGCCGGCCGAGGGCTGGCGTCCTCGCCTCGTCGCGCTCGACATCGACGGGACGCTGCTGCGGTGGATCACCGGGTCCGGAGCGCCCAGCGAGGAGATCTCGGACGCGGTGCGCGCGGCCGTGCGTCGCGTGCTCGACGCCGGCGCCCACGTGGTGCTCTCCTCGGGCCGCTCGCCGCACTCGATGACGGGGGTCGCCGACCTGCTCGGGCTCCACCGATCGGGCGACGAGCGACTGTGGATGGTCGCGAGCAACGGCGCGGTGGTCGCCCGCCACCCGCCGCTCGAGGTCGTCCACGAGGACACCTTCGACGCCGGCCCCGCTGTGCACGCGATCCTGCGCCGTCACCCGGAGGCGCTGGTCGCCGTCGAGGAGCGGGGGGTCGGCTACCGGACGAACCGGCCCTTCCCGCCCGGTGAGCTGAGCGGCGACCTCATCCCGACGTCGGTGGCCGACATGGTGGCCGACCCCGTCAGCCGCGTGATCATCCGGGACCCCGCCGCCACCGCCGACGACTTCGTGCGCCTCGGCGACGAGCTGGGGCTGCACGGCACCAACTACGTCGTGGGCTGGACCGCCTGGCTCGACCTCTGCCCGTCGGGGGTGTCGAAGGCCTCCGGGCTCGAGCTGGTGGCCGGTCGGCTGGGGCTCACGGCCGACGACGTGCTGGCGATCGGCGACGGTCGCAACGACCTCGAGATGCTGCGCTGGGCCGCTCGCGGCGTGGCCATGGGCCAGTCCGTCGCGGAGGTGCTCGAGACCGCCGACGCCGTCACCGCGAGCGTCGACGACGACGGTGCCGCGCTCGAGCTCGACCGGTGGTTCGGGGGTGGCTGAGGCCGGACCGGACCCGGGCGGGCCGCCTCCGCGCCTGGTTGCCACCGACCTCGACGGCACCCTGCTGCGCTCGGACGGGACGCTCTCGGCGCGCAGCCGGGCCGTGCTCGCCGCGCTCGACGCCTCGGGCGTCCCGGTGGTGCTGGTCACCGCCCGCCCGCTGCGGTGGATGGACGAGCTGTGGCCCGTGGTCGGTGCGCACGGCGTCGCCGTGGTCTCCAACGGCGCGCTCACCTGGGACGTCGCCGCCGCGGCGCCACTGGCCACCCGGCCCTTCGACCCGGAGGCCGGTCGCCGCCTGGTGGACCGCGTGCTGGCCGCCGCCCCCGGTGCCGGCATCGGGGTCGAGCGGGTCTCGGGACTGACCCGGACGGCGGCCTACGTCGAGGAGGACGACCCGCCGGCCGGGATCGTCGTCGAGCGTCCTGCTGATCTCTGGGACCAGCCGGCGCTGAAGCTGCTCGTGCAGGACCACGGGGCGGACCCGCAGGACCTGCGCGACGCGGTGACGCAGGCCGTCGCCGACGACGCCGTCGCCACCTGGACCCTTCCGGGCCTCGTCGAGGTCAGTGCCCCCGGCGTCACCAAGGCGACCGCGCTGGCCGCTGTGGCCGACCGTCTCGGGGTGGAGGCCGCCGACGTCGTCGCCTTCGGCGACATGCCCAACGACGTCGCGATGCTGCGGTGGGCCGGGCGGGGCTACGCCGTGGCCGGCGCTCACCCCGACGTCCGGGGGGTCGCGGACGCGGTGGTGGGATCCTGCGACGACGACGGTGTGGCACGCGCCCTGGTTGGCCTGCTGTCGCTTCCTTCTGCTCTCATGGGGCCATGCTGAGCCGCCGTCCCGCCGCCCTGCTGGTGGTCTGCGGGCTGCTGGGGTTCCTCGTGCTGGTCGTCCCGGCGGGTGCCCTCGCCGCCCCGACCTCGGCCGCGCCACCACGGTGCGAGAGCTCCTCGCTGGCTGCGGAGGCCAAGGGCGCCCGGGCGGTCTTCACCGGCACCGTCACGTCCGTCATGCGCGAGCCGGGAGCCACCGGGGCCGGCGAGGAGTACGTCCAGCAGATCACCGTCGAGCGCGTCTACAAGCCCGGCGGTGGCTCGGTGATCGACACCGAGCAGGTCGACCTGCTCACCGAACGGCGCGCCGACAGCTGCAGTCTCGGCCCGCTGAGCGAGGGCGAACGCTACGTCGTCTTCGCCACCATGGTCGGCGACGACCTCGTCGCCACCGGGTCCGGCGGCACGACCCGCGCCGACGCGGCGCTCGTCGCCGACGTCGAGGACTTGTTGGGGGCCGGTCGCCCGCCGGTGCCGCCGCCTGCGGAGCGGGCCGAGCTCAGCCCGGTCGCCGACTCAGCCCCGATCCCCTTCGTGCGCGCCGCCGTCCCCGGTGCCGCACTGATGGTGCTGGGTCTCCTCGGCCTGCTCGTCGTACGCCGCATCGTGCGAGGCGACTGACCCGGGGCCCTTGAAGTTCTGCACCTGTCCGAGCGCTCCTGCGGTGATGCTGCGGTGCAGAAGCGACAGCTTCACCGGTGAACCGGTGAAACTGCGGATGGCGGGCGCGGCGCCGATGCGACCGCGATGTCACCTCAGAGGTACATGCCGCCCGTGGGGCCCTGCTGCCGCTCGTCACCCAGCTGCTGGCCGGGCTGGCCGGGCTGGCCGGGCTGACCGGGCGCCCCTGCACCCGGCGGCAGGCCGCGCCGCATCTGCTCGAACTGGGCGCGCGCGGCCATCTGCTGGGCGTAGATGGCGGTCTGGATGCCGTGGAAGAGCCCCTCGAGCCAGCCGACCAGCTGCGCCTGCGCGATCCGCAGCTCGCCCTCGGACGGGGCCCCGTCCTCGGTGAAGGGCAGGGTGAGCCGGTCCAGCTCCTCGACCAGCTCGGGCGCCAGCCCGGCCTCCAGCTCGATGATCGAGGCGTGGTGGATCTCCTTGAGGCGGACGCGGCTGGCCTCGTCGAGAGGGGCCGACTTCACCTCCTCGAGCAGCTGACGGATCATCGAGCCGATCCGCATCACCTTCGCCGGCTGCTCGACCAGGTCGGTCAGGGCGCGCTCGGGGCGCTCGTCGCCGGTGTCCTCGTTGGGCGTCACGTCGACCGTGGCCAGCGCCGAGGCCGGCATCGTGCCGATCGGCTGACCGTCGGGGCCCACGATGACGACCTGCTGCTCCTCGTCCGGAGGCTCGGCGGACGGCGACCGGGGAGGCTGCTCGGGAGGCTGGTGGCTCATGACCACCAGCCTAGCCAGGAGGCGTCCTCAGCCCGGATCCAGCCTCAGGCAGCAGACGCTCAGAGGGTCAGGACGATCTTGCCCGTGTGTCCGCTGGCCTCCATCAGCTCGTGGGCTGCGCGGACGTCCTCCAGGGGCATCACCTCGTGCACGATCGGGCGGACCAGCCCGTCGGCGACCAGGGGCCACACGGTCTCGACGACCTGGGCGCAGATCGCGGCCTTGTCGGCGATCGGACGCGACCGCAGCGAGGTGGCGATGACGGCGCCCCGCTTGCGCAGCAGCGTGGCGAGGTCGAGCTCGCCCTTGGTGCCGCCCTGCATGCCGATGACGACGAGGCGGCCCTCGGTGGCGAGGGCCTCGACGTTGCGGGCGAGGTAGGCGCCGCCCATGTTGTCGAGGATGACGTCGGCGCCGCCGGCCTCGCGCAGGACGGCGACGAAGTCCTCGTCGCGGTAGTTGATGCCGACGTCGGCGCCCAGCGCCCGGCAGGCGTCGAGCTTCTCGGGGGAGCCGGCGGTGACGAGCACCCGGGCCCCGAGGTGGTGGGCGAGCTGGATCGCGAAGGTACCGATCCCGCCGGCTCCGCCGTGCACGAGCAGCGTCTCCCCGGGGCGCAGGGCGGCGACCATGAAGACGTTCGACCACACCGTGCAGGCCACCTCGGGCAGCGCCGCGGCGGTGACGAGGTCGACGCCGTCGGGGACCGGCATCACCTGCCCGGCCGGGACGACCACGGTGGCGGCGTAGCCCCCGCCGGCCAGCAGGGCGCAGACCTCGTCGCCGACCCGGTGGCCCTCGACGCCCTCCCCGAGCGCGGCGACGGTGCCGCTGCACTCGAGGCCGATGACGTCGGTGACGCCCGGCGGCGGTGGGTAGTGGCCCTGGCGCTGGAGGGTGTCGGCCCGGTTGACCGCGGTCGCGGCGACGGTGATGGTCACCTCACCGGGCCCCGGGGTCGGCTCGGGCACGTCCCCGACCGAGAGGACCTCAGGTCCACCGGTCCCGTCAGCTACGACTGCTCGCATGTCGGCGACCCTACTGCGACGCCCGGCCGTCGGTCCGGCCCACCGCACCGCCGCCGAGGTCCCGCAGGTCGGCGAAGGTGTCGACGTCGCGATGCTCGAGCCCGACCGGGGCGACGTCGGCGAGGTCGAGTCCGGAGAGGAGCCGGTGCAGCGGCAGCCCGTGGCGCTCCTCGAGGCCGGGGGCCACCGCGTCGAGCCGGTCCAGGGCGATCACGAGGGCCAGCTGACGCCGCCCGTCGGGGTCGGTCAGGGCGGCACCGTCGTGGCCGGCTGCCGCCAGGCGCAGGCGGCGCAGGGTCCCGGGCTGGAGGTGGGGCATGTCGACGGCGAGGACCGCGAGCAGCGGTGGTGAGCCGAGCAGGGCGTCCCGACCGGTCAGCAGCGCGGCCACGGGACCGGCATGACGCGGCTCCTCGAGGACGAACGTGGCCGGGCGCTCGGTCGGCACCTGCTCGCCGACCACGACCACCTCGCCGGCGTCGAGCACGGCGTCGAGAGCCCGCGCCAGCAGGGTGCGGCCGGCGACCTCGATCGAGGCCTTGTCGGCGCCGTCGAGGCGCACCGCGCGCCCTCCGGCCAGCACGACGGCCGCGTAGGGAGGAGGGTCCGGCGTCACGGCGCCTGCCGTCTCGACGGGGACGAGCCGGCCGCGGACATGACCGGAGTCTGTCATCTGGTGGCACCCTGGGGTCCATGAGCTCGCCCGACCCTGCACCCCCTGCCGCGACCACACCTGCGCCGCGCCCGCTGCGCGTCTTCCTGGTCCAGGAGGCCTCGGGCCTCGACCCCGCGGCCAACCGGGACCTGCTCGCGCGCCGGATGCCCGCGGCCAGCGACCTCGTGGTCTTCCCGGAGGCCTTCGCCCGCGACTTCGGGTCCGCCGGCTCCGACGTCAGCGCCGACGCGGAACCGGTCGACGGCCCCTTCGGTGCCGCGGTGGCCCGTGCCGCCGAGGAGCACTCCACCACGGTGGTAGCCGGGATGTTCGAGACCAGCCACGACCCGGGCCGCCCCTTCAACACGCTGCTCGTGCGCGGGGAGTCCCACGCCACCTACCGCAAGATCCACCTCTACGACTCCTTCGGCTACCGCGAGTCCGACCGGCTCTCGGCCGGCGACCCGACGCCGGCCCTGCTCGATCTGTGCGGGTGGCGGGTCGGGCTGATGACCTGCTACGACCTGCGCTTCCCCGAGCACGCCCGGCTGCTCGTCGACTCCGGCGCCGAGCTGCTGGTCGTGCCCTCCGCCTGGGTCGCCGGCGAGCGCAAGGCCGATCACTGGCGCACCCTCGTGCGTGCCCGCGCGATCGAGAACACCGTGTTCGTGGCGGCGGCGGCGCAGCCCGGGCCGCGGTACACCGGACGCTCGTTGCTGGTCGACCCGCTCGGCGACGTGCTGGCCGAGGCCGGCGACGGTCCGGAGGTCGTGGGAGCGGTCCTCGACCACGAGGCACTGTCGGCCGCGCGCCGCACCAACCCCTCGCTGGCCAACCGGCGTCTGTAGCGTTCCCGTCCGTGCGGGCAGGCGAGGTGACACCGGCGGCCCCCGTGACGGCGGCCTGGTCCCTGCTGCTCGCGACCGGGTTCGGCGCCCTCGTCCTGGGCCTGGTCCCGACCGGCCCGTCGTGGCTCCCAGCGGCCGGGGCGGTGGCCGTGTCGGTGACGCTCGCCACGGCGCTCGCCGCCCGCACCGGAGGCCGGCCGGGAGTGGTCGGCGTGGCAGCGCTGGTCCTCGGCGCGGCGACCCTGCTGTTCGACGAGCCGTGGCTGCGTAGTGGCGCCGCGGTGGCGACCGCCGCGATCGCGGCGGTGCTGGGTGTGGTGGTCACCGTGCCGGCCGGACGCTTCCTGGCCGCCGCGCGCGAGGCCGCGGTGGCCGTCGTGGTGGCCGCGGTCGGAGCCCTGGCCTGCCTCGGCTACGAGCCGACCGTCGAGCCGACCCGGTTCGCCTACGTCACGCTGGGGCTGTCGCTGGCCGGGGCGCTCGTCATGGTCCACCGGCTGGGCGCCGGGCTGCACGGCCTCGGCCGACGGGGCGTCGTGGCGGTCCTCGTCGGGAGCGCCGTGCTCGTCGCGACCCTTCTCTACGGCGAGCTGCTGCGCCGCTACGGCACCCCCGACCTCGTGGGGAGCGTGCTCGACGGCGTGGGCCGGGTCCGCAGCACCCTGGGCGCCTTCCCGCGTCCGGTCGAGGCGCTGGTCGGGGTGCCGGCCCTGGTGTGGGGCGCTCACCTGCGGGCCCGTCGGCGTCAGGGATGGTGGGTCTGCGCCTTCGGTGCCGCCGCGACCGCCTCGACGGCCACGACGCTGGTCGAGGGTCGCGTCGGGCTCGCCGAGAGCGGGTTGTCGGTGCTCTACGGGCTGCTGGTGGGCCTGGTCCTGGGCTACCTCCTCGTCCGGGCCGACCTCGCACTGACCGGCACCCACGGCCAGCGTGCGCGGCGCGCGGAGCGCGGGACGGCCCTGCGGCCCGAGCCCGGCCGCAGCGTCCTCCCTGCGGTGATCGCCTGCCGGGTACCGCGCGGGCAGCGGCTAGGTTCCTGCCATGCCCCGAGAACGCGTCATCGTCGTCGCTGCCGAGATGGTGGCGAACGTCCTCAGCATCGACGTGGCCCCCGGGGACGACGTCGCGGACGGGCAGGCCGTGGTCCTCCTCGAGTCGATGAAGATGGAGATCCCCGTCCACGTCGAGCACGGCGGACGGGTCAAGGCCGTGCGGGTCGCCCCCGGCGACGTCGTCCAGGAGGGCGACGTGCTGCTCGAGCTCACTCCCGCCGACTGACCCGAGATCCACCGGGCTGAGCCCGGGCCCGGGCCGAGCCGCAGAGGGGGCGGGATTCGAACCCGCGGCTGACATCTCTGCCAGCGACCGCTTTCAAGGCGGTTCCGATCGGCCGCTCCGGCACCCCTCCGTGCCCGCGCGCACCGCAGCTCGCGCGGCGAGGGGCGCTGACCCGGGCGATCATAGACGGCGCCGGTGGGGTTGGATCGAGGCCATGGCCCCGACCGCCGAGCCCGCCCCCGAGCCCGCCCCTCGAGCCCCCCTCTCGAGCCCACCGTCTACCGGCTCGCGCCGGCGCTGGCGGCGCGGTTCATCGGCAGCGCGCTGGTCGGCGTGGCCCTCGTGATGTTCCTGGTGACGGCCGTCGTCGCGATCGCCGGCCTGCCTCCCGACCTCCTCGCCGTGCCGCTGGTGCTCGGCGTCGTCGGGGTCTTCGTGCTCGGGTGGTGGCTCCGTTCCCGGGCCTGGGTGCTGCGACTGGACGCCGAGGGGTACGCCGTCCGCCTCGTCCGGGGGGCGCGGACCACCGACGCGGCCTGGGCCGACGTCGTCGAGGTCGCGACCACGACGCTGCGAGGGGCGCCGTGCGTGGTGCTGAGCCTGGAAGGCGACCGCTCGACGATCCTTCCGGTGCAAGCCGTCGCCCACGACCGCGACGACCTCGTCCGCGAGCTCCAGCGGCGCCTGGCCGCGGCCCGGCGCTGAGGCGGATTCGCCGGGTCGTGTCCCGGCTTGTAACCTGTGCTCGCTGTCGGGGAGGCGTCGCCTAGTCCGGTTTATGGCGCCCGCCTGCTAAGCGGGTTGAGGGTTTAACCCCTCTCGCGGGTTCAAATCCCGCCGCCTCCGCCAGCCAGCGTTGTCGGCCGACCATCGTCTTGCCGCCACGGAGGAGCCCCACCCCGGCACCGCACCTCCGCCCGTTCGAGTGCATATTTTCTCCGTTGCAGACTTTTGCAATGCACAGAGATGAACCAAGGCGGGTGCGTCGCGCGCGCACGCGGGCACGCAAACTGATGTCATCGCCCGGGGCTCACGGGCATTCAGGGACACAGCAGAAGGCGAGACATCCATGAACATCGTCCGCAAGATCGGTATCACGGTCGCCGCCACCTCGATCAGCTTCGGTCTGCTCTCGGTCTCCGCGCCGGCCCAGGCCCGCGACATCAGCTGGGGTTGCGGCGGTCCCTGCTTCTCCTCGCGCTGAATCCGAACGATCCCGGTTGCGGGTGGGCCGCAGCCCGGGGTCGGAGCATCACCTGGCGCTGAGAGCGCCACCAGAACGCGGGACCGGAGCCTGCCTGCCCCCTACTTCGCGGGTTCCGAACGCCCCCCGGGGGCTGTCCGTGCGACGAGGACGGTGACTCGAACCAGACTCGAGTCACCGTCCTCGGGGGTCAGTGTCCGCACTCCTGGGCCCGAAGGTCAAGCGTCCTCGGGCGTCGCCTCGCGCCCGGAGACTCCGCGCTGGCCCATGACGTAGCCGAGCTGGAACCGGGTCTCGGCCTCGTACTCACGTTTGAGGTCGGCCACGTAGGCGGCGTAGGTGCGCGGGCTGACGCCGAGCCGCTTGGCGCTCGCCGGGTCCGAGTGGCCCTCGATGAGCATCCGGATGGTCATGGCGCGCTGCTCGGCGGCGATGTCGCGCATCATCGAGCTGTCGCGGTTGGTGAAGGGCCGGGCCCGCTCCCACGCGCGCTCGAAGACGTCGACCAGGTAGGCCACCACGGCCGCCTCCCGGACGGCGATCGCGACGCGCAGGTCGTCGCCGCTGGGGATCACCGCCACCCGGCGGTCGAAGATCAGCATCCGGTTGAAGAACTCGTCGAGCGTGCGGACCTCGGCTCCGCGCTCGGTCACCGCGGCGACGTACTTGTGCGTCACCGAGCTGCGGCGAGCGCTGTGCTGGTAGAGGGTGCGCATGCTGCAGCCGCGCTCGAGCATGTCGATGATCTGCAGCGCTGACGCGGCGAGGGTCTGCGGGTCGCGGCCTGCCTGGGGCTGGGCGGTGAGCACCTCCTCCTCGGTCTCGGCCGCCAGGTTGCTCAGGAAGGGTGCGATGGCGTCGCCGCGCAGGTAGGTGAACGGACCGCGGCTCGAGGCCTGCGGCGAGCGACGCCAGGCCTGGGACAGGGAGCCGAAGGCGGTGGCCCACTGCGAGGACTCGCCGAGGAGTCGAGCGCCCTCCTGGCTGAGAGGGGAGACCACCCGCGACTGCACGGTCTGCGGGTCCTGGGGCTGGTAGACGCCCAGCTCGGGGTCGAGCTGGAGCAGCCCGAGCCGGACGAGGAGGTCGAAGGCCGGCCGCTGCTCGGCGTCGGCGGCCAGGCGGTCGTCGTCGGCGTCGATGCCGCCGGAGGTGAGGACCTCGCCGAAGAGGTCGGCCGCACCCGACTCCAGGAGCGCCCGGTCCTGCGGGCCGTGGTCGCTCACACCAGCCTCCTCCTCGTCCTCATCACCGGGGCTCCGAGACCCATCCGCATGATGACATGCCGGTCTCCACCGCGCCGGTGTCTCCCGGGCGCGGTGGTCGCGGCGAAGGGGTCCTCCTCAGGCGTCCAGCCGGGCGCGGAGGCCGTCGAGCTCGGTCCACAGGACCGTGGGCAGCTGGTCGCCGAACTTGTCGAACCACTCCTGGATCTGCGGCAGCTCGGCCTTCCACTCCTCGGGGTCCACGGCCAGCGCGGCCGCCAGGGCCTCGGGGGTCAGGTCGAGTCCCTCGGTGTCGAGCGACTCAGGCGTCGGCACGTGCCCGATCGGGGTCTCGACGGCGGCGGCCAGGCCGTCCATGCGCTCCACGACCCACTTCAGGACCCGGCTGTTCTCGCCGAAGCCGGGCCACAGGAAGCCGCCGTCCTCGTCACGCCGGAACCAGTTGACGTAGAAGATGCGGGGCAGCTTGGCCGCGTCGTTCTCCTTGCCCATGGTGATCCAGTGGTTGAAGTAGTCGCCCGCGTGGTAGCCGATGAAGGGCAGCATCGCCATGGGGTCGCGCCGCACCACGCCGACCGCCCCGACCGCGGCGGCGGTGGTCTCGGAGGAGAGCGTGGCCCCGAGGAAGGTGCCGTGGGTCCAGTCGCGGGCCTCGAAGACCAGCGGCACGGTCGTCTTGCGCCGCCCGCCGAACAGGATGGCGTCGATCGGCACGCCGCGGGGGTCGTCGTACTCGGCGGCGAGGATGTCGCACTGCTTGATGGGCGTGCAGTAGCGGCTGTTGGGGTGGCTGGTGAGCAGACCCTGCTCGCCCAGCTCGGGCGTCCAGGCCTCGCCCTTCCACGTGGTGGCGTGCGCGGGGGGGTTCTCCAGCCCCTCCCACCAGATGTCGCCGTCCTCGGTGAGCCCGACGTTGGTGAAGACCGAGTTGCCCTTGTTGATGGTCGTCATGGCGTTGGGGTTGGTGTGCTCGTTCGTGCCGGGCGCGACGCCGAAGAAGCCGTACTCGGGGTTGACGGCCCACAGCCGGCCGTCCTCGCCGATGCGCATCCAGGCGATGTCGTCGCCGAGCGTCTCGACCTTCCAGCCCGGGATCGTGGGCTGGAGCATGGCCAGGTTGGTCTTGCCGCACGCGCTCGGGAAGGCCGCGGCGATGTACTTGACCGTGCCCTCGGGGCTGGTGAGCTTGAGGATGAGCATGTGCTCGGCCAGCCAGCCGCCGTCGCGCGCCATCACCGAGGCGATGCGCAGGGCGTAGCACTTCTTGCCGAGCAGGGCGTTGCCGCCGTAGCCCGAGCCGAAGGACCAGATCGCCCTCTCCTCGGGGAACTGCACGATGTACTTGGTGTCGTTGCACGGCCAGGCGACGTCGGCCTCGCCGTCGGCGAGCGGGTGGCCCACCGAGTGCAGGGCCGGCACGAACTCGGCATCGAGCTCGGTCATCCGCTCCAGGACGTGGCTGCCCATGCGGGCCATGACCCGCATGGAGGCGGTGACGTAGGCGGAGTCGGTGAGCTCGATGCCGAACATCGGCTTCTCGGCGTCGAGGTGGCCCATGACGAAGGGGATGACGTACATGGTGCGCCCGGCCATGCACCCGTCGTAGAGGCCGCGCATCAGCGACTTCATCTCCGAGGGGTCCATCCAGTTGTTGGTGGGCCCGCAGTCCTTCTCCTCGACGGAGCAGATGTAGGTGCGGTCCTCGACGCGCGCCACGTCGATGGGGTCCGAGGCCGCGTGGAAGGAGTTCGGCTTGATGGCCGGGTTCAGCCGTGTGAAGGTGCCGGTCGCCGTGAGGGCGTCGGTCAGCTCGGTCCACTCCTCGTCCGAGCCGGTGCACCACTGGATGCGGGCCGGCCGGGTCATCGCCGCGACCTCCTCGACGAAGTCGATGACGCCCCGGTGGGTGGTCGGGTGGGTGGACGTCCCGGGGGACTCCTGGATGGCCGTCATGGCGGTGGTTCCCTCTCACGCGTGGCCCGCCGCGAGCTGCGGGGCCTTGGGGCTGCTCTGGTCGGTCCGGCGTCCTTGTCGGCGACTGTCGTCAGGCGCACGGAACGGCAATTGTTCGGACCCTGACGAATCTATCGGAGGGTACGCGGGCGTCCGGCGAGGCTCCAATTGGAACGTTCAACGCGGTGAGTCGGCGGACCCGTGGGTCAGGATGGCGCCATGAACCGCGACGAGCTGACCGAGAAGATCCGCGAGGCGAGGATCGCCAAGGGCGTGACCTGGCAGGAGCTGGCCGACGGGCTGGGCCGCCCGGTGGTGTGGACGACGGCAGCGCTGCTGGGCCAGCACCCGGTGCCGGAGCCCGAGGCTCGGGCGGCGGTGGCGCTCCTCGGGCTGCCCGAGGAGGCCGTCCGGGTGCTCGGCGCCGTGCCCTACCGCGGGGGCCTGCCCACCCAGGTCCCGACGGACCCGACGATCTACCGCTTCTACGAGGCGCTCCAGGTCTACGGCCCGGCACTCAAGGAGCTGATCCACGAACAGTTCGGCGACGGCATCATGAGCGCCATCAACTTCCGCCTGGACGTGGATCGCACCACCCACGACGGCGCAGAGCACGTCGTGGTCACCTTCGACGGCAAGTTCCTGCCCTACTCCTGGCCCGAGTGACCCGGTCGGGCCGGCCGCCGGGGCTGGTTTAGCCATCGTCCGGGGGGTCGGCTATTCTCGACCAGTCCTCGGCGAAGCCGGGGGCGGGCGCCTGTAGCTCAACGGATAGAGCATCTGACTACGGATCAGAAGGTTTGGGGTTCGAATCCCTACAGGCGCGCAGACTGATTGGCGCCGCACAGACCCGTCCCGAGGTCCCGGCCCCCGCCGTTGCGGATCTGCTCGCCTGGGAGACCTCTCCGCTCCTGCGCCCGCTCGGTCGCAGCAAGCAGGTCCACGCAGAACCCTGCGAGGGCGGCTCGCTGCGCGGCGAGCCGCTCCAGCGTCGGCGTCGGGCTGCGGCGAGGTGCTCGAAGGGGAGGGTGGACAGCCCGGTGAAGATCATCAGCTGGAGGGCGTGCGCGCGGCGCACCACGGACGCATCGACCTCGCAGCCCTCAGCGCGCAGCCCGTCGATGTAGGAGGGAAGGATCCTGCGTTCGAGGGCGCCCAGCGTCGCCGCCTCGCGCCGGCCGACCTGCACCTCGCCGACCAGGAGCTGGGCGAGGTCGAACCCGAGCGGGGCCTCACACCAGAAGCCGTAGTCGATCAACGCGAAGCCGTCCTCGGAGGTCCGGAGCAGGTTGTTCGGGCAGGCGTCGCCATGAGCGGTGCCGAGCGGCATGCTCTCCAGCTCGTCGACCAGGGTGCCGACGCGTCGGGCAGCGTCGAGCAGACGGTGACGCAGCGAGTCGCCGAAGGCCGCTGCCACGAGGGGGTGCTGCCAGACCTCGGAGCTGGTCAGCAGGGGGAGGACCTGGTGCTCGAGGCGCCCGTGCAGGTAGTCGGACACGGTCCAGGGGAACCGTCCTACCCGAGCGAGCTGGTGAACGGCCGCACTGGCCGCGAGCCTCCCCAGGAGGAAGGCGGCACGTTCGTAGGTGGTGGTCTCCCAGAGCGTCGGCACCGTCGCGATCTCCTCGAGCCAGACGGCCGCGGACTTGTCGTCGAGGTCGAAGACCCCCACGGCGCGCGGCATCCGCAACCCGACCGGCAGCCGGTCGCCGAGGTCGGAGCGGTAGGCCAGCGGCTCGGTGCGCCAGGGGATCCCGGCCTCGGCGACCGCGGCGATCTCCGTAGGCACCCCGGCGAACAGGGGTGAGCGCGCCCAGGACTGGACGTGCTTGACGAAGAGGGAGAAGGGCTCGTGCCTTCCGTCGACCAGAGCGACGCCGCGAACCCAGTAGCGGCCGGCGGTGGTGATGGCCGGCAGGTCGTAGGGGACCTCGCTGGCCTGTGAGCTCAGCAGCGTGACCTGGGCCGGTGGTCGGTCCAGCAGCTCGGCGACCATCCTGGCCAGCTCGGTGTCGCTCACGTCGGCGGGGCCGAGGAGTGCGCGGTCGTGCATGTCTCACCTCGAGACCACTAAAGCGGCTTTACCAATCATAAGGTAAAGTGACTTGATGACTTTCGTCAAGGCCGACCTCCCGGTGGAACAGGCCCACGCGCCGCTGCTCATGGGGCTGCTCCTCCGCGAGGTGAGTGCGACCTTCGCCGCCGAGGACTGGGGCGGCCTGCGGCAGTCCCACTTCCGCGTGATGACCTCGGTGCCCGAGGCCGGAGTGAGCATCACCGAGCTCGCCGACCGGGTGGGGATGACCAAGCAGGGGTGCGGACAGTTCGTGACCCACCTCGAGGGATCCGGCCACCTCGCCGTCGAGGTCGACCCTGCCGACCGCCGGGTCCGCGTCGTCCGGCGCACTGCCCTCGGGAATCGCGTGCTCGATGCCGTGCGGGAGCGGAACCTATGCATCGAGCGGGACTGGGCGCGACGGGTCGGGGAGGTCCGGTACCAGACCTTCAGGGCCGTCCTGGAGGATCTCGCTCTGGGCCCTGCTACCTGACCAGACCGGGTCGGCGGCCCCTTCTCCGCCGGCGTCACACCCGGGGCCCGGTCGACGTCATCACCGTGGGCCGGACTACGGCCGCCGAACCCGAGACCAGGAGTACTCATGACCTACACCGTCGACTTCGCGAACGTCTCGACCACCGGGCTGGAGTCCTCGCCGGTCGCCGACTCCCTTGCCGGCCTGCGCGCCCACGAAGCCCGCTACTTCAAGAACAAGCACGACGTGGACTTCACCGTGAGGTCCGCGGACGACGCCAGGGAGCAGGTCGACCACGTCGCCCGCGTGCTGCGTCAGGAACGCAGCATCGTGATCGCCTCACCGGCGCTGGAGGCCAGCGACCTCGAGGTCGATGGGGTCCGCTGGACGCACGTGTTCCACGAGTCCGGGCTCGCCGTCAACGTCCTCTACACGCTGGCCCCCGGCGGCAAGCGAGCGGTCGGGTTCAAGCTCTCCGAGGGGATGGAGGTCCCCGCCGAGCTGGACGCGTTCAAGTTCGCCCGGCAGAAGTCCAAGCTCGCTGGCACCATCCGGGGGTCCTACTTCGTGATCAAGGGCGAGTACTGACGGGGGCCTGCTCGCACCGACCCGGGCAGCGGCCCGAGCTGGTGGGCAAGGTGCGGGGGCAGGGCACCCCACGGTCGCCGCGAGCCCGCGTTCCGGCCGTCACGCCTTCCCGAGGATGCCGTCCGCGATGCTCTGCTCCAGCCAGCTCTGGTAGCGGGTGCTGGACCAGGTGCCGGTGTCGCACATCAGTCGGTGTACCTCCGGCGAGGTGAGCGCCCACACCACGTGGGCGGCCTCATCGACCGGGAGGTCGTCCCGCAGGGAGCCATGCGCAGCGATCCAGCTCACGATGGTCCGCATCGCGGTCCTGCGCTGACGCACCTGGATGTCCTCGCGCAGGTCGGCCGCCTCCCGGTCGACCGCGGCCGCGCTGAGCAGGATGTCGTCGAGGGGGCGGATGCGTGCCAGTTGTTGGGTGACCGCTGCCGCGAGCATCTTCACCTGGGTGCGCTGATCCGTTTCTTCGCGCAGGGCTTGCGGTCCGGCTCTCTCGAGCAGCGACACCGGCGCATCGTCGCCGCCGATGGTGACGTCCAGGACCTCCTTGAGCAGGCCGATCTTGGAGCCGAACGTCTTGTAGACCGTGTCGACAGCGACATCGGCCGTGCCTGCGATCGCCGTCACGGACGTGCCGGCGTAGCCGCTCGTGAGGAAGTGACTGGCAGCCGCGGCCACCACTCGACGCTTGGTCTCGCGAGCCCGCGCGTCGCGCAGTGTCGAACGGTAGGGGCGACGAGCCCTTGACACGACCTCGTCATCCGCCACATATTCATCCTAGCGACACTAGAGTCAATTACGTCCACGGACACGCGACGTCAGGAGCTTCGTCATGCAGGTCACTCACCCCTCGCTCCAGGTCATGCAGCGCATGTTCGACGAGGGATTCGCCATCGGCGACGACGCGATCGTCGATCAGTTGTGCTCACCCGACCTCGTTGAGCACCAGTTCGGCCTCGCCGGGACGGGCGCGGAGGCAATCGATCACCTCAAAGCCGCGATCCGTGACGTCCATGGCGCCGTCCCAGACATGCAGTTCACCATCGAGGACGCAGTCGTCGACGGTGATCGGGTGTGGGTGAGGGTGCGAGGACGCGGAACCAACACCGGCGCATTCTTCGGGCCGGCCTCCGGTCGGCCGGTCGACATCACGGTGTTCGACCAGGCCCGCATCGTCGATGGCCGGATCGTCGAGCACTGGGGGGTGCCCGACAGGTTCGCTCTGCTTGCACAGACCGGGGTGCTCGCGCGCGTGAGCTGACGTCACCTGGCGGCCCAGGGCAGTGGGCTAGCCGGGAACCCGTCCAGCGAGCCCGACCTGAACGCGGCCGGTGAGAACACGTCCTCACGACGGATCGCCGAGTCGTTCTGGAAGCGGTTCCCCACCGCAGCCTCAGTCGTCAGGAGTGGACCGGTCCCCAGCCACCTCGCCCCGCCGTGACCGCCACCTCGGCCCGTCGCGACCGCCATCTCGGTTCGTTGCGAGCGCCATCTCGCGGGTGGGGCGATGAGTCGGGCGCGCGGGGTCGGTCTGCCAGCAGAAGACCCACCTGGAGGAGGCTGACGTCATGCGGAAAGTGGCCTACGGCATGAATGTGAGCCTGGACGGCTACATCGCCGCGCCCGACGATGACATCGGCTGGGGCGTACCGGGCGACGAGCTGTTCCAGTGGTGGTCCGACCGGGTCGGGGCGACGGCACTGGCGCTGTACGGACGCAGGCTGTGGGAGACGATGAGCTCGCACTGGCCGACCGCCGACCAAGACCCCGACGCCACGCCGGCGCAGATCGAGTTCGCCCGCCGGTGGCAGCGCATGCCCAAGGTGGTCTTCTCCTCGACGATAAGGTCGGTCGACTTCGACGCCCGCCTGGTCACCGGGGACGCCGTCGTCGAGATCGCCCGACTCAAGACCGAGGACGGCGGTCGCATGGACCTCGGTGGCGCCACTCTCGCCGCGGCCGCGATGCGGGCCGGGCTGATCGACGAGTACGCGATCGTCACCCACCCGGTCCTCGTGGGCGGCGGCACGCCGTTCTTCACGGCGCTGGACAGCTGGGTGGACCTGAACCTGGTGGAGACTCGGAGGTTTCCCGACGGCGTGCTCCTGAGCCGGTACGAGACCAAGCGCTGAGCACGCGCCGTCGGGTCGGGGCCGGTGCCGCCGCTCCGGTCGCCTAGCTCTTCCTGAGCTCCTCGGCGAGCATCACCAGGATCCCGCTGGGGCCGCGGAGATAGGTGAGCTTGTAGAGGTCCTCGTAGGTCGCCACGCCGCGCAGCGGGTGGCAGCCGTGCCTCGCGGCGATCTCGAGCGCCTCGTCGATGTCGTCGACCGAGAAGGCGACGCGGTGCATGCCGATCTCGTTGGGTCGGGTGGGCTCGGTCTCGATCGCCTCCGGGTGGAGGTACTCGAAGAGCTCGAGGCGGCCATGGCCGTCCGGCGTCTGGAGGACGGCGATCCTGGCGTGGTTGCCGTCGAGGCCGACGGCGGTGTCGGCCCACTCACCGCTGACGGTGTCCTGGCCGAGCACGCTCAGTCCGAGATCGGTGAAGAAGGCGATCGTGGCGTCGAGGTCGCGGACGGCGATGCCGACGTTCTCGAGCTTGATGGGCATGCGCGGCACGTTACCGAGGCACGGTGGTCCGGCGCCGCCACCTCTCGGCACAAGTCGCGCAACGTCTTGTCTCGCGACTCCCCAACAGATGTTTGACAGAGTGCGTGGTCTCTGGCACCCTCTCCAACAAGTGTTGGGGGGTGATTCGGTGTCCGACGCCGAGAAGGCCTCGCTGCGCGCCGTGGCGCACCCGACGAGGCTGCGGATGCTCTCGCTCCTCACCGGTACCGCTATGAGTGCCTCCGAGGTCGCCCGTGAGCTGCACCTGACCCACGCCAACGCCTCGTACCACCTGCGGACGCTCCTCGCCGCGGGCGAGTTGGTGGAGGCGGGGGAGGAGCGGATCCGAGGGGGTCTGGCCAAGCGCTACCGCTACCCGCACGAGCTCCGGGGTGCGACCTCCCAGCACCGGTCGGACCCCGAGAGCGACGTCTCCCACGCACGGGTGGTGGGACGCGAGCTCGAGCGGCGCGTGCGCGAGCGCGCCCCGGGCACCCCGAACTACCTCAGCGACCTGGAGGGGTGGGTGACTCCGGAGGTCTGGGAGCGCGTGCGCGGTCTCATCGGTGAGGCCTCCGACCTCCTGCACGACCAGAACCGCGCGCCGCGGACCCCAGGCACCCTGCACGTCAGCGCCCTCTGCTGGGCCTTCGAGATGAAGAGCTGAGGGCGCGGACCATGAGCGACGGTGCGTCGGTTCTGGCGCCGATCCGCGAGCGGAACTTCCGCTACTACCTGCTCTCGCGGCTGGTCGACCGCGCGGGCACCACGATGGCCGGTGTCGCGCTGGCGTTCGCCGTGCTCGAGGTGAGCGACTCGGCCACGGCGCTCGGCACGGTGCTGGCGGCGTACAGCATCCCGATGGTGGTCTTCCTGCTGGCGGGCGGAGTGCTGGCGGACAGGTTCGGCCGCACCTTGGTCATGCAGGCCACCAACGTGATCTCTGCCGTGAGCCAGCTGGCCATCGCGGCGCTCGTCATCACCGGGACCGCCGAGCTGTGGCAGCTGGTGGTGCTGGCCGCCGTCAACGGCACCGCGACCGCGTCGGGGATGCCGGCCATGGCCGGCCTGCTCCCCCAGCTGGTGCCTCGGGCCCAGCTCAAGGAGGCGAACCTGCTGCTGGCGGTCCCGGAGAATGCCCTGACGGTCCTGGGTCCTGCGATCAGCGGCATCCTCGTCGTCACGATCGGACCAGGGTGGGCCCTGGCCGTCGACGGCGGCACCTACGTCGCGGCCACCCTGCTGCTCACGCAGGTGCGGATCCCCCCGCCGCTGCCCCGCCAGGAGGGTGCCCGGGTGCTGTCGGACCTGCGTGAGGGGTGGACGTACCTGACCTCGACGACCTGGCTGTGGGTCGTGGTGGCGTCCTTCGGCCTTCTCAACGCGATCGAGAGCGGCGCCTTCAACACGCTCGGTCCCGTGCTCGCGACCCAGACCGACATCGGCGAGGGCGGCTGGGGCCTGATCCGTTCGGCGGAGGCCCTCGGGTTCCTCCTGTGCTCCCTGGTCCTGATCCGCCTCCACCTCCGGCGCCCGCTGCTGTGGGGCATGGTCGCCGTCGCGTTCGGCGGCGCTCCGATGATCGTCCTGGGCGTCCAACCCGTCCTGGTCGCGGGGGCGGTGGCCGCGTTCGTCGCCGGCGTCGGCCTCCAGGTCTTCGGCCTCGGCTGGGACCTGGCCATGCAGGAGCACGTTCCCGATGAGATGCTCTCGCGCGCCTACTCCTACGACATGCTCGGTTCGTTCGTGGCGATCCCGGTCGGGCAGCTCACCATCGGCCCGCTCGCCGCCGTGTTCGGCGTGCAGCAGGTGATGCTCGTGGCCGGCCTCGCCTACGTGGCCCTGGCGCTGGTCACCCTGGTCTCGCGGTCGGTGCGCGACGTCCCCCGGGTCGCGAGCCTGCCGCCAGGCGTCGGCACCGCGCCGCCGACGCCCTGACACTCCTTGCGGCCGCGCCCGACGTCGCGCGGCGGCAGTGCCGCACCGACACCGCGACGGCGGGCATCCGCAACCACCTGGTCGAAGGTGTGTCCGGCACGGGGAAGACCGCGGTCTGCCGCGACCCGGACCGGCGAGGCGGTGGACAGCGCCCTCCACGAGCATCACCTGTGGGACGTCGCACGAGTGCGGGCACTGGTGGTCGACCAGGGTGCGGCGGCCACCTTCCTCTGCGGTGGCTCCCGCAACTTCCTGGGGTTCTTCGACGGGGGGTGACGGGGTCACCGCAGAGCCCGCCCGGGGTCCATGCTGGGTACCCGCACGCTCGCCGGAGGCGAAGGAGCCCGAACGTGTCCGCCACCCGACTGTCGCTGGAAGGCCTGACGTCCTGGGCGCTTCGGGGCGGGCCTGCCCCCGTGCAGCTCACCGACGCCTCCGTCGAACGGATCACCAGCGCGCAGCAGCACCTCCGGCTCGCAGCTCGTTCGGGAGCCGTCTACGGCCTGACCACGGGCGTCGGCGCACTCCGCACGGTGCCGAGCGAGATCACGCCCGGCGACGGTTCCTCCCATGCGCTGCGGCTGTGGCGCAGTCACGCGACCAGCGTTCGGCGACACCTACGACGACGCGACCGCCCGGGCCGCCATGGCCATCCGGTTGCACCAGATCACCTCGGGCCGGTCCGGGGTCAGTGCCGGGTTGGCGTCCTCGCTCGGGGCCGCGATCGGCTCGGGCGCCGTGCCCGACCTGCACCGGTCGGGCTCGATCGGCACGGGCGACCTGGTGCCGCTGGCGGAGCTCGCCCTGACGCTCCTGGGTGAGCGGCCGTGGCGGTCCGGCTCGTCGCCGGCCGCCGAGGCGGACGACGGCGACGCGCTGCCGTTCATGTCGAGCAACGCACTGACCCTGGCGACCTCGGCACTGCTGCACCGCCGGCTGACCCTGCTCTCGGTGGCGGCCGAGAAGGTGGTCGCGCTGTCGGCGGTGGCGCTCCAGGCGTCGGTGCAGGCCTACGACCCGCGCGTCCACGCCGGGCGACCCGACGCATCCCAGCAGCGCGTCGCCCGCCGGCTGATGGCCCTGCTCGAGCCGGCGGACTGGACGCCGGCGCGGGTGCAGGACCCGTTCGGGCTGCGCACGGTGCCGCAGGTGCACGCGCCGTTCGTGGACGCGCTGGTCGCCACCGAGGAGTCGGTGATGGTCGAGGTCGACGACGCCAGCGAGAACCCGCTCGTGGTCGCCGACGGGGTGCCGTTGCACCACGGGGGGTTCGTCACCGCCCGGCTCTCCGCGACGCTCGACGCCCTGCGTCAGGCCGCGTACCCGGTGGTCGCGCTTTCGGCCGCCCGCCTGTCGGCGCTGACCAATCCGTCCCTCACGGGCCTGCCGGCGTTCCTGGCCTCCGGACCGGTGGACAGCTCTGGCGTGATGATCCTGGAGTACCTCGCCCAGGACGCGCTGGCGCGGGTCCGCATCCTCACCACCCCGGTCTCCACCGGCCACGCCTCGGTGTCACTCGGACTCGAGGAGCACGCGAGCTTCTCGACGCAGGCGGCCTGGGCGTGCGAGCAGCTCGCCGGGTCGGCACCGGTGGTCCTCGGCTGCGAGCTGGTCGCCGCGGTGCGTGCGCTGCGGATGGACCCGGACCGGCTTCCTCACGGCCCGGTGCGGGACGTCTTCGAGAAGGCGGCGGCGCAGCTCGACGAGGACCGCAGCGATCGCCCGCTCACCGACGACGTGACGACCGCTGTCCGACTGGTCGAGGAGGGCCTCTGAGCGCGGCTGAGCTGAGTGTCCGTACGGATGCCAGGTCGGCCCCGGTAGTCGAGACTCGGTAGATGAAGACAGCCTCGGTCGCCGGCGTGATCCTCGCCTCGGTCGCGATCGGCACGTGCCTGCTGCTGGGTACGTTCGGGTGGTTCGCGGTGGGGTTCGGTGTGATGACCGACTGCACCGACGACTACGGCTGCTCCTCGACGGGCTGCTCGCCGTGCGCGAACGCTGGGCGCTGGATCAACCTCGGTGGGATCACCCAGCTCGTGCTGGCCGGTGCGGGGTTCGCGGTCCTGGTCCGGGCGTGGCGCGCCAAGCGGGCCCGCCACCTGTCGCTGTGGGGCGCGGCGCTGTTGGCGGCGTCCGTGCTGATCGTGGCCGGTACGACCTGGCGCGCGCAGGACTCCTACTGCCAGCCGGGCACCGCGGGGTACGCCCGCAGCTACTGCAGCCGGTGACCGGCGACGACCTGGCGCCGATGGCCGGCCTGAACGCTGATCCTGCCGGGATGGAGCACCTCCTCCCGCACCCCTCCCACCGCCGAGGTGGCGGTCGTGGTCGGTCGAGATGGCGCTCCGCGCAGTCGCCGACCGGCCGGACACGAGCTCCATCGGCTATCGCCTGCGTCGCGGCGCGTGGGGGCGTGGGCTGGCCACGAAGGGCGCGTTGACCTGGTGGTCCGGCCTTCTCGGCTCCGACCAGGGCGAGGCCGAGTAAGAGCTGCTGCGAGCCGAGGTGCGCTGAGGCCGATCGTGGCTCCGCGCCGACCGGTGGGCCCACCGCGTGTCGTAGGTTGTCGCGACCGCCGCCGAACCTCGACCGCCACCGAACCTCGAACGAAGTGGGCACCAGTGAACGACGTGATCTTCGCGAACGGCCGAGTCTTCGACGGTCTCCGCTACCACCACGACGGCGCCGTAGGGGTGCGAGGACGGAAGATCCACGCCGTCGGCCCCCTCTCGGACGTCCGGGAGGCGATGTCGTCCGGCGGTGCCCGGGTCGAGGAGTTCGACGCCGAGGGCGGCCTGGTGATGCCGGCTTTCCACGACGCCCACATCCACCCCCTCATCGGCGGTCTGGAGCTGCGCAGCGGCCTGCTCACCGACTGCGGGAGCGCCGAGGAGTGCCTGGAGGCCATCGCCACCGCCGTGGCGGCGCAGGACGACCGGAACGGGGAGCAGGACGGGGTGTGGTTCCGCGCCGGCGGCTGGTCCCTGGAGCACTTCGACCAGGGGACGGGGCCGACGGCAGCGGCCCTGGACCGCGTCGTCCCCGACCGACCGGCCTTCCTGCCCAGCAACGACCACCACAACGCGTGGGTCAACACGCGCGCGCTGGAGCTCGCCGGCATCGACAGCCGCACGCCCGACCCTGAGGACGGCTGGATCGAGCGGGACCACGAGGGGAACCCCACCGGGACGCTGCGGGAGGCCGCTGCGCTCCTGGTCCACCGGCTCGTCGACACCACGCGGGCCGAGAAGAAGGAGGCGCTGCGCGAGGCGCAGGCGCACCTGCACTCGTGGGGGATCGTGGGCTGGCAGGACGCGCTGGTGGGCGGGTACGCCGGCATCGACGACCCCACCCAGGCCTACCTCGACCTGGTCGACGAGGGCGAGCTCACCGCCCGGGTCCGGCTCGCGCTCTGGTGGGACCGGCACCGCGGTGTCGAGCAGCTCGAGGACCTCGAGGCCGAGCGCGAGCGGCTCGCCGCGTCGGGACTCGATGCCGGCTCGGTCAAGCTGATGGTCGACGGGGTCTCGGAGACCTTCACCATGGCGGTGGACGAGCCGTACCTCGGCGGCGCCCGCTGTCCGTGCGACGGTGGGGAGCGGGGCATGACCTTCCTGTCGCCCGACCAGCTCGACGAGGCCGTCACCGCGCTGGACGCCGCCGGCTTCCAGGCGCACTTCCACGCACTGGGCGACCGAGCGGTACGGACCTCCCTGGACGCCATCGAGGCCGCGCGGCGGACGAACGGGTGGAGCTCGCAACGCCACCAGCTCGCGCACCTCCAGCTGGTGGCGCCCCGCGACAGGCCCCGCTTCCGCCTCCTCGGTGCGATCGCCAACGTCGAGGGGATGTGGGCGCGCTACAACACCCCCGCCGTGCAGATGGTCGAGCCGTACCTCGACCAGGAGCGCCTGGACTGGCAGTACCCCTTCGCCGACATCGTCGACGCCGGCGCGTTGGTGGCCGGGGGCTCGGACTGGCCGATCAACCCGCCCGAGCCGATGGAGGGCATCCACGTACTGGTCAACCGTTCCTCGCGCCGGACCGACGAGCGCGACGAGGAGCCCCCGATGCGCGACGACCAGGGCCTCACGCTGTCCCAGGCGTTGCAGGCCTACACCAGCGGCGCTGCCCACGCCAACCACCAGGACGACTCGGGGAACCTGCGCGTCGGGGCCGCGGCGGACGTCGTCGTGCTGGACCGGGACCCCTTCGACCTGCACGAGGACCACATCGGCTCCGCGGACCCGGTCTCGGCCTGGTCGCAGGGCTCGGAGGTCTACCACCGCAGCGGTGGCGGGCGGTAGCCAGCAATGCCCGGCCATGACCCGGGCGGAAGATCATCCGGGGCTCAGCGACCCAGCAGCCGCCGGGTGACGGCGTCGGCCGTCGAGCGCACGGCCGACACGATCGGCGGCAGGGCCGCCGTCCCGGCGTAGGTCACCGCCACGCTCGCCACGGGCAGGCCGTTGTGGTCGAGCACGGGGGAGGCCACGCTGGCGAAGCCGGTGGTGATCTCCCCGTCCTCCGTCGCGTAGCCGCGCTGCCGGGTCTCGGCCAGCACGGTGCGCAGCGCGCTGAGCGAGGTCGGCCCGTGCCCGTTGCGCTCCACGAAGGCGGTGCGACTCGGGAACAGGGCGCGGACCTGGTTGGCCGGCAGGGCGGCGAGGATCGCCCGGCCGCTCGCGGTGAGGTGGGCGGGCAGCCGGACGCCGACGTCCGTGACCAGGGGAGGGCGCCCAGCGGCCCGCTCCTCCACCACGTAGAGCACGTCGCGACCGTGCAGGACGGCCAGGTGTGCCGAGTGGCCGGTCCGGTCGGCCAGCGCGGCCAGCGGCCGCCGGGTGATCCGCTGCAGCGGCTCCTGGTGCGAGTACCCGCTGCCGACCTCGAAGGCGGCGACCCCGAGTCCGTAGCAGCGGTCGTCCGCGAGGTGCACGACGAAGCCTTCGTCCACCATCGCGGTGAGCAGGTGGTAGGCCGTGCTGCGCGGCAGGTCCACGGCGCGCATGATCGCCTCCATGGCGACCGGGTGCGGCTGGGCCGCGAGGAACCGGAGCACCCGGAGTGCTCGCGTCGCTGAGGGGACCTGGCTCACGCCGGCACCGTAGCCCAGGGCACAGTCTCGGATACGAGAACGCTTGACGCCGTGCCCCCTGGCACGGCGCTCCGGTGGCTCCTTGGATGAGGGGATGGACAACAGCTCACCGACCGTGACCCTCGGCGTCGGCCCGGTCTCGCCCGAGGACGTCCTCGCCGTCGCCCGCGACGGCGCCGCGGTGAACCTCAGCGCCGAGTCGGTGAACGCCATGCGGCGGGCCCGCGCCGTCGTCGAGGCGCTCGCCGCCGCCCCCACCCCGGCCTACGGCATCTCGACGGGCTTCGGGGCGCTGGCCACGCGCCACATCCCGACCGAGAGGCGCGCGCAGCTGCAGAAGTCGCTGGTCCGCTCCCACGCCGCCGGGTCCGGCCCCGAGGTCGAGCGCGAGGTGACGCGGGCGCTGATGCTGCTGCGGCTCTCCACGCTGACCACCGGCCGCACCGGCATCCGGGTCGAGACCGCGCAGCTCCTGGCCGACCTGCTCAGCCACCACATCACCCCGGTGGTGCACGAGTACGGGTCGCTCGGCTGCTCCGGCGACCTGGCTCCGCTCTCGCACTGCGCGCTCGCCCTGATGGGGGAGGGCCCGGTGCGGGACGCGTCGGGGACGCTCCTGCCGGCGGCCGAGGCGTTGGCCGCCGTCGGTCTGGTCCCGGTCGAGCTCGAGGCGAAGGAGGGCCTCGCGCTCATCAACGGCACCGACGGCATGCTCGGCATGCTGGTGCTGGCGATCGCGGACCTCCGTCGTCTGCTGCGCACCGCGGACCTGACCGCCGCCATGTCGGTCGAGGGTCAGCTGGGCACCGACCGGGTCTTCGCCCCGGAGCTCCAGGCGATCCGACCCCACCCCGGACAGGCGTCCTCGGCGGCGAACCTGACGCGGCTGCTTGCCGGGTCCGGCGTCGTCGCCTCGCACCGCGGGCCGGACTGCAACCGCGTCCAGGACGCCTACTCGCTGCGCTGCTCCCCGCAGGTGCACGGCGCCGCGCGCGACACCGTCGCCCACGCCGCCCAGGTCGCTGAGCGCGAGCTGGCCTCGGCCGTCGACAACCCCGTGGTGCTCGCCGAGGAGGGGCGCGTGGAGTCGAACGGCAACTTCCACGGGGCGCCGGTGGCCTACGTGCTCGACTTCCTCGCCATCGTCGCGGCCGACGTCGCCTCGATCAGCGAGCGGCGCACGGACCGGTTCCTCGACCGGACCCGCAGCCACGGGCTGCCACCCTTCCTGGCGCACGACCCGGGCGTCGACTCCGGCCACATGATCGCGCAGTACACCCAGGCCGCGATCGTCTCGGAGCTGAAGCGGCTCGCCGTGCCGGCCTCGGTCGACTCGATCCCCTCCTCGGCGATGCAGGAGGACCACGTCTCGATGGGCTGGTCGGCCGCGCGCAAGCTGCGCCGATCCCTCGACGGGCTCACCCGGGTCGTGGCCATCGAGCTGCTCACCGCCGCCCGGGCGCTCGACCTGCGGGCGCCGCTGGAGCCGTCCCCGGCGACCGCGGCCGCCGTACGCACCCTGCGGGAGGCCGGGATCGAGGGTCCCGGCCCCGATCGTCACCTGTCTCCCGAGATCGAGACGGCCGTCTCGCTCGTCCAGTCCGGCGCCGTCCTGGCCGCCGTCGAAGCAGTGATCGGAGAGCTCGCATGACCAACCCCCGCCTCCCCGTCCGCGCCGCCCACGGCACCGAGCTGACCGCGAGGTCGTGGCAGACCGAGGCGCCGTTGCGGATGCTGATGAACAACCTCGACCCGGACAACGCCGAGCGGCCCGAGGACCTCGTGGTCTACGGCGGCACCGGCAAGGCCGCGCGCAGCTGGGAGGCCTACGACGCCCTGGTGCGCACGCTGACCACGCTCGGCGACGACGAGACGATGCTGGTGCAGTCCGGCAAGCCGGTCGGGGTGATGCGCACGCACCCGTGGGCCCCGCGGGTCCTGATCGCGAACTCCAACCTGGTCGGTGACTGGGCGAACTGGGAGGAGTTCCGTCGCCTCGAGGACCTCGGACTGACGATGTACGGCCAGATGACCGCCGGGTCCTGGATCTACATCGGCACGCAGGGCATCCTCCAGGGCACCTTCGAGACCTTCGCGGCGGTGGCGGACAAGCGGTTCTCGGGGACCCTGGCCGGCACGATCACCGTGACCGCCGGGCTCGGCGGGATGGGCGGCGCGCAGCCGCTGGCCGTCACGATGAACGACGGCGTCGTGATCTGCATCGAGTGCGACCAGGCCCGCATCGAGCGCCGGATCGAGCACCGCTACCTCGACGTGCAGGCCGCCTCGCTCGAGGAGGCCGTCGCGATGGCCGTGACGGCGCGCGACGAGCGCCGGGCGCTGTCCATCGGCGTCCTGGGCAACGCCGCGCTGATGCTGCCCGAGCTGCTCGAGTCGGGTGCGCCGATCGACATCGTCACCGACCAGACCTCCGCGCACGACCCGCTCTTCTACCTGCCCGCCGGCACGACCTACGACGACTGGGTCGCCGAGCGAGAGGCCGACCCGGCCGGCTTCACCAAGCGTGCGCAGGAGTCGATGGCCACGCACGTGCGGGCGATGGTGGAGTTCCAGGACCGGGGCGCCGAGGTCTTCGACTACGGCAACTCGATCCGCGACGAGGCCCGCAAGGGCGGCTACCACCGGGCCTTCGAGTTCCCCGGCTTCGTGCCGGCCTACATCCGCCCGCTGTTCTGCGAGGGCAGGGGCCCCTTCCGGTGGGCAGCGCTCTCCGGTGACCCGGCCGACATCGCCGCCACGGACCGGGCGATCCTCGAGCTCTTCCCGAAGGAGGACAGCGCAGCCAACGAGCGCCTCCATCGCTGGATCACGATGGCCGGGGAGCGGGTCGCCTTCCAGGGCCTGCCGGCCCGGATCTGCTGGCTGGGGTACGGCGAGCGGCACCTGGCCGGACTGAAGTTCAACGAGATGGTGGCCTCCGGCGAGCTCAAGGCCCCCGTCGTGATCGGCCGCGACCACCTCGACTGCGGTTCGGTGGCCTCCCCGTACCGCGAGACCGAGGCCATGCTGGACGGCTCCGACGCGATCGCCGACTGGGCGCTGCTCAACGCGCTGGTCAACACCGCCTCGGGCGCCAGCTGGGTCTCGATCCACCACGGCGGCGGGGTCGGCATGGGTCGCTCCATCCACGCCGGTCAGGTCTGTGTCGCCGACGGCACCGCGCTGGCCGCGGAGAAGATCGAGCGGGTGCTCACCAACGACCCGGGCATGGGCGTCATCCGCCACGTCGACGCCGGCTACGACCGAGCGGCCGAGGTCGCGCACGAGCGTCAGGTCCGCATCCCGATGAGCGAGCGCTGAGCGACGCGCGATGGCGGACTTCGAGCAGATGTGGCGCGACCTGCACGACGTGGGTCGCTCGGCGGCGACGGGCGGCTACCACCGCCAGCCCTTCACCAGCGCCGAGCGTGAGTGCTCGGCCTGGTTCCGGGAGCAGGCCCTGGCACGTGGCCTGCGCGTCGAGCAGGACGGGTTCGGCAACACCGTCGCGTGGTGGGGGAGCTCGCGCGACGCCGTCCTCACCGGCTCGCACCTCGACTCGGTCCGGGACGGCGGGGCCTTCGACGGTCCGCTCGGCATCGTCTCGGCCTTCGCCGCCCTCGACCTGCTCCGTGGACGCGGGTTCGAGCCCGCCCGAGGCATCGGCATCGCTGCCTTCGTCGAGGAGGAGGGCTCTCGCTTCGGCCTCGCCTGCCTCGGGTCCCGCCTGGCCGTCGGCACCCTCCCGACCAGTCGGGCCGCGGCGCTCGAGGACCGCTCGGGGGTGTCCCTGGGTGAGGTCTGGGCCGGTGCCGGCCTGGACCCGTCGACCGGCTCCGACCTGCTCGCCGGCGTGGGCTGCTTCGTCGAGCTGCACGTCGAGCAGGGCCGCGACCTCGTCCACCGGGACGAGCCGATCGCGGTGGCCAGCGAGATCTGGCCGCACGGCCGCTACCGCCTCGACTTCGACGGCGAGGCGAACCACGCCGGCTCCACCCGGATGGAGGACCGTCACGACCCGATGCTGACCTACGGCGCGACGGTGCTGGCCGCCGCCGAGCAGGCCCGGCGCACCGGGGAGCGGGCCACGTTCGGCCGGTTGCGCGTCGAGCCGAACGGCACGAACGCCGTCGCCTCGAGGGTGACGGCCTGGCTCGACGCCCGAGCGGCCAGCGACTCCTCCCTCGCCGGGCTCGTCGAGGTGATCCTCGCCGGCGCCCGGGAGCGCGCCGCCGCGGACGGCACCGAGGTCAGCCTGACCGCGGAGTCGGTCTCGCAGGCGGTGGCCTTCTCCGGGGACCTCGCAGCCCGCGTCGCCGCCCCGCACGGGTGGCCGATCATCGCCACGCAGGCCGGGCACGACGCGGGCGTCCTCGCCGCGGCCGGGATCCCCACCGCCATGCTGTTCGTGCGCAACCCCACCGGGATCTCGCACTCGCCGGCCGAGCACGCGGACCTGGCGGACTGCCTGGCCGGCACGGTCGCCCTCGCCGACACCCTCGAGGAGCTGGCCCGATGAGCGCCGAGCCCGGCGTCACGGCCTTCCACCTGGAACGAGCCCTGCTGCCCACGGGGGTGGCCGACGACGTCCTCGTCACGCTCGGCGCGGGCCGGTTCGTCTCGGTCGAGCCCGGGGTGGCGAGCCCGGACCCGGGCGCGACCCGGCTGGTCGGGCTCACGGTGCCCGGCCTGGCCAACTGCCACAGCCACGCCTTCCACCGGGCGCTGAGGGGCCGCACCCAACGCGGTCGTGGCACCTTCTGGACCTGGCGCGAGCAGATGTACGCCCTGGCCGAGCGGTTGGAGCCCGACACGTACTTCGCGCTGGCCCTGGCGACCTACCGCGAGATGGTGGCGACGGGGATCACCAGTGTCGGCGAGTTCCACTACCTGCACCACGGCTCGCACGGCCGCCCCTACGACGAGCCGAACGCCATGGGCGAGGCGCTCCTCGAGGCGGCCCGCCAGGCCGGGCTCCGGATCACGCTGCTCGACACCTGCTACCTCGCGGCCGGCATCGACCGGGAACCCGAGGGCGTCCAGCGACGCTTCTCGGACGGGGACGTCGCGCAGTGGGCCGAGCGGGCCTCCGGGCTCCGGGAGGACCGGACCACGAGGATCGGGCAGGCCTTCCACTCGGTGCGGGCCGTCCCGCGCGACCAGCTCCGCTCGGACCCCGCCCGCCCCCTGCACGTGCACCTGTCCGAGCAGCGGGCCGAGAACGAGGAGTGCCTGGCCGCCTACGGGAGGACCCCGAGCGAGCTGCTCGCCGACGCCGGTCAGCTGGGCCCGCAGACCACCGTCGTCCACGCCACCCACCTGAGCGCCACCGACGTCGACCTCCTCGGCGGCCACCACGTCCACGCCGCCTTCTGCCCCACGACCGAGCGCGACCTCGGCGACGGCATCGGACCCAGCCGCCGGCTGCACGAGGCGGGAGCGCGGCTGACCCTCGGCAGCGACAGCCACGCGGTCATCGACCTCTTCGAGGAGATGCGAGCGGTGGAGCTCGACGAGCGGCTGGCCACCGAGCAGCGCGGCCACTGGAGCGCGGAGGAGCTGGTCGCCGCGGCCACCGAGACCGGCCACGCGAGCCTCGGGTGGAGCGGGACCGGCCGGATCGAGGTCGGCCACCGCGCCGACCTGGTCACCCTGGACACCCGCAGCCCGCGCACGGCCGGGACCGGCGCCGACAGCCAGACCGTCGTCTTCGCAGCGAGCGGCGAGGACGTCCGCCACGTGGTGGTGGACGGTCGGGTGGTCGCCCGGGACGGCGACCGCGCCGAGATCGGTCGTGAGCTGGACGCAGCGATCTCGGCGGTGTGGTCATGAGCAGCACCCTGCTGAGCAACGTGGGCGAGCTGGTCGTGCACGCGGGCCGCACGACGCTCTCGGACGCCGCGCTCGTCGTGGAGGACGGCCTCGTCGCGTGGGTCGGGCCGGCACGCGAGGCCCCCGCTGCGGACCGGGTGGCCGACCAGGGTGGACGAGCCGTGATCCCGGGGTTCGTCGACAGCCACTCCCACCTGGTCTTCGGAGGCGATCGCGCCGCCGAGTTCGAGGCCCGGATGACCGGTGCGCCGTACGAGGCGGGCGGGATTCGCAGCACCGTCCGAGCGACCCGGGCGGCCAGCGACGAGGCGCTCAGCGCCAACGCCTCCCGGCTGGTCGCGGAGATGCGCCGCCAGGGGACGACCACCGTCGAGATCAAGAGCGGCTACGGGCTGACCGTGGCGGACGAGGCGCGCAGCCTGCGGATCGCACGCACCTTCACCAGCGAGACGACCTACCTCGGCGCCCACGTCGTCCCACCGCAGGCAGACCCGGCCGCCTACGTCGAGCTCGTCACCGGTCCGATGCTGACGGCGGCGGCACCGCACGCGACCTGGATCGACGCGTTCTGCGAGCGCGGCGCCTTCGACGCCGACCAGGCCCGCACCGTCCTCCAGGCCGGGCGGGCCGCCGGCCTCCCCGGTCGCCTGCACGCCAACCAGCTGACCCAGGGTCCCGGCGTCCAGCTGGCCTGCGAGCTCGGCCTGGTCGCCGTCGACCACTGCACCTTCCTCTCGGACGCGGACGTCGACGCGCTGGCCCAGTCCGGGACGGTGGCGACCCTGCTGCCGGGGGTGGAGTTCTCGACCCGCCAGCCGTGGCCCGACGCCGCTCGGCTGCTCGCCGCCGGGGTGACGATCGCCCTGGCCAGCGACTGCAACCCCGGGTCCAGCTACACCAGCTCGCTGCCCTTCTGCCTGGCCCTCGCGGTGCGGGACATGGGGATGACGCCCACCCAGGCGCTGTGGTCGGCCACCGCCGGCGGAGCCCGGGCCCTCGGCCGCACCGACATCGGCACCCTGGAGGTCGGCCGGCGCGCCGACCTCGTCGTCCTGGACGCCCCGACGGCCCTCCACCTGGCCTACCGGCCCGGCGTCCCGCTGGTCCGGGAGACCTGGATCGGCGGGAAGCGGGTGTACCAGCGGGAGCCGAGCGGGCTCCCTCCGGGCTGATCCCCGGTCGAGCGCGCCGGTCAGCGCGCCGGGAGACGCGCTTCGACCGCCCAGCCGCCCACTGTCGTGGTGCCGGCGCTGAACTGTCCGCCGAGGGTCTGGGTGCGCTCGCGCAACCCGATCAGGCCGCGCCCGGTGCCCGCGAGCGTCGTGTCGTGCTGCGCGGTGCGGTCGTTCTCGACCCGCACGGCCAGGTCGCGCTCGGCCTCGTCGAGGGTGATGACGATGCGGACGTCCGCGCCGGGCGCGTACCTGAGCGCGTTGGTGAGGCTCTCCTGCACCACGCGGAAGGCCAGGTGCGCGACCTGTCGTGGCACCCGGTCGCGGTCGCCGACGAACCGACAGGTGACCGTCAGCCCGCTCCGGCTCGCTCGGCTGACCACCTCGTCGACCAGCGAGAGGTCGGGGCCGCCCTGGACGTCCGGCGTGCCGCCGAGCAGCTCGACGAGCCGTTCGAGGTCCTGGGCCCCCTGCTGTGCGGACTCCGAGATGGCCGCGAAGGCCAGCCTGGCGCGCACGGGGTCGCTCTCGGCCAGTCGCTGCCCGGCGGCGGCCTGGACCACCATCACGCTGATCGCGTGCCCGATGATGTCGTGCAGCTCGCTGGCGATCCGCGCCCGCTCGTGGCGCAGGGCGATCTCGGCGAAGAGCTCTCGTTCGTCCTGGAGCTCCTGAGCGCGCAGAGCCAGCTGGTCCGCGGTCTCGTGACGCAGGCGCAGCACCGTCCCGGCGAGGTAGGGAGGCACGGTGAACATGAGTGCAGCCACCCAGCTGGCGACGTCGGCGAGGAAGTAGAAGGGGACGAGGTAGGCCAGGGCGCACAGCGCGACGAGCCAGGCGGCGCGTCCTGACCAACCGAGGGCGAGCACGGCGAAGCCGAGCGAGAGGATCGCCAGCACGGTCTCGGGCACCCAGCCGTCGTGAAGGGCAGCAGCCGCCAGGAACAGGCCGAGAGCCGCCACCGAGGCGACGCGCGGCCGGCTGCGCCACCACATCAGCGCCAGCCCGCTGGCCAGGAGGAGCGCGGTGAACAGGTTGGCCTGCACCGTCGTCGGCCAGCCGTGGAACGCGGTCGGCAGCGCCACCAGCAGGAGGACGACCCCCGCGATGCCCACGCGCTCGATGACACGCATCGGTCGCTGCTATCCCGGCACCGGGAGCTGGGCCACCGCGTGGGCGTGCCCGCGGCTCACCTTGACCTCCAGCGAGCCGCCGAGCAGCTTGGCGCGCTCCCGGGCGCGGGCCACGGCCGACTTCACGTCCGCGGACCGGTCGACCGGTCCGTTGACCCGGATCTCGAGGGCCGCGTTGTCGAAGCGCACGCCGACCTCGATGCGGGAGTCCTGCTCGTCGGCCAGGACGTTGACCAGGTGCTCGACGATGCGGTAGGCGGAGAGCTCGACCGTGGCAGGCAGCGAGCGGGGATCGCCGAGCACGCTCAGTCGTGAGTCCGCCGCGGTGTGGCGGGCCAGCAGCGCGTCGAGGTGCGCGACGGTGGGCGCCGGAGCCAGGGCGACGTCACCCCCACGCAGCAGACCCACGATCTCGCGCATGCCGTCGAGCGTGGCGCGACTCTCGCTCTCGATCGACTCGAAGAGTGCTCGGGCGTCGGCAGGGTCGAGGTGCTGACCCGACTGGGCAGCGGTCGTGAGCTGTCCGAGCCGCTCCTGGAGCAGGCCGTCGAGCTGGCGCGAGAGGCGGACGCGATCGCCGGCCAGCTCCAGGGCGACGCGCTCGTCACGCAGCTGCCGGAGCTCGTCCGTGCGAGCGTCGAGCTCGAGGCACATCGCAGTGCGGTGGCGGACGCCGCGGCCGATGGCGTAGACGATCAGCACGATCGGCAACGCGAGCACGAAAGGCTCCCAGCCGGTGGTCGCATCGACCACGAGCACGGCAGCGGCGAGCGCCGTGGCGAGACCCAGCGCGATCCACGACCGCCGCCGGTCCAGGGCGGTCGCGCCGAGGTAGGCCAGGACGAAGGCGAGCGGCAGGCCGACGCCGCACCTGGTCACCCAGCCGAACAGCAGGTCGTGCAGGAGCATCACCGCCAGCGCGGACCCGGTCACCGCGATGACGTGGCGTCGCCACCACAGGACCGGAACCGTCGCGCAGGCGAAGACGGGCACCATGAGCCACGAGTGGCTGGTCACCGGGTGGAACATGCGACCGTCGGCGACGGCCTCCGCCAGCTTCGCGTCCTGGGCCAGGACGTTCTCGAGCATCAGCCAGACGCCGAGCGCGGTGAGGGCTCCAGCGAGCACCCAGTCGACGGGACGGATCGTCCGGACGACCCCGCTGCAGCCCTCACTCATCGCTCGACCCCTCAGGCGTGGACGTGCTCGTCGCCCAGCCTAGACTCGTTCAGCCTGGACTCGACCGGCCTCGTGGTGACGCGCCTCTGCACGAGGAGTCCGGTGCCGTAGAGCAGCAGGGCCGCCGGCACCGAGACGGTGAGGGCGCTCAGTCCGCCGGTCGAGGCGTCCTGGACCAGCGTGACGACCTGCAGGGCGAGGATCCCGACCAGGGCGACGAGGTGCTGCTGCCTGCTGCCGGCGAAGCGCGCCACGGCGTAGGCCAGGGCGATCGACAGCGGCAGCGCGAACCCGCAGCGCGTCACCCACCCGAAGGCCGGGACGCTGGCCGCGACGACGACGAACGAGACGCCGACGGCAGCCACGATGCTGCGTCGCCGCCACAGGATCGGCAGTGCCGCGAGGACGAACACCGGGATCATCAACGCCGACTGGGAGTCGAGGGGGTGGGCGAGGTCGGCGTCGGCCCCGGCGCTGACGTTGGCGTAGCCGATGAAGGCGGCGAGCACGACCATGACGGCCGCCAGCGCGTAGTCGAGGGGCTTGATGCCCTTGAGGATGTCCATCTCCACATTCCTTCCGAACCGGCGCCTGGATGACCCCGTTCGCATCACGCTCTCAACCCGACACCGTCGTCGGCGTCGGCCGCCAGGACGATCCCTGCACCGCGCGTCATCCTCACGGACGACACCCACCGGCGCGTGGCGCACAATGAGCGGGTGATCAGGGTCCTCATCGCCGACGATCAAGGGCTCGTGCGCACCGGCTTCCGGGTGATCCTGGAGGCTGAGGGTGACATCGAGGTCGTGGCCGAGGCCGAGAACGGCGTGGAGGCCGTCCGGCAGGCCGCCCTCGCCAGGCCTGCGGTCGTGCTGATGGACATCCGGATGCCGGAGCTCGACGGACTCGCCGCCACCGAGCAGATCCTGCGTCAGCACGAGCCGCCGACGATCGTCGTCCTCACGACCTTCGACCAGAACGAGTACATCTACCGGGCCCTGCGCGCCGGTGCCGCAGGCTTCCTCCTCAAGGACGCGCCCTCGTCCCGCCTCATCGCCGCCGTCCGCGCTGCCGCCACCGGCGACTCGCTCATCGAGCCGTCCATCACCCGACGGCTCCTGGAGAGGTTCGCCGAGCCGGTGGTCGCCCCCGGCGTGCCGGCCGAGCTCGCGCGACTCACGGAGCGCGAGCTCGAGGTGCTCCGCCTGATCGGCCGCGGCCTGTCGAACGCTGAGATCGCCCGAGAGATGGTGGTGGCCGAGACCACCGTGAAGACCCACGTGGCGCGCATCCTCAACAAGCTGGGCGTCCGTGATCGCGTGCAGGCGGTCGTGCTCGCCTACGAGACCGGTTTCGTCCTCCGGGGCTCGTGAGGCGTCCCGGGGCGACGTGCCCGGCGGTGCTCGCCCGGACGCCCGCCCCGCCCTAGTCTCTCCACCCATGAGCGCTCACAGCACGGACAGCAGCTCCGAGGCCATCAGCTTCGCCCGGGTCCTGGGTCGGTGGGACGTCTTCGCGGTCGCCTTCGGAGCGATGATCGGCTTCGGCTGGATCGTCCTGACCGGGGGCTTCCTGAACGACGCCGGCACGCTCGGCGCGGCCGTCGCGTTCGCCGTCGGCGGCGGGATCATGGCCCTGGTGGGCCTGACCTACGCCGAGCTGGTCTCGGCCATGCCCGAGGCAGGCGGGGAGCACAACTACGTCCTGCGCGGCCTGGGCTCGCGAGCCGCGTTCGTCACCTCCTGGAGCCTCGTCTTCGGCTACATCTCCGTGGTCGCCTTCGAGGCGGTGGCGCTTCCCCAGACCGTGCTCTACCTGGCCCCCGACATGCTGGCCGGGCGGCTGTGGACCGTGGCCGGGTACGACGTCTACGCCAGCTGGGTCGCGGTCGGCGTCGTCGGCGCGGTGCTGATCACGGCCCTGAACTACGTGGGCGTGCGACCCGCGGCGGTCTTCCAGCTGGTGGCGGTGCTCTTCCTGCTCGCGGTCGGCGCGCTGCTCCTGCTGGGTTCCTTCGTCGGCGGCAGCCTCGAGAACATGGACCCGCTGTTCTCCGGGGGCTTCGGTGGTCTCGTGGCCGTGCTGGTCGCGGTGCCGTTCCTCTTCGTCGGCTTCGACGTGATCCCGCAGTCCGCCGGCGAGATCAACCTGCCGTTCGGCCAGATCGGGAAGCTCGTCGTGGTCTCCGTCATCGCCGCCGCCGCGTTCTACATCCTCGTCATGGTGACCGTCGGGTCCTCGCTGCCTCGCGACGTGCTCGCCGACGCCACGCTGCCCGCCGCTGCCGGGATGTCCGAGCTGTGGGGGAGCAGGACCTTCGGCAACATCCTCGTCGTCGGCGGGATCGCGGGCATCCTCACCAGCTGGAACGGCTTCCTGCTCGGGGCCAGCCGCCTGCTCTACGCCATGGCGGTCTCGGGCATGGTGCCGTCCTGGTTCGCCACCGTGCACCCGAAGTACCGCACGCCGAGCAACGCGCTCCTCTTCATCGGTGTGCTCTCGGTGCTCGCCCCGCTCTTCGGACGCCAGATGCTCGTCTGGCTGGTCGACGCCGGTGGTGTCTCGATCGTCGTCGCGTTCCTGCTGGTGGCCGTGACGTTCCTGGTGCTGCGCCGGATCGAGCCCGACATGGAACGACCCTTCCGCGTCTCGCTGGGCGGGCCGGTCGGGCTCGCCGCTGCGGTGCTGACGCTGGGCCTCGGGATCCTGTACCTGCCCGGCATGCCGGCCGCGCTGGTCTGGCCCTACGAGTGGCTGATCCTCGGCGGGTGGTGGCTGGCCGGGGTGGTCCTCGTGGTCCGGCTGCCGAAGGTGGCCGCCGGGCAGCGGGCCGAGGAGGAGCTGGTCGCCGCCACGTCCGCGCGGCGCCGCCGCTGACCTACAGCTGGATGCCGCGGGTCAGGGCGCCGTCGACGACGAGGTTGGTGCCGCTGACCCGGCGGGCCAGGGGGCTGGCGAGGAAGACGACCGGAGCAGCGACCTCCTCGGGGGTGCCCATGGCGCCGGTCGGGTTCAGGCCCATCGCCGTCGTGAACAGCTCCGGGTCCCCGGTCTCGATGCTCTCCCACACCCCACCTTCGAAGTAGGTGTTGCCGGGGGAGACGGTGTTGGCGCGGATGCCCTGCTCGGCCAGCTGCATCGCCAGGCCGTGGACGTAGCCGATGATGGCGGTCTTCGCGGTGCCGTAGGGGCCGGAGGCGAAGTCCGACTCACGCCCGGACACGCTGGAGACCGCGACGATCGACGCCGCTGCGCTGCGTTCGAGGTACGGCATGGCCGCCCGGACGAGCCGGACGGTGTGCATGAGGTCGACGTTGAGGCTGGCCTGCCAGTTCTCCTCGGTGTCGGGGATCGCCAGGGCGCTGACGTTGGCCACGATCACGTCGAGGCCACCCAGCGACTCCGCCGACGTCGCCACCCAGGCCGCCAGCGCCTCCGCATCACCGACGTCGACGCTGGCACCGGTGACGCTGCCGCGCTGGGTCAGGGCCTGCTGGGTCGCGGCGACCTCCTCGGCGTCGCGGGCGCAGAAGGCGACGTGCGCACCCTCCTCGAGGAAGGCCTCGACGATCGCCCGGCCGATGCCTCGGGTGCCGCCGGTGACCAGGACGCGGGTACCGCTGAGCTGGAGATCCATCAGGCAGAGCCTTTCGGGGAGGGTGGGAGGGGCTATCGCGCGTGAACGGTGCCGAGGGCGCGGGCTCGCGCCCGCAGCTCGGCGTGCAGGCCGCCGAAGGCGTCCCCGGCCGGCAGGAGGGCCTTGGCGGCCTTGACCACGACGCTGTAGTTGGCGTCGACCACGTTGGCGATCGGCGCCTGGGTGATCTGCGAGCACAGCTGGTAGGCGTCCATGAGGTGCAGTCCGGAGAGCTGGCTCACCCAGTGCACGAGCTCGGCGTTGCCGATGCGCCAGGAGTCCTCCATCGGTCGGCTCGACCCGATGGCCATCAGGTGGCTGTCGGTCTCGATCCGGGGCCAGCCCGGGGCGCCGCCCTTGATGAGCTCGACGATGAGCGTGGTGGTCATGGCGCCCTCGACGGCGGTGCCGCACGCCTCGCCCTCGCCCTGGCGGTAGTGCCCGTCGCCGACCGAGAACATGGCGCCCTCGACGTTCACCCCGAAGAAGGCCGTCGAGCCGGCCCGCATCTCCGGGGTGTCCATGTTGCCGCCGAAGCGCTCGGGCACCAGCGAGGAGCGCACCTCGCCGCCGGCCGGAGCCACGCCGACGGTGCCGAGCATGGGCTCGAAGGGCAGCTCGATGCGGTGGTCGCTGTGGCGGGCTGCGAAGGCCACGGTCCGGCGGTCCCGGTCCAGCTCGTAGATCCAGGTGGTGTCGGGCAGCGGGTCCTGGAGGGTGACCACACGATCGGTGCCGGTCATCCCGCCGAAGAACGGGATCGCGGCGGAGGCGGCCCAGTCGCGTGCCGCCTCCAGGGCGACGAAGTGGAGCGCGAGGGTGTCACCGGGCTCGGCTCCCTCGACGTAGAACGGCCCCGTCTGCGGGTTCACGAACCGGAGGTCGACCTTGGCGCTCGAGAGGTCGTCCACGCTGCGCAGCGCCCCACCGAACGCGTCGTCGGACCACAACCGCAGCACGGCACCGGGCTTGACCCGCATCACCGGGGCGGCGCCGCCGAAGGTGTAGACGTACTGCTCACGAGCTGGCGTGTACTCGATGACGTCCATGGCCGGAAACTATCTCAGGAGTCCCGGAGCCGTACATGGTCGCGCCCGAGGTCGGCGGCCCGCCTGACACCCAGCAGGGCGAGCGTGCCGGCGACCTCCTGGGTGAGGATCTCGGCGGCCCGCTGCACCCCGCGCTCGCCGCCGGCCATCAGCCCGTAGAGGTAGGCGCGGCCCACGAGGGCCGCCCGGGCGCCGAACGCCACGGCCGCGACGACGTCGCTGCCGGACAGGATGCCGCCGTCGACGTACACCTCCGCGCGGTCGGCCACGGCCTCGACGACCGACGGCAGCACCTCCAAGGGGGTCGGCGAGCGGTCCAGCTGGCGCCCGCCGTGGTTGGAGACGATCAGCGCGTCCGCGCCGGCCTCGACCACCGCGCGGGCGTCCGCCACGGTCTGGATGCCCTTGACGACCAGCGGACCGTCCCAGATCGAACGCAGCCAGGCCAGGTCAGCGATCGTCGCGGCCGGGTCGAACATCCTGCCGACGAGCTCGGCGACCGTGCCCTCGAACCGGTTGAGCGAGGCGAACTCGAGGGGCTCGGTGCTGAGCAGGTCGAACCACCAGGAGGGATGGAGGGCACCCTCGGCCATGGTCCGCAGGGACAGCGACGGCGGGATGGTCAGGCCGTTGCGGACGTCGCGCAGCCGGGCGCCCGCGACGGGGGTGTCGACGGTCAGCACCAGGGCCTCGTAACCGGCGCGCTGGGCACGTTCGACGAAGTCACGGCTGGCGCCACGGTCCTGCCACAGGTAGAGCTGGAACCAGCGGCGCCCACCCGGGGCCGCGTCGGCGAGCCCTTCGATCGAGGTGGTGCCCATCGTGGACAGGGCGTAGGGGATGCCGGCCGCGGCCGCCACCCGTCCGACCGCGGGCTCGCCGTCGGTGTGCATCATGCGGGTGAAGCCGGTCGGTGCGAAGACCAGGGGGAGCGCCGACGGTCGGCCGAGGATCGTCGTCGAGGTGTCCACGGCGGACACGTCCTGGAGCACGGTCGGCTGGAACTCGACGCGCTGGTAGGCGCTGCGCGATCGACGCAGGCTGATCTCCTCGCCGGCCGCGCCGTCGGTGTAGTCGAACACCGCCCGCGGCGCCCGGCGCCTGGCCAGCAGACGCAGGTCCGCGATGGACGCCGCGGTGGCCAGGCGACGTTGCACCGGGTGGAGCGATGGGGGGCGCGGGCGCAGCATCGGCTGCAGCTCGGACCAGCGCGGACGACGTCGAGCAGTCATCCCGGTGTTCTACAGGACGCCGTACCCCGTCGCCCGGGCCTCACGGAGGTTGAGGAGGAGGCGCCTCGCGTCCGACATCCGCAGTTTCACCGGTTCACCGGTGAAACTGCCGCTTCTGCACCGCTGCATCACCGCAGAAGCGCTCGGATGGGTGCAGAACTTCAAGGCGCGCTGCGCTCGCTACTCAACGTTCGTGGGTCCGTGGGGTTTCGAGGCGCTCGACCACCGCGGGGGTGGGCGGGGGTCGCGGCTAGTCGTCGATGACGGCGAGGCCGCGGCGCTCCAGATCGGCCAGGGTCTCGCGCATCGCCTGGAGCTGGTCGGGTGGGTGTCCCGTCCAGTCCTCGAGCTCGCCGACGACCTCGACCGGCTCCCGGGTGCGGTACGAGCGGGTCGGGTTCCCGGGGAACTTCTTGTCGGTCAGGTTGGGGTCGTCCTCCAGGGCACCCTGCGGCTCCACGATGTAGATCCGGCCACGCCCCTCGCCGAGCGCCAGCTCCGCGCCCCACACGGCGGCGTCCAGGGTCGCCGTCACATAGACGTGGCCCGCCGTCCGTCCCCCGCCGAAGTTCGAGCGACGGCCCGGAACCAGCAGGTCCCCGGCCTTGAGGGCTGCCTTCGTGCCGTGCAGCAACGCCCCTGACGCGTGGACCTCGAACCTCTTCAACTCGGGTGTCATCGTTGCCTCCGAACCTCACCGGGTCTCGCCCGTCCGAGCGTAGTCCCGTCCGCGGCGATGGGCTTGGATGGGCGAGGAGTCCCGGCACCTGACCCCGTTCCGGAGGGCTGCGCTCGGCGGCCGGTGGCTGCGAAGATCGCGCCCGCCTGATCATGGTCGCCAAGGAGGAGGAGACATGACACCCAGGACGATCGCGGGACGCTACGTCGTCGAGCGGGCGGTCGGCACCGGCGGCATGGGGACCGTCTGGCTGTGCCGGGACGAGGTCCTCGGACGCGACGTCGCCGTCAAGCAGGTCGGCACCATGCCCGGGGAGTCGGCCACCGACGTGGCCCGGGCGCTGCGCGAGGCCCGCTCCTCGGCCGCCCTGAACCACCCGCACGTGGTGTCGGTCTTCGACACCGTCGAGGACGGCGACCAGGCCTGGCTCGTGATGGAGTACGTCCCCTCGCGCACCCTCGCCGAGATCATCGCGGAGGACGGCGCGCTGCCCCTCGAGCGCGCTGCGTTCATCCTGGCGCAGGCCGCCGACGGACTCGCTGCGGCCCACGCCCGGGGCACCGTGCACCGCGACGTCAAGCCCGGCAACATCCTGGTCGGCACGGACGACCACACCAAGATCATGGACTTCGGGATCTCGCGCACCTACGGCGACGCCCAGCTGACCCGCTCCGGGATCCTCACCGGCACGCCGATGTACTTCTCGCCCGAGATCGCCCGTGGCGAGGATGCCGGTCTCCCCGCCGACGTCTGGGCCCTGGGAGCCACGCTCTACGCCGCCGTCGAGGGCCGCCCGCCCTACCCCGACCCCGGCAACGCGATCGCCCTGCTCGCCACGATCGCGGCCGAGTCGCCACCTCCGCCCGTGCGGGCCGGCGTCCTCGCCGAGCCGATCCGCCGCATGATGGAGCGCGAGCCGTCGGCGCGCTGGTCGATGGGCGAGTCCGCCCGCACCCTGCACGGACTGCACCGGTCGCTGCTCGCCGGGCGAGCCTCCCCGACGGTCACCATGCCCGCGCCCTCGCCGGCCTCGGCGCCGGCGACCCCCGTCCCGCCGGAGGCGGCGTCAGAACCAGAGGAGCGCAGGCGACGGCGGGGGTGGCTGCTGCCCCTGGTCGCCGTGGCCCTGCTGGTGCTGGTGATCCTGGGCGGTGCCGTCCTGCTGAACCAGGAGAGCGGCGTCGAGCCGACGGCGAGCCAGTCCGGCTCCCCGTCCCCCGCCGGCGGCCGCGGCAGCGACTCGCCAACCCCCGCCGACCCGACGGAGCAGACCACCCCGACGAGCCCGGAGACCTCCAGCGAGCCTGCCCAACCCACCGAGTCCCCGACCGAGACCGCGACCGTGGCCCCGGCGGCCGGCAGCTCGAAGGCCTTCGCGCAGGAGTACTACGGACTCCTCCCGGACGACACGCGCTCGGCCTACGACCTGCTGTCACCGGACTACCGGGCCGGCCTGAGCTACGGCGAGTACGACGGCTTCTGGAGCACGATCGACGGCGTCGAGGTCCGCGGGGCCAGCCCGGTCGAGGGAGGCACGGCGGTCGACGTCGAGCTGACCTACACGACCAGCGACGGGGGCACCGAGGACGAGACCCGCCGCCTGGTCCTCGAGCAGACCGCGGAGGGCTACCTGATCGCCGCCGACGCCGCCGTGTAGGGGCCCCGCGGGATGCGCCGCGGAATGCGCCGGCTCAGAGAAGTCCCGTGAGCGAGGCCGATCGCTCCCACAGGCCGTCGATGATCCTCTGGTCGTGGGCCTGGGCGTGCTCGCGGCCGTTGGCCTTGAAGCGGCTGAAGTAGCACCCGTCGATGGAGGGGTCCGGACCCCGCTCGACCAGGGCGACCAGCGGGGCGGCGCCGTCCGCGACGCTGATCGTGGCCAGCCGTCGCAGCGGGGTGCGGTAGAGCAGGCCCACCAGTCGTGAGTCGCGGCCGAACGAGCTGCCGACCGGGCCCGGGTGGACGGCGACCGCGACGACGCCGTCCTCGGCCCAGCGTTGGGTGATCCCGCGGGTGAAGACGATGTTCATCAGCTTGCCGGTGCCGTAGCCACGCAGCTCGGTCGCCCGACGGTGCTGGTAGTCGAGGTCGTCGAGCACGATCTTGCCCGCGAGGTTGGCGATGCTCGAGGTGTTCAGCACCAGGGACGAGCCGGCCGCCGCCAGCCGGGGGTGGAGCAGGTTGGTGAGCAGGAACGGCGCCAGGTGGTTGACCTGGAAGTTGGGCTCGTGGCCGTCGTAGGTCGTCCGCGACGGTGCGAAGGTGCCACCGGCGTTGTTCACCAGCACGTCGAGCGACCCCACGCGCTCACCGACCCGGTCGGCGAGGCGCCGGACGTCGTCGAGCCGGGAGAAGTCGGCGACCAGCGGCTCGGTGCCGACCTCCTCGGCCACGGGCCGCAGCTTCTCCAGGGAGCGGCCCGTGACGTGGACGGTCGCGCCCCGAGCGGCCAGCACCCGTGCGGTCTCGGCGCCGATCCCGTCACTGGCCCCGGTCACCAGGACCGTGCGGCCCGTCATCGTCTGTTCGCTCATGCCGCGAGCCTAGGGCGGGCCCCGACGCCGAGGGCCAGGCAGGTGGCCGGAGGCCGCGAAGGGTCGGGCCCTCGGCCTCGCTAGGGTCGCTCGCGTGACGGTGCTCCGGGAACGCCGCGACGTCGCTGCCGGGCTGGCGCCGTTCGCGCGGGGCCCGGTGCTGCTGGCGGTCGTGGCCGTCGCGGCCGCGCTGACGCTGGCCAGTCCGGCCTACGGCTACCACCGCGACGAGCTGTACTTCCGGATGCTGCCCCTGCAGTGGGGCTACGTCGACCAGCCGCCCCTGACTCCGCTGATCGCCCGGATCTTCCGCGCCCTGGCCGACGAGACGTGGGCGATCCACGTGCCGGCGACGCTGCTGATGGCGGCCTCGATCCCTGTCGTCGTGCTGATCACCCGCGAGCTCGGCGGCGGGCGGGGTGCCCAGCAGCTGTGTGCGTGGGCCTACGGGACCTCCCTGCTGCCGCTGGAGTTCGCGCGGGTGCTCCTGACCGCGACCGTCGACCTCGTGGTCTGGCCGGCCGTCATCTTGTTCACGCTGCGTGCGGTGCTGCGCGAACGCCCGCGGTGGTGGCTGGCGGTCGGCCTCGTCGTGGGGCTCAGCACCTACAACAAGCTGCTCGTCTCGCTGCTGGTCGCCGGGTTGGCCGGCGCGATCGCGCTGGTGGGCCCCCGGTGCCTCTTCCGGTCGCGCTGGGTCTGGGGCGGCGCCGCGGTGGCTCTCCTGATCGGAGCGCCGAACCTGGCCTACCAGGCCACCCACGACTGGCCGCAGCTGCGGATGGGTCGAGCGCTCGCGGCGCACAACTCCACCCAGGTGCGGCTGCTGACCGTGCCGATCCTGCTGGTGATGCTCGGCCTGCCCCTGGTGCCGGTCTGGGTCGCCGGCCTGGTCCGGCTGCTGCGCGACCCCCGGTGGCGCCCGGTCCGCTTCGTGGGCGCGGCGCTGCCGATCGTCCTCGTGCTGGTCCTCGTCGGCGGCTCGCAGTTCTACTACCCGCTCGGCCTCGTCACCGCCCTGCTGGCCGCCGGCTGCGTCGTCGTGGAGCGCTGGACGGACTCCGGCCCGCGCAGCCGCCGACGCTGGGTGGTGGGCGGGGTCGCGGTCAACGCGGTCATCTCGGCCGTGATCGCGCTCCCCATCGTGCCGTTGGAGCACCTCGGTGCGACCCCGGTCACGACCTTCAACCAGATCGCCCAGGACCAGGTCGGCTGGCCCGAGTACGTCGCCGACGTGGCGCGGGTCCGCTCGGCCCTCTCGCCGCAGGACCGGGCCCGCTCGGTCGTCGTGACCGAGAACTACGGCGAGGCCGGCGCCGTCGCGCGCTACGGGGAGGCCTACGGCATCACGGAGGTCTACAGCGCCCAGAACGAGCTGTACTACCTGGCGCGACCACCGGACGCGGCCGATGTCGCGATCGTCGTCGCCACGGCCCCGTACCGGCTGCACGGCCTCTTCGGGTCCTGCCACGTGGTGGCCGAGCTCGACCACGGCCTGGGGGTCGGCACCCAGGAGCAGGGCCGGCCGATCTCGCTGTGCCGCGACCCGGTGGGTGGCTGGCCCACGGTGTGGCCCCGCCTCCAGCACTACGACTGAGCCCGGTGCGCGCCGCCTGCGGCGTCCGCGGGAGAATGGGCCACGATGAGCGCGACGACCACCTCCACCGGCGTCGAGGCCGACGCGCGACAGGTCCGCTGGGCCGTGCGTCTGTGGGTCGTGGTGCTCGTGTTCGTCGCCATCACGGTGTTCCGCTGGTGGCAGGTCGACGTGGTGCCGCGCGACCCCGGAGGGATGTTCCTGCGCACCCGGGTGCTGGTCACGACCTCGCTCGCGCTCGGCCTGGCCCTGGCCGACGCGGTGCGCCGGGCGCCGCCGGGCGCCCGGACCCCGCGGGGCGTGCTGCGGGCGCTGCGGGACGGTTGGACCAGACGCCGGGCCGGTCTGGTCGTCGCCGGCTTCGCCGCGTACCACACGACGTACTTCTGCTACCGCCAGCTGAAGAGCTGGAACGCCTTCCGCCCGATCCACGACGACGCGCTGGCCGCCTTCGACGTGTCGGTCTTCGGCACCGCCCCGGCCGCCCTCCTGCACGACGCGCTGGGGGTCGGCATCGCCGATCGCGTGCTCGTCGCGGTCTACGAGTCCTTCTCGAGCCTCGTCGCCGTCGCCGTCGTGGCTCCGCTGGTCCTCGACCCGCGGCTGCGGCGGGGGGCGGCCTCGATCGCGTCGTTCGTGTGGGTCTGGATCCTGGGCGTGGCCAGCTACTACCTGATCCCGTCCCTGGGACCCTTCCACCAGGACCCGGGGACCTTCGCCGCACTGCCCGACGACATCGTGCGGCAGACCCAGCAGACCTACCTGGTCCAGCGCAGCGACCTGCTGGCGGACCCGGGCGCGCACGACGCCGTCGCGCAGATCGGCGCCTTCGCCAGCCTGCACGTGGCCGTCGCCTGCCTGATCCTGCTCATCGCCCGTTCCTTCGGCCTGCGACGCACCAGCTGGGCGCTCGGTGCCTACCTCGCCACCACCTGTGTGGCGACGGTCTACCTCGGCTGGCACTTCGTCAGCGACGACCTCGCGGGCCTGGTCATCGCCGGCGCGGCCTTCGCGCTGGGCCACCTCACGGTCGGTGTGCCCCTGCGCGCCGGCCGGGCGGACCGGTAGCGGCGGCCGGGCAGGCAGGCGAGAGTGTCGTGGTGAGCCTCACCCTCCGCGCCGAGCGTCCCGTCGACCGGTCCGCCGTCCGCGCGGTCGTCCGGACGGCCTTCACCGGGCACGGCACCGAGGTGGCCGACCTGGTGGACCTGCTCCGGGACTCCGGGCGCTCCCGCGTCTCCCTGGTCGCCGAGAGCGACGGTGTGGTGGGCCACGTCATGCTCTCGGTGGGCTGGATCGACGCCTCCGAGCGGCTCGTGCCGGCGCTGGTGCTGAGCCCGCTGGCCGTCGCGCCGCTGCAGCAGGGGCGCGGGATCGGGGCAGCGCTGGTCGACGCGGCGGTGCGAGCGGCCGGTGAGCTCGCGGCGCCGCTGGTGTTCCTGGAGGGCGACCCCGGCTACTACTCACGGCTCGGGTTCGAGCGCGCCTCTCGGCACGGGCTGGTCCGGCCCTCGCCGCGGATCCCGGACGCCGCCTGCCAGGTGCGCCTGCTCGCGGCCCACGAGCCGTGGATGCGAGGGCCGCTGGTCTACAACGACGCCTTCTGGCACGCCGACAGCGTGGGGCTGCGCGGGGACCGTCTGGCCCGCGCCGAGGCCTCCCAGCGCGACCTGCCCTGAGCCCGGCTGAGCCGCGAGGCTCACCGGACCGGCTGGGCGGCCTCCGCGTCCTCGCTGAAGGCGACCTGGCTCTTGCCGGCCCACTTCGCTGCGTACATCGCCTGGTCGGCGCGTTGGAGGAGAGCGGCCGCGGAGGCGGGGTCGTCGACCGCTGTTCCGCTGCCGACGGTCACGCCGGCCGCGCGACGCTCGGCCGCACGGTCTTCCCGCACCGTCACCCGGTGGGCCAGACCGACCGACATGCTCGTCCGCACCTCGTGCCCGCGCACGAGCACCGGCTGGGTCATGGCGGCCACCAGCCGCTCGGCGACCCCGGCGGCGTCGACGGAGTCGATCAGCAGGACGGCGAACTCGTCGCCCCCGATCCGGGCGACGGTGTCGCCGGCGCGTACGCAGGTCTGCATCCGGGCCGCGGTCTCCACCAGGAGCGCGTCGCCGACGTCGTGGCCGTAGCGGTCGTTGACGTCCTTGAAGTCGTCGAGGTCGCAGAACAGGGCGCTCACGGAGGCCGCCGGGCGCAGCAGGGCCTGGTCGAGCCGATCGGCCAGGAGGACCCGGTTGGCCAGGCCGGTCAGGGGGTCGTGCAGGGTCCGGCTCTCGAGCTCGTCGCGGGCGTGGGCGAGCTCGCCGAGCAGGCGCTGGTTGTCGAGCAGCTCGAGCAGCTGGCGGGCGATGACCACCAGGACGAGCGCCAGGGCCATCAGCAGCTCGGTGGTCGGTGTCGACTCGCTGCGTCCCAGGCTCACGCCCAGGGCGATGACGGCGATGACGAGCGAGAAGTAGGGAAGGAGCACCTGGAGCAGCGAGCGCTGCGCCCGGTGCTGATCTGGCAGCGCGGTGTGGTCCGACCGAGCAGCCAGCGCCGTCGCGGCGACCCACGCGAAGCCGAAGACCCAGCCGCTGCTGACCAGGTTCGCGGAGGTGTAGGCACTGGTGCCGGTCAGGTAGACGTAGATGCTGTCGGCCGCGGCGAGGCCGCCGAGTCCGACCGCGAGCCCCCCCAGGGTGGCTCGTTCGGCGGGGCCGCTGCGGGTCAGGGCGAGCAGGACCAGCGTGGCGAGGACCAGGTCGCCGACGGGGTAGGCCAGCGAGAGGACCAGCGACCACCCGAGGCCCGACCCGGAGGCGAAGACCGAGTCGAGGGTGGTCACCCAGGAGACCACGAGCAGCGAACCGGCGATCGCCGCACCGTCCAGCAGGTCGCGGCCCCGCGCCACCAGCTGGTGCTGCTGGGTGCCGAGCCAGCGCACCAGGCCGAACCCCGCCAGCAGCGGGAACAGCAGGAAACCGGCGTCCGCCGGCGAGGGGAAGGGGGCCTCCTGGGCGAGAGCCACCTCGTAGTAGGTCCAGACCGCCTGTCCGGCGGCCCAGGCGCCGGCGCCGGCGCCGACCCAGCGCCACGACGAGCGTCGCCGGCCCGCGGCCCGCTGACCGGCGATCGCGCACCCCACCGCTGCGGCCGTCGCGGCGAGCAGCTGGAGGCCGTCGCTGAGCACGAGCAGGACGCGGCTGTCGGGGTCGAGCACGATGATGAGGAGCAGGAGGCCGGCTCCTGGGAGCGTGCCGATGAGAAGGTAGCGCCAGGTGCGCACGGGTCCTCCTCTCCTCGGGAGCACCAGGGTGGCAGTCGTCGGGCCGCGGCGTGGCCGATCCCACAGACTGGTGCTCAGGTGGGGTAGACCGCCACCTCGGCAGCCTTGACCACGAACACCACCCGCGCGCCGGGGGCCAGGTCCAGCTCGCTGACCGCGCCTACCGAGACGTCGGCGCTCAGCCGCCCGGCCCGGACCCGGATCTGCCCGCCCTGCGGCTCGAGCTCGGTGACGGTGACCGGGAAGGAGTTGCGGGGGCTGCCGTGGGGCGTCTCGAGGTACACCGAGACCGCCGAGGGAGGGAAGACCGCGACCGCCTCGTCCCCGGTGACGGGCTCGGGCCCCCCGACCCGGCCCTCGACCCGGTGCTCGGCTGCATCGACCGCGGTGCCGTTCCAGCGGCCCCGCAGCAGGTTCAGGCCGGCGATGCGAGCCGCGAACGGGCTGCGCGGGCGGGCGAGCACCCGCGCGCACGCACCCTCCTCGACGACCGCCCCACCGTCGAGGACGACCACCCGGTCGGCCAGCAGCAGCGCGTCCAGGATGTCGTGGGTCACCATCAGCACGGTGCGCTCGGCCAGCACGTGGCGCAGGGTCTGGCGCAGCCGGGGAGCGACGTCGACGTCGAGGGCGGCCATCGGCTCGTCGAGGAGCAGCAGTGACGGGGTGGCCGCCAGGGCGCGGGCGACCGCGGCCCGTTGGGCCTGCCCCCCGGAGAGCTGCACCGGACGACGGTCGCCGAGCTCGGCGGCACCGACCTCGGCCAGCCACGACCGGGCCAGCTCGCGGGCCTCGTGGCGACCGGACCCTGCACTGCGGGGGCCGAAGGCGACGTTGTCGAGCACCGAGAGGTGCGGGAAGAGCAACGGCTCCTGGGCCAGCAGGGAGACCCTCCGGTCGTGCGGTGGCACCAGGGTGCGGCCGCGTCCGGGTCGGCCGAGTCGGTCGCGCCGCCCCGGCTCACCCGCGTCGCTGAGGACCCGGCCGTCGAGCACGACCTGCCCCCGGTCGGGTGAGAGCAACCCGGCCGCGAGGGCCAGCACCGTCGACTTGCCCGCGCCGTTGGGTCCCAGCAGGGCCACGGTCTCGCCCTCGGCCACCTCCAGGGCGACGTCGACCCCGCGCGAGCCCACCGCGGCGTCGACCGACAGGCTCACAGGGTGCTCCGACCCTGGCGGGCCAGCCCGATGACCACGACGGCCACCGCGACCAGCACGAGGGAGAGCGCCACCGCCGCCTGGGCGTCGGTCTCGCGGCGCAGGTAGATCTCCAGGGGGAGGGTCCGGGTCACTCCCTGGAGACTGCCCGCGAAGGTGATGGTGGCGCCGAACTCTCCGAGGGACCGGGCGAAGGCCAGGACGGCCCCCGAGGCGAGCCCGGGCAGCACCAGCGGGAGCGTGACACGGCGGAACACGGTGGTCGGGCCGGCCCCGAGCGACGCCGCGACGGCCTCGTAGCGCTGACCCGCGGAGCGCAGCGCGCCCTCGAGGCTGACCACGAGGAACGGCATGGCCACGAAGGTCTGGGCCAGCACCACGGCCGTGGTCGAGAAGGCGATCTGCAGCCCGAGCAGCTCGAAGGTCTCGCCGAGCAGTCCGCGCCGTCCGAAGGTGTAGAGCAGCGCGATGCCACCGACGACCGGCGGCAGCACCAGCGGCAGCAGGACCAGCGAGCGCAGGATCCCCTGGCCGCGGAACTGGGTGCGGGCCAGGACGACGGCCATCGGGACGCCGAGCAGCACGCAGATCCCCGTGCTCGTGGCCGAGGTGCGCAGGCTGAGCGCCAGCGCCTCGCGGGAGGACTCCGAGGTGATCAGCTCGAGGAACCGGCTCCACGGCGTGCGCGCGACGATCGCCACGAGCGGGAGCAGCACGAAGGCCGCGCCCGCGAGGGCAGGGAGGAACAACCACGCGGGGACCCCGAGTCGACCCGGTGCCGGCGCGGCTCGACGTCGGGCCACCTCAGGGAGCGGGCGCGAACCCGGCGGAGGTGAGCACGTCCTGGCCGGCCGGGGCCTGGACGAGGTCCACGAAGGCCTGGGCGAGGTCGGCCTGGTCGCTCTCGGCCACGGTCGCGATCGGGTAGACGTTCACCGCCGAGTCGGACTCGGGGAACTCGATGCCGGTCACGGCGTCGCCGGCGGCCTGCACGTCGGTGACGTAGACCAGGCCGGCGTCGGCCTCGCCCGAGGTGACCTTGGCCAGGACGTCGGTGACCGACTGCTCCTCGCTGACCGGCGAGAGGCTCACTCCGGCGGTCTCGGCGACGCTCTGGGCGGCGGCACCGCAGGGCACCTCGGGCGCGCAGATGACCAGGTTCAGCCCGCTGTCTGCGAGGTCGGCGAGCGTCGACACCTCACCCGGGTTGTCGGGCGGCACGGCGATCTCCAAGGTGTTGGACACGAACGCCGACGGGTCCACGACGAGGTCCTCGGCGACGAGCTTGTCCATGTTGGCCTCGTCGGCGGAGGCGAAGACGTCCGCGGGCGCGCCCTGCTGGATCTGGGCGACGAGGTCGGAGGAGCCGGCGAAGCTGAGATCGACCGCGACCCCGTCGTGCTCGGCCTCGAACTGCGTGGCGATCTCCTCGAAGGTCGAGGTCAGCGAGGACGCCGCGTAGACGGTCACGGTGGTCGGCTCGTCCGACGTGCCGCCCGAGGTGTCCTCGGAGCCGCAGGCGGCCGCGGCGAGCGCGACCAGGAGGGCGGTCGCCGCGGTGGTGGTCCTGTTCATGAGGCTCCCTTGAGGGTCTCGACGATGACGGTGGTGGACTTGATGACGGCGACCGCCACCGAGCCGAGCTCGAGCCCGAGGTCACGCACCGCCTCGCTGCTCATCAGCGAGACCACGCGGAACGGCCCGCACTGCAGCTCGACCTGGGCCATGACGGTGTCGACCTCGACGGCGGTCACCAGACCGACGAAGCGGTTGCGGGCCGAGCTGACGACGCCGTCGGGTGGGCCGGGCAGCGTGGAGTGCGTGCGCGCGACCATCGCGACCTCGTAGCCGTCGACGACCTTGCGGCCGGCGGCGTCGACGGAGTCCGTGAGCAGGCCCCGCTCGATCCAGCGGCGGACGGTGTCGTCGCTGACGCCGAGGTAGGCGGCGGCTTCGCGGATTCTCATGTGCGGCATCAGAGGCGAACTATAGGCAGCAGATGCGGATCCGAGCAACGCGATGATCCCGGGATGCGTCAGGCGAACAGCGGGCGCAGGTGGTCGTTGAGGAACACGCCGTCCGGGTCGAGCCGGCGGCGGAGCGCGATGAAGTCGTCGGCCCGCGGATAGAGCTCGTGCAACCGCTCGGGCGTGAGGAAGTGCAGCTTGCCCCAGTGGACCCGCGCGCCGAACTCGGCCAGCAGGGCATCGACTGATCGCAGGTAGTCCCAGTAGTCGGTCCCCGGCTTGCCGGAGACCGAGATGACCGCCGTGGCCCGCTGGTACTGCGGCGAGAGGAACGCCTCGTCCGCGCCGACGGTGCGTACCTCCAGCGGGTACACGGACTCCGGGAGGCGCGAGAGCATCAGCTCCCTCATCGCCCGCAACGCCTGCGGGGCGTGCTCGAGCGGCACGAAGTACTCGAGCTCGTGGAAGTTCCGGTCGTAGACCATCGGGAAGATCCGGTAGCAGCGGTCGACCCGGCGGTTCTCGGTGTCGTCGTCGGCGACGTCGGCGTCGACCTCGTCGTAGATCTTCACGTAGCACTGGTCGGCCATGCGCTCGCCGTGACCCTCGAGGTTGTAGAGCGTGGCCGACTCCTCGCTGGGCAACCAGAAGAAGCCGAAGTGCCGGGGCTCCGAGACGAGCTCGTCCCAGTGCTCCATCACGTCGTCCCACGACCGCAGGCTGACGTGCTCCCTGAGGCGGTAGGCGTCCGTGACGTCGAGCTCGAGCCGCGTCACGACGCCGAGCATCCCGACGGCGACCTGGGCGGCGTGCAGCAGATCGGGGTCCTTCTCGTCGATGTCCAGCACCTCGCCTGCGGCGGTCACGAGCCGCAGGCTGCGCACGGCGCCCGACAGGCTGGTGTACCGCGTCCCGGAGCCGTGCGTCGCGGTGGCCACGGCCCCCGCGATGTGCTGGGTGTCGATGTCGCCCTGGTTGCGCAACGCGAGGCCGGCCTTCCAGAGCGGCTCGTAGAAGTCGTGCACGCGGGTGCCGGCGAGTGCGGTCGCGCGCTTGTTCTCGACGTCGGTGGCGATGACGCCACGCAACCCCGAGAGGTCGAGCAGCGCCCCCGTCGTCTCGACCACAGGAGTGAACGAGTGTCCGGCACCGGCGACCCGCACGCCGACCCCACGCTCCGCTGCCTGCTTGACGAGCGCGGGCACGTCGTCCTCGTGGCGCGGTGCCGCGGTGAAGGCCGGGGTGAAGGACTGGTTGCCCACCCAGTTCGTCCAGGTCGTGGTCGGCAGGTCGCTCAGCACGGTCTCGACCTCAGCACGGTCTCGACCACGGGTCCTCCAGGGGGCAGCAGGTTGTGCTTCAGCCTCCTGGAGGACCGCGTAGGGCGTCAAGGCTCGCCGGATCCTCCTGCCGCCCGGGCTGCGGCGGACCGCTGTCCGTCAGGCGAGCGGGATCTGCTCCGACCGCAGGATCCCCATCAGCACGATGTCCTCGTAGGCGCCCCGGACCCACGCGTGCTGGCGCTGCCGACCCTCGACCACGAAGCCCGCCTTCTCGTAGGCACGGATCGCAGCGGTGTTGGAGGCGATCGCCTGGAGGTGGATGCGACGCAGGTTGCGACGCACGAACCCGAACTCGACGAGCTGGAGGATCGCGGCCGTCCCGATGCCGCGGCCCCGGGCGTCGGGGACGAGGCTGATGCCGACCTCGGCATGGCGGGCGAACGGGTCGGAGTCGAAGAGCGACACGCTGCCGACGGCGGCGCCGTCGACGTCGACCACGAAGGTCGCGGCCGCCTCCGGCGCGTCGCCCTCGGTGGTGCGCGCGTGCCGCGCGTCGAACCTCTCCCTCGTCAGCGGGCCGGGCGCCAACGGGCTGCGCTCCTCCCAGGTGCTCAGGTCCGCGGCGACGGAGAACAAGACATCGAGGTCGGCGTCGGTGCGCGCACGCAGCAGCACGGTAGGTGTCTCGGGCACAGCAGCACCGTAACCGTCGACCGCTCCCGCCGGGAGCGCGGTGGAGGTGTCTGTCATGGTGGACGGATGAGTCAGACGAGCATCCGCAACCACCAGGAGTCCGTGACGGTCGACGCGTCGGCCGAGACGCTCTACGACCTGGTCTCCGACATCACCCGCACCGGGGAGTGGAGCCCGGTGTGCACCTCGTGCCGGTGGGACGACGGGGCCGAGGCGGGCCAGGTCGGCGCCTGGTTCACCGGCCACAACGAGATTCCTGGCCGCACGTGGGAGACCCGGTCCGAGGTCGTGGCGGCCGAGCGGGGTCGTGAGTTCGCCTGGATCGTGGGCGGCAACCTGGTCCGCTGGGGCTTCACCCTCGCCCCGGCGGACACCGGCACGTTCCTCACCGAGACCTGGGAGTTCCTCCCCGATGGGATCGCCTTCTTCGAGAAGACCTACGGCGACGAGGCGCAGGCCCAGATCGCCGACCGCACCCAGCAGGCACTGGACGGCATCCCTCGAACGCTCGCCGCGATCAAGCGGATCGCCGAGTCGACCACGGAACCAGGCGACCGCACCCAGTCCTGACCGGGCGCCTCCCCTTTCTCATCCTGTGCGGGCGGCACGACCCTGCACGTCCGAAGGTCTGGGGCAGGATCCAGCCATGGCAGACGACGGCTGGCCGCCCGGCTTCTTCGACCGGCAGGACGGCGGCGACGACGCCGCCTTCTACGCGCCGCCACGCCTGGTCACCCATCTCGACGACGGCGCGATCGCTGCGGTCAGCGAGCTGTACGACGAGCTGGGCGTGCCGGACGGCAGGGTCCTGGACCTGATGTCGTCCTGGGTGTCCCACCTGCCCAGGAAGCCCAGCGGTGGGCTGGTCGCGCTGGGCATGAACGCCGTCGAGCTGCAGGCGAACCCGGTGGCCGACCAGGTCGTCGTCCAGGACCTCAACCTCGATCCGCGGCTGCCGTTCGACGCTGCGTCGGTCGACTCGGTGGTCTGCTGCGTCTCGATCGACTACCTCATCCATCCGGTCGAGGTGCTGCGCGAGGCAGCACGGGTCCTGCGCCCCGGTGGGGTCGTGGTGCTCACCTTCAGCAACCGGTGCTTCCCGACCAAGGCGGTTCGCGGGTGGCTGACCACCGACGAGGACGGACGGGTCGCGATCGTCCGCGCCTACCTGGAGCAGGCCGGCTTCGAGGGCGTGACGACCGCGTTGCGCACCAAGCCGCGATGGGGCCGCGACCCGCTGTACGCGGCCTGGGCCCGGTCGGCCTGACCCCGGTCAGGTGCGTTCACTCCGCCTGGCGTGGAGGTTCCGACACGGCGCGGACACGGACCCGCGGTCGGGCATTGTTGACGTAGCCCTTCGGGTTCCACAGCGTGGCCGCGTTCTCTGGCTGGGTGGCTGCCGAGGAGTCCCAGGCGCGCACCACGATCTCGTGGTCTCCGGGGGCGAGGTCGAGCACGATCCGCCACTGCCGCCACGCCCAGGGTCCGAGGTCGTCGAGGAGCTCGGCCGCGGCCCACGTCCCGCCGCCGTCGAGCGAGACGTCGACCCGCGCCACGTACCGCTCGCCGCCGGCGAACGCGTAGCCGCGCACCTCGAGCGGACCCGCGGCCACCGTCTCGCCGTCCGCGGGAGTCACCACGTCGGAGTTGAGCGCCACGAGCCCCAGGGGCATCCCCGCGCCAGCGCCCGGTGTCCCGTCCTCCGGCAGGAGCCGGTAGACGACGTGCTGGAAGTACCCCGGCCAGGGCGTCGTACGGACCTCGATCTGCTCGAGCCACTTCACACTGCGCGCGCCGATGTAGCCGGGGACGACGACGCGCACCGGCGCACCGTGGACAGGCGGGAGCGGTTCGCCGTTCATGGCCCAGGCGAGCAGGACCTCGGGACGAGTCGCCTTCTCGAGCGGAACCGAGCCACCGAAGCACTGAGCTGGGGCCGCCTCGGGTGCGAGGTCAGCGCCGACGAACCCGACGTGCTCGGCCTCGCGCAGCGGGACGGCGAGGGCCAGCACGTCGGCGAGAGCGACCCCGGTCCACGTCGCTGTGCCGGTCGCCCCCGGACCCCACGGCGCCTCTCCCGGGATGTCACGAATGGCGGTCAGGCCCGCACGCCGGTTGCCCGCACACTGCAGCGTCGCGGTCACCTCGCGCTCCTGGAACGCCTCGCGCAGCGTCGTGAGGGAGAGCCCCAGCTCACGCTCGACCGCACCGTGGACCCGCAAGCGCCACGTCGCCGGATCGATGTCCGGCACGTCGCCGTGCCCGCGCACGTAGAACGCGTTCGTGTCGGTCAGCGCATCGGCCAGAGCAGCGAGACCACTCTCGGCGTTGAACGGTTGCTCCTCGTGGACGACCATGTCCCCGCGCGTTCCGTATCGACCCATGTCGGAATCCTAGAGACTGGCCCGGGACAGCTGCCGCGGGGGCCTCACCACTGGCTCGTCCACCCGCTCATGGCCTCCTGGTGCACCCGTTCAGGGGACAGCACGGTCAGGGGTGACCCCCAGCCCGACTCAGGGTTGGGCGGGGGTCGGTCGGGGGCAGCCTGAGGGGTCTCACCCGATGTGCCGACCGGCGTCGAGCGGCGGGCCAGAGTGGTGTCCGAGTCCGCCGGTGGGAGAGCACTTCGTAAGCCTGGCCTGTGAGGTCTAGCTCTAGATCGTGCCCCTGCCGGTGAACGAGGAGGCGTTGATGGCTGCTGGGATAACGCGCCCCGCCTTGTGCGGTGAGCACTGAACCATTAGGTCGCCTGCAAGCCTCTTCCGGACGATCCGGTGCAAGAGACTGAGGAGGTCAGGGTGCTGTTCCTGGGTGATGACTGGGCCGAGGCCCATCACGACATCGAGCTCCAAGACGAGCACGGCAAGGTGCTGAAGCGGCGACGGCTGCCCGAAGGGGTGACCGGGCTGACCCAGCTTCATGAGCTGATCGCGGACCACCTCGACGACTCCGACGAGCCGGAGTCGGTGCTGGTCGGGATCGAAACCGACCGGGGCGGCTGGGTCCACGCCCTGATCGCGGCGGGCTACACGGTCTACGCGATCAACCCCAACAAGCAGCCCGCTACCGCGAACGGCTCACCACCTCAGGTGCCAAGAGCGATCCCGGCGACGCGCATGTGCTGGCCGAGATCGTCCGCAAGGACCGTGAGCACCACCGCGTCGTGGCCGGGGACAGTGAGCTGGCCGAAGTGGTCAAGACCGTTGCCCGCACTCATCAGACGATGATCTGGACCCGGCAACGGCAGGCCAACCAGCTGCGCTCGATGCTGCGCGAGTTCTATCCCGCCGCCCTCGAGGTGTTCGGCGATGACCTGGCCGGACGAGACGCACTTGCGGTGCTTGCGGTCGCCCCCACCCCGGCAGCCGGCCGCAGGCTGACCAGGTCGCGACTGGTCAGCGTGCTGCGCAAGGCCGGCCGGCAGCGCAACCTGCAGAAACGGGCCGAGGAGATCTCGACCGTGCTGCGCGCCGAGCACCTCGGGCTGTCTGACGCGCTCGCCGAGGCCTACGGCATCAGCATCGGTTCACTGGTCGCGGTCATCACCACCATGGTCGCGCAGACCGCGGCCCTCGAAAGCGAGGTGGAGCGGTGTTTTGGCCAGCACCCGGACGCTGAGATCATCACCAGCCAACCCGGCCTCGGTGTGGTCCTCGGAGCCCGGGTGCTTGCCGAGTTCGGCGATGACAAGGACCGCTACGCCGACGCCAAGGCCAGACGCAACTACGCCGGCACCAGCCCGATCACCAAGACCTCCGGCAAACAACGTGTCGTGCTCGCACGCTACGTCCGCAACAAACGACTCGCCGACGCCCTGCACCAGCAAGCTTTCGCCGCCCTCACCGCATCACCAGGAGCCCGGGCCTTCTACGACCACCACCGCGCCCGCGGCGCCACCCACCACCAAG
>CAWGHQ010000001.1:0-115747 GCA_963822495.1 uncultured Actinomycetota bacterium | reverse complement strand
GTTCTCGAGCGCCGCTACCACCTCGGCGGCAACGCCTACTCCGAGAAGGATCCAGAGACCGGGATCGAGGTGCACAAGTACGGGACGCACCTGTTCCACACCTCGAACAAGCGGGTCTGGGAGTACGTCAACCGGTTCACCGACTTCACCGGCTACCAGCACCGCGTCTTCGCCAAGTACCAGGGCCAGGTGTACTCGTTCCCGATGAACCTGGCCCTGATCAACCAGTTCTTCGGCCACGCCTTCACCCCGGACGAGGCGCGCGCGCTGATCGCCGAGCAGGCCTCGGAGTTCACGACCGCCGAGGCCACCAACCTCGAGGAGAAGGCGATCAGCCTGATCGGCCGGCCCCTCTACGAGGCGTTCGTCAAGGGCTACACCGCCAAGCAGTGGCAGACCGACCCCACCGAGCTCAGCCCGGACATCATCACCCGCCTGCCGGTGCGCTACACCTTCGACAACCGCTACTTCAACGACACCTACGAGGGCCTGCCGGTCGACGGCTACACCGCCTGGCTCGAGCGGATGGCCGACCACCCGAACATCGAGGTCCGGGTCGACACCGACTACCTCGACGTCGCCGACGAGTACAAGGGTCGGGTTCCGGTGGTCTACACGGGGCCGATCGACGAGTACTTCGGCAACTGTGAGGGCCGGCTGTCGTGGCGCACGGTGGATCTGGAGGCCGAGACGCTCGACGTCGACGACTACCAGGGCACCGGCGTGGTCAACGCCAACGACCAGGACGTGCCGTGGACCCGGGTGCTGGAGTTCAAGCACCTGCACCCCGAGCGCACCTACCTGCCGGGCAAGACGATCGTGGTCCACGAGTACTCCCGCTTCGCCGAGGACGACGACGAGCCCTACTACCCCATCAACACCGCCGAGGACCGCGCCAAGCTGCTGAGGTACCGCGAGCTGGCCAAGGCCGAGCCGCAGGTTCTCTTCGGAGGACGCCTCGGCACCTACCAGTACCTTGACATGCACATGGCCATCGGTTCGGCCCTGTCGATGTACGACAACATCCTCAAGCCGCACTTCAGCGAAGGTGCGTCCCTGAGCAACGGAGGAGTGGACCAGTGACCACGACGACGGACACGACGGTCGGCAGCATCGCAGGCTCGGTCGCCGCCGCCACCGCCGACCAGCAGGGGGCCACGGTCCGCCGGGTGCTCCAGCGCCAGGTCCTGCCCGACGGGCACGACACCGACGTGGTCGCGCTCTACGTCGACACCGAGCCGGCGATGACCGGCTCGGACAGCGACGGTGGCGCCCTGGGACGCCGGGTCCACGACGCCGTGGCCTCGGCGCTGGGCAGCATCAGCGCCTCGGGCGCCAGCCTGCACCCCGACCAGCTCGAGTCCCGTCGGTCGGTGCGGGTCGTCTCGGGGGCGAAGCTGTCCTTCGGCACCTACTTCAACGCCTTCCCGGCCAGCTACTGGCGCCGCTGGAGCATCGTCGACAGCGTGACGCTGAGCGTCACCCTGTGCGGAGCCGGCGGGACGGTGGTGCTCTACAAGTCGATGTCGAACGGCCGCAGCCAGCGCGTCGACGCCGCCTCCACGCAGGGCGCGGAGTCCGAGACCTTCACCTGGGACCTGACCCTCAAGCCCTTCGTCGACGGCGGCTGGTACTGGTACGACGTCATCGCCGGCGACGAGGACGTCGTCGTCGAGGACGCCCAGTGGTCGGCCCTGGTGCCCGAGGAGCGCGCTCAGCACGGCACCGTCGACATCGCCATCACCACGATGAACCGGCCCGACTTCTGCGCCAAGCTGCTCGGTCAGCTCGGCGAGGACGACGACCTGCGGCCGTACCTCGACGAGGTCCTCGTCATGGAGCAGGGCAAGGACCTGGTCACCGACTCCCCGGAGTTCGCAGCGGCCCAGGACGCCCTCGGCGCCACCCTGCGCGTCATCGTCCAGGGCAACCTCGGCGGGTCCGGCGGCTACGCCCGCGGCCAGCTGGAGTCGGTGCGCAAGGGCACCGCGACCTACCTGATGTGCATGGACGACGACGTCGTCTGCGAGCCCGAGGGCGTCATCCGGGCGGTGACGTTCGGTGACCTCGCGCGGCGACCCACCCTGGTCGGTGGCCACATGTTCAGCATGTACGCCCGCTCGCGGCTGCACAGCTGGGGCGAGGTCGTCCAGCCGTGGCGCTTCTGGTGGCAGTCGGCCGCCGGCGTGAGCCCGGACTGGGACCTGTCCTCGAGCAACCTCCGCTCCACGCGGTGGCTGCACAAGCGGGTCGACGTCGACTACAACGGGTGGTTCATGTGCCTGATCCCGCGTGTGGTCCTCGAGGAGATCGGGCTCTCCCTGCCGGTCTTCATCAAGTGGGACGACTCCGAGTACGGGCTGCGGGCCAAGGAGGCCGGCTACCCGACGGTGTCCTTCCCCGGCGCTGCGGTCTGGCACGTCCCGTGGACCGACAAGAACGACGCGCTGGACTGGCAGGCCTACTACCACCAGCGCAACCGCTTCGTGGCGGCTCTGCTGCACTCGCCCTACCCCGACGGCGGGCGGATGGTCCAGGAGAGCCTGAACCACCAGGTCAAGCACCTGGTCTCGATGCAGTACTCGACCGTCGCCCTCCGTCACCAGGCGCTGCTCGACCTGCTGGACGGGCCGGAGGCGCTGCACCCCTCCCTGCCCGGGGGGCTGGCCGAGATCCGCGCGATGGCCAAGCAGCACACCGATGCGCGACTGGTCGCCGATCGCGACGACCTGCCGCCCGTGAAGCGCAAGAAGCCGCCGCGCAAGGGACGTGAGGACGTCGGCCACATGGGTCCCCGCGCGATCACCATGCGCGCGCTGCGGTCGCCGGTGCGCCAGTTCTCCAAGCCGCGTGAGCTCTCCCGGACCTACGCCGAGGCCGAGGTGATGGCGATGGACGCGCAGTGGTTCCGCCTGACCCGTTACGACTCCGCCGTGGTCTCGATGCCCGACGGCGCCAGCGCGGCCTTCTACCAGCGCGATCCCGAGACGTTCCGCGACCTGTTCGTCAAGACCGTCAAGATCCACGCCCGGCTGCGCCGTGAGTGGCCGCGCCTGGCCAAGCGGTACCAGGCCTCCCTGGCCGAGATCACCTCTCCCGAGGCCTGGGAGCGGACCCTCGCCCCGTGGATGGCTCCCCAGGCCGGTGAGGGTGCGGATGACTGACCTCCTCGAGCCGGAGCCCGACGGCGCGGCTGACCCCTCCGGCGCGGCCGAGCCCACGGAATCGGCCGAGCCGGCGCGCTCGGTACGGGTGGTCGACGCCCCGATGACCCCGCCGTCGCACACCAGCGGACTGGCCGAGGTGTTCCGACGCCGCTACCTGCTCCGGCTGCTGGTGCGCCGTGAGATCAGCGCCCGCTACCAGGGCTCGTTCCTCGGGATGCTGTGGAGCTACATCAACCCGCTCAGCCAGTTCTTCATCTACTTCTTCATCATGCAGATCGTCATCGGCCGCGGCCGGGTGGAGAACTTCGCCGTCCACGTCTTCTGCGGGCTGATCGTGGTCCACTTCTTCACCGAGACCTTCAACGCCGGCACCCGCTCGATCGTGCGCAACAAGTCGCTGGTGCAGAAGATGGCCGTGCCCCGGGAGATGTTCCCGGTGGCCTCGATGCTGGTCTCGCTCTTCCACGTCGGCCCGCAGCTGGTGATCCTGGTCGTCGTCGCGCTGTTCTACGGCTGGGCTCCCGACCCGGTCGGGCTGCTCGCGCTGGTGCTGGCCCTGGGCGTCGTGATGATCCTCGGCACCGCCCTGGCCCTGCTGTTCGCGACCGCCAACGTGTTCTTCCGCGACTTCTCCAGCGTGGTCAACATCCTCACCAACTTCACCCGCTTCGGCGTGCCGATGATCTACCCCTACGACCTGGTCGACGAGCGGTTCGGGGCGGCTGCCTCCTACTACCTGTGGAACCCGATCGCCGACGCGGTGCTGCTCGTCCAGCGCGGCTTCTGGGTCGGGACCACCGTGGACCCCACCAGGACGACCGCCAACCAGCTGCCGCCCGACCTGTTCCAGCGTGGCCTGATCGCGCTGGTGATGAGCGTGGTCGTCCTGATCGCGGGCCAGATCGTCTTCCGCCGCACCGAGCAAAGGATCCCCGAGCGACTGTGACCGAGTCCATCCGCGTCGACCACGTCTCCAAGGACTTCACGCTGCGCTACCACCGGACCTTCAAGCAGGTCACCGTGGCGCTGCTCAAGGGACGCGACATCAGCGACACCTTCCAGGCCGTCGACGACGTCTCCTTCAGCGTCGAGCAGGGGGAGTCGATCGGGCTGATGGGGCTCAACGGCTCCGGCAAGAGCACCCTGCTGAAGATGATCAACGGCGTGATGCGCCCCGATCGCGGCGAGGTGCTCACCCGCGGCCGGATCTCCGGGCTGATCGCGACCGGCGCCGGCTTCCACCCCCAGCTCACCGGTCGCGAGAACATCTACCTCAACGCCGCGGTCCTGGGCATGACCGAGCAGGAGACCGACGCCAAGTTCGACGACATCGTCGAGTTCGCCGAGGTCGGACGCTTCCTGGAGACCCCGGTCGGGGTGTACTCCTCGGGCATGTTCGCCCGGCTCGGCTTCTCGGTGGCCATCCACGTCGACTGCGACATCTTCCTGGCCGACGAGGTGCTGGCGGTGGGGGACCGCCCGTTCAAGAAGAAGTGCCTGGAGCGCATGCAGGAGATCCGGCTCAGCGGCCGCACCATCTTCTACGTCAGCCACGCCACCGGTTCGGTGCGCAAGATGTGCGACCGGGTGATCGTGCTGGAGAAGGGCCGGGTCGGCTACGACGGCGAGGTCGAGGCCGGCATCCGCTACCTGAAGTACGACGACGGCGACGACGGGCTCGAGCCCGACACCGACGACGAGCTCGGCGCCGACATCTAGGTCTTCAGGTCCCTGGTCCACCGGTCTGGTCCACCGGTCTCTCGGCTGCGCCACGACGACCTGCCGGCCGGGTCAAGATCGCCGAGCGCTTCGGCGTGTCGAGTGGAAATTACACGTTTGTAGTTACTCAGTTCCCCTTCCGCGGCCTGTGTTACCCGTGTGAAAGTTGCTGTCTCGTGTGATTCCCCCGCCCGAAGGCAGCCCCCAATGTCGTTCCCACCAGCGCGCTCCCGTGCCGGCTTCGTGACCGCGTGCCAGCAGGTGCTCGCCCTCGGCGTCGTCCTGGCCGCACTGACCCCCGCCGCGGGCGTGGTCTCCCTCGACGTCGTCGGTGAGGGCCGGTCCCCGGGCCCCGGAGCGTCCGCGACCCCCGCGTCGGCCCGCGCGGCCACCGTGCCGACCGGCGTCGTCGACGCGGAGGTCGAGGAGTACCAGCTCAGCGCACCCGAGGGCGCGCGGGTGGCGCCGGGCTCGTTGCGTGCGCGGACCAGCACCGGCTCGGCGGGCGCGGTGGTGACCAGCGACGTGCTGCCCGTCGACGGCTTCGGCACGGTCGGGGTGACCTGGGCGCCCGGTCAGGGCCTCGACGACGACGTCCAGGCGCGGGTCCGCATGCTCGAGGACGGTGCCTGGTCCAGGTGGCGGGCCATCGCCCATGACACCGACCACGGTCCGGACCCGGCCTCGCTCGAGGCGCGCACCGCGCGTCCCGGCACCGACGCGCTCGTGGTCGGTGCCGTCGACGACGTCCAGGTCCGGGTGACCGCGTCCGAGGCGGCGCCGTCCGACCTGCGGCTGGCCGTCATCGCGCCGGGCGAGCCGACCGCCTCCGAGCGCGCCAGGCCGACCGCCGTCCCCGCCCCGTCCGAGCGGTGACCTCGACCTCACCGCCGGATCCTCCGGTCCCGCTCGGCCCCAGATCTTCACCCGCGCCCAGTGGGGGGCCGACGAGAGCCTGCGCGACCCCGGGTCGCTGCGCTACGGCACCGTCTCGGCCGGCTTCGTCCACCACACGGTGACCGCCAACGGCTATGCGCCCGACGAGGTGCCGGGCATGTTGCGCAGCATCTACGCCTACCACACGCGCTCACTGGGCTGGAGCGACATCGGCTACAACTACCTGGTCGACCGGTTCGGCCGGATCTGGGAGGGTCGGTACGGCGGGATCGATCGGGCCGTCGTCGGCGCCCACACCCTCGGCTACAACGACTACTCGTTCGCGATGTCGGCGCTGGGCAACTACGAGACGACCGAGCCCTCGGACGAGATGGTCCGGGCCTACGGCCGCCTCTTCGCCTGGAAGCTCTCGCTCAGCGGGGTGGACGCGGCCTCGATGAGCCAGCGGGTCGGCTCCGGCACGTTCGCAGCGATCAGCGGCCATCGCGACGCCGGGTCCACGGCCTGTCCCGGGCGCTACCTCTATGCGCAGCTCGCGCGGATCCGGAGCCTGGCCGACCAGATCCAGGAGGAGGGGAGCGCCCCGGTCCCCACGCCCCCCGTCGAGGTCCGCACGCTGGAGTCCGACCTGGTCGACGACGCCTACCCCGACCTCGTCCTCGAGCGCCGCAGCGACGGCCGCGCGGTCGTGCTGCCCACCGGCGGACTCACCGCGCTGCGCCCGGCCCACCAGGTCGAGGGGCCCTGGGCCGGCTGGCCCGAGACCACCCTCTCGCCCGACCTGACCGGTGACGGCCGAGCCGACGTGGTGGCCCGCCGCGCCGACGGCCGGACCGCGGTGGCGGCGGCCACGGGCGGCGGCGAGTTCGCCGCGCCGGTCGCGGCTCCGGGCGGCCCGACGTCGGCCGAGGAGCTGCTGACCCCGGTCGGCGACCTCGACGGCGACGGGTCGGTCGACCTGGTCGCCCGCCGGGCCGGCACGAGCCGCCTGGTCGCCTTCCTCGGCGACGCGACGGGTGGCTTCGAGGCCGTGCCGCTCGGCCTCGGCTGGGCCCGCTACGACCTCCTCGTCCCGGTCGGCGACCTGACCGGCGACGGCGACCCCGACCTGCTGGCCCGCGAGGGCGGCACGTTGTGGTTGCGGGCCGGCAACGCCGGGCGCGGCTTCGCGGCCCCGGTGGCCGTCGAGGGCGCGTGGGGAGCCTTCGACCAGATCGCGGCCGGCGGCGACCTGACCGGCGACGGTCGACCCGACCTCGTCGCGCGGCGTGCGGCCGGCGGCGGCGCGTTCCTGGTGCCCGGCGCCGCACGCGGCACCTTCGCCCACCCCGTGGGCCCCTTCTCCCGTCTGGCCTCGGTCGACTCCTTCTCCGGGGGCGCGCAGGTCGGTGCGTCGGCCATCCCGGACGTGCTGGCTCGGCGCGGCGACCGGCTGCTCTGGCTGAGCCGCGCGTCCACGGTCGAGACCGAGGCTCCCGTCGAGACCGACCTGGACCTCTCCGAGTCCGGGGTCCTGCTCAACGTCGGCGACTGGGACGGCGACGGGTTCGGCGACGTGGTGACCCGCAGCAAGGGCACGCTGCGCCTGCACCGGGGTGACGGTGTCCGGCTCCTTCGCGGCCCCGCGCACGATCGGTACCGGCTTCTTGAAGGTCGCCGACCTCGCGCCGGTCGGCGACGTCACCGACGACGGTCGCCCGGACCTCGTCGGCCGACCCGCCACGGGAGGGCTGCAGGTCTACCCCGGACGTGGACGCGACGGGCTCGGCGCGCCCGTCCCGATCAATGGCGTCCTCGACGGCCGCCGCAGCGCCGACCTGTCCGACTACACCTGGGTGACCCGGATGGCCGACGCGCGGGGGCGCGGGCGGCCCGACCTGGTGGCCAGCGACGCCGAGGGGCTGCTGTGGCTGCTGCCGGTGACCAAGGACGGCGTCGGCCCGCGCCGGTTCCTGGCCGAGGGGATGCGCGCCTACCGCGCGGCCGGCTAGGGGACAGACGCCTGGTCGTTCAGGCGGGGAAGCGGGCGGTGGCTCGCTCGGCGGTGAAGGTTGCCTCGAGCTGGGCCGGCTCGGCCCGGACGACCAGGACCACCGAGCCGCCGCGTGCGAGCGGTTCGGCGAAGGAGGCGGCCCCTGCTGGGGAAGCGGGGTTCGCCTCCGAGAGCAGGCGACCACCGTCGGCGAGGAGTGTGCCGGCGGTGGCCGCCCGCCACAGCGCTCCCTGCGTGGTGACGACGCCCCCGGACTCCAGGGCGGGGGACTCAGGGGTCGGCTCCTCCCACGGGGTGAACGCGTCGGGCTGGGACCACACCTCGAGGCCGACGTCGTGCACCGCCGGCGGCAGCGGGACGTCGAAGCGGCCACCGAGGGGCAGCAGCGAGCACGCCAGCACCGGCACCTCCGCCGCGGCCGGTGCCCACCGCGCGACGGCGTCGGGGCCGCAGACCACTCCGTCGACGTCGCCCGGGTCGTCGGCGTCGGTCACCACGAGCCCGGCCGCCCAGGCCGCGCCGAGGAACACCGGCCCGAGCCAGTGGGTCGGCAGGTCCAGCCGCAGCCGGTCGCCCGGCTGGAGGTCGTGCTCCTCGCAGAGCAGGGAGGCCGCCTTGGCGACCCAGTTGGCGTAGGTCGTCACCGACAGCTCGACCCGCTCGCCGGTGGCATGGTCGTAGAAGGTCACCAGCGGCCGGCCCGGGTCGGAGCGGGCGGCCTGGGCCAGGACGGCGGCGAACGTCGACACGGCTCCACCCTAGGGTGTCGTCCATGCCTGGAGAGCCCTCTGAGATCCCGCACTTCTGGGTCGTCGTGCCGGCCGGCGGCGCCGGGACGCGCCTGTGGCCGCTCTCTCGGCGCGCCGAGCCCAAGTTCCTCCAGGACCTGACCGGGCAGGGTCGGTCGCTGCTGCAGGCCACCTACGACCGCCTGGTGCCCCTGGCCGGCGAGCGGTTCGTGGTGGTGACCGGCACGGCGCACCGGGAGGCCGTGGTGGCCCAGCTGGCGGGCCTGTCGCCGTCCGCGGTGGTGGCCGAGCCGTCGGCGCGCGACTCGATGGCGGCCATCGGCCTGGCTGCCGCCCTGGTGGAGCGTCGCGACCCCGAGGCGGTGCTCGGCTCGTTCGCCGCCGACCACGTCATCGGTGACGACGCAGCCTTCCACGAGGCGGTGCGGGACGCCGTCGAGCTCGCCCGCGACGACCTGCTGGTGACGCTCGGCATCGCGCCGACCGGCCCGTCCAGCGCGTTCGGCTACCTGCGGATGGGCGCGCCCATCGGTGACGGGCCGGGGCGCACGGTCGAGGCGTTCGTCGAGAAGCCGAGCACCGAGACCGCTCGCTCCTACCTGGCCGCCGGTGGCTACCGCTGGAACGCCGGGATGTTCGTGGTCCGGCCGACGGTCCTGCTCGACCTGCTCGCCCGTTGGCACCCGGAGTTCGCCCGCGACCTGCGCGCCCTGGCCGCGGGCCCCGACGGAATTGAGGGTGGGATCGAGGACGGGCTCGAGCAGCGGTTGTCGAGCGGGTGGGACAGGTTGCCGCGGATCGCCCTGGACCATGCCGTCGCCGAGCCGGCCGCCGACGCCGGCCTGGTCGCCGCCGTGCCGGCGGACTTCGGGTGGGACGACGTCGGTGACTTCGCCTCGCTCACCGACCTCCTGCCGACAGCGGGCGAGGGCGGGACCGGGGAGCCGTCCGGCCCGGGCCCCCGGGTGCTCGGCGACCCGGCCCTGGTGCGGGCCGTCGAGGCCACCGGCCTGGTGGTGCCGGCGTCGGGGCGGGTGGTCGCCGTGGTCGGTCTCGAGGACGTCGTGGTCGTCGACACCCCTGACGCCGTGCTGGTCACGACCCGTGCGCACGCCCAGGACGTCAAGCGCGCCGTCGAGCTGCTCCAGCGCACCGGACGGGCCGACCTGACCTGAGGCGCGCCGAGAGGCTCCGGACCACCGCGTCGAGGTCGCGACCTCACATGCCGTTGGGCTCCGGGGCGTCGAAGTAGGGGTAGTCGGTCATGAACGAGTCCAGCGCCGCGCCGCTGAACTGCGAGCAGTACTGGGTGACGCCGACCTGGTCGGCGACCTTGGTGTCGCCCGCGCCCCCGGCCGACCAGTGGGTCAGCGCGACGTGGGCGTCGCCGGGGAACGGGTCCCCGTCGTCGCTGGTCCACGGCACGGCCTTGAACTTGTAGCGGTAGTTGTCCTCGCCCGGGAACAGGGCGGCCACGGCGCGCAGCTCGGTCATCGCCTCGGAGTCCTCGGCGATGCTTTCGTCGTACCAGACCAGCGTGTAGCCGTGCTCGAGGTTGTGCACGAGGATCCGCAGGTCGGGGCGGTCGTCGGCGGTGTACAGCTTGCGGGCCATCGAGTCGGGAGCGTCGTAGTGAGGCCCGAAGGCGGGCGGCGACTGGTCGTAGGGCACCGGCGTGCCGTCGGGAACGTGCTCCTGGTTGCCGTCGGCCTTCGCCGTCTCGACCTCGCCGCAGGCCGAGGCCGGCGCGCCGAGGGAGCTGAGGCTCTCGCCGTCGTAGGAGCGCAGGTCCCACCAGCTCTTCACCGGGCGATAGGCCGCGGCGCCCACGATGGCCACGGCCACCAGCACGCACACCACCACGATCAGCAGGCCCTGCCGCCGATCTGCACCGCGCTGCTTCTTCGACAGGGCGTCGATCTTCGCCTGTCGCTCGGACTTCTCGACTTTGCTCGTCTTGGCCACGACGGGGAGTTCCTCGGGGGTCGGTAACGGGGATGGTCGTGTGCGGCGGGGGCCGGACGCGGAGAGTCTACGGACCGACAGGTCCGGGGGGCCGTCGGCGCAGCGTCGCCGGCCCCGAGACGACCCAGCCGTGCGCGAAGGCGAGCACGGCGACGCGGGCGAGGGCGACCGCGTGCGCGGTCCCGGACCGCTCCGCCAGGGCGGACAGGGCGGGCAGGTCGACCACGTCGGCCGCCAGCACGACGGGGGCCTGCCCGTCCTGACCGGCCGGATCGAGGGGATCGAGGGCCTCGCCGAGCGCGGCGACGAGGTCGTGGGCCGGGGTCGGGTCGCCGAACGGGGCGGCGTCGGCGGGATCGGCCCGCACGGCCCGCAGCACCGCCTCCCGCGCGCCGAAGCCGAAGAGGTCGCCACCCTCGGACCGGACCAGCGCCGCGGCACCAGGGCCGTGCTCGCCGACGGGGAGGACCAGGTCGGGGCGCCCGCGCAGCACCGCCACCGGCCGTCCGGCGAGCTTGCCCGTGGCCAGCTCGGCCGCGCCGGCGACCTCGTCGGCCACCGCCGGCGCGGTGACGACCAGCGGGTTGCCGTAGGCGTCGACCCGCCCGGCGTGGTCGTCGAGGACCACCAGCCCCGCGGCACCGATGGCGATGTCGGTCTGGCCCTCGCGCCACGCGCGACCGGCGGTGTCGGTCACGACGACGCCGACGTTGTGCCCGGTCCGGCGGTGGACGCCCTCCCGGAGGCTGCGCGCGCTGGCGTCGGGGGCCAGGGGCAGCAGCACGACGCTGCCGGGGGCGACGTTGGAGGCGTCGATCCCGGCCGCGGCCAGGGTCAGGCCGTGCCGGGTGCGCACGATCCACGTCGCCCCGCGGCGAGCGACCACGCGGGCCGTCTCGCCGGCGAGGGCGTCCTCGCGGGTGCCCGGGACCACCCGGCCCTCGGCCTTGCTGACGGCCTTGCTGGTCACGACCAGCACGTCACCGTCGGCCAGGGCGAGCAGCGGGAGCACCAGGTCGAGCAGGTCGTCCCCGGCCTGCACCTCGGGGACGCCGTCGGGCGCGATCAGCCGCAGGCGCGTGGCGCCGGGGCCGACAACCGCGTCGTCCGTCATCGGGTCGTCCGTCACGACCGCGCGGTCGTGGCGAGGTCGAGCGCGGCGCGGGCCATCGCCGCGGTGGCGTCGAGGTCGGTCATCATCAGGGGCACCGCGAGCGTGGTCAGGCCCGCAGCCGTGGCCCGCGCGGCGCCGGCGGCGTCGGTCTCGTCGACCAGCCACCCGTCGAGGATGCCGCCGTCGGCACGGGCCCCGTAGTGCAGGCCGACCGCGGCCGCCGAGACCTCCACGCCCACCGCCTCGAGCAGCTGGTGGGCCATGCCGTGGACGTGGGTGCCGTCGACGATGGGGGAGAGTCCCACCACGGGGGCCGGCGTGGCCCGCAGGGCGTCCCGGACGCCGGGGACGCCCACGATCGTGCCGATCGAGACGACCGGGTTGGACGGTGGCAGCACGACGACGTCGGTCTCGGTGAGGGCCTCCAGGACGCCCGGTGCCGGGGTGGACTCCTCGAGCCCGACGACCACGACCTGCTCGGCGGGCACCGCTGCGCGCAGCCGGACCCAGTACTCCTGGAAGTGCAGGGCGCGCCGGCCGCTCGGGGCCTCCGGGTCCGCCACCACCACGTGGGTCTCGACGCGGTCGTCGCTCATCGGCAGCAGCCGCACCCCCGGCTGCCAGCGCTCGCACAGCGCCCGGGTCACCGCCGAGAGCGCGAAGCCGGCCTCGAGCATCTGGGTGCGCACCAGGTGGGTGGCCAGGTCACGGTCGCCGAGGCCGAACCAGGTCGGCTCCACGCCGTAGGCCGCCAGCTCTTCGCCGACGGTCCACGACTCGTCGCGACGACCCCAGCCCCGCTCGGCGTCGATGGCGTCGCCGAGGGTGTACATCACGGTGTCGAGGTCGGGGCAGACCTTCAGGCCGTGCACCCACCAGTCGTCGGCGGTGTTGGTCACCACGGTGATCTCCGCGTCGGGCAGCAGGTGACGCAGCCCCCGCAGGAAGCGCGCCCCACCGACGCCCCCGGAGAGAACGGTGATCCTAGCCATGTCTCCACCTCCTCGGGTTGCTCGAGCCCATAGCAGATCCGGGCTTGACTTCCGCGGCACGACAGGCATGTAATTCCTACAGTGTCGTTCACGTCAGCGAGCGGGTCGACACGGGTCGAGCACCACCGGACAACCCTGCCCCACCACCGTAGCCAGCGCGCACCCCGGCGCCGGTGCGGGGTCGGCCGGGTCGGGTCGCAGCAGAGTCGCAGCAGGGTCGTACCGCAGGGTCGCATTCACAGCAGGGTCGAAAGGGCGTGGACCGTGAGAGAGCTTTTCCTCCTCGAGCCGGACACCGACAGCGAGGGTTGGCAGGAGCGTGCACTGTGCGCTCAGACCGACCCCGAGGCATTCTTCCCCGAGAAGGGCGGGTCGACGCGGGAGGCGAAGAAGGTCTGCCTGACCTGCGAGGTCCGCTCGGACTGCCTGGAGGCCGCGCTGTTCAACGACGAGCGCTTCGGCATCTGGGGCGGGCTCTCGGAGCGGGAGCGGCGCAAGCTCAAGAAGCGCGCGGTCTGACCGGACGGCGGCAGGGCCGGCCCGACCGGCCCGTGCCGCGCCGGCCCACCAGCCTGGCGCCCGCTCGGTCGGCCGTTTGTACAGTGGGCGACCGTGTCGTCCCCGTCCCGTGAGCCCTCCTCGGTCGCCGTGCTGCTGGTCAGCCACGACGGCTCCCGGTGGCTGCCCACGGTCCTGAGTGCGCTGGCGACGCAGGACGCCCTGGAGCAAGGCGTCCTCGACCAGGTCGTCGTCGTCGACACCGGCAGCACCGACGGCAGCGCCGAGCTGATCGAGAACGCGCTGGCCGCCGGCGGACTGCGCGCCGCGGTGCTGCGCGAGGACGCTGCCACCTCCTTCCCCGACGCGGTGCGCACTGGTCTGGACCACCTGCGGGTCACCGGGTCGAGCGCGGCGTGGTTGTGGATCCTGCACGACGACTCGACGCCGGCCCCCGATGCGCTCGGAGCCCTGCTGGCCGCCGCCGACGAGCACCCCGAGGCAGACCTCCTGGGCCCCAAGCTGCGGGAGTGGCCCTCGCTGCGCCGGCTGCTCGAGCTCGGGGTGACCATCACCGGGACCGGTCAGCGCGAGACCGGCCTGGAGCGCGGCGAGTACGACCAGGGCCAGCACGACGACGTCCGTGAGGTGCTCGCCGTCAACACCGCCGGGATGCTGGTGCGTCGAGCGGTGCTCGAGGACCTCGGCGGGCTCGACCCCGCGCTCCCGGTCTTCGGCAACGACATCGACCTCGGCTGGCGCGCCGCAGCGGCCGGCCGGACGACCCTCGTCGTGCCGCAGGCGGTCGTCTTCCATGCCGAGGCCGCACACCGGGGTGTCCGCCGCACCGCGCTGACGGGGCGGCGCACCCGACGCGAGGAGCGCCGCGCCGCGCTGTGGACCCTCCTGGCCAACACCCCCGCGCGCCGACTGCCCCTCCAGTCCGTGCGCCTCGTGCTCGGCACCGTGCTCCGGGCGGTCGGCCTCGTGCTCCTCCGCTCGCCCGGAGAGGCCCTCGACGACCTCGCCGCACTCGGCTCGGTGCTCTCGCGGTCCGGCGACCTGCGGGCCGCACGGCGCCGCCGACGGGAGGCGCTGCCCGCGGGCCGGTCCGCCGACCAGGAGCGCGTCGACCGACTGCTCGCGCCGTTCTGGCTGCCCTACCGCCACGGGCTCGACGTCGTCGGAGACCTTGTTGCCGCGATCTCCCGCCAGGCCGCCGACGTCGGCGAGCGGCGACGCGCCGCGGCCGCGGCGCACGACCCGTCGTCGATGGCGGCCCGGCGCGTGGCCATCGAGGACGACGACGCCGCGCTGGCCGACAGCGGCCTGGCGGTGCGGGTCCTGACCAACCCCATCGCCCTGGTGCTCCTCGCGGTGGTGCTGGCGATGCTGGTCGCGGGCCGGGCCTCCCTGGGCTCGGTCAGCGGTGGCGCGCTCTCGGCGGCACCCGGGTCCGTCGGGCAGTGGTGGACGCTCTGGTTCGAGTCGTGGCACCCGCTGGCCCAGGGCACCGCGGTGCCGGCACCGGCCTACCTGGTGCCCCTGGCGGTGGCCGGCAGCGTGCTCACCCCCGGCGGTGCGGTCTCGGTGCTCATGCTGCTGGCGGCGCCGCTGGCGCTGTGGGGGTCCTGGCGCCTGCTGCGTGTCGTGGGCCGGCTGGTCAGCCCTCGGGGGGCGCCGCGCTGGCTCCTGGTCCTCGGCGCGACGACCTACGCGCTGGGACCACTGGCCTCCGGCGCCTGGGGCTCCGGGCGGCTGGGCACCGTGGCTGCCAGCGTGCTGCTGCCCTGGGTGGCGCACGCCGCCCTCGCCTTCGCCGATCCCAGCACGGACCGGCGCTGGCGGGCCGCGTGGCGCACCGGCCTCCTGCTGAGCCTGCTGACGGCCTTCGCGCCGGTGGCCTGGCTGCTGGCGCTGGCCCTGGCCCTGACGGCCGCCGTCGGCGGTCGTCGTGCTCGCCCCCGCCGCGACCCGACCGGCCAGGGCGTGGGGGCCGCCGCTGGCGGCGCTGGTGACGCCGACGGTCCTGCTGGCCGCCTGGTGGGTCCCGCTGACGGTCCACGGGGCCGGTGCCGGCCTGCTCCTCGACGTCGGTCGCGTGGTGCCGGCCGAGGACCAGACCACGGGGGCGGCCCTGCTCGTGGGTCGGATCGGCGACCTGGGGGCCGCCGGCGCCCCCTGGTGGGCCGGCGCGGTCCCCCTCGTCCTGGCCGTCGTCGCCCTGGTGCCCCGCTCCTCCCGGGCCGTCGTCCTCGGGTGCTGGCTGGCGGGCCTGGTCGTCGCCGGCCTGGCGCTGGTGCTGACGCGGGTTCCGCTCGAGGCCGGTGGTGCCCCGGCCGCCGCAGGGCTCGGCGTCCTGCTGGTCGCGTGGCAGGCCTGCCTGGTCACCGCTGCCGTGCTCGGGGGCCAGGCCGTGGTCGAGCTCGGGCGGACCCGGGCCGCCCCGACGCTGCGCACCGGCGTGGCCGTCGTCCTCGGTCTCGCCGCGGTGGCCGCCCCGGTCGTCGGGCTCGCCTGGGCGGTCCTGCCAGGCTCGGCCGGCCTCGACGAGGACCCCGTCAGCGACGTGCCGGCCTACATGGTGCAGAGCGCCGGCACCGGTCCCGAGCACGGCGTCCTGGTCGTGCGCGGCTCGGTGGAGGACGGCCTGACCTACGAGGTCCTCCGTGACGACGGGATCCGGCTCGGCGAGGACGAGGTCATCGACCTCTCCGCCGAGGACGCCGGGCTGCGCCGCGAGGTGCAGGCGCTGGTCTCACGGCCCCGCTCGGCCACCGTGACGGCCCTCGCCGCGGCCGGGGTCGAGTACGTCGTGCTGCCCGACCCGGCCGACGGCCGGGTCGCAGCCGGTCTGGACGCGGTCAGCGGCCTGCTCCAGGCCAGCGCCGAGGACCGGGCGACCCGGGCCTGGCAGGTCGACCGCGAGCTCGACCCGGCGGCGGTCGAGGGGCCCGGTTCCTGGTGGCGGATCGCTCTGCTCGTCATCGTCCTCCCTGGCCCTGCTCGTCGTGCTCGTCCTGGCTGCGCCGACCGCCCGGGAGGTGCGCCGGTGAGCGACCTCCGTCCCCGCTCGTCCTCCCACCGTCGTGCGGCGACCCGGGGACCACGCCCGGTCGCGGCCATGGTGCTGACGCTGCTGGTGCCGGTCCTCGCCGTCCTCGCGCTGCTGCTGGTCCGGCCCACCGGGGCGACGGTGGGCGACCACCCGCCGCGCCGCACCGAGCTGACCCGGTCGAGCGTCCTGTGCCCCACCGTCGACGCGCCGGTCCTGGTCGGCACCGACTCGGGTCGGCGCGGCGAGGTCTCGGTGCGTCTGGGCGCCTCCGAGCGCGACGTCGCGGTCGGGCCGGGACGGCTCAGCCGGCTCGAGCCGGGGACCGGGGACCCCGGCCCGGCAGCGCTGACCGGTCTCGGCGCGGTCGCCCCCGGGCTGGTCGTGGGTCGCTACCCGGACGTCGGCCCGCTCGCGGCGCCGACGTGCGGACGGCCCCTGGCCGACCAGTGGTTCACCGGCGTGGGTGCCGGCGCCCGTCACTCCTCGGTCCTCGAGCTGGTCAACCCCGACGCCGGCCCGGCCGTCATCGACACCGTCGTCTACGGCCCCCGCGGCGAGCTCGACGTCCCCGCCCTGCGCGGCGTCTCGGTACCGGGCCGTGGCTCGGTGCGACTCGACCTGGCCGAGGTCGCCCCCCGCCGTGGAGACCTCGCGCTGCGGGTGACCACCTCGCGCGGGCGCGTGGGCGCCTCGGTGCTGGACCGCTTCGACGAGCTCGGCGCCGGCCCGAGTGGCGCGGACTGGCTGCCGGCCCAGACGGCGCCCCGCACCTCCACGGTGCTGCTCGGCGTCGTCCCGGGGGAGGGCAGCCGCACGCTGGTGCTCGCCAACACCAGCACCGACCAGGCGCGGGCCACGCTCCGGGTGCTCACCGCCGACGCGACCTTCGCCCCCGAGGGCGTCGAGGACGTCGTCGTCGCCCCGTCCTCGACCGTGGTGGTCGACCTGGCGGACGTCCTGACGCCGCAGGTGCTCCCCGACGCGGCCGGCATCGTGGTCGAGAGCACCCGTCCGGTCACGGCGACGACGCGCACGCAGGTCGGCGACGACCTGTCGCTGACCACCGCCGGCGAGAGCATCGCCGAGGGCACCACGGCCGGCGTGCTGCCGGCCGGGGAGAAGCGGTTCGTCGTGGCCGCCGCCGGCGCCGGGTCCGTCGAGGTCGTCTCCCGCGACGCCGCTGGCCGGGTGCTCGACGAGCAGCGAGCCGACCTCCTGGGCGACCGGGCGGTCTCGCTCGACCTGCCCGAGGGCGCCCGCCTGGCGGAGGTGCGGCTGCGGGGGACCTCGGCGGTGGCCTCGGTGGTCGCGACCGGAGCGGGCGGACCCCAGCCCGGAGCCACGGTCGTCGGCCTGCGCCCCCTGGAGACCAACGGCCTGATCCCGGACGTACGCCCTGCGGGCCGCTGAGCGACCGGCTCGCCCGGGGTGGTCCGGGACGGGTGAGGGCTCAACCCTCGCCGTAGCGCGGGTCGACCTCCTCGGCCTCGATGCCGAGCAGCGCGGCGACCTGCTCGACCAGCACGGTGTGCACCAGCGCCTCCAGGTCGCTTCGGTCGCGGCAGCGGTGCTCGATGGGTCGACGGAAGAGCACGAGCCGGGCAGGTCGGCCGCCGCTGCCCGGCAGCAGCGACGACAGGGGGACGGCCGCGTCGTGCGGCGACCCCGGCGACGTCCAGTCGTCAGGCAGGTGCGGGGCGTCCTCGACGGCGTACTCGACCAGGCCGAGCCGGTCGTGCCACCTGGCCTCGATCTCGCCCAGGCTGGCGACCACGAGGGCGTCGAACCGCTCGGCCCGGGTGCGGGCGCGCGCCGGGCTGGTGCCCTGCGTCAGGACCCCGGGCCCGCGCATGCCGCGCCCGCGCCGGTCCCTCCTGGGTCCACCCCGCTGCTCCACGTCGCCCACGCCGCGAGCCTAAGCGTCCCGCCGTGCCCGCGCGGGTACGGTCTGCTGGTGAGCCTGGCCCGACGTTGTTCCCGCTCCGCCTGCGGCCGTCCGGCCGTGTCCACCCTGACCTACGTCTACGCCGACCAGACCGCCGTGCTGGGTCCGCTGGCCACCTTCGCCGAGCCGCACGCCTACGACCTGTGCGAGGCCCACGGGCACCGGCTCTCGGCGCCGCGGGGCTGGGAGGTCCTGCGACTGGCGCCCGACCCCCGCGCCGGCGGCCCCACCGACGACGACCTGCTCGCCCTGGCCGACGCCGTGCGCGAGGCGGCCCGGCCCGCGCCCCCGGCCGTGCCCCCGCCGGCACCCGGCGCTCGCGAGACCTCGCGCCGCGGCCACCTGCGGGTGCTCAGCAGCGAGTAGCGACCACTACGCTGAGGAGATGGCCTCGACCCTGGACCCCGAGAACCTGGCTGCGGTCTTCAAGGCCTACGACGTGCGTGGCACCGTGCCCGACCAGGTCGACGAGCAGCTCGCCGGCGCCGTCGGTCGGGCCTTCGTCCACGTCCTCGGGGCGGCCCAGGTGGTCGTCGGCTACGACATGCGGCCCAGCTCGCCCGCGCTGGCCGGCGCCTTCGCCGACGGAGCGACCCAGGCCGGGGCCGACGTCACCCTCATCGGGCTGGCCTCCACCGACCAGCTGTACTTCGCCTCGGGCCACCTCGACGTGCCCGGGGCCATGTTCACCGCCAGCCACAACCCGGCCGGCTACAACGGCATCAAGCTCTGTCGTGCCGGAGCGGTCCCGGTCGGGCGCGGCACCGGGCTCGAGGAGATCCGCGACCTCGCCGGATCCGTTACCGGTTCCGGCGGCGGCCAGGTCGCGGCCGAGCCGGGGTCGATCGCCGAGCACGACGTGCTCGAGGCCTACGCCGCACACCTGCTGTCCCTGGCCCCCGTCGCGGGTCGGCGCCTGCGCGTCGTGGTCGACGCCGGCAACGGCATGGCCGGTCACACCGCCCCCGCGGTCTTCGCCCGGCTCGGGCAGGACCGCGCCGACCTGGTGCCGCTGTACTTCGAGCTCGACGGCAGCTTCCCGAACCACGAGGCGAACCCCATCGAGCCCGAGAACCTGCGCGACCTGCAGGCCCGGGTCCTCGCCGAGGGAGCCGACCTCGGGCTGGCCTTCGACGGTGACGCCGACCGCTGCTTCGTCGTCGACGAGCAGGGGTCGGCGGTCTCGCCGTCGGTCCTCACCGCGCTGATCGCCGCCCGCGAGCTGGCCAAGGAGCCGGGGGCCGCGGTGATCCACAACCTGATCACCAGCCGCGCCGTCCCCGAGCTGGTCCGCGAGCTCGGCGGCCGCCCGGTGCGCACCCGGGTGGGCCACTCCTTCATCAAGGCGACGATGGCCGAGACCGACGCCGTCTTCGGTGGCGAGCACAGCGGCCACTTCTACTTCCGCGACTTCTGGCGCGCCGACTCCGGGATGCTGGCCGCGCTGCACGTGATGGCCGCCCTCGCCGCCCGGGACCGCCCGCTCTCGGAGCTGCTGGCGCCCTACGAGCGCTACCGGCTCAGCGGAGAGCTGAACTCCGTGGTCGACGACGCGCCGGCCCTCACCGAGCTGATCCGCACGACCTACGAGCACCGTCCAGGAGTCAGCACCGACCACCTCGACGGCCTCAGCGTCAGCCACGAGGAGTGGGCCTTCAACGTCCGCTCCTCCAACACCGAGCCGCTGCTGCGGCTCAACGTCGAAGGAAAGGACCAGACGACCATGGCCCGTGTGCGCGACGAGGTCCTCGGCCTGATCCGAGGTGGCCGGTGAGCGACCCGATCAGCATCGACCCCTCCCTGCTGGCGATCATCGTGTGCCCCGACTGCCGCTCGTCCCTGCGGCTCGAGGACGGGCCGCCGCCCGAGCTGGCCTGCGAGGGCTGCGGCCTGGCGTACCCGGTGCGCGACGGCATCCCGGTCCTGCTCGTCGACGAGGCCCGGAGCCCGTCGTGAGCGCGCGCCGGTCCGCACGATGACCTGGTTCGACGAGTCGCGGCTCGACAGCGAGTCGGCCCTCGGCTCGGTGGACGCGCGGCTGCGACACCTCGCCGGCTCCGGAGCCCGGGTCCGTCGCGACGCCGAGGAGGCGGCCAACGAGCTGGCGGCGGGGGCCGAGGCGCTGGCGCGGGCCCAGGAGAGCCGGCCCCGGGCCGTGGTGGCCGCCGGACCGGACTCCCGGCTGCTGCGCGCCGTGCTCGAGCCGTGGTGCCCGGTACCGTTCGTGGCCTGGCCCAACCCCGGCCTGCCCGGCTGGGTCGGGGCGATCGACCTCGTCGTCGTCCTGGCCCCCGACGGCTCCGACCTCGGCGCGGCGTCGGCCGTCGCCGAGGCGGCGCGCCGAGGCTGCCAGGTGGTGGTGGCCTGCCCTCCCTCGTCGTTGGTCGCCGAGCACGCCGCGGGGCGCTACACCTCGCTGCTGCCGTGCGAGACCCGCGACCAGCTCGCCGCGGCCGTGGTCACCCTCGACGTGCTGCACCGGCTCGGGCTCGGCCCGGCCTCGGACCCCGACCCCGTGGCCGAGGCCCTCGACGACGTCGCGCTCGCCTGCTCGCCGCACCGCGACCTGAGCATCAACCCGGCCAAGATGCTCGCCATCTGCCTGGCCGACACCAACCCGCTGGTGTGGGGCGGGTCAGCGCTCGCCGCGCGGGCGGCGCGACGCGTGGCGGAGTCGATGCGCCGCACCAGCGGACGCGCGGCGCTGGCCGGCGACGCCGAGGTGCTGCTGCCCGTGCTGGCCGCCACCCGGGCCCGGGACGTCTTCGACGACCCGGTCGACGGTGGCGCGACCACGACCCGGCCGGCACTCGTCGTCCTCGACGACGGTGCCGAGGACCCCGTGCGCCGCGAGCAGCGCGACCGCCTCGTGGCCACTGCCGACGAGCGGGGCGTCCGGGTGGAGACCCTGACCTCCGAGGCCCCCAGCGAGGTCGCCCGCTACGCCTCCCTGGTGCTCTCGGGCACCTACGCCAGCGAGTACCTGGCCCTCGGCCTCGTGGAGGGCTGACCCGACCGCCCCACCGAGTGCGTAGGGTGCGGCGCATGGCAGCAGAGGGCGGAACGAAGGCGGTCCTGGCCGCGCTCCTGGCCAACGCGGGCATCGCGGTGACGAAGTTCGTGGCGTTCGCCCTGACGGGCTACTCCTCGATGCTCGCCGAGGCGATCCACTCGGTCGCCGACGCCGGCAACCAGGGCCTGCTGCTGCTCGGGGGCAAGAAGGCCACGAAGGGGGCCACGCCCGAGCACCCCTTCGGCTACGGCCGGGAGCGCTACATCTACGGGTTCATCGTGGCCATCGTGCTGTTCTCGCTCGGTGGCCTGTTCGCGCTCTACGAGGCCTACCACAAGTACCACGAGATCGCGGTCGGGGGACGCCGAGCTGGGTGAGGACTGGCGCCGCTTCGTGCCGCTGGTCGTCCTGGGCACCGCGATCGTGCTGGAGGGCTTCTCCTTCCGCACGGCGATCGTCGAGACGCGCAAGGTGAAGGGGGAGGCCTCGTTCGTGGCGTTCGTGCGGCGCGCCAAGTCGCCTGAGCTGCCGGTCATCCTGCTGGAGGACCTCGGCGCGCTGGTCGGCCTCGCCTTCGCCTTCGTCGGCGTCAGCCTGATGATCGTGACCGGGAACCAGTACTTCGACGTCGCCGGCACCGCGATGATCGGCCTGCTGCTCGTCGTGATCGCCGTCATCCTGGCGGTGGAGACCAAGAGCCTGCTGCTCGGCGAGGCGGCCACCCCCGAAGCCGTCCGCCGGATCCGCACGGCCCTCGAGGACACCGCCGGCATCGACTCGCTGATCCACCTGCGTACGCTCCACCTGGGTCCGGAGGAGCTGCTCGTGGCGGCCAAGATCGCGGTGCCGGGCGAGGCCAGCGGTGCCGACATCGCGGCCTCGATCGACGCGGCCGAGAGTGCGGTCCGGGAGGTGGAGCCGATCGCCCGCGTGATCTACCTCGAGCCCGATCTGCGCGAGGCCACGACCCCCGGGCAGGGCGACGGCAGGGGTGGTCTCGAGGATTCTGCGATCGCCCCGGATCCGTCCTAACCTCGAAGTCCGCCTCAACGAACCCGTCCCCGACGCCCACGCGTCGAGCGAGGAGCCTTCCGTGGACTTCAAGGTCGCAGACCTCTCCCTGGCCGACTACGGCCGCACCGAGATCACCCTGGCCGAGCACGAGATGCCCGGCCTGATGGCGATGCGCGAGCGGTACGGCGCCGAGCAGCCGTTGGCCGGCGCCCGCGTCGCCGGCTCGTTGCACATGACCATCCAGACCGCCGTCCTCATCGAGACGCTGGTCGCGCTCGGCGCCGAGGTGCGCTGGGCCTCCTGCAACATCTTCTCCACCCAGGACCACGCCGCCGCCGCCGTGGTGGTCGGCCCCCAGGGCACCCCCGAGGCGCCGCAGGGCGTCCCGGTCTTCGCCTGGAAGGGCGAGTCGCTCGAGGAGTACTGGTGGTGCACCCAGCAGATCCTGAGCTGGCCGGGCGAGTCGGGGGCGAACATGATCCTCGACGACGGCGGCGACGCCACGCTCCTGGTGCACCTGGGCGTGCAGTCGGAGAAGGACGGCCGGGCGCCGGCCGTCGAGTCCGCCACGAGCGCGGAGCAGCGGGTCATCTTCCAGGTCCTCAACGACACCCTGGCCCAGGACAGCAACCGCTGGACCACGGTCGGCAACGCCATCAAGGGCGTCACCGAGGAGACCACCACCGGCGTGCTGCGCCTCTACGACATGATGCGCGAGGGCTCGCTGCTGTTCCCCGCGATCAACGTCAACGACTCGGTGACGAAGTCGAAGTTCGACAACAAGTACGGCTGCCGGCACTCGCTCATCGACGGCCTCAACCGCGCCACGGACGTCCTCATCGGCGGCAAGGTCGCCGTGGTCTGCGGCTACGGCGACGTCGGCAAGGGCTGCGCCGACTCGCTGCGCGGCCAGGGCGCCCGGGTCATCGTCACCGAGATCGACCCGATCTGCGCGCTGCAGGCGGCCATGGACGGCTTCCAGGTGCTCACCCTCGACGAGGTCCTGCCGACCGCCGACATGATCATCACCGCCACCGGCAACCGCGACGTCGTCACCGTCGAGCAGATGCAGCGGATGAAGTTCCAGGCGATCGTGGCCAACATCGGGCACTTCGACAACGAGATCGACATGGCTGGTCTCGAGGGCTTCCCCGGCGTCCACCGCAAGAACGTCAAGCCGCAGGTCGACGTGTGGAGCTTCCCCGAGGGCACCTCGATCATCGTGCTCTCCGAGGGCCGCCTGATGAACCTCGGCAACGCGACGGGTCACCCCTCCTTCGTGATGTCGAACTCGTTCACCAACCAGGTGCTCGCGCAGATCGAGATCTTCACCAAGCCCGAGGAGTACCCCACGGGCGTGTACGTGCTGCCCAAGCACCTCGACGAGGAGGTCGCCCGCCTGCACCTCTCGGCTCTCGGCGTCTCCCTCACCGAGCTCACCGCCGACCAGGCCGGCTACCTCGGCGTGCCGGTGACGGGCCCCTACAAGTCCGACGAGTACCGCTACTGAACCGTCCGCACCACCGCACGGCCCCGGTCTCGTCCACATCCTCGGACGCGCCCGGGGCCGTCGTGCGTCCCGGTGAGGCAGGATGGAGTGCATGAGCGCTGCCGACGTGACCGCCCCCGCAGGGGGCACCAGCGGCCGCGGTCGTGTGCTCGTGGTCGACGACGACGCCGCGCTGGCCGAGATGCTCACCATCGTGCTGCGCCAGGACGGCTTCGAGTGCCGGATGTGCACCCGCGGCGACCTGGCCCTGGCGCAGTTCCGCGACTACCGGCCCGACGTCGTGCTGCTCGACCTGATGCTTCCCGGCAAGGACGGGATCGACGTGTGCCGGGAGATCCGCGGCGAGTCCGGCGTCCCGATCGTGATGCTGACGGCCAAGGGCGACACCACCGACGTGGTCGTCGGCCTCGAGGCCGGTGCCGACGACTACGTCGTCAAGCCGTTCAAGCCCCAGGAGCTGGTGGCCCGGATCCGTGCCCGCGTGCGCCGGCTGGAGAATCCGCCCGCCGAGACCCTCGGGGTCGGCGACCTGAGCATCGACGTCGCCGGCCACGCGGTCACCCGGGGGGACGGACCGATCAACCTCACACCGCTGGAGTTCGACCTGCTGGTGTGCCTGGCCCGCAAGCCGTGGCAGGTCTTCACCCGGGAGGTGCTCCTCGAGCAGGTGTGGGGCTACCGGCACGCCGCCGACACCCGGCTGGTCAACGTCCACGTCCAACGCCTGCGCTCGAAGGTCGAGCACGACCCCGAGAACCCCGAGATCGTCCTGACCGTGCGGGGCGTGGGCTACCGGGCCGGCGGGGGCTGAGGTGCCGGCGGCGACCGGCGCGGCCGGCGTCCGTCGCTGGTTGACCTTCTGGCGGCGCTCCATCCAGGCGCGGGTGGTCGTCAGCACCGTGCTGCTCTCGGCGGTGGTGGTCGGCGCGGTGGGCTGGTTCCTGCTGCAGCAGACCCGCGACGGCCTCCTCGACCACCGGGTGCAGACGGTGGTCTCCGAGGCCGCCAACGAGAGCAGCGAGGCCGAGGCGCTCCTCGAGGCCGCGAGCGGCACCGAGAACAACTCCACGCGCCAGCAGCGCGACCTCGCCGACCAGCTCATCCAACGAGGCGAGACCCGCGGCTTCTCGGTGGTCCTCGCCGGACCGGTCGGCGGGGTCCGGATCGCCGACGGCGGGGCGGAGTACACCGCGGGGCTCGAGCTGAGCAGCGTGCCGGCCTCGCTCGAGGACCACTTCTCGGTGGTGGCCCCGACGGCCTGGACCTACACCGGGATCGCGGTGCGCGACCAGGACGACCGGCTCACCTCCGAGCCGGGGGTGATCGTGGGCTCCCAGGTCCGTCTGCCGGCCGACGGCGAGACCTACACGGTCTACTACCTGTTCCCCCTCGACGAGGAGCGGGAGACGCTGGCGCTGCTGACCCGTGCCCTGGTGACGGCGGCCGCGCTGCTGCTCCTGCTCGTCGCGGGCGTGACCTTCCTGGTCGCGCAGCAGGTGGTCACCCCCGTGCGGCTGGCCCGGCGGGTCGCCGAGCGGCTGGCGGCCGGGCACCTCCAGGAACGGCTCCAGGTCACCGGCGAGGACGACCTCGCCCGGCTCGCGACGTCCTTCAACCAGATGGCGACCAACCTCCAGGCCCAGATCCGCCAGCTCGAGGAGCTGAGCCGGGTGCAGCGACGCTTCGTGGCCGACGTCTCCCACGAGCTGCGCACCCCGTTGACGACCGTGCGCATGGCCGGGCACGTCCTGCACGACGCGCGCAGCGGCTTCGACCCGGTGACGGCCCGCTCGGCCGAGCTGCTCCAGGCCGAGCTGGACCGCTTCGAGACCCTGCTGATCGACCTGCTGGAGATCAGCCGCTTCGACGCCGGCGCGGCGGCCCTGGAGCCCGAGGACGTCGACCTCGTCGAGGTCGCCGAGCGCGTGGTGGCCGCCCACCGGCCGCTGGCCGAGCAGCGGGGCGTCCGCCTGGCGGTCCGCGGGCCCGGCGTCCCGTGCCTGGCCGAGGCCGACGTGCGCCGCGTCGAGCGGGTGGTGCGCAACCTCGTCTCGAACGCCGTCGACCACGCCGACACGGCGCGCCCGGGCGTGGGCGTGGTGGTGCGGGTCCGCGCCGACGACGACGGAGCCGCCATCACGGTGCGCGACTACGGCGTCGGGCTGGCGCCCGGCGAGTCCGCGATGGTCTTCAACCGGTTCTGGCGCGCCGACCCGGCGCGGGCGCGCACCAGCGGGGGGACCGGGCTGGGGCTGGCGATCGCCCTGGAGGACACGCACCTCCACGGCGGCTGGCTCCAGGCCTGGGGTCGGCCGGGTCAGGGCGCTCAGTTCCGCCTGACCCTGCCCCGGCGGGTCGGTGCGGTGCTGCGGCACAGCCCTCTGCCGCTGGTGCCCGAGGACGCGGCGCAGCCGCTGGCCGAGGCGCTGGCGTGAGGCCCCGGGTCGCGCTGCGCGCGCTGGTCGCCCTGACGTCGACCGGCCTGCTGCTGAGCGGGTGCGTGCGGATGCCCGAGGACGGCCCCGTCGTCGAGACGTCCCGGACCGCCAGCGCCGAGGGTGGCCAGGTCACCTCGATCGACCCGTTGCCGCCCCTGCCCGGGGCCTCGGCCGTCCAGGTCGCCGAGGGGTTCCTCGAGGCGATGACCGCGACCCCGATCCGCACCAGCGTCGCCCAGGAGTACCTCGCCCAGGACGCGCGGACCTCGTGGAGCCCGGACAGTGCCACCATCATCTACGACGAGGCCCGCCCGCCCGTGCCGGTCGGCGGTGGCGCGCAGATCCGGCTGGCCTCGGCCGAGCGGCTCGACGCCCGGGGCGCCTGGGTGGGCGAGCTGCCCTCCGAGGACTCCACCCTGAGCCTCCAGATGACCCTCGAGGACGGCGAGCTGCGGATCACCAATCCTCCGAACGCGCTCGTCGTGCCGGCGTCGTGGTTCGAGCAGCGCTTCGCGGAGGTGTCGCTGTACTTCTTCGACCGCACCAGCCAGATCCTGGTGCCCGAGCCGGTCTTCGTGCCCCGCGGCGAGCAGCTCCTCAGCACGCTGATCGAGGGCCTCCTCGCCGGCCCGGCCGCGGGGCCCCGCCCGATCACCCGGACCTTCCTTCCCAGCGGGCTCGACGTCGCGCTCGCGGTGCCGATCTCGGCCGAGGGGGTCGCGGACATCGCGCTGACCGGCGACGCCCCGCCCCGCTCGACCGACGCCAACGCCCTGATGCTGGCCCAGCTGGCCTGGACGCTGCGCCAGGACCCCTCAGTCCGCTCGCTGCGGGTGAGCATCGGCGGGCAGCAGGTGGCCCTGCCCGACGGCGTCCCCGAGTACCGCGTCGACGGGGGGGCGGAGTACGACCCCACCGGGTACCAGAGCAGCACCCTGCTCTACGGCCTGACGCGCGAGGGGTTGATGGTCTCGGGGAACCAGGAGGGGCTCACCCCCGTCTCGGGGCCGCTGGGCCGCACGCCGCACGCCGTGCGCTCGCTGGCCACCGACCTGCGGGGCAACCTCGTGGTCGCCGTCACCCGCGACGGGCGCTCGCTGCTGCGGGCGCCGGTGCGCCGCGAGGCCGGCCGGCGACAACGGGTCGAGGAGGTGGTCGGCGAGGGCGAGGACCTGCTGACCCCGGCCTGGGACGCCGCCGGGAGGATCTGGTTCGTCGACCGCACCGCCGACGGGGCGCGCGTGCGCTACGTGGTAGGCGACCGGGTCCGCGAGCTCGACGTACCGGGCATCACCGGCCGCGACGTGCGCTCGTTCGTGGTCTCGCGGGACACCACGCGCCTCGTGGCGGTCGTGCGCGGTCGCGAGGGCGACCGCCTGCACACCGCGCGGGTCCTGATCGGCGACCAGGGCCGGGTCCTCGGCTCGGTGCGCAGCGCCGTGGTCGCCCCCGAGGACGGCACGCGGCTTCGTGCCCAGGACCTGGTGTGGTCCTCCCCGACGACCGTCTCGCTGGTCAGCCGGGTGCGGGACGACCTCTCCGAGGTGCGCACGGTCACCGTCGACGGCGCGCCCGCGGGGCTCTCGGCACTCTCCACCACGGTCAAGGGCCCGGTGCGCCGCCTCGTCGGGAGCCCGGTGCCCGGCCTCACGCTCTACGGCCTGACCCGCGACGGACTCGTCGACGTCGGCCGGGGCACGGTGTCCACCGCGGCGCCGGGGCTGCGGGACCTCGGCTACGCGGGCTGACCGCCGGGTCCGATGGTGCGCGACGCCGCCCTCGACCTGCTGGGCGGCGCGCACTGCCTGGGCTGCGGTCGTCCCGGCCGCGTGTGGTGCCCGGCGTGCGCCGTGGCGACCCTGGGCGAGCCCCGACCGGTGCTGCTCGAGCGACAGCAGGTGGACCGGTCCCCGCCCTGGGCCGCGGCGGCCTACGCCGGGCCGGTGCGAGCCCTCGTCCTCGGCCACAAGGAGCAGGGCATGCTGGCGCTGGCCCGGCCGCTGGGTGCACTGCTGGCCGTGACGGTCTGTGCGGCATTGGGGATCGACGACGCGGCGGGCGACCCGGTGAGGTTCGACCCGGTGCTGCTCGTCCCGGTCCCCTCCCGGGCCGGCGGCGTCCGCGCGCGCGGTCATGACGCGACCCGGCGGATGGTGGCCGCCGCGGCACGGGACCTGCGCGGGGGTGGCCTCGACGCGGAGGTCGCGCCGCTCCTGCGGCTACGTCCCGGGGTGGTGGACCAGTCCGGGCTCGGCGCCGCCGAGCGGAGCGCGAACCTCGCCGGCTCGATGGCCTGCCGGACGGGGGCGACGCGCCGCGTGGCGCGTCGCCTGGGCCGGGCGCACGTGGTGATCTGCGACGACGTCCTGACCACGGGCGCGACGGTGGGGGAGGCCGAGCGGGCCCTCGAGGCCGCAGGGGTGCAGGTGGGGGCCGTGGCTGCGGTCGCGGCGACCCTGCGCCGGTGAAAGTTCGGGGGGTTCCTTTCTTCCCCTGCTGCCACGCACTAACGTCTGTTCATGGAGTCCGTCCGGGTCCGTGGTTGCGTCGTCCCGGGGCTGTTCGCGGCGCCGGGGAGACAAGCCGATGCCAGTCGCAGGCGAAACGGTCCACGTAAGACCCACGGGATGCCCCTCGGGGTGCCTCGTGCGCGTCGATCACGGTGCGGCTTAGAGGTAAGTCCTGCCCTGTCCAGCCGGTCAGATGCCGGGGACGACGGGAGACGGCCAGTAGTGGCGCCAGAGATGGCAGACGAGCTGCGAACGCTGCCGCAGGCGGTTGTGGGGTCGAAGACCAGGTCGGCCGGGCGGACTCCCTCCGGTACCACGGACGAAGCCCGACGGTGTCTCCACCGTCGGGAAACATCGAGCGCAGGAGGTACACATGGAGGTCGTCGTCACAGGTCGGCACTGCGAGCTGTCGGACAGGTTCCGGGAGCACGCAGCCGACAAGCTCGCCAAGCTCGAGAAGCATGACCACCGCATCATGCGCGTCCACGTCGAGGTGGACTCCGAGCCGAACCCCCGCCAGCACGAACGCGGGGTGCACGTCGAGCTGACGGCTTTCTCCAAGGGACCGGTGATCCGTGCCGAGGCCGCCGCCGACGACAAGATGGGTGCCCTCGACCTGGCGATGGACAAGATGGCCGCCCAGATGCGGCGCGCCGCCGACCGCCGGCGGGTCCATCGCGGTCGACGGACGCCGCTCTCGGTGGGACAGGCCCTCGCCGACGTCCCGCTGGACGACGATGGCGCCGTCGGCGGCAACGTCGGCGGGGCGGGGGACGCCTCGTCGGCCGGGGTCGACACCGATCGGCCGGTGGGCCCGCTCGAGGTGACCGGGGACGGCCCGCTCGTGGTGCGCGAGAAGACCCACGCGGCCAGTCCGATGACGCTCGACCAGGCCCTCTACGAGATGGAGCTGGTCGGGCACGACTTCTACCTCTACGTCGACAAGGAGACCGAGCGTCCCGCGGTCGTCTACCGCCGCCGCGGCTACGACTACGGCGTGATCTCCTTGGATCTCGGGGCAGACTGAAGACGCGCTCGCGGCGCCGGGTCGTGTCATGATGCTGCCGTGGTCGACCCGCTGACGAGCCCCCTGGCAACCGAGCCGGTGCGCGTGCTGGTCGTCGACGACCAGCGTCTCTTCCGGGGCGGCATCGTGATGCTGCTCGGCGCCGAGGAAGGCCTCGAGGTCGTCGGGGAGGCCGGGGACGGCATCGAGGGCACGGCCCTGGCCGTCGCCACCGCTCCCGACGTGGTGCTGCTCGACGTCCGGATGCCCAAGCGCAGCGGCATCGAGGCCTGCCGGGCCATCAAGGAGGCCGTGCCGTCGGCCAAGATCATCATGCTCACCGTCTCCGACGAGGAGAGCGACCTCTACGAGGCCGTCAAGAGCGGCGCGTCGGGCTACCTGCTCAAGGACTCCTCCATCGACGAGGTCGCCCAGGCGGTCCGGGTCGTCGTGGCGGGGCAGTCGCTGATCAGCCCGTCGATGGCGGTCAAGCTGATCGACGAGTTCAAGCAGATGTCGCGCCCGGAGCGCCAGGCGTCCTCGAACCTGCGACTGACCGACCGCGAGATGGACGTGCTGCGGCTCGTGGCCAAGGGCCACAACAACCGAGAGATCGCCCGGCAGCTGACGATCAGCGAGAACACGGTCAAGAACCACGTCCGCAACATCTTGGAGAAGCTCCAGCTGCACTCCCGCATGGAGGCCGTGATGTACGCCTTCAAGGAGAAGCTGCTCGAGCTGCCCACCTAGCCGTGACGCCGGTGCCGAGCCTCTCCCGGTCCCAGGCGCGCCGGATCGCGCTCGCAGCCCAGGGGTTCCTCGACCCGCGGCACCGGGTGCCGACGATGCGCACCCTGCGACGCACCCTGTCCCGGACCGGGGTGCTGCAGGTCGACTCGGTCAGCGTGCTCCAGCGAGCCCACCTGATGCCGCTGTACTCCCGGATGGGTCCCTACGACGTGGACCTGCTCGCCCGGGCCTCCTCGGGACGGGCCCAGCGACATCTGGTGGAGTACTGGTCCCACGTCCAGGCCCTCACGCCGGTCGAGCTGTGGCCTGACCTGGCCTTCCGTCGCGAGGCCTATCGCGTCCGACGCAGCCTGGGACCCGGCGGGGACCACGACGCGGACCTCGCGGCCCGGCTGCTCGCCGAGCTGGGCGAACGGGGCGCCTCCACCGCGCGCGACCTCGACGACGGCCTGCCGCGCGCCCGGGACCACTGGGGCTGGAACTGGTCGCGGACCCGCCGGATGCTCGACGAGCTCTTCACCACCGGCGAGGTCGCCATCTCCGGTCGCACGGCCTCCTTCGAGGTGCTCTACGACCTGCCGGAGCGGGTGCTGCCGGCCGCGGTGCTCGCCCGCGAGACGCCGGGTGTCGCCGAGCAGCACCTCGCCCTGGTCCGCCGGGCCGCCCGCTCGCACGGGGTCGCCACCGCCCGTTGCCTGCGCGACTACTACCGCATGCACATCGACCAGGTGCGTCCGGCGGTGGCCACGCTCGTCGAGAGCGGGGAGCTGCTGCCGGTCGCCGTCGAGGGGTGGCGCCGGCCGGCCTACCTGCACCGCGAGGCTCGACGGCCCCGCGCAATCCGGGCGCGGGCGTTCCTGAGCCCCTTCGACCCGGTGGTGTGGGAGCGCGAGCGCACCGAGCACCTCTTCGACTTCCGCTACCGCATCGAGATCTACACCCCGGCCCACCGGCGCGTGCACGGCTACTACGTCCTGCCGTTCCTGCTGGGGGAGGAGATCGTGGCGCGCGCCGACCTCAAGGCCGACCGGCACGCCGGCCGGCTGCTCGTGCGCAGCGCCTGGGCCGAGCCGGGGGCTCCGGAGGACACCGAGGAGCAGATGGCCGCCGAGCTGTGGGTGCTGGCCGGGTGGCTCGGTCTGGACGACGTGGTCGTGGAGCCCCGCGGCGACCTCGCGCCCGCCCTCGCCGCCGTGCTGGCCAGGGGTTAGGCGTCGCTCACCCCCCTGGGTAGCATGAGTCCGCCGAGGCATGACCCGCCCCCGGCCCCCCAGCCAAGGAGTCGCCAGACCGTGCCCGTCATCATCGACAAGCTCCTCCGCATCGGCGAGGGCAAGATCATGCGCCGGCTCGAGACGGTGGCCAAGGCCGTCAACGCCATCGAGGACGACTTCGTGGCGATGAGCGACGAGGAGCTCCGGGCGATGACCGAGGAGCTCAAGGGCCGGCACGCCGCCGGCACGAGCCTCGAGGACCTGATGCCGGAGGCCTTCGCCACGGTGCGCGAGGCCGCGCGGCGCGTGCTGGGCCAGCGTCACTTCGACGTCCAGGTGATGGGCGGCGCCGCACTGCACCTCGGCAACATCGCGGAGATGAAGACCGGCGAGGGCAAGACCCTGGTCTCCACGCTGCCGGCCTACCTGAACGCGCTGACCGGGCAGGGCGTGCACGTGGTGACCGTCAACGACTACCTGGCCCAGTTCCAGTCCGAGATGATGGGCCGGGTCCACCACTTCCTCGGGCTCAGCGTCGGAGTGATCCTGCCCTCGATGCGCCCGGCCGAGCGCCGTGCGGCCTACGCCTGCGACATCACCTACGGCACCAACAACGAGCTCGGCTTCGACTACCTGCGCGACAACATGGCCGGCTCGATCGCCGACTGCGTCCAGCGGGGTCACCACTTCGCCATCGTCGACGAGGTCGACTCGATCCTCATCGACGAGGCCCGCACCCCCCTGATCATCTCCGGCCCCACCCAGGACGAGGTGAAGTGGTACGGGGAGTTCGCGGTCATCGTGGGGCGCATGGAGCGCGACGTCGACTACGAGGTCGACGAGAAGAAGCGGACGATCTCGGTCCTCGAGCCGGGCATCACCCGGGTCGAGGACCACCTGGGCATCGAGAACCTCTACGAGTCGGCGAACACGCCCCTGATCTCCTTCCTCAACAACGCCATCAAGGCCAAGGAGCTCTTCCGCAACGACAAGGAGTACGTCGTCATCGACGGCGAGGTGCTCATCGTCGACGAGCACACCGGGCGGATGCTGGCCGGTCGGCGCTACAACGACGGCCTGCACCAGGCGATCGAGGCCAAGGAGGGCGTCACCGTCCGCGAGGAGTACCAGACCCTCGCCACGGTCACCCTGCAGAACTACTTCCGGCTCTACTCGACGCTCTCGGGCATGACCGGCACCGCGATGACCGAGGCCAGCGAGTTCGACAAGATCTACGGGCTCGGGGTCGTCTCGATCCCGACGAACATGCCGATGGCCCGCGAGGACGCTGCCGACCTGGTCTACCGGACCGAGGAGGCCAAGTACGACGCCGTGGCCGACGACATCGAGGAGCGCAACGCCGCTGGTCAACCGGTCCTGGTCGGTACCGTCTCGGTCGAGAAGTCCGAGTACCTCTCCGCGCTGCTGACCAAGCGCCGGATCCCGCACAGCGTGCTCAACGCCAAGGTCCACGCCGACGAGGCCAAGATCGTGGCCCAGGCCGGGCACAAGGGTGCCGTGACCGTGGCCACCAACATGGCCGGCCGCGGCACCGACATCATGCTCGGTGGCTCGGTGGAGTTCCTCGCCGACCAGGAGCTGCGCGCGCGCGGCCTCGAGCCGACCGGCGACACCGCCGACGACTACGAGGCGGCCTGGCCGGGGACCCTCGAAGCCGTCCGCAAGCAGGTCGCCGCGGAGCACGACGACGTCCGCGACCTCGGCGGCCTCTACGTCGTGGGCACCGAGCGGCACGAGTCGCGTCGCATCGACAACCAGCTGCGGGGACGCTCGGGGCGCCAGGGCGACCCGGGGGAGTCCCGGTTCTACCTGTCCCTCGAGGACGAGCTGATGCGCCTGTTCAAGTCCGAGTGGGTCGACCGGGTGCTCACCTTGATGAAGATCCCCGACGACGTGCCGATCGAGAACAAGCGCGTCACCAACGCCATCGCCAGCGCCCAGGGCCAGGTGGAGTCGCAGAACTTCGAGTCCCGCAAGAACGTCCTCAAGTACGACGACGTCATGGACCGCCAGCGCCAGGTCATCTACGGCGAGCGGCGCGAGGTCCTCGAGGGCGCGGACCTGCGCGAGCAGGTCGCGGCGTTCCTCGACGACGTGGTCACCGGCTACGTGACCGGCTCCCTGCAGGAGTTCCCCGAGGAGTGGGACCTGGACCAGCTCTGGACCGACCTGCGGCTGATCTGGCCGGTCGGCGTGGAGCACGCCGACCTCGAGCAGCAGGCCGGCGGCCGGGCCAACCTCGAGCGTGGAGAGATCATCGTCGCGCTCCAGGCCGACGCCCGGGAGGCCTACGCGCGCCGCGAGGCGGAGGTCGGCGAGGAGGTGATGCGCGAGCTCGAGCGGCGCGTCCTGCTCTCCGTGCTCGACCGGAAGTGGCGTGAGCACCTCTACGAGATGGACTACCTGCGTGAGGGCATCTACCTGCGGGCCTACTCCCAGCGCGACCCCCTCGTGGAGTACCAGCGCGAGGGCTACGACATGTTCGCGGCGATGATGGACGGCATCAAGGAGGAGGCCATCGGCTTCCTGTTCAACCTCGAGGTCAGCGTCGAGGTCAGGGACGACGCGGACGACGAGGACGACGAGCCCGAGGTCGACGAGCCGATGCGCCGTGAGGTGCCCTCGATCCGGGCCAAGGGTCTCGAAGCGCCCTCGCAGCCGCACGGGCTGGCCTACTCCGCTCCGAGCGAGGACGGTGAGGCGGAGGTCCACGCCGACCCCGTCGTCGAGGAGGACCCCTACGCCGGCGTCACCCGCAACGCCGAGTGCCCCTGCGGCTCGGGTCGCAAGTTCAAGCGCTGCCACGGTGCGCCGGGCGGACCCACCGGGTTGGTGGCACGAGCCAACGGCTGAGGGGAGCCCGCGCGACTCAGGGTTCAGGTCAGGGTTCAGGAACGAAGTCCAGGGCGGTGCACACCCAGCGACCGCGGCGCAGCTCGAAGCGCGTGGCGACGGCGCGGGAGCGACCTCCCTGGGCGACGTGCACGGCGGCCTCGACGGTGCGGGCGTCGAGCACGCAGGCGTGCACGCTGCGCACCCGCGGCCTGACCGCCTGCACCACGGCCGTCCCGGGCACGTGACCGCCGGCGCGGGCGACCAGCCAGGCCCGCCGCTCGAGGTCGGCGTAGACGTCGCGGTCGGTCCACCGCACCAGCTGGCTGGCGGGCCGGTCACCCCCGACGATCTCCAGTGCGGCCTGCACGAAGCGGCGCGCCCAGCCCTGGACCGCGCGGGACGGGTCGGGGTCGAGCATCGCGACCGGGGCCGGCGGCGGCTCGCGGCGGGGAGTGAGCGCGAGCGCGAGGGTCCCCTGCACCGGGGCGAGCGCCACGGGCAGGTGGAGGGTGACGACGGTCTCGGACATGAGGGCTCTCCTTCGGTGTCGGGCCGGCGGCCCCGTTTGCTGGGAGCGGTGCGGGTCAGACGGGGCCTGAGGCGAGCGGTGGCAGGACGATCCGCTGCCCGGGCTGCAGCAGGTCGGGATCGGGGCCGATGACGCCGGCGTTGCGGGCCCACAGCACCGGCCACCGCTCGGCGACGGCCGCCTCGGTCGCCCCGGCGCCGACGTCGCGGCGCGCGATCGACCAGAGCGAGTCCCCGGGCCGCACGGTCACGACCCGCTCGCGGTGCTCCGGCGCTGCTCCCGCGGCACGGTGGAGGAGCTGACCGGGGGTCCGGTCGGGCAGCGGCAGGCCCGCGATCAACCTGGTCACCGCGTCGTCCTCGGCGGGTCCGGGCCGTGGGTCGGTGCTGCCCGAGGCGGCAAGGGCGGGCGCGACGGCGGGGGAGGCCAGCGCGACGCCGCAACCGACCAGCACCGCGCGGCGTGCCCAGCCGGGCGTCCCCAGGGCCGACGCCACGCGGTCGGGGCGGCCGCCCCGGGGGCCGGCCGCGCCCGGGCCAGCAACGCTCAGCACCACGGCCAGCGAGCCCAGCCACAGCCACAGCACGACCACGCACACCGCGAGTGCGCAGGCCCACACCAGGAGGTCCTCGAAGCCGACCAGTCTCCAGGTGCCGCGGTGCCAGGTGTCGAGAGCATCGCCGAGCGGGGCAGCGGCGAGAGCGAGCAACGCCAGGGCCACCGCGGCGAGCAGCGCGGAGACGGTCAGGGGCCGCAGGAGCGAGCGGGAGGCCGGAGCGGGGTCCACGAGTGCCTCCGATCCATTACTTTGCGTCTGTTTGTCGATGTTTGACACAGTCAACGTCGACTCGTCATCCGAGTCAACCCGTCTCTCCACAGGTCGAGGTCCGGGGGAGCGATCTCTGGCAGGCTGACCCGGTGGCGTGGGAGGAGCACCTGCTCGACCTCTTCGAGGACCTCGAGCAGCAGGCGCAGGCACTGGCCGACGCCGAGCGCGCGCCCGACCTCGCCGACCGCAGCCAGGCCGAGTACCGCGCGGTGAGCCTGGCCAGCCGGCTGATGGCCTCACTCGGCCGCGACGTCACCCTGAACGTCCTCGGGCCGGGAACCGTCGCCGGGCGCCTGGACCGGGTCGGTCAGGGATGGTGCCTGCTCAGCGGGGCCGGTCAGGACTGGCTGGTGGCGCTGGAGGCGCTGCAGGCGGTCGGCGGGGTGTCGACCCGTTCGGTCCCGGAGGTCGCGTGGCCGCGCGTGGCCGGGCTCGGGCTGGCGCCGGCGCTGCGCCGCCTCGCGGATGCTGCTGCGCCCTGCGTGCTCCACCTGCGCGACGGCAGCAGGCGCGAGGGCGACCTGGGACGGGTGGGCCGCGACTTCGTCGAGCTGCGCGAGGTGGACGAGCGAGTGGTCCTGGTGCCGCTCGACGCCCTGGCCGCAGCCCAGAGCAGGGACTGACCCGAGCGCAGCTCGGGGCTCAGGTCGCCTCGAGGTCGAAGGGGGGCACCTGGCCCTCGGCCAGGGTGGCGCTGCGACTCTTCGTGGAGCGCTCCTTCTCGTCCGCTTCCTCCATCGCCTCCATGATGTGCCGACGCACCACCGTCCGTGGGTCGAGGTCACGCAGCTCGAGGTCGGAGTAGGCCGGGCCCAGCTCGGTGCGCAGCTCGTCCCGCGCCGAGTTGGCCATGTTGCGGACCTGGCGCAGCATCGCGCCGGCCTGCTTTGCCAGGTCCGGGATCCGGTCGGGTCCGAAGACGATCACCGCGACGAAGGCGATCACGATCAGCTCTGAGAACCCGGGCACGGGCTAGACCTTAGCGGTGGGGGAGAGCCCGAGCTGGCGCCCGAGCAGCCCTCGGCCGCGGCCGGCCAGGGTGTCGGCCACCCCGAGCAGGGCCAGTGCCGCCGGGGAGGTGGGGTCGGCCTCGACCACCGGGGTGCCGGCGTCCCCGCCCGCGCGCAGCGCGACGTCGAGCGGGATGCGACCGACGACGTCGACGGCGTAGCCGAAGCGTGCACTCAGCGTCGCCGCGACCCGGTCGCCGCCACCGCTGCCGAAGATCTCGAGGCGGTGGTCCTTGCCCTCGGCCTCGCAGTGCGGGCAGGGCAGGTAGGACATGTTCTCCACCACGCCGATCACCCGCTGGTGCATCATCGAGGCCATCGTGCCGGCTCGCTCGGCGACCTCGGCGGCCGCCTCCTGGGGCGTGGTCACCACGAGCACCTCGGCGCCGGGCAGGTGCTGGCCCAGGGAGATCGCCACGTCGCCCGTGCCCGGTGGCAGGTCGAGCAGGAGCACGTCGAGATCGCCCCAGTAGACGTCGGCCAGCATCTGCACCAGCGCGCGGTCGAGCATGGGCCCCCGCCAGGCCACGACCTGGTCGCGGCGCGGCTTGAGCATCCCGATCGAGATCACCGAGACGCCACTGGGGGTCGGCACCGGCATGATCAGCTCTTCGACCTGCGTGGGCCGGGTGTCGGCGATGCCGAGCATGGCCGGCACCGAGTGGCCGTAGACGTCGGCGTCGACCAGGCCGACCTTCAGCCCGCGCGCCGCGAGCGCGAGGGCGAGGTTGACCGTGACCGAGGACTTGCCGACGCCGCCCTTGCCGCTCGCGATCGCGTAGACCTTGGTCAACGAGCCGGGCTGGGCGAAGGGGATCTCACGCTGGGCCTGGCCGCCGCGCAGGTCGGTCTGCAGCTGGCCGCGCTGCTCGGGGGTCATCACGCCGAGCTCGAGGTCGACCGAGGCCACCCCGTCGACCGCGGTGACCGCCTCGGTCACGTCGCGGGTGATGGTGTCCTTGAGGGGGCAGCCGGCCACGGTCAGCAGCACCCGCACCGACACGGCGCCGTCGGGGTGGACCTCCACGTGCTCGACCATGCCCAGATCGGTGATGGGCTGCTTGATCTCCGGGTCCTGGACGGTGGCCAGTGCGGCCATCACGCGGGCGTGCACGGGGTCTGTCCGGGGGTCGCTGCTCATGATGCCCCAGTCTAGGTCGGTGGGCTCAGCGGTCCTCGGCGGGATCCTCGGCCCGGCGGTCGTCGAGCTCGGCGAGCAGGGCGCGCAGCTCGGAGCGCAGGAAGTCGCGGGTCGCGACCTCACCCACCGACATCCGCAGGGAGGCGACCTCGCGGGCCAGGAACTCCATGTCGGCGTGGGCGCGGGCGTTGGCCTGCCGGTCCTGCTCGGCGATCACCTTGTCGCGGATCTCCTGGCGGTTCTGGGCCAGCAGGATCAGGGGGGCGGCGTAGGAGGCCTGGAGGCTGAGCATGAGGGTGAGGAAGATGTAGGGGTAGCCGTCCCACTGCCACGATGCCGGGGAGAGCGCGTTCCAGGCGATCCAGACCACCACGAACAGCGTCATGTACAGCAGGAACGCCGCGGTGCCCATGAAGCGGGCGAAGGACTCGGCGAAGACGCCGAAGGTGTCGGGGTCGTAGGCCGGGCGGCGGACCAGCGTCCGGCGCGAGCCGAGCGGGGTGTCCAGGCGGGTGCGGCGGCCGCGGGGCTCAGCCATCGCCGCCGGCCTTGGGCGAGGCGGCCCCGCGGCCGGGGCTCAGACCTGCGCGGGAGCCGTGGTCGCGCCAGTTCTCGGGCAGCAGGTGGTCGAGCAGGTCGTCGACGGTGACCACCCCGACGAGGTGGCCGTTCTCGTCGGTCACCGGGGCCGCCACCAGGTTGTAGAAGGCCAGGTGCGCCGAGACGGCGTCGATCGTGGCCTCGGGACGCACGTACTCCATCGTCTCGTCCATGGCCCCCGCGACCAGCGAGGACGGCGGCTCTCGCAGCAGCCGCTGGATGTGGGCAACGCCGAGGAAGCGCCCCGTGGGGGTCTCGAGCGGCTGGCGGCACACGTACACCGCCGCGGCCAGGCTCGGCGTGAGGTCGGGGTTGCGGACCAGGGCCAGCGCGTCGGCCACCGTGGCGTCGGGACCCAGGATGACCGCCTCGGGGGTCATCATCGCTCCCGCGGTGTCCTCCACGTAGGACATCAGGCGGCGCAGGTCCTCGGCCTCCTCGGGCTCCATCAGCGCCAGGAGCAGCTCGGCGGTCTCCGGTGGCAGCTCGTTGATGAGGTCGGCCGCGTCGTCGGGCGACATCTCCTCGAGCACGTCGGCGGCCCGTTCGGTGCCCAGCCGCGCCAGGATCTCGACCTGGTCCTCCTCGGGCATCTCCTCGAGGACGTCGGCGAGCCGCTCGTCGTGGAGGGCGGCGACCACGGCCGCGACCCGGTCGCGGGGCAGGTCGTGGAGCATCGAGGCGGCGTCGGCGGGACGCATCTCGTTCAGCGCATGCAGCAGGTGGGTGGCGCCCTGGGTCTCCTCACGCGTGGTGAGCCCCTCCACGTCACGCCACTCCACGACGTGGGACTGGCCCCGGCGGCGCAGCGCCTTGCCCGGCTCCTGCACCGCGACCCGCGAGAGCACCCAGTCGCGGTTGCGGGCCTGCTCCATCGCGACGTCGTAGACGGTGCCCTTGACCCCGGCGGCGGTGCCGGACCCGGTGATGGTCACGGAGTGGTCGAGGATCTGGCCGATCACGAGCGTCTCGGTGGAGCGCTGCTCGAAGCGGCGCATGTTGAGCAGGCCGGTGGTGTAGACCTGACCGCTGTCGATGTTGGTCACGCGGGTCATCGGCACGAAGATCCGCCGGCGGCCGAAGACCTCCGCGACCAGGCCCAGCACGCGCGGCTGGCTGACCTCCGAGCGCAGGGCGACGACGAGGTCGCGGACCTTGCCGACCTGGTCGCCCTGGGGGTCGAAGATCGGCAGCCCGACGAGGCGGGCGGCGTAGACGCGGCTGGGGGCGGAGCTCACGTGGTCACGCTAGCGGCCACCGCGGGCTGCAGCGCCGTCGGCGGCGCGATAGCGTGCGCGGGTCCGAGGGCGGCCGGCGAGAGGGAGCAGGACATGGGAGGGCGCGTCGTCCTGCACATCGGCACGATGAAGAGCGGCACGACCTACCTGCAGTCGGTGCTGATGCGCAACCTGCGGGACCTCCCGGCGGTGGGCGTCGACTACACCGGCGGCTTCGCGGCCCAGCGGGAGGCCGTGCAGGGCGTGCGCCGGGAGGGGCCGGGGCACCGCACCGACCTCTGGCACAGCCTGGCCCGGGCGGCCTGCGAGAGCCGATCCGAGACCAGCGTGATCTCCATGGAGTTCCTCGCCTTCTCCACCCGTGAGCAGGCCAGGCGTCTGCTCCGACCCTTCGAGGGCACCGAGGTGCGTGTCCTGATCACGGTGCGCGACCAGCTGAAGGTGGTGCCTGCCGCCTGGCAGAGCTACGTCCGCAACCGCGGCTCGAGCAGCTGGCCCCGCTACCTGGAGCAGGTGGACCCCGCGCGCTCCGGACGCAAGGCCAGCGGCGCCTACCGGCGCTTCCACCGCGCGCACGACGTCGCACAGATCGTCCGGCACTGGCGGCTGCCGGCCGTCTCCGGGATCGACGTGGTCACCGTGCCACCCTCCACCGCACCGCGCGAGGAGCTGCTGAACCGCTTCGCACAGGCACTCGGCTTCGATCCCACCGGCCTGGCGTTGGACGGGCTCCAGGAGAACGTCTCGCTCGGCTACGGGGCCTGCGACTGGCTGGCCCGGGCCAACACCCTCCTCGTGCCCGAGGTCTCGAAGGCCCGCTACAAGGAGCTGCTGCCGCCGGTGGCGCGCCGGGTCCTGGCCTCCCTGGAGGACCAGGGACGCCCCGCCCTCGACGTGGCCGGTGCCGAGTTCGCCCGCGAGCGCAACCGCCGCTACCGCGCCGTCCTCGACTCCTCGGCGGTCACCCTGGTCGGGAGCCTCGAGGACCTCCCGGTGCCCGAGGACCTCGGCGGCTTCCCCGAGGTCCCGCCCCCGCCGCAGAAGGAGGAGGTCCTCCTCAGTGCCCGCGCCGCGCACGACTTCGTGGCCCGGTGGGTGGGCGCCGTCCCGGACCCGTCCGCCACCGGCGTGCGCCAGGTCACCCGCGAGGTCGTCCGGCTCCTCGGGCAGGTCGACGGGCCGCCTCCGCCCGGCCTCCGGTGAGCCCGGGGCAGTCTGCGCCCCTGCACCCCGCGGACGGCTCCGGTCGGTACGCTGCAGCCATGTCCGAGCCCGACGTGCCCGCGCCGGCGCCCCCCGCCACGGGCGCCCCGCAGCCCCTCTTCCTGCACGTCGGCCTGCCCAAGAGCGGGACCACCTTCCTGCAGCGGATGCTGGCCACCAACCGGGACGCCCTCAAGGCGGCGGGCTTCGTCTACCCCTTCGTGCGTCGCGAAGGCATGTTCCACGCGGCGGTCGAGCTGCGCGAGCAGCACGAGCGCTGGGGCCTGGAGCCCGCGAAGATCGACGGGACCTGGGACCTGCTGCTGCGGCGCGCGCGCAACTTCGACGGGGCGGCGGTGATCAGCCACGAGATCCTCGCCGGGTCCCGCGACAAGACCATCACCCGGATCGTGGACTCGACGGCGGACTTCGAGCTGCACGTCGTCATCACCCTGCGCGACCTGGCCCGCCAGGCCGTCGCCTACTGGCAGGAGCAGGTCAAGAACGGCCGGCCCTGGACCTTCGCGGAGTTCCGTCGCGACGTCGCCGACCACGTCGGCGAGGCGTCGCCCTCGGCCCAGGGGAGCGGCTTCTGGCGCTCGCAGGACCTCGAGTCCGTGCTCGGCCGGTGGCACCGGGCCGTGCCCGCCGAGCGGCTCCACATCGTCGTCGCGCCGCCGGCCGGTGCCGCGCCCGACGAGCTCTGGCTGCGCTTCTGCGCCGCCCTGGGCCTCGACCCGACGGTCGCCTCGCCGGCCGACGTGCCGCGCACCAACGCCTCGCTCGACGTCGGCCAGATCGCGCTGCTGCGTCAGGTCAACGCCGCCCTCGGCGACCGGCTCGGGCAGCCGCACTACGCCCACGTCGTCAAGCGGCTCTTCGCCCAGCGGCTGCTGCCCGAGGTGGGCGCGACCCTGGGTGGCGGCCGCCGCCCGGTCACCCCGCCCGACCTTGCCGCGCGTTTCGACGAGGTCGTCGACGGCTGGACCCGGACCATCACCGCGGCGGGCTACACCGTGCACGGCTCGCTGGACGACCTGCGGGCCGGGACGCCCCCAGGCGCCGCCCCGAGCAGCGAGCCCCCGTTGCCCGACGACGTCAGCGACGCCGAGGTGCTCCGTGGGGTCCCCGAGGTGATCGCCGGGCTGCTGCTCGAGATCGCCGACCTGCGCAGCAACGTCCCCGGCCCGCGCCAGCTGCCGCCGGTCAGCGAGGGCCATGCGCTGCGCCACCTGCGCACCGGCACGGGCTCCGAGGGCCACGACGGGCCCGACGACAACGACGCCGAGGACTCCGCTTGAGGCCCCTGGCCGGCGCGGCCGCCCGTCGATGGCGCAGGCTCCTGGTGCCGGTGGTCTCGGCGGTCGTCGTGGTCGGTGCCGTGGCGACCGCGGTCGTGGTCACCCGCGGCGACGGGTCCGTCGAGGCCGAGGTGCGCGAGCCCCTCGCCGCGCCGGCCATCAGCGAGGCGCCTACCGCTCACCGTGGCCAGTCCGCCGTCCGGCCGTCCGCAGGGCGCCGCACGACGGCCCCGCAGCCAGTGCCCTACGAGGTGCTGCCCGGCGTCGAGGTGCGCCAGTCGGCCCCGACCCGATCCCGACCCCGACCCCGGCCGGGGTCGGCAGCCCTGCCGCAGCCGCTGCCGGGCTCAGCGGCCGACAGCCTGGCCCGCGCGGCCGAGAACGCCGCGTCGGGCGGGGGCGAGGTGCCCTCGTTCCTGGTCGCAAGCATGAACGTCCTCGGCAGCCAGCACACGCGGGGCGACAGCGGGTTCGGGTCAGGCACGTCGCGCGCCTACGCCGCTACCCGCTTCCTGCTGGGTCGCGGGGTCAGCATCGTCGGCTTCTCCGAGCTCCAGCGCGACCAGCTCGGGGTCTTCCAGCGCAACGCGCCCGGGTGGGGGGTCTACCCCGGTGCCTCGGTCGGTGGGGCCGGGGTGCCACAGTCGGTCGCCTGGGACACCGCCGTGTGGTCCCTGGAGGAGGCCCGGACCTTCAGCATCCCCTTCAGCAGCCAGATCAGGCCGCAGCCGGTGGTGCGTCTGTCCAACGTCGAGACCGGAGCGGAGATCTGGGTGGTCAACGTCCACAACTCACCCGAGGGCATGGAGGCCGAGCGCGACCGTGCGACGGCCGTCGAGATCGGCGTGGTCAACGACCTCGCCGCGACGGACCTGCCCGTGGTGCTGACCGGTGACTTCAACGAGAAGACCGAGGCGCTGTGCCGCTTCACCTCCTCGACGCCCCTGCTCAGCGCGGTGGGCGGGCAGGGCTGCACCCCGCCCCCCCAGCCGCGGGTGGACTGGATCTTCGCGACACCGGAGTTCGCCGTCGACTCGTTCGTCGCCGAGCGTCGAGCGCCGGTACCCAGCATCACCGACCACGCGGTCATGCTCAGCCGTCTGTCCATCTCGTGAGCGCGGCGACCCCTCGGCCCGACACCCGGCCCTCGCTCTGCGCGGTGACCATGGTGCGCGACGAGCTGGCGATGCTGCCCCGCTGGCTGGCCCACTACGGCCGTGAGTGCGGCGTCGAGAACCTGTTCGTGATCGACGACAACACCACCGACGGCTCGACCGACGACCTGCCCTGCTCGGTGATCCGCGTCCCCGACTGGGGGGACCGCCACTTCGAGCTGACCAGGATGAAGCTGGTCAGCGGGATCGCCTCGGGGCTGCTGGCCGCCTACGACGCCGTGCTGTTCGCCGACGCCGACGAGTTCCTCGTCGCCGACCCGCAGCGTCACGGCGGCCTGCGCGACCTCCTGGCCCAGCGTCCCGACGCTCAGGCTCTCGGGGCGATGAACCTCAACGTCGTCCACGACGCGGCTCGTGAGCCGGCCCTGGACCCCGACCGCCCGGTGCTCGAGCAGCGCCGGCTGGCGACGTTCGTCCCGCTGATGTGCAAGCCGATGCTCAAGCGGGTCGACGCGCCCTGGGTCGCGGCCTCCCACGGCCTGACGGTGCCTTTCGAGATCGACCCCGACCTGTACATGTTCCACCTCAAGTTCGCCGAGCGGGAGCACCTGCGCACGGTCGCCGACCACCGCAAGGCGTTGGCCGACGCGGAGGGCCGAGCAGCCGTCACCAGCTGGCAGTTCGGCGGCGACGACATGGTCGAGCTGCTCGACCAGATCACCGCCGACGTCGACCTGGAGGCGGTCGAGGCCTACAAGCCGCGGCCCCGGCTCCTCCGGCGCATCGTGCGCGAGACCGGCAAGGGGACCTACCGGGCCCACGGCCACCGCCAGGTCCGGGCGATGCGCGAGGAACCGCTGGTGCGGATCCCCGAGCGGTTCTCCGGCCTGCTCTGAGGGCCTGCGACGTGGGGCACGACACCCGGGTCCGGCGGCGCCGCGGGGCCGACATGTCGGCGGGCTTTGTTATCGTCACTCCATGACCAGGATCCTGACGGCGTCGGCGTGGAGCGCCCTGCTCGTGCTCGCCCTCGGCGCCTGCGGGTCCGACCAGGCCGAGTCGACGGCCTCCACGGCCGCCGACCCGGCCGCTTCCTCCGCCGAGCCCGGGTCGAACCCGGACTCGCGCACCCCCACGCCGTCCCCGACACCGTCGACCGAGCCCTCCGCGAGCCCGCCGACCGGTCCGGCGTGCGCGAAGGTGTGGAACCCCGACGGCAGGATCCCCGGTCGCTACCAGGGCTGCCTCCAGGATGGCGAGTGGGTCAAGGCCCACCGGACGCAGTGCGCCTCCGGCCAGGTCCTGGTCACCTTCGGTGACCGCTACTACGGTGCCGAGGGCTATCCCGTCAACGACGTCGGGTCCCCCCTGCGGGCCAGCTCGATGTACCGCAGCGCCGTGACGTCCTGCGGCTGAGCCGGACCACCCCGAACCGCGAGCACCATCGCACTGCACCACCACCCGTTCCCCTCTGGAGACTGTGATGCCCGAGTCCGACCGTCCAAACCGCCCCCGTCGTGCAGCGCGACGCCGTCATGGCGCCCTCGTGCTGCTGCTGACGGTCGCTCTCGCGCTGCCGGTCGCCGGCTCGGCGACGGGCGCCGACGCACCCTCGACGAGTGCGGCAGCCGTCCTGGCAGGCGCACCTCGCCACGCCGAGAAGAACCACCAGGACAAGGCACGCCAGGACCGGGCCAACCACGGCCGCGGGGCCGTCGCGGTCAAGATGCGCGGCGACCGGGGCGCGTCGGCGACCGTGACCCGCAACAAGGCCCAGAACTACCGCCCCCGTACCGGCATGCGGGTCAACAACCCGCTGCGCTCGGAGGCGCGGCGCCGGATCATCTCGCACATCGTCAACTCGATCGAGTCGACCCGGGCCGGGCAGAAGATCCGCATCTTCACCTGGAACCTGGCCAGCACCACCGTCGTGCGCGAGCTGCTCGACGCCAACGCCCGCGGCGTGAGCGTCCGGCTGATCATGTCGCAGGGCAAGGCCAACGAGCAGCCCCGCGACGGTGACTACTGGCGCCTCAAGCGGGGGCTGAAGCGTCGTTCGCACAGTCACCCCCAGCCCAAGGCGTTGCACAGCTGGGCCCGTGCCTGCGACCGCTCCTGCCGTGGTCGCCGGGGCATCTCCCACTCGAAGTACTTCCTGTTCTCCAAGGTGGGCAAGAAGGCGAGCAACGTGGTCATCTCGACCTCGGCCAACGCCACCGAGGTCTCGGCCAACGACCAGTGGAACGACGCCTGGACCCTGGTGGGCAACAAGAAGATCTACAACGGCTTCATGGACAACTTCAGCCAGTCGGCCAAGGACAAGCCGCTCAAGCGCGGCTACCGCACCACCAACGCCGAGACGATGAGCGCCTACTTCTACCCCTGGAGCGGCAAGGACGCCCGCGGCGACCGGGTGATGAAGGAGCTGAAGCGGATCAAGTGCACCGGGGTGCGCAACGGCACCGGCATCAACGGTCGCACGTCCATCCGCATCGCGCAGGACGCCATCATCGACGACCGCGGCATCGCCATCGCCAAGATCCTGCGTCAGAAGTGGCAGGCCGGCTGCAACATCCGCATCGCCTACGCCCTCATCGGTCGCCAGGTGCGCTACATCCTCGGCCACACCTCGCGAGGCCCGGTCCCGATCCGTCAGATCGTGCAGGACTTCAACGGCGACTACGTCTACGAGCGCTACCTGCACGCGAAGGTGCTCTCGGTGAGCGGTCGCTACCGCCAGGACCGTTCGGCGCGGATCGTGTGGCAGGGCTCGGAGAACTGGAGCGGGCTGGCCAAGCTCTCCGACGAGCAGGGCTTCAAGATCAGGCGGTCCGGGGCGCAGAAGAACTACTCGGCCTGGGTGGACTACCTGTTCAACAACCCGCCCCCGCGTGGCAGCGCCCGTGAGGTTGCCGACCGTGAGGCCGCAGCCCGAGCCCGGGGCATCGATCCCTACGCCCTGATCCGCGAGGAGCTCGAGGGCTGAGCGCCGGCCTCATCTCCACAGCAGATCAACGTGGTGGTGGAGGAGCGGGCGTAGCCACGTGGTTGAGGAGCGAGCGCAGCGAGGGTCTCGAACCCCCGCAAAGCGCCGCAGACTCCTCGCCCGGTTTCGAGACCACCGTGGCGCCCGCAGCGCCTTGAAGTTCTGCACTTATTCGAGCGCTTCTGCGGTGGTGCTGCGGTGCAGAAGCGACAGTTTCACCGGTGAACCGGTGAAACTGCGGGTGTCGGGCGCGGGCGCCCTCCTGCTCAATCCCCGAGGTGCCTGTGGGGCGACGTGTATTTCTGTTACTCGTACGTGGATCCCGTGTTGCCTTTAACATCTCGGTAACGTGTGCCGACCGAGGCGCGCCGAGCCGACGGGACCAGCGCCATGGGGAGAACCACCCTGCGACGGTGGCAGCCGTCCCTCCCGACCGCCCGGTCCGGGCGTGCCGGGCTCGCGGGCGCCGCGGCCCTGGCCCTGGGCGCTTCCCTCCTCGTGTCCCTGACGCCGGCCACAGCCGTCGCCACCTCGGCACCGTCAGCCCTCGCGGCGCTCGCCGGTGCCGGACTGCTCCGACGCGATCCTGATCGGCGTCGAGGGCGGCGGAGAGGGCCACGCCGACGACGTCGGCTCGGCAGCTCTGGGCAGGTCGCTGGGTCCGCTCGCCCGATCCCTGGTCGAACGGGCCGCTGCCGCGGAGCGCACCGTCACGGTGCAGGGCGTCGTGACCGCCACCCCCCGCGCCGGTGCGCTGCGCGGTGACCGGGCGGCCCGAACACCGGCGGACGAGGCCGTGCGTCGCGCCGACTGGCAGCGCTGGGCTGCGCCGGTCCCGGACCTCGCCACCCGCCTGCGCTCGAGCCTCGCCGACCTGAGCACCTGCCCCGACCAGCTGGTCTACCTGGTCGGCTACAGCCAGGGCGCCGAGGCCGTGCACCGGGTGCTGTCCGACGTCGCCGCGGACCCTGACCTCGCCTCACGGATGGTCGGCGCTGTGCTGGTATCGGACCCGGCTCGCGCCGGTCGGGGCGTGAGCGACCGGTTCGCCCGGACGAAGCTGCCACCGCTGCCCTCGGTCATCGGCACCGCACCGGTTCTCGCGCCGTGCGCCAAGGGCGACGTCGTGTGCGACCTGTCCGGAGCGACCTCCTTCGCCGAGGCCCGCCGCACGCATCGCTCCTACCGTTCGGCGACCACGCGCGCCTCCCTCGTCGCACGGGGCGCGGCGCTGGGCGCCCGCCTCGGCCTCGCCCCGCGGCCCGCGGTCGACCAGGTGCTCACCGGCCGGCTCGGCGCGCCGCTCGCGGACCGGCTGCAGGTCTCGGTCGACCCTTCGGCGCGTGGCTCGCTGCGCTGGACGGCCACCTCGCCGTTGCCGGCCGGCGTCGAGCTCAGCCCGCGCGGGGAGCTCCACGGCACCCCGACCAGGACCGGCACCACGACGGTCGGCTACACCGTGCGCAACGTCGCCGCCGACGCGGTCGGCCGGCCGGTGGCCGGCCGGGCCGCGCTCACCGTCACCGCCGACCAGCCCACGACCCTCTCCTCGGGCGGACGGCACTCCTGTGTCGTGCGCGCCGACCGGACCCTGTGGTGCTGGGGCGACAACTCCGAGGGCCAGCTCGGCGTGGGCGGCCTCGTCGGACGCCGCGCCGCGACCCAGGTCGGCACCGCCCAGGACTGGGTGACGGTCAGCGGCGGGGGCATGCACACCTGCGGCATCCGCACCGACGCCAGCCTGTGGTGCTGGGGACTGAACTTCCGCGGCCAGCTCGGCCTCGGCGACCGCACCGACCGCGACCGTCCGGTGCAGGTCGGCAGCGCGCACGACTGGGCCGGCGTCTCGGCCGGCTGGGTGCACACCTGCGCCACCCGCACCGACGGTTCGGCCTGGTGCTGGGGCAACAACGTTGCCGGTCAGCTCGGGGACGGCTCGACCCAGGCCCGGCTGACCCCTCGGCAGGTCGCCGGCGGCGGCTCGTGGATCGACGTCCAGGCCGGTGGCTGGCACACGTGCGGCGTGCGGGCGAACCAGACCGCGTGGTGCTGGGGCCGCAACGGCGACGGTCAGCTCGGGGTCGGGGACACCAGCCCGCGCCAGCGCCCGACCCAGGTCGGCACCCGGACCGACTGGACCTCGGTGAGTCCCTCGTGGACCCACACCTGTGGCGTGCAGACCTCGGGCACGCTCGCCTGCTGGGGCAGCAACGGCGAACGCCAGCTCGGCACCGTCGCGGCCGCTCCGTCCCTGGTCCCGACCCCGGTGGCAGGGACCCGGCGATGGAGCGAGGTCTCGACCGGCGTCGGCTTCAGCTGCGGGCTGGCGGTCGACTCCACCCTCTGGTGCTGGGGCAACGGACGCTACGGGCAGACCGGCTCGGCAGCGAAGGCCTCGCCGACACCGGTGATGGTAGGCGGCGACGACGGCCAGGCGGGCTGGGTCGCCCTCGACTCCGGGTGGCTGCACAGCTGTGCGATCCGCGCAGGCTCGGCGGCCCGCTGCTGGGGCGAGAACGAGGTCGGTGCGTTGGGTGATCGTGCCCTCGACGACCGTGCGACGCCCCGGGCGGTCTCCTTCGCCGCTGCCCGCACCGAGGCGCGGGTCCCGCGGCGCACGCGGCTCGAGGACCCCTCCCTCGGCGCGCCGGCCGGTGCCCGGGTGGCGCCCCGCTCCGGCCCCCTCGACCTCCAGCTGGTGGAGTTCAACGTCCTCGGCAGCAACCACTCCGCGCCGCGCCTCGACGCGGACGAGTACAGCCCGGCCCGGGTCCGCAGCGAGTGGGCCATCGACCACCTCGACGCAGTCGGCGCCGACATCGTCGGCTTCTCCGAGATCCAGCGCGACCAGCTGGCCACCTTCCTGCGCGGGGCCGGCGACCGCTACGACGTCTGGCCCGGCAACGAGCTGGGCAGCCAAGGTGTCCCGACGACGATCGCCTGGGACCAGCGCGCGTGGGAGCGGATCGGCTCGCGCACCGTCACCATCCCCTTCATCACCCAGCAGCGGCTGATGCCGCTGGTGCACCTGCGCAGCCTCGCGACCGGGCGCACCCTGTGGGTGATGAACGTCCACAACGCACCCCAGGGCCTCCAGGACCAGCGCAACCGCGCGGTGGAGCTGGAGATCTCGGCGCTCGAGGAGGTCGTCGGGCACGGGGAGCCGGTGCTGCTGATGGGTGACTTCAACGAGCGGGAGCGGGCCTTCTGCCAGGTCGGTCTCCGACTGGGCCTGGTCGCTCCCCGTGGCGGCAGCGTCAGCGACGGACGCTGCACCCCGCCGTCGGGCTACCTGCGCGTCGACTGGCTCTTCGGCTCGCCCGACGCCCGATACAGCGCCTACGCGGAGGATCGCACCCCCCTGGTGCAGCGGATCACCGACCACGCCGTCCTGCGCACCCGCGTTTCCCTGCCGTGAGGTCCTGCCCGACGTGGCAGGGTGGTCCCCCACGGCCCCGCACCTGCGGCGTCCGGGCGAGCAGCAGGGCAGGGAGGCGGCGGCGGGGTGGCGGCAGACAAGAGCCTCAAGGCCCACGCCGACGACGAGGGGATCTGGCTGGAGCCTGTGGAGGCGGCTTCGTTCGACGTCCTCTTCGACGGCGAGGCGGTCTGGTCGCTGACCACCCGTGGTCCGAGCGTCCGCGGTGGCCCCGAGCTGGTCGCGTGGCCCGACGCGATGCGGCCCTGGCTCGACGGGCGAGCCCGGTTGAGCCTGCGCCCGGCCGGGCTGGACGCCCTGGACGACGAGGGCGACCCGGACGGCGGCGGACGCTCCGGTGGGGAGCGAGCCGGCGCGGCCTCGGAGGCGAGCGCCCCACGTGCCGAGCTCGACCTCGGCGAGGTCGCCTTCGGGACCGGCACGGGGAGGATCTCCTTCGTCGACAAGCGCGGGCTGCCGGTCGTGATCGACAAGTGGGGGATCCTCCAGCGGCCCTTCAGCTCGCGCGGGGAGAGCGTCACCGCGGAGATGGCCGAGCGCACCCAGGAGGTGATCGACGTCCTGGCCGAGGAGCTGGGCCTCGAGGCCTGGATCGCCTTCGGCACGCTGCTGGGAGCGGCGCGCTCGGGCAAGGCCATCGGTCACGACTCCGACGTCGACCTGCTCTACCTCAGCGAGCACTCCTCCCCGGCCCAGGTGAACCTCGAGGGCTACCGCATCAAGCGTGCGCTGACCCGGCGCGGCATCAACGCCGTGGTCAAGTCCGGCAGCTTCGTCACGGTCCTCTTCGAGGCCTCGGACGGCGCACCGGTCGGCATCGACGTCTACGCCTGCTTCTACCTCGACGGGCTCCTCCACGAGACCGCGACGGTGCGGGCTCCCGTGCCGCGTTCGGCCGTGCTGCCGTTGACGACGTTGGAGTTCGAGGGCCGCCGGCTCCCGGCTCCGGCCGATCCCGCGGCCCTGCTCGAGGCCTCCTACGGCCCGCGATGGCAGGTCCCGGACCCGTCCTTCCGCCACCAGCCGGGACCAGCGATCATCAACCGCTTCGACGGCTGGTTCGGGTCGGTGATGACCAACCGACGGGCGTGGGAGATGTGGTGGCACCACCACCAGGACCTCCAGCAGCCCGAGCAGGGCGCGGGCGGCGCCTCGGCGCTCGCGGCCCGTCTGCTCGCCGACCTGCAGAGCGAGGGGGAGGCCGAGGGGACGCGCACGGGCGTCGTCGAGGTCGGTGCCGGCAACGGCGCCGACGCCGTGGCCCTGGCCCGCGCCGGCCGGCAGGTGCTGGGGCTGGAGTACGCCCGACAGTCGTTCCGAGCGGCTGTACGGGCGGCCAGCGCCGAGGACCTGCCGCTCACCTTCGCCCAGGTCAACCTCTACGACCTGCGTGACGTGGTGTCCTTCGCCGCGCTGCACCGACGTCGTCCGCGCCCACCACGACGCCTCCTGGCCCGCGGCGTGCTCGACGCCCTGCACCCGCGGGGGATCGATCCGTTCTACCGTCTCGCCCAGATGCTCCTGCGCGGTGGTGGACGCGCCTACCTGGAGTTCGAGCAGGCCGAGGACACTCCCCGGGGCCGCTACGGCTCGTTCGCCGGTGGGCCGCCGCGCTACGCCGTCGAGCCCGACGACGTGCGCCGCCAGCTCGAGGCCCGGGGGGCGCAGGTGCTCGACCTGCAGGCGGTCGGGTCCTGCGAGAGCGACGAGGACGGTCCGGCCCGGACCCGCTGGCAGCTGGTCGCACAGTGGACGTGAGCCCGTGACCGATCGCGTCTACCTCCACGTCGGTGCCCCGAAGTCGGGGACGACCTACCTGCAGCGCGTGCTGCGCCACAACGAGGCCGCCCTGGCCGACCAGGGCGTCCTGGTGGCCGGCCGCACCCACGCCGAGCTCGTGCATGCCGGCTTCGTGATCCGCCAGGACCGCCGGCTGGCCGCCCTGCCGCCACGTGCCGCCCGCGCGTGGACCCGCATCGTGGCCGACGTCGCGGCTCACCGCGGTCACACCGCGGTCCTGAGCTACGAGCTGCTCGCCGGGGCGCGGGCCCGCCAGGCCACCGCCGCGGTCGCCGACCTCGCCGCGACCGGCGCCGAGGTCCACCTCGTGATCACCTGTCGCGACCTGGGTCGCTCGGTCTCCTCGGCCTGGCAGGAGCGGCTGAAGTTCGCCCTCACCACGCCCCTGGAGCAGTGGGAGCCGCGCCCGGCGACCGACGGACCGCGCGCGGAGTGGGGGTGGCGCACGATGGACCCGGCGCACGTGGCCGACCGCTGGAGCCGCTCGCTGCCGCCCGACCGGGTGCACATCGTGACCGCACCGCGTGGGCGCGAGTCCCCGACGGCGCTGTGGGACCGGTACGCCACCGCGTGCTCGCTCTCCGAGAACCGACTCGACCTGAACGTCCCCCTGGCCAACGAGTCGCTGGGGGTCAGAGCTGCGGAGGTGCTTCGACGCGTGAACAATCATGATCTCGGTCCCATCAAGGGCCCGCGGGAGCAGGCGCGGTGGTTGCGCGACACGCTCGCGCACTCGGTGCTGGCCGACCTCGACGACGAGCCGATGACCATCACCGACGCCCAGCTGGCCCAGGCGCAGGAGCACGCGGCGTCGGCGGTCGCGACGATCCGGGAGCGGGGCTGGCAGGTCCACGGCGACCTCGCCGACCTCGACGCGACCCGGCGCGAGGGCCGCCTGCCGGGAGCGGTGCCGGCCGAGGAGCTCCTCGACGTCGCCACCCAGACCATCGTCTCCCTCCTCGTCGAGCTGCGCGCCCGCACCACCGGCGACGACGGCGGCGCCACCGCAGGGACCGACCCGGGCGACGGGGAGGGCGACGAGACGGGCGGCCGGACGCTCAGCACGGCGCCGGGCGAGGAGGACGGGAAGGGTCGGCTGCGTTCGCTGGTGACCGCCGTGCGCGGTGACGCGGTGCACGACCGGCTCGACGACTTCCAGGACCAGCTCGAGGCCATCCACGCCGACATCCAGGAGGGACGGCGCCTCCACGAGCGGGTGGCCGCGCTCTCCGACCTGGTCTCCGAGCTGTTGCTGCCTCCGCGTCAGCAGGACCGCAAGGCCATGCGCAAGGCGCTCCAGACCTACCGTCGGACCAGCCTGTGAGGGCACTGGGTCGCCTCAAGGGCAACCCGGTCGCGCGCCGGGTGGCCCTGCGGGAGGAGGCCGTGGCCGGCTTCGAGGGCAAGGTCGAGGAGTTCGCCGACGGCGCGCGGGAGAACGTGCGGATGCTCGACCTCCTCGAGCGCGAGCTGCACGCGCTCGAGGAGGAGGTGTACGCCCTGGTCGAGGTCGCGCTCGAGGACGGGCGCACCGAGGAAGGGCCTCAGGACCCGGACCCGGACCCGGACCTGGACCCGGGGGCCGGCTGATGGCCCGACGCCTGGTCCTGCACGTAGGCCTGATGAAGTCCGGCACGAGCTTCCTGCAGCAGGTCATGAAGACCAACCGGGCCGCGCTGCGGGAGCGGGGAGTGCTCTTCCCGGGCCCCTGGCGCACCCAGGTGCAGGCCGTGCGCGACATCATCGCCCACGGCGGCTCCGAGCAGCCACCGCTGGCGGGCGACGGCGCCTGGCACACCGTGATGCGTCAGGTCGACCAGTGGCCGGGCACGGCCGTGGTCTCGATGGAGTTCCTCGGTCCCCGCCGGCTGCCCAAGGTCCGCGACATCGTGCGTCACCTGCCCGAGTGCGACGTCCAGGTCGTGATCTCGGCCCGCGACCTCGCCCGCTCGATCCCGGCGATGTGGCAGGAGAACGTCCAGAACGGCGGCGCACGCTCGTGGGAGGAGTACCTCGAGGGCGTCCGCGTCGAGGACCGGACCCAGAGCGGCCCCGGCCGGGGCTTCTGGTCGCGCCAGGACGTCCCAGAGATCGTCGGAACCTGGCTCCGGGCGGCCGGCGCCGAGCACGTCACGCTGCTCACGGTGCCCCCGCGCGGCGCTCCGCCGGCCCTGCTGTGGGAGCGCTTCGCGAGCGTGGTCGGCGTCGACCCGGGCGGGCTGGACCTCGAGGTGCTGGCCAACCCCTCCCTCGGACTGGCCTCCCTGGAGGTCCTGCGTGCGCTCAACCTCAGGTTGCGCGACGGTGTGGACGAGCCGGTCTCGAAGGGCGAGTACGAGCGCACCGTCAAGCAGCTGCTCTCCAAGCGGGGTCTGGCGCGGCGCACCGGCGAGCCGCGCCTGGGCTACCACGCGGACTGGGTCGTCGAGCGCGCCGACGCCGACGTCGCCCGGTTGCGCGAGAGCGGTGTCCGGGTCGTCGGAGACCTCGAGGACCTGCGTGCCTCGGCGGTGCCGGGCACGGCGCCGGACGAGCTGTCCAGCGAGGTGCGGCTCGAGGCCGCCCTGGACGCCCTGGCGCTGGTCACCGAGAAGCTGGCCCACAAGCGCGGCACGGGCAACAAGGACGACTGAGCCACCAGCGGGGTGACGAGTTACCTGGTGGTAACTTCGGGTGAGGAGCGTCATGGCGGGTCCACCCGCCCCCGTGGAAGGATCCGTTCATGCCTCAGCTGTGCCAGACCGACGGTCTCACCGACATCCAGGACGAGATCCTCAAGACCGTCCGGCTCTTCGTGGACGAGAAGATCCTCCCCGTGGCGACCGCCCTCGAGCACGCCGACGAGTACCCCACCGAGATCGTCGAGGGTCTCAAGGAGCTCGGCATCTTCGGCCTGGTGATCCCCGAGGAGTACGGGGGGCTGGGGGAGTCGCTGCTGACCTACACGCTGGTGGTCGAGGAGATCGCGCGCGGGTGGATGAGCGTCTCCGGTGTCATCAACACCCACTTCATCGTCGCCTGGATGCTGATGCAGCACGGCACCGAGGAGCAGAAGCAGCACTACCTCCCGCGGATGGCGACCGGCGAGGTCCGCGGCGCGTTCTCGATGTCCGAGCCCGGCCTCGGCTCCGACGTCGCGGCGATCAAGACCAAGGCGAAGCGCACCGACGACGGCTACGAGATCACCGGCCAGAAGATGTGGCTGACCAACGGGGGCAGCGCGAACCTGGTCGCCCTGCTGACCAGGACCGACGAGGGCTCGGACTCGGTCTACAAGAACATGACGACCTTCCTGGTCGACAAGGAGACCGGCTTCGGCGAGACCGCTCAGGGGGTCACCGTGCCCGGGAAGATCGACAAGATGGGCTACAAGGGCGTCGACACCACTGAGCTGATCCTCGAGGGTCACCGGATCTCGGCCGACCAGGTCCTCGGCGGGGAGCCCGGCAAGGGCTTCTACCAGATGATGGACGGCGTCGAGGTCGGCCGGGTCAACGTCGCGGCCCGCGCCGTGGGGGTGGCCAACCGCGCCTTCGAGCTCGGCATCTCCTACGCCCAGCAGCGGGAGACCTTCGGCAAGCCGATCGCCCAGCACCAGGCGATCCAGTTCAAGCTGGCCGAGATGGCCACCAAGGTCGAGGCCGCCCACGCGATGATGGTGCGCGCAGCCCGTCTCAAGGACAAGGGACAGCGCAACGACGTCGAGGCCGGCATGGCCAAGTACCTGGCCGCGGAGTTCTGCAACGAGGTCGTCGAGGCCTCCTTCCGCATCCACGGCGGCTACGGCTACTCCAAGGAGTACGAGATCGAGCGCCTCTACCGCGAGGCAGCGTTCCTGCTGATCGGCGAGGGCACCGCGGAGATCCAGAAGATGATCATCGGGCGCAGCCTGCTCAAGACCTACGCCGAGCGCTGACCCGGCGCGCCGCCCGGCGAGCGACCTGCGGCAGCAGGCGACGCAGGCGCGGCCCGCGGGCGGTCGTGGTCCGCGCGGCCCGGCCCCGGACGGCGCGGCGGCGCCGCGCGCTGCGGTGCTGCGAGACCGCGAAGTTGGCCAGGGTCTCCACCGCCGCCTGAGCGACCGCGGCCTCGTCCGGCGCCGGCAGGTCCCTGCCGGCCTCCGGCCCGGGGACCAGGGCGTCGAGGTCCCCGTGCACCCGCACCCCGCTGGCACGCAGGGTCTCGCGGGTCGCCACCGCCTGCTCGCGCACCCAGTCGACGTGCTCGCTGGGCAGCACGATCCGGGTGCTGGCGCTGCGGGGGAGGACCCCCTTGACCAGCGGCCAGCGCACCGCGGGCTGGTAGTCCCGGTCGTAGCCGGGCAGCCGGTCGCCGAGGGCGACGTTGAGGCGGCGGTAGACCTCGGCCTCGACGTAGCCCCAGGAGGCGTTGACGTCGCGCTCGGGCCACGACAGCGTCGCGGGGTCGTAGCCCACGATCTCGCCGAACATCCGGTAGAGCCCGTCCGGGTCGCTCGCACGGTCGGGGGTGATCACGACGTGGACGTGGTCGGCGCCGACGACGGCGGACCAGCGGGCGAGGGTCGCGGCGGCATCCTGCCGCTGCCAGAAGTGCCGGGCGGCCGGTCCGGACCGGTCCCGGACCCGCCGGAGGAAGGTCGGGTAGTCCAACGTCAGCCGGTGCTTGAGGAACTGCTGCCACTCCGAGGGCAGCACCGAGACCAGGGTGCGCAGCGACAGCACCACCTCGACCTCGAGGTTGGCTTGCTCCAGGGTGCCGACGAGCGCCCGGATCCGCTCGTCGTCGGCCTCGCAGAGGTCCTCGTTGGTCATCAGCAGTCGCTCACCGGGCGTGCTGCGCAGCAGCGGCACGAGCCGCCCGAGCCGCGCGGCGTCGACCGGGCGCACGAAGCCCTTCGAGGTCCGCCATCCCAGGGGTCGCAGCACCCGGGCCACGTGGGCGTCGCGACCCACCAGTGGCACCCCCACGCCCTGACGCCCCAACGACTCCACCGAGCCGAACAGGCCGTCCTGCAGGGCCGAGGTGCCGGTCTTGCTGGCGCCGATGTGCAGGATCAGGCGTCGGCTCACCGCTCGCCCCGCGACAGGCGGCGCTGCGCGCCGCGCTTGACCCGCCCGGCCAGCGCCCGGGCTCGTCGACGGGCCGGGAGGGGGGCGGGCTCGGGCGGCGGTGCGCTGATCGCCTGGCGCAGGGTGTGCGCCTCGCGCAGCTGCTGAGCCTGCTGCGCGCGGACCCCGCGCAGCTCGGCGCGCAGGCTCTTGATCCGCCCCAGGTCCTCCTCGCGCTGCGTGAGGGCCGCGGCGATGCCCTCGAGCGCCAGCGCCAGCAGGTCGGCGTCGCTGACCTCGGGGACCTGCCCGTCGATCGTCTCGTCGGTCGTCTCGCCGACCGGCCCGTCGGCGCCGGGGGTGGGATCGGGGACGAGCTCGTCCAGGTCGCCGACGACGTCGTAGCCGCGGTCACGAAGCTGCTCGACCATGGCCTGCGAGGCCTCGCGCCACCACTGCCGCTGGTCGAGCGGGACCACCAGGCGGGTGCCCGGGAGGGGTGCGAGCACCTTCTCGGCGAACCAGAACTTGGCCACCCGGTTGTAGCCGACGCGGGGGTTGGGCAGCCGGTCGCCGAGGGTGACGTTGACGCGGCGCATCAGCTCGGCCTGCTCGAGCCCCAGGGAGGGGTTGCCCCGGGGTGCCTCGGTGTCCAACCGGCTCTCGTCGACGCCGAGCACCGAGCAGTAGCGCGCCAGGAGCAGCTCGGGGGCCGAGCCGGGCGGCGGCACGGTGACGACGTGGACGCGCTCGGGCGGGAGCGCGGTCCCCCATCGGGCCGCGATGCCGGCGTAGTCCTGACCGCGCCAGAAGCGGTGGCCGCCGTCGTCGCGGTGGCCCCGGACGTTGGTCAGGAAGTCGGTGAAGGTGCCCTGGTGGCGGGTCTTGACGAACTGCTGCCACTCGGCGGGCAGCTGGCGCTGCCAGTCGCGGGCGGTGACGATGACGTGCACCTCGAGCCCGCCCGGCACCGCCTGCCAGTCGCTCGACGAGGTCGGCGATGGCCGCGGGCTTGGCGACCGCGAGGAGCTCGTTGGTGATCAGGACGTCGCCCCGGGCGCGCTCCACCGCGGCGAGGAGCCGCTCGAGGACGGAGTCCACGGCGGGGGGGTCGACCTCCGGGTCGGTGGCGCCGCGCAGCTTCAGGCTGAGGTAGAAGTGGTCGGGCCGTTTGAGCGGCAGGGTGACGCCCTGGCGCTGCAGCTCCTCGCGCGAGGCCCACAGCACGCTCTGCAGATACGTCGTTCCCGTCTTCGGGCTCCCTACGTGCACCAGGCATCGACGCGTCACAGCGGTTGATTATGGCAGACCTCGGGGTCGGTACCCGGCGGCGCGGGTGGGCGCGACACGTCGGACCCACCTCCCACCTGCGGTGCCGGACGGGGCAGTCTGAGCCCACCAATCGCCGTCGAGAGGAGCCATCGTGCAGTTCGGACGCAGCTTTGAGGAGTTCGAGGTCGGAGCGACCTACCGGCACTGGCCCGGCAAGACGGTCACGGAGTACGACGACCACCTGTTCTGCCTGCTGACGATGAACCACCACCCGCTGCACCTCGACGAGCACTACGCGCAGGAGACGACGCAGTTCGCCAGGAACGTGGTCGTGGGGAACTACGTCTACTCGCTCCTGCTCGGCATGTCGGTCCCCGACGTCTCGGGCAAGGCGATCGCGAACCTCGAGGTGGAGTCGCTCAGGCACGTGGCCCCGACCTTCCACGGCGACACGCTCTACGGCCAGACCACGGTGCTCGACAAGCGGGAGTCGACCTCGAAGGACGACCGGGGCGTCGTCCACGTGGAGACCGTCGGCTACAACCAGGACGGCACGGTGGTGTGCATCTTCCGCCGGACGGTGATGGTGCCCAAGCAGAGCTACCTCGACGCCCGGGGCGGCGAGCAGCCCGGGCGTCCGGTGCCGCAGCCGGGTCGCCACTGGCCCGGTCCCGAGGTCGCGTCGGGCGAGCAGGGCTGAGGCCGCCGCAGGCTGTCTGGTGCCGCCCGATGTCGCTGGACGTTGCCTGTCGTGGCGGCGGGTGGGAGCCTCGGGCCCATGACGTCGTTGTGGCTCGTCCGGCATGGTGAGACCGAGTGGAGCAGGTCGGGGCGCCACACCTCGGTGACCGACCTCGACCTGACCGAGGACGGGACCGAGGTCGCGCGCGGTCTCGCGCCCCGCCTGGCCGAGCACTCCTTCGCGCTGGCGCTGACCAGTCCGCGCCGTCGGGCCCGGATCACCGCCGAGCTCGCCGGGTTCCCTGACGCCGAGGTCGACGACGATCTCGTCGAGTGGGCCTACGGCGACTACGAGGGCATCACGACCGACGAGATCCGCAAGGACGTGCCGGGCTGGACCGTGTGGTCCCACCCCGTCCCCGGCGGCGAGAGCGCCGCAGAGGTCACCGAGCGGCTGGACCGGGTCGTCGCGCGGGTCGGGTCGCTGGAGGGCGACGCGGTCGTCTTCGCCCACGGCCACTCGCTGCGGGCGCTGGCCGCGCGGTGGCTGGGGCTGCCGGTCGTCGACGGTCGGCTGTTCCGCCTCGACACGGCCACGGTCTCGGTGCTCGGCTTCGAGCGCGAGAACCCTGCGGTCCTGCGGTGGAACGGCTGAGGGGCGGTGGACTCCCAGGAGCCCGGCTGTCCGCGCTGCCCGCTCGGCGTGACCGCGGTCCCTGGTCCGGTCGGTGGGTCGCCGGGGTGGCGCTGCGACGAGCACGGTGACGTGCCGCCCCTGTGGCGGCCGGCCGAGGCCACCTACGGGGGGTTCGTCGCGCACCTGCAGGCTGCCGGCGGCCACCCGACCTGGCTGCCCTGGCCACTCGGACCGGCGTGGACCGTGAGCGACCACGGCCGGGTGGGCGGGGGTGCGGAGCAGGACGCCGTCGCCACGCTGACCTGCAGCTCTGGTGCGAGCGCGCTGGACGGACCGGTCGACGTGCTGGTGGTCTCCGAGGAGCCCGGGGTCGGCCTCGGCGCCCGGTGCTCCGGTCTGGACGAGCACGCACCGAGCCGCGAGCTCGGCGAGGGGCGGCCGGTGGTGCGGGTGCTGCTCGAGCACCAGACCGTGCCCCTGTGGCAGCTCTCCACCGCCGGGGCCACGGCCGAGCTCGACCGCTCGGTGCTGGTCGGCGAGGCGTCCGGGCGCTGGCTGTGGATGGTGCTGCGGCCGGCCTCCGCGATCCTCCTGCTGCGGGAGGACTGGATCCTGCGCGACGCCGCGGCCCTCGGTCCGACCCTGGTGGAGATGTCCTTCGGCGGCGCGCGGCCGCCGTGGTGATCCGCACCGGGTGCGTAGGCTCGCCGACGTGAGGATCGACCTCCACACCCATTCCGACGTCAGCGACGGCACTGCTCCGCCGTCGGAGCTGATCGGCGACGCGGCGAGGGCCGGGCTGGACGTCGTCGCCCTCACCGACCACGACACCACGGCCGGCTGGGACGAAGCAGCCCACGCGGCCGGTGAGCACGGCATCACCCTGGTGCGCGGGATCGAGCTGAGCACCCGCCACCGCCGCCACGGCGTGCACCTGCTGGCCTACCTGCCCGACCCCACTCATCCGCCGCTCCGGGCGATGCTCGAGCGGATCGTGGCCGGCCGGCAGGACCGGGCCCCCGCGATGCTGGAGGCCCTCCGCGCCCACGGCATCGCCATCGACCAGGCCGACCTGGACCGGGACGGGTCCCGTACGTCGGCGACCGGGCGGCCCCACGTGGCCGACGCTCTGGTCCGGCTCGGCGTGGTCGCTGACCGCTCGGAGGCCTTCGAGCGACTGCTGAACCCGGGGATGCCCGGGTTCGTGGACCGGTACGCCGCCCCGCTGACCGAGGCGGTCCGCCTGGTCGACGAGGCCGGCGGCGTCAGCGTCGTGGCCCACCCGTGGGGCCGGCGCGGGCGCGACGGCATGGGAGAGGAGGTCCTCGCCGACCTCGCCGGCCTCGGACTGGCCGGCATCGAGGTCGACCACCAGGACCACGACAAGGATGCACGTCGCCGCCTGCGGACCCTGGCGGACGAGCTGGGACTGGTCGCGACAGGGTCCAGCGACCACCACGGCACCGGCAAGGTCGACCACGACCTCGGCTGCCACACCACCGACCCCGAGCAGTACGCCCGCCTCCTGGCCCTCGCCGCCGACGCCTCCGCCCGCAGCGGCCGTCCGACCCCCCAGGTCCTCGAGCCCGGACCTCGCCACTGAGGCTCCGCCCCCGGTGGTCGAGGGAGGGGCGCCCCGCGCCCGACGTCTCGAGACCGGGTGAGTGGCGCGGGGTCATTTCGAGACGTTCGCTCCTCGAGCGCCGGGGTCGTCGCGCTCGCTGCTCGACAACCGTCGCTGGGTCAGCGGCGGCCGAGGGACTGCAGGCGCTGGAGGGCCCGGTTGGGCACCACGCGCGCCAGCCCGACGACGGCCTTGTACTGCACGCTGGGCACGGAGTAGACCCGTCCCCGGGCGTGGTCGGCCAGGGCGCGGTCGACCAGGAAGCCGACCTCGAGCCACAGGGGACCGGTGCCCGGACGGACCTGCATCCGCTCGTGGAACTCGGTGACGGTGAACCCGGGGCACAGCGTGGTCACGGTGACGCCCTGCGGCCCGTACTCGGCCGAGGCCCACTCGCCGAAGCTGTTGACCCACGCCTTCGCGGCCCCGTAGGTGCCGCGGGGGAGGAACGCGGCGACGCTGGAGACGTTGATCAGGCCGCCATGACCACGGGCCGTCATCGCGCCCAGCGCGGCGTGCGAGAGGCGGAGCACGGCGGTGACCAGCACGTCGAGCATCGCCTGCTCGGCGTCGACGTCGTTGTCGAGGAAGCGTCCCTTGAGGCCGAACCCGGCGTTGTTGACCAGCAGGTCGATCGGACGCTCCTGGTCGGCGACCCGCCGTTCGACGACGGCCAGCTGCTCGCGGTCGACGAGGTCGGCGGCCAGCACCTCCACGTCGGCGCCGTGGTCGGCGCGCAGGGTGGCCGCGACCTCCTCGAGCCGTTCGAGGTCCCGAGCGACCAGGACGAGGTCGTGGCCGCGCTCGGCCAGGGTGAGGGCGAAGCGGCGGCCGATGCCCGCGGTGGCGCCCGTCACCAGGGCTCGCGGACGGCCGGAGGGGCTCTGGGGCTGCGACATGCGCCGAGTCAAGCACTGCTTGAGCCCGAACGGGGGGTGCGGTCCGGCATGATGGGCGGTGATGACCACGACTCTTGCGATCGCCAACCAGAAGGGCGGCGTCGCCAAGACCACTTCGGTGGCCTCGATCGGCGCCGCGCTCAGCGAGCTCGGCTCCTCGGTGCTCCTGGTCGACCTCGACCCCCAGGCGTGCCTGACGTTCTCGCTGGGCATCGACCCGGAGGACCTCGAGGTCTCGGTGCACCAGGTGCTGACCAAGGGCACCGACCCCTCCGAGGTGATCCTGACGACCGACGACGGCGTCGACCTGCTGCCGGCCACGATCGAGCTCGCCCGCGCCGAGGCCGACCTGCTGACCCGCACCGGGCGGGAGCATGTGATCCGGGGGGTCGTCGACGACCTCGCGGCCTCCGGCACGTCCTACGACTGGATCATCCTCGACTGCCCGCCCTCGCTCGGCGTGCTCACCGTGGCAGCGCTCACCGCGGCCGACGGCGTCCTCGTGCCGTTGCAGTGCGAGACGTTGTCGCACCGCGGCGTCGGCCAGCTGCTCGACACCGTCCACGACGTGCGCCGCTTCACCAATCGCGATCTCGAGGTGTGGGGGGTCCTGCCGACCCTCTACGACGGGCGCACGAACCACGCCCGCACCGTCCTGGAGACGATCTCCTCGACCTACGACCTCGACGTCATCGAGCCGCCGATCCCCAAGACCATCAAGTTCGCCGAGGCTCCCGCGGCCGGCCGGTCGATCCTCTCCACCAGCCGCACCAGCAAGGGCGCCAAGGCCTACCGCGAGGTGGCGGTCAACCTGCAGCGGCGCGCCGACGCGTCGAGCCGAGGCAAGGCCTCACGCCGGTGACGCCACAGCCGGGTCCCGTCCGTCCGCGGTGGGGTCGTGCCGTGGCAGCGGGCTCGGCGGCCACGGTCACCCTGCTCGCCCTGCTGGGCAGCCTCGGCGTCGTGGGCCAACCGACGTCGGCGAGCGCCGACGAGGCGCTCGTGCTGGCCGCCGGCACCGTCCCGACGACGACGCCCGCGCCGGGTCGGTTATGGCCCGAGGTCGGCACCGAGCCGCTCGTCGCAGCGGTCGAGCCCCAGCTGCTGCTCCCGGCCGAGTCGGGTCAGGGGCGGCGGGTGGTCTTCAGCGAGGGCCGTCAGCGGGTCTGGCTGGTCGACGGCGACGATGCGGTCGTGCGCACCTACCTGGTCTCGGGCAGCATCTACGACAACCTCGACCCGGGCAGCTACGAGGTGTACTCGCGCTCGCGGCAGGCCTACGGCATCGACGACTCGGGGACCATGCGGTTCTTCGTCCGCTTCACCCAGGGCGACAACGCTGCCATCGGCTTCCACGAGATCCCGGTCAAGGACGGCGAGCGGCTCCAGGGTGTCGACGAGCTGGGCACGCCGACCTCGCACGGGTGCATCCGCCAGCGCACGCCGGACGCCCGCGCGCTGTGGGACTTCGCACCGGTCGGCACCAGCGTCGTCGTCACCGCCTGACCCCGTCCCGAACCGGGTCGGGGTCAGCTGCGGCGACCTGCCGGCTCAGCCGGCGTCGGCGACGCTGCTTCCCTGAGTTCCCGAGCCGTTGCCGCCACCCGAGGAGCGGCGACGACGCCGACGGTTGCGGGGAGCGCCCTCACCGGCTGCGGGCTCGGGGCTCGCGGCGGCCGGGGCCGGCGCGCCCTCGCCCTGCTGACCGCTGCGCGTGCGCGTGCGGCTGCGGTCGCGGTTCCGGTCGCGGGGCGGACGCGAGGCCTCCTCGCGGCGCGGGGCCCGCTCGACCGGCGCCGGGTCGACGACGCGACCCTTCGTGCCGGTCGGGATGCCCTGGTCGTGGTAGAGGTGGTCGGAGGTCGAGTAGGTCTCCTGCGGGGCGTCGAAGGGCAGGTCGAGCGCCTTGTTGATCATCTTCCAGCGGTGCAGGTCCGCCCAGTCCACGAAGGTGATCGCGGTGCCGGTGGCGCCTGCGCGGCCGGTCCGCCCGATGCGGTGGATGTAGGTCTTCTCGTCCTCGGGGCAGGTGTAGTTCACGACGTGCGAGACGTCGCGGACGTCGATGCCGCGCGCGGCGACGTCGGTGGCGACGAGCACCTTGACCTTGTCCTCGCGGAAGCGGGCCATCGCCTTCTCGCGAGCCGTCTGCTGCATGTCGCCGTGCAGGGGGCTGGCGGCGAAGCCGCGCTCGGCCAGGTCGTCGGCGACCCGCTGCGCCTGACGCTTGGTGCGGGTGAAGACGATCATCTTCTCCGCGTCGTCGGCCTGCAGCACGCGACCGATGATCTCGGGCTTGTCGAGGTCGTGGGCCTGGTAGATGAACTGGGCCGTCGCCGGCACCGTCTGGCCGTCGTCGGAGGACTCCGCGCGGATGTTCATCGGGTGACGCATGTGGGTGCGGGCCAGGGCGACGATCGCTGCGGGCATCGTGGCCGAGAAGAGCATCGTCTGGCGCGTCTCCGGGGTCATCCGCAGCATCCGCTCGACGTCCGGCAGGAAGCCGAGGTCGAGCATCTCGTCGGCCTCGTCGAGCACGAGGGCGTGGACGTGGGAGATGTCCAGCGCGCGGCGGTTGGCCAGGTCGAGCAGGCGACCGGGGGTGCCGACGACGATGTCGACGCCGGACTCGAGGGCCTCGAGCTGTGGCTCGTAGCCGACGCCGCCGTAGATGGTCAGCACGCGCAGACCGCGGTCCTTGCTGGCCATCTGGAGGTCCTTGGAGACCTGCAGGGCCAGCTCGCGGGTGGGAGCCACGACCAGCGCCTGCGGCTTGCCGGCGGGCAGCTGGGCGTAGTCGGGGTCGTGGGGTGCCACGCTGCGCTGCAGCACGGGGATGCCGAAGGCCAGGGTCTTGCCGGTGCCCGTCCGGGCCTGGCCGATGAGGTCGGTGCCCATGAGGGCCACCGAGAGCGTCATCTCCTGGATCGGGAACGGGGTCAGGATGCCGTGACGCTCGAGGGCGTCAGCGATCTCGGGATGGACCCCGAGCTCACGGAAGGTGGTCAGTGTCTCGTCGCTTTCGTCGCCTCGGCCGTTCGGCCGAGTGGTGTCCGTGCGGCCGATCCGCTGCCGACCGCGCACATCGCGAGCCCCGCAACGGTGCTCGGTCCCCGCGCCCCGGGCCGGTGCGGTGACCGACGAGCACGGGGGAGGACGGCGTCGGCGTGGCGCTCGACGAGCCCACTGTATCGGTAGGGTGCGCGCATGGTTGCATCACGCGAGGAGCCGGCGGGTTCCGCGGGCGCCGAGCACCTCCGGGCGCCGGAGGCCGACGTCCCGGTCGCCTTCGAGGACCCGGCCTACCGGGAGGCGGTCGTCGACCTGCTCGGCGTCATCGCCTACGCGGAGATCTCGGCCTTCGAACGTCTCGCCGAGGACGCCAAGCTCGCGCCGACGCTGCGCGACAAGGTCGCGCTGGCGATGATGGCCAGCCGCGAGATCTCCAAGGTCGGTCCGATGCATGAGCGGATCGTCGTCTTCGGGGGCGATCCGTTCGCTGCGATGGCGCCCTTCCAGGTCCCCGTCGAGCAGTTCCACGCCCACACCGCCCCGGCCGACTGGCTCGAGGGCCTGGTCAAGGCCTTCGTCGGGGACGGGCTGGCCGCCGACTTCTACCGCGAGGTCGCCGCCTACCTCGACCCCCGGACCCGGGACCTCGTGGTGTCGTCGGTCGACACCGGTGAGCACGCGGCCTTCGTGGTCGAGCGCGTGCGGTCGGCCATCGAGGCGGAGCCGCGCATCGGCGGACGCCTCGCGCTGTGGGCGCGCCGCCTGATGGGTGAGGCGCTGATCCAGGCCCAGCGGGTCGCCGCCGAGCGCGACGCCCTCTCGGCGCTGCTGGCCGGCGGGGTCGACCGACCCGGCCTCGACCTGGCCGCGCTGGGACGCATGTTCACCCGGCTGACCGAACGTCACACCGAGCGCATGGCCCAGCTCGGTCTCGACAGCTGAGTCGTTCGTGGTCGCGCTGGTCGCGGGCACGGTCGGAGCGCTCGCGCTGTCCCTGGGCAAGGCCTCGGCGATGGTCGGAGTCTTCATCTCCGCAGTTTCACCGGTTCACCGGTGAAGCTGCCGCTTCTGCACCGCAGCATCACCGCAGAAGCGCTCGGATAGGTGCAGAACTCAAGGCGCCGCGGGCGCCCCGTGCCCGACGTCGCGAAACCGGCAGGCCGGGCTCAGTGCGGGGCGCGCAGGTAGCGCAGCTCGTGGTGGGCGCTCAGGCCCAACCGGCCGTACAGGGCCAGCGCCGCGTGGTTGTCGGTCTCGACATGCAGCCACACCGTGGTGGCGCCCTGGGAGGCGCCCCAGTCGAGCAGCCCGGCCAAGGCGCGGGGCCCGTCCTCGTCGAGACGGACCTCCGTGCCCCTCCGCGCCGGCCCCTGGAGCCGCACCACCTCGCGCTGCGCGCAGTGCCAGGTCGCCTAGCTGCGGAACCCCACGGCGCCGATGCTGCTGGTGCCGATCTCGACGTAGGCCAGCTTGGCGGCCGGCACCACGACGGTGCGGCCCTTGGTGTCGGTCAACGTGAGCACACCCTCGGAGGAGACGGCCTGCGAGACCGCCTGCTCGACCTCCTCGCGGGGTCGGTCGGTCTCCACGACGAGCTCACGCGAGGCGTTCTGGACGCCGATCTTGACCTCCACGGTCGGTACTCCTTCGTTGGTCGAGCAGGGTGGTGCGGGTCTGAGGCGGGACGCGCTCAGTGGTCCTTGGTCGGTGGTCCTCGGTCAGTGGTCCTCGGTCTTGGGGTAGCCGCGGATCCCCCGCCAGGCGAGGCCGGCGACCAGCGCCGCGGCCTCCTGACGCTGGAGTCCGCCGGCCTCGGTGAGCCAGAACCGCGCGCTCACCTGGGCCATTCCCACCAGGGAGACCGCCAGCAGGCGGGCCGCCTCGGCGGGCAGCCCGGTGTCGTCGCGGATCACGTCCGCGATCATCGAGGCGCAGTCGGCGGTGACCCGGTCGACCTGCTCGCGCACGGCCGGCTCGTTGGTCAGGTCGGACTCGAAGACCAGGCGGAAGGCGCCCGCGTCGTGGGCGACGTAGGCGTAGAAGGCGTCGATCGCGGCCCCGACGCGCTGCTTGTTGTCGTGCGTGGACTCCAGGGCGGCCCGGCAGCCGCCGATGATCGCGTCGCACGAGGCGTCGAGCAGCGCGAGGTACAGCTCGAGCTTGCCCGGGAAGTGCTGGTAGAGGACCGGCTTCGAGACGCCCGCGCGGTCGGCGATGTCGTCCATCGCGGCAGCGTGGTAGCCCTGGGCGACGAAGACGCCGAGCGCGGAGTCGAGCAGCTGGGCGCGGCGCTCGCGGCGCGGCAGGCGACCACCGCGCGGGCGGGCCTCCTCGAGTCCCGATCGCTGGGTGCTCATCGCGTCCTCCTCACGGACCTCCGGGCGTCGTTCGTCCGGGGGTCCCCGGCGACTGGCTGGAGCCTACTCCGCGTCGGCGGTCGTCCAGATGACGGGACAAGGGCCCGTCGGCACCCCGCCGGGGTGAGCATGGCGAGGCAGCAGCACGGGGAACACCGGCACGGGCGCGTGTGTTGACCCGAGGTCCGACCGAACCGCGAACGAGGAGTCTCTGTGTCCCTAGCCCCCCTGGTGGAGCCCGCTGACGAGCTGACCAACGACGAGGTCCGCCGCTACAGCCGGCACCTGATCATCCCCGACGTGGGCATGGCCGGGCAGAAGCGGCTCAAGAACGCCAAGGTGCTGGTCATCGGCGCTGGCGGGCTCGGCTCGCCCGCCCTGCTCTACCTCGCCGCGGCCGGCGTCGGCACCCTCGGCGTCGCCGAGTTCGACGAGGTCGACGAGTCCAACCTGCAGCGCCAGATCATCCACACGCAGTCCGACATCGGCAAGTCGAAGGCGATCTCGGCCAAGGAGTCCATCGCCGAGGCGAACCCCTACGTCGAGGTCGTCCTGCACGAGGAGCGCCTCGACAACGACAACGTGATGGAGGTCTTCCGCGGATACGACCTCATCGTCGATGGGACCGACAACTTCGCGACCCGCTACATGGTCAACGACGCGGCCTTCTTCCTGGGCATCCCCTACGTGTGGGGCTCGATCTACCGCTTCGACGGCCAGGCGTCGGTCTTCGCCCCGAGCCTGGCCGACGACGCGCCCTGCTACCGCTGCCTCTACCCCGAGCCCCCGCCGCCGGGCATGGTCCCCAGCTGCGCCGAGGGCGGCGTGCTCGGGGTCCTGTGCGCCAGCATCGGCTCGATCCAGGTCAACGAGGCGATCAAGCTGATCACCGGCATCGGCGACCCGGCGGTCGGCAAGCTGGTCATCTACGACGCCCTCGAGCTCGAGTGGCGCAAGCTGCGGGTCCGCAAGGACCCCGACTGCGCGCTGTGCGGTGAGCACGCCACCGTCACCGAGCTGATCGACTACGAGGCCTTCTGCGGCGCGATCTCCGAGGACGCCGCGGACGCCGCCGCCGGGTCGACCATCTCGGTGGTCCAGCTCGAGCACATGCTCAAGGAGCGCGCCGAGGGCACGCGCGACTTCACCCTCGTCGACGTGCGGGAGCAGAACGAGTACGAGATCAACCGGATCCCCGGCTCGGTGCTGCTGCCCAAGGGCGAGTTCCTCAACGGCCACGCCTTCGAGCAGCTGCCGCAGGACAAGCAGGTGGTGCTGCACTGCAAGTCAGGGGTCCGCTCCGCCGAGGCGTTGGCGGCACTGAAGGGCGCTGGTTACGCCGACGCGGTCCACGTCGGTGGCGGCGTGGTGGCGTGGGTCAACCAGATCGACCCCAGCCAGCCGTCCTACTGATCCGGCCTGACTGATCTCGGGCTGACTGATCTCGGGCTGAGCTGACGAACCTCGCGACACCCCCGCCCGTGACCCGGGCGGGGGTGTCGCGTTGTCCAGGCATGGACATGCACTCCACCCTCAAGGCCCTGACCGCTCTCGCCGTCGCCGCCGCGGCGACCCTGGCCGGCGCCACGACGGGCTCCGCTGCGGCTGACGGGTCCGCCGGGGCCGCCGGAGAGTCGCGCTGGGCGCCCGCGGCGACCGCGACGATCCACCCCGGCGTGGAGATGTACACCGCCGGCGCCCAGTGCACGGCCAACTTCGTCTACACCGACGCGGCCTCCCGGGTCTACGTCGGCTATGCCGCGCACTGCGCCGGCAAGGGCGCGGCCACCGACACCGACGGGTGCCGGGCCGGGACCCGCCCGTTGGGCACCCGGGTCCGCTTCGCCGAGGGCGGCTCGCTCGCCGACGGCGGCACGACGCTGGGCCACGGCCGCCTCGTCTACTCCTCGTGGTCGACCATGCACCGCCTGGGCACCACCGCCGAGAACCCCTGCGCCTACAACGACCTCGCGATGGTCAGGGTGGGCCCCGAGCTGGCCAGGAAGGTGAACCCGAGCATCCCGTTCTTCGGTGGTCCGACGGGGATCGACACCGACGGCACGGCCGCGGGGGACCGGCTCTACAGCTACGGCAACTCCAGCCTCCGCGGCGACGCCGACCCGCTGCAGCCCAAGTACGGGACCTCGCTGGGCGACGACGCCCGCGACGGCGGGTGGTCGCACCCGCTCTACACCGCGACTCCCGGCATCCCCGGGGACTCGGGGTCGGCGTTCCTGAGCGAGGACGGCCAGGCGGTCGGCACGCTGTCCACGTTGGGCCTGGCGCCGGCGCCGGCCTCGAACAACATCGGTGACCTGGCCAAGGAGCTCGGCTTCGCGCAGCGTCACGCCGGCATCGCCGGCCTGCGGATGGTCCGCGGCACCGAGGACTTCGAGGCCACACCGGCCCCCGCCGGCTGAGCGCGTCCGGCCGGCTCTGCCAGGATGCGACGGTGACCGACCCCGCCCGGCTGCTCGCCATCTACGACGACCAGCTGCGCGGCGCCGCGGAGGTGGCCGGCGCGGACCTGGTCGCAGAGCCACGGACCGCTCTGGCTGGCCCGGTACGGGCAGCACGGGCTGGTGACCTACCGGTCGCTGGCGGCTCTCGGCGGCGTGGAGATCGATGCGCTCGTGGCCGACGCCGCGGCGTCCTTCGCTGCCGGCGGCGAGGTCACCGAGTGGGAGTGGAAGACCCGCGGGCACGACCTGCCGGCCGACCTCGACGAGCACCTGCTGGCCGCCGGCCTCGTGCCCGAGGACGTCGAGACGGTGATGCTGGGGGAGGCCTCCGCGCTCGCGGTGCCCGTCGGGCTGCCCGACGGGGTGAGGGTGCTGCGCGCCGACGAGGGCCCCGAGCGCCGGACGTGGCTGTCGCGGGCGGCCGCCCTGCAGCGGGGGGTCTTCGGGCAGGGGCCCAGCGACGACGAGATCGTCGCGCGCTTCGACCGGATGCCCGGCCTCGCGGGCCTGTGGGTCGCCGCGGTCGGTGACGAGGTCGTCGGCGTCGGACGGCTCCAGGTCGTCGGAGGCACCCAGTGCGCGGGCCTGTGGGGAGGCTGCATCCGCGAGGACTGGCGCGGACGCGGTCTCTACCGGGCGCTGGTCTCCGCTCGGGCCTCGTGGTCGCTAGAGCCAAGGGGTGCGGTACCTGCACAGCGACTGCACCGCGATGTCGCGCCCGATCCTCGAGCGGTCCGGCCTCGTCGCCGTGACCACCAGCACCCCCTACGTCGCCGCCGTCGTCCCTGTCACCCCCGTTGCCCCGGCCGGTCGCTGAGTGCACCACCCCGAGGACTACGTGGAGGCCGTGCTGGGCTGCGTGGAGTCGGTTCCGCCGGGTCGGGTGACGACCTACGGTGCGATCGCCGACGCGGTCGGCCGGTTCGGGCCGCGCCGCGTCGGCAACGTGCTGGCCGAGCACGGGGGGCCGGTGCCGTGGTGGCGGGTGGTGCGCGCCGACGGCACCCCGCCGCCGTGCCACGAGGGCGAGGCCACCGAGCACTACCTCGACGAGGGCACCCCTCGGCGCGCCTCGGGCAGGGTCGACCTGGCCGCCGCCTTCGTCGTCCCGGACACCGGCGGCGAGGCAGCTCCGGGTCCGGCACACTGATCCCGTGCTCTACTCGGTGGTCCACTCCGTCGTCCAGCCGCTGGCCAAGGCGGTGTGGCGGCCGACCGTGACCGGGCTCGACCACGTGCCGCGCTCGGGGCCCGTGCTGCTGGCCAGCAACCACCTCAGCTTCTTCGACTCCGTGGTGATCCCGGTCGTGGTCCCGCGGAGGGTCGTGTTCCTGGCCAAGTCCGACTACTTCACCGGCACCGGTTGGCGCGGGCGGGCCCAGCGGGCGTGGTTCGAGGGACTCGGGATGCTGCCGGTCGACCGGGACGACACCAGCGCGGCGATCGGCAGCCTGGCGACGGCCCAAGACGTGCTCGGCCGGGGTGACGCCTTCGGGATCTACCCCGAGGGGACCCGCTCGCGTGACGGGCGCCTCTACCGCGGCCGCACCGGGGTCGCCCACCTGGCGCTGACGGCGGGGGTGCCCGTGGTCCCGGTCGGGCTCACCGGCACCGAGAGGATCCAGCCCGTCGGGTCCACCCGCCCGCGGGTCGTGCCTGTCACCGTCGCGTTCGGGGAGCCGATCCACACCGCGGACCGGTGGTCGGGCGTCCCGCTGGGCCGTGCCCGCCGCGAGCTGACCGACGAGATCATGGACGCCATCGCAGCCCTGACCGGCCAGGAGCGCGCCCCCGGCTACAACGAGCGCCCCACCCCCTGACGAGGTGGCGGGCGGCGCGTGTCGAGGTGGCGGGCGGCGCGTGTCGAGGTGGCGGGCGGCGCGTGTCGAGGTGGCGGGTGTGGTTAGACGAAGCTGAAGAGCCACTCTCGGAGGGCTCGGTGCTTCGAGGCACGCCGGTGAACCGATGGACGCCGACGCGGTAGCCGGCGTCGTCGGGACGGACGAACGCGACCTCCTGGAACGGCCCGGCGGTGAACAGCGACCGGACCCAGAGGCTGGGGTCTCCGGCGATGTGGGTTGGGTCGCGGTCCATGACGTCGCCGCGCGTCCACAGCACGGTCGCATCGGATGCGAGCAGCCCCGGCAGGGCTCCGACGGTGCGTTCGACGTCGGCGTCGTGGACGTTCCCGAAGACGCCGCACAGCATGAGCACGTCGACCGGTAGAGCGTCCGTGAAGGCGATGGTGGCGCCTGCATCATCCGTACGGACCTCGACCTCGGTCAGCCCGAGGAGTTCCGCGCGGCTCCTCGCCGCCTCGGCGAGCTCCGGGTCGAGCTCGACGAGCACCGCGCTTACGGCAACTTCCGCCGTGGCCAGGACCGGGAGGGTGTCGCGACCGTCTCCCGCGCACAGGCTCAGCAGCCGCACCGACGTGCGCGGCCCTTCGGCGCGCCGATCGAGGTCCTCGCGCAGCTGCGCGATCACCTCGGCCAGGCGTCGGCTCAGGGACGACCTGGGGTCGTCGTACAGCCGGTACCAGGCCTGCCAGTCTCGGGTCACGCCGACCCTCTCAACGCGACCGCCACCTCGGCGGACGGCGAGCGCCATCTCGGTGGACGGCGAGCGCCACCTCGGCGCGCAGCGACCGCCACCTCGTCAGGGGCGGCCGGCGCGGGGGACGTCGACGCGTACGGAGCGCAGCTCGGCCTCGCGGCTGGCCGAGCGGGCGTGCTCGTCGAAGTCGGGGGCGCAGCACAGGAAGAGGGTGCGACCGTCGGCGCCACCGAGCATGCAGGCGAAGACCCCCGTGCCGGGGACGATCTCCTCGAGGATCTCGCCGCCCTCCGCGACCCGCACGACCCGCCCGCCGATGGCGTCGGCGGCCCAGAGGGCGCCCTCGGCGTCGAGCCCGCAGCCGTCCGGCGCGAGCACGCACTGCGGCAGCGCCTCGACCATCGCCCGCGAGGTCGGCAACGGGCCGAACACGGCCCAGTCGCGACGGGGGCCGAGCGACCCGTCGGCAGCGATGTCGAAGGCCGAGATCCGGTTGCCGAGCGTCTCGTCGACGATCAGCACCCCGTCGTCGGTGATCACGCTGCCGTTGGGGAACCACAGGTCCTCCGCGACCGTCGTGACGCTCCCGTCGGGGTCGACGCGCACCAGGCCGGTGGTCACGATGTCGGCTCCGCCCATGAGGTCGAAGCCGAAGTTGCCGAGGAAGGCGCGACCCTGCTCGTCGACGACCATGTCGTTGGGGTGCCCGGTCACGTGCGCCGAGACGTCGGCATGCGTGACCAACGACCCGTCGTCCTCGCGGCGCAGCACCCGACGGTCCTTCATCGAGACGACCAGCAGGCGTCCGTCGGGCAGCCAGCCGAGCCCGGAGGGCTGCGCCGGGACCTCGGCCTCGACGCGCACGTCCGTGCCGTCCTCGGCCAGGGAGAGCACCCGGTGGGTGTAGAAGTCGACGACCCAGAGTCGTCCGTCGTGCCAGCGCGGGCACTCCAGGTAGCTCAGGTCGCCCAGCACGGTCGTGATCTCGCGGCTCATGGGAGGAACCTAGCCCGGCGACGTGACGCCGGTCACCACCTGCCCGCCCTCGTCCGCGGGGCGCGACGCAGGGCTGTCGGCGCCGGGTGCTGAGATGGTCCCGTGGCCGTGACGTACTCCCTCATCCCCCCAGCGCGGGCGGCCGAGCCCCCGACCCTCGACGAGCACCAGCAGCGCGTGGTCGACCACGGGTCCGGGCCGCTGCTGGTCCTCGCCGGCCCCGGAACCGGCAAGACCACCACGCTCGTCGAGGCCGTCGTCGACCGCGTGGAGCGCCGCGGCGCCTCGCCGGACCAGGTGCTGGCGCTGACGTTCTCCCGCAAGGCGGCCGAACAGCTGCGCGACCGGGTGACGGCCCGCCTGGGACGCACCACCGCGACCACGATGAGCGCCACGTTCCACTCCTTCGCCTACGGCCTGGTGCGGCGCTACGCCCCCGCCGAGCTGTACGCCGCCCCGCTGCGCCTGCTCTCCGCGCCCGAGTCCGACGTCGTGCTCCAGGAGCTGCTCTCCGACCACCCCGAGGCGGTGCGCTGGCCCGAGCCGTTGCGAGCGGCCGTCGGCACCCGCGGGTTCGCCCGCGAGGTGCAGGCGGTCCTGGCCCGCGCCCGCGAGCGTGGGCTGGACCCCGACGACCTGGTCCGGCTCGGCCGCGCCGAGTCGCGCCCCGAGCTCGAGGCCGCCGGGCACTTCCTGAGCCAGTACCTCGACGTCCTCGGCGACCAGTCGGCCATCGACTACCCCGACCTCATCGTCCGGGCCGTCATCGAGGCGCAACGGCACCGTGAGCAGCTGCGGTCCCAGCTCGCGTGCGTCTTCGTCGACGAGTACCAGGACACCGACCCGGCCCAGGTCGAGCTGCTCCGCGCGCTGGCCGGCGACGGTCGCGACCTGGTGGTCGTCGGGGATCCCGACCAGTCCATCTACGGCTTCCGCGGCGCCGACGTCCGGGGCATCCTCGACTTCCCGGCGCAGTTCCCGGCCGCCGACGGGTCGCCGGCCGCGGTCGTGGCGCTCGGCACGACCCGCCGCTTCGGCGCACGGCTGCTGCGGGCGTCCCGCTCGGTCGCGGCCGGCATCGCCACCTCCGGGTCGATCCCCCGCGAGCAGTACGCCACCTTCCGCTCGCCCGTCCCCGGGGCCGGCCGGTGGGGCCCGGGGTCGGTCGAGGTCCTCACCTTCGACACCGCCCGCGCCGAGACCGAGAACATCGCCGACCTGCTGCGCCGCGCGCACCTCGAGGACGGCGTCGGGTGGTCGCAGATGGCGGTCCTGGTGCGCTCGGGCCGCGCCAGCATCCCGGGCCTGAGACGTTCACTGGGCGCCGCGGGTGTGCCCGTCGAGGTCTCCAGCGACGAGACCCCGCTCGTGGACGAGCCCGCGGTGCTGCCGCTGCTCGCGGCCCTCGCCGTCATCCTCGACGCCGACGTCGAGGACCCGCGCGCGGAGGGCTACGTGGGGCCTGACCGGGCCCGCGACCTCCTCGTCTCCTCGCTGGGCGGCCTCGACGCGACCGACGTGCGCTCGCTGACCCGGCGGCTGCGCGAGCGGCACCCCGACCGCGCGCCGAGCGACCTGGTGCGCGCCGCCCTGCTCGACCCCGACCTCACCGCCGACCTCGACGACCCGCGGGCGCACCGGCTGGCCCGGCTGCTGGCCCGTGCCCGCGGGCAGCTCGACGCCGGGGCGACGACGGTCGAGGAGGTCCTCTGGACGCTGTGGGACGGTGTCGAGTGGGGCGCCCGGCTGCGCCACGCCGCCGCCGGAGGCGGTCACGCGGCCCGGCTCGCGCACCGCGACCTCGACGCCGTGTGCGCCCTGTTCGAGACCGCGGCGCGCAGCGAGGAGCAGCGCGGGCACACCAGCGTCCGGGAGTTCCTGGAGACCCTGCGCGCGCAGCGGATCCCGGCCGACACCCTCGCCGACCGGGGGGTGCGAGGTGAGGCCGTCCGGCTCCTGACCGCGCACCGGTCCAAGGGCCTCGAGTGGCGCCTGGTCGTGGTGGCGCGGGTCCAGGACGGTGCCTGGCCGGACCTGCGGCGCCGGGGCTCCCTGCTGCCGGCCGACCGGATCGGACGCGACGGGCTGCTGCCCCCCCTGACCCGTGCGAGCCTGCTCGCCGAGGAGCGCCGGCTCTTCTACGTCGCCTGCACGCGCGCAGCCCAGCGCCTGGTGGTCACCGCGGTGGCCTCACCCGACGACGACGGCGACCAGCCCTCGCGCTTCGTCGACGAGCTCGGGGTCGGCCGCCTCCACCGGGTCGGGCGCCCGCCGCGTCCCCTGTCCATGGACGGCGTGGTCGCCGACCTGCGGCGGACGCTGGCCGACCCCGAGCAGCCGGAGCCGCTGCGACAGGCCGCCGCGCGGCGGCTGCGCCGTCTGGCCGACGCGGAGGTGGGCGGTCGCCCCCTGGCGCCCAGCGCCGACCCGGCGTCGTGGTGGGGGCTGCGCGGGCCGAGCCGAGCGACGACCCCCGTGCGGCCCGCGGGGGAGCCGCTCGTGCTCTCGGCCAGCTCGCTCGAAGGCCTGCTGACCTGTCCGGCGCAGTGGTTCCTGCGGCGCGAGGCCGGGGGAGCGGTCGTCAGCTCGGCGAGCCAGGGCTTCGGCCTGATCGTGCACACCCTGGCCGAGCAGGTCGTCTCGGGGACGCTCTCGCCGGTGGAGGGCGACGAGCTCGACGTCGATCGCGACCTGATGCCGCACGTCGACGCCGTGTGGGGGCGGATGGAGTTCCGCACGCCCTGGTCCGGGGCCCGCGAGCGGGACGCCGTGCGCGACGTCCTGGAGCGTTTCCTGACCTGGCACCGCCGACCCGGTGCCCGCACCGTGCTCGCGGTGGAGCCGCAGATGGGGGCCGAGGTCACCCTGCCCGGCGGCGAGGTGGTCCGCCTGCACGGCTACGCCGACCGGTTGGAGCTCGACGAGGACGGCCGCGTCGTCGTGGTGGACCTCAAGACCGGCAAGTACCCGCCGACGCAGAAGGAGGTCGCGGCCCATCCCCAGCTCGGTCTCTACCAGCTCGCGGTCGACCACGGCGCGGCCGTGGCGTCCGGGGCCGAGCCAGGGGCCCGTGCCGGTGGGGCCGAGCTCGTGCAGCTGCGTCACGGGGTCGGCCTGCCGAAGGTGCAGAGCCAACCTCCCCCCGAGGACGGCGCGCCGCGCCTGGTGGAGCAGCAGCTCGCCGACGCGGCCCGGCAGCTGCGCGAGGAGCGGTTCCCGGCGCGTCCGGGCAAGCAGTGCGAGCGGTGCGAGTTCTGGGCCCTGTGCCCCGACAAGGCGTCGGGGAGCGTGCTGTCGTGACCGCACCACGCACGATCACCACGGCCGAGCAGCTGCGCGCGGTGATGGGCGCCGACTTCACCTTCAGCCCCCAGCAGTTCGCCGCCGTCACCGCGCCGCTGGAGCCGGCCGTCGTGATCGCCGGCGCCGGCTCCGGCAAGACCACCGTGATGGCCGCCCGGGTGGTCTGGCTGGTGGCGACCGGTCAGGTGGCACCCGGTGAGATCCTGGGCCTCACCTTCACGACGAAGGCGACCGCCGAGCTCGCGTCCCGGATCCGCGAGAGCCTGCGCGGTGCCGGCCTGCTGCCCGAGCCCGGTGCCGGTCCGAGGAGCGAGGACGGTGCGGACGACGTCGAGGAGCCCACGGTCTCGACCTACCACGCCTACGCGGCGGGCCTGCTCGACGAGCACGGTCTGCGCATCGGCCACGAACCGAGCACCCGGCTTCTCGCCGACGCCAGCCGCTACCAGCTGGCCACCCGCGCCGTGCAGCGCTACACGCGTCCGGTGGCCCAGCTCACCGACTCCCCGCGCCACGTGGTGCAGTACCTGCTGAGCCTGGACGCCGAGATGAGCGAGCACCTCGTGACCCCCGACGACGTGCGTCGCCACGACCAGCGGGTGCGGCCCCTGCTGATCGAGGGCATGACGGGGGAGTCGCGCAAGACCTACCGCGAGCGCAACGAGAAGGCCGTCCTGGCCGTCGACCGACGCGCCGAGCTGCTCGGGCTCGTCGAGGCCTACCGCGCGCTCAAGACGGCGCACGCGGTCATGGACTTCTCCGACCAGATCGCGTGGGCGGCCCGGCTGGCCGACGAGTGCCCGGAGGTCGGTCACAGCGAGCGCGCGAAGTTCAAGGTGGTCCTCCTCGACGAGTACCAGGACACCTCGGTGGCGCAGGCCCTCATGCTCAGCCGCCTGTTCTCCGGTCCGCACCCGGGCTCCGGACGAGGTCACCCGGTGACGGCCGTGGGCGACCCGAACCAGGCCATCTACGGCTGGCGGGGCGCCTCGGTGTCCAACATCCTGGAGTTCGCGGAGGCCTTCCCGCCCGTGGCGGGGCGGGCCGGCACGTACCCGCTGACGGTCAACCGCCGCTCCGACGAGCGCATCCTCGCGACCGCCAACCACCTTGCCGCCGAGCTGTACGACCGGGCCGAGCTCCGGCCGCTGGAGGCCAAGCCGGACGCGGCCGCCGGCGAGGTCGGCGTGGCCCTGCACGAGGCCTACGACGACGAGCTGGTCTGGCTGGCGAAGGAGGTCAGGGCTGCCCACGCCGCCGTCGCGGCACGTCGCGACGGGCCGGCCTGGCGGGAGATCGGCGTGCTCACCCGCGACAACGCGCATGCCGCGGCGGTCTTCGACGCCCTCACCGCGCAGGAGATCCCGGTCGAGATCGTCGGTCTCAAGGGGCTGCTGCGCCTGCCCGAGGTCACCGAGGTCGTCGCCACCCTGGCGCTCGTCGACGACGTCACCGCCAACGCCGAGCTGCTGACCCTGCTCGCGGGTCCGCGGTGGGCGATCGGTCCCCGCGACCTCGCCCTGCTCGGTCGGCGGGCACGTGAGCTGTCCGGTGGCGCCCCCTCGCGGACGGCCGACCGCGGCCCGGTCGACCTGGCCGCCCAGCTCGACGCCGCGGTGCAGCAGGCGGACCCGTTGGAGGTCCCAGCGCTCGCCGACGCCCTCGACGACCCCGGCGACCTCGCCTACTCCGTCGCGGCCACCGAGCGCTTCGCGCTGCTCGCCGCCGAGCTGCGCCGGTTGCGCGCCGCCGCCGGCGAGCCGCTCCTGGACCTGGTGCGACGCATCGTCGACGTCACCGGAATCGACGTCGAGCTGGCCTCCTCGGTCAGCCCGGCCGCCTCCGCGCGCCGCGACAACCTCGACCTGTTCATCTCCGCCGTCGCCGACTTCCAGGCCGTCGACGGGTCGGTCAGCCTCGCGGCACTCCTGGCCTGGCTGGAGGCCGAGGACGAGTTCGGGCAGGGCCTCGACGTGGCCACCCCCTCCGAGGCCGACTCGGTCAAGCTGCTGACGGTGCACCGGGCCAAGGGCCTGGAGTGGGACGTCGTCTTCCTGCCCGGGGTCACCGAGGGCAAGTTCCCCACCTCGCGCGGGCGGTCGAGCTGGCTCACGATGCCCTCGGTCCTGCCCACCGCGTTGCGCGGGGACGCCCGCGACCTGCCCACGTTGGCCGGCTGGCGGCCCGAGGACCTCCAGGCGCTCGGCCTGGAGGCGAAGCGCTACGAGGCGCGCGAGGAGCTCCGCCTCGGCTACGTCGCGTGGACGCGGGCCCGGCACCGGCTGTGGGTCTCGAGCTGGTGCTGGTCCCCGGCGATCCAGCGGCCCCGCGGACCCTCGGCCTACCTGCTGCTCACCCGCGAGGCCATGGCGGGCTGGGGCGCGGAGCCGGCCTGCTGGTGCGAGGTCCCCGACAAGGCCGACCCGCACCCCTACCACGCCCAGGACCCCGACCTCGCCTGGCCGATCGACCACCACACCGCCGAGGTCGAGCGGCGGCGGGAGGCGGCCGCCGTGCTCGAGGCCGTCGATCCGGCCGCCGCCGACGAGCTGGACGACGTCCTGCACCTCGAGCGGGTCTCGCGGTGGGACGACGCGATCGAGAAGCTGGCCGACGAGGCTGCGCGGCACCGGCTGAGCAGGGTGGAGGTCGCGCTCCCCTCGTCGCTCTCGGTGACGGCCCTGGCCCGGCTGCGCCACGACCCGGAGACCTTCGCCCGGGACCTCGCGCGACCGATGCCCCGGCAGCCCTCGGCGGCCGCGCGGTTCGGGACCCGCTTCCACGCCTGGGTCGAGGCGCGGTTCGGTCAGCAGCTCCTGCTCGACCCCGACGACCTTCCCGGCCGGGCCGACGGCGACGTCGAGGACGAGGCCGACCTCGCCGAGCTGGTCGCGGCCTTCGAGCGCGGGCCCTTCGCCGAGCGCGCGCCGTACGCCGTCGAGCCGTCCTTCGCGCTCGTGCTGGCCGGGCAGGTGGTGCGCGGACGCATCGACGCGGTCTACGCCGAGGAGGTCCAGGGGCGCCCCGGCTACCTGCTGGTCGACTGGAAGACCAGCCGGTCCCACACCGCGGACCCGCTGCAGCTGTCCCTCTACCGCCTGGCCTGGGCCGAGCTGCACGGCCTGCCGCTCGACCAGGTCCGCGCGGCCTTCGTCTACGTGCGCGACGGCGCCGTGGTCGAGCCGACCGACCTGTTCGACCGCGCGGGCCTGGAGCAGCTGCTCACCGGCCCGGCCACCCCCCGCTGAGGGTCAGACCAGGCCCTCCGCCGAGCCCGCGGCGAGGGCGACCTCGACCATGGTGGAGAAGGTGCGCTCGCGCTCGTCGGCGCTGGTCTGCTCGCCGGTCACGACGTGGTCCGAGACCGTGCACACCGCCAGCGCCCGACGTCCGTGGCGGGCAGCGATCGTGTACAGCGCGCTCGCCTCCATCTCGACCGCCAGCACCCCGTGCTCGGCCATGGTGTGGGCCAGCTCGGGTCGTGTGGGGTAGAAGGAGTCGCCGCTGAGGACCAGCCCGACGTGGGTCGTGACGTCCGCGTGCTCCTCGGCGGCGGCCACCGCGGCACGCAGCAGGCCGAAGTCCGCGACGGGGGCGTAGTCGAGGCCGCCGAAGGTCACCCGGTTCATCGCCGAGTCGGTGCAGGCCCCGGAGGCCACCACCAGGTCGCGCAGGCCCACCCGCTCGCTCAGCGCGCCGCAGGAGCCGACCCGCACGATCGCGGCGACGTCGTAGTCACCGAACAGCTCGGTGGCGTAGATGGCCAGGGACGGCTGGCCCATCCCCGAGCCCTGCACCGAGACCGGCCTCCCGTGCCACGTCCCGGTGTAGCCCAGCATCCCGCGGACCTCGGTGTAGCACCGGGCGTCCTCGAGGAAGGTCTGCGCGATCCAGCGGGCCCGCAGGGGGTCGCCGGGCATCAGCACGAGCGGCGCGACGGCGCCCGGGGAGGCGCCGAGGTGGGTGCTCATGACCACCAGGCTAGGGCTAGCCTCGCCGCGTGATCTTCCCCCACGTCCGGATGGCGGCCGACCCCCACGAGCGCCTCGGGGTGCGACGCGCCGACCCGACCTGGCTCGACCAGCGCTGGTCGGACCCGACCTCTCGCGTGCTGGTCGTCTCGGGGACCCACGTGCGACCCGTCGACGGCCGTCCCGACTGGTCCCGCCCCGACCAGGCGCCCGAGGGCACCCGGGTCCTGCTCGGCGAGCGGCAGGGCACCACCTACTTCGCGGTGCTCACCTCCAGCGCCCGCGCCCGCGAGGAGGACGGCTGGTACGCGCTGCGCGACCTCCTTCCGGTGCTGTCCACGCAGGCGGTGGACCAGGCGCCCCTGCTCTTCCACGCCCTCGGCATCGCCGAGTGGCACGCGGCGACCCGCTTCTGCCCCCGCGACGGAGCACCCCTGGAGGCCCGCGCTTCCGGCCACGAGCTGCAGTGCACCCGCTGCGGGCGCCGCCAGTTCCCCCGCAGCGACCCGGCGGTGATCATGACGGTCACGACCGGCGAGCCCGGCAGCACCGAGGAGCGCTGCCTGCTCGGTCACCAGGCCGTGTGGCCCGCCGGGCGCTACTCGACCCTGGCCGGCTTCTGCGAGCCCGGCGAGACCCTCGAGGACGCGGTGCGCCGCGAGGTCGCCGAGGAGACCGGGATCGCCGTCGGCGAGGTCTCCTACTTCGGCAACCAGCCCTGGCCGCTGCCGGCCAGCCTGATGCTCGGCTTCATCGGACGCGCCCTGTCGACCGAGATCGTCGTCGACCGCGACGAGATCGAGGACGCCCGGTGGTTCACCCGCGCCGAGCTGGCCGCCGAGGCGGAGGCCGGCACCATCGCGCTCCCGGGCGACATCTCGATCAGTCGCGCCCTCATCGAGCACTGGTACGGCGGCCGGCTGCCCGGCTCCTGGTGAGACCAGGGCTCAGGCCAGCGCGGCCAGCTTCTCCTTGACCTGGGCCAGCGAGGGGTTGGTCTGCGAGGTGCCGTCGCTGAAGACCAGGGTCGGGACCGTCTGGTTGCCGCCGTTGGCGGTCTCCACGATCTTCACGGCCGCCGGCTCCTGCTCGATGTCGACGACGTCGAAGGCGATGCCCTCGCGGTCGAGCTGGCTCTTGAGGCGGTGGCAGTAGCCGCACCAGGGGGTGCTGTACATGGTGAAGGTGCTCATGGGGGGTGTCGTCTCCGCGGTCTAGGGTTCTGGGTGCACTCGTCCCAACCACCTGCCCCGGGGAGTTGTTCCACCTGATGTCGTCCGCCACCGAGGCCCCCGGGGGCCATGACCTCCTGGCGGCGCTGGATCCCGAGCAGCGTCAGGTGGCCGAGGCGCTGCGCGGTCCGGTGCGGGTCCTGGCCGGTGCCGGCACCGGGAAGACCCGGGCGATCACCCACCGCATCGCCCACGGCGTCGCGACCGGGGTCTACGCCCCCAGCGAGGTCCTGGCGGTCACCTTCACCACCCGCGCGGCCGGCGAGATGCGTGGACGCCTGCGCACCCTCGGCGCCGGCAGCGTCCAGGCCCGCACCTTCCACTCCGCGGCGCTGCGTCAGCTGCGGTACTTCTGGCCCCACGTCCACGGCACCGAGCTGCCCCGGCTCATCGAGTCCAAGCTCGGCCTGCTGGCCACCGCGGCGCGACGCCAACGGATGCGGCCCGACCAGGCGCTGCTGCGCGACCTGGCCTCGGAGGTCGAGTGGGCCAAGGTCAGCAACGTCCGCCCCGAGGAGTACGCCCGCGTGGCCGCCGCCCGCGGCCGACAGGTCACCGGCCACGACGGCGAGACCATCGCCCGGGTGCTCGTGTCCTACGAGGAGGTCAAGCGCGACCAGGGCGTGATGGACATGGAGGACGTGCTGCTGCTCGCGGCGGGCCTCCTCGCCGAGGACGAGCGCGTCGCGGCGCAGGTCCGCCGCCAGTACAAGTGGTTCGTGGTCGACGAGTTCCAGGACGTCTCCCCGCTGCAGTCGGCACTGCTCGAGCTGTGGCTGGGCGGCCGCGAGGAGATCTGCGTCGTCGGCGACCCGGCGCAGACCATCTACTCCTTCGCCGGCGCCGACGCCACCTACCTGACCGACTTCACCGCCAAGCACCCCGGCGCCACCTCCGTCGAGCTGGTCCGCAACTACCGCTCGACCCCCGAGGTGGTCAGCGCCGCCAACGCCCTGCTGCGCGGCACGCCGAGCCGCAGCGTCGAGCTGCGCGCCCAACGGCCCGCCGGGCCCGCGGTCAGCTACGGCGGACACCCCGACGAGGTGGCCGAGGCCCAGCACGTCGCGGCCCGGGTCGACGACCTGCGGCGGACCGGCACCCCGCTCTCCGAGGTCGCCGTGCTGTTCCGCATCAACGCCCAGTCGGAGGCCTACGAGGAGGCCCTCGCGGCGCGCAAGGTGCCCTACGTGGTGCGTGGTGCGGCGCGCTTCTTCGATCGGGCCGAGGTCCGCGAGGCCGTGACCCGGCTGCGGGGCGCCGCCCGCGGGGGCGAGGACGACGGCGGGCTGGTCGACCTGGTCCGGGCCACCCTCAGCGGGATGGGCTGGACCCCCGACGCGCCCAGCGCCCGCGGACAGACCCGCGACCGCTGGGAGTCCTGGCAGGCGCTGGTCGACCAGGCCGCGGCCCTGCTCGCGCAGGAGCCCTCCGCCGACCTGTCGCTGTTCGTCTCCGAGCTCGACCGGCGCGCCTCCGAGCAGCACGCGCCGACCGCGGAGGGGGTCACCCTGGCCACCTTCCACGCCGCCAAGGGGCTGGAGTGGGACGCCGTGTTCTGCGTCGGCGTCCACGACGGCACCCTGCCCATCACCTACGCCGACACCCCGCGCGCCATCGAGGAGGAACGGCGCCTGCTCTACGTCGGCATGACCCGGGCCCGCCGGGTGCTCTCGGTCACCTGGGCCGCGGCCCGCCAGCCCGGGGGGCGCGGCCAGCGGCGACCCTCCCGGTTCCTGGACGCCCTGCTGCCCGACGACGCCCGCGTCGTGGCGAAGGAGCCCGGCGGCCCGCGCTCGGCCGCCCGGCGCAAGGCGGTGACCTGCCGCACCTGCGGCAAGCCGCTGACCACCCCGGCGGAGAAGAAGAAGGCGCGGTGCGAGGCCTGCCCGGTGGCCTACGACGAGCAGCTCTTCGAGCGGCTGCGCGCGTGGCGCAAGGAGCGGGCCGGCGCCGACGAGGTACCCGCGTTCGTGGTCTTCACCGACGCCACCCTCGAGCTGATCGCCGAGCACAAGCCGCGCTCGGCAGCGGGACTCGGCTCGATCAGCGGCGTCGGACCGGCCAAGATCGAGCGGTACGGGGACGACCTGCTGGCCCTCGTCGAAGAAACTTCGAGAATCACCGGTTAATTCGTTTGCCCCGACTCGATCGGGAGCAGTACCTTTCAAGGGCTTCACCCCTTGACATCCATCGCGCACCACGGGTCCGACGAACCCGGCGCCCGACTTCCCGACGGAGGTGACCCCCATGATCGTGACCCTCGACCGCACCGCCGCTGCGACGACCTTCGCCGCCGGCGAGAGCCTGCCGACCATGCCCCTGGGCGGCCGCGCCGTCGCCTGCGTCGTCCGACGCCACCGGTCCGTCATCAGCACGACCCCGCAGCTCGCCGGTTCCGGCGCGACGGCGGCCGTGCTCGGTGCCACCGCCGGCTTCGACGCCACCGGTCCGACGGGGATCTCTGCCTGGAGTCCACCGACCTGAGACAGCTCAGTGTCGGCACCTCCAGGCCGCGGATCCCCTACCGGGATCCGCGGCCTTTTTCGTGCCCCGGACCGGTCGGACCCCTGCAGCACCCCGCCCACCCAACCGTCCGCGATCACGGTCACCAGAAGGAGGTGAGACACATGGCCACCAGCACCCTCGAGCCGACGCTGGGCCTGCTCCACGACGAGGCCGACCGGGCCGACCAGGCCGACCGGTCCGACCGGGCAGCCCTGCCCTGCCGGGTCTTCGACCCCGAGCTCTGGTTCGCCGAGTCACCGGCCGACGTCGAGTCGGCCAAGGCACTCTGCCAGGACTGCCCGGTCCGCGCCCTGTGCCTCGACGGCGCTCTCGAGCGACGCGAGCCCTGGGGCGTCTGGGGCGGCGAGCTGTTCCTCCAGGGACAGGTCATCGCCCGCAAGCGTCCCCGCGGCCGCCCGCGCAAGACCGTCGCCTAGCCCCGGCGAGCCCCGCGCGGCCCGGCCTCCGGGCCAGCACGCACGACACCCCACCACCGAGACAGACCAGGAGCACCACCATGAGCAACTACCTGAACGAAGACCTGGCGCGGGCCCACATGGCCGCGCGCCTGGGAGAGGCGCAGCAGATGCGGGCGGGCCGACGACTGGTCCGTGCGCACCGTTTGAGCCGCAAGGCCGAGCGGGCCGCGCAGCAGGCACGCCTCGCCCTCGCCCGCGCACTGTAGGACCCCGGGGGACACCTCCCGGACACCCTGATCGCGGGTGGCACCAACCGGAGCCGGGTCCGGGTCGACACCAGTCGGCCCGGGCTCGGCTCCGGCGCGTCCGGCTAGCATCACCACGATGAGGACCTGCGCGGCCTGTGGCTGCGTCGAGAACGAGGACGACGACCCGGTCGCGAGCCTGGCGTGGAGCGTCGCGGTGGAGCGCGGCCAGCGCTGCACCTACTGCCCGGCCTGCGCGCGCCGGCACGTGCGCTCCATGGAGGGCCGGCTCGACCCGGAGCACTGGTAGCGGCTCAGCCGGCGACGTGGAGCGCGGTGTCCCAGGCGCAGCCGCAGCAGGGGTGCCGGGTCCACCTGACCGGCTCGGGCAGACCGCCCGGTGGCACCAGCACGGTGGCCGACCAGCTGGTCGGCGGCTCACCCTCGGCGTAGCGCAGCACGTCGCGGGCCGTCCAGGCGATGGCCAGTGCGGTCAGCGCGGGGTCGCGCACGAGCGGAGCGGGCTCGGCGGAGGCCTGCTCGAGCAGCAGCGGGCGCCGGGGGTCGCTCTCGCTCTCGTGGGCGTCGACGCACCGCAGGCAGGCCGTGACGCCGGGAACGACCAGGGGGCCCACCCGAGGGAGGCCGCCGCGCGACCACACCAGCAGGTGGGGGACGCCGTCGCGGACGAGCTGGTCGAGCTCGGCCCGTCGCGGCTCGCCGTCACCGATGACCACCACCAGGTCGCCACCCGTCGCCGGCGGACGCAGGTCCACCCCGGCGCCGGCGAGCAGGCGGCCCAACGGCTCGACGAGCGCGGACGGCCCGGCCAGGCACACCCGCAACCGGGCCCGGGCCTCCAGCCTGGTGGCGGCGTCCTGGCCGGCCCAGGCGCGCGTCGAGGCCACACCCAGCACGTCGGGGCGGGCCCGGGAGCCGGCCGGCGGCGTGGGCGCGCGGGCGTCGAGGACGAGGTCTGCGCCCACCAGCCGCGCCAGGGCCGCCTCCCGGGTCGGGCGGGCACCGGCGGGCGGCCGGCGTCCGCAGCGCAGGTCGTCCAGGAGGCGACGGACCTCGGGCGAGTCGGCGAGCACCACCCGGTGCGGCGGGTCGAGACCGACCTGCACCGTCGTGGCGTCCCGTTGCACGACAGCGGCCCCGGGGCGCAGCAGCCAGCGACGTGGAGGCGGCGCTGCTGGGCTCGCCGGGGGTGTGGGATCGGTCGGCACCAGGCGATCCTGGCACCGTCCCGACGCGGGCGGGTCCGGCTCTCCACAGGCCCCCGGACGCGACGACGGCGCCGTCCCCGAGGGGGACGGCGCCGTCGGCTGCGGACGCTCAGGCCTTGCCGAGGATCCGGTTGAGGTTCGTGCTGCACACGGGGCACACGGCCTTGGCCATGCGGGTGCCCTTGTCGTTGACCCTGACCTCGCCCTCCGCCTCGCGCTTCTCCTTGCACTTCACGCAGTAGAACTCGCCGCTCCAGGTCTCCGCCATGACGGCCTCCTTGCTTGTGGTGATCGGTCGTCGCGACGGGGGATGATGGGGAAGCCCGTCGGAAGTCGGCGGCGGGGTGCCACCGGTCGGCTCGACCCTACGGCACGGCGACACGCGGGTCGTTCAGGCGGGGGAGGGGACGATCCCCGCGTGTCGCGCCCGGCCGGAGCGGGCTCGCTACGCTCCGGGCATGCCTGGACTCCCACACCTCCGCCTCGAGCGGCCCGCCGACGGCGTCGTGCTGCTCACCCTCGACAACCCCGACCAGCGCAACGCGATGTCGGCGCAGATGACGTCGTCCTGGACGACCGCGATCGACGAGCTCGCCGGCGACCGGTCCGTGCGGGTCGTGGTGGTGACGGGGGAGGGCAGCGCGTTCTGCTCCGGGGGCGACACCAGCTGGATCTCCGGCGAGCCCGAGGCCACCGTCGACGACCTGCGCGCGCGGATGATGCCCTTCTACCGGGCCTGGCTCTCCATCCGCCGCCTCGAGGTGCCCACCGTGGCGGCCGTCAACGGCGCCGCGATCGGGGCCGGCCTCTGCCTGGCCCTGGCCTGCGACCTGCGCGTGGCCGCCGAGGGCGCCAAGCTGGGCGCCCCCTTCGTCAAGCTCGGCATGCACCCGGGCATGGCCGCGACCTACCTGCTGCCCGAGGTCGTCGGCCTCGCGGCGGCCCGCGACCTGCTCCTGACCGGACGCATCGTGGAGGCCGACGAGGCGCTGCGTCTCGGGCTGGTCTCACGCACCCTGCCCCGGACGGGGTTCCTCGACGAGGCCCTCGCGATCGCCACCGGCATCGCGGCGACGGCGCCGCAGGCGAGCCGCCTGACCACCCTGGCGCTGCGGGGCGGCGGTCCCGCCGACCTCGAGGACGCCCTGCAGTACGAGGCGATGGCCCAACCGATCACCCTGGCCACCAGCGACCTGCAGGAGGGGATCCTGGCGGTGAAGGAGAAGCGAGCGCCCCGCTTCACCGGACGGTGAGCGGCGCGGACCGCCGCAGCGACAAGGCCCCGCCCCGCCTCACGCCGTGGACCTTCCCCAAGCCCCACGGTGCTCGGCGGGACCGGGGCCCCGCTCGTCCCGGACGCTAGCGAGTCGGCCGTGCGGGGGTCAACGGCGGTCGGGTCCGCCCTGGGGAGGAACCGGTGGAGAAGGGTGTGCAGAACCCCCGGAACCCGTGGACAGGCGGTGGACGAGCCTGTGGACGACTTTGCTTCGGGTGACCGAGCAAGGGGTCTGACCTGCCACGATGCCCGTCCACCGGTTGTGGACAGTGTTCCCCCGGTCGATCCGGGCATGATCAGCACCACCGACCGGGAGGAGTGTCGATGAGCGAGGTCCAGCACGACCCGCCGAGCGCCGGCTCGCCCTACGACGGGGGCCCGGTCGCGGCGCTGCGCCGGATCGCCTTCCTGCTCGAGCGCGGGCGCGAGGACTCCTACAAGGTCAAGGCCTTCCGCGGTGCCGCGGCAGCGATCCTCCCGCTGGGCGACGCCGCGGTCGAGCGTGCCGTCGGCGAGGGCACGCTGGTCGACCTGCCGGGGGTGGGGCCGAGCACCGCGGAGGTCGTCGCCGAGGCCGTCCGCGGCGTCGTGCCGCGCCGCCTGGCACGCGCCGAGTCCGAGCACGGCGGCCCGCTCACCGCCGGGGGGCACGCGCTGCGGGCGTGCCTGCGCGGGGACCTGCACTCGCACTCGGACTGGTCCGACGGGGGCTCGCCGATCGAGGAGATGGCCTTCACCGCCCTCGAGCTCGGCCACGACTACCTCGTCCTGACCGACCACTCGCCCCGGTTGCGCGTGGCCCACGGGCTCAGCGCCGAACGGCTGGGGCGCCAGCTCGGCGTGGTCGACGCGGTCAACGACCACCTCGGTTCGGCCGGCCAGGGGTTCACGCTGCTCAAGGGCATCGAGGTCGACATCCTCGACGACGGCTCACTGGACCAGTCCGAGGAGCTGCTGGCCCGGCTCGACGTGCGCGTGGCCAGCGTCCACTCCAAGCTGGCCATGGACCCGGAACCGATGACGCGGAGGATGGTGGCGGCCGTTCGCCACCCCCGGACCAACGTGCTGGGTCACTGCACGGGGCGCCTGGTCACCGGTGGGCGCGGCACCCGCGCGCAGTCCCGCTTCGACGCGCGCGCGGTCTTCGAGGCCTGCGCCGAGAACGGCGTCGCGGTCGAGATCAACTCGCGGCCCGAGCGGCGCGACCCCCCGACCGCGCTGCTGGAGCTGGCCCGTGACACGGGTTGTCTGTTCGCCGTCGACAGCGACGCCCACGCGCCCGGTCAGCTGGACTTCCCGGTGCTGGGCTGCGAGCGGGCCGAGCAGGCGGGGATCGAGGCCGAGCGGATCGTCAACACCTGGCCCCGGGAGCGCCTGCTGGCCTGGGCGTCCGGCGACGGGCAGGCTTGAGCCGTGAGCGCACCCGACGTCGCACCGGACGGGCCGACCGGCGACGGCGAGCCCGAGGTCGAGGTGCGCCGCTCGCAGCGCCGGCGTCGCACCGTGTCGGCCTACCGCGACGGGTCGCGCATCGTGGTGCTCATCCCGGCCTCGATGAGCGCTGCCGAGGAGGGCCGCTGGGTGCGGACGATGGTGGAGCGGATCCGCCGCTCCGAGCGTCGCCCGCGCCCGTCCGACGAGCAGCTGGTGCAGCGTGCGCGACGGCTCAGCGACGCGTGGCTCGGCGGGCTCGCGGTGCCGGACTCGGTGCGCTGGGTCGACAACCAGCACTCCCGGTGGGGTTCCTGCACGCCGGGCGACCGTTCGGTGCGGCTCTCCTCACGGCTGCAGCAGATGCCCTCCTGGGTCGTCGACTACGTCCTGGTCCACGAGCTGGCGCACCTGCTGGCGCCCGGTCACGACGAGCGGTTCTGGGCCTGGGTCGACCAGTACCCGCACGCCGAGAAGGCGAAGGGCTACCTGCTGGGCTGGTCGGCCGCGGCCCAGGTCGAGCCGCCTCCCGACGATCACGCCGGCGACGCTGGGGACCCCACCCCCGGGTGAGCCACCCGCGCCAGCGCCCGCTCCACCAGCGGGGCGAGGTCGCCGGCACCGGCCGGCAGGGCGTCGACCGGCCACCAGCCGAGGTCGAGCGACTCCTCGCTCACCTCGTAGGCGGCCTCGGGCGCCGCGAGGGCGACGAACCGGACGTCGAGGTGGTGCACGACGGCCTCGTCCGCCGGGCCGCAGAACGCCACGGCGTGCTCGCTCAGCTCGAGCGGCACCGGGTCCAGCACCAGCGCGCCGGCCAGGCCGGACTCCTCGGTGGCCTCCCGCAGGGCGGCCCCGGCCAGGGTGGCGTCACCGTCCTCGCAGTGTCCGCCGAGCTGGAACCACCGGTGCGCCTTGGCGTGCAGCGTCAGCAGCACCCGCGTCCGGTCCGCGCTGAGGACCAGGGTGCTGGCCGTGAGGTGGTCGGGTCGGCAGGTCCGCGCCAGGGCGTCGGGCCGGGCCTGCAGGTGCCCGACGTAGCGGCGGCGCAGCACCTCCTGCGCGACGTCGGGTGCCTCCCAGGCCGCCAGGGTGCGCGACGCGTCGTCGTGCAGGCTCACGCGGGGGTCGGGTCGCCCGGCTCACTGGGGTCGCCGGGCTCACCAGACTGCGGTGGACCGTCGAGCAACCGCCGCAGCTCGGAGTCGAAGTCGTCCTCGGAGAGCTCGCTCGGGGCGGTGGCCTGCTCGCGGAAGCCCAACGGGTCGTCGAGGTCGGCCGCGGTGGGCAGCAGGTCCGGGTGCATCCACACGCCGTCGCGGGCCTCCGTGCCCTGGCGGGTCCGCAGGGAGCCCCACAGGGTGGAGGCGTCGCGCAGCCGGCGCGGGCGCAGCTCGAGGCCGACCAGGGCGGCGAAGGTCTGCTCGGCCGGGCCGCCGGCGGCGCGCCGCCGTCGTACGGCCTCCTGGAGCCTGGTCGCGGTCGGCATCCGGGGCGCCGTGGCCTGGCCGACGACCTCGTCGACCCAGCCCTCGATCAGGGCCAGCGTGGTCTCCAGCCGCTGGAGGGCGGCCTCCTGCGCCGGCGAGCGGGGCATGTCGAAGAGACCGCCGTCGACCAGCTGCTGGAGCGAGTCGGGGTTGGCGGGGTCGAAGCCGCGCAGCTGCTCCTCCATGCGGCTCTGCAGCCCCGCGGCGTTGACCTCGAGGCCGCGGGCGTAGTCGGTGACGGCGGCGACGACGTGCTCGCGCAGCCAGGCCACGTTGGCGAAGAGGCGCTGGTGGGCGGCCTCGCGCAGCGCGAGGTAGAGGACGACGTCGTCCTCGCCGACGTCGAGACCCTCGGCGAAGGCGGTGACGTTGGCCGGGACGAGGGCGGCGCGCCCGGGCTCGCCCAGGGGCAAGCCGGTGTCGGAGACGCTGAGCACCTCCCCGGCGAGCATGCCGAGACCTGAGCCGACCTGGGTGGCCAGCATGGCCCCCACGGCCTTGCCGAGGAACCCGAGGACCGGCCCGGCCGCAGCCCGGGCCTCCTCCGGGAGCGCGCCGGCGACGCCGGCAGCGGACCGCTCGGCGACCGGGTCGACAAGGACCTTCCAGCCGGCCTGGGTGGCCACGACCCACTCGGCGCGGCTCCAGGCGGCGGTCGAGCTCACGCCGGAGGGGAAGTCGGTGGTCTCGTCGAGCCAGTGGTCGGCCAGCCGCACGGCGTCGGCGACCTGTTCCTGCTGACGCTGGGTCGGCGACGGGTCGGGCTCCGTGGCGACCTGCTTGCGCGCCAGGTCGGCAGCGACCTCCCAGTTCAGCGGACCGTCGTAGGGCTGCATGAGCGACTGGATCTGGCTGAAGAGCTGGCCGAGGTCCATGCCGCCCGCCCCGCCGCCCAGGCCGGGGAAGCCGCTCAGGGAGGGGAAGCCGGCCGGGCCGCCCGCACCGCCCTGACCGCTCTCGCCGCCGAGCCCACCGAAGCCGCCGAGGGAGGAGAACAGCTGCTCGAACGGGGTCCCCTTGAAGGGGTTCTGGCCCTGCTCGGAGCCGTCGTCCGGGGGGTTGTCAGGCACGTTGCTCATGGGTCCGACGATACGCGGTGGCTCCAGCGGTGCCTGAGCCCGGATCCGCCGATCCCTCGCCTGCTGCGCACCACCCTCCACCCGCCTGATGACGCTCGCGACGGCGACGACGGGTGGATCAGGGTTTAGGGTGCGGGGCGTGGCCCACCCCGCCGTCCGGCTCGTCGACATCCGTGCGACGCCCCTGTCCGTGGCCGAGGTCCTCGAGGCCCTCGACGACGACCACTCCGGGGGCCTGACGCTGTTCGTGGGCCGGGTCCGCGACCACGACGGCGGCAAGGACGTGGCGGGCCTCGACTACTCCGCCCACCCCAGCGCCCTGGGTCGGCTCCGAGAGGTCTGCGACCGGGTCGCTGCGGCTCACGACGTGCGCGGGCTGGCGGCCGTGCACCGGGTCGGCACCCTCGCGATCGGCGACCTCGCGGTCGTCGTGGCGACCGCCTCGGCCCACCGCGGCACCGCCTTCGAGGCCTCCCGCGACCTCATCGACACCCTGAAGGACGAGGTGCCGATCTGGAAGCACCAGGCCTTCGGCGACGGCAGCGAGGAGTGGGTCGGCTCGCCGTGAGGGCTGCGGTGCGCCTACGCCCCCGCGGTCGCGGCACGTCGTAGGTTCGCAGGGTGGACATCCTCTTCTGGCTGGTGCCGCCGGCCGCGGTCACGCTCGTCGCGATGCTGTGGGTCTCCTGGCTGGGGCGTGCGGGCCGGGGCGACGTCGATCGCGAGGAGGCCGTGCGCCGCATGGGCGTGGTCCTGAGCCGCGAGCGCACCGGAGCGCCGGGCTACGCCGTCAAGCCCCCCGAGCGCGACCGCAGCACCGGGGTCGCCGTGCGCCCCTCGCGCCGCGCATCCTGACCTGCACGGACCCTGCGGGGGCCGGCGGGGGCCGGGGCTGCCGGGCGCGGTCCGGGGTTGGGCGGGATGAGAAGGTGGCGCCATGAGCCAGCGCCTGATCGCCGCCGTGGTGGCGGCGCCCCTGGTGCTGGTGCTCGTGCTCGTGGCCGCCCTGGCGCCCCTGCCGTTCGTCACCTACCAGCCGGGCAGCACCTTCAACGTGCTCGCGGCCCGACAACGGGGTCGAGATCATCCAGGTCGACGGGCACAAGGTCTACCGCGACCAGGGCCAGCTGCGCTTCACCACGGTGCTGGTCTCGGTGCCCAACCAGCGCGAGAACCTCTTCGACGTCCTGGCGGCGTGGTGGGACCACGACGCGGCGGTGTACCCCTACGACGCGATCTACGACGCCGAGCAGACCCAGCAGGAGAGCGACATCGAGGGGCAGGTCGAGATGGTCTCCTCCCAGGACACCGCCTCGGCCGTCGCGCTGGAGGAGCTCGGCTACGACGTGCCCTCCCGGCTGCAGGTCTCCTACGTCGACGAGAACACCCCGGCCCAGGGGCGGCTCGAGGTGGGTGACGTCCTGACGAGCGTCGACGGCGAGCAGGTGCGCGGCAGCGGTGCGCTGGTGGCCGCCATCGACGCCGCTCCGGCGGGGGAGCCGATCGCCCTCGGGGTGCTGCGCGACGGCGAGCGGCGACAGGTCGAGGTCACCCCCGAGACCGTGGACGGGGACCAGCGGATCGGGATCCGGCTCGGCCTGGGCTTCAAGCTGCCCTTCGACATCGAGGTCAACATCGACCCGGCGATCGGCGGGCCGAGCGCCGGCCTGATGTTCTCCCTGGCCATCTACGACACCCTCACCCCGGGCTCGCTGACCGCCGGCTCCACGATCGCCGGCACCGGCACCATCGACCCCGACGGCACCGTCGGCCCGATCGGCGGGATCGCCCAGAAGATCGCCGGGGCGCGGTCCGACGGTGCGCTGCTGTTCCTGGTCCCACCCGACAACTGCAAGGACGCCGTGCAAGCCGACAACGGAGAGATGCGCCTGGTGAAGGCGACCACGATGCACACCGCCCTCGAGGCCGTGCAGGCGTGGACCGACGATCCCGGCGCCGACCTGCCCAGCTGCGAGGCGGCGTGAGCGAGGAGGCCGGGATGGACGACCTCGGGGTGCCCGCCCCGACCGAGCTGGAGGACGGCGTCGACCCGGCCCTGGCCGCGGCCGTGCTGGAGATCGAGACCCACGTCGGCACCGACGGCTGGGACCGCCCCGCGCGGCTCTACGCCCTGGTCGAGACCGCGCGGCTGGTCGAGAACGAGCCGGCGCTGGCCGCGGCGATGGGTCTCGACGAGGCCGTCGCTCAGGGGTCCCTGACCCCGGTCGAGCAGGACGACCTGCGCGCCGACCTGCCGCTGGAGCAGCAGCTGGAGCAGATCGGGTGGCCGCCGGGGGTGGCCGGCGTCGCCGCGGTGGTCGAGCGGTTCGTGCTGCCGCCGGGGGCCGACGACGAGCTGCCCGAGGACGCCGGCGAGCAGGTCGGCTACGCCGCCGCGCACCCGGATCGCCAGGAGGTGCGCATCGTGGCCGGAGTGACGCGCCACGGTGCGACGTACTGTGCACTCAGGCTGCGTGCGCACGACGACCCGACGTCGGTCGTCGGCGGCGTCGACCTGGTGCCGGGCCTGCTCGCGTTGCTGGGCGAGACCCTGCACGAGCCGCACGAGAGCGTGTCGCACCCCCCCGAGGACGAGGAGCACCACCCGTGAGCGAGCTGTTCGACGACGAGGACCCGCGCCGTCCGGCGCCGCCCGCACCGGGTCCGTCACGCCGCTCCCGCGCGCTGCTGATCACCGCGGCCGTCCTGGTGGGCGCGTTCTTCCTGCTCACGGCCTTCGCCGCGCTCTACACGGACCGGCTGTGGTTCAGCTCGGTCGGCTACACCGAGGTCTTCACGACGCTGCTGTGGACCCGGATCGGGCTCTTCGTGACCTTCGGGGTCGTGATGGCGCTCGTGGTCGGGGTCAACATGGCTCTCGCGCACCGCTTCCGCCCGCTGTTCGCCGCGCCGAGCCCGGGCACCGACAACCTCATCCGCTACCGCGACACCATCGCCCCGGTGCGTCGCCTGCTCCTCGCGGGCGTGGCGATCGTGGTCGGGCTCTTCGCCGGCACCTCGGCCCTGGGCCAGTGGCGCACCTACCTGCTCTGGAGCAATGGCACCGACTTCGGCACCGACGACGCCTACTTCAGCAAGGACATCGGCTTCTTCGTCTTCGACCTGCCCTGGCTGCACTACGTGGTCGACTTCGCGATGGCCGCCCTCGTGGTGTCCGCGATCGCCGCGGCGCTGGTGCACTACCTCTACGGCGGGATCCGCCTCCAGGCGCCGCGCGACAAGCTCTCCGGGGCCGCGCAGGTGCAGCTCTCGGTGCTGCTGGGCTTCTTCGTGCTGGCCAAGTCGGCCGACTACTACCTGGACCGTTTCGACCTGGTCAACACCGACGGCAACCTGTTCACCGGCATGCACAACACCTCCGAGAACGCGGTCCTGCCGGCGCGCAGCATCCTGATCTACATCGCGATCGCGGTGGCGCTGCTGTTCTTCCTCAACGTGTGGCGGCGCAGCTGGCAGCTGCCCAGCCTCGGGCTGGCGCTGATGGTGATCTCCTCGGTGCTGATGGGGATGATCTGGCCCGCGATCGTCCAGCAGTTCCAGGTCAAGCCCTCCGAGCCGATCAAGGAGGCCGCCTACATCGAGGAGAACATCAAGGCGACGCGGATGGCCTACGGGCTCGAGGACGTCCAGCCCGTCGACTACGCCAGCGCCTCCTCGGTGGAGAGCGCGAAGGGCTCGGCGGTGGCCGGCCAGATCTCCTCGGTCCCGCTGGTGGACCCCCAGCTCGTGCAGCGGACCTTCGAGCTGCGCCAGCAGGCGCGCAACTACTACTCGGTCGCGCCCGTGCTCGACGTCGACCGCTACGACATCGGCGGCGTCGACCGGGCCCTGGTGCTCGGCGTCCGCGAGCTCGACCAGAGCGGCATCGAGGCCTCCGACCAGAACTGGTCGAACCTGCACACCGTCTACACCCACGGCGACGGCATCATCGCGGCCTATGCCAACCAGCGGCCCAAGGACAACAGCACCGAGCAGGTGACGGCCACCGAGGACGGCACCACGACCACCGACACCGCCAGTGCGGCCGAGGACGGCGCCGTGTGGGCCGAGGGGATCCAGAGCAATCAGAAGGACCTCACCGAGCTCGCGGACGGCTACGAGAGCCAGATCTACTTCGGCGAGCGGTCGCCGTCGTACTCCATCGTCGGCAAGCCCAGCGACGACGCGGAGGACGTCGAGCTCGGGCTGGCCGGCACCGACACCGACCAGACCACGACCTACGAGGGCACCGGCGGCGTCCCGGTCGGCGGGTTCTTCAACCAGCTGATGTACGCGGTGAAGTTCGGAGAGCCGAACTTCCTGCTCTCCGGCCGGGTCAACGAGAACTCCCAGCTGCTCTACGACCGGGCCCCGCTGGACCGGGTCTCGAAGGTTGCGCCGTGGCTGACCCTGGACGGCGACTCCTACCCCGCGATCGTCGATGGCCGGGTGCAGTGGATCGTGGACGGCTACACGACCACGGACCGCTTCCCGAACTCGCAGCGTGAGTCCTTCGACACGATGACCGACGACTCGCTGGCCGACGCCACGACCGGGTTCGCGGCGCTGCCGACCGACGAGATCAACTACATGCGCAACGCGGTCAAGGCCACGGTCGACGCCTACGACGGCACGGTGACGCTGTACGAGTGGGACCAGGAGGACCCGCTGCTCAAGGCGTGGGCCGGCGTGTTCCCCGGCACCGTGCAGCCCTACGAAGACATCCCCGAGTCGCTGATGGAGCACCTGCGCTACCCCGAGGACCTCTTCAAGGTGCAGCGCTACCAGTACGCGCGGTACCACGTGGAGGACCCGGGCGACTTCTACCAGGGCAACAACCGCTGGCAGGTGCCCGCGGACCCCAACGCCGAGAGCACCGCGCTCCAGCCGCCCTACCGCCTCTTCACCGGTGAGGACGGCGCCGAGCCGGCCGAGGACCAGACCACTGACGGTACGGCCCCACCGGCAGACAGCTCGGCCAGCGGCAAGGTGTGGTCGCTGACCTCGGTCTTCACGCCCTACGGCAAGGAGAACCTGGCCTCGTTCGTCTCGGTGAACTCCGACGCCACGTCGCCCGACTACGGGAAGATGACGGTCCTCCAGCTCTCCGACCCGAACACACCCGGGCCCGGCATCATCGCCAACGAGTTCAGCGCCGACGAGGACGTCGTCCAACGCCTGCTGCCGTTCCGGGGGACCGGGGCGCCCGAGCCCAGCTTCGGCAACCTGCTCACCCTGCCGGTCGAGGACGGGCTGATCTACATCGAGCCCGTCTACGCCCAGCGGTCGAACTCGCCCTCGGCCTACCCGATCCTCCAGTTCGTCACCGTCTCCTACGGCGGCAACGTCGGCATCGACACGACGCTGACCGGTGCGCTGGCCGACGCCTTCGGCGTCTCCGGCTTCGGCAGCACCAGCGAGGGCGCGGGCGGCGGCGGTGGCGCCGGTGGCGGCTCCGACCCAGGCGGTCAGGGCGGTGGCGGTCAGGGATCCGGGACCGGTAACGCCGGGCCTGTCGACCAGCAGATCTTCGACAAGCTGCAGGATGCCCAGAGTGCCTTCGACGACGCCGACACCGCGCTCGCCGACGGCGACACGGTCGCCTACGCGCGGCTGGTCGAGCGGGCCCAGAAGCTGATCCGCGAGGCGACCAGCCTCGTCGACCAGCGTGACGGGGCCGCCACCCCGGCACCGTGAGGCCTCGCCGGTAGGACGTAGGTGGCGTGGTGTCGCGTCGCCCCACCCCCGATTTGAACCTGACAGGACCTGTCGCGTAACGTTCGGTTCACCGACGCGGGGTGGAGCAGTTCGGTAGCTCGCTGGGCTCATAACCCAGAGGTCGCAGGTTCAAATCCTGCCCCCGCTACCAAATTCAGGCTCGGTTCCCTCTGGGGAACCGAGCCTGAGAGCTTTCTAACTTGACTCGGTCATCACAAAGTCAGCCTTATGTGACGTCGCGCCCTGAACCGCTGGGTGAACCCGGCTGATGGGGGAGCGCCCCTGGCGCTGGCTCGGGCGTCGACAGGGTCGCGTGCGCCGGTACAACCCGGCCATGACCACTCTGATGAGCGCCGCCTTCCCGGCCGGCGCGACGACCGTCGTCCACGCTCCCACCAATGCTGCGGCCAGCCTCCCGCCTGGTCTGACCGACGCCGATGCGGCCCGCATCAAGGCGGCCCTCGCCGCCGCAAGGACCGAATCCACCCGCACCGTCTATGCCCAGGCGTGGCGGCAGTGGGAACGCTGGTGCGCTACTCGCGGGATTCCCGCCCTGCCAGGTGAACCACTGGCGTTGTGTGCCTACCTGTCCGAGCGCGCCGAGGCAGGCAAGGCAAGCGGCACCCTCGACATGTCCTGCACCGCCATCCGCCACGTCCACCGCATGTGTGCGGTCGAGGACCCGGTCGCGTCCGAGGCCGTCCGGCAAGTGCGGCGCGGCCTCCGCAGAACGTACGGTGCGGCGCCACGTCGCCTGGCCGCCCGCTCCGCATCGAGGAGATCCGTCTGATCCTCAGCGGGATCGACCGCACCGCCCCGATCGGGATCCGGGACGCCGCGATCATCCTGCTCGGCTACGCCTCCGCCATGCGCCGCGCCGAGCTCGTCGCCCTCACCCTCACCGACATCGAGCACAAGCCCGACGGCCTCCTGCTCCATGTGCGCAAGTCGAAGATGGACCAGGAAGGTCAAGGCGAACTGGTGCCAGTCGCCTGCGGCCAGCACGCCCTCACCGATCCCGTCGCGGCGGTCGGCGCATGGCACGGACTGCGGGGCGAAACGCCGGGCGCGTTGTCCACCCGGATTTGGGGAGCAAGGTGAGCCTCGAACCACTGTCCGGGCACGTCGTGGCACGTCGTGGCACGCATGCTCCGCGCCCGCGCGAAGGCCGCTGGACTCGACGGCACCCGCATCACCGCCCACTCGTTGCGAGCCGGCCACGCCACCACCGCAGCACTCGCCGGTGTCCCACTCCACCGCATCGCCGCCTAAACCAGGCACAAGGACATCTCCGTCCTCGTCAACCGCTACATCCGGCCACTCGAGGCCCTAGCCACGATCTCCAGCCGCGACCTCCGACTCTGACCCGATCAGGCTGTGTGCGGTAGTGGAGAGGGGAACTCTTTGATCGGTGAAGGAAGTTCAGCGCAGGCATGAGCTGCAAGGACAACCTCGGCCTCAGGATCCGCCGCTCACTGACCGCCTACGACCACTGACCCCTTGGACTCATTCATCTAGTTGCGCAGCCAGGCAAGCACGGCCAGAACCCGCCGGTGCTCGTCGGGCGTCGGTAGCAGGTCGAGCTTCGCCATAATCCGCGCGACGTGACTCTCGACGGTCTTCAGGTCGATGACCAGAGCATCCGCTACCGCCTTGTTGGACAGTCCCTGTGCCATCAGCTCGAGCACCTCGCGCTCGCGCTCGGAGAGCCGGGACAACTGGTCGGCTAACTCGTTGCGGCCCAGTAGGTGGGACACCACGTCGGGATCCAGCACGGTGCCGCCAGCCACGATCGTGTGCAGCGCCTGGACCAACACGTCGACGTCGACGACACGATCCTTGAGCAGGTAGCCGAACCTCCGTGGGTGCGCCCTGGCGAGGTCGGCGACGTACCTGCTCTCGAGTGACTGCGACAGCAGCAGAATTCCCAGGTCGCCATGGCGCGCCCGAAGTTCGACCGCCGCCCGTGCGCCCTCGTGGGTGTACGTCGGGGGCATCCGGATGTCGATGATCGCGACGTCGGGGAGATGCTCGTCCACGGCAACGACCAGCTGCGCGGCGTCCGCGGCACGCGCGACCACCTCGATCCCGGCCTCGACGAGCAGGCGGGCCAGGCCGTCGCGCAGGAGGCCGGAGTCGTCAGCGATCACGACGCGCACGGCAGCACCGCCTCGATCGTCGTCCCGGAACCGGCCACGGACCGGATCTTCACGGTGCCTTGGGCAGTCTCCACCCGGTCGCGCAGTCCGCGGAGTCCGAACCCGTCTAGGTTGACCCCGCCCTGACCGTCGTCGGTCACCGACAACTGAAGCTCGCCATCGGCGAGGCGCGCTTGGATCATGATCGTCGAGGCATGCGCATGTTTCTGGGCGTTCACGACGGCCTCGCCGATCACCAGCCAGGCCGTGAACTCCAGTGCGGGGTCGAGGTGTGGCAGATCGGCGGTCACCTGAATGGGTACGGAGGAGTGTCTGGCGAGATCGTCCAGAGCAGCGAGCAAGCCCCCGTCAGCCAGGGCTGCAGGATGCAGGCCGTTCGCCAGATCGCGGAGTCCGCGGACCGCACTGCGGGCGGCGTCCGCACCGTCTGTCAGGGCCTGACGCATTCGCTCCCTGTCACCGCTCAGCCTGGCCGACTGGAGGTCGAAGGCCAGCGCCAGCAACGACTGCTGGGCGCCGTCGTGCAGGTCGCGCTCGATGCGTCGGCGCTCGCGTCGCTGTGCGGTCGCGAGCCGTCGACGCGAGGCGCTGAGCTCAGCGAGCTGACGCGCCTGCTCGGCCATCAGGCGCCCGTTGTCCAGCTCGGCAGCAGCCAGCGATGTGCCGGCGGTGATCGTCTGTTCGTCGATGGACAGGGAGTCGTATCCGATTCGGGCGACCAACCGGCCCTGCCTATGGACGTCGACCGAGGCTGGTGTCGGGGCGGGTGGGAGGCCGGTTGCCGTGACCCAGGTGCCTGGGCCGTCGCCCGGATAGGCCACGGTCAGGCTGTCGTCCGCGAAGGCGCGCTGGAAGAGCTGCTCGAGGTCGATCCCTGCGTCCTCGTTGGCGAGACCCTGGCTGATGATGCGCCGGGCGACGTACCCCCGTCGATTGAAGCGGCGATCGATCTGGTCCTGGATTCCGCGGCGGAGGGGAGCGGCCAACGTGGCCGCGACGAGCGCGCCCAGGGTGGCGGATGCCGCGGGTGTCACCGACCACGTCTCTGCCTGCCGCGCACCGACCCAGACGACGAAGCCGTAGGTCAGCAGCAAGACCGCGGAGAGCAGGACGTACTTCACCGTGACCGCGAGCAGTCGCTCCACGTCGTAGAGGTGGTACTGGCTCACCGACAGCCCGGCCGCTACAGGAATGAGCACGACGAAGCCCCCGGTCGCCAGGATCGTCCCGAACGGATTCTCAAGGGTCGCGGCGACGAACGCGGCGATCACGAACAGCGGAAGTGGGACAACGACGAAGGCAAGCCAGAGCAGCTGGCGACGTTCGGTGCCGCGGGCCCGCCGGAACCGCACCAGGAGTGAGACCCCGCCCAGTATCAAACCGACTCCGACGATGAGGATCGACACGCTTGCCACAAAGTTGATGGCGCCCTGAACTTGTGGAACCTGCCAGGGGTTCTCGACCTTGTCGTAGGGGGGTGACAGGCGGCGGGAGGTCATCAGACCGAAGGCGAAGGCCAGGACTGCTGCGACGACAGTGACCCGGGCGACCCACGCCCACCGTCGTCCCAGGTGGTGACCAGTCGGGGTCAGGAAGAGGACGAAGGCGACCAGCACCAGCCAGGGGATGAAGCTCTTGTCCCCGATCACGGCCGCACCCTCGGCCATCGGCAGCGATCCAGGTCGCGTGCGCAACCCGTAGTCGATGTAGCTGTCGATGGCTCCGGACAGCATCATCGCACCGGAGAGTCCCAGGAAGAGCCAGCCGACCGGGTGCTGCGGCCGACTCGCGGCGAGCGCCACGCCGACGATGCCCGAGCTGACGATCCCGGCCACGAAGATCCAGACATCGCCATGAAGGCTGACCAGGTCCGGTCGGCCGAGGTGGACCATTACCCGGTCCATCGCGACGAGCCCGCCGAGCAGCAACAGCAGCAGCAGGCCGATGCCTCCAGCCACGAGATGCGGTCTCGTCGTCGGGTTCACGACAACATGCTGGCAGGCGTTGGCCCGCGGTCCGTCAGGGTTGGCACTGAAAGGAAGTGCGGGGCACGCTCGGATGCTTCGGAACAGGATCCGCACGAGGCTCGGATGCATCGGCCGCCACCGGCGCGGCCTCATCCGAAAGAGGTCCCGATGACCACAGTCACCCAACCCGCCGTCGCAACGGCTGGCACCGCTTCCGATGGCCCCCTGCCCAGCCGGCGGCTGCTGGTGGCGCTGAGCAGCATCTACCTCGTCTCGTTCGGTGCCCTGATGGCTACCGGAAGCGACCGTTCGGCCTATGACAACCCCGAGAAGCTGATTGCCGGCTTCAACGTTGGCGACGTGATGATCCAAGTGATGACCTACTCGAGCATCGTGGTCGCGGGGGTGCTGATCTTCTACGGCGCCGCCCTCCGTGCCGTGTTGGCGGCGCGAACCCGGCGCTGGACCGGAGACGTCGCCTTCATCGGTTTCGTGACCATGGCCTGGACCCTCGCGTCTTGGGCGGTGACGGCGCTCGCGCTGCATCACGCGGTCCACATCGGCGACGTTCAGATCGTGCAGACCATCAACATCCTCGACACCACGAACTTCCCGCCAGCGATGCTCGGCCTGATGTGCTCGATGATCGGGGTCGGCCTCACCGCCCTGAAGGGCTCGACCCTTCCGAAGTGGCTGGCCGTTGCCTCAATCGTTATCGGCGCAATGGCGCCGCTCGGTCCTGGCGGGTTCGTGCCCTTCATGTTGTTCCCGATCTGGTTGGTCGTGGTCGCCGCCATGGTGCGCCTGAACGACTGAGTTTCGAGCGGTTGCTGCGCAACCTCCTCAACCTCCGCTCAGCCCGGCGGCACGTGAGTGCCGCCGGGCAAAGCCGCCGCCTGGCCGGCCCCTGAAGTCATCGCCGAAACCCCCCAAAGGCCCGTGTTCGACTCGGAGTTGCCAGACAGCAGGACCGGGGACAGATCCGCGATCACGACCTGGTCTCCTGCTCCGAGGCCGTCGGTGAGGTCACTGTCGTGACGCGTTGGTACCAGCCGGGGGCAAGCGGCGGCAGAACCGTGCACGAGCCGACTGATGGCGCCTGGGCATCCTCCCGGGATTCGAGAGGTCATCGAAATGTCATCGGAAATGACGGGCAACCGTTCCAAGACGTTCCGATACAGTTGAAGCAGTCCATTGGGGAATCTCCTCACTAACCCGAGGTTCTCCAGGGGGATCCAAGTTCTGACGTAGTACGGGACAGGCCTCCGACCTTGCCCAGAGGTCGCAGGTTCAAATCCTGCCACCGCTATCAAAAGGAAGTGCAGGTCAGAGGCCGTTTCCGGTGCAAGCGGGAGACGGTTTTCTGCGCACCCTGGACCATTTGACTACCAGTCTGACTACCAGCGCCCGGGACATCTGTTGGTAGTTTCGCTTGCGTGACGGTCCCGCGCCCCGCCGTCGGTGCATTCACCGCGTGCGTCATGCTCATCGCAACGCTGGCGCCCGGGGCGGGCGCAGCAGCAGCCGACACCCCAGGCTGCGTATCCCGTGCTGAATCTGGACGAATCCACGACGGCATGACGAGGGGCAAGGTGCACAGGATCTTCGACACGAATGACAGCTCGCTGTTCGAAAACCCGGGCGCCGGACACAACTCCGCGCGTGAGTACCGGATGAGTGCGGCATGGAGAGCCGCCACAGGCGACTCGAAGGTCCAGGTTCAGTACAGCAACTATGCCGCGCACGATGGCCCCCAGCGCGTCGTCCACAAGCAACGCTACTGAACCGATCGGTGCGGAGGGCCCAGGTCTAAGCGTGTCCGGGTGGGGACAGATCGCCGTAGCGGGACCTGTGGGTGTGGGGCTCAGCTACCGGACAGGAATGCTGCGGCGAGGTCGAGCTGGGACTGCGGGCGCGGCGACACCGAGACCCGGATGGGCTGCAAGTCCTAGACGTGGCGACCGTCGGCGGTTGACGACCCGGCCCTTCAGCGCCACGATGTCCCTCACGAGGAGGTCGTCGTGAGGATCTTGCAGTCCCTGGTCCTGCTTGGCGCGCTCGTCGGGGCCCCACCCCCCTCGGCCACGGCCCACGCCCCGGCCCCGGTCGCGACGTGCGGCGGCGAGCGCGCGACGCTGGTCGGCACCGATCAGCCCGACCGCCTGGTCGGCACCCCGGGACGCGACGTGATCGTCGGCCTCAAGGGCTGGGACCGCATCGACGGCCGTGGCGGCCGCGACCTGGTCTGCGGCGGCCCGGGCTCCGACACGATCAGGGGCGGGGCCGGGCGCGACGTCCTGCTGGGCCAGGTCGACGGGTTCATCCGCAACGAGGGCCGGATCTACGTCGGTGACACCCTGGCCGGTGGGCCGGGCGATGACCGGGTGGTGGGGGGTGACGACCGCGACCTCGACCGCGTCTCGTTCTTCCGCTCGCAGCACGGCGTGCGCGTCGACCTCGCGGCGGGAACGAGCACCGGCGAGGGTACCGACTCGTTGCGCGGAGGGATCGGCGACGTCACGGGCAGCCGGTTCGCCGACGTGGTCGACGGCGTGCACGACGGGGGCCGGGTCGGCACGGGCGACGGCGCGGACGTGGTGAGCACCGCAGCCGGCTGGTACGGCAAGATCTCGACGAGCGGCGGAGCCGACCGGGTCTCCGCGAGCGGCCGCGGCTCGGTCTACCTCGGCGGGGGGCCGGACCAGGCGGTGGGCCGGGAGTCCCAGCTGTTCGGGGAGGGCGGCGCCGACGTCCTGCGACTGCGCGGCCGACGGGGTGGCGGAGCCTACGGTGACGTCTTCGGTGCGCGCGGCGAGCGCGCGGGCGCGGACCTCATCGTCGGCTCGGCGGGTGCCGACGAGCTCGACGGCGCTGGCGGCGACGACCGGGTGCGGGCCGGTGACGGTGACGACTACGTCCGCGACGGCAGCGGTCGCGACGTCGTGCTCGCCGGTCGCGGCAACGACCGCATCCAGGGCTACGCGCACGGGGACGCCGACCGGTACGACGGCGGACCCGGCCGGGACGAGATGTCCTACCTGGGCCTCGGGGGACCGGGGGTCCGGCTCGACCTGCGGGCGGGGACGGCGACGGGCGCGGGCGGTGACGACCGGGTGACGGGCTTCGAGGACGCCAAGGGCAGCGCGGGCAACGACACGCTCGTCGGCACCGACGGCCAGAACCGGCTCGACGGGGACTCCGGAGAGGACGTGCTGCGTGGGCGCGGCGGCGCGGACACCCTCTCGATCTCCTTCGGCGCGGTCGCGATGTTCGGCGGGGGCGGCGACGACGACTTGCTCATGCGGCCCGGAGGCTTCGGCGGCGACTTCGACGGGTTGTCCTTCGACGGGGGACAGGGCCGCGACCTGTGGCGGCTCGAGGGCTCCTTCGGCTTCCGCGACCCGGTGCGCATCGACCTCGCGGCCGAGGAGATCACCGGTCTCGGGCGCGCCCCGATCGTCGCCGTCGAGGACGTCACCGACAACGGCGGCGACCACACCCTCGTCGGCGACGCGGGCCCCAACCGGCTCGTCGGCGGGGGCGGGGACGACGACCTCGTCGGCAACGACGGGGACGACGCGCTGGTCGGTGGTGACGGTGACGACTCCGGCGACGGCGGTGCGGGCACCGACCACTGCGAGGCCGAGACCGTGACGGGCTGCGAGTCGTGAGCCCGCTCGTGCGTCGCGCACGACGGTTCCTCGCCTGCCGGTCGCGCTCACGGCGCTGACGCTGGCGCTGCTGCCGGTCGACACCGGCGCGGCGACCACTTTCCCCGCCCGGACCCGCCGGAACCGCCGTCGGGACTGGCGCACCGCCGGCAAGAGTCCCTGCGCGATCCGCATGGGCGGACGAGTCCGCTCTGCGGTGAGCGACGTACTGAACTGGCTGGCCGAGCAGCGCGAGGTCGAGCCTGGCCGCGGACCGGGCGGTCGGTGAGCAGCCATGCCTCTAGACCCCGTACCCCGATCGGCACCTTCGGCGAGATCTACTACGAGAAGGCACCCGGCGGTCGGCTCCGAGCCTGGTGGAGGCGAGCGAACCGAGCAGCACGCTCCGGGCGCGCAGCGAGCCCGGCCAGGCCTGGAGGGCGGAGACCGCCAGGACGGGGACGCGACGGCGACGTTGGCGGCGTCCTGAGCCAGGGCGTGGTCGAGGAGGCAGGCGTCAGGACCTCGTAGACCGCGTGGACGAGCAGCGGCACGATGCCGCCGACGAGGGCGAGGGCCGCCGCGGCGAACGACAAGAGGTTGGGCGACAGCCCGCGGCGCCTCAAGCGCTCAAGGGCCAGGCCGGCGAAGCGTGGTGACGCCGCAACGGCCAGCACCGCGACCAGGCTCGGTCCGACGGCGGGCCGACGTACCCCGACCGTGACAGACCCTCGGGGGGATGCTGCGGGCGGGCCGCTTGCGACGCGCTCTGCTGCTCACCATCGCCGTCGCGGTCCTGCCCATCACAGCCGTCGGCAGCGCCGACCTGTTCGGTCCGACCGCATCCGCCTCCGGACACTGCGAAAGCTTCCTGACGACCGCGTCGCGTGGCTCGCGCTGCCCGCAGCCAACGTAACGGCGCGCGCGCAGTCCTGTGTCCCCTGAGTCCGCTCTGACGTCGTGCCGGTTCCCGGCAATGGCGGGGGAGAGCCGCAGGGACCTGCGAGCCTCAGAAGTGGGGCTCGATCCTCCTGGTCACGCCAGGCGCATCCGGGCGACGAAATAGTGCCGGCCGGCCGGCTGGCCACGAGACTCGACGAGTAGCTCCACGGTGGTCTCGGTGCTGTCTGCACGCAGCACCGGCACGACGACGGTACGGCCCAGTAGTGGACTGCGCCCGTTGCTGAGGTGGAGCGTGAACCCCGCCAAGTGCGCCTGGTGGAAGCGGGAAGGGATGATCGCGACCAGCCGCCGCCCCAGCAACTGGCTCGGTGCCTCATATCCCAGCAGCTCGCAGGCTTGCTGGCTGACGCCGACTATCCGGTCGGTGTCGTCCGCCGCGATGAGGGCCTGCCCGTTCGAGCTCACCACCTCGTCGGTCCAGGAGATCGGCGGGAGAACGGCAATCGGTGCGGCGCCCGGGTCGCTCGACCACGCGGTCGGCCGTTGGCCGTTAGCCTGTCGCGACACTTCGCCGCACAGCCAGCGTCGCAGGTCGCGCAGCTCGGGCTGAATCGGTGGAGTCAGGAGCACCCCGGAATCTGCCAGGGCGAGGGCAGAGTCCATCGCACGATCGAGGACCAGGAAGTGACCAACAGCGGACCGGGGCACCGGGAGCACCTTCCTCTTCGACGACACCCCCGGTTCCACAGCGTGGGCCATCAACTCCTCGGGGTCGTCGCCGAGGTGCGGCGCAGAGATGTGCTCGTGCAGCAGAGAGATGGCGTCACTGGCACGGGCGTGAGCCTCTAGGGCCTCCGTGGGGTCGTCAGTGTCAAGGCTGACGAGCAGGTACTCGCGGAGCAGTCCTTCCGCGTGCTCGTGCCACGCAGAGTGGAGCAGGAGTGGAAAGTCGAGGAGCACGACGTCGATCCGGTCCTCACCGGTCGCTCCCGGCCTGACACCGACCTCGCGGGTACCTGGCGTCGGCGACGAGGCGATCCCACCGAGACGATTGCTGGAGCTCAGCTCGAACCAGACTGTCTTACCGTCCGGGTGAGCGAGGGTTCCCCACTGGTCGACGAGTTGCTGGAGGAGCCGCAGCCCTCGGCCGGTGCCGGCCATGTCTCCATAGCCGCGTGGGGCTGGTGCCTGCGTACTGCCGTCGGTCACCTCGACGCGGAGACCGTCGTCTCCGACGAAGGCACTGATGCCGATCGGGGTACCGGCGTGCACGAGTGCATTGGTGACCACCTCGCTGACCAGGAGCTGCGCGATCTCATCGAGGTCATCGCGTTGTGCGGCAGTCAGGGCATCCAGGACCAACCTGCGGGCTGCGGCGACGCTGGACGGGTGTGCCCGCAGCAGACGGGTGGTGGCACCGTCGCCCCGGCGACCAGCGCCAAGGATGTCGCCACCGCCCATCGTGAGCACCCACCCACCTCGAAGCCAGTGCCCGCTGCGGTGCGGCCCTGCTCGTACAACGACGCCGACTACTGGAGGCTACCCTCGAATTTGGCGAGCTCGTGAGCCGATCCTGTCGGCGGAGGCGAGCGTCGCTCCACGCAGCCGCTGCCACGGGCTGACTTGCCGGAAGTCGCCCCGGTGTCGGCACAGTCGCTTGAACTGGTTCCATCCGCCAGTGACTTCGTGCCGCACTCCACCTCTGGCCTGCTCGTGGCACTCTCGTTCCGACGGCCAGATCGACGACTACGCCTGCAGCCTGCCCGGCTTCGACCGCGTCGAGAAGTCGCTCTACCCGGGGGACGTCGTCGGCGCGATGTACGTCATCGCCGACCCCCAGGTCGGTCGCGATGCTGGGCCGGTTCGCCCGGCATCGTCAAACCCAGGGCGACGGCGCGCGCTCGCTTGGTCGCGTACGCTCCCGTGGGTGGTGAGGGTGCGACTGACGTGGGCGGTGGGAGCCGGTCTCGGGGTGCTGCTGGTCGCCGGCTGCGGCGGGGTGGGGCCGTCGGTCTCGGCGGGTCGCGTCTCGCCGGACACCCCGGCGTCGACCAGCTCCGGCGTCACCGTCTCCCCGTCGCCGCGGGAACCCTCCGCGACCGCCACGACCCCGAAGGCCGCCGGGACCCCGAGGGCCACCGCGACCCCGAGGGCCGCCAGCTCCGCGAAGCCCGGGAGGACCGCCCGGACCGGACCGGGGCGCACCGGTGCGGCCGCCCGCGTCCCACGGCGCGTGATCCTTGAGCAGCTGCGCGATCGCGCGGAGCGGATCGCGCTGAGCCTGCCCAGCTCGTCGCCCGAGACGCTGCCGACCGACGTCGACGCCGACTCCAACCGCGGGCTCGGCTACCAGATGTTGCTTGAGTTCAGCTTCGACGCCGAGCAGTGGTCTTACCTCGACGCGCTGTGGCAACGCGAGTCGGGCTGGAACCACCTCGCGGAGAACCCCTCGTCGGGTGCCTACGGCATCCCGCAATCGCTGCCGGGTTCGAAGATGGCCGTTGTCGGCGACGACTGGCGCACCAACCCGGAGACCCAGATCAGCTGGGGACTGGCCTACATCGCCGCCCGCTACGGCAACCCGCAGGGGGCCTGGGCCCACTCCGAGCGCGTCGGGTGGTACTGACAGGCAGCCCTGCGACCCGGCGGACCCGGCGACCCGGCGACCGATCCTCACGCGGAACGACCGTACGGCCGGGCACGGTCGTGGCATCAGGACGCGCTGAGGATCTGGCTGCGGATTGCGGACGGTCTGGTCGCCGAGCACTGGGCAGTTCGCGACGACCTCGGCCAGGGCCTCCAGCTGGGTTGGGTACCGCCGAGCCCGCGCTACCTTCTGCGCTGCGCCGTGGCCAAGCGTCGAGCGCAGGCCACCGGAGTCGGCGGCGCCTGGCGGTAGGTCGAACCTCAACGTCTCTTGACCGTTCACCCAGACGTCGCCGCCGGATCGGGGTCAGCAACGATGCCGGAGTCGGTCAGAGGCCGAGCTGGGCGCGTAGGCGGTCCGGATCCATGGTGCCTGGAGCGGCGGGCCCGAAGCTGTCGAGCAACCTGATGAGGTCGGGGCGTCGGGTGGGATCGGCGGCCGCCTCACGAGGCGTCACGCCGGAGAGCGCGGGAATCAGCTCGTCCAGCCAGGCTTCTTCGTGGGTGCGCATGAGCTGCTCGATCACGTCGGCGATCGCGGGGTCGTTCGGGTCGACGGTGCCGGCCGTGGCGCCGGCGGGCGCGCGGCTCATCGCTTCCTGGAGGTCCTCGGCAGGCTGTCGGCTCTGGGTCTGGACCTGGAGGCTCGGCTGGAGTGCGAGCACGGTCTCGAGGACGCGGTCCATCCGCGGCTCGCTGTTCGTCTCGATCTGGATAGCGTCACCTTCGGTCGTGATGGTGGACCGGACGCGTTCCATGCCATGGGTGGTCACGTGCTCGATCCAGCGCAGAGCGTCCTCCTCGCGGTCGTAGGTCGCGTCGAGCGCGGCGACGAGCGCAGGAGTTCCCCCACCGGAGAGCGTCGCGGAGCAGAGAACCAGAGGTTCGCCTTCGGTGTTGTGCAGGACGGGTGGTGCGAACCGGGCGGAGAGGAACGCGACGAGCTGGTCGGGACCGGGTTCGCTGTCGATGAGCTCGAGCAGCCGGTCGCGCTGGTGGAGGGCGACGGGCTCGAGGCCGCCGAAGCACTGGACGGTGTCGCCGGCGGGAACCAGGCGCGCGCAGAACAGCGCCCCTGCCTCAAGAGTCCGGCTGGCGGTGCGTTCACGGACCTCGACCCGCTCGCCGGTGCGCAGGTCGCGTGCGGTGAATCCGCTCCCGGGGGTCACCGTCTCCACTTCGTGGACAGACCGGTCGGCGAGCAGCCACTGATCAGCGAGGAGCCGCTCGTCGTCGGGGAGCAGGCCGCCACGCTCGGCGATGAAGGCTTCGAACGCGCCGCCTTCGAAGAGCACCGCGTCGCACACCAGCGGGTCCTGGGCAGCCAGGTAGGTCGCGTCAGGCTGGTCCCAGTCCTGGGCTCGAATCTCCGCCACGTCGATCACGTCGTCGCGCCACGGTCCGTCGCCGAGATAGGTCCCGGCCTTCTGGTAAAGCCATGCCGCGCGGTCGGCCAACGGGAGGGTCTCGTTGTTGCGGTGGCAGACCTTGTACTTGCGACCCGATCCGCACCAGCAGGGGTCGTTGCGGCCGAGGTCGCGACGTTCGACGGGGCGGAAGTGGGTCAGCAGGACCACGAGCTCGTCGTCGGCGGATGCTCCGGCTCGGCGCAGCAGGGACAGTCCGCGTTCGACATCGCCGCGGTCGCCGGCGATCCGCGCCAGCTCGAACAACGCCAACAGCGAGTCGGCGTCCAACGCCAAGGCGGCCTCGTAGGCGGCCTCAGCGGCGGCCACGTCGCCGAGTCTCTCGTGGGCCTTGCCGAGGAGCCACTGCAGCGCGGGCCGCGCTGCGCGATGCACCTGCGGCTCGAGGGTCTCTGCGAACAGGCCGAGCGCGGCGGCCCCGTCGCGACCCGCGCCGATGGTCTCGACCAGGAGGGCCTCGGCGACGGCGGGATCCTCGAGCCGTGCCGCGAGGTCACGAACCAGGCGAGTGTCGGCACCCAGCAGGCTGTCACGGGCAGTGCCTGGATCTGGGTCGACAGTCGCGGGGATGAGCGCGTGAGCGATCGAGTCGCTACCTTCCGGAGCATCCTGGACCTGCTCGAGAAAGTCCGCTACCTGGGCATAGAGGCGCGACAGCGCCAGCACCGTGAGCGCGCTGTCGTCGTCGAGCTGGTGCACCTCGGCGATGTGCCCGACCCGCTGGGTCGTGCGCCACCGAGCAAAGTCGAATCCGGGGGGCGCGACCTGCTCGCCGTCGATCACCAGTCCGGCGGCACCGAAGATCTCGGTCAGCGGCTGGGTCGGGGCGGCGAACAGGGCTGCCTCGTTCGCGCACGCCAGCCAGACGACCCAGTCGATCTGCCCAGGCCTCGTGCCGCCGAGCTCGGTCATCGCGTCGAGGATCGGCCGGGGATCGGTTGCCTGGGTGAGCGAGGTGACTCTGCTGAGCTCGAAGCCGTCGGCGCGCACCGTGACCCCCACGAGATCGCCGGGGACCGCCTTCAGCTCGCGCAGAGCAACCGGGTCGAGCAGCCACGCGCACTCCTCGAACGAGCCGGCGGGGATCCCGCGCTCGGCCAGGAGGTCGTCGTCGAACCCGGCCAGGGCCTCGACCAGCCCGGTGCCGTCGACGAGGCGGAGGTAGGTCTCGTCCTCGGTCAGCAGTGACAGCGGTTCCAGGTCGGGGCCGATCTCGAGGAAGCCGTGCTCGATCTCGGCCTTGCTCGCCCGATGGGTGAAGGTACGCCCCATCAGCAGCGCAGGCAGCAAGGCGTGCCGGCCCTCGCCCACGGGCATGACCAACCCGACCTCGTCGCTCTCGAGCAGGTCGGCGATGGTGTCGAGTGGATCCCCGCCCAGGTCCAGGCCCTCGGCCTCAAGCGCGCCGAGCGAGGTCGTCCTCGGTGAGCGGGCCCTCGGCTGTCAGGGCCCGGTGCATTCCCTCGACGATCTGCGGACGCGTTGCAGGCATGGTCACCGCCGGAGGGTATCGAGGCGGTGGCGACGGCGCCCCAGGCGTGCCCCTACGGACGAAGATGCAGGTGCCGGACCAGCTTCATGGAGCACGCCGCAGCGAAGAACGAAGCTCTGCCAGCCCCCCGGGTCATGAGTTTCGATGGGTCGTCACGGCCGCTGCGCGGGCAGGCACGTCGCTCGCTGACACTTGCACGCTCGGAAGTGGACCTGGGCGGCGCCCGGTAGCAGTGCCGTAAGCGCGACCAGGACCACCCCGACGAGCTGGAGCACCCCGATCCGGCGCGGCAGCATCCCGGCCCGGACGACGGCCACGGAGAGCGCGGAGCCGGCCAGCGCCATCACCAGCGCGTGCACGGTGATCCGGGGCCCCGGCTCTCCCACCTCGAGGTCCCGGCTCGGCGACCTGTCCACGAGCGCGAGGAACATGGCGCCAGCGGCGAACCCGAAAGCGAGGGCCGCTCCCGAACCTTGGCTGGGACTAGCCGCGTCGCGGAGCACATCAGCGGCACAGCAGGAACAGCCGAACAGCCCGTGGCGTCACCACGGGCATCGCGACGACAGCGGTCGGTGGATCCGGACTCAGCGGGCCGCGGCCGGGACGGGTGCGGACGAGTCCGCTCGTGACCCGATCTCCGGCCTGCTGCTGTCTCGAGCCGCAGCCCTGGGCTCGAGCCGGGTCTCATCGGCTCCGGTCTCGAAGGCCCCGAGCTCGTCTGCTTCGGCGGTCACCACCCGGTTGCGGCCGTGTCGTTTGGCGGAGTACAGCGCGGCGTCGGCCCGTGCGGTCATCTCGCTGTGGTGGGCCATGGCGACGTCGCGGGTCGCCACTCCGGCGGAGGCCGTCACCCGGACCCCGGGGTGACCGGCGAGGCTGGTCTGCGCGATCGCGACTCGGATCCTCTCGGCGCACGACGCGGCGTCCTCGAGGCCGGTCTCGCGCAGCAGCACCACGAGCTCCTCGCCCCCGAAGCGGTAGGCGGTGTCGCTCGTGCGCAACGTCCGGGTGATCGCCGCCGCCACCTCGCGCAGCGCCACGTCGCCCACGAGGTGGCCGTGCGCGTCGTTGAGGGCCTTGAAGTGGTCGAGGTCGATCATCACCAGGCTCAGCGGGCGCCCGTAGCGCAGGCTGCGGTCCCACTCGGCGTCGATGTCGACCTCGAGACGGCGGCGGTTGGGCAGCGAGGTCAAGGCGTCCATGTCGGCCATCTCCCGCGCCGCGCTGTGCAGGTGCGCCGACTCCAGCGCCACCGCCGCGGTGGAGAGCAGCGCGTCGAGGACCTGCTCGGTGTTGGGGTCGGTCTGCGCGGCATCCACCTCGAGCACGCCGGTGACCGCCCCGGCCAGCACCAGCGGATAGGCGCGTGAGGTGGGGGTGCTCACCGGGCGAGCGTCGGCCGCGGCCTGGACCACGACGTCAGGAGCAGCGACGTCGGCGGGCGGCAGGACGCCGTGCGGGTCGGCGCTGCGACGGACAGCGTGGAAGACCTGGTCCTCGGTGCGCACCCACATGGTCGACGTCGCGCCCATCAGGTCCGAGGCCGCCTCGGTCACCGAGGCGGCGACGTAGCGGACGCTGAGGCTACCCGAGATCTCGCGACCCACCCGGACCACGGTCGCGAGTCGCTCGGCCATCAGCGCCAGCTGACGCTCGCGCTTGGCGGCGTCGGACCCGGCCACCTCGAGAGCTCCTGCGAGGTCGTCGAGCTGGCGACCGATCTGACTCAGCTCCGGCACGGCGGTGGGTTGCGAGCGGGCGCTGAGGTCGCCGCGCTGCAGCGAGTCGATGCACGCCAGCAGATCGTGGATCGGGTCGAGCAGGCGGGCCCGCACGCGACGACGGCGGTACCAGAAGATCCCGCCCACCGTCAGCAGCAGCGTGAGGTAGGCGATCAGGGTGCCCACCATCGCCCGGGTCTCGGCAGCGAGTGCGCGGTCGCGGTGGTCCTTGATCAGGTTGAGGCTCGCGGTGTCGGCGGTGCGGTAGGCGTCGAAGAGGTCCTTGCCCTCGAGCAGGAACCGAGTGAGGGTCCCGTCGACCTTCTCCCGTGGTGCCAGACGGGTCGTGGCCGCGCGAGCGGCCCAGGCCTGCCAGCGCTCCCGAGCCACCAGGGTGCTGACCACCTCGTCGGCAGCGTCCGGCACCCGGTCGACGAAGTCGGCAAGTCCGTCGAACGCCTCCGCACCCGCGAGCCGACCGGATTCGTAGGGCTCGAGGAACTCCGGGTCTCCGGTCGCCAGCCAACCCCGCAACCCGGTCTCCTCGTCCAGCATCGACTCCCGACCCTCGCGGGCCAGCCGGGTCATGGTGGTCGAGTCGACCACCCGTGGCTGCATGATGAGGATCAGATAGCCGGAGGTCAGCAGGCTCAGCACCAGCATCACCGCGAGCGCCGCGGCGGTCAGCCGGTGTCCGCTGAGCACCTCGTCGACGAGGCCGCGCGCGCGCTTCGGGGGCTGGGATCTCACGCCATTCACGGTAACTTCCGCAGGCGCGCGGTGTGGGTGCTTTGGGTGTTCTCCTGGTCCAGACACTTCGACCAGTGCACCTGACCGACTTGACACGACACACTGCTGCGCGTTCGTGCTGCGTGGAAGTCACCGACTCGTGGGTCGTACCACAATGGAGCAATCAAGGGTGGGCGGCGCGAACCGCCGCCTGAGGTTCAGTGGTTGATCGGCGACTGCTCCGTCTGAATACGGATGGCCTCGCGAAGACAGGTGCGTTCACGATCGCGACGCGTGTGGGTGGCTTCTCCGTCCGGCGAGACCGGTAGGACGACGGTCTAGGTCAAGCTCATGGGTTGCTCCTCAGGGTGTGGGCGTCGGCTCAGAAGCCGCGATCTCGGCCTGCAGCTTCCGCCGCCCGCCGGGCCGCACCCGGTAGAGGCGTTCGCGGCAGACCTTCCCGGAGCCGACCAGATCGGCCTCGGCCAGCACAGCGAGGTGCTGGGAGATCGCAGAGCGTTTACCGTCTCCGGACGGGGAGCCAGCAGCTGCGGGTGCGTCGCCGGTTCGGCTCGGCGGCGCGCACAGCGCAGCAGACTCCTCCGCCGGACCTCCGGCGTCCTCGGCGCCGGCGGCCTGGAGTCGTTGCGCCCTCGCGGCCTCCAGACCTACGGTGGCGACGAGAGGCGGACCCATGCACGAGCTGGCCATCGCGGAGAGTGTCGTGGCGACGGTGCTCGAACGCACCGGCGGCCGGGTCAGCGTCGTCCGGCTGCGGGTGGGACGGCTGTCGGGGGTCGTGCCGCACGCCCTCACGTTCTGCTTCGAGCTCGCCGCCGCCGGGACCGCGCTGGAGCAGGCGGTGCTCGAGATCGAGGAGCAGGCGGGGCGAGCGCACTGTCGAGACTGCGACGCCGACTTCAGCCTGCGCGACGCGTTCCTCCTGTGCGACTGCGGCAGTGCCGACGTGGAGCTGCTGTCCGGTCGCGAGCTCCAGGTGACCTCGGTCGAGGTGGCCTGAGGTGTGCACCACGTGCGGGTGCGGCGAGGCCGAGGTCCGCGTGACCACGCCCGGAGCCGCACCGGACGACTATGCCGGCCAGCCCAGCCACGAGCACAAGCCCGGGCACGGGCACGGTCATGGCCGCGGAAGTCCGAGGGCGGACGACGAGCTGCGCACGCACACCCTCGAGCTCGAGGTCGCCGTGCTGGCCAAGAACGACGGCCTAGCGGCGCGCAACCGGGCGTGGCTGGCCGAGCGCGGGATCACCGCCCTGAACCTGATGAGCTCACCCGGGGCCGGCAAGACGACTCTGCTCGAACGCACCATCGCAGCCACCGACCGCGCGGTCAGCGTGATCGAGGGCGACCAGGAGACCCTCTTCGACGCCGAGCGGATCAGGTCCGCCGGCGCCCGGGCGGTGCAGGTCAACACTGGCGCCGGCTGTCACCTCGACGCCACAATGGTGGCCCGCGCGCTCGAGCAGCTGCGGCCGGAGCGCGACAGCATCGTGTTCATCGAGAACGTCGGGAACCTCGTCTGCCCCGCGCTCTTCGACCTCGGCGAGCTGCGCAAGGTCGTGGTGATCTCGGTGACCGAGGGTGACGACAAGCCGCTGAAGTACCCGCACATGTTCGCGGCCGCCGACCTCGTGGTCGTCAACAAGACTGACCTGCTGCCCTACGTCGACTTCGACCTCCAGCGGTTGACGGCGGACGCCCGCAAGCTCCAGCCCGAGGTGCAGGTGGTCCCCGTGTCGGCGAAGACCGGCGACAACCTGGCGGCCTGGCTGGCGTGGCTCGCCTGAGCCTGCTCGTCACGGAGTGTCTTCTCGGCGCCCTTCCCGGTGCCCTCTTGACAAGCACCCCCGCGAGGACTCTCATGAGTAGCGGGGAGTGACACAGGTCACACAGAGGACGACCTGTGAACCGAGTGGGGACCCGCGGGGCCCTCGGAGAGCCGGCGCAGATGCCCACAGCCGAAGCAGTGAAGGCGGAACAGACCCTCATCCACGTCCTGTGGATCAATG